>CAZQZO010000045.1:0-1005 GCA_964597855.1 uncultured Halobacteriales archaeon | reverse complement strand
ATTTTTTAGCAGTATTTGAAGGAACTTTTGCACAAGGCGCTGGCGTTAAAATGGCAACAGAAGCTAGTGGTGCTCTTTGCGATATTGCAGTTTGCGAAGCAATTAATATTAATGACGTTGCAGCAAACGCTGCAAAAATCGCAGCAGCATACAAAGGTCCAGGAAAATAATTTTATCTTTGGTTGAGAAGCATTACTTTACGATGCTTCTCACCACTGTATTTAGAAAGTGGTCTAATCAATTTGTTAGCAGCATGTTGTTCCATAATGTGCGCAGACCAACCTGTTATTCGTGAAATGACGAATATTGGAGTAAAGAAGTCTGTATCAAAACCCATTAAATGATAGGTTGGACCAGTTGGATAATCAACGTTTGGATAAATATTTTTTTTCTCAATCATAATATCTTCAATAATTTTACTGATCGTAGGTAAATTTTTTTCCTTAAGAATTTCAGCAACTTTATAATAATATTTTTTCATTGTTGGAACTCTAGAATCTCCTTTTCTGTAAACCCTATGACCAAATCCCATTACAAGTTCTTTGTTTTCTATTGCATTAAGAATCCATTTTTTTGCATTTTTTGGAGTTTTTATTTTTTTTAACATATACATAACTTCTTCATTGGCGCCACCGTGAAGTGGGCCTTTTAAACTTGCAATAGCTCCAGTAATTGCTCCATGTATATCAGATAAACTACTGGTTATAGTTCTTGCTGTAAAAGTAGAAACATTGAAACTATGTTCAGCATAAAGAATTAAAGATACATCAAAGGCTTTAACTATTTCCTTTTCAGGAACTTTACCAAAACACATATGAAAAAAATTTTCAGAAAAAGATAATTTTTTTTTAGGTGGAATTACATTTTTACCTTTTCTAGCCCTAAAAAAAGCAGCTATTGCAGTCGGTGTTTTAGCAAAAATTCTTATTGCTTTTCTCATATTAGCTTCCGGCGAGTTGTTCGTTGTTTCTTTATCTTCCAAACCCATAACACTTACAACTGTTC
>CAZQZO010000044.1:0-1009 GCA_964597855.1 uncultured Halobacteriales archaeon | reverse complement strand
CTTAGCTTAGAGTAATTAGGTAAGCGTAATTTTCGAGAAGTATTTTAACTCTGGAAAACAAGTCATACTATGAAAATATCTACTCCTTTAGTTAAGGCACTGAATAACCAAATCTCTATGGAGGCAAATGCAGCTAATGCATATCTTTCTGCAGCTTCATGGTGTGAAATAACTGGTTATGATGGTGCTGCTAGTTTTTTTCATTCTCAAGCAGAAGAAGAACATCAACACATGTTGAAGTTTGTTAATTTTGTTAATGGCCAATGTCTTGGAGCAATAATTCCAGGTACAAAACAACCACCTAAAACTTACAAATCCTTAGAGGCAATATGCAAAACAGCATTGTCAAATGAACAAGCTGTCACAAAAGCAATAAATCATATGGTTGATCTAGCTCAAAAAGATAAAGATCATAATACATTTACATTCTTACAATTCTTTGTAAACGAACAGATTGAAGAAGAACAACAATTTGAAAATATATTACAAAAATTCAATCTTTTAGGAAGAGACAAACTTGCAATTTATGAGATTGATAAATTACTTGGCGGGATGACAACTTCTTCTACAACTGAATCTCAGAATTAGTTAGAATTTTTCCAATCTAGTTGTCTTTTATTATATTCTTCTTTTGAATACATTACTTTGGCAGGTACACCTCCTACAACTGTGTTTGGTGGTACATCTTTAGTTACAACTGCACCCATTGCAACTACGCTATTTTCTCCAACAGTCACTCCTGCTTTGATTACGGCTCTACTGCCAATTATTACATTATCGTTTATTGTAACTCCAATTAATTTTTCACTTGGTGGAAATGGATCGTTTGTCAATGATACTGATGGTCCAATGAAAACATTATTCCCAATTCTTGATAATGGTGGAATGTAAACTAGTCCCTCAATCATTGTGTTATTTCCAATCTTAACATCATAATCTACATGAGCAAGTGAGCCAATCTTCACATTATTTCCAATCTCTGTATTATCGCCCACATATACAAAATGCC
>CAZQZO010000043.1:0-1014 GCA_964597855.1 uncultured Halobacteriales archaeon | reverse complement strand
ATTCTCCATTTATTGTTTTTGATGATGCAGATATTCAAAAAGCTACTGATATGGCGATTACTGCAAAATTTAGAAATAATGGACAAGTTTGTATTTCTCCAAATAGATTTTATATCCAAGAAAGTAAAAAAGATGAATTTGTAAATATGTTTGTTGAAAAAACAAAAAAATTAAAAATAGGTGATGGCATGGATCCAAATGTTCAACTTGGTCCTCTAACAACAAAAAAAAGATTAAATGAAATAGAAGAATTAGTTGAAACAACAAAAAAAGAAGGTGCAAAAGTATTATTGGGTGGAAAAAGACCAGCTGGTTTTAATAAAGGTTTTTATTACGAACCAACAGTCTTTGACAATGTAAAGGATGATTTTACAATTATGAGAGTAGAACCATTTGGACCATTGGTACCAATGTTATCTTTTAAATCATTTGATGAAATAATTGAAAGAGCAAATAATAATGATTTAGGCTTAAGTAGTTATATTTGTACAAATTCAATGGAACAAGCACATAGAGCATCAGAACTAATGGAAACAGGTACCGTTGCGGTTAATACTCCTCTAGTAGCCATAGCAGAAGCACCTTTTGGAGGCATCAAACAAACAGGTTATGGAAGAGAAGGTGGTTCCATGGCAATTAAAGACTACTTAAATGTTAAATATACCCATCTAGGAATTAAAGGTTAGATGAAGTTATTAAGAGTTGGCGAAAAAGGAAAAGAAAAACCAGCTATTTTAGACAAAAATAATAAAATTAAAGATTTAAGTTCTCATATCAAAGATTTTAATTCTGATAATTTAAATTTAGAAACAGTTTCAAAATTAAAAAATATAAATTTAGATTCATTGCCTGAAATAAAAAGTAGCGAGAGAATAGGTGCTTGTATTAATAAGCCAGGTAAATTTGTTGCAATAGGATTAAATTATTCTGATCACGCAAAAGAAACAGGAGCTAAAACGCCAACAGAACCAATAGTCTTCATGAAAGCAACTAGTAGTATTTCAGGACCGTATG
>CAZQZO010000042.1:0-1021 GCA_964597855.1 uncultured Halobacteriales archaeon | reverse complement strand
GCTAAAGAAGTTCCTTTTAACATTAATATAATTTCGTTTCCATAAGCTGGTAATGATTGTTTTACTGCTATGGGTAAATGAATTTTGTAAAAGATGGTTGAATATTTTAATCCTAAACTTTTTCCTGCCTCTGTATAACCTTTTTTAATAGTTTCAAAAGCTGATCTCAATATTTCTGAAGTGTATGCACCTGTGTTTAAAGAAAAAGCAATAATTGCACACCAGTATGGTTCTTTTAAAACAGTCCATAAAATTGTACTTCTTAAATATTCGATTTGTCCTAAACCAAAATAAATTATGAATATTTGAACCAAAAGAGGTGTTCCTCTAAAAACATAAGAAAAACTATATGAAAACCCTCTCAAAAATTTATTTTTTCCAACTCTCAATAATGCAAAAAATAAACCTACAAAAAGACCAAAAAATAAAGAAGCGGCAAGTAATTTTAAAGTTATAACAGTTGCATTTAGTAACCTTGGTGCACTGTTAATCATTAATTCAATATCCATTAATAACCTCTGCTATATTTTTTTTCTAAATTATTTAAAAATTTCATACTTATAAATGTTAATAAAAGATACAGAACTGCTGCAAATGAATAAAAAAATAATGGATCTCTAGTAGATCCTGCTGCAATGTAAGATTGTCTCATAATTTCTACTAAACCCGTAACAGATATTAAAGATGTATCTTTTAAAGTTATTTGCCAAACATTACTTATATTAGGAAGAGCTAATCTTAACATTTGAGGCATAATTACCTTAAAAAAATAAATGTATTTATTTAAACCAAGTACTTTGCTTGCTTCGAATTGTCCTTTGTCAATTGAAAGTATTGCTCCTCTAAATACTTCTGTAGAATAAGCGCCAGAAATAATACCAATTGCAAATGCTCCCGTTATAAAGGCATTTATTTCAATATAATCGTTATACCCAAACATTGAAGCAACAAACATAAGTGCTCCACTTCCGCCAAAAAAGAATAGATAGATAACTAATAATTCAGGAACTCCTCTTATTAC
>CAZQZO010000041.1:0-1028 GCA_964597855.1 uncultured Halobacteriales archaeon | reverse complement strand
TATCAAAAATACATGCAGCTCATTCATTAGGTGCTTCTAGATGGCAGATTCTAAGGCACGTAATATTTCCAAATTCATTACCAGAAATATTAACTGGTGTAAGAGTGGCTATTGGTATGTGTTGGGGAACACTTGTTGCAGCTGAATTTTTAGCAGGAACTACTGGTATTGGTTTTGTTGAAAATGTTGCAAAAAAGTATTTTCAATATGAAGTTATTTGGATAACAATATTTATAATGGGTATGTTAGGACTTTTATTTGATATTACTCTTCGTAAAATTATAGACAAAACTATTCCTTGGAGAGGTAAAGGTTAATAAAGATGGTCATTTTGCTGCACTTGAATAGCAAGATTTATTAGCTATAGATATAAGGAATTTTGTAAAACTTCTCAAAAAAAATGATTAAAAAAATTATTACATTTTTATTTTTAAGCCTATTAATTTGTTGCAAAAGTTATGCAAAAACAAATGAGGAGTTAAGAGCAGAATATGTTTTATCTAATATGCAACAAGATTATATTACCTGCTATTGTTTCTACAAAATAGGAGCTGAATATATTAAAAAATCTGATGGAGAACCTAATATCATAGAAGGTGTAGAAAAAAGTGCAGATACTTCTTTAAAGCTTGCTCATGAAACGGGTGAAATAATGGGTATGGCTACAGAAGAAATGTCTTTAAAAGTAAAATTGGAGATGAAAAAAAATTTAGATTTAATAGATAATGATTTTAATAATGCTTCTATTTTATTAAAAAAATATGCTCAAAATTGTAAAAAACTCATTGAAAATAAAAAAGAAAGAATTTCTTTTTGGGAAGAAAAGGCAGCTAATAAATTTAAATGACAGTAATTCCTCTGTAATATTTTAAAGATTATAAAAATTATGCAAAGCAGTTATGCTTAAAATTATAAAAAAAGATAAGTAAAAAATGAAAAAATTTTTATCAATTTTAATTTTAAGTTTACTTTTTTTTGGTAATACTAATGCTGGAGAAAGAGATGGTAAATTAGATAAATTATTTACA
>CAZQZO010000040.1:0-1033 GCA_964597855.1 uncultured Halobacteriales archaeon | reverse complement strand
AGCTGATCTCTTTCAAGAATTATTGTATCTTTCCAACCAAACTTTGCTAGGTGATAAGCTACGGAGCACCCTATTACTCCACCACCTATCACAACCACTTTTGTATTACGCGGCAGTGTTTTCATTTAAAATGATTGGAAACCAACTCCCGTTTTTGGATAAGTATATAAATTATAATTTGCTGCTAATTCCTCTCCTGATTTAATATTTTTAACTGATATCAAATACATGAACCTTGCATAAACATTTGGATACAAATGCTCTCTAGATGCTTGTATATTTTTAACTTCACTTTGTTCGTCAGGATTCGGCGCTGGATCTCCAAACTTTAGCTTTGGTATAACATTAGTTACCATTCTTTGAATATTAGGTGTGTCTGAATGGTTATAAAATCCACCAAGTGGAGTTCTGAGATAATTATTTTCAAATCTTTCATCCAAGATATGAGTTAATCCAATATACACGTTAGCTTTAATATCTTTTGTAGCATAAAGACCTAATCCTTCGATAGGTGATTTTTTTATTGTTAAACCGTCTGGTAATGGTCTGTACATTTTCTTTCTCCTCTAAGAAAGAAGCTTTATTATGCTCCTATAACTTCTGTTGGAGAAGTATATTTGTGACCAAATATGTCTGCAACAGCTTTATATGTAACTTGTCCTTTAAAAACATTTAATCCTGCTAAAAAATTTTTATCTTCTCTTAAAGCTTTTTCATAACCCTTATCAGCAAGTTTAGATAAAAAAGGAATTGTTGCCTTGTTTAATGCTAGTGTAGAAGTTCTTGGAACTCCACCAGGCATGTTGGCAACACAATAATGAACCACGTCATCAACTATATAAGTAGGATTAGCGTGAGTTGTGGGTTTACTTGTCTCAACGCATCCTCCTTGATCAATAGCAACATCAACTATAACAGAACCCCTTTTCATTAATTTTAACATGTCTTTAGTAACCAATTTAGGAGCTTCTGCCCCTGGAATTAAAACTCCACCAATTAACAAATCACAATCAGAAATTAGTTTTTTTAAGTC
>CAZQZO010000039.1:0-1050 GCA_964597855.1 uncultured Halobacteriales archaeon | reverse complement strand
GAATAAGGTTCTTTTAAAAATATCCATAAAAATGATTCTCTTATCCATTCTACTTGGCCAAGGCCAAAATATATTATAAAAATTTGAACTAATAATGGGGTACCTCTAAAGATGTAAGAATAATAGTAGGCAAAATAATAAAATAATTTATTTTTGCCAGTTCTAAGTAAAGCAAAAAAAGCTCCAACAAATATTCCAAAAAATAATGATAATAGAGTTAATTCAATTGTTAACATCGTCGCCTTAAGTAACTTTGGAAAGCTTTCTATCATTAAATCCATTTAAAATCCTTTGCTATAATTTTTTTCTAGCTTGTTAAAGAGTTTCAGACTAATAAAAGTTAAAAACAAATACAAAACTGCAGCAAATGAGTAAAAAAATAAAGGATCTCTTGTGGATCCAGCTGCAATATAAGATTGCCTCATAATTTCTACTAATCCAGTTACAGAAATTAAAGATGTATCCTTTAATGTTATTTGCCAAACATTACTTATGTTTGGTAAAGCTATCCTTAGCATTTGAGGAATAATTATTTTATAATAGTAAATACCTTTATTTAAACCTAAAACTTTTGAAGCTTCAAACTGACCTCTATTTATAGATTGCACTGCTCCTCTAAAAACTTCTGTTGAATACGCTCCAGAAATAATTCCTATTGCTATGGCTCCAGTTAGAAAAGCATTTACCTCGATATATTCATTATAACCAAATATTTTGGCTACATACATAACGGCACCACTTCCACCAAAAAAAAATAAATAAATGACTAAGAGTTCAGGAACCCCTCTAAAAATAGTCGTGTATAAATTTCCAATTAAATTTAATATTTTGCTTTTTGATAATTTAAAGGAAGCAAATATTGCTGCTAAAAAAAAACCAATAAAGATTGCTGCTGTAGCTACAGCTATGGTCATTAATGTTGCAAAGAAAAGTTCATCTCCCCAACCTGTATCGCCGTAAGCTAAAAGTGACATAAGTTTAAGGCGATAGAAATTTTTCTACCGCCTTAAAAAATAAATTATTACATTGAAGCGTCAAAGCCAAACCACT
>CAZQZO010000038.1:0-1070 GCA_964597855.1 uncultured Halobacteriales archaeon | reverse complement strand
TAAATGTTACCTATATAATTATGCAAAATTTTCAAAAGTATTTTTCGCTTTTATTCTTCCTAGCCTTTTCGTTTGGTGCTTCAGCTTGGGGCGGCTTTGTTACCAGTATATATAAAGAACCTTGGTATTCGACTTTAATTAAACCATCATTTAATCCACCAGATTATGTATTTCCTTCAATTTGGATATTTCTTTATGTATCCATGGCTTTTGGAGCTTGGTTGATTTGGATTAATCCTAAAAAAACAGAAAAAGTAATATACATTTATTTTATTCATCTTTTAATTAATGCTAGTTGGAGTGTTGTATTTTTTGCTCTTCATCAGATATTTCTAGCTCTACTAGTAATAGTTGCAATACTACTATTAGTTTTATGGTTAACGAAACTATATTACCCAATAAACAAATTTAGTGCTGCATTAATGGTGCCCTATATAATTTGGTTAAGTTTTGCTTTTATTTTAAATCTTAATATTCTTCTTCTTAATTAAAAGTAAATAAATTATAATTAATTTATATGGATGATGTAGTAATAATAGGTGGGGGTATTATTGGAGCCTCATCAGCTTATTTTTTATCTAAGGCAGGAAGAAAAGTTAAAGTTTTTGAGAGAGATCCCACATATAAAAAAGCTTCATTCCCATTATCTCTTGGAGGCTTTAGAAGACAATTTTTTCAAAAAGAAAATATATTATTAGGGAAATTTGCAAGAGATTTTATTTTTCAAATACCCGAATTACTCAAGACAGAAAAAAATCCAAACCCTACAGCGAGCATGGTTCCCAATGGATACTTATTATTATTTGGACCTGAACATGCTAAAGAACAGTACGAAGCGCTTAAAAATCATAAAGCGTGTGACGCAGGAACAAAAAATATTAAGGGTGAAGAATTATCAAAAGTATTTCCATATGTAAACAATGATGGAATAGAAACTGCAACCTACACAGATAGTAAAATTGAAGGTTGGATTGATCCTTATTTATTTCATAACGCATTAAAAAGTAAAGCAATCGAATTAGGAGCTGAATTTATTAAAGGTGAAATAAAATCTATCAAAGAAATAAATG
>CAZQZO010000037.1:0-1082 GCA_964597855.1 uncultured Halobacteriales archaeon | reverse complement strand
TTTGATGATTGGGATGAAGAGGAAGATCAAAATGTTGAAAAATATTGGTTTACAAAAGACAAAGTTAACCTGATAGAAAAGGTACACAAATATTTAGATAATTTGCCACAAATAGGTAAAGTTTTATCATTTTCATCAATCGTTGAAGTAGCAACCCAATTAAATAATGGTAAAGAACTTGGTACATTGGAAATGGGAGTGCTTTATAACAAAATGCCAGATTCAATCAAAAAAGAAATAATCGATCCCTATGTCTCTATAAAAGATAATGAAGCAAGAATAAGTTTAAGAATAAAAGATTCTCAAAAAAATTTGAAAAGAAATGAATTAATTAAAAAAATTAACTATGACCTTGAAAATAAACTTGGGTTAAAAAAAGATAGTTATAAATTAGCTGGCGTTTTAATTTTATTTAATAATTTGCTACAAAGCTTGTTTAAATCTCAAATATTAACTCTTGGATTTGTTATGATGGGTATTTTTATTATGTTTTTAATTTTATTTAAAAATATAAAATTATCTTTTATTGGTGTTATACCAAACTTTATAGCTGCATTTTTTATTTTAGGAATTATTGGATTATTAGGAATACCTTTGGACATGATGACTATAACTATTGCTGCAATCACAATCGGTATTGCTGTGGATAATAGTATTCATTATATTTATAGATTTAAAGAAGAGTTTGAGCAGAATAAAAAATATGAAAAAACAATTAAATTGTGCCACTCTACTGTAGGTATTGCTATACTAAATACATCAATTACTATTGTTTTTGGTTTTTCAATATTAGTATTATCAAATTTTATACCCACAATTTATTTTGGTGTTTTTACAGGTATAGCGATGTTATTGGCCATGATATCTGTATTAACATTGCTTCCTAGGCTAATTCTAATTGTAAAACCTTTTGGTTCAGAAAATAACTTGTAATGTTTGAATTCTTAAAAGATTTTTATGAAAATATAGTGGTGTTTGATATAATTTATCTAATAATTACACTATTATCTCTGATCAAATGCTTAAGAAAAGGATTTGTTTTGAGTTTGCTTGAAGCTGCAAAATGGCTTCTCGCATATGTT
>CAZQZO010000036.1:0-1083 GCA_964597855.1 uncultured Halobacteriales archaeon | reverse complement strand
CTTTGCGATATGTGTTTTATGACAAAATGTCCCTATGTTCCTCCACACGAATTTGACTTAGATTTTCCACATTTGATGTTAAGGTATAGAACTTTACAAAAAAAAAATAATAAATTAAAATTAGTACCACTACAATTAGCCCAAATAGATAGAAATGCAAAAGTTGGAGTTTTATTTTCAAAATTTATAAATTGGATATCAAGTATTAAGAATAAATTTTTTAGAAAAATATTAGAGGTGGTAACTGGGATAGATAAAAGAGTTACTTTACCAGTTTATAATTCTGAAACATTTTCAAGCTATTTTAGAAAAAATAAAGATTCTGAAAGCATAAAACAGGGTTCAAAAAATAGAAAGGTAGTTATTTACTCAACGTGTTTTGTTAATTTTAATAAAAAAGATACTGGTATTGCGGCTCTTAAGGTTTTAAGAAAAAATGGAGTCGAGGTTCAAGAGTCTTATGATGGTTGCTGTGGTATGCCTTTTTTAGAACAAGCAGAATTAGAAAAAGTGGTTGAACAAGCCAAAAAAGTTTCAAAAAGTTTATTAAAATGGGTAGATAAAGGCTATCAAGTTGTGACGTTAACAGCTAGTTGTGGTTTGATGCTAAAGTTTGAATGGCCACTATTACTTCCAGATAATGAAGATGTAAAAAAACTAGCAAAACATGTAAGTGATATTGATGAATATATAGTTGATATATCTAATAAAGAAGGTCTAGCTAATGGTCTTCAAGAGATAGATGGCGGAGTAACCATTCATCACGCGTGTCATGCTAGAGCACAAAATATGGGAATTAAAGCTAGAGATATGTTGAAATTAATTCCTAATATAAAAATTGATGTTGTTGAAAAATGTGCAGGACATGGGGGAACTTTTGGAGTTATGAAAGAAACACATAATCTAGCCGTAAAAGTAGGCAAATCAGCTTCAAGGCAAATTAAAAATAAAAATAATAAATATATGGCATCAGATTGTCCTTTAGCTGGCAAACATTTAAAACAACTTGAGTTAGATACAAAAATTTCAAATGATGAGGCATTACATCCCATCGAATTAATGGCAAAGGCTTATAGAATATGA
>CAZQZO010000035.1:0-1089 GCA_964597855.1 uncultured Halobacteriales archaeon | reverse complement strand
CGTTGATCCCATTAGGTTGAACCTCCAACGGAATGTGTACGGCATCCACATTACGACGTTGGAAACACTCGGTGATATCACCAGGAGACTTTACCTGTGAAATTGGGTAGCCCACGGTCATAAAAATACGTGTTTTTCCAGTAATTTTTAACGGCATATTTTTTTCGGCTCAACTTATAGTCTTTATTTTATTCAGTATCCGTTTGGTCTCTTGTTCACTCTCTTTGAGGTGATCCCGGTAACTAAATAGGGTTTGAAGTTCTTCTTTGCCCACGGCAGCTACTAACTCTGAATTGGCTAGGGCGGCTATGGAAAACCCCTCTGTATTATCCCCCTTGAGCAGGATTTCTACTAGTTCACTTGATCGTTTTGCACTGATAGATGATGAAAGTAAATTCTTTAACTCGGAGGTAGCAAGACTTCCTTTAGTATTTTCCAGGTTTTTGGCCATCTGACCGTCATTCACCTGTAGTTTGGAGAGAAGAAGATGGGTTTGTTCGATGCCCGAAAGTGTGAGGGATGACATTGATGGAATAATGATCCACTCCGCGTGCCACTCTCCTGCAGAACGTTCCTGAGGGTGAGCTTGAAGACTAGCTATAGTAGCTAGTTGAGCACTAATAATTGGAAGCACGGATAGAGGAATGAGGGTGCAGACAGGGTTTTGCTTATGCGGCATTGATGAGGAGCCACCTGGATTACCTTCGCTAATTTCACCTATTTCATTTTGCATCATTAACAGGAAATCGTTGGAAATCTTTGCAAGGATTCCAGCCACTTGTGCCATTGTTGAGCAGGCTGTGAGGATCCGGCTTCGGTCGGTATGCCAAGAATAGCCAGGATCGGAGAGCTTCAATTGGGTGGCTAAAAAGCTCCTTATTTGAGTCCCATGAGGTTGCATAGAGGTTAGGGTTCCAGCCGGTCCACCCAGTTGGACTGCAAGGGTCTCGTGTCGAGTTCTCTTAATTTTCTGAGCAGCCTCATGAATTGCCATGGCCCACTTCGCGACTTTAAGCCCAAATGTTATGGGAGCGGCTTGTTGGTGCAAGGTTCGTCCCACCATCGGAGTAGATTTGTGTCGCTCAGATA
>CAZQZO010000034.1:0-1107 GCA_964597855.1 uncultured Halobacteriales archaeon | reverse complement strand
TTAGTTGAGTCTAATCCTGAACATGAAATATCTAAAATTTATTTGAATTTTGCAAATAAAATTAAATCAGCTTATCTTTAAAATCAAAAGCAGTCATTAATTCATTCCACTCTCTTTTTGATAGACCTGAATCATCAACATTAATATCTTCCCCTTTGATAAGTTTTTGAATTACAATTTTTCCTTTTGCTGAAACTTCTGTACCCCCAACTCTATAATCCATAAAAGCATCATAGGTAATTGGAACCCATTTTTTTAATGTATCAAGCATCACTTCTGCATAAGCTCTAATTTCATATTGTGCATGACTATCTGCTCTTAGTCTTAAAAAATTCATTAAATTCAATAAATCAGTTTTCCAATACCATTGGGTATAAGTATTTAAAGTTAAGTTCATTCTTGCAAGTTCTCTTGCTAATCCTTTTTTATTTTCATCGATTGTTGTGCCATCAAATCTTTGATTAAGCATTTCTTCATAATTTTTATAAGTACGTTCTGCATCATTTTTCAATAATTCTAAAACTTGCTTTGCTTGTTCTCCCTCAATAACTTCCCCTCTACCTTGTCTATTACTTTGAGATTGTGCGGCTAGATTTTCAGATCCTGGTAAATAAAATTCTTTATCTAAAATTGAATATCTAGCTGAATATTCATTAACATTTGCAGTTCTGTGCCTTATCCATTGTCGCGCAATAAAAATGGGAAGTTTGACATGATATTTAATTTCACACATTTCAAAAGGAGTACTGTGCCAATGACGCATTAAATATTTTATTAATCCACTATCTGTAGAAACTTTTTTTGTTCCTTTTCCATAAGATACTCTTGCTGCTTGGACTATAGAAGTATCGTCACCCATATAATCGATCACTCTTATAAATCCGTGATCAAGAATGGGAATTGCTTCATAAAGAATTTTTTCAAGCTCTGGAGCTGTAACTCTTTTGGTTTTATTTTCCTGATTTTGCTGATCTTTTATCTCTTGCGTTTGTTCTTTTGTTAATTTCATGAATTAGTTATTGAATCTAAGTTAATAGGTTTTATATTATTAATGTTGGTTTTCCAACTATGACGATAAACGAATTTCGTAATAACCATTACGGACGT
>CAZQZO010000033.1:0-1107 GCA_964597855.1 uncultured Halobacteriales archaeon | reverse complement strand
TTTTTTAAAGGGCGACTTTTAAAAGTCGCCCTTTTCAATTAAGATAAATCAAATGAAAAAATACATATATTTTTTTGAAAGTCTAAGCATTTCCATAGGTAGAGCTTTTGGGTGGTGCATATTAGTTTTAACTCTTTCTGTTACATATGAAGTTTTTGTTAGATATGTTTTAAACGCTCCCACAGTCTGGGCATTTGATATGATGGTGCAAATGTATGGTGGTTTATTTCTAATGGCAGGACCATACGCTTTAGCCCAAGATGCACATGTAAGAGGCGATGTTTTGTATAGATTATTTCCAGTTAAAGTGCAGGCAAGAATTGATTTAATACTTTATATATTTTTCTTTTTCCCTGGCATGTTAGCTTTATTTTACTTTGGGTATGAAATTGCATCTGACTCTTGGAGATACAAAGAAGTTAGTTGGAATAGCCCAGCCCGAATTCAGATTTACTTTTTTAAATCATTAATACCTCTTGCAGGTGGTCTACTTATTTTACAAGGTATTTCAGAAAGCATGCGATGTATTCTTTGTATTAAGGAAGGTCAATGGATGAAAAGGCATGAAGATGTGCGTGAAACGGAAGAAAATTTAGTAGCAAGAAAAAAAGAAGAAGATAGACAAAGAAAGGCACTAAAAAATTAAATGTCAGACCCGCAAGTAGCAATTTTAATGTTATCTATATTTATTTTCCTAGTGTTATTGGGATTTCCCATAGCATTCACTTTGATAGCAATGGGTGTAGGGTTTGGTTACTATGCTTATTACCAGGAAGGTAATATATTATTAAATCAAATTTTTTATCTACTCAATCAAAATACTTATTCGGTGATGGAGAACGATGTTCTCGTAGCTATACCACTATTTTTATTCATGGGTTATGTTGTGGAAAGAGCAAATATAGTAAATCGTCTATTTTTTAGTTTACAATTAGCTACACGTCATCTCCCTGGATCAATGGCTGTTGCTGCTCTTGCTACATGTGCAATATTTGCTACTGCAAGCGGAATAATTGGTGCTGTTGTTACTCTAATGGGGTTACTAGCTTTCCCAGCAATGGTTAAAGCAAATTATAATCGTGGATTTGCAGCAGGAGTTATTTGTGC
>CAZQZO010000032.1:0-1117 GCA_964597855.1 uncultured Halobacteriales archaeon | reverse complement strand
AAGCAAAAATTGAATTTAAAAATGTAGATTTTGCTTATCCAAAAACAAAATCTAGTGCTATTAGAAATATTAACATCTCTATAGACGGAGGAAGTACTGTAGCATTTGTAGGTCATAGTGGAGCTGGAAAAAGTACAATAATAAACCTTTTACCAAGATTTTACGATCCTACAAATGGTAAAATTTTTATTGATGAACAAGATATTTCTGAGGTTACATTATCATCCTTAAGAAAAAATATATCCATGGTTAGTCAAGATATAATATTATTTGATGATTCAGTTAGAGCAAATATAGCATATGCGAATTTAACTGCTACTGATGAAGAAATTAAAAAAGCTTGTAGATTTGCAGCTGCAGATGAATTTATTGAAAAACTACCTCAATCTTATGAAACTATAATCGGTGAGAATGGAGTAAGGTTATCTGGCGGTCAAAAACAGAGGATTTCAATAGCAAGAGCAATTTTAAAAGATACATCTCTTATTCTTTTAGATGAAGCAACATCATCACTAGATGCCGATTCCGAGGAAAAAGTTCAAAATGCAATATTAAACTTAACTAAAAATAAAACAACTTTAGTAATAGCTCATAGACTTTCGACCATAATGAGAGCAGACAAAATAATTGTTCTTAATGAAGGAAAAATTATTGAAACAGGCAAACATGATGATCTATTAAAAAATTCAATAGTTTATAAAAATCTCTACAGTAAACAACTAAGCGCTAATTAAAATATGTTTTTTTGGTATAAATTATTATCATACCTTTTTTATCCATTTTCTTATTTTTTTCTACACTTCAGAAGGTTTAAAAAAAAAGAACATAACTTAAGATATAAAGAAAAATTATCCGAAATAAAAGTTGAAAGAGGTAGCGGGTATTTAGTTTGGTTCCATGTTGCTAGTGTTGGGGAGGCAATGAGTATTTTGCCTTTGATTGATTCTCTTAAAGAAGAAAAAAAAATAAATAAAATTCTTATTACAACTATCACATTAAGTTCTTCACAAATTTTAAACAAAAGGTTTGAAGGGGATGAAAAAGTAATACATCAATTTTTACCTTTAGATATTCCAGTTTTTGTATCTAAATTTTTAAATCATTGGAAACCAAATTT
>CAZQZO010000031.1:0-1133 GCA_964597855.1 uncultured Halobacteriales archaeon | reverse complement strand
GCTAAAGCTATGGTGCATAGACCTCCTATTTTAGTTTTAGATGAACCAACAGCAGGAGTTGATGTTGAATTACGACAAAACTTATGGAGTAATGTAAAAGAACTTAATAAAAAAGGAGTTACAATAATTTTAACTACTCATCTAATGTATGAAGCTGAGGAAATGTGCAACAGAATCGCCATACTAAATAAAGGAAATCTAGTTATGCTTGATACAACAGAAAATTTACTTGATAGAATAAAAACTAAAAAAATTATATTTAAAGTAAAAGAAATTAAAAAAATTAGTGAAGAAAAAATTAATGGAATAAAATTTTCATATAATTCAAATAACGAAATAATTGTTTTATATGAAAGAAAAAAACATAAAATAGATCAAATAATAAATAATATTAAAAACGCTGGAATGGAAATCTATGATATTTCAACAGATGAAGGTGATTTGGAAGATGTGTTTATTGATCTTACAAAAGAGTAGATTTAATTAGAAAAAGTTGTATTGTACATAATTATGGAAGCAATTAAAAAAATTGAAATAAATAAAGTTGCGAAGATTATTGTAATAGCAATATTAGGTAGTTTACTTCTTACAATTTCAGCAAAAGTTAAAATTCCTTTTTATCCAGTCCCAATGACAATGCAAACTTTTGTTGTGCTATTTCTTGGTTTAGCTTTTGGATTTAAAATTGGTTTAGTTACTGTAAGTCTTTACTTATTTGAAGGAATTTTTGGACTTCCTGTATTTGCTAATTCACCAGAAAAAGGAATTGGATTAATTTATTTTACAGGCCCAACAATGGGTTATTTAATTGGTTTTTTAGTGGCAGTTTATTTCGCAGGAATTTTTAAAAATTTATTCAAAAGATTTAATCACAAATACTTTGATATACTTGTCATATTTTCTTGGCTGACTTTTTCAGTAAGCTTTATATATATTTTAGGTTTATTGTGGCTAGGATATTTAATTGGATGGGATAAGCCAATTTTTGAATTGGGAGCTCAGCCTTTTTTACTAGCTGAACTATTCAAAATTACTTTACTAACTATTTTGTATCCTTGGATTAAAAAAATAAATAAAGTTATTTAGGAGATCTTTTAGACAAAATTCTTTGTAACGTTCTACGGTGCATTTTT
>CAZQZO010000030.1:0-1134 GCA_964597855.1 uncultured Halobacteriales archaeon | reverse complement strand
TACGCAATAAGAGATTAACTAATTACTAACCTCTAATAGTAATACCTCGGCGATAAAATCGCCGAGGTTTATTAAATTAATTATTATCTTTGTTTTTTAGTTTTAAATTTACCACCTTTAATTTCTTTCTCTAAGAAAGAACCAAAAGCTTCTCCAACATCTGTAAAGTTAACACCAGTTGCTCCTTCGTAATCTACTGCTTTTCCTTTAGCTAAAAGGTCTAAACCTTTTTTTAATTGTCCAGGATAGATTTTTGTTCCTGGGCCATTAGCTACAGCCATTACATTTTTAGCAATTGATCCACGGTCAGCTGATCCACCAGCTTGCATTGCAAGCACGATTAAAGCTGCCGCATCATAAGATTCTCCAGTGTATGGACCAGAAGAATCAATTCCACCTGCTTTTGCAACTTTTGTGAAAACTCCAGCTCCTTTACCTGTTGAACCTGGTAAAGAACCAAATGATTTATTTAAACTTTTACCAAATGCATCAGTAAGAGAATCACCAATCATACCATCTGATAATATAAACGTATCAAAGGCACCAGAATCTATAGATCCTTGAATTATTCCTTTACCACCTTGGTCAAGATATCCAATCACTGCAACGGCATCACCGCCCGCAGAAGCTAATACTCCAACTTCTGAGCTATAGTCGGCTTTACCATCTTCGTGTGCTGCTACTGTTGTAACTTTAATACCATGAGCTTTAACTGCTGCTGCGTAAACATCAGCTAAACCTTTACCATAGTCATTGTTAGTGTATGTAACTGCAACACTTTTAATTCCTCTGTCCTTAGTAATGTCAGCAAGAATTTGACCACCACGTGCATCTGATGGAGCTGTACGGAAGAAAAATCCCTTATCATCTAAAGTCGTTAGACCTGGCGATGTTGCTGAAGGTGAAATCATAACAACACCCTTTGGTACCGCAACATTACTAGCGATTGCTCCAGTAACTCCAGAACAGTCTGCTCCCATAATCGCAGCAACTCCTTGCGCAACTAATCCTTCTGCAGCAGTTGTTGCAGCAGCTGAATCTACACAAGTTGAATCTGCTCTTAAGGGTTTAATCATTTTTCCACCAAGCAAAGAGCCTGAGTCAGAAGCTTCTTTAAAAGCTAATTCTGCTGAA
>CAZQZO010000029.1:0-1154 GCA_964597855.1 uncultured Halobacteriales archaeon | reverse complement strand
GTTCTGTAATTGTTAAGGATGGAAAAATTATTTCAGAAGGAATGAATAGAGTTACGGTTAATAATGACCCAACGGCACATGGTGAAATAACTGCTATAAGAGAAGCTTGTAAAAAATTAAATACATTTGATTTAAGTGGATATGAACTCTATTCAAATTGTGAACCATGCCCAATGTGTTTGTCAGCAATTTATTGGTCGCATATTGACAAAGTATATTATGCAAACACAAGAAATGATGCTCATAATATTGATTTTTTAGATCCTATTATTTACACAGAACTTCAAAAAAGTGATGAAGAAAAAAAAATTAAAATGACTCAAATTATGAGAGATGAAGGATTAAAAGCTTTTGAAATTTGGGATAAAAAAACTGACAAGATAAAGTATTAATTATGGAATTTATTCCTTACACATTAAAATGGCTTGAGCTTGTCTTAAGATGGGGACATGTTTTATTCGCAATTTTATGGGTTGGTAATAGTTTTTTATTTAATTATTTAGATAATAAACTTAACAAAGAGATATCTAGCAATGAAATAGATGGTGAAGGCTACTTAATGCACTCTGGATATTATTATAAATTAACTAGGTTAAAAAATTCCCCACCTTTAAAATATCTTAACAGTTTAGTAATTTTTAAGTGGCAAAGTTATTTAACATTTATAACCGGAATACTGCTTCTAATTATAATTTACTATTATAATTCAGGAGTTTTAATGATTGATAAAAGAGTTATGCAAATAACACCAATTTATGCGATTTCAATATCTGTATTATCACTTGCTGTTTCTTGGTTTGTTTATGATTTATTATGCAAATCTAAACTGGTTAATAATAATATTTTATTTGGATTAATAATGTTTATTTTGCTTATTATTATTTCTTTTGTTTTAACAAAAATATTTGGTCCAAAATTTGCATTTTTAAGTGTTGGTTTAATAATTGGTACAAACATGTTTGCAAATGTGTTTACTGTAATTATTCCAAATCAAATGAATATAATTAATAGTAGTTCAAAAAATGAAAAATTTGACTTAAGCTTATCTCTAGCTGCCAAGCAAAGATCAATTCATAATAATTATTCAACTTTTTTAGTGTTATTTATAATGCTATCAGGACACTATAGTTTTATAGTTTATCACAAGTACAACT
>CAZQZO010000028.1:0-1203 GCA_964597855.1 uncultured Halobacteriales archaeon | reverse complement strand
TCTCGGTCTCCGGGTGAGTGTCTCTCTGCAATACGGCTGCGATGCTGATTTGTCCATCACCCAGAACTTGGGCGATCTGGGCCAGAACTCCAGGATGATCAGACACATCTAACCGCACATAATAGCGTGATTTCAGGTCACCAATGGGGCGAACTTTTAATTCAGTAACGTTGTGAGGCGACAACAACGGTGAGTGGCTTCCAATCTTGCGGACTGCTTCAATCACATCACCTACCACGGCGCTGGTGGTAGGTTCCCGTCCCGCTCCTGCTCCGTGGAATAACACCTTTCCAGATAGGCTGCCGTCAACCTCGACGGCATTGTACACTCCATCAACCTTGGCAAGCATGTGTTCAGCGGGCACCAACGCTGGATAAACGCGGAGTTGCACTGTGCCATTGTCCATGTTGGCAATAGCCAAAGATTTTATGGCATAACCAAGTTCCTTGGCATACTTGAAATCTTGGGGGTCGAGCTTGGATATGCCCTCGCGGTAAATGTCTGCGGGCTCGAACGAACGCCTATAGGCCAACGATGCCAAAATCGTCAACTTGTAAGCCGCGTCGATTCCATCAATATCGTTGGTGGGATCAGATTCAGCATATCCCAACGCCTGCGCCTCACCTAAGGCTTCTTTGAAGCCAGTTCTTTCATGCGCCATCTTGGTGAGAATGTAGTTAGTGGTTCCGTTGATGATGCTGCGGATTGAACGGATTTCGTTAGCAGCCAGCTCATTCATCATGCAGCCAACGATAGGTATTCCGCCACCGACGCTAGCCTCAAACAGAAGATTGACGTTGTTCTTCCTGGCCAAAGCCATGAGCTCCGGTCCAGACTTCGCCATGACTTCTTTGTTGGCAGTGACGATGTGCTTCCCGGCAGCAAGGGCATTCTTGAAGTAATCCTCTGCCGGGTCAGTTCCACCCATCACCTCTACTACGATGTGGATATTCGGGTCATCCAATATCTCTTCCGAGTTGGCGGTCATCATACCGGCGGGAAGTTCAATATCTCTTGGGCGGGAGACATCACGAACCAGCACCTTCTTCAAGTTAACGGTGCGTCCAGTAACATCAAAAAGGGATAATCCATTGTTCAAAATATGGTCTGCCACACCAGTTCCGACAACTCCCAAACCAATCAGGGCAACGTTAATCTCACTAGGTGTTCCGAGTGATTCTCCAGTAGATTCCACGATAACTC
>CAZQZO010000027.1:0-1212 GCA_964597855.1 uncultured Halobacteriales archaeon | reverse complement strand
CATATATGAAAAGATTTACATATTGGCCTCAACTTTTTTTAGGAATTACATTTAACTATGGTTTATTACTTGGGTGGACATCGGTACAGCAAAATTTAAGCTATATACCAATTGTATTTTATATTGGGGCCATATTTTGGACACTAGGCTATGACACAATTTATGGATATCAAGACATTAAGGATGATGAAATAATTGGAGTAAAATCAACATCAATAAAATTTAAAAAAAACCCTAAAAAATTTATTTCATTATGCTATTTAATTTCTTTATTATCAATTACTACTATCGGTTTTCTAATGAATTTTTCTAATATATTTTTTTTATTTTTACTAATTCCAGCAATTCATATGTTTTATCAAATAAAAAAATTAAATATACTTATTGGCGACAATTGTTTAAAAATTTTTAAATCAAATAATATGTTAGGTTTTATTATCTTCGTAAATTTATTGATTGGTAAAATAATTTAATTTATGAGCAACATTCAAATTTTGAAAAGACTTTATAATGATTATACAAAAAAATTCTTACCAAAAATATTATTATCAGTTTTTTTTTCAATCTTAGTTGCACTAAGTACTTCTGCAATAGCATGGTTATTGGATCCTGCAATTAAAAAAATATTCATTGATAAAGATCAAACTTTAATATTATTAATTCCCTTAGCAATTATTATTGCCTTTTCTTTAAAAGGCGCCTCTTTATATTTTGCTAAAACAATATTAATTAAAGTAGGACAAGAAGTTACTAAAATTTTACAATTTCAAGTTATGAAAAATATTATTACTGCTGACAGTGAAACTATGGATGAAAAACACTCAGGCAAATATATTTCGCACTTAACTTTTGATATAGGAATGATTACTAAGTTGGTAAGTACAGTAATATTAAATATAACTAAAGATACACTCACATTAATTGGACTTTTGGGAGTAATGTTTTACCAAAATTGGAAGTTAGCAATATTTGCAATGATTATGATTCCTTTAGCTTCTTTGGCGGCACGTACATTGGGAAAAAGAATGGGAAAAGTTACCACAGAAGCGCAGGATATTTCGGGAAAATTAATTTCTTATCTCTTAGAGGTATTTAAAAATCACAAAATTATAAAAATATTCCAAAAAGAAAATTATGAGTTTGAAAGAACGGAAAAATTTATAAATAGTTTAAAAAATAAAGTAATTAAAATTGAAACTGTTTTAACTAGAG
>CAZQZO010000026.1:0-1322 GCA_964597855.1 uncultured Halobacteriales archaeon | reverse complement strand
GATATACGTGCAAAAATTAATAGAGAAAATGGAGATATAAGTCTTCACAAAGTATTGACCATAGTAGAAGCACCAGAAAATTTTGATACGCAAATTTCATTAAATGATGCAATTAAAAATGAAAAAAAAGAAGATTTTAAAGTTGGTGATGAAATATTTCAGCAATTACCCCCTGTTGATTTTGGAAGAATCGCAGCTCAAACTGCAAGACAGGTAATAACCCAAAGTGTAAGAGCCGCTGAAAGAGAAAGACAATATAATGATTTTATTGAAAAAAAAGGTGAAATTCTAAGTGGTATCGTTAAACGATTAGAGTATGGAAATGTAATTGTAGATTTAAATAGATCAGAAGCTATTATAAGAAAAGATGAACTTATACCTAGGGAAATTTTAAAAACTGGTGATAGGATAAAGGCATATTGTAGTGATGTAATTAGAGAAAATAAAGGGCAACAAATATTTTTATCAAGAGCAAATCCAAAGTTTATGGAAAAATTATTTTTTCAAGAAGTTCCAGAAATTTATGATGGTATTATCGAGATTAAGTCATCAGCTAGAGATCCAGGCAGTAGAGCAAAAATTTGTGTTTATTCTAAAGATTCTTCAATTGATCCAGTAGGGGCATGTGTTGGAATGAGAGGTAGTAGAGTTCAATCTGTTGTTAATGAACTTCATGGCGAAAAAATAGACATAGTTAATTGGTCAGAAGATCCAGCTACATTAGTTGTAAGTGCTTTGGCTCCTGCAGAAATTCAAAAGGTAATTATAGATGACCAAAATAAAAGGATAGAAGTTATTCTAACTGAAGAAAATTTAAGTAAAGCAATTGGAAGAAGAGGTCAGAATGTTAGATTGGCATCAAAATTGATGGACTTCGAAATTGATATTTTAACTGAAAGTGAAGAATCTGAAAAAAGACAAGCAGAATTTAAAGATAAAACTGAAATTTTTGTAAAGAATTTAGAAGTAGATGAAACCCTTGGACAATTATTAGTTGCCGAAGGTTTTTCTTCTGTAGAAGATATTAAACAATCAACACTTGAAGATATTGTAAAAATTGAAGGAATAGACGAAAATACAGCAAAAGAATTAAAAGAAAGATCAGAAGAGCACTTAAAAAAAGAAAAAGAGAATATTGCAAAAAAATTAAAAGAACTTGGTGTAGAGGATAAACTGATAAATTTAAATGGTATTACACACGGTATGCTTGTTACATTAGGTGAAAAAAAAATTAAAACTTTAAAGGATTTTGCAGAACTTTCTACTGATGAGCTTATAGGTGGTTATGATGAAATAAAAGGTAAAAGATTTAAAATAGATGG
>CAZQZO010000025.1:0-1337 GCA_964597855.1 uncultured Halobacteriales archaeon | reverse complement strand
ACCATTCTAAAAATTCATTATTAACTTTTACACAAACAGTATGAAGACCATGATCGTTTTCATCTGTATTACAACATCCATCTCTAAACCATCCTGTTAAAGGATCTCTAGAACATTCTTCTAGTTCTTCGCCCAGGACATTTTTTTGTATATTTTTTTCAGACATAAACTTTTCTTAATAATTTTTTATTCTTTGTAAGAAACAAAAATATCTTGATCGATTGTAGCATTAAAAGATATAGATCTTCTTTCTTCATTACTATTTTTAAAAGGGTAAACTACATGCATCATATAATGAGGAAAAAAATAAAACTCACCTACTTTTGGAGTGATACTGAATGTTGAATTTGCCATAAAAGCCTCAGAACCATATACAAGTGTAAGGGTTCCATTTTTATTTACTTCTTTATTTTTTTGGGAATATTCTCCAAAATCTTTTGGAACTTTAAGATATCCTACACCAGATATATGTCCACCATGCATATGAAGTGGATTGTAATCATTTTCGAACTGCCTTACTATCCAAGAGTCAATTAAGTTAAATTTAGTTATTTTTCTGTTTATAGCACTCAAAATCCATTGAAGTGAATTATTGACTAAGAACTTTGTCCACCCACTAGAGTCCATAAAATCTTTTTCTAGTTTGAATTCTTGCTTTACATTACCAGCTAATGAATGACCCATATCTAATTTTTTAGATTTATTTTCGTCTTGAATAGTTTTATCAACATAATCATTTAATTTTTTAATAATATCAGTAGGGACTGTAACTTTTGCTATTGATGGACCAAAAGGCCTTAAAACCAGTCCATTATTTTCATTTTTCATATATTAATTAAATTTTTGTTGGATTTGGTTGTCCTTTGTAAACTTTATCAGGATCAAACTTTTTTTCTTTTTCTTTAAATTCCATTTTTATTTCTCTGGCATTATCAATTTTACCTAGAGGGACAGATCTATAAAAACATGATCTATAACCTACATGACAACTAGATCCTTCACCAATATCAACAACTAGCCAAATTGAATCTTGATCATCATCAATTCTAATTTCTTTTATTTTTTGAACAAATCCACTTGTTTTTCCTTTGTGCCAAATTTCTTTTCGAGATCTGCTCCAATAATGAGCTTCTTTTGTTTCTATTGTTAGCTTTAAGGCTTCAACATTCATATATCCATGCATTAGTATTTCTTTTGTTTTTGAACACATAGTAATGACAGGTATTAGCCCATCATTGTCAAATTTAGGAGACAACAGATTGCCTTCTTCTATTTCTTTTATATTTTCTCTATTTTTAAACATTTATTAAGACATTTTGTAGCATATAAAGGAAAAT
>CAZQZO010000024.1:0-1346 GCA_964597855.1 uncultured Halobacteriales archaeon | reverse complement strand
GCTAATTCATGATTAAAGTTAAATTTATTATATTTTAATTTTACTGTTGAAAATTTATTTATGTCTTTCCATTTTATAAATTTTACATTTTTAATTTTTAAATTTCTTTTTAAATATCCTTTGCCTGGATAATTACAGATTATTACATATTTAATGCTACTTACATTTTTTAAAAGATCAGGTAATCTTTCTAAAATATTTATTTCTTTTCCATTATAATAGTATCTATCAGTCACAAATAAAACTTTTGGATTGATTTGTGAAAATCTTTCAATAACACCTCTTGTTCCAAAATCTGGTGAACAAGTTGACCAAATAGCTCCTAAAGATGCGGTAGCTAAGAAACCTTCAACTGTTTCGCTAGTATTTGCCATATATCCTGCAACTCTATCTTTAGATTTAACATTAATCTTTTTTAGTAACTTAGTTAATCTAGAAACATTATTATTTATATTTTTCCAAGTTTTAATTTCTTTAAATCCATTTTCACTTATAAAAGTAATCGCTTTTGAATTGTCTTCTTTTGAAAGAATATTTTCTGTAAAATTTAATTTATGATCAGGGAAAAAATTATTTTTATAAAAAGTTTTAGATTTAATAATTTTCTTTTTTCCTTTAAAACCTTTTATTTTACAATAATCCCAAACCGCATCCCAAAAAATAGGAGAATTATCAATACTCCATCTTAATATTTTTTGATAATTTTTTTTAAGATTTAAACTATATTTTTGAGAAATAAATTTCTCAAATGAATATAAATTAGAGTTAATTTTAGTATTTTTTGAAGCCGCCCACAATTTTTTCATAAATAGATTTTATTTTATAATGTAAATTTATATGATATAAATCTATAAAAGCGATACATAACTCGTCGTAAATATCCAATACGAAAGTGGGATCGGTCGACTATTTTAAATTAGAAAATTTAAAGGAGAAAACATGAAATTTGGATATTTTTGTAATACAACAAATTGGACACATAAACCTTACGATCAAGTATTAGACGAAGCTAGGGACATAACTGAATATTGTGATCAAAATAAATGGAATTCCATATGGTACACTGAACATCATTTTAATCACGAAGGTATGGAGTCACTTACAAATCCATTAATGATGGGAGTTGACGCGGCAGCTAGAACAAAAAATATTAGAATTGGCCAAGCTTGTAATGTAATTACTTTTCATAATCCAATCAGAATGGCAGAAGATATTGCTCTACTAGATCAATTGTCAAAAGGTAGAGTTGAGGTTGGTATTGGAAGAGGAATTTATGGAAGAGAAGCAATAAATTTAAATAAAGAAGCAGACATGAAAGACCAAGCTAAAAATTTTAGATTGTTCGA
>CAZQZO010000023.1:0-1361 GCA_964597855.1 uncultured Halobacteriales archaeon | reverse complement strand
ATCCTCCTATAAAAGCTAACGGTATAGATCCAATTAAATAAGGTATTAATAATTTGAAATTTAAATTTCCTGCTTTTATATAATTGAAACAATTTCCAGAAACGACAATTATGTTGCAACTTAAAGCAATAATGGGAAATATGTAGTATGGAATACCCCATATCAACATCAAAGCAAGGTAAGTTGAGCCTCCACCAAATCCAACGCTTGAATACAATATTGCTGTAACAAAAAATAAAATTGATAATATAATCATTTTAAATTAATAAAATTTATGAGAGTAAATATAGCACTTTTAACTGTTACAGATACTAGAACTTTAAAAAATGATAAATCGGGATCAATTCTTGTTCAGAAAATAGAAAAAGCTAAACATAATTTAATTGATAGAAAGATATGTAAAGACAATAAAAAAGACATAAAAAAAATAATTAAGAAATGGTTAAAAAAGAAAAAAATTGATGTGATAATCACTACTGGAGGAACCGGTTTAACTGGAAGAGATATCACTCCTGAGGCAATAGATGAAATAGCTGATAAACATATTCCAGGATTTGGAGAAGTATTTAGAACTATTAGTTTAAAAACTGTTGGTACATCTTCAATTCAATCAAGAGCTTGTGCAGTTTTAGCTAATGGCAAATATGTTTTTGCTTTACCGGGTTCTTCAGGAGGTGTTACTGATGCTTGGGATAAAATTTTGGTACATCAATTAGATGTAAATCATAAACCATGTAATTTTGTTGAATTATTTCCAAGACTTAAAGAAAAATAAAGTAAAATTTATTTTCTTGTTGCAATATAAACTCCAATAGTAGCTATTATTAAACCTAAAATATCAATTTTAGTTAAGTTTTCATCAATAAAAATAAATGCCATAACTGCTGAGGTAGGAGGAACTAAAAAAAATAGAGTAGTTGTTTTGCTAACAGATCCATCTTTTATTAAAAACATTAAAATAGTAAATGCACCAAACGATACAAGTAGTATTTGATGAGACATTCCAAGAACAAAACTAAAAGTAAAATTAATAAAAGGATTTTCTAAAAAAAACATTAATATTAAATTAAAAATACATCCTCCAATGGCCTGATAGCCATTATTCACAGTCAAAGATAATTTCCCGCTTAGTTTTTTTTGCCAAAGAGTTCCACTAGTTATTGCTGTAAGCGCTCCAATTGAAACTAATACACCAACTAAAGGTAATTCATTTTCAAAATCTACACCCAAAACTAGTAATGAACCTAAAAATCCAAAAATCATGCCCACCCATTGCTTCCAAGTTATTTTTTCGCCAAATAAAGGACCTGATAAAATGTTTGTTAATATTGGTTGTAAGGTAACAATTAAAGCAACAATTG
>CAZQZO010000022.1:0-1381 GCA_964597855.1 uncultured Halobacteriales archaeon | reverse complement strand
ATATCTCCTCTTAAGGTTGCATTAAACCAAATACTTGTATTTTTTTCTAAGGTTACATCGCCAATAATAGTTGCATTCGGGGCAACCCAATTTTCGCCAAAATTTTTTGGTTTTTTATTTTCCAAATCGTAAAACATACTCTATATAATACTTAACATGGCACTAACAAAAACACCAATATGTGATTTTGGAAAAAAAGCGGAAGATTTCAAATTAAATTCAACAGATAACAAGATTATTTCCTTAAATGATATTAAAGGAGAAAAAGGAACCTTAATAATGTTTATATGTAATCATTGTCCTTATGTTAAAGCGGTAATTGAGGAGATGGTTGAAGATTGCAACAAACTAGATAGTTTGGGAATAAAATCTGTAGCAATTTGCTCAAATGACGTAAAAAACTACCCAGAAGACTCTTTTGAAAACATGATAAAGTTTTCTAAAAATCATAATTTTAGTTTTCCTTATCTTATTGATGAAACTCAAAAAATTGCAAAAAAATATGGAGCAGTTTGTACTCCAGATTTTTTTGGTTATAATAAAAACTTGGAACTACAATACAGGGGAAGAATAAGAGAACTTAATGATTTAAAACCAGTTGGTAGTGGTGATAGTGATTTATACCAGGCAATGAAACAAATTGCGGAAACTGGCAACGGACCTAAAGAGCAAATTCCAAGTATGGGTTGTAATATAAAGTGGTTTAATAATTAATGTATTTAGTTGTTACTAGATCTTTTCCTCCTGAGCTAGGTGGTATGCAAAATTTAATGTGGGGACTATCAAATTCTCTTTCAAAACATTTTATGATTAAAGTTTTTGCAGACTTTCATAAGGATCATAAAAATTATGATAACAGCGTATCCTTTAGCGTTGAACGAATTGGTGGATTTAAGTTATTTAAAAAATATAGAAAAGCATACTTGGTAAATGAATTTATAAAAAAAAATAAAAATATTGAAGGGGTTATTGCTGATCATTGGAAAAGTATAGAATTAATTAAAACAAATAAAAAAAAAATTTGTTTAATTCATTCAAAAGAAATTAACCATGACAAAGGAACCAACTTAAATAAAAGAGTATTAAAAGTTTTGAATAATGTTGATCATATTGTATCTAATTCAAAATATACAAAAGACTTAGCAATTAATTTGGGTGTTATTGCAAATAAAATTTCTGTAATTAATCCTGGTATTGACCCAGTAAAAAATTTAGACGAAACAAGCTTAAAAGATGCAGAAAAGTTATTAAAGGGAAAAAAAACAAGATTAATTACTGTTTCAAGATATGACAAAAGAAAAAATCATGAAAAGGTAATAATGGCTTTAAGAAATTTAAAAGAATTATATCCAGATATTATTTATACTTGCATAGGTTATGG
>CAZQZO010000021.1:0-1397 GCA_964597855.1 uncultured Halobacteriales archaeon | reverse complement strand
GTCCCAGACAAATGACTAATTTAAATGACAGAACCCGGCTTACAGATTGTCTGGCTAATTTAAAAGTTGTTTACACCCTTAAAAATAGAAAATCATAAATGTTCACGTTTTGATTCTGAAATGATTCAATTCTGTACCAAAGTATCAACTTTTACGTTTAAAGGGATAATATTAAATATTACCTAAAAAACCTATAATTTTCTAAAAAAGAGCTAAAATAAAGGTATTGACGTACTGATTTAAAACCCATATTATCCCATGTATTCCCAAAGGAGGGGTATATGGAGCCTAAAAAGATAAATCATAAAAAGGTTTTAGATTTTCTAATTAGCGCTGCTGACTTTAAAAATTATGTTTTTATCTTCATACGAAAACAAACTAGACAAAAAATGGAGGGTTTCTGTGCCAGCTAGTTTTAGATCTTACTTAAACAGCATGGGATACAACGGTGTTATTTGTTATCCATCATTTAATAATCCTTCAATTGAGGGATGCTCACAAAATAGAATTGAAAAATTATCTGATTCAATAGATTCATTAAGTCCTTTCGAGGAAAAAAGAGATATTTTCGCTACTTCAGTTTTATCAGAAAGTATAAATTTACAATTTGATAGTGAAGGACGAATTTCTTTATCTAAAAAATTATTAAATCATGCAAAGATTAAGGATTCAATGCTCTTTGTGGGTCAAGGAAAAACTTTTCAAATTTGGGAACCAAAGCTATTTGAAAAATTCAAAATACAAGCTAGAAAAAAAGCTAATTTGAATAGAGCAAGTCTAAAATGGGAATCACAATTTAACAAGGAGGGGAAATGACTATAACTATTAAAGGACCAGAATTAAGAGAGTTAAAACCAAGAATTTTAGTTTTAGGTGTAGGTGGAGCAGGCGGAAACGCTCTAAATGGCATGATCGAAGCAGGAATGGAAGGAGTAGAATTTGTTGCGGTAAATACTGATGCGCAAGATTTAAGATTAAATAAAGCTCATGCTAAAATACAGTTAGGATCAAACTTAACAAAAGGTTTAGGCGCAGGTGCAAAACATGAAATAGGACAAGCTGCAGCTGAAGAATCTTTAAATGATATTGTTGATTATATTAAAGGTAGCAATATGGTTTTTATAACTGCAGGTATGGGAGGTGGAACAGGAACTGGAGCTGCACATGTCATAGCTAGAGCAGCTAAAGAACTAAATATACTAACTGTTGGAGTTGTAACTCTTCCATTTTCTTATGAAGGCCCTAAAAAAATGAGAATCGCTTTGCAGGGTTTAGAAGAATTAAAAAAACATTTGGATACTAATATTATAGTACCTAATCAAAATTTATTTAAAATAATTACTGAAAAAACAACTTTTAAAAATTCTTTTGGTTTATCAAATGAAGTTTTAAAATCT
>CAZQZO010000020.1:0-1402 GCA_964597855.1 uncultured Halobacteriales archaeon | reverse complement strand
CAATTCTTCCAAAGTCATCACAAGCAGTATATTTTTCTAATTTTACTTCTCCAGTATCTGGATCTATCTCAACTTCTGCAATATGAGATCCTGCTGGAAATGAAAAGTTAGCAGGGTCAAAGAATGATGTTTCTTTAAGCCCTGGCTCTTCACCTTCTGGTAAAGGAGATTTAAAATCACTATCTCTTGAACCTGGTAAATATAAAGCAAAAGCAACTTCCCCTATTGTTTTCTTTTTATTTGATTTTGCGACAACAAATTCTCCATCTTTAAAATCAACTTCGTCAGGACTTGCCTCAAGCATTTTTGCTGCAACTCTTTTACCTTTTTCAACAATTTTTTTACAAGCGTTAACTATTGCAATTCCGCCTACTGTCAAAGATCTAGATCCATATGTCCCCATACCGAAAGTTCCTTTGTCAGTATCTCCGTGTACTATATCTATATTTTCCATTGGAACTCCAAGTTCATCTGCTGCTATCTGTGCAAAGGTTGTTTGGTGACTTTGTCCGTGTGAATGAGATCCTGTATAAACAGTTACTTGTCCTGTTGGATTAAATCTAACTTCAGCAGACTCCCATAAACCAACTCCACACCCTAGTGACATAACAGCTGCCGACGGTGCAATACCACATGCTTCAAAATATGATGTAACTCCAATCCCTCTTAATTTTCCTCTAGACTCAGACTCTTTTCTACGTGCTTCAAAACCATCGTAGTCTGCCATTTGTTTAGCTTTATCTAAACCAGCAAGATAATCACCTGAATCAACTGTGTGAACTAAAGTTTGTTTAAAAGGAAAACTTGTTGGAAAATTTTTCTTTCTAATTTCTGTTCTATCAATTCCTAATTCCATTGCAGCTTTTTCAACTAGTCTTTCGATAGTGTAAGTGGCCTCTGGTCTGCCTGCACCTCTGTAGGCATCTACTGGTGCAGTATTTGTAAAAACTGCTTTTACATTTGAGTAAGCAGCAGGAATATCATAAACACCTGTTGCACATGGTCCGAACAAATATGTTGGTGTAACTGTTCCAAATACTCTTGCATAAGCACCTAGGTTAGCAATAGTTTCATTTTTAAATCCTAAAAATTTTCCATCCTTAGTCACTGCCAATTCAGCATGAGTAACATGGTCTCTACCATGAATGTCAGTCAAAAATGACTCAGATCTTTCTGCGACCCATTTTATTGCTCTATTAATTTTCTTTGCAGCCCAACTACAAACTATATCTTCGTTATAAACATTGATTTTAGAACCAAAACCTCCACCTACGTCTGGAGCAACAACTCTTAATTTGTGTTCAGGAGCTACGTTTCCAAAAGCAGACATAATTAATCTTGAAAGATGTGGATTTTGACTTGTTGTATAGAGCGTAATTTCATCACTTCCAGAATTATAATC
>CAZQZO010000019.1:0-1420 GCA_964597855.1 uncultured Halobacteriales archaeon | reverse complement strand
TTTTTCTAAAAATTTATCAAAAAATATTACAATTCCTATCAGTATATGGGATGAAAGATTATCTAGTCAGGCAAGCTTTAAAATTAGCAAAAACCTTAGCACAAACACAAGTAATAGAGTCAAAAACCTAGATAAAAATGCTGCTGCTTTTATTTTGCAGGGAGCTATTGATTTTTTAGTTAATTAACACTTGCATATACAGGTATAAAGGCCTATAGAGTTGATTTTAGTGGCTATAATAAAAAAACTAAAAGCTGTTAAAATTAATCAAAATCACCTACTAGGTATTCAAGATCTTTCTTTTTCTGAAGTATCACTAATTCTAAAAGAGTCAAAAAACTTTATTAAATTAAATAAAAGTTCTTCAAAAAAAGTAGATTTATTAAGAGGAAAAACCCAAATTAATTTATTTTTTGAGCCATCTACAAGAACACAAAGTTCTTTTGAATTGGCCGGTAAAAGACTTGGAGCTGATGTAATGTCAATGAATATTGTAAATTCAGCAATTAAAAAAGGTGAAACATTAATTGATACAGCAATGACGTTAAATGCAATGCATCCAGATATTATTGTAATAAGACACCAAGACTCTGGCGCACCTAATTTATTATCTCAAAAAGTTAATTGTGCAGTTATTAATGCTGGTGATGGAAGAAGAGAACATCCTACACAAGCTTTACTAGATGCTCTAACAATAATTAATAGAAAAGGAAAAGTTCAAGGATTAAAAATAGCTATTTGTGGTGATATATTACATTCTAGAGTCGCTAGATCAAATATATATTTAATGAATATGTTGGGAGCAGAAGTAAATATTGTGGCTCCAAAAACATTACTGCCCCATTCAATAGAAAGGCTTGGAGTAAAAGTTTTTACTGATATGAAAAAAGGATTAGACGAATGTGATATTGTAATGATGTTAAGGTTGCAAAATGAAAGAATGCAAGGATCTTTCTTGCCATCACCTAGAGAATATTATGAATTTTTTGGATTAACTCCAGATAAACTTTCTATGGCGAAGAAAGATGCATTGATTATGCATCCTGGACCAATGAACAGAGGTGTAGAAATAGATACAAGCTTAGCAGATGATATAAATAGAAGTGTAATAAGAGAACAAGTTGAACTTGGTGTAGCTGTTAGGATGGCATGTTTAAAAATTTTTTGTAAAAAAATCACATGAAAGAAAAATATTTAATAAACGCTAGAATAATAGATCCTAAAAATCAAATAGATGAGTATGGTGGACTTATTATAAATGAAAAAGGAAAAATAAAAGCTATTGGAAAAAAAGTATCAAATGAAAATTTACCTAAAAATATTGAAAAAATAGACTTAAACAAAAAAATTTTAATTCCTGGGTTGGTTGATATGAGAGTTTTTGTTGGTGAACCTGGTTATGAATATAAAGAAAATTTTA
>CAZQZO010000018.1:0-1440 GCA_964597855.1 uncultured Halobacteriales archaeon | reverse complement strand
GTTTAAAAATGAAACTTGCTTCAAGGTGTGGATCATCTCCAGATTTATCAGGAGCAATTAACGAAAGAGCTTTATTGCATATTGATAATGCCTATTATCTTGAAAATATTTTGGTAGAAAATTATCTTTGTAAAACTAATACAGCATCCAACACGGCGTTCAGGGGCTTCGGTGCGAATCAAGGCATGATGGCGATTGAAAATATCATAGATCATATAGCAAGTTCACTTAAAAAAGATCCCTCAGAAATAAGACTAAGGAATTTTTATCAAAAAAAGAAAAAAAATATTACTCATTATAATATGAAAGTTGAAGATAATGTAATCAAAGAAATTTTTGACCAACTTTTAAAGTCATCAAATTATAAAAGTAGAAAATTAAATATTAAAAAATTTAATTTAAATAATAAATATATTAAAAAGGGAATTGCAATCACTCCTGTCAAATTTGGAATTAGTTTTACGACTTGGCATCTAAATCAAGCTGGTGCCCTTGTTCATATTTATTGTAATGATGGAAGTGTTCATGTTAATACAGGTGCGATTGAAATGGGGCAAGGCACTTATACTAAAATAGCACAATTAATTGCTAATGACCTTGGGATATCTTTTAATAAAGTTAAAGTTTCATCTACACGTACTGATAAAGTTCCTAATACAAGCGCTAGTGCAGCTTCGAGTACAACAGACCTTAATGGAGCGGCTGCTCTTAATGCAGTTTCTAAAATAAAAATGAATATCGCAGCATACGTAAAACGTAAATACAAAATTAAAAGTAATACGGGTATCTATAAAAACGGAAATATAAAGTTTAAAAATAAAACCTTTAAATTTAATGCCCTAATCAAAGAAGCATATTTAAACAGAGTTTCATTATCGTCTTCTGGTTTTTATGCAACACCAAAAATACATTTTGATAAAAAAAATTTTAAAGGAAGACCATTTCTTTATTTTGCTTATGGAGCTGCAGTTAGTGAAGTAATGATTGATACATTAACTGGTGAAAACAAAATATTACGTGCTGACATTTTGCATGATGCGGGCAAGGCAATCAATCCAGCAATTGAGATGGGTCAAATAGAAGGTGGTTTTGTTCAAGGAGCAGGATGGTTAACCATAGAAGAAGTTAATTGGAAAAATAATGGACAAATTACTACTCATTCACCATCTACTTATAAAATTCCAGCTGTGAGTGATATGCCAGAACAATTCAATGCAGAAATTTTTAAAAGAGGCGAAAATATTGAGAATGTGATAAACAAGTCAAAAACAACTGGAGAGCCTCCATTAATGAATGCTATGTCAGTTTTTTTTGCGATTAAAAACGCTATAGCATCTATAGGAAATTATAATATTAACCCCAAGCTTAATGCGCCAGCTACACCTGAAAAAATTTTAATGAGTATAAATCAATTAAAAAAGAAAATATGAATAATAAATT
>CAZQZO010000017.1:0-1492 GCA_964597855.1 uncultured Halobacteriales archaeon | reverse complement strand
CAACTCGAAGCTATTTAGAATTTAAAGGTGGTGATACTACAATTCTCGAAAGCCATGATCCTATAATTATTGAAAAGAATATATTAGGTTTTTCAGTTGATGGAGCGGTTGATCCAGCTCCTAAACATGAAACGGACGATATTTGTTGTGATAGAATACATCTCGTTTACGATGATTTTAATCAAAATGACGTAAATCAACCTTACAAAAGATTTAAAATAACTTACTTTGCATTGCCGGTTGATGAAGGAGATGACAAAAGATACGCTGTTTATAAAACTGTTCAAAGCTGGATCCAAGTAGTTGGAGACGATACAGGGGCATGGACAACTGATTGTGCAGAATGTTATGTCCAACAAAAAATTCGTGATCATGTAGTTGATATGGAGTTTGTACCGCTGAATAAGGCGGGTTTAAAAATGGTTCCGTTACCGAGTCCAGGAACTAATACTGCAGCTAGAGAAAATCTTTATAAAATAAAAGCTATTGATTTAAGATTAACCTTTAGGTCAAAAAATGAATTTTTTAGATTTACTTCTACAGACAAGCCAAGATGGCTAAAAGGGCTTGGTGATAGACACAAAACATTTTTGGATAAGTACTTAAGAGATTCAGTTGTTGTTACTATTTATACAAGAAACATTGGAGAAGGAATATAAATTATGAAAAAAAAAACCGAAAAAGGTTTTGCTTTAGTACTTTCAATAGTTTTACTTCTTGTTATGTCTTTAATGGGAGGATCATTAATTGTAATCTCTGCAGGTGACCACCAAAGTAATAATACTAGTGATGAATACCAACAAACATTTTATGTAGCTGAAACAGCATTATTGGAAGCTGAAAAAATTATAACAAATAAAATGATGGGACCTTGGATTGTTGTAGACGATGAATATGCAACGCCACCCACAGGTTTAGATGCGACTGAAACAGAAGAATGGAATGCAATGGTGGAAAGTCTTAGAGCTGAAGCTGCTGCCCAAGGTGGCTATGCAAGAGATACAGACAAAAGAGATTTACCTACAAATTTAATTCCTGTTAGAGGTGAAACAGCTTGCTATCAAAGTTTTAGAAACATACATAGAGCTGGTTTTCTTGTGAGTGAACACAAGTATAATCAAAATTTTGGAACTTTAATTCAGAAGGTATTTGACGATGTAGATCTTGATGATACTGCGAGTCCTGAAGCTCTCGAAAGAGAAGAAGAACACATGCAAAGATTTCGATATGAATATATTATAGTAAATATTGGTTCCGCTGCTTACAAAGGTTTTGGTTCAAGTTTAAAAAAAACAACCACAACTGTACAAACTACTGGAACAATATATAAAATTTATGGATGCGGTTATATGATGCCTAGAGATACTGATGTTACTCAGACACTTGATGAATTTATGAATGTTGATCCAGATATATTAATACCCCTAGAAGGAACAACTGTATATGCCAATTAGTATGCCCAGAATAGACATAAAAATATTTAGAAGAACTT
>CAZQZO010000016.1:0-1493 GCA_964597855.1 uncultured Halobacteriales archaeon | reverse complement strand
AATAGAAGGAAACGAAATAAAAAATAAAGAAGCTTTAGCAAATCCAGAAATTTTAGACCAATTTAAAAATTTAAAAGAATTAATGAATTAGATGATTAAAGATATAATAAAAAATTTAAGACCTTCTTCAACATTAAGAATAAATGAAATATCAAAAAATTTAGAATTAGAGGGTAAAAAAGTATATAAGTTTGGTTTTGGACAATCACCATTTCCAATTCCAGAAGATGTTGTAAATGAATTAAAAAATAGTGCCCATCAAAACAAATATTTGCCAATGCAGGGTTTAAGCGAATTAAGAACAGCCATTTGCAAATATGAGAATAAAAAGAAAAAACGAAATTTTAAAGAAGAAAATGTAATTGTTGGACCAGGCACAAAAGAATTAATGTTTTTATTACAAACACTTTTTGATGGAGAAATATTACTTCCAGCTCCAAGTTGGGTATCTTACGCACCACAAAGTATAATTAGTAGAAATAAATTTCATTGGATAAATACTAGCAGTGAAAATAATTGGTTTCCATCAGCAGAAGAAATTGAAAAGATTATATTAAATAATAAAAATAAAAAATTTTTATTGTTTTTAAACTCTCCAAATAATCCTTCTGGACAAATTTGTAGCAATTTAAAAGAAATTAGTAACGTCGCAAAAAAATATAATGTTTTAATTTTATCAGATGAAATTTATTCAGAATTAAGCTTTGATAATTCTTATAAATCCATTTCAGAATTTTGTCCTGAAAATACCATTATTAGTAACGGCCTTAGTAAATGGTGTGGTGCAGGTGGTTGGAGATTGGGATATTTTGTAATACCCGATGCTTTAAAAGAATTAACAAGTTCTCTTAAAATTTTAGCTAGTGAAACTTTTTCATCTGTTAGTGCTCCAATACAATATGCCGCTATAGCTGCTTATAATAATGATCATGAAGAATATATAAACAATTCACGTTCAATTCTTAAAGAAATTGGAGAATTTGTTTATGAAAATCTAAAATCAAATAAAATTAATATAAGTAAGCCCCAAGGAGGATTTTATCTTATGCCAGAATTTTTTGTAACAAAGTTTTCTACATCAGAAGAAATGTGTAGCAACATTCTTAAAGAAACAGGTGTAGCATTATTACCAGGCTCTGATTTTGGGTTTTCAAAAAAACGAATGATAGCAAGATTAAGTTTTACAGATTTTGATGGAAATGAATTTATGAAAAATATAAAAGAAAAAAAAAAAATAGATTTAAGTTTAATGTCTAAATTTGCTCCAAAAATTATTGAAGGCACAAAAAGATTGAAAGAGTGGGTTGAATCAACTTAATTTTTTTATAGACTCACCTATAAAGTTTTGATTAGAATTGTTCTAATATAATAATAGTGGAGGGTAAAATAATGAGAAAACTAATATCTATCCTATCTAGCGCTCTAGTACTTTTTGCGGTTACTTTGTCTTTTGGCACGGTGGCAAAATCTGCAGAGTTCTTTACGATAGGAAC
>CAZQZO010000015.1:0-2259 GCA_964597855.1 uncultured Halobacteriales archaeon | reverse complement strand
AAGATTATGCAATTGTTGGTGCACTTCCAGTAGATGCACCTGGAATAACTTACATCTACGGAAGACAATCTTGTGATACCCGTAGTATGGAACCGGGTGATATTGATGTTGGAAACTCTGAATTTGGTGGACAAGAAACTATGGTAATCTTTGACCGTGTTTTCATACCAAACGAAATGATCTTCATGGATGGTGAATATGAATTTGCATCTATGTTAGTTGAGCGATTTACCTGTTATCATAGAAGAAGCTATGTTTGTAAAACTGGTTTAGGTGATGTTTTAATTGGTGCAGCAGCTGCAATTGCAGAATATAATGGAGTTCCAAAAGTTTCACATATTAAAGATAAAATTATTGAAATGACACATCTTAACGAATCAATCTATGCAGCAGGAATTGCAGCATCATACCAAGGTCATAAGATGAAATCTGGTGTATTTCTTAACGATGACATGCTTGCAAATGTATGTAAACATAATGTTACTAGATTGCCATACGAATTAGCAAGACTTGCTCAAGATGTTGCAGGTGGAATACTAGTTACATTACCATCTGAAGCAGAATTTAGAAGTGCAGAAACTGGACCACTCTTGGAAAAATATCTCAAAGGCAAATCTGGAATTGAAGTTGAAAATAGAATGAGAATATTAAGATTAATTGAAAATATGACAATGGGACGAAATGCAGTTGGTTATCTAACTGAATCAATGCATGGTGCAGGTTCACCCCAGGCTCAAAGAATACAAATTGCTCGTCAAATGCAACTAGGTTACAAAAAGCAACTTGCAAAAAACTTGGCTAAAGTCAAAGAAGAACCTGAAGAGATGAAAGAGAATTCTGAATACTTTAAACGTGTATTCAAAATACCTGAAAAGAAATAATTCTAAAGTTCTTTCTTATCATTGTTTACTGATTCATCTTTGTCTAATGACTTTGTAAACTCTGAATCTTTCTTGTTCTCAAAAGTATTATCTAAATTATCATCAACTATTCTTTTATCATCTGTATCCTCTGTTGACATATCCTTGTTATTTTCAACAACATCATTTGAATCGTTGTTTACTGATTCATCTTTTGTATATTGAAATTTAATTTTCTTCTTTTCTTTACCCGTAAAATGTTTTACAATCATGACGCCAATTACTACTGCAATTATTATATAATTTATTGGTGGTTGAAGAATTTGTGTTATGTATCCTACTTGCGGCACCACATATTCCACCTTTCCTAGATATTCCTTTTCTGTAATTGGATAATCTGTACCTGCAATTGATGCTGGGTTAGCATCTCCTTTGGTTCTTACAATTTTTGGATCATCGCCCATGAGTAAACTAACCCTATGAACGATTACTCGTTCATTTCCCTGTTCATATAATTTCGGTGAATAAAATACAATGATGTCACCTTTTTTCACATCTTGAAATGGTGTATTTCCTTCGACAACTATTACATCATAAACCTGTAATACTGGAATCATACTTCCACTTGAAACTACATAAAATGGATTTGCTGTTCCAAAAACTGCCTGTAATCCTAACCATATGATAGCAATTGCTACAACAATGATTACTACATCTTTGATGAGACTCTTTGTTGAACTTCCCAAATTATTTATGCTCACAAATTTACTAAGATAAGTCTTATCGATTATCTATAGATGATTTCCACAACTCTCACAAAATTTAGAGTCGGGTTTGTTATCAAAATTACAACTAGAACATCTTGAACCATTTCCTGCTTCTACTGTTTGTTCTACTTTTACATCTGTTTTATCAGATTTTCCTAAAAAGATTACTTCTCCTACAGTTCCAATTCTACTCCAACTGATGTTTATATCATTTCCACTAGAATCTGAAACAAGCAATATTAATTCTTGATTTGAATCTACACCCACTTGTTTCGCTTTTCCAATTCTTTTTGCACTCTCATCAAAAACATCCATACCAAAAATTGATCTAAATGTTCCTGTACTTGGAGTAGGCTCTTGTGTTATTTCTGGTTGTACTGATTCTTGTTGAGTAAAATTGTCAAACTCTCCAAAGCCTGTTTCTTGTTGCTCAATTGGATTTGCTAATCCCACGTCAACTTGTTCATCTGGTTTTCTAAAATCTCTATATTCTGCAATTGTTGAATCACATCCATTACATAGATATTTTCCTCTCTCAACTAGAATTAAATTTTCAGCAACCTCTTCATTTGGATTCTCAAATTCAATTTTTGGACTACCTTCAAACTCTTTTTCACACGTATTGCACGTAT
>CAZQZO010000014.1:0-5213 GCA_964597855.1 uncultured Halobacteriales archaeon | reverse complement strand
CTGAAGAAGAGAAAGAAGTAATCGAGTCTGAAGAAGAGAAAGAAGTAATCGAGTCTGAAGAAGAGAAAGAAGTAATCGAACTTGAAGAGATTGACTTAAGTAAAAATGTTGAAGTAACAGAAGAGGATGTAGAAAAGAAATCGAAGTCTCAGCTGATCAAAACAGCAGGAGAACTTAGAGATAGAAGGAACGAATTGAATCAAGAAGCTTCACGTAGAGCGACTCTCCGAGATCGTCTGAATGACGAAACAAGAAAGAGAGTGGATGAAGCACATTCACATCGAGAACGGCGGGATGAACTCAATGGTTCGGTTCAATCTACAAAGGATGAAAGGGACGAAATGAATCGTTCTGCAAGTAGCTTATTCAAGGGCGTGGGTGGCAAGAAGAAAGAGCCTGGGTCAAAAAAAGAGAAACCTCTGGCAGCACTAGAAAAGGAGATTGAATCCCTGGAATTTAGACAGCAAACAGAAGTATTGACAGGAGGTACTGAAAGGAAGTTAATCGAAAAAATAGCGGATTTGAAAGAGAAATATTCCGAGCGGAAGAAACAACTTGAACAGGATCGGGAAGTTGGTGAGAAAAAAAGACAGGCAGAACATTCACGAAGAGAAGCGTCTGCTCTCCATAGAGAAATGATACGGCTAGCAGATGAGGCTCAGTTAGAGCATAATAAGATGATTGAATGTTATAGACTGGCAGATCAAGTCAGAAATGAGGCAGATGAAATTCACGCGAAATTTATCCGCGCGCAAGAGTTGGCAGATTTCCACCATGAATGGTTCATTAAAGTCCAAAAGAAACTGAGAAAAATGGATAAAAAAGATGAGTCCTCACGTCAAAGTGTGAGAGAAGCTGCTCGGAAAGAGGCGAAGAAGGAGGGAGAAGAGATATATGAGAGGTTTAAAAAGGGACAAGCTCTTGGAACGGAGGATTTGATGAAATTGCAAAAGGCCGGATTGCTCTAAAATTGGAATAGGGAATAAGTGTAACGAGAGAAGGAAGCCACAAAACACATCTTTTTGCAGTAGGAAGTTCCTTAGTAGGATGAAAAATGAGTGTCTTGGTAGTATGTTTAGATGTAAATGAAGGTGGGAATAGAGATGACTCGGAGGTTTCTCAGTACATTGTGGGGCAAGAAGAAATAGAGGCACTGGTTTCTATTGTGGGATTGGAAGATCCAGAGAATAGTCAGGTTAACTGTTTGCTAGAGGCACTGAAAGTAACGAAAGAACTAGAACACATAGGAGAAGAGGTAGAAGTTGCAGTTGTTTCGGGAAGATCGGGGGTCATAGTATCAGAAACGGATAAATCATTGGCTAGACAGGTAGATCTGCTCTTAGAAGAAGTAAAACCAGATTCGGCCATTTTAGTGATAGGATCAATTGAACAAGAAAGATTGATCCCAATATTGGAAAGTCGAGTTAGAATAGACGCAGTTGATAGGGTTATTGTTCGTCAGATACACGATTTGGAATCAAAATACTATTTAGCAAAACGTTTTTTGGCAGATGACGAGTTGAGATCAACCATTTTAGTACCCATGGGAGTTGTGCTTACAATTCTGCCAATCCTTTCATACTTAGTAGATGTAAGAACCACATTTGCAGTTATTACAGCAATTCTCGGGGTGTTTGTATTGTACAAAGCACTTGATATTGATGATAATATTGCAATCATACCCACGAAGATTCGTGAAACACTTTATTCGGGGAGGGTGTCTGTTGTGACATACGTAGTTGCAGTGGGACTAATTTTAATTGGAGTTTTTATTGGAGTGGTCAACATGCCAATATCAGAGAATGTGGGAGGATCGGTGACTTCTTTGATGGGATTTGTACATTACAGTATTCCATGGATAGCGTTGGGGGGATTGGTAATGGGCCTAGGTAAAACATTGGACAGAGTGATAAGGAATAAACAAGTGCAAACTGCACATATAAACCTGATATTTGGGATAATATCAACTGCAGTAGTGGTCAGGGGTTTTTCATCCTATTTCCTGCAGCAGCAAAATGTCATAGGGGCAAGTGGATTGGAAAAAATAAGAATAGGGGGGTTGATTGAAATAGGGCCATTGATGTGGACAGCGGAGGGACATTTGGCAATATTTGTGGGCTTAGGAATAGTAGTGAGTGTTGTCGGGATAAAAATAGCGCCCAGAATAAGAAAGATGCAAAGTAAAGCTAAATGAATTCAATAGTGCAATGAGAGGAGATCGATGGGTAAGTCTATTCTCGGGTGGGAAAGACTCTAATTGGGCCTTATATCAGGCGCTTGAAAATGGGTTTGATGTCGAATATCTATTGACGGTCCATCCTCCACCTGGTTCATATATGTATCATGTTCCAGCAACGAGAGTAGTGCCCTTTGCAGCGGAGAGTATTGGGATTAGACTCATAGAAATTGAACCCGAATTTAAAATTCCAGGAAATGTAGATTCAGGAGAACAAGGAGATAGGGAAGTGGAATGTATTGAAAATTCGTTGATAGAAATAGCAGACGAAATTCATCTGAAAGGAATCATAGCAGGAGCGGTGGAGAGTGAGTACCAGAGGAGTAGAATTCAAAAAATGTGCGACAATTTGAACATAACGTTGTATGCCCCATTATGGAAATCAGATCCATTAACTATGATTAATAAAATGGTAGAAGCTGGTTTTGAAATTATGATGGTTAGTGTTGCTGCAGAGGGGGTTGATGAATCTTGGTTGGGGAGATATATAGATGTAAATGCAATTGGAGAATTGCAAGTTCTCAATGAGAAATATGGAGTTCACATCCTAGGGGAAGGAGGAGAATACGAGACATTAGTAACTAATGGGCCCCATATGAGTCGAGAGGTAAAAGTGGAATATGACGTTTTTTGGGGGGAAAATTGGGGAGAGATACGAGTGAAAAATGCTTGGTTGGGTTGAGTTTTGAGTGACAAGAATAGATTAAATGAATAGGAGAACTTACACAAAATTAACCTATTTGAGTGTGGGCTCCAATTAACGCTCCGGAAAGGTCGATATTTCGTATTTTGGTTGCTTCATCAATGATAGAGTTTTTTAAGTGGCAAGAATCGACAACTGCATTTGGAAAAACGACGGAGTTCTCTAGATGGGAATCGGTTATTTTTGCACCGGACATGACATGGACATTTTTCCCCAAGGTAGTCCCAGAAAGGATTGCTTCTGAATCTATAAGAGTTCCATCTTCTAAAGCCCAAGCTACTGCCCCTATATAACTTTCAGGAGTGCCGATGTCGAACCAAGCTCCATCAAACGAAAAGGCATAAACAGAATAATTTGGATAAAGCCATTGAAGAAACCATCCGGGTTCATCGGGGTTGTTTCCATCGGAAAGATAAGAGTGGAATAAAGAGAGAGTTTTAGCAGGGAATGCATAACAAGCAATGGAAACTAGACTGCTCTGAGGGTCAGATGGTTTTTCTTGAAATCCCACTACTTGTTCTTGCTCTACTTTAACGACACCATAGGATTTCGCGAGTTCTTTATTGCCAACATCATATGCTGCGAGACATACATTTTGTTTAGATTCAAAGAAATCTAGAAAATCGCTTATAGAGAAACTTATTAGATTATCCCCCGCGATGACCAGTAAATCATCTTTGATTTGTTCTCGGTCTAAAAGTTGACCAAGTGCACCTATAACTCCGAATTTTTCCTCTTCTGCAGTGGTTTCCTCCACGGTTAGTTTGGGTTTTGAAAAAGAGGTATTTTCTAAATGATCAGTGAAATCAGGTGCGAACAATTCATTAGTACTTACATAAACATTATTGATTCTAGGTTCTTGTTCGAGTTCTTGGAAAATTCGGTCGATGACCGTAGATGGCCCCACAGGCAATAGCATTTTTGGCCTGTGTTGAGTTATTGGCCATAATCGTGTTGCATAGCCACCCGCGAGAACAATGGCATCCATGAACAAGAGTTACCTTCGAGTGGTAAGACTTTTTGGATAAGTCAGCATGCCGAGAGGGGGAGAATCACAAGGATGAATATTGATGTGAATGGACAAATTCTCGGAGGAGTTTTGCACCGAGTATTGCGGTTTGGCCAGAGTCTCTATCATTGACCTCTACGATATCGAATCCAGATGCATGGGGAGATACTAAACGGACTACGTGGAGCATTTCCTGTGCAGTTAATCCAAAGGGTTCAGGAGTCCCAGTTCCTGGAACAATGCTGGAATCTGCCGCGTCAATATCAATACTGAAATAGACAGATCCGGTCAAATTGGGTTCCCAACTAGAAACTTCTTCAGGAGGTATGATAGTAACATCACCACCAATGGCACGATCCCATTCTTCTTCACAGCCAGATCTTGCTCCAAGGATGATGGCGTGGTCTACAACTTCAAGTGCATTCAAGGTAGAAGTGGCATGACTCCAAGAATTATCTTGATACGAATCTCGAAGATCGAGATGTGCGTCGAGGCAAACGTAAGTGTCAGGTTGTAGTGCCCGGATTGCGGCCAGATTTACTGTGTGTTCCCCCCCAATAAGAAGGGGAGTAAGATTGTCATTGACCGCTTCTGTGATGAATCCCCCCAAATAATCAAGGTAAGTGGGGAGGTGGGAAGATTCAGGGATTACATCCCCAAAGTCGTGGACCGACAATTCCGAAAAGTGTGTCTTAGTTCTTGGGTCGTAATCTTCAAAATGGGCAGAGAATTTTCGGAGTTGATTTGGTCCAAATCGAGTTCCAGGGATAAAGGTGGTAGAAAAATCAAAAGGGGCCCCAAAAAGTACATAAGAAGCTTCGTTTCGAGAGGCATTTGCCCCAGAAAATAACATTACTTTACGACGACCTTTCTTTGCTCTTCATACTCCAAATATTCTATTTCACTGTCACCAGAAATATTTAATTCACTTGGTATTTCTAGCGAAAATGATTCATAGGAGTTTAGATCCATTATTTGGGCAACGTTATTTCCCTCTAAGTTGATGACTTGTCCTTGTCTACGTTCGATTACCGGGACCCATATTTTTGCATCTACGGGTTGGGACATGCTTCTTTTTTTGTTGTCGAATACGCCTTTACCTTCAATTCTTGCTTTTGCACTTCCATGTTTTCCGGGTTTGGCCGTGCTGTAGGCGATTATTTCGCAGGGTGCGTCATCCATAATCAAATACGATCCTTTTTGGATATCACGGATCTCCTTTTGCATTTTGACCATACAGGATTTCAAGATAAGAACGTATAAAA
>CAZQZO010000013.1:0-7178 GCA_964597855.1 uncultured Halobacteriales archaeon | reverse complement strand
CGCTTGCTGAATTTGGATCAGTGACAGCGGCGGTTGACGTGGTTGCTGCAGCATTAGTTCTGTATGGTGCATACCTCCTATACAACAAGCAAAAAAGAGGTGCACTAATTGCAATAGCTACGAATGTAGTGGCAGGGATTTATTGGGTATTTATCCTTGGTCAGGCGCCCATTCCAATTGAATTTGTTGCGATATATATGGTAACATTCATTGTTATGGTAGCAGGTCCAGTGCTTCTATTCCCAGACGAATACTCCTAGAAATAGAGTATTTATCACGTTTTAACATTAAAAATGGGGTAACATTTATATTTTGTAGAGATTTACCAGGGTACTATGGCAAATAAAATATTAGCCGATCTAGGATTGAGTCCATTAAGCAAGTTCTTGCTTGTATATTGGTTCAGTCTAGGTTTCATCGTTCTCGATCAAATTGGAACTCTTTCGGAAGTACCAGTACACCTTGCGGAAATGGGACTGGCGACAGCGGTCACTGACGTGGTTATTGCAGCATTGATTCTGTATGGTGCATACCTCCTATACAACAAGCAAAAAAGAGGTGCACTAATTGCAATAGCTGTGAATGTAGCGGCGGTGGCTTCTTGGGTATTTCTTGTCCAACCGGGAGAGATTCCACCAGTAGCGGTTGCGATATATCTTGGAACATTCATTGTTATGGTAGCAGGGCCAGTACTTCTGTTCCCAGACGAATACTCCTAGAAATAGGGAATTTATCACGTTTTAACATTAAAAACGCAGTAACCTTTATATTTTGTAGAGAATTACTTTGCCACTATGGCAAATAAAACATTAGCCGAACTCGGGTTAAGCCCGTTTAACAAATTCTTAGTTGCATACTGGTTCACGCTAGGTGCACTCGTATTAGACCAAGTATTGACATTTGTGAGTTCCTGGATCCCTGCAATATTGGGAAATCCAATGACACTTCCTGATGGGTCACAGGTAACATTAACTCTCGCATCAGAACCTATTGGAATTGGAATATTCGGAATAGGCGTATCAATTGCAATATTGTACTCTACATACCTACTTTATCAGAAAAAGAGAGTGGGAGCACTCTATGCAATATCTGCAAACTGGCTAGGTTCGATGTATTTCCTTGCGGTTCTCGCGCCAGCCCAAGGTGTAGAAATGCCTGCTGCGCTGGTACTCGGGTATTCAATTGCGTTTATACTAGTGGCTGCAGGCCCAACACTTCTATTCCCAGAAGAATACTCTTAAGAAATAGAGTATTTATCACGTTTTAACATTAAAAACGCAGTAACCTTTATGGTTTTTAGAAGGTTACCAGGGCACTATGGCAAATAAAATATTAGCCGACCTTGGACTGAGTCCACTGAACAAGTTCTTACTTGTTTATTGGTTCAGTCTGGGCTTCATCGTACTCGATCAAACTTCATATATCATAGATGCGCCAGCAACGCTTGCTGAATTTGGATCAGTGACAGCGGCGGTTGACGTGGTTGCTGCAGCATTAGTTCTGTATGGTGCATACCTCCTATACAACAAGCAAAAAAGAGGTGCACTAATTGCAATAGCTACGAATGTAGTGGCAGGGATTTATTGGGTATTTATCCTTGGTCAGGCGCCCATTCCAATTGAATTTGTTGCGATATATATGGTAACATTCATTGTTATGGTAGCAGGTCCAGTGCTTCTATTCCCAGACGAATACTCCTAGAAATAGAGTATTTATCACGTTTTAACATTAAAAATGGGGTAACATTTATATTTTGTAGAGATTTACCAGGGTACTATGGCAAATAAAATATTAGCCGATCTAGGATTGAGTCCATTAAGCAAGTTCTTGCTTGTATATTGGTTCAGTCTAGGTTTCATCGTTCTCGATCAGTACAATACATTTACACAGCAATGGATCCCCATTATCACCGAACAGCCCCTCCTTAATCCAGATGGTTCGGTTGGAGGGTTAATAACCATTGCAGGGGAACCAATAGGATTTGCACTGGGCTTTGGTGCTTCATTGTTAATTCTATATGGTGCATATCTCTTATACAACAAGAAGAAACAAGGTGCACAAATTGCAATAGCTGCGAACGTAGTGAGTGTGCTTTATTTCGTGGTTTTCGTTGCGCCAAACTATAACTTCCAGGATGTAACATCATTTGTTGCGGTGTACCTTGTTACATTCATTGTTATGGTAGCAGGTCCGGTACTTCTATTCCCAGACGAATACTCCTAGAAATAGAGTATTTATCACGGTTTAACATTAAAAACGCAGTAACCTTTATCCTTTTTAGAGAGTTACCTTGCCACTATGGCAAATAAAATATTAGCCGATCTAGGATTGAGTCCACTAAACAAGTTCTTGCTTGTATATTGGTTCAGTCTAGGTTTCATCGTTCTCGATCAGATTACAAATATTTCAGAAATAACAACAACGCTTGCGGAATTGGGATCGGTGGCAGCGGCGATTGACGTGGTTGCTGCAGCATTGATTCTATATGGTGCATACCTCCTATACAACAAGAAGAAACAAGGTGCAATAATTGCAATAGCTACGGGTGTAGTGTCAGGGATTTACTGGACATTTCTGGCCCAGACAGCGGGGGATTTTCCAATTGAATTTGTTGCGATATATATGGTAACATTCATTGTTATGGTAGCAGGTCCGGTACTTCTATTCCCAGACGAATACTCTTAAGATAGGGGCAATTTTTGGAGTGAAAGGGACACCAGTATATATACCGAGGAGCCCTTACGCTATCCAGTATGGGAATACTGAATAAGTTAATAGGCAAGAATAAAGATCAAAACATAGCGTGTGTTGGTCTTTATGCGCTGGTTGCGGTGGCAGCAATCGGGACATTTACTAGTCCGATGAGTACCCAAACTTCACTAATGGTGACAGTTGGGGCAGCAGTGTTATTCACAGTAGCATTTTCGCTAGGAGTGAGATATGAACGGGCGAAATAAGAAAACCCCCGTATTGGTATTTCTTGGGGTCCTGTGTCTCGTTCTTGCAGGGTGTTCAGGAGGAGGTGGACAGACGGACGCCACAACCCATGGAACTCAGCCTTCAGTGTACATGGATACCGGCGTGGAAGTGCAAGAAGAGATTCCAGATATTTCTATTGAAAGTAGTGGATTTAGTCCACAAACGTTTACCGTGGAATATCTCGCAACGGGAGGGTCTGGAGGTTATAAAGGCGGCTGTAACCCATGTCCACAGGTAATCTGGGTCAACAATGACGACAAGCCACACACAATTACGTCGGAAGAAGGGGAATCTTCCAATCCTGCCACTATGTTTAGATCCCCACCAATCGCCCCAGGGAGCCAGTGGTCGTGGACATTCATTCAGACCGGTACATATGATTACCAGTCTGATTCTGGTGCAAGTGGAACTATAGAGGTAGTGGAGATAGAAGGATGAATAAAAGCCCGGTATTAGTTTTGCTTTGTATCCTGTGTCTCGTTCTTGCAGGGTGTTCAGGAGGAAGTGAAGAGAATCCACGTGATAACGATGTGACGGGGATGGCAGATTCTGTATATATGGATAGTACCACACCGAATTTTGATCAAGGTAAGGATAGTGGTGCGAGTATAGCCATCAAGGATATGGCATTTGATCCTCAGGTGTTAACTGTAGAGTGGGTAGAGGGGTATAGGGGAAGTTGTTTCCCATGCCCGCAAGTTACATGGACTAACAACGACGACAAGCCACACACAATTACGTCGGACACAGGGGACTTTGACTCTGGGCCAATTGGGCCAGGAGAACAATGGACATGGACGTTTATTCAGGCAGGTACATACGATTATCACTGTACGTATCATGAAGAGATGACAGGGACTGTGGACGTAGTAGCGGTCGAGAAAAAAAGTAGTTAACTTTATATTTTTTAGTTGGAGAGAGAGTGATAGTGCATGATTGAAGTCGGAGTTGATAGTTTTGCTGCGGCAAACCCAAGTAAGGGACCGGGTGAGACTAGTGACGAGAGTTCTCTTGAAGAGTTACTAGAACGGATAGAATATGCAGATAAGGTCGGACTCGATGTGTTTGGGGTGGGAGAACATCATCGAAAGGAGTTCCTGGATTCTGCAAATGTGGTTATTCTCTCTGCAGCAGCGGCCCGTACTAAACGCATTCGTCTGACAAGTGCAGTTACTGTGTTAAGTGCAGCAGACCCAGTACGAGTATTCCAAAACTTTGCGACACTGGATCTAATTTCAAAGGGGCGTGCAGAAATGGTTGTGGGGAGAGGTTCATTTGGAGAAGCGTTTCCATTGTTTGGATTTGGATTTGAGGATTATGATGAGCTTTTTTCAGAAAAAATAGAATTACTTTTATCGATTCGTGAAAATGAAACTATCAATTGGTCAGGAAAATTTAGACCTTCTCTGATTAATCAATCTATATACCCAAGACCCATTCAGAATCCACTTCCAATATGGTTAGGAGTGGGAGGAACGCCTTCGTCATTTGTTCGTGCGGGAATTCTAGGGTTGCCGCTGATGATTGCAGTAATCGGAGGAGAAACAGGTCGGTTCCGCCCATTGGTGGACTTGTACAGGGAAGCAGGAGAAAAGGCAGGCCACCCTCCAGAACAACTGAAAGTGGGAGTGCATTCACTAGGGTATGTTGCAGAAACGTCGGAACAAGCTGTTGAAGAGTACTACCCAGGTTATGCAGAGGTATTTACCAGAATTGGAAAGGAGAGAGGATGGCCACCGGTGACTAGAGATAGATTTGATGCCCAGAATGGACCTGATGGGGCTTTTTTAATAGGAGATCCAGAAGAAGTGGCTGCTAAGATGCAGAGACATAGCGAAGCCCTTGGTGGAATTTCTAGATTCACATTTCAAATGGTAAATGCAGGATTGTCACATGAAAAGTTATTACATTCTATTGATTTGATCGGGACTAGAGTTGCCCCATTAATTCGGTGAGATGTAAAAAATATTGATGGCCAATAGGCCTAACATGGTGAACGGACTAAGGATATCATGTCAATAGACGTTTCCATCATAGGAGGGGGTGTTGCAGGACTAAGTGCTGCACTACTGACTTCAAAAAATGGATTGAGCACCCATGTATTTGACATGGGAGACGCCGGGGTGTCCAGGGCCATATTAGATAACTATCTAGGGATTATGAAGATAGAAGGGCCGGATTTTATAGATCTATCGCGCGACCAAGTTCAATCTCATGGTACTATTTTGCATCAAGAAGAAGAAGTTCTCGAAGTGGTACCCGAGAGTGGAGATTATCGTGTCGTGACTTCAGAGGGGGAATACATTTCGAAATATATTGTAATTGCTACAGGGCACAATCGAGAGATTGCAAAAAATCTCGGCTGTGCGATAAATGAAGATGGGTGCATACAAGTTGATTCGGTTAACAAAACAAATTTTGAAAATGTGTATGCTGCAGGGTGGTGTGTTCATTGGAAAGTGAATCAAGCGATAATAGCAGCTGGAGAAGGTGCGGCGATTGGAATTGATATTCTTTCAAACGAGAAGGGGGCTAATTTTAGAGATCATCTACACTTGGTCACGTGAAAATAGAGGCATTGTTTCTTGTGGTGTGTTATTGGATCGGGCGGCCGTCGTTTTCTACGGGAGGGGCACCTACAACTAACCAAACATGTTGCTGATTGCTTTCATTAAATAAACGGCGAGGGGTCGCAGGGGGGACTTTTATTACAGATCGTTCGGGGACATCGATGAGCTCATCTCCAAGTTGTATTTGCCCGGGGCCTTGTATTTGAAAATAAAGTTCTTCTTGGGTTGCTTGAGTGTGATAGGTCGTTTGTTGCCCGGGAGAAATATACCACACACTGGATCTGGTTTCTTGCAGATCTAATTGGTCGGTTAAGACGACACGAGGAGTTCCTGATTTTCCAGGGGTTTGTTTCGCTTCATCTAACGCAAGCATAGAATATAATGGGTCCATGGTACGTGTAAGATCATAGTATATGATAAATGCCCGCTACGGGTTTTTCAGTGTACGCAAACTATAACCGTATGTGGCGTATGCTAGCTAGCGCCATGCCAATTGGATGGAACAAAAAGAAAGAAGAAGCAGCAGAAGGGCCTGCGAAGAAATTTCGGTGCAACCTATGTGGTGCCACATTTGATGAGCCAGCACAAGGAGATAAACTCTGTCCAGAATGTTATGCCCAAGACACAATCGTAGAACTTATAGAATGAGATGTCTTTGAAAGATGACATGGGCAAATATATCCCCAGTACGTGGGAGTGGGTAGCAGATCAAGTCGAATTATATGAAGGGAGCGGGGGGACTGAAGGAACGAATTTAAGAGACACGGATTTGCCAGTAATTATTGTTACCAATACCGGTCACAAAACCGGGGCAATTAGAAAAACTCCACTAATGAAGGTGGTAGATGGGGATCGGTACGTCCTTATTGCGTCGAAAGGTGGGAGGCCGGTGAATCCTCACTGGTACCACAACTTGAAAGCAGACCCGAATGTAGAAGTTAGAGATAAAACTGAAGTGTATTCTATGACAGTTAGAGAGGTCGAAGACGAAGAGGAATACCAGAGATTGTGGGGACTAGGGGTAGAAGCATATCCCCCATACCAAGACTACCAAGATAAAACAGATCGAATGATTCCAATTTTTGTAGCGGAAGTGGCTTAGAATGACGTTTGATTCTGAATACAGCCCATGGTTTCAACCTCCTAGTTGGGTTATTGGGCCGGTATGGACGTTCCTGTACATCTGCATGGGAGTCAGTGTTTCTCTCGCTTGGATCAGCAGAGAGGGGTTGGAAAATTCAAATCTTGTTTTTGGATTATTCATAGCTCAGTTGACATTGAACTTGTTATGGCCACAGGTGTTCAATTCTGCATCCTACGCCGTATCATTAATTATGCTCCTTGGCATGATCGCATTTACCGCATATTATGCGGTGTTAGTTTATGATGTTAGCCGGGTTGCTTCAATGTTGGTTTGGCCGTATATCGCATGGATGAGCTTTGCATCTCTGATCAACGTTGCCTATTTGTGGGAGGCGATGGGGTGAAACGTTCTATAATCATTCTGTGTGTTGTGTGCCTTGTGCTTGCAGGGTGTGTAGGAGGAGGAGAGATTGTAACGGATCAGGGCCATTCTGACCATTCTGACCACGATCATGGGGAAGAAGATACTAAGAAAGAAGTTCCAAA
>CAZQZO010000012.1:0-8905 GCA_964597855.1 uncultured Halobacteriales archaeon | reverse complement strand
GATTTTGTTTTATCAAAATAGCCAGGGCAATAATGGGCCCGACCGGATTTGAACCGGTGACGAATCGGTTATGAGCCGATCTCTCTAACCTGGCTGAGATACGGGCCCGATAGATATCAAAAGGTGGCTGATTATTATAATGGCTTCGAACTAGTGGGGATGGGAATGGCCCTCGTGTGAATGTGAATGGCCCCCGATAATAAACTCAGAAGCATCTCGAATGCCTTCTGCAAACTCAAGAGCTCTCTTGTCAAGTTCAGAAATTTCCATATGGTTTTGGTTCGATAAGATCTGCTCTAGTATTTCGATCCAAAGTGAATAATACACCCAGTCTGTTTCGCTCTGCAGATGGGAGGGGTCCGTTTTTTCAATTCTTTGGATCAACAATTCTTGAAAGTCGTCCCATGGGAAAAGATTGCTTTCATGTAATGTCACCACCATGCCAAAAATACTAGCCTGCCAGGGTTCCGAGAATAGAGGACTTCCGCTGGGCGTCTGGGGAAATCCCCCCAGATTTGAAAGTTTACTTAGGACTTCTTCTGCGTGTTTTTGTAGAGTTAAAGGAGTAGAAGATGGCATAATAGAGAGTCCCATCAAGTTACCACGATTTGAGAAACTCCAATCATGGAATCTCGAGTTACGATGGCGGCAAGCTCCGACTCGGTTAACGATTCAGTTCCAGATGGCCGTTGGGGGAGAACCATATACCTGATGTCGGCACTAGAGTCATGGACTTTGACTTCTATGCCCCCATCTAGATCTAGTCCAAATTCCTGGAGTACAGATCGTGGTTCAAGAACGGTTCGTGCACGGTATTCGGGGGATTTGTACCAAGTGGGTGGCAGTCCCAACACAGACCAAGGGTAGCAGGAACAAAGAGTACAAACTACAACGTTGTGGACCTTGTCTGTATTTTCAACTACTTGTACATGTTGAGATCCCATTTCAAAATTGAACTCTCCAATAGCAGACACAGGGTCTGTTAAAAGTCTCTCTTTAAAATCTGCATCTACCCATGCTCTGGCAACAATTTTTGCTCCATTTTGAGGACCGATATCGTGTTCGTAGGCAGAGATTGCCGCATCTATTGCTTCATGAGAAAGTAGGCCTTTTTCTACTAATAAAGATTGTAATGCTCGCACCCTAGATTTTGGGTCTTGTATTTCTTGATCGTTTTTAGGTTCAAGGGACATGGTGTACTATCACCGTTAGATAAGAATGGAATGAACCTATCTTTATCGGTGTTAGAGAGAGGGTAAAACATCTTGGGAAAGTGTTTTGATGGATTGAGAATAGTCGGGCCCAAGTTTAGCTAAGACTACTTGTTTTAGTTGCTGTGTTTCGGGCGAGTCAAAACATTGAGCTAGGCCTTCGATGCAAGCGTCTGCATCACCGGCGATGAACGTGGCATTGACCATTTCTTCGGTAACTAATTTGGCTGCTTCTTGAATGGTTGCACCTCGATTAAAGGCGTCGTATATTTTAATTACATTTTCTGGTTTGACACCTACAGATTGAAAATCAGAATCAGAAAAACCAGTCTTTTTGAGAGTCATGAGTGCGTGCGCTACGTAGGGTTTTGGAAACTCCATTGCCGCTTTATGATCGGAATCGACGGAGACATTTATTTCTGCCAAAAGGGAGGGGTCGACAGCCCCAACAGAAGGTTCTTTTGGATTTAATTTAGCATATAGTTCGTTTATTTTTCCTGCACGGAGAAGGGGGAGATACATGCCGCCTAAAAGAACTCCATCCATGTATTTTCTAGCAACTTCCATCGCCATGTCACCATATCCACCTAAATAAAATTTAATAGGTGCTTGGGGAGAGAATCTCATCTGCATTTTTCCTTTTTCTTGGAGATTAAAATAGCTAGTAAGTGAGGGGTAATCGCTGAAGTTGATTTTTGCTCCATTTAAAAGTTGATTAACGCAAGTGACCGTCTCTGATAACATAGAATAAGGAGAGGGGGTAGATACTTCCTTTCCGGTTTGTGCAATGCTACCCCTCCCAATCCCAACGCTGACTTCGCGTCCATCGGTTAATTCAGTTAAAGATGCTAAGATATCTGCGAAATCTATAGGATTTCTATAAAATGGGACTGTGACTGCAGTTCCAATTTTGATAGGAACCTTGGTCGCTATGGCCGCCAAAACAACGTAGAGATTTCGGTACCCAAGATTATCATTTACCCATATTTGGGAAAAATTTTCTGCGGCAGAAAGTTCAGCTAATTCAACTATTTGGGGGACTTTATATTGATTCGCTATGTGGATTGTGAATTGGAGTCCAAGTTCCCCGTTAAAGGTCATATAATTATAGGTTGTGTTACGACACTATAAAACGATGTGCCAGTGCAAGTTTTAATATAAGGTAGGTAGTAGAGTAATTCGATGAAAGTTATTGTTACAGAAAGAAGATTTCCTAAAATTGATCCATATAAGGAATCGGTTGAACGTGCAGGGGGTACAGTGATATATGGGGATTTTAAGACTGAAGAAGATCTCATAGAGGGTTTAAAAGATGCCACAGTGGTGGTTACGTTTAAAGCTCCAATCACTCGAAAAGTAATAGAATCATTAGAAAATTGCAGACTCATACTTAGGAATGGGGCAGGATTTGACAATGTAGATATCAGAGCAGCAAATGAGCAGGGGATTCCAGTTTCATCTATGAGAGGCTATGTGAATGACGAACTGTCAGAGCATGTAATCGCACTGATGCTAGCTGCGGCTAGAGATATACCATATGCAGATAAATCGATGAGAGACAATAATGGATGGGGAGATAGAAGAAATGTGAACTACATGGGGCATGGAACGTTTGGAGTTGTTGGGTTGGGAGAGATTGGGAGGACCACAGTCCCCAAGGCGAAGGCACTGGGAATGAAAGTTATTGGGTATGACCCATATGTTGGAAAAGATATTTTTGAATTGTTAGGAATAGAGAGAGTTGGGTTTAAAGAATTAATTGAACGATCCGATTGTGTAAGTGTAAATTGTCAGCTTACAGCGGAAACACATCACATGTTTTCAACGGAAGAATTTAAAAGTATGAAAAACACCGCAGTCATAGTCAATACAGCTCGCGGGCCGATTATTGATGAGCAAGCACTGGTTAATGCGGTTGAGAGTGGAGAGATCTATTCAGCTGGTTTAGATGTATTTGAAACAGAACCTCCCGAGAATAGTCCCGCTTTGAGTTGTGAAAGAATAGTGTGTTCACCCCATCATGGGGCCACAACACCTACAGGAGAAGACAGGTGCATAACATGGGGTAATGAAGAAATTGTAAGAGCGTTGAAAGGAGAAGCTTTAGAGATGGTAGTTAACCCAGAGGCACTATGGTACCAAGAAGGAAAATTGTTTAGTCCAGAGGGAGAAAATTGGTCCAATGCGAGACTAGGGTCGTATCGCGATGAGGATGTCAATACGAGTCTTAGAAGAGGCTTTGAAAAAGAAGAAGTTAAAAATTAGTTTAACGAAAGAATGATCAACTAAGATTTGGTCGAATACATATGAAAAAGAAAATAAAATTTGGATTTTTGATTCCGCATTTTGGAAGCATAGCATCGTCGGAGAAAATAACTAGTACGTGCAAACTAGCAGAAGAGTATAATTTTGATTCTGCATGGGCTCGAGATCATTTGGTATTTGGACCTCATGCCCATGAAGATTCAGATAAAACATTTTTAGAACCATTTACTGTTTTGGGTCACGTTGCCTCAGTAGCGAAGAAATTGGAATTGGGAACTGCCGTGATTAATCCACAGAGGCATCCTGTCCATTTGGCACAACAATGGGCTTCGCTAGACTATCTGTGTGATGCGGGCGTTATTTGTGGGATAGGAACGGGAAGTTATCCACGAGAATTCTTGGAGCGGCCGTTTGATGACCGGGAGCAATTAGTAAAAGAAAATGTAGAGATAATGAAATCTATTTGGACAGGAGAGAGTACAGAATATAAAGGAGAAATTTTTGATATCGAATATGCAGAAATATATCCAAGACCAAAAAAATCCATTCCAATTTGGTCGGGAGGATCTACTCCCGCATCTCCTAATCGGGCGGTGGAATATTGCGATGGGTGGTTGCCAGGTAGAATAAATCTGAAGACGTGGGATGTTGCTGTAAGAGCTATGCAGAAAAAGGCGGACGACATGGGAAGGGAAATGCCAACACTAGGGGTAATACCTGATGTAAGTCCGGCTAAAGATATGAAAACTGCTGTTGAGATGGCAGATATAGATAATTTATTGAAGCTTGCAAATAAGAGAAAATACTGGAAACGTCCAGAAAAGGGATCTTTTGAAACTGTAGAAGATTTAGAAGGGTTGGTCATGGCAGGAACTTCAGAAGATATCGTTCAAGAAATATCAAAATATGTAGATCACGAGATAGGAATTGACCACATTGTATTCGATTTACGTCAAAGATTCTCAGATATGGAATATTGCATCGAGACGATCGGGGGAGAAGTAATTCCAGAGTTTAAATAATACAGATTCTTGTTAAGAATGAGGAAACTTTTTTGGAAATTCGCGTAGTTCGAGATAGATAGCAATTCCAGTGTTTGCGCCTTCTCCAATTGCGACAGGGATCTGCTTATGGCCAGGGGTTATGTCCCCTACTGCATACACTCCAGGGGTGGTAGTCAGTCCATCTTTATTCACTTTTATTTGGCCTTTTTCGTCGAGTTCACAGCCGAGATCTATAGCCAATTTGTTGTTATATTCAGAACCATACATCGCAAATCCGCCATGATACTCTCTCCGAGTCCCATCTTCGAAAACTAACGCCTCGAGCCAACCATCAGAATTATTTTCGATGGATGAAATATCCTCTTTGATTATATCGAGGGGATGGGATCGAAGTTGTTGGTCTAACTTGCCGTCCCAAGTTGGGTTTTCCCCCCGAAGAAGTAAATCGACTTCGTCAGTGAAATTTAGTAAAGTCATAGCAACGTGCGCGGCACTTGGTCCATGTCCCATGACATATGTCGATTTGTCTTTGAACATGTGTGCGTCGCAATGTAGGCAATAATGGAGACCCCTCCCAGTTCTAGGGAGAGGGGGTTTTGGAGGAACGTCTTTGAAGCCTGTTGCGAGAACGACCCTACTTGCGGTGTGGATTTCGGACTCAGTTTGCACTTGGAAGGAAATAGAACCGGAGGTAGAAAGGGGAGTTATACTAGTAACGAACTCTTTGAGATAGGTAACTCCATAATCCTGTAACTGTTCTATGGAAGTCGAGAGATATTCATTTCCAGAGACAGATTCGAGAACTCCAATGACATTATGAGTATTGCGCATCATAGCAGCGCGTCCACCTCCACGATTGATAATGGCGGTGTTGAATCCAAGGCGCGTTGTATACATGGCGGTGGACAGGCCCCCGGGACCACCTCCAATGACGATGACGTCGTAAACTGTCATTGTATATGTGTCAAGTAGATTGAGTAAGATATTAGAGTGATTCTATTTAGTTCAAAAAGATGACAAAGAGGAGGTTTTGGTGGACAGATAAGAGATGCAGATGTATGCAAAACATAAGATTGCTGCACTAACAAACAAAATTGTGAATCCATAATAAGCTAGGATCAAACCAAACAATATAGGCCCAATTACTTTTCCTAGTGGTTTACTGGTGTTCACGGCTGCAACAATTCCCCCTCTGTGTTTAGAGGTAGTAGAAGCTGCGACAGTGTCATTGAGAATGGGGATAAACAAAGAATCCGCAATACCAAAGATGCCAACTAAAAGGAAAATGGTCAAAATGGAATTGGAAAACGGAATTAATGCGATACAAATTGCAGCAATGGTTAGTGTAAGTTGGACTGCAACGGATTTTGAAAGGTAAGAAACTAAGAAACCAGATAAAGGAGAACTAAAAATGCGAATGAAACCTCTAAACGATAAGACTGCACCTGCCATGAATGCGCTGTGTCCTAATGAAAAAACTATGAATATAGGAAGGAAAGTGATTACAGTTGATTTTAACAAAGAACCAACTAGATGCCACCCAAAAAGGATCCGCAAATTGGGTTTGATTAATTCGTGTCGAATGGAGGACCAATAATTTTTGAAGGTGGAAAGTATGGCAGGGCTAGAATCTGGAGCGTAAGTTTCAGGAAGAGCGAAAAATATCAATATTGCCGCAGGAAGCGAAAGGGAGTATAGGAGAAATGGGTAATTCCAAGATATATCTGCTAGAAATCCTGCAATAGGGGGGATGGAAAGGACAGCCATACCATGAAATGAACCACGTAGTCCTTGAACCGTAGATCCCATGTGGCCTTTATATAGATCGCCTAAGATGGTTACTGCAAGGGGGCTTAAACTAGCAAATCCGATTCCTTGGAGTGTTCTTAAAATAAGCAGATATAGAAAAGAATCTACAAAGGCTATTAAAGTTCCAGACACGCCAAAAATGATTAAACCTATTAGCGTGAGTTTTCTGCGCCCGTATACATCTGCTAGAACTCCAATGATAGGGATTGAAACCAAAGCTGAAAAGAAAAATACAGACATGACTAATCCAATTTGTTGCTCGGGAATATCCAGAGATTGCATCAAAATTGGGAGTGCAGGTGAGACAAGTTGGCCCCCGAGTACGCCAATGGCAGATACTAATAAAATAGATAAGAGAGTAGAATCAATTTTTGGGATAACAGATTGTCTGTTGGCAGATCCCATTTACTTTTATCGGCTTTCAGGATGAATAAAAGTTTTTTAAGGCATATTGAAAATGCGAAAATATTTTAAATGGGCAATGTGATCCACCAAATATGAATGGAAAATTGTATCCACTCCATACTGAAGGTCCAGATTTAATATTCGGATTCCCAACAATTTATTTTGGATTGCTCACCATTGCTGCTATCCTTTTATTCTTAGTATACAAACGGCGTGGAACATTACCAAAAATAGGTGAACCATATTACGATGTGATCGTTCTTGTTTTAGGACTATGGTGTCTAGGTGGACTTCTTATTGATTCTTTTGCGCATATTGCCGGAGCGGTAGATGATACGTTTTTCACTCCATGGCATGCCATGTGGTACTCTGGTGCTACTGCATATGGGGCATATATATGTTATGCCGTTTTACCAGAAGAAGGAATTGGAAGTCTTATAAGAAATCCCTTAAATGTCCTTCGAGAGGTGGCTCCTGAGCACAAACCAGGAGTTTACGGAATTATTCTGTTTGCACTGTCTGGGATTGGAGATATGATTTGGCACGAAACACTTGGGGTGGAATCTAGCCTTGATATTCTTCTTTCACCTACCCATATTGGTCTTTTCCTCGGGCTCCTACTATCAGTTACAGCACCGATGTGGTCGGCTTGGGCTAACAAAGAAAGCGGCAGAGATGGTGTGAGGTCACAGATATTGATTGTATTTGGGCTTGGTGCAGCATGGGCCATTTTTCTGCTTCCTTTTCTTTATGCAAATCTTTGGTTCGAATCTCTGGAAGCGTTCTGCTACGACGGTGGGAGGGGATTTTGTATATATCGCAATTATGATTTTGCACTGATGCAGGGTATGTATAGTTTAATAATTCAAGCTGGTCTTACTTCTGCAATTCTCTTACTTTTCATTCGCCGGTGGACACCTGCTAGAGGAAGTCTGTTTGTTCTCTTAGTATTCCCTGCAATTGGGGGTTGGTTCTATGGAGAATTTAATAACACAATATTGTTCTTAGGCATTGCCTGGGCAATTGTAGCTGAATTTATGTTGCCAGTTCTCTGGAAAGGTTGGAAACGTCTATTTGTAGCATTGGTTGTTGGAAGTCAAGTGGTAGTGTTTATGGCTTCGTGGTGGTGGCGTGAGGACCTTGCGAAGACTCTCGGCGAGTTATATTGGATAGAGGGAACCAACTTGCATATATTGCCGTTTGGATGGAGCATTCATGCTACAATTGGTTCCATAATATTTTGTGCAATGCTTAGTTGGCTTGCAAGTTGTGTCGTGTTTCCCCCCGCAATTCCAGATCTCGATGATGAATAAAACCATATGGCAGTAGCGTTAGGGTAAATACGTAATGGGACGTATTGATAGGTAATGAAAGGTTGTGCTAGAGCTCCAGGTGCCGGGACCATACTAAATGCATTGGCAAATGGGTATGGATCTGCATTTGCCATTGATATCTACACTACAGCAGAGGTAGTACTGCAAGATGTAGAAAAAGTGACGGGGGAAATAGAAGGTGCTCCAAATGCAGATACGGCCCTTATTGAGAAATGTGTAGAGATTGTAGTAGATAGATTTGGAGATGGAGAAGGGGGAAGAGTTCTTACGAGGAGTGAGATACCAATTGCTTCCGGATTGAAAAGTTCTAGTGCCGCTGCCAATGCCACTGTGTTGGCTAGCTTGAGTGCATTGTCAGTAGGGGTTGGAGAAAATGGGGAAATCACTATGCTTGATGCGGCATTAATTGGAGTCCAGGCTGCCCGGGAAGTGGGAGTTACAATAACAGGTGCGTTTGATGACTCAAGTGCATCCATGATAGGAGGACTGACTCTAACAAATAATAACAAAGATGAATTACTAAAACATGAAGAAAGTATAGAGTGGGATGTTTTGGTATGGACGCCGGAGCAAAAAGCCTACAGCGCAGAAGCGGACGTGGATCGATGTTCGTTTGTAAGTGGAGTTGCAGACATAATAGTAGAGATGGTGAAAGATGGAAGGTATTTAGAAGCAATGACAGTGAATGGACTTGCATTTTGTGCCGCTCTAGAATACTCGGTAGATCCTATTCTAGAAGCACTTCCAATGGTAGATGGAGTCTCGTTGTCAGGGACAGGACCTAGTATGACTGCAATTGGTAGTGGGGAGGTTCTAAAGGAATTAGAAAATATGTGGGAGATAAGAGGGGGGAATGTAATACATACTAAAACACAAA
>CAZQZO010000011.1:0-29028 GCA_964597855.1 uncultured Halobacteriales archaeon | reverse complement strand
GGAGTAGCTGTTGGGGTTGCTTCAGGAGTAGCTGTTGGAGTGGCTGTTTTTGCATAGTGTTCTATGGGCTCTTCTTCTGGCGTCCCAGTTGGATAGTTCGGAGCATTTTCAATACACCCAACTGTTGTGGCGATTAAACCCAATATTAATTCCCTACGTGAAATGTGTAAAGGTTGCATGTGTTTTTGTACCATTCATGGCCTTTTGGAGGAGGTGTTGAATTTCGTTTTTTACGCCAAGTGAGAGATTTGAACTCCCGTGTCTTATTAGGACAGTCGCTTTCGAGGCGACCGCATTGGCCGGGCTATGCTAACTTGGCACCAATCACGGATACTTCTGTTTGGTGTTTATCATTTGCGATTGGGAATTAAATTTGTAAAGAATGTCCGGCTTCCCCGATTTGAACAGGGGACATGTCGATCTACAGTCGACCACTCTACCAGGCTGAGTTAAAGCCGGTGTACTGCACTATAGTGTTTTTTGTGATTTAACCATTGTCATACAGAGGCAAAGAATAGACCAGTGAGTTGAGGGAGAGACGGGGTGGTAGCCATGTATTGTAATACAATTTGGCAAAAATACGGTGTGAAAAAGAAATCTACGTCGTACGGAAAAAAAGTCTATTTTGTAGATAAAATAGAAAAAAAGTAAGTTATGTGTACTGAAAAATAGAAATAATATAGAAAAAAAACAAAGAAAAAAAGTAGAAATAGTTTACATTTGTAGTACAAAACGCAGAAACCTTTATATATGAGGTACGATAAGGTACACCCACGTAAGACGAATGCATACCCTATGTGGGACAGAAATAAGACAATGTGTCATAGGCCGTCCCGGGGGTTGTCATACACCTGATGACTTTCCGTCTTACAAAACACGGGGAGAATAACCAAAATGGAACGAATAACACTTAGAATTCCGAAACAACAGATAGCAGAAGTCGAGCAAATGGTGGAAAGGGGAGAATTCCCTAACCGAAGCGAAGCAATTCGCTCTGCCATTCGCGAAATGTTAAGAGAAAATGAAGTGCCATATGAATTTAGTGATTCAAGGCCATGGGTGAGGGTATAAATTATGCTAGATATTGTACAGGAAGCACTACAAAATGAAGAAAAGGAAAGAGCAAAGAAATCATCTCTTCGGGATGATGACTTTGGAGAACCACGTATTGTTGTCGTAGGATGTGGTGGAGCAGGTAACAACACCATCAACAGACTATATAATATAGGAATCCATGGTGCGGAGACTGTTGCCATAAATACAGATAAACAGCATTTAAAAATGATAGAAGCCGACACGAAAATTCTTGTAGGTAAATCATTGACAAATGGGCTAGGAGCCGGTGGCGATCCTTCTATGGGAGAGCGCGCAACAGAAATGGCTGCTGGGACTGTAAAAGAAGTACTAGGCGGGGCAGACTTGGTTTTTGTAACTGCAGGCATGGGAGGGGGAACTGGAACAGGTTCTGCCCCGGTGGTCTGTAAGATTGCAAAAGAACAAGGAGCAATCGTCATTGGAATGGTATCCACCCCATTCAATATCGAACGTGCTAGGACAGTCAAAGCAGAAGAGGGTCTTGAAGCATTACGCGAGAGTGCAGATTCTATAATTGTATTAGACAATAATAGACTCTTAGATTATGTACCCAATTTACCAATTGGAAAGGCATTTTCAGTGATGGATCAGATCATAGCAGAAACTGTCAAAGGTATTTCTGAAACGATAACTCAGCCATCGTTAATCAACCTTGATTATGCAGATATGGCAGCAGTTATGTCTTCAGGAGGCGTTGCAGTGATGCTCGTCGGAGAAACCCAAGACAAAAATAAGACAGAAGAAGTTGTCCGGGATGCCATGAACCACCCATTACTAGATGTAGACTATCGAGGCGCCTCTGGCGCACTAGTCCACATAACAGGTGGTCCGGATTTAACTTTGAAAGAAGCCGAAGGTATTGCAGATAACATTACAGAACGGCTTGATCCGACTGCAAATGTAATCTGGGGTGCACGGGTAGAGGAAGAGTATAAAGGAAAAGTTCGTGTACTAGCGATCATGACAGGTGTGCAAAGTGCCCAGGTTTTGGGACCATCTTCAAGAATGCAAAGTGCACCAATTAGAAGTCTCGCGGATGGAGATACCCGCTGGTCTGATGGAGGTAGACGCGAGATAGAGCAAATAAACGGACTAGATGTTATTCGTTAGACGGCTTTAACAGCTTCAACGAAAACGCATTTCTGACAGATTTTTTGAGTAGTAAGAGAACCACATTTTATACAATGTTGTAGAGAGGATTCTTTGTAAGAACGGCGATGAGATGACGCAATGGTGGCGAATTCTTCATACCCTGACATAATAGAGTGGCGAGTACCGGGGTGATCGTCTTCTAGGCCTAAAATTAATTCTCGAACTTTTCCGCGAAAAGAATCCACTGCATACGGGCAGTCACCATTGTAGAAAGGAATATTTCGAAGATATGCATACAGCGCGATTTCTTTTTCGGGTATATCTCTAAGGGGCTTCGAACGAGGGACAAATTCGGTTTCAGTTCTTTGGGGAAATGGTGCCAAAGAAGCATCGAAGTGTTTTGTTATCCTAGATACGTCTCCTGCGAGAAAATTCATAAGTGCAGTCTGGGATTCGTCATCGAGGTTATGCCCAGTGAGTAGTTTATCTGCATTAAGTTTGTTCGCCCCCATATCTAGGAGATTCCTTCTAAAAACACCACAATAAGAACAGGCATTGAGATTCAAGGGGTTTTTTGCAACTACTTCATCCATATCTAGTCCGAATTCATCGATATAACTGAAAATTTCGTGGTCAATCCCAATAGAGTTAGTGAGCTTTTTAGCGATTTCAAGGCTTTCGTCTCGATATCCAGAGATTCCTTCATTTATCGTCAAAGCTGTAAGTTGTATTCGAGGATCCTTGCTCAGCATATTGTGTAAAATATGAGTAAGCACTGCAGAATCTTTCCCTCCTGAAACTCCAATTACCCATTGTGAAGGGGCATCTTCAGTAGAACCGGTGATCAATCCATCAGTTCGAACTCGGTGACGAACCCGCCGTTCGACTGAATTAATAAAATGAGTGGAGCAAAGATGGGATCCGGAATATGGTGTGAAAATGACTGCATCTTGGTCACACTTGGTGCACTTCATATGGAATCAATGAATGCGAGGAATTTATCCTTTTATGCTAGGTTCTATTCGTCCAACTCTCAGAAGAAAATAGTTCTTGTGCTATTTTCTCGGCTTGTTTTAGCTCTATTGGCGTCCAAGTTCCACGTTCTGCATTGGACCAAGTTAAAAAAGAATTTGTAAGAGCGTCAATTGATTCCTCGCGTGTCGAATCTGTCTGTTCGGAAATGGATGTTACGTGGTCCTGTATTGCATTGGGATTAATGTCAAAGTCAGAGAATACTAAAGAGAACTGATCAACATCATATTTATAGGTCAACGAACCATGCTGGATGACCACATCATTAGATCTCCTTTGTGCATTTCCACTTATTTTTTTTCCAGATACCAAGATGTCGTGGGCGGGGTGAATTTCTCGGAGATAGCAAGAGGGAGCATATAATGCAGGGCTGGCAGAACCTGCGAGTTCTGCAGGCACGCCTAATTTTTCAAAAGTGGATATGATAGGGGCCAGCATCGCACGGTATGATTTGAATACATCTGTAGAAAAAGAGGAAGCGGGTGCAATTATCGAATAAGAAATATCGCCGACATAATCATGGAAAATTCCGCCGCCTCCTGTTTGTCTTCGGACCACCGGAATATTTTGTTTTGAGCAAGATTCCCAATTTACAGATGTGCTTCGTTGAGCATATCCTATCGAGAGGGAGCTAGGTTTCCATCGATAAATTCGGATTGTTGGAGGGCCCCCGTCATGTATACTTTGAGCAGCAGCCACGTCTAGGGCCATGTTCAGAGGGGCATTCCAAGATTCCTCTGGAATGAATCTCCAATGATCTGCCATACCAAACTGTATGTTGCAATGGATAAATCAATTTTTGTTGAATTTAGAGATAGATTTACTTTCTTTTCCGACATAAAATAAGTATGAACAGTGATCGCAGAGACATCGTGCCCGTATTGAGCCGCAAGCGCGAATCAAAGCGATACCTGATACTTATAGAAATTGCCAAGCACCAACCGGCAATTAACCAGGGAGAGATTGCAGATTCAATTGGGGTCACATCTCAAGCCGTTAGTGAGTATATGAAAGAACTATCAGACAATGGGCATATATCAAAACTGGGCAGGGGCAGGTATGAGATCACGCCAAGGGGCGTGGATTGGTTAATTGTTCAAAATGAGAAATTGAGGGAGTTAACAAATTATGTTGCCGGTGAGGTTTTGAGCCAGGTGGATATAGAAGCCGCCATCGCGGGCGGTGAAATTCGGGCGGGGGAAACAGTATCGCTGTCTATGGCCGGGGGATTTCTTCAGGCAGATGTGGAGAATGAAGCTGAAAAAACTATCTCTGCAAAGGCAATTGGGAATGCAAAAAAAGGAGAGGTGGTGGGAGTTATTGACTTTGAAGGAATTTTAGATTATGAGATGGGATCTGTTTGCATCATATCCATTCCATCAGTGTCTTTAGAGAATGGGCCATCTCAAATAGGGACAAAAATTAAAGAGGGGAGGGATTACGATCTGGTCGCAGTTGCAGGGGTTGAGGCATTGGTTGCCGCTCGAATGGCAGGATATGAGGTGGATATTTACTTTGGGACGCCCATTGCGGTCGCAGAAGCTGCAATGAGGGGGTTGAACGTACTCCTTTTAGTAACAGATTCAGCCATCTTGAATCATATCGATCGGCTTCGGGAGGTCAAGATTGGATATGAAGTAATAGAACTCAAATAAATTACAAATATGGTTCGAAATGTAGCATCTTTCTTTCGTGAATTAGAAGACGAGGATTTTTACTTATTATCAGGTATAGAACATGGAATGCGTTTTTCTCAATGGGTAGATGATAGTAAACTTCCAGATTTGTCGGGGTTATCTTCTAAAGAGATCGCATATCGTGTTAAGAGATGTAAAAAATATCACCTAATAGAACAAAAAATAATCCAGTACAAGGGTTATCGTCTTCGATTTGAAGGATATGATGCTCTTGCACTTAGAAGTTTTGTAGAACGAGGAGTGATTGAAAAGTTTGGTTCCATTATAGGGGTGGGGAAGGAATCAGAGGTGTATGAAGTTCAATCTTATAAATCTCTTGCCTTGAAATATCATCGAGAAGGGTACACCAACTTCAGAAAGGTGAATCAAAACCGAGACTATACATCGAAAAACAGGCATTTTTCGTGGATGTATACGGCTAGAAAGGCTGCAGAGAAAGAATTTGAGGTTCTAGAAACATTATATCCAAAGGTATCAGTTCCCCATCCCATCGACCAGAATCGCCATGCAATATTAATGGAAATGGTGGATGGTGAAAATTTGTCAGAAGTTAGATTGGAGAGAGATCAAATAATTGCCACATTAAGTTTAATTTTAGGGGAAGTTTCTAATGCGATTGATAAAGGATATGTACACTCAGACTTGAGCGAGTACAACATATTTGTGGAAGAGAAAGGGGTAACTATTTTTGATTGGCCACAAGCTGTAAAAACTTCTCATGTCAATGCAGAAGAGTTGCTCAAAAGAGATATTGAGAATATAAGTAAATATTTTAAAAGGAAATACCCAAGTGAGATTCAAAGGATGGATACCAAAAAGCTTGTTGAGGATATCCTCGATGGTGAATTTAATCAGAGATTAGACGTCTATTTCGACGATGCCTGACTCATAGCACTCAGGACAGAGATCCGCGCCCTCTGGTTGATTGAAGATTGCACCACATAGATTGCATTTGAACATCGTAGCTGCTCGCTTGAGTCCATATTTAATCATATAATCATAATGCTGGATCACGGAAGTTCTATATTCTAAAGTTTTAAGAGCCCCATATCCGAACAAAAATAATGCTACGCCTAGGGGAAGCCATGGGAAATTCCATTCATTTTCAAGTGTGCCAAAAAAAAGCCAAATGCCAACCGCTCCGATTAGCCAACACCACCAAACCTGAGCTGCACCCTGGAAGATATCTCTTAAGTCAGATGGCTTAACTAGTTGATCTGATGTTTCTGCCATATCTATAAATTTAATAATAGTACAGAGATATCAAGGTTCCTATCGAAATTGATGAAGGATCAAGGGGGTATAGGGGCTATTTTTTAGATTCTTGGGACCAGAATCGGTAGGAAATGAGCCATGCCCCAAGGGAGAGTAATGTTGCTTCAACCATTTCAGGTATTGCAATTCCCTCGCTGTATAAATTCAACAAGTAAGGTGCGACTATTTCAACAATGGACAGGAATGCGACGATCCCTATGAGGATTAATAAGACCCCAAAGTTACGAGAATCCGATAAATAGGATCCACCTACGAGAACCAATCCAATGGGGGTTGCGATGAAATAAATAGCTGCTACAGGGAAATGTAGGGATGAGGGAATAGGGAATAATCCGACTAATGCCAGGTTAAGCCCCCCAATAAATATGAGAGAATAGCCTATTTTTGATATAATTGAATCTATGTGAAGACTCCGGGTCAAGAAAACGAAGAGGGCCAAACCGATCCCAGCTATCATCATCCCAGCATTAAATATGAAAATATGTAAGCTATTGGAGGGGGCAGACCGTGCGATTCTGTCAGGTAGTTCGCCAACTCCAAGATCACTGAGTGCAAATTCGGTCCAATTAAACCAAGGCGCAAAATAAATTGCTACTATAACTGATAGGAGTCCAATAGCCGGTCCGAGTAATCCTGCGTAAATGCCCAGTCTACGTAAATTTGCTTTTTCGAGTGACATACGTAGATGTCGTTGGTCGGGGAGGAGTATAAATCAATAGGAATTAAGAAAAATTAACGGGCTGCTGCTGCGACTCTTTCTTTTTCCTCTTTGTGGCGAATTGCATAAGTAGATGCATCATATTCTGCAGCCCCAATTAATTGAGTTGCGAGTGCTTGGTGTGCAGAAGTTTTTTTCTTGAAAGATGCAGTTTTGGTTCCTTCAGCAAGGAATTTTATTGCAAGATCTACACGGCGTTGGGGGGACACATCGACTGCTTTTGGGACAGAAACGCCACCGTATTTTAAGCGGACAGTTTCTTCACGGGGGGCAGAATTTTCTATAGCACGGACAAAAATTTGAACGGGATTTTCTTCAGTTTTTTTGTGAATTAAATCGAACGATTTGTTGAGTATTTGAGATGCTTTTTGTTTTTTTCCCGAGTTTTTTCCAGGAGACATAATTCGGTTAACTAGGCGTTCCAAAGAACTGATCTCTGATTTTTGAAATTGTTTTGCAGAGTGCTTTCCACGGGAGTCAGAATAAGGGTGAAGTACGATATATCGTTGTAATCCAATATCCGCGTGTTCAATGTCTTGAAGACTCCACTTGCCGAATAAATCTGACATTGGTAAAATGGTTTTTTCTTCGATGGGAGAATCGGAATTCTGAGGTGTTTCTTCATCCATGATTAACGTACTGGTTTCTCCCGGTTTCCTCGAACCATTTCAAGAAGGCTCACACCATTGACTTGTTCTACTTTGTAATTCACACCAGAAAGGTCTCCCATGGTCCTTCCAGTGGCTCCACCAATCCCAGAGATAAGAACTTCATCGTGCTCGTCGATAAAGGAAATGGCCGCATTTCCGGGGCAGAATGCAGTTACTTGTTTCCCATTTTTGATTAGTTGAACTCGAACACATTTTCGTATCGCTGAGTTGGGTTGTTTTGCTTCAATCCCCACTTTTTCTAAGACGATTCCTCGGCCCTGGGGTGCCCCGTCCAAAGGATCGGATTTTTTACCTAGGCCTCGGGCTCTCCGGGCATATGTGGGGTTTGACCATCGTTGTTTCTGGCGGTCTTTCTTTAGTTTTCGTGCTGCGTATTTTCCGTTAGACATTATATTGGGTTGTTTTTCGAGTGTACATATTTAAAGATCTTGCTTTTATGTTTTTATATTACGTATTATTTTTTGTTTTGTTTTAGAAGGGTTTCGATTGTGGATTTGAGCTGATTTGCGTAAGAAGTGCTTATTCCAGGAAGGGCACAAAGATCGTCCTCTGATGCTTTGGATAACGCATCCAGAGTGGTAAACCCAGCTTCAGACAAGACCTCTGCTTTCTTCGGTCCAACTCCAGGGAGATCTATCAGACTAAATGGTGGTTGTTCGGAGTCGGCAGTGGCTTCGGAGGGCTTTGGTTTGGGAGAGGACTTTGGTTTACTTTTCTTTTTGAGTCCAGGGGGCACATGTTCTCCATAACGCATGCGGAGTGAAACGTCCCCAGTTCCTAGTTTAATTGGTTTCCCTACAATGACATTTTCAGTTACCCCATTCAGAGAGTCAGTTTCACCGTAAACTGCGGCTTCGATTAAATGATTTACAGTTACCTCAAACGCAGCTCGTGCAAGAACGGATCCCTTACTTCCAGATACACCATGCCTCCCTATGGATTTGATTTGCCCAGAGTGCGTCATCATATCAGCAACCAACATGAGATGCCGGACATTTACATCGTCGAGTCCTTGTCCGTCTAGAGTTGCTTTTGTTTCGTTGATGATAGCTTCACGGGCGGCTTCTATGCCCAAGGTTTGGTGTATTTCATGAATATTATTCGTAGTGGTCCGCGTGGCGTCTACCCCTTCTATTTTAAGAACTTTTTCGAATGCAGAACCTTCCGTGTAAAGAACATATTCGCCTTCGTCGTCATCGAGTACTTCTTTTCGGAGAACTACCCGATCGATGGATTCGATTCCTTTGAACACTAGATTTCGAAGTGTAGATACCAATTGAAGTAGTTCACGGAAGGTTGAAGTGGCGGGTGCTACAATTATTTTGTGTCCCTTCCTAGTCAAATTAACATCCAATTTATCATCTATTATGGCTGCAACGTGTTCGGGTTTCATCCCACGAGAAATCAAAGTATTTTTATTGAGCTGGATTTGGAGGTGCATCTCAACAAGATTGGTGGAAATGGTCCCAAGGGCTATTAGAGGAGAAGCCTCGATATCCCAGACTACAGCATATGCTTTTTCTTGGTCATGTGCACATTCCCCTTCCAAGTAAATTGTCATTGTGGGTGTTTTTGGATTGCGACGAGCATCGACCAGCTCAATGAGACGGGGGAGGCCCTGAGTGACGTCGATTTCTGCAACACCGGCATAGTGGAAAGTATTCATAGTCATTTGAGTCCCTGGCTCCCCGATACTTTGAGCTGAAACGGTTCCCACAGGTTCAAGAGGTTCGACGCGGGATCGGAGGTAGACCAATTCTACTTCGTCGGCTATAGCTTGTGCTTGTGTTTTTGTAACTTTATCTAATTCTTGAAACGTAGAAATTAGATCTTCTTTGAGACGAACTGGAAGGTTTTTGGAGCTTACGAGTTCTTGGATTGCGCTTGTTACTTTTGCCATTATTAATTACCCCCTTTTACAGAATCTTCATGTTCAGAGAGGCGGGTTGGGCCATCTGATCGGATGCTGAAACCAACATCTTCTGATTGAAGAGAAGTATTTTCAGGATCGAGAACCCGCTGAGCAATTTCTGAAACGTTAATTGAGAAATCGCTGCTGTGAGAAACTAGAGTGGGCGAAAGTCCATCTTCGCCGAACTCAAACTGAACAATTCTATTGTTGCTGTCACGAATTGTTCCATCGTATTGAACTTCGAGTTCAGAGAGTGCGTTGATTAATCGGCGTTGGAGGTAACCAGATTTAGAAGTCCTAACTGCAGTATCTACTAGCCCTTCTCGGCCACCCATAGCGTGGAAGAAAAATTCAGTTGGGGTGAGACCGGTAGTATAAGAATTTTCAACGAATCCACGCGCTGGTGCTGTGAGATCATTTCGGGGGAAATGGCTAAGAGTCCTATCTTCAAACCCACGATTTATTCGTTCTCCACGAACAGCTTGTTGACCTACTGCTGCAGCCATTTGGGTCAGATTAAGTAAGGAACCTCGAGCCCCAGATTGGGCCATGATAACAGCAGGATTTATGTCGGGGAAATTCTCCTCTGCAATGGTTCCTGCGATGTTCCTAGTTTCACCCAAGACCCCCATTATCAATAATTCGAGGGTTTCTAATTCGTCTCGTCCAGGAAGAGTTTCTAGATCGCCGTCATCATAGGATTGAATTAAATCCGCTACTTTTTGATGGGCGTCTAGAATTGCTTCGTTTATTTGTCCCTGTGCAGTTTTTGGAATAGATTCGTCGTCGATACCAATGGAGAATCCAAAATGCATTATTGCCCGCATTGCTAATCCAGATACTTCGTTGATAAAAACTCTTGCACGATTTGAACCGAATTCTTTGAAAATTTTATCGACGATGACACCACCAAATGCGCCAATTGCCTTTTCGTCGATCGTTCCGCCTATCAATTGACCACTTTGAATCACAACTGTGTCCCCCACTGAAGAAGAGAATTCTAGATCTAATTTTCTAGGTAAAAGTTCAGAAAAAATTGTTCTACCATACCACTGTTCAATCCCATCGTCCCCTACGAAGTCTGCGGGAGGCAATTCGTCAATGCTAGTGGTTCGGAGTAAATCCAATGCTTGGGTTTCGTTAAAACTAGGATTCTCGTGGGTTAATAGATAGGTCCCAGTGATATGATCTTGGATTGCCCCAATAATATTTTCTCCAAATCGAGGAGAGAGTATTTGTTCTTGTACTCGCATGAGTACACGTGCTTCTGCCCTTGCTTCTTCATTTTGTAATGCGTGAAGATTCATTTCATCCCCATCGAAATCTGCATTATAAGGAGGACAAACGACTGTGTTGAGCCGGAAAGTTTTGTAGGGCATGACTACAACTTCGTGTGCCATTATGGACATTCTATGGAGGGAAGGTTGTCGGTTGAATAGAACAATATCTCCATCAATCAAATGTCGATTTACAGTCCAGCCAACCTCAATTCTTTCAGCAAGTTCCTTGCAATTTTTCTCAGTTATTTTGAGCCGCCTTCCATCTTCTCGAGTGACATAGTTTGCGCCAGGATGGTTGGCAGGACCATTTGTAACATAGCGTCGCACAACTTCCATGTTAGAATCGTTTATTATCATGGTCTGTGTCATTTCCACTGCAACGCGTTCAGGCACGCCCACTTCATTTAAGGAAAGTGTGGGGTCGGGGCTGATTACAGTACGTGCAGAAAAGTTGACACGCTTTCCAGATAAGCTCCCACGGAAACGGCCTTCTTTCCCTTTTAAACGCTGAGAAAGTGTTTTCAAAGGACGACCGGACCTATGGCGTGCAGGAGGAGTTCCAGAGATTTCATTATCCATGAAAGTGGTTACATGATATTGCAACAATTCCCAAAGGTCTTCAATAATTAATTGAGGTGCTCCGGCTTCTCGGTTCTCCATAAAGCGTTGGTTGATACGGATTATGTCTACGAGTTTATGAGTGAGATCGTCTTCAGATCTTTGTCCGTTGTCCAGAGTTATGGAGGGTCGGGTTGTTACCGGAGGAACTGGAAGAACTGTCAATATCATCCATTCGGGTCTAGAATTAATAGCATCAATTCCCAATAGTTCTAAATCGCTATCAGGTATATCTTCGAACCAATCACGAATTTCAGAGGGCATCAATTTATTGGCATCTTTTACTGTGAGATCCACTTTGAGTGCTTTTTGAATTGCAATTCTATTTTCTTCTAAAGGTCGAAATTCACCAGAAATTATTTGGTTGATTCGGTCGATAGGTATTTTTGTTATTTCAGATAGTTCTTGAGGGGAAACTCCAGTAGAAGTTTCATCCTCAGGATCAGGTTGCATTGCACCGAGAATTAAATTAGAATATTCGCTTGAGAGAACATCCTGTACTTCATAAAAAGTTGTGGGTTTTTCATGTTGAATGTCGTATTGTTGTGCGCCGCAGTCGGGGTGGGGGCAAACGTCATGCTTCTTTGTCATGCGAACAATATCTTTAGCCACAGTCTCGGGGGAGAGTATCAATCCCTTAGCACGTTTATATCGATCTTTTATGCCGACTTTTTCTTCTTCAGTTAAAACTATTCTCGAACATTTTCTACATGTTGTTCGGAGGAGTCTTCGGATGAGTTTTGAAAAGCTGACGTGTATGACCGGTGCGGCGAGCTCGATGTGTCCGAAGTGTCCGTTGCAAGATCCTGCTCGTTGTCCACATGTTCGACACTCCAGGCCTGGGTCTATTACACCCAGTCGAGGGTCCATAAGCCCCATGTCAATGGGGAATCCATCGTCGTCGTAAGTATCTGCAGTTATCACTTTGGTTGCAGACATTTCCCGGTATTCTTCAGGGTCCATCAAACCGAAGCTTATTGCCTTAATTTCTTTTGGTGTTTGTATTGTTCTCATAATTGATCAGTAAACCGAATAATCTAGTTTTAGTCGAGGTGCGATTCCAAGGGCTTTCATTTCATCTAGAAGCAGCTTAAATGCATAACTCATTTCCACCTCATGTATGTCTGTTTCTTCCCCACAATTAGGGCAATACACGCGGCGGTATGCTCTGTGTTCTATTGCTACCATACCGCAAGAGCCACAAATTGGAATTGATTCACGGTCTGATTCATCTAAGAGGCGCTCTTTCAGTGTCAGCGCTGCGCCATGTCCGATGAGTACGTCACGTTCCATTTCTCCAACACGGAGCCCACCTTCGCGGGCGCGGCCTTCAGTGGGTTGCCGAGTTAGGACTTGGACGGGCCCACGTGATCGTGAATGTAATTTGTTGCTGACCATGTGGTAGAGTTTGTGGTATAGGATGACTCCAACGAATATATCAGCTTGAATTTTTTCGCCAGTGACGCCAGAGTGCATCGTTTCCTTTCCAGAAGACATGAATCCGTGGTCTTCTATTGATTGTCTGAGGCTGTCACCGTCTTCTCCTGTAAACGCTGTGCCATCAACTCTGCGCCCTTCTATAGAGCCTACTTTTCCTCCCAACATCTCGAGGACATGTCCAACTGTCATTCGAGAAGGGAGAGCATGTGGATTTATGACTAGGTCGGGGACGACACCTTCACTAGTAAACGGCATGTCTTCTTGAGGGGCTATGTGACCTAGAACTCCCTTCTGCCCGTGTCTAGATGCAAATTTATCACCTAGTTCGGGGATTCGTTGATCTCTAACACTCACCTTCGTCAATTTAGACCCATCTTCGCCTTCCATTACAGTTACGGTATCAACAATTCCTCTTTCACCGGATCTCATGGTTACACTTGTTTCTCTCCGTTTTTGGGGTGAAAGTCCACCCATGTCGCTAGGTTCTTCTAAGAATCGAGGGGGAGATGTTTTCCCCAGCAAAACGTCGTTTTCACTGACGAGTGTTTCTGGTTCAATTATCCCATCTTCTGCTAAATGCATATAAGATTCCTCCCCTCTAGCACCTCTAATTTCTTGGTCAGGTATCTCGAATCGATCTTCTTGTCCGCCGGGGTATCTTCGTTCTGCCCCTTCATAAGTTCTAAAAAAGTGAGATCTTCCCAATGCTCGATCGATGGAACCTTGATTCATAACTAGGGCATCTTCAATATTGAAACCCTCATACGACATTACTGCTACAACAAAGTTTTGTGCTGCAGGACGGTCGTCGTATCCAATTTGTTGTGAGGTTTGAGTGGTTACCAAGGCTAGTTGGGGGTATTGAAGTAAGTGCTGTCTGGTGTCAGGCCTGATTCGATAATTTGCCGCACACATTCCTAGAGATTGTTTCATCATACCAGACCCCATTGTGATCCGGGGAGAGGCATTATGCTCAGGATACGGAACCATTCCAGCCCCTATTCCGAAAATTAATTGGGGGTCGATTTCCATGTGAGTGGTTTCGGGTGAGATGTCCTCTTCATTGAGGGCCACCAATAGATCTTCTTCTTCTTCTGCGTCTATGAATTCAATTCGTCCATTCTTGGTTAAATCGGAGAAAGTGAGCTCTCCGGAATGGAATAGATCCATTTCTTCACGGGTGATGGATAATTCACCGTCTTCCACAACTAAAAGGGGACGTCTAGCCCGTCCGGCGTCGGCATTGACTATGACTTCATTTGTTCCAGCGTTGTAGGAGACATTTACCATACTACTCATGGAATTGGTTCTTCGAAGTTCTTTGAGTCGAGATACAAGAACGCGTGGTTTTGGATGAGTTCCAATGAGACTGCCACTTAGGTACACTTTTGCTTCTCTTGCCATGATTAGGATGCCTCCTCATCAGCGACGGCGTTTGGATTTAATTCGGCAAATCCAGGTAGACGATTGACACCGAGTGAAAATAGTTCTTGTACGAGTCTTTGATCATCAGGAACGGACTGTGAAAGTTCCATCGCCTGTGCAAAATTCTTTACCAAGCCACAGTTCGGTCCTTCGGGAGTTTCAGAGGGGCAAATTCGACCCCATTGAGTTGCATGAAGATCACGAGCTTCAAAATGTGGTTGGCTGCGAGAGAGTGGACTTCTTAGTCGCCGGAGGTGGGATAAAACACCCATGAAATCGGTTCGGTCGACTAATTGGGAAACCCCAGAACGCCCTCCAACCCAATTCCCGGTTGCAAGTGGGTGTTCTAATCTTTCTGTAAGAACATCTGATCGAACGACGGTGCTAACAGTGAGATTTCTATTTCGCATGTGTGCACGCTCTAGTTGGTACTTCACATCACGGGCGAGTTTGTTTAGTGCAGTTCTAAATAAATCCTGCATCAAATCCCCGGAGACTTTCAAACGTTTGTTTGAGTAATGGTCCTTATCATCAGGGGCGCGGCGGCCTAATGCGAGTTCAAAACAAGCTTCCGCCATTCTACAGAGATAGTACGCTTTAGCAATGCGAGTATCTTCATCAGAAAATCCAGATTGGTGTAAGTGAGGAAGTAGATAGCGATCGATGATATATGTTGCACGTTTTAGTTGGTAATTTCTCCCCTGTCCACTTGCAACGCGGCTACCTAATTTCTGAATTGCTTCTTCGTGAGTTTGTACAGTGGCTTCCTCGAGATTTTCTAGCATGAATTTGATGATCTCAGGATCGTCTGAGACTCTTTTTACAATTTCTTCGTCGCTTTCCAACCCAAGTGCACGTACCAAGGTAACGAAATTTACAAATCCGGATATGCTAGGGAAATTAACTTCAAGTATACCATCTCGGGAACGTTCGACAAGTACGAGTGCGCGATATCCACGGCGTTGGCTGAATGTTTTTGCTACTTGGATTTGATCGCCATATCGGGAATCATATTCCGCTATGATTTTGTTTGGAGAGAGATCTTCAGAAGTCATTAGGACACGTTCAGAACCGTTGACTATGAAGTAGCCACCAGGGTCTTCGGGGTCCTCTCCAATTTCAATGAGCTCTTCATATGTAAAATCGGAAATGTTGCAAACGTTAGATCGTAGCATGATAGGCATCCTTCCAATTTTGATTTCGGATTCGTCTAATATTTTGGCATGATCTCCACGGCCTTGCAAAATGCGCATCTCCATGAATAAAGGAGCAGAATAAGTGAGATTTCGTAGTCGGGCTTCTTGAGGATATAAGAGTTCTTCAGAACCATCCGCTTCTCGCACACGAGGGGTAGTTACCCGGATATTCCCTAGTTCAACATAAATAGGAGGAACGTCGCCTTTATCTCCGATGTCTGTTTCAATCACTCTTTTTTCAGAAACGACGTCTTGCATGCCTTGTTCGAGGAAGGCATTGAAAGAACGGAAATGGTGTTCGGCGAGACGTTCTTTTGAGAAATACGATTTGGACAAAGAACGTCTATCGTCGGTAGTGAGTTTCATTCGACTACCATCCTGTAAACGGTTGCCGTGTCAATTGTTCTAGAAACTCTAGTGATTTTGATGATATCTCCAGCAGAAACGTTAGGAGGTAGTGCGGCATCAGAAATTTTTATTTTTGGGAGATCAGTGAGAGTAACCCGGTACTCTGCGAGCAGAGAAAGGGCTTCATCTTCGTCCAAAAGTTCATGTGTAGGTACAAGTTTGTGATTAGATCTATCAGACATAGTTGCTTTTAAAGTGGGGGGTGTAGAGACGTTGCTCACGAAAGACTGCACTTTTATTAGGAGGGCACCCACTTAAATCTTGTTAAAACAAACGCACAGCTAAGTGTATAGAACGAGATGCTTCAGTGATTCTCGTCGCTGTTAGGAGGTGTGCACCCGGCATACAAATAGTTTTTCCAGGTATGGGAAATGGTTTTGCAAAGTTTTAAGTTTAAATATGGGGTAGATTGCAGCGCTGTCGATTGAAATCAGATAGTAATATGCAGTGCCCGGATGGTGTAGTGGCCTATCATACGACCCTGTCACGGTCGTGACTCGGGTTCAAATCCCGGTCCGGGCGTTTGGAATTTATGAATTATATTTCAGAAGTGAATGAGTGAGAGTGCTCTAAAAAACAGAAGTTATTCAGCGACCTGGCAAATTGATAAAGCGGCTGCTGCATACATTTTAGCTGCTTGTACTAATTCTTCAGGACTCAAAGATCTTCGAGTGTAGTCAGATCCTTCGGGGCCAGGTCCAGGTCCGCACTTGACACAAGGGATTCCATGTTCATGGTAGATAATAACGTCGTGCCACCTGCTGTGCTGCTCCCAGTGTAGAGGTATCGGATCTGTTTGATACACGGTTCGATATGAATTTTCTATATGGTCAGTTAAATCCCCAACAAAAGATGCTTCAGGGGCAGATCCGGTTTGAGATCGATAAGTGACAACCTCAATTTCAGGGTCGAGTCCACGAACGAATGCTCGGAATTCTCGGTCTACGTCCTGAGGCAATCGCGCCGGAGAGGTTCGGATATCAACGTACATATTGAGTACTGCTGGTTGGTAATTTGGTTTGGGAGGAGCACCGGCTCGGATAGAACCTACATTAACATTTGGTCTAATTTCTCCACGTGGTTCTCCATCGGTGCCAGAATAGGTGTAGACATTATCCTTTGTATATTGTTCACCCCATTCACGTATTGCGTCGATTATTGGTAGTGCTTTGTAGATAGGATGCCGTGCATTGTCTATATAGGGTATGTAAGCGGGGTGACCTTTTACAGTTAGTTTGAGGTAAAGAACACCGGGCAAGGACCAGTTTACTAACATACGTGAGCTCTCCACCACGACTGCATAGTCAGAAGTGACCCCCGAGTTGAGTAATTGTTGAGTACCGATTCCATGTCCTCGATAGCGGGGACCTTGGTATTGATCTATCTCTGCTTTTCCAGTTTCTGCTGCAACACCTGCAAGAATTAGGTCATTGTTGAGTTCTATACCGGAGTCTTTGATCGCTTTTGCTGCGATCATGAAGGTTGCAACGTTTCCTTTACAATTAGAACTTCCAGCGCCGTAGAGTCGTCCGTCTTCCATATAAGGTACTGGTTGCCAAGATTTGTGATTAGACAATTCCCCGTAAACGAGGTATTCATCATGAGGGTCAAGTCCACCCTGGCTCGTGTCGAGATGGCCGTTGTACATGAGAGATTTTCCTTCTGCAGGATTTACTCCCGAAATTCTTCCAATCGCATTGTAGCGTTCGGGGCCTATTTCTTGTAGTCTTCCGGACAATCCACTTTCTTTCATCCACTCTGCCATAAACACCCCAACCGGGCCTTCGCCGCCGGGAGGACTTGGTATGGCTATTAATTGTTTTGCTAATGATAAGGTATCTTCTTCGTTGATTTGATCGAAGACACGTTGCAGGTTTTCATCCATGTAGAAGGTAAGAATAGTCAGGATATACAGTTATTGAAAGTTAAGTGGCATAAACAAGCTAACTTTTTAGTCTACGAATGTGGATGTTAACAACATGGTAAATTCATCGTCGAGAGTGCACATCCTCACCACAGGGGGGACCATTCAAAATGATCTGAGTATAGAAGGATATCTCTCAGGGAGTGAGTTACTGGATAGAATTCCGGAGGCAAAAGAAATTGCAGAGATCACGGTTGAAGACATAGCTAGTGTAGGAAGTCAGTCGATGACTACAGAAATTTGGTATGAGTTAGCCAATAAGATCAACTCATCTGCAGAGATGGAAGGCGGCCCAGATGGTTTTGTGGTTACAAGTGGATCAAACACATTAGAAGAAACAGCATATTTCTTGAATTTGGTGGTGAAAACAGAGAAACCAGTTGTGTTGACCGCATCTCAAAGGAATCACGGGATGATTGGGAATGATGGAGATAGAAATTTGGTTGACGCGGTTAGAGTTGCAAGTCTAGAGGAGTCAAAAAATAGAGGGGTTTTAGTGGTATTAAATGATCAAATTCATTCTGCGCGAGAGGTGACCAAAGTGGTTACGAGTCGCCCTGATGCGTGGTCGTCGGGAGACATAGGAGTGCTAGGTTTGTGTGATAAATATGGATATGTCCAATACTATCGAGAAACTCAGAGAGGACATGCTCCAGATGTGATTTTTGATCTTTCTACATCGAGCGCAAAAACATTTCCAAAAGTTGTGGTAGAATACTCGATAGCCAATGCAGATGGGAGTGGAATCCCTTATGAAATTGAAACAGGTGCACAGGGAATTGTTTATGCAGGGTTTCCAACAGGTGCTCCCGCAGAACCAAACGGAGGAGGCCAGGCAGAACAATTGCGGCTTGCGGCAGAAATTGTCCCAGTGGTAATGAGTCACAGGGGATCCGATGGATGGCCGTACCGTAGACGTACGGTATTGGAGGGGGGATCGTTTATTTGGGGAGATACACTATCGCCTCAAAAGGCGGCGATACTACTAGCTCTGAGTCTTACAAAAACATCAGATCCAGAAGAGATACAGAAAATTTTCTTAAAGTATTGAAAATAAGACACAGATAGCTAGACTAGTCGTATGGCGACATGACCTGACCGGGTGAGATAATCTTATTATTTTCGTCTAAGCGCAAGATAGTTGGATCAAATAGTCCATATATCCTCGATTGTATCCACGAAGGTAGACCGAGAGCTTCTTGATAGGTGCCATAGGCCATGATAATAACCAAATCATCCACGTTAGACAGATGGGCCGCTGCCCCATTAATACATATTTCTCCTGTTTCTCCTTCAATTGCATAAGACCAAAATCGAGATCCGTTAGTTAGATTTACAACTTGAACTTGGTCATACTCAGCAATGTTTGCAGCCCGAAGAAGTGATTTGTCGATAGTAATACTACCTTCATAGTCAATGCTAGTATCAGTGACTGTTGCTCTGTGTATTTTGGATCTTAACCTCGACCTCATTGGATATCAGTTCGTTGTTGGCAGCACTATTTAGGGTTAGTGATACAAATAAGTTGGAATCCAAGTTGAATAAATTAAGACTAGATGACTTTTATATTTAGATGGGTAAAATTCAAAACTTTTATATCTCTGATCCTATATCAAAAGAGCAATGAGTCAGAGTAGTATGGTCATCAATAGCATAGGTACCATCCTGCGAAAGCGGTATGGCAGACTCGGCTTCACATTATTGTTGTTGTTTCTGATATCGGGTGGGGCGGATTTTGCGTTTCAAACATCGGGCGTGATCCAAGAAGTAACGTTGGCCCCGCTAATGGATGCGTATCTTCAAGTATCAGTTTTTGTCGCCGTGACACTTTTGATTTTTTTTAGTTTAGAAAAGTATCTCCACATAGATGTTGGACAAGTGATGCAGGATGGGCAGATGTGGCAGGTTCCGATTGCAACAATTCTAGGACTCCTCCCGGGTTGCGGGGGTGCAATAGTTGTTATTACGAGTTTTGCTAGAGGGAAAGTCACATTGGGCGGAATGGTTGGTGCATTGATAGGGACGATGGGAGATGCGGCATTCCTACTTTTGACCCAAGAACCTACCACATATGTTAGAGTTATTTTGATATCCGCAGTGGCAGGAATATTGACAGGATGGGCAGTGGATAAATACCACCCTGGAGAACTCTATACAGTTGCCAAGGTGAAAACTCTAAATGTGATTGGAGAGATCAGAAGGAGAGATATAATATACATAGTTCTTGCTGCCCCAGGGTTGATATTGGGAATACTTGGCCTCATGCAAGTGGACATATACGGTTTTGGGGCGCCTGTTTTGATAGTAGGCATAGGGGGCGTGGTAATGTCTATGCTTATATGGAGTGTATCTCCAGTTCAAGCAATAACACTTCCAGGAGACCACCCAGTTACTCGGACGGCAGAAGAGACTTCGTTTGTGACTATTTGGGTTGTCGTTGCATTTCTATTGTATGAATATTCTTACGCATTTTTTGGTCTAGATCTGGCGGTGATGGCGCAAGCAGCATGGTTATATATCCCATTGCTAGCAGTATTGATTGGGTTCATACCAGGATGCGGTCCTCAGATTCTAGTTACTACGTTGTATCTTCAGGGAATTGTCCCATTCGCAGGGTTAATAGGGAATGCAATTGCTAATGATGGGGATGCACTATTTCCTGCAATAGCCCTGACACCAAGAATGGCAATTATTGCTACACTATATAGTGGGATACCTGCTCTAATAATTTCATATTATTTCTTATTTTTCACGTAGCTAATGGATTCGCGAAAATGGAGAGAATGAATTTAATAGAATAGATTCCCTTCCATGATTGTGCGAGAAGTTCTATCGGCCTCAGTATAGGTTATTTCATTGTTAACGATGCCCACTCCGATACGCATTGTTCCTTTGGGATGTCCAAGAATAATGGAATCCCCACTATGAGTGGGGGAGAGTGCTTGATTGGGAATTGTCCCCTCTAAAAGAGCAGCAGAAGCCGTGCACATTGCACCAGTGACAGCATAAGCGGGGTGTGCTTTTTGCATAGACATAATTCGAGCTAGAATGTCGTGGTTGCTTGAAGCTATTTTGTCCCCAGAAAGAGTAGTATAATCACAAGGATTTCCTACAATAGCTACCTTTGGGAATCCAGGACTATGAGAAGTTGCATTTTTGAAGTCATCAACGATTCCAGCACGCTCACATGCAATTGAGCGGATGTATTCTAATGTAGAAAGTAGATCGGAATCTCCATTTATTTCTGCAGGAGAGATGGCAGCAGATACACCTAAATCGCTGGCGTTGACAAAAACACAAGGAGTGGTTACATCTACTATAGATACCGCAATGTCCCCTATAGAATCTACAGAAATGACTTCGGAAGTATGCCCCGTGGGGAGTAATTTGTTTGTTACAGATCCAGATGGATCTACAAATCGAGATCGTATGGGACTGCCAGTTCCAGGAACCCCGTATACTGTGAAATCGCCCTCATATTGTGGAGATCCATCTTGGGTTGTGGAAAGAGATTGTTCAATAGCGGAATTGGTATTTTCATTGTATAAGGCCAAATTAGTAGCGTGAGAAGGTATCGTTTTTACCATCCCAGATTCAATTCCAAAAATCCCAACTCCGAAGGTGAGATTTCCACAGTTTCCACCCCAATCGACTGTGTCGTTATTAATTGAAACTTGTGCGAATCTATAATCAAGATCAAAATCGTCTTTTTGAGAAGGGGAAACTATCATAGCCTTGCTAGTTGTAGAATGAGATCCCCCGATGCCATCGATTTGCATAGAATCAGGACTTCCAAAGACTCGGAGTAGTACTTGGTCCCAAGTAGACTCATCGGAAGGTAAATCGCTGCGTTTAAAATAAACTCCTTTACTAGTCCCACCACGAATTATCATTGCAGGGATAGATTTTTGCACCATTCTTGTGGATTGGGTAGAGAGTGTTAATTATGTTTCGCAGTTGTAGATGGGAATATAAAACCTGTAGATACTATTTATTGGTGACAGATTGGTGTCTTTTTTTCAGGGCGTCTGTTGCTTGCAGTTCCCATTTCTTGCCATAAAATCCATAAAGCACAATTAGAGCCATCCAGATATAGGAACAAACGATTCCAACATAAATGCCGAAGACACCAAAATTAAGAGGGACACTTAGTAAATAAGACAAACCCAAAAATACTCCAAAGAATCCAGTGGTCCTAGCTATAAATGGCGTCATCGCATCTCCAGCACCTTGGAGGGCGCCTGCTAGCGAGAAATAAAGAGAGACGAATATTATTGCAACGGAAAATGCTTTTGCAAAATTAGTGGCATGATAAATAGTTAGAGAATCTGAAGTGAAGAGGCTTACAAGGAATTCGGATTGGATGAATAAAATAAAACCTGCAATTGTGAGGACAACTACACTAATCCCAGCGGTGAACCAACCCTCAAATCTTGCTTGCTCGAGATCTCCTTTCCCAATTGCTTGCCCAACGACTATACTCGAAACGGTGCTGTAAGCTCTATAAAATGGGCCGGTTAATTGATGATACATTCTTCGACCTATATGGTATGCTGCAGTGACTTCGGTTCCAAAGAGTAGAAGCAATGCGTTAAAGGGAAAATAGACAGCGGTGGTAATGACTCCACTTACCATTTGGGGAGTACTTATTACGAGAAGTTGGCGGGTGATGATAAGATTTCGAGGAAGTTTGAACGTTGTTAAAACCCCTGTTGAAACGAGTGCGAATAAGACCAGTATTGCTGAAAAATAATGTGCAATCGCAGTGGCCATCCCTACTCCTAAAAGCGATAGTTCGGGGAATGGTCCAATTCCAAGTCCAAGTAAAATAGATCCAATAATATTGAGTATATTTGCGGCAATTAGTATGTAAGTGGGGGTGCGAGTATCGCCCGTTCCTTGGAGAGCTTTGGACCCAACAATGGTAATTATATCTGCAGGGGCGGCGAAGAGTACCACTGCTAAATAGAGTCCACCGAGTCTAGATACCTCGGCGGGTGCTCCAAGGAGGTCAAGTGCATTTTGACCGAATAGAATCCCAATCAGCGCAAGGGGAATACCAAGGAATAATCCAAGTAATAAAGATTGAGAAACTACCTCATCCCGACTAGTGAAATTTTGTCCGCCAGTGTCTTGACTAGATAGCGCGATTGCACCCCCTCCAAGGCCATGGCCAACCCTCATGGAGAGTTGAGCATAGACGTCTGCGATTCCGATTGCAGCTATTGCTGCAGGGGAAAAAAGTCCAGTTATAAAAATATCGACAGTTCGCATTAAAGTATTGAAGAATTGTTCAGCCATCAAAGGGCTTGACAACGAAAAAGATCGAAAGAGAGTTTGTTTAAATTCTTCAAATGTTTTATTCACAATATAGAAATATCACATTGCGGTTGTTTTAGGATATCGAATCGGGTGGCGAAAATTAAAAATAAATCATTATTCCAGCACCAAAGGCAACGAAAAGAGCACCTATGACCACTTTCTGTGTGATGCGTTCAAGGTCACGAAGGAAGAGGAAAGAGAGTAATACCGTGAATAATCCGGCAGTACTAATTAAAGTAGATACAATGGCAACAGGGCCAAGATCAAGAGCAGTAAATGCCAGAAATAGACCGACAGAAGATACAATTCCAGCGGCGATGAAATAGCCAGTTGCAGGTAGAGAAGGGGGGCGCAGGAGATCGCGTCGGAAGATAAATAAGAATAAAAAAAGTCCGACAAAGGCTGCAGTGTCGTTTAAAGCTATTGCCTGCAGTACAGTTGCAGGGGTTTCTACGAGGCCAAATCGTCGTATGACTTGCCCTAAGCCAAATGCGAATCCGGCAAAAACGGGCAATACTAGATCTTGAAAGCTCCAACCAGAAATATTTCCACCTTTAGAAGTAGCGAGAAGTGAAAGTCCAACGACAACTAATAGGATCCCCGCAGAATGAATGGTAGAGAGTGGTTCGCTTAATAGGAAGAGGGCTAGAACGGCAGCGAATGCAGGTAGGGTTGAAGCACCGATACCTGCGATGCTAGCTCCAACTTTGTCAATGCCAATGTAAAAGGAGATTCGCCCTATTGTAGTTCCAAGAATCCCCCCACCTAAGAAGATTAACGCAATGCGGGGAGATATGCTAAGTATAGCATCTAAACCCTGGGTGATGTAAAGGGCGGACCAGAATATTATAGTCCCAATAGTTATAACGGCAAAAGCTGCTTGAAGGGCATGCCCACCGTGGGCCATTCCACGTTTGGATAACACGGGGTCAATCCCCCAAACGACTGCTGCAGCTAGAGCAGCGAGATAGATATCAATAGACACATGTCCCCTGGGAGGGAAGTTGGATAAAGAGGATGATTAGAAGAGAGGGACTTCAGAAGGGATAAAAGGATAATGGAAGATATAAATTTTATTAAGTTTGCGATAAGAATCGGGAAAATTGCACTTATATTAGGAATTGTTCTTAGCTTACTATTAGTGGCAGTTCAGATAACAGAAACTCCTGAAGTTCAACAGAGAGATATGCCAGGGATAGAATGGGATATTGAAAGAATTAATTCCACGCATGTTTCAGTGAAACATATTGCTGGAGATCCAATCGAAGTGGAAAGTGTATTGATCACGGTGGAAGGAAGAGGTAGACCAATTCACAAGGTAGATTCAATTGAGCAGGGAGACGTCATAGTAACTCAGGCGTATGAAGGAACACTAGTTGAGATATTCTGGGAACAGGAAAATGAATATCTAAGACTGATGCACCGGTCTAGAGTTTAAATAACGGACACGGCGGGATTTGAACCCGCGATCTAGCGGTTAGGAACCGCTCGCCCTATCCTGGCTAGGCCACGCGCCCTTAGTAACAAAGTATTATTTACAATTACTTCTTTTCATCGATGATGAATGGGAAGGGAGGCGTTACCATACGGTGGGCCATATGGAAACATGGGGTACATTGAAGGGATGTTAATCTTTAGATTCTTTCTTTGAATCTTTCTTTGAATCTTTCTTTGAGTCTTCCTTCTTAGAGTCAGAATCAGATCCGCCAGTCAAATCGCCGATTTCTTTTTCTATTTCTTCTCTTCCTCGTTTGAATTCGCCCATTGCTTGTCCGGTGGATCTGGCTAACTGCGGAATCTTGTTTGCACCGAATAGAAGTATTGCGATGAGCAAGATGACAGCGAGCTCCATTCCACCAGGAATGCCGAACTGGAGTGGTACTATAGCAACCATTGTGAGCCGTTTAGAGAGTGATGATAATAGTCTTTTTGATTGCACTTAATGTCAGACAATGGAAGATAATATCAAATAGAAGGAGAGTATAGTACTACGAGAAGATGCCTGAAAAGAGGATACACAGTGAACTTTCTGAGGATTACGAAGTCATTAAAGGAGTTATGCGAACATATGAGAAAATAGGGTCACATTTTTCCCAAACTAGATTTCATCCATGGCCAGAAGTAGGGAAATTTCTGGAAGAATTGTCAGGAGATATCGCACTTGATATGGGTTGTGGAAATGGGAGACACTCTGAACTACTATCAAAATGTGTAGAAAGGGTTGTTGGGGTCGATATGAGCTCGATGATGTTAATTGAAACTAGTAATAGAGGAAAGAATAATGAGTTTGAAGTGAACCCCATACGAGGAAATGTGATGGAATTGCCAGTTCAGACAGGGTGTGCAGACATAGGAGTTTATGTTGCGACGATACATCATCTTCCTACTGCAGAATGTAGGATTGCTAGTTTAAATGAGTTGGAGCGAGTGTTGGTTGCAGGAGGAACTGCAATTGTGGGGTCTTGGTGTACAGAACATGAACGTTTTGAAGAAGGGAAGGGTTTTGATACACTTGTTAATTGGACCCTTCCAGACGGGACTGTGGTTCCTCGGTATTACCACATTTACGATATAGAAGAATTTGAGAGGGATGTCAATGCCAGCAGATTGGAAGTGGTAGACATATACTCAAATGAAGGGAATTGTTATGCTGTTGTGAGTAAGGGTTAATCGGAGAGATCAATTGAAATTCCAGGTTTGAATTTGAATGTGAATATCAAAGCGAGTATGTTAATGAAAAATAGAGAAAGGAATGCGAGATAATAGTCCCCAAATATATCACGAATTAGCCCCATTCCAGAAGGGCCTATTGCGGCGAGGGAATAACCGAAAAAAAGAACAATTGAAGTGAGTTTTTCTGCTGTTTTCTCATCTGAGGAATAGTCAATTGGCAACGTCATAGAAAGGGGGAAAATTCCACCCAGGCCAATCCCGAGTATGCTGACCCATAGAAAAGGTGCCAAAAGAGGAAACATTGTGATAGCAAACAGTCCAACTGCACTTAGAATCAAACTAAAGAAAATCCAAGGCCTTCTATCAATATTTGAATCTGCTAGAGCGGAGATACTTGCAGTTCCAAGTAGTTGGGTTAATAAAAATACAGTAAGTAATAATCCCGCGTCGTTTGCAGACCAACCTAGAGACATATACAGAGGAGATAGCCAGGATAATACTGAATAGAATAGGAGGGTCACAAGGGCGAGGAATAAAGAGATCGCCCAGACCCAAGTGTGGGACCAAGTTGTTTTTGGAAAAACAGAAGAAATAGATGCAGTAGGAGGAGTTTCAGAACGTTTCTGTAGTGTGAGGGGAAACCAAACTACCAGAGCGATAATTGCAAAAATGGACCAAAATGCAAGCGAAAATGTCCAGTCTCCGAAGAATGTTAACAAGGGGACGGAAAAACCAGCAGCAACTGCGGCCCCTAGAGTTAAAGAAGTTGCATAAATTCCGGTGACACTTGCTGCGCGATTTGGAAAATAGGTTTTTACAAAAGAGGGAAGCAGTGTTTGGGCAATTGCAATTCCCATACCAAGGACTATGGTAGTCCCAAGAAGTAAAAGTAGATTAGAACCCCAAAGCCGGGAGAGAGTTGCAATTCCAATTAAAAAAACAGCATAAAAAATTGCCTTTTCTCGTCCAAAAAATCGAGAAAATGGGACTGCTAAAAGGGCAAATATTCCCATTGAAAGGGTAGGGATGGTAGTTAATAGACTAGCAATGAAGTAGCTCAGATTTAGATCCGTTTTGATCAACTCTAATAGGGGAGGAACAGAAGCGATGGCAGGACGGAAATTGAACGAGATCAGTATCATGCCTAAAATTAAAAGAAATCGTTTTGAGAGAGAAAGAGAAGTCATTTGTTGAAACTAATTATTCGAAGGTCAAGGATGTACTGATTGCGAGGTCATATTTCAGATTCGATGAGGAGGGGTCCCTTGGAAATGGGAAGATCCATATCAGAGGGAAGAGAATAAGTCTAGTAAGCGTTCGTGGTCTAGTGGTATGACTAGGGCCTTCCAAGCCCTAAGCCCGGGTTCAATTCCCGGCGAGCGCATTGCCCTAATGGATTCGGTTATTGGTTTGAATTAATCTTCTTGAAGTAGGTCATTAATTGCATTCATACACAACAGATGTTCTTCTTGTATTTTCTTAAGCTGTTTTAGCACGTCATTATCATATGTTTTTACTTCTTTTGCGTAGTCAACAGCTTGGGTGAACTGGCTTTCTGCACCATATTCTTCTTGGACCCTTGCGAGAACGCGCAGTGTTTGGCGAGGATCATTCTTGACTGAATAGATATAATCAAATAGTTCTTGTTTGTTTTCCTGAAACCACTTTTCACGGGATTTGACAGTGGCAAGGTCCGGTATATTAAACATAGCTAAAGATAGGGGTAGTCGGACTTGAATTAATCGTCCAGTGAAGACATATCAGGGAATATTTCTCTCGCCTTGATCATTTTTGGAAGGGTGTTGAAAATACAGTAAGGATTGGAAGGATTTTTTGAAAAGTAATCGTGATGATACTCCTCAGCTTCGTAAAAAATAGATAATTCAGATATTTCAGTTACGATTGGATTATCATACGCATTTTGTTCAGTTAATGAATTTACATAAGATTCTGCTGCTGACTTTTGAGTGGAGTTGTGATAGAAAATTGCAGATCTATATTGAGATCCAACGTCAGGTCCCTGTTGATTGAGTTGGGTTGGGTCATGTATGGCAAAGAAAATTTCAAGGAGATTTTCATATGAAAATGAGTTGGGATCATAGGAGAGCTGTACGGCTTCTGCGTGGCCAGTTTGTCCAGAACAGACTTCATTATAGGTAGGATTTGTAGTCTCCCCTCCGCAGTATCCAGGTTTGACCGATCCGATCGCTTTAAATTGAGAGAATGCAGCCTCGATGCACCAGAAACATCCGCCAGCAAAAGTGGCACGCAGAAATTTTTCAGACATGGTTGGTAGATCGCGATGTAAAGATATGTACTAAATGGTTTAGATAAAATAAATGGAGGAAAATCACGGGTTGCAGGTTTTTGCTTTTAGAGATGAGTGACACATGTCTTACTGTTTAGAAGCATATATTCGTCTATTGTCGTTTTGATCATCGACAGCTACATATGGAAGGACGCTGATTTGCAGGCTATGGCTCAAACAGTGACTGGGAAATCCCAAATAACGACTCAATTGACTATAAGCGAACTGAACGCTGCAAAAAAAGAAGTTTCGGATGCATGTAACGTGGTGGCTGCGGCAGGATTGGCCGAACTATACACAGGGCATGTATCATGTAGAATCGGAGATATTGCTCTAATGCCTGCACATCTTCATCATGATGGAAAAGGAATGGAGTCTATGACACCAGATCAGATAGTTGCAGTTGATTTGAAAACTGGAGAACAGAATCCAAAGAATTTGGAGCTACCCGAAGAAGACACAATTCATACTAGTATATTTGCAGTTCGAGAAGATGTGAAAAGTTGTGTGCATGCGCATCCGATTCACGCTACTGCATTGAGTATGTCTAGCTCTGCTTTGATTCCAGCTTCAATACGGGCTGTTCGACTGGGAGAAGTCCCCGTACATGATGCGGGCCCAATGTTGATTGAAGCAAATGCACCAGATGTGGTCGCACAGGGAGAAGCGGTAGCAGAGAGTTTGGGAGATGCTTCGGCACTATTACTACGAGGACATGGAGTAGTAACAGTAGGGAGAACGGTTGCAGAAGCAGTGAGTAATTTATTCATACTGGAAAGGGCAGCCCATCTTCAAATACTCGCAAACATGGCAGGCGGAGTTGTTGCATATGAAGGGAATCCGTATGAGATTGCGAACCACCCAGAAAACCATCCTGAGTTACAAGGGAGCCCAGAAAAACCGAGTGAAGATGCGTACAAATTCTTAAGAAATCAGTGTTTT
>CAZQZO010000010.1:0-46789 GCA_964597855.1 uncultured Halobacteriales archaeon | reverse complement strand
AAACGGAACTTTATGAAAATGTATCGATTACTAGATTTGAGGGGTATACCGATACCAAATGGTCATTGGTTTAGCACCTAGGTTTCTTTTCAAAAGTTGCAATAACCATGGGAATTAAACCTTTCCTGGCTACGGGCAGTAAGGGATTTGAACCCCTGGCCATCTGGTTAAAAGCCAGATGCTCTACCTGACTGAGCTAACTGCCCTAAGTCGTGTAAAATCGACGTGGTGAAATAGGTTTCCATACACTCCAAGCTAATTATTTAAGTAAAAATTATTTTGAGATAAAATTCTGGACAGTGTTAGTATAACATAGTAGCTTTGCTTCATCGAAAGATTTTCCTATTAATTGAATCCCAATGGGTAAACCGTCTATTTTCCCGTTGGGTATGGATATTGCAGGGAGTCCGGTGAGGTTCGCTATTCGAGTATTCCTTCCCGTGTCAAATCCAGGGTTAGAAGCATCCTCAACACGAGGTGGGAGACCCACCATAGTGGGAGTTATCAAAACGTCTACGTCACTCATCGAATTCTCAAAGTTAGTGGTAAATTGTGATCTTGCTGCTTGAGAATGGGTATAGCTCTGCCCGTTGTTTTCATCGAGTAGATAACAGCCAGTGAGTAATTTCGATTTGTAGTAACGCCCCAGTTTGAAATCTTTTTCTTGTGCACGATGAGTAAAGTTTGATTGATAGAAGGGATCAGCAGAACCCCCTTTTCGGTAGGGTGCACCTCTGGCTCTCCAGTGAACCGCTGTTTCGGCGTAAGATATGTGATCCTTTAGTGCTTTGTGTTCTGCTAGTTTTGGCATAGAAATGGGTTTTATAGATGCACCAGCATCGGACAGATTATCGACCGTTTCTCGTGTTTGGGATTCAATTTCGGTGTTGACCCCTTCACCGAATCCTTCTTCTAACAATCCAAATGTTATCTGGTCTACAGGGGGTTGGTTCTGTAAAGAGTCCATATAACCCCCAAATTTGTAATTGTTTTTGCCTACTGCCTGCATACTTGCTGGGTCCTTTTCGTCTTTTCCTGCAATTGCATCAAGGCATAGTGCCATATTTTCAACTGTCTTTGAAAAAATACCTACGTGATCTAGGGTGTAGGTGTTTTCCACAACACCATTGAGAGAGATAAGTCCATAAGTGGGTTTAATTCCCAAAACACCGCAGAAAGAAGCTGGTCCGCGAACAGAACCTCCTGTGTCAGTTCCAATGGCAATGTCCACAACACCCGTTGCTGTGGCGATGGCACTACCTCCCGAAGAGCCTCCAGCGACCCTAGTGGGATCATGAGGGTTTAGTATAGGACCGTCGACACTGGTCGTGGAACGGGGAGAAGCCGCCAATTCATCTAAAGTTGTCTTTGCAGTGATAGTTGCTCCAGAGGATAACAATCGTGTCACTAAAGTTGCATCGGAGGTTGGAATGAAATTTGAGAATATTTCAGATCCAGCTCTCATAGGTATACCTGCAACCGAAATAGCATCTTTGACGCCTACTTTTAAATTGGAGAGGGTTCCTTGGCTAGAGGGAGGAACTATACAGGAGATTGCAATTGCATTATAAGGATCTTTTTCTGGAGGTTGCCAAGATCTATTTTCAGTAGGGGTTGGAGGAAGTGTAGAGGTCAGATATGGGTCTTCTAAGTTTTGGATGTTGTTTATCACATCTTGGCATAAAATTTCTGCATCGGCAGAGTTCACAGAAATGCCAAATCGAGAGCCAAGTTGAACTAATTCAGATGGGGTGAGATTGATTTCCATAAGTCATAGTTAGCTCGGATACGAGTTAAATTGACCATACTAGAAATGGAGAATTATATTTCAATGAAAAGTTCTTTGTCTTGAACAGTGACCGTGTACACAGGTAATGAAATCTGAGGGTCTCCCAAATGCACCCCTGTTTCTAGGTTGAATTCCCATCCATGCCAAGGGCAGGCGAGAACTGAATTGGGCCCAAAGTGTTCTTTAACCCGGAGTCCAACTCCAACAAAGTCTGCAAGTAATTCATTTCCTACGCGACCGGTGCAGACTGGGCCGCCCCTATGAGGACAAGTATTGGATGCGGCGTAGTACTTTCCTTCGATATTGAAAACACCGATGGATTTTCCCTCTAACTCAACTATTTTTCGTTCGCCCACGGGCAATTCGTCCACATGGCAAATAGGTATTTGCGTCATATTCCGAAAACCTCGTTTGCAGTTCCTGATAAAATGCGTTTTTTCTCATCTTCGGATAAGATACTTAGATCAGTGATAGCACTGGGTGGATCGTAATCCCAGTGGGGATAATCCGATGCGTAGAGAAGCCTATCTGCCCCACCGATCATATCGATTACCTGGCGCAAATAAGAAAGTTCGTCGGGTATTTCTAGTGGTTGAACTCCAAAATACATTTCTTTGATATATTCGGATGGTTTTTTTGTTAACAGAGGGGCCTCTGATTGTCTTTTTAAGTATTCTGTGTCGAGTCTGTGCATCATTAATGGGATCCAAAATACACCAGATTCTTGGAAGACTATCTTTAGATTGGGGAATTTCTCAGGGATTCCTTGAACGACTAAGCTGGTTATTTGGGATTGGTTTGCCATCAAAAATCCTAAAACATGAGTCTCAATGAACTTCTCATATCCGGCGCTAACAAACTCATCAATTCCACCCCCACCTGCGTGGAAGACCACAGGGAGATTATTCGCCTCTGCTGCCTCATATATAGGGTCATATTTTCTATTGCCAAAGGGTGGTTCAGGACCTGCTGTAACAAAACACCCACCGATGATGCCTTTTTCATGAGATACTCTATCGATGAGTTCTACAGCTTCTTTTGGTTCTTGGAATGGAATTGGCATCATTGTATAGATACCCTCACTAGGGTCCACTACTTTGTCCAACATGTAATCTGTATATGCATTTGCGAGAAGAGTTGCTCTTTCATCGTCGCCTTTTATTCTAGAAAATGTGAGCATTTTCTGAGATAGCATATTGATTGCGTCCACCCCAAGAAACTCCATCACATCGGGGATTATCTCTGGAACAAATCCACCCGCGTTTCGTTGCATTTCGGTGAACTCGTCTCGTTGAATTCTACCAAAAATGGACCTATCTCCTGTGGAGATCGGATATATGCCTGCGATACTCGCTTTGTCCTTACCAGATCCCCCGATCATGCGTGTTTTCCAGGGTTCGGGGAAGTAGTCCACTAATTGATCCAATCCCTCCATATAATGTGCATCTGAATCAACTACACGATACTTGTATTTTCCCATGGAGATACATAGAATGGGGGGGATACTATAGCTTTCTGAGTTGATTCAAGATAAGAATTATAGGTGGCTGAGGAGAGTAAGCCCCCTTCTGTTTTTCTCCGGCATTCGGCTAAGCACCCGGGCCCTGGTCGTACTACTTTTGCGGCACGGGCTTGCACCGGTGAGGTTTCACCGTTCCATCGATCCTCAAGTTAGATAGAATATCTAACGTCCAGAAAATATCTGGCACCTTCTACCCTCAGGAGGTTAACTCCCTCACCCTTACGGGCGAGGTTCGCTCGTTTCATAGGTCTGGTGGAGACGTGTCGTTTCTGTTTCAGAGCCAGTGGTCTCCCACTCCAGGCTTGCACCTGGTCACCTGTACGACCGGTGGGGGGACTTTCCTCACGGATAGTCCGCGGTGGCCGGTCTTCCTCTGTCACCGAACCCACTGAGTGTTTGAGAGGTAATAAGATTGTTGTGGTGGGTTGTGTTGAGGAGCGGCTACACAGATAACGAAAATGAGGTTAGTATTTCTTCTACGTCAGCAGGAGTAGGGGCGTTAACGATGGTAACTGTTTTACTAGTGGTAGAAATGGCAAACGAATCTGAGAATGGCCCGTTCGGGATTACCCACAGAGTTGTTTTTCCATCGTCGCTCTTCCCGATTTTAGTGGCGTGGTGTGCAGCTAGAATCTTAGAGTATGCGGTGTGGAATTCATTGGCATCGAGTGGAGTATCCCACTTTGTTGCCCAGATATACCCATACTCATTTTGATCTGTTCCGGGTCGATAGAGGGGTAGTAACTTGTCATTTCCCCACCCTGTAGAAGGCGGACTGGTATAATTAAAGGTGGTAGAGGGTTGTGGGTCGGATGGGTTTTGGGAAGTGTCCCGAGGAATCCAAAAGGTGTTCGTTGTGATAGCATTTGCATTATATTCACGGGATTGATGCCAAAACATCGAGAAAATACTAGCTTCACCCACGGTATCGGCCCCGTCAATACCATGGTCGGGGTTAGATTTCCAAGTTCCTCCAGTATGACTAGGAATACCTTCTTCGGGGAAATTTATTTCCAGAGATGATGGTTTTTCTTCAGAGAGATGGATAATTTGTTCGGTGGAAAGTGGAGGAGAGGCATATTTCGCATTGACAGAGTCCCAACCGTCTTGTGATTTTAGATGGGCCACATAAGCTCCTCCATCGGAATAGGGGTGGAATAATATTATCAACGCGCCAAAGTTAACGGGAGGGGGTGGAGAATTTGTTTCTGAATTGGATTTTTCGAGTGTGATTTTAGGAGGGGGAACGCATTGCCAGTCCTCCCATACCACTTCTTCTAAAAGTGAGTTATTACGTACGGAAATGAATCCATCACAAACCTGATCATAGTACCATTCCACATACATTGCGTGGCCTTCTGAGAGACCTTTTGTTGATAGTTGAGTGTCTTGAGTAAGCAGAGGAGAGGATTCATAAAGTGTGTCGAAAAGTCCTTCTTGATCTTGTAGAGCATGTACCAATTCGTGGATAAGTACATCTTCGGAGATTACACGGAGATCATTATCAAAATCATTCACTATTACTATCTGACCATTGGTGTACACTCCCGCAATGCTTTGGGAAGAGGTATTTTCTAATTCAGATTCTGCGGCTTGATCTTCTCCTATTATAAAAATTGCCTCCCATACTTGATTGTTCCAAGCAGAATAGCTAAACTCGGCGTCTTCGGTGTCACTGTCCTCAGAGTGCGTTTTCGCGAATTCGCTTGTAGTAGTTACATTGATGGGGATGAGTTTGTCAAACTCCAAATTCAAGATGTACTCAGTTCGTGCATGGGCCCGAGATATATAGGGGATGAGTTCGTCTTCGCTTAAGCCATCGGATTGATCGATAGAAATCCTATCAGCATGGTGGTACCCATTTTCAGACCCCACTGTATCGAGTGTTGAGGAATCAAGGGGATCTCGAGTGTCATAAATGTTGGAAAAAATATCTAATTGATTCGTACTGCCATTCCAAGAAGGGATAGAATATACCAAACTAGCGATTAATAAAACCACTATAACCGCGATGACGGGGGGATATTTCATTTAGTGGAATCCTCATGGAGAGGCTGTCCACATTCGGGGCAATGATTATCTTCGTAGCGAAGTTTGATTGCAGCTCGTCTTACATCACGCATGATGCTCGAGATGCGATCTTCGGCGTCCAATTCTTCATTTAGAGATAGATCTATGCTTTCAACTTCTAGAAGGAATTTGGCAACTTCAGTTGACTCGTACATTAGATCGTCTAACTGGTTTGCAGTGATAAAGCCAGACATTGCACCATATAGAAACGTTGCTCCAGACTTTTTTATTTTCGCTTCAAAGGCATGACGTGCTTGGTTGACTGCTTGTGGCGAGTAGGGTTTGGTCATGAAAGGGACCAACTCAGGTAAGTGAGTTCCTATCTTGGTCATTTCAATCCCAGTTGCAGTTCTAAAATCCGCGCATAATCGCGCAATTGCCCATTCTCGAGCGGTAATGTAAGTCCGATCTCTGAGGAATTTGTTTACTCTATCGTAACTTGCTCTATCGATTTTGCTGAATCGATCGTACGTACGGACATCTTCTGGAATTGAAGAATTAGAAGTATTTTCGTTGGAAATGTCGGCTTCTTCCAGTCCAATTTCGGGCGGATTTTCAGCCATATTTTTTATTTAAACGGCAAACCAAAAAGAGTATCGCTAGACAATGAATGATATTTCGCATCGGTGGGACTTTATTACCTCGGAGAAGGAGAAAGATATATGAAAGATGAGCTTGTCAAAGGGGCAGGGGTAGATCTAGAAAGGACATCCTTATTGCCAGGAATGGGATTTTTCGTTCCAGACTCGGTTTACCACGAGCAGAAAGAAATAGAACTTGAGAATTCTCTCAGAGGATCAAGCGTCGTGGTGATTACAGATTCGGATGCAGATGGGTTGACTTGTGCAGCTCTTGTACAAGAAGCTCATCGGGAGGCAGTATGTGTCCCAACTAGTCCCTACGATTTGGAAGATTGTCTCAAACGGGTTGCCAAATATTCCGATCAGGGGGTCAAAATATACATATGTGATCTTTGTCCAGATTCGATTGAAGGAATAGAACCGGGATTGGAAGAATTATGCAGGAAAACTGAGTTTATTCTATGGTGTGATCATCATCGGTGGGATGAGAATATGTGTGATTTTGTGAATTCATTGGGAATTCGGGTGGAATTGGGAGATTCATCCGAAGAATGTGCCGCAGATGTGGTATTTCGGGTGTTAAATGGAGATTTTTCAGAGGAGATGAAAGAGTTAGTGGAAGTGACTAGGGATCATGATTTGTGGCTATGCGAGGATGTTCGGAGTGGATATTTGGCGGATTTCGCCATGTGGGCGCCATTTAAAGAGTATATAGAAGTTGTTCGGGAATATGGAGCGAATTTGCCAGAAGATGTAATGTTAGATATACAAGAGCGGAGGGAACAAAAAAATGATCTAATTGGACGTGCCATAGATCGCGCAGAATACAGGGAAATCGGAGGAGTTACCATGGGGATAACATATGGGAGATGCTCTCAGAATGAAGTTGCAGAAGGCATTAGAGGAGAGGGGGCAGATGTGTGTGTGATCATTAAACCAACAGGAGGGGTTAGCATTAGAGGGAGTGAAAAATTTGAAAGGTGTCATGAACTTGCCAGGCTGTTTGGCGGAGGGGGGCATCCTAGGGCCGCGGGTTGTATGCCGATTGAATTTTTAGATTTACTTCATTACGCCGAACATTGGATAAGCCAGGGAGAAGAAACAAAAAAAGTACTACTTGAAGCTTTTAAACATATGCTGAGAGATGAAAATGCAGAATGAAGAGAAACTGATTAATCGGATTCTTCTTCTGTTTCTTCTGTGGAGTTGACTATATCTTCGATGGAGATTTTTCCTTTTGTTGATACCACAGTGTTGATTTGAGAAGTTTGTTCAGAAATTTCTCGACCCCTTACAGTTATGCGTTTTCTCTCGCCAGAGCGGAGAGAATTTTTATGCCCTGACTTGTCTGTTATTAATATTTTTCGTGGAGCTGAGCCTTTTATTTTTTTGTTTAGTTGACGCCCGATGATATCAGAACCTCCAGTTAGAAGCAACGTGTATCCATCGAGGCCAATTAATTTTCCTTCGACCTCATCTCCGATTTCTTTTCCTATGAGTCGATTGGCTTCTTTTCCCTCGACGGTGAACTGATAAGAGTTACCAGTGTCGGGATCCCCAACGACTACTTGAAATTCGGCCATATCGGGACGAAGACATGCTTTGGACAAAAGGGCATCGATGCGCCACGTGGTGTGATATCAATTGTGCGAATATTATAGGTTGATAAGCTTGAAAATTTAGAAGATTTCTCAGTAGCGCGAAGAAAGATAGGCCATGGACAGGAGCAGAATGGACGCGAGACTTCCAAGAATGGAAATGCCCCAGAGGCCATTTATTCGTTCGTAGAACTTTTCGATGACAGATGCTTGTCTTTCATAATCATCAACGTCGCTAGACAGGTGAAGCATGTAATTCTCGAAATGGGCGACATAAGAGACTCCGTTTGAATCGATTATATCCCCTTCACTTATAGCAAGAGTGTTAGTTTTTGGAGATGACCAAGAAACCGTTATAGTTTGGTCAGATACATCGGTTATGAGAGTGGGTTTCGAATCGTATTCAACAACATCTCCGATATTTAATTCAAGTTGTGTTGCAGGGCCATATTTATCTGTTAAATAATCTTCTTTAAGCAGCAAAGAAGGTTCGGAGGAGGCATTTGAATCTGTTTGGAGGATCACATATGTTTCAGAATTAACAGTGACGGTCTCAACATCTCCCATGGGTCGCACTTCGGTTAAAATAAATGCTGAAGGCATAGGATCGATGGTGGAGAGAGGACCTATTGAAAAATCGGACTCCCCTATTTTTATCGTATCGCCTACTTCCCACGTTTCGGTTTTTACAATGGACTCATCTATCCACTCTAATTCTGCAAAATCACTAGTTACTGCAGATACAGTGTAAGCTTTATTGTTTAGTGTGGCCTGATCGCCTGAAGCATAGGAATATTCAGGGTTAGTGATTGATATTACTGGTGCTTCTACTGCCCCTATGGTCGCGTAAGATCCGGCTGCAAGAAGGAGTAAGAGTGCCGCATAAATAGCTGCAGTCCGTCGTTGCATAGCGAAGAAAAGAATGCATCTCGTAAAGCGGTTTCTTTTCGTTTCGATATGTGCTATCTGTCGTGAATAGGACCTTCACGGTCGCGTAAATGTGTTGGTGACCGGTGGTTGTGTACAGAAAGTATTTCAGAAATGATACTTGTAGCTATTTGATAGGGAGAACCGCCACCGATATCAAGACCAATCGGTGTGTAAATTCTATCAGTGTGGGAGGTCAGGTTTTTGCCTTCCGCCCTAAACTCAGAGAGCATTTCTTCGAATCTCTCTTGAGGTCCTAGTAGACCTATGTAACTAACAGGAGTGGAGAGAAGGTGTTCAAGAGATAGTCGATCTTCAATAAAATTATGAGTCATGATTACGACATATACGTTATTATTGAATTCAAGAGTGGAAGTGATAGAAGAGGGAGATGAATGATAGAAATCGTCTGCATTGGGGAATTTTTTAGATATATCGATTCCTTTTCGAAAGCCGATTATGCTGACTGAGAAACCATTTATTTTTGCTACGTCTACAACGGGGGCGACATCATTTCCACTTCCAATTACAACAAGTTTTGGAACTGGATGGATACTATCTATGAAGACCCTTGCTTGGCCACTAGAAGTTTCAATATCGATTGAAATTGATTTGCCTTTTTTGAGCAAAGAAGGCAGAATTGAATTTAATTCGCCTAAGAGCCAATCTGGGAAATTTTCAGAGGGGTTAAACCCAGTATCTTCATCATAATACGCTTTAGTTCCAATGGGTATATCTCCAGACAGTGTAGTTATAACTCCAATTGGCTTTCCTTGATCTAGTGAGTCCAAGATAGGTTGATAGGAAGAATCTATTTGTTCGAGTAATATGTCAATGACTCCGTTGCAACCCACACCCAGTCCCCACATATCATCCCGATCTTGCATTAGGTCATAAGTTTGAATAAGGGGCTTTCCGGTTTCTAAGACCTTGGATGCTATATCGAGTACTTCTCCCTCTAGACACCCAGCAGTGATATTCCCGATACCGACTCTATTTTCAGATACAACCATTTTTGCCCCGGGGCGTCTGTATGCGCTGCCTTCTACGCTTACAATGTGAGCTATAACTGCCTGAGAATCTGATTTTTGAACTCTTCGAATGGTTTCTAGAATTTCTGATTCGGGAGCACCCCAATCTTGATCGTTCATTGTTATTACAAATGTTTTGTAGAACTGTATCGCTTTCGGAGGGCGCAGATGAAGGAGAGAGGAAACGTGTTATTTTGGCAAATTATCTATTGCAGCCATGGTAGCCCTTTTTGCATACACCCCTATCAAATGTTCTCGATATTCCGCCGAGGCTTGTAGATCTTCCATTACCATATAATCTTCAATGCCTTCTAGAGCATGCTCTGCGGCACTAATTGCAGACTCATGTGTTGCAGGGGAACCGACTAAAGCATCTTCAACTCCGGTGAGACGTGTAGCATGATCTACGGCGCCGATTACGGCCACTCTTGCTGTGTCGATGATCCCATCTGTGGAGTGTAAAACTACTGCAGTTCCGATCATGGCATATCCAGAGGATGGACTTGGTTTTTTGAGGTAAGCGCCTGCACCATTTCCTATGTTTTGGATTTCTATTTTAGTCAATATTTCGTCGTCTTCGAGTGATGTTTCATATAAACCGGTGAAAAAATCATCTTCTTTGATCGTTCGTTTTCCACTGGGCCCATGGACGTGTAAGGTTGCTTGAGATGCTAGTATTGCAGCGGGAGGGTCGCTTGCGGGATCGTTGTGTGCTATGTTCCCGCCAAGGGTTCCTCGATTTCTAACTTGAATATCTCCAACCAGACTGACTGCTTCTGTAAGTACGGGGCAATTGGTTTTGGCGATGTTATTTCTAGAAATGTCAGAATAGCACTCCATGGCACCAATACAAGTTGTGGTTTCATTCTGCTCAATCCCATGTAGTTCTTCGATGTTGTTCAGATCTATCAAAATGTCGGGAGATGCCAATCCGGTTTTCATCATGGGTAACAGACTGTGCCCACCTGCGAGGAATTCAATCATTTCTTCACCATGTTCAGACATTAAATCAAATAGCTCAGATAGGGTCGTCGCCTGGTAATAATCGAAACGGGAGGGGTACATTTATGCAGCTCCTCCAGGACTAATTTCCGCGAGTTTCTTTGCGGTAGATTCAACCGCATTAACTATATTGTGGTAGCCAGTGCATCGGCAAAGGTTTCCTTCTAGTCCCTCGCGTATTTCATCACGAGAGGGGTTAGGATGATGTTTGAGGAAATCTAGTGCGGTCATCATCATCCCAGGGGTGCAATATCCACATTGGAGACCATGTTCTTCTTGGAAGCTTGATTGGATGGGATGCAAGGTTCCATGTTGGGCCAAACCTTCGACCGTGGTTATGTCTGCGTTGTTAGCTTGTACTGCTAAGATTGTACAGGATTTGACTGCAGACCCATTGAGATGGACCGTGCAGGCACCGCAAAGGCTAGATTCGCACCCCACATTTGGGCCTGTATAGCCCAACTCATCTCGGAGTGTATGTATTAGAAGTCTCCTCGATTCAATAACCAACTTGTGTTCAGTGTTATTGACGGTTAGGGTTATATCGTGCTCACTCATATTTTTTTCACCATACATATATTCAGAAAACATACCGTCAAGAGTTTTTTGGTAGGACTTCAAGAAATATTTGAAGAATATGCCCAATCAAAAAATGGTGACCCGGTCTCAAGCTATTTTAAAAATAGCTTCTATGCGCGAACTGTTACTTTCAGATAGACCTGCAGAATCGATTGCAGTAGATAAGATTGGAGGCCGAATCTTAGCGGAAACCATCGTTTCAGAAGTGAACTTGCCTTCTCAGAATCATGCGACCATGGATGGATATGCCATTAATTCGGGTGATGAATATCCACTAGAACTTATCGATTCTGTGTTCCCGGAGGACTCCCGGGGGTCTATTTCTCCGGGGCAGGCGGTTAGGATATCCACGGGTGCAACACTTCCAGAAGGGGCGGATGCGGTGCTAAAACGAGAAGATGCAAACGTGGATGGGGGAAATCTAGTGGGAGAAGACATTCCTAGTGGGACGTATGTATATGCGAAGGGAAGTAATGTGTCAATTGGCGAAAAACTGTTTGAAAAGGGCACGCGTTTGGCGCCGAGGGATGCAATTCTATTATTGGATCTAGGGCATAAAAATGTTAAAGTGTATTCTCCATTCTCAGTTGGGATTCTAGCTACTGGAACGGAAATTTATGAGGGAAAGCACGAAGACCTAGATTCGGCTATGCTTGGTGGCCTAGTAGCTTCATGGGGGGGGAACCCAACATATGAAGGCAGTGTTCCAGACCAATATGAAATTGTTGAGAAACGAATTGAAGAGCTCTCAGAAAAATACGATGTTGTGATAACAACAGGTGGAACAAGTGTGGGAAAAAGAGATTATGTGGTAAAGGCCATTTCAAACCTTGGAAAGATTCAGTTTCAGGGAGTATTGGTGCGTCCAGGGAAACCAATTACAATGGCAAGTATCGGTAGTTCGGTTGTTTTTGCAGTTCCGGGGAAGCCGATAGGGGCGCACACAGTTTCGATGTTGTTTCTCCGTCCATTTTTTGTAGGACTGGAAGAGTTTCCTACAATTGACATGGAATTATCCCGGGATGTAAAGGTAAGTAGAGAGGGGTTTGAATATATTGTCCCGGTTATGTTTGAAAAGGACGGGAGGGGGGCAATGCCACTAGGACATATAGATTCCCCATTGCAAATATTTGATGGTGTTTTTAACTCTAGTGTGTTGTCATCTAGTACCCGGGCGGTTCAGGCGGATGGTTTTTTTATAATGATGAGTGATGTTGAAAGAGGGAGCGTTGTCAAAATTGTTCCATATACAGCAATACAATGATTATATCAGAACAAATAAATAATAGTGTTTTGGGGATATTGTTGGCGGGAGGAGATAGCTCTAGATTTGGAGAGGAGAATAAGCTTTTTGTTGAAATAGAGGGGAAGCCTGTAATCGAAAATGCCACCAAAAATTTAATTGATTCAGGGGTAGAATCTGTAAAAATAGTCACAGGATATCAGGCAGAATTAGTAGAGGAGAAATTGTCGCACCTAGATGTAGAATTTTTATACAATAAAGATTGGAAAATGGGTCAGTCGACTTCGGTCCTGAGGGGACTAGATGCAATTTCAGGAGAGGAGGCTGTTTTATTTGCTCTTGGGGATATGCCATTTGTCAAAAGTAGTAGTATTGATAAACTCATTTTTGCCCAGAGGGATGAAGAAATTGGAAAAATATTTGTTGCAGGGTACAAAGGAGAAAGAGGAAATCCTGTTTTGTTTAGAGTTTCCACAGTGGGTGCTCTTGAAGAAGTGTTGAGAGGGGACGAAGGGGGGAATTCTCTTATCAAAGATATAGGGATGAGCCTAATTGAGACAGATGATAGAGGAGTCCTATTTGATATTGATACAGGAGAAGATTTAGAAGACATCTCTACGTTTGGGGAATGAGGAAGTAAGTTAGAGAAATAAGCATAGGGCCGGATTTGAACCGGCGTATATCCGCTCTGCAGGCGGACGCGTAACCACTCTGCCACCTATGCGCAGGATCATGTTTTCGCCTTGGATAGTTAACCGTTTTGATCAGATATATCGAAAACGGGCACTGCTACCGCTAATAAGTATGAAAATATGAATGGAAAGGCAGCGAACGACCAGTTATATACGTCGACAGGGCGCTTAACCTTCCGCCGGGACGAACCCAGCACGTACTAATCTTACACCCCTCAGTACATAACCGAATCACCCTTTCGGGCCGGATTTCCCAGAGGCTCGCGCACTCCAGTACTCAAGGGAACGTAGGCGGGCTTATCTTCCGTGTTCGGGATGGGTACGGGAGTTTCCCCGCCACTATGGCCGCCTTAATGCCGACTTGCGGAATTGAACCGCTATAATGGGTGCAAGTAAAATAGCACCCTTAACTCGTCGAGTTAGCGTGGCCAGTGTCGGTTTGATATTATAGATACGCACAACCCAATTAGCGACTGGATCTATAGAATAATTCTGGATAGATCATAAATGTATGGCTTCGTCCGATTAGTATTCGCGGGCTAAACACCTCGTTGCCTTGGTGCGTACACCCCAAATCTATCAATCCTGTCTTTTACAGGTGGACTCAAATGGTGTCTCTTTTCCAGGTGAGTTTCGAGCTTAGATGCGTTCAGCTCTTACCCCTTGGTGCGTAGCTGCCCGGCACTTGCTCTTTCGAACAACCGGTACACCAGTGGCACCCATCCACAGTTCCTCTCGTACTATGTGGACGTTCCCGTCAGACACCTCACACCCCCAATAGATAGCAGCCGACCTGTCTCACGACGGTCTAAACCCAGCTCACGACCTCCTTTAATTGGCGAACAACCACACCCTTGCCCGCTTCTGCACGGGCAGGTTGGAGGGAACCGACATCGAAGTAGCAAGCCACCGGGTCGATATGTGCTCTTGCCGGTGACGACTCAGTTATCCCTAAGGTAGCTTTTCTGTCATCTATGGCCCGCATCAATCGGGCACACAGGTTCGCTAGACCACGCTTTCGCGTCAGCGTTCCTTGTTATGGAGAACACTGTCAGGCCACCTTTTGCTCTTGCGCTCTTCTCCGCATTTCTGACACGGATGAGGTGACCTTAGGGCGCGCTCGATATCTTTTCGAGCGCGTACCGCCCCAGTCAAACTGCCCAGCTACCGGTGTCCTCTGAAAGAGTGAGGGACACGCTCAACGACGGGTAGTATTTCACTGTTGTCTCGGCGACGCGCTGGCGCGCGCACCTGTGTAATGACTCCTACCTATTCTACACATCGTCGATCATGCCCCAGCGGCAGCCTGCAGTAAAGCTCTATAGGGTCTTCGCTTCCCCTTGGGGGTCTCCAGACTACGCACTGGAAAGTACGGTTCACCGGGCCCAACGTTGGGACAGTGGAGCTCTCGTTGATCCATTCATGCAAGCCGCTAATTAAGCGGCAAGGTACTACGCTACCTTAAGAGGGTCATAGTTACCCCCGCCGTTGACAGGTCCTTCGTTCTGTTGAACCAGAGTTTCAGATACCTGCACTGGGCAGGATTCAGTGACCGTACGAGTCCTTTCGGATTTGCGGTCACCTGTGTTGTTACTAGACAGTCGGAGCTCCCTAGTCACTGCGACCTGCTCCTTGCCGGAGCAGGCATCCCTTATTGCGAACGTACGGGACTAATTTGCCGAATTCCCTAACGTCGGTTATTCCCGACAGGCCTTGGCTTTCTCTGCCTGGGCACCTGTTTCGGTTCTGAGTACGGTCATTATACTTGCCTTTTCACGGGCTCCAGGTTGAAGTGAGTTTCCCTATCCCGACATTCATTCGCTTCGTGCCATTACGGCTTCCACGAATTTCGACGGTTCGACCGGGCGAAGGCCCGGCTCACTCTACCCCGAAGCGTCAGCTTTTAATGTATAATGGCATTGGAATATTAACCAATTTCCCAATTTGTCTTACTCGAGTTACGATAAGACTTAGGACCGGCTAACCCTCAGCTGATAAACATTGCTGAGGAACCCTTACCCTTTCGGCCATCAAGATTCTCACCCGACTAACGCTGCTACTACGGCCAGGATTTTCATTTCCGAACGGTCCACACGAGCTCTCGCCCGTGCTTCCACCCGAACGGAACGCCGACCTACACGATCACCTGTTAAGGTGCGGCTGGGTCTCGGGGGTGGGCTTTAGCCCCGATCATTTTCAGCGCCTCGAATCTCGACCGGTAAGCTGTTACGCTTTTCTTAGAGGATTGCTGCTTCTAAGCTTACCTCCCGGTTGTCTTGGACCCGAGACCACTTTTTAGTTGCACTTAGCCCACACTTTGGGACCTTAACCCAGCTCTGGGTTCTCACCCTCACGGTATACAAGCTTACCCCGTATACCGGACTCCCCACGTCTACGGCGTCTGTAGGTTCGGAGTTTGACAAGGAGGTCGGCACCTTTCGATATCGATTCTCCCAATCAGTCGCTCTACCCCACAGACTACCTCAATGGAGGTCATGCTACGACATGTTTCGGTCGGAACCAGCTGTCTCCGGGCTCGATGGGCCTTTCACCCCTACACGTGGGTCACGGGAATGCATTGTAAGGCAATACCCCTAACAGGCCTCCACGCAGCTTTCGCCACGTTTCACCTTGCCCACGCGTAGATCGCCCGGTTCCGGGTCGTATCCAATCGACTCCCCGCCCTTGTAGACGGCGTCCCTTGCTCGAAAGCTGCGGACATGTTGGTTTCCCTATGCCTTCCCCGATAATCAGGTTAAGCTCGCCGATTAGATACACTCCCTGGCTCATTTTTCAAAACGCACGACAGGACACCGGCTCCTTATGACTCCTACTACAAGGTCGCCCTTGATTCGTTCGTCGTAAGGCCTTTTATGCCCCACCGCTCTATCGCCACTTGATTTCAGGTCCTATTTCACCCCCCTTCTGAGGGTTCTTTTCAGTATTCGCTCACGCTACTTATTCGCTATCGGTCTCGAGACGTATTTAGTCTTGGCAGATTGATGCCTGCCGTATTCACGAGGGATTTCCAACCCCCGCTATTCAGGTTCTGACACACACTATAATAATCAAAGTTACGGGGCTTTCACCCTGTATCACGCTCCGTTCCAGGAGACTTCACGTTGAAGTTCTAGTGCTGATTGTCAGTCCATACACCACATTGCCCGAAGGCTTCGGTTTAGACTGTGTCGTTTTCACTCGCCGTTACTAACGACATCCCTGTTGGTTTCTTTTCCTGTCGGTACTAAGATGTTTCAGTTCCCGACGTTCCCTATTGCGCGAAGCAATTGTGTAGAGATTCTCATTCGGACATCCCGGGTTCTTAGCCTCCATGCGGCTCCCCCGGGCTTATCGCAGCTTGGCACGTCCATTCATCGGCGCTCGAGCCGAACCATTCACCAAGTGGCATTGTAGCCACGTTATAGATACTATCTGTATTTATCATACAGATCCAGTTTTCGCCTGGGTGAGCCCAAGAATAGAATTTTATTTAAAGTTCTGTTCTTGGACTCTGGCTCTCACCACGACCCTAAGAGGGGAAGCGGGTGAGAGCCATGTGCGTATAAATGATCTTCATAGAATCGTCCGTAGTGTGAAGTGGACGTACTCAGATCCTTCCTACTCTCGATTTCACGGAGTAGTGCATGTGTTTGCCTTGAATGGAATTGAATATCATGTGAAATTCAATTTTCTTCGACATGGACCCACTGGGATTCGAACCCAGGGCTTCTGCCTTGCAAAGGCAGCACTCTACCACTGAGTTATGGGCCCACCCTTCATTCTGAAGAAGGGACGCATAAAATGTAGACAGTTCCTGTAGTGCCCGATCAGCTCTCCTGTATCTTGTGGGCCAGGCATATAGCCTGGTCCCGTTCAATAGGAGGTGATCCAGCCGCAGATTCCCCTACGGCTACCTTGTTACGACTTAAGCCCCCTTACGAAGCCCAGATTCGACCGCCTAAGGGCGGCCTCATCCAAACCTCACTCGGGTGCTTTGACGGGCGGTGTGTGCAAGGAGCAGGGACGTATTCACCGCGCCCTATTGAGACGCGATTACTACCGAATCCAGCTTCATGAGGGCGAGTTTCAGCCCTCAATCCGAACTAAGACCGGGTTTAGGAGATTAGCTTCCCCTCTCGGGGTCGCATCCCATTGTCCCGGCCATTGTAGCCCGCGTGTAGCCCAGTACATTCGGGGCATACTGACCTACCGTTGCCCATTCCTTCCTCCGCCTTAACGACGGCAGTCTCTCTAATGTACCCAGCCATCACATGGATGCTGCTGGCAATTAGAGATGTGGGTCTCGCTCGTTGCCTGACTTAACAGGACGCCTCACGGTACGAGCTGACGGCGGCCATGCACCTCCTCTCAAGAGCTCGAGTAAAGTCATCAACTTGACTGTCACTGCAATTGTCGGTACTGGTGAGATTTCCGGCGTTGAGTCCAATTAAACCGCAGGCTCCTCCGGTTGTAGTGCTCCCCCGCCAATTCCTTTAAGTTTCATCCTTGCGGACGTACTTCCCAGGCGGCTCGCTTCACGGCTTCCCTACGGCACAGCAAAAGCACGTAGCTTTCGCAACACCTAGCGAGCATCGTTTACGGCTAGGACTACCCGGGTATCTAATCCGGTTCGAGACCCTAGCTTTCGTCCCTGACCGTCGGGTCCGTTCTTCTGAGGCGCTTTCGCCACCGGCGGTCCGTCTAGGATTACAGGATTTCACTCCTACCCTAGACGTACCCCTCAGATCTCCCGGCCCCAAGTCGAACAGTTTCCCTCGAGAGCCCACTCGTTGAGCGAGTGGATTTGCCGAAGGACTTGTTCAACCGGCTACGGACGCTTTAGGCCCAATAATAGTGATCATCACTCGAGCTGCCGGTATTACCGCGGCGGCTGGCACCGGTCTTGCCCAGCCCTTATTCGTATATCTTCTTACGATATACAAAAGCGAGGACGTTATGCCCTCGCACTCGGGGTCCCCTTATCGCGCTTTCGCGCATTGTAAAGTTTTCGCGCCTGCTGCGCCCCGTAGGGCCTGGAATCTTGTCTCAGATTCCATCTCCGGGCTCTGGCTCTCACCACCCGTACCGATTATCGGCACGGTGGGCCGTTACCCCACCGTCTACCTAATCGGCCGCAGTCACATCCTATGGCACCGGAGCATTTCGTACTCACTGCATTCCAGCATAGGAGTACTATCTGTTATTACCCTCAGTTTTCCGAGGTTATCACAGTCCATAGGGTAGTTTATCTACGTGTTACTGAGCTGTTCGCCACGGGTCTTAACCCGTGCAACTAGCATGGCTAAATCGGACCCCGATAGCAATGACCTCTGGCAGGATCAACCAGAATTCCCAGACAATTAGTCTGGGTTGACGAACACTGTGTTGTGTCCTCCATTTTTGAAAGTTGATATTCAGAGGAACTGATCGGGATTCACCGAAACTGTCTAAGTGGGAGAAAAAATATCTCCCAAGTTTCGTATTTATGCGTTAACATCAGATCTCGTCTGTACGGAGTACCGCAGGGGCGAAATCCTCACCTCGTTTTGCTTCTTACGAAGAAGCTCGGACCTATAATTCCAGTCGGGGACTATTAAACCCATCGGATCTCCCTCATACAATTATGTGTGAGAATGACTAACAGTATTTGGAAACTAAAAGTGGGTACTATTCATGGAAAAAACATAAAAAAAAGATCTTTAATGGAGATCTTAATCGATGCGTTCGATGCCTTTTTTAGAAACGTTTGCTTCTTTTAATCTGCTAGGCATCCAGCTAGGAGAATCAGGAGGGGCAGTGGTCATCCATGCCCATGCATCGTAAATATGCACTTTGCTTGTTCCCCGTTCTCTCATCCTTATTTCTACGCGTCTAGCGCTTGCTTCATTGTCACCAACATCGTCGAGTCTTCGGGCAGCTTTAAGGGCTGCTTGTCTTGGTGTGTTGCCGCTAAATACACTTGATTCGTTTCCTGCTCTGTCTTGGAGAGCAAAATTTCGTTTTCCGTCTTCACGTACCATGGTTTGATTCCACCATGAGGACGGTGAATAGGGCAGGTTATAAATATATCGGAGAATCTGGCCTTGAATCGACCATATCTTTATATAGTAGGCCTCGTCTGGAGTGTTTTTTTGATTTTTTTGACGTGAAGAGTTGAATATTGTCGTAAAAGGGGGGGTTTAATAAGTTAATTAAGAGAGTTAAATGAAAGAATTGAGTGACAATTCAAAGGCCGAAACTGGGAGTTCGATTCCATGTAGATTGAGTACCTCGGGATGTATTTCTCCAAGTATTCCTTTGGATTCTCCGTCTATTAAGATAGATGCAGAACGGCCTTCAATAAAGGTTGGGTGAGAAATGGGAAGGGTTTCAAGTTTTTTGTTGAATCTTTGACAAAGTACTTGTAATTTTGATTTTGCTTCTTCATAAGAAGCTTGGGAATGGGCGACAGTGGCAGCAATGGCGTAGTTTTCTTCTACTCTTGTATCTTTTGTGTGGTCTACATTGGCAGTGAACCCAATTTCGAGTAGATTTTGAGGATATGCGCGGTGTGTGTTGTTTTCTAGTACCATCAAAAGTGAGGGAAGTACCCACGTTCTGATTATCGTATATTCTGCAGAATATGGTTCAAGTATCTTAACGGGTTTGTGGTATCCATATGCATTTATGTCACCTTCTAACCTCATTTTGGAGAAATTCTCAGTTTCGTTTATCAAATTAAAGTTGAGTAAGTCTTCAAATCCCATTCCAATTAGTACCTGCCTTGTGGCCCGTTCTAAGCTGGAACGTGTAGTGCGACCTCCTATCGTTGCTACATCGGGATAACGTGGTTTGAGTTTGTAGAAACCATGAGTTCTACCGATATCGTCAATGATATCAAGAGGATGGAGTACGTCGACTCTGTAAGGGGGTATTGTGACCCGATATTGGGATTCTTGAGGAGAAACTTCGCCCCGGTATGGTGGTGCGATGATTTTTCCATCCAACCCGGAACGTTCGAGTAAGTCAACTACGTCGTTTGGGGAGAAGTTAGTACCGAGAATTTGTTCTATCCTATTGTGATCCAGGTGTTTTGTATCAAGAGAGAAATCTGGTTTGTTAACTATGCCATCTGGAGTTTGGATAGTGAGTTCTTCAAGGGTGGCTCCGTGGGCTTCTAAAGCATAGCAAATTATGTTGAGCATTCGGTCAATTGTCCACTGGTCGGTTCCGGTCATCTCGATAAGTAGATCTCTAGAATCAACGGTTACTTCGGTGCGTGCGCTGTTAATTATTGGAGGGAATGAAAATAATCCAAGGTCGTCGAAAAATGCGGGGTACTGTTGATCGTCTTCCACGAGTTTTTTGTACTTTTTGCCGGTCGGGTGAGATTCAAGTATCTGCCCGGGTGTTAATTCTTCCTTGAGCCCTAGCGGGACAAAAGATGGTTCCGAAGGAGGAGTTCCACAATACGAGATAGAAGACATTCCATCTGAATTTTCAATAGCTTTGATCATGGAAAGATCGTGGATACCGATAGAGCCTTTTGCCCTACCTCTGCCGATGGTGTCGTGAAGTTTTTCCTGTAATTGGATTAAGGATTTCAAAATGGAATCGTCCAATTTGATTCCACGGACGATAGCACCAGTGACACAGGGACGACTATGGTGGATGGGAGAATGTAAAGAAATAGTCCAATTTGGAGGATTGAGGGAAGGGATGAAAATCCCCCTATCTTGACCATAGTAATATCTCAAAGATCGTGCGATTCCTTCAGTGGATAATCTGTCCAATCTGTCGGGCGCGAACTCTAATTGGAAATTTCCATCTTCGTCTTCTCCATCGAATTCAAGACCTAAATTAAATAGATCTTCTTTTAATTTTTCATCGGAGATTTCCACTCCGGTCATTTTTCTTAAAAGATTTGGGTGGAGACTTACAACTGGCATTAATAAGGTACCTCGGTAGATCGCAAAAGGTTTAGATCACAAAGGGTACCATGAACATCTCGTATATCTTCAAACCCATACATTAGCATTAAGAGTCGTTCGAGTGCCAAACCCCATGCCATGACGTCGCAATTGACTCCGAGAGGACGCAGGACTTCGTCTCGGAAAAGGCCCGAGTTTCCTATCTCGATCAGTTCTCCTGTTCGGGGGTGTTCTCCGAAAAGTTCGAAGCTTGGTTCGGTGTAAGGATTGTAATGGGGTTTGAATTTAAGATTGGTTATTCCAAAACGACGGTAAAATTCAGTGAAAGTTCCCATAAGATCTCTAACGGATAAATTTTCTGCCATGACCCATCCTTCTATCTGGAAAAATTCAAGTAAATGGGTAGGATCCAACGTATCGTTTCGATAGACTTTTTCCACAGAGAAAAATCTCTGAGGGGGTTCAAGATGGCCTATTGCCTGCCCTGAAAGGTATCGCATGGATAAAGAAGTAGTGTGGCCTCGAAGGTCGATTCCAAGTGCCACATCTTCTGACCAGGGGGAATGGTAACCGTCTCCGTATGTTCCGATGCCGTCGAGGTGAGAGCTTTGAACTTTTTCGACTATTTCAGGGGGTAAATTTTGTGCAGGAGGTACAGAGAGTGCAAATTGATCCCAATGGGTTCTTGCAGGGTGGTCCTGGGGCATAAACAAACAATCATTGATCCAAAATTCTGAGTCAGCATGAGGACCTTCCATTTCTTGAAATCCCATGCTAACTAGCGTGTCTTTGACTCTCTCGGCAGTGTCCCGAAGAATATGCACTCTGCCTCCTATGTAAGGTGCAGCCTCGGCTTCGACGTTATAGGTTGTGTATTCTATGCCCTCCCAGTTTCCTTGAGACAACATCTGAGGTGTGAGATTAGTTACACTTTCAGATATTTTCACGCCTTTCTTGCGCTCTGAGATTCCTTTTTTAGTTAAAATGACAGATCTAGTTGTGAGTTGATTGGTGTTTATTAATCCCCGGGATTCAAGTCTAGTTACTATTGATTGATCAAGTTCTGTGCCCTGGTCAATGGCAGTAAGTGCGACTTGTTCGGGATCAGATTTGGGATCGAAATCTCGAGAGGATATTATTTTTCCTTGGTTAATTGTTCCATAATCTTTCCGAGCGTAATTAGAGAGTGCCACACTGACTTCATTTTTATTGAGAGATGATTGGTCAATTGCTTGGGATAGATTGAATGCAGTTTCAAGTTCACCCATTAGTCGTACGGCCTGGTAAAGTCGTAGTTCGGGTAAAGAGTGTTGTAGATAGTGAGATCCTTCGTCTGTGAGTGAGGATTTAGAATCAGAAAGGGTAGTTATTGAAATCAATCCTTGAGCTTCAAGTGCGAATGATGCACCGGATATGTGTTCAAGTTTGAGTTTAGTTTCTTCAGATAGTTGCTCGAACGTTTTCTCCTCGGTAGGACTTGCTGCTTCGAAAACTATTTTCTGGTTTTTCGGGAGTTTGATGGTCATTTAAGAATGTTCCTCGGGGTTGGAGATGTTAGAATTTAATTTTTCTAGTAGTGGTTCAACTTCTTTCATTTTTTGTTGATAATCCTTTAAGAATTCTCGCATTAAATTTGCTGCTTCTTCTTTGCAATCTCCGCAAAGTCGAGTTCCATTTGTGCATTCCTCATAGACACGTTGTGCGTAAGAATCATCGTCTTGTGTTAAGAGATAGGCATACAGTTCATATACAGGACATTTGTCTGCTTCACCGCCCAATTCACGTTGGAGTTCTGCAGATTCCCTTCCGCCGGTTGTAGATTGTTTTACTTTTTGGTATCCACTTTCAGGATCTTCAAACAGACTGATATGACTATCAGGGATAGAAGAAGACATTTTACCCCCGGTAAGACCACTCATGAATCGGTGGTACAAAGATAGAGGTGGGTAGAACCCATATCCGCCGTTTTCTATTTCAAATTCTCTCACCATGTCGTCGATATCACTGTGAGATGCATCTAAAACATCTATGTGTTGTTTGTATACTTGTTTATTGTGAGAGATTCTAGATTCTAGTTCTTTGAATAGATCGGAGGGGGCCCGATGATTGATTATTCGGATGCGAGGGTAGAATTCTTCTTTTGAAGCTTCTTTAAGTTTATTGGTGATGGTAGCAAGGGCTTCGCTTGCTTGGTTTTCGTTCTCAATCCAATCGGCTACGTCATTGCAATGGAGTGGAGTTGGGAGGGAGGATAGGTTCTCAAATGCTGCTTTAAGGTATTCAAGTTCTGCAGCATCTGCTTCGAAACTTGCGTATGCTTCTGTTACAGAGAATAAACGCAAACGAGATGCCAAATCTCTAGTTAATCTTAGGTGGGGATCTTGATCGGGGCCTACAGGAATGACAGTTGGTTGCGGGCGGTCAAGTTGAGGGTAGAGTATGTCAGCAGCTTGGGTTAACACACTTTGTATATGGGATATTTCAGTGTTACCAGAAAAACCATAGATGGATTGCATTTCAGAAAAGTTGGTTTCGATGCCAAGTTCAAACGCCAAGTCTTTAACTCGTTTATTTTCAGATTGTCGATATATCTCTCCCGTTTCCAGGTCGAATCCAGATGCTAGAAGAGCTAAAATATAATTCCTAGCGTGGCCATCTATTTCGCTCCAACTCAATTTTCTAGCTGCATGTGCCTCGAGATCTGCTATTAAACCATAGGCCTTTGCTCCTTGTTTTTGATGCCAAACGATCTCATCAAAAACCATTTTGTGGCCAATGTGAGGATCTCCAGTGGGCATAAAGCCTGAAAGGACTGAAAATGGACTTTTAGACTTCATGGCTTCGAGAATAGATTGGTATCCACGGTGGCCGAATATTATACCTCGGCGCATTAGATGATGTGGATGGGAAATGTCAGGAAGGAAATGCTCGAATTTAGAGATTCCAAATAGAGCGAAGAGATCGTTGTAATCTTCGATTGTGGATGACCCCCAGGGGTCAATAGAAATGTGCTTATTGTCCTTACTAGATTTGTTATTCATGGTGTCACCCTTTCCACCAAGACCCATCGGATATTACTACTCCCATCTACAATTGCAAAAAGTGTTCGTTTTCTCACACCCACTGCAAGGCGGACGTTCAGGGATAGCTCTTTGGTTGAAAAAACATGTTCACTTTTGATAACTTTGACTAGATACTCTGAATGGAGCGCGTTTTCAGTTGTGTTAAAATCTTGGTAAACGCGGAAATCAAACCCAAATTTAAATCCGGTTTTTGGGACCAATCCACGTTTGCGTAAAGCTGTGTAGACAGATAACCGATGGTCGAATAGATCACCTTCGATTTTACGTCCTTGGTGCAATACATCCCCGTTTATAGATAACGATCCGCAATTGCACAGATAAGCCGCTTCGACTAGGGAGAGTTGTATATGGGGAGTGTTGGGTATATACTGACCAAAAAATCCTTCTTTGTGGAAAGTGGAATCGGGATTTGGGAGTAATACTTTATCAGTTAGTAATATTCCTTGTGAAGGCGAGGGGAGGAATTGTTTTTTCCCATTTGGTTTGATTTCGGTTGTGTTGAAATAGGTTAATTCACCTTCTTCATCTACGATTGCAAGGGCGTGCTCACCAAGTTGATCGGTGGGGATAGTGGAACGCTCTCCGATGACACGTAATTCATATTTGATGACTCCTTCGGGGGGTTTGGTTCCACGTTCGTAGACTGTGAAATCTATGTTTGAACTAGAAAGATTATTCGAAGTGCTAGCTGGAGCTAAATGAAATCCTCTAAATCGGAGATCTAGATATGCGGAAAATTGCGCAGAAAAATCTGGTTTTTGTGCAGATATAAATTGTATAAAATCCATTCCATCAATGTTATCGATATCTCCACGAAGTAGAAGATGGGCAGCTTCGACTGGATCGAGTTCAATTTCGTTGCCTTTTTTTGGAATACCATATCCTCTTGAATCGTGGAAACGTTGTTTTGCGTCTTCGCCTACGACTACGACGCCGCCGGATAGATGACCTTCCATATTCAGAAATATACTGCGGTGGAGAAAGCCGCTACGGTAAATGCTTATGCTGCTGATAAGATAGTATGGGAAAAACATTGGAGAATTGGTTGGAATTAATATTTGGCAAAGACGGCACAGTGTTTTTGGATAAAGAAATGCAGGTCGTCATGCTTGCCGCTGCCGTGGGGATGGCAGGTGTATATATTGTAAGTCCGATCGCGGCAGAGGTTACCCTGGTATTTGAGATGCCACTAGTGAGAGCGGGAGAACTCATAACTGCATATACGGCACCTTCCATTATTCTTGTTCCATTGATGGGAATGTTGTCGGATAGAATTGGACGGCGCCAAGTCATAGTATTTGGGTTTATTATTTTTGGTGTTGCAGGAGGTGCTATCGGGTTGGTAAATGAATTTTCGACAGTTCTTATTTTGCGAGTGATACAGGGGATAGGTTTTGCTGCGTTAATGCCAGTAAGTGTGGCAATGATAGGGGATTATTACGCGGATATTCAGGAAGCCACAGCACAGGGTGTTCGGATAGTGGGAATGCAGTCGGTAGCACTTGTGGCTCCATTGGTTGCAAGTGGTTTATTGATAGCTTCATGGAGAGCTCCATTTATTCTATATTTTGTTGCTATTTTTGCGGCTATGTGGACTTGGAGAATATTGCCACCAGATATCAAAGGTATGCAAGAGTCAGGGAGTGGCTACATGTCTAGATTGTACAAATCTCTCGTCAGGTTGGACATAGCAGCAGTGAGTGTTTCATTTGTCATTCGGTTCATGATGTCTTTTGCATTTTTTGCATATGTTTCATTATTAGTTTTAGAAAAGTTCCAATACGGAGCGTTCGAGGCTGGAGTGATTGTTACAAGTTATGGTATTTTAACACTTATCGGAGCGGCTCAATCGGGTCGCCTGATGGCTAGATTTGATCCATTGGTTTTGTTAGGCATTAGTTTACTCGCGACAGGAGTGGGACTAGCGATAATAGGTGCGTCTAGTTCGTTTATCGTGTTGATGCTTGCGTTGGTTATTTTTTCAGCAGGTGCGAGTGTAAGTGCACCTATTCAGAAAAGTCTCATGGTGCAATTTTCACCTGCAGAACTTAGAGGGGGAACTATTTCTGCCGCAATGGCTGCTCAAAGTTTCGGCCAGGCCGCGGGTCCATTTTTGATGGGGATTTTACTTTACAGGGGTACAGTGTCAATTACTTTTGTGAGAATTGGACTCGTTCTAGGAGGGATAGGTCTGATTCTTGCAGTTATTATTCGTTTTGCGAGAAGTAGACGGACTTCTCTATTTATTTAAAGTACCTATGCGTAGGGTCTCCATGGAAAAACCAAATTCTCCACCTGCAATACGAGATTTTGAATTCGAGGGGGATGTGTATAAGATAGCATCCTTGAAAGCATTAGAACAAGAGGGGCTTTGTAAATTAAGTAGCCTTCCAGTCAGCATTCGGATTTTACTTGAGGCGGTTTTGCGGAATGTGGATGGGGAGATAATAACTTTCGAAGATGTTAAACATGCGGCGTCGTGGGCGCCTGAAACTCCTGACGTAGAAGTTCCATTCAGCCCATCTAGAGTTGTGTTGCAGGATTTAACAGGAGTACCTGCGGTGGTGGATTTGGCAGCGCTTAGATCGGCTGCCCATAGAGCAGGGAAAGATCCTTCAATCGTGGAACCTGCAGTTCCGTGTGACTTGGTAATTGATCATAGTGTCCAGGTGGATTTCTTTGGATCGGAAGATGCGTACGAGCGTAATGTTGAGATGGAGTATAAAAGAAATGGTGAACGGTATCGTGCTCTTAAATGGGCGCAGCAAGCATTTTCTAGTTTTAGAGTAGTACCTCCGGGAACGGGGATTGTGCATCAAGTGAATTTGGAATATCTTGGTCAAGTTGTTCACTCACGTTTGGTGGGAGAGGATCAATGGTTACTTCCAGATACACTTGTGGGAACTGATAGTCACACGCCTATGATTGGGGGAATCGGGGTGGTGGGATGGGGAGTGGGAGGAATTGAAGCAGAGGCTGCAATGTTAGGACAGCCTATAACCATGACACTTCCAGAGGTTGTTGGAGTTAAATTAACGGGTGAATTGCCACAGGGGGCTACAGCGACAGATTTGGTCCTATACATAGTAGAAATTTTAAGAGGCGTTGGCGTGGTAGATAGATTTGTAGAATTCTTTGGTCCAGCTGTCAAGACGTTGTCAGTTCCAGATAGGGCCACTATTTCGAATATGGCTCCAGAACAAGGGTCCACTATTAGCGTATTTCCAGTGGATGACGTGACGCTAGAATACCTTCGGTTAACAGGGAGGGATGAAAAGCATATTCGATTGGTTGAGGCATATCTAAAAGAGCAGGGATTATTTGGAGAACAAGAGCCAGAATATACAGAAATTGTGGAGCTGGATTTATCGACAATAGAACCTAGCCTAGCCGGACCAAAACGTCCGCAAGATAGAGTGTTGTTGAATGAAATGAGGAATCACTTCGAAGATTTACTTGAATCTGAAGTTGGAGAAAAGGAGACATCAAAAGGGATTTTGGTTGAGTTGGAAGAAGGACGGAGTTCTTCAATTGGGCATGGTAGCGTCGTGGTAAGTGCAATTACTAGTTGTACAAATACGTCGAATCCAACGGTTATGGTGGCGGCAGGACTTCTGGCTCAAAGGGCTGTGGAATTGGGTCTCGAAATACCACCTCATGTCAAAACTAGTCTAGCCCCAGGTAGCAAGGTTGTCACAGAATATCTGAAAGAATCGGGTTTACTCGTACCGCTCGAAGAACTAGGTTATCATGTTGTGGGATATGGATGTACAACATGTATTGGGAACGCAGGTCCACTGCCCGAAGGTGTGGAAGGGGCCATCGACGCGAATAGTTTGTGGACAACGAGTGTTTTGAGTGGTAATAGAAATTTTGAAGCGCGAATTCATCCGAAAATTAGGGCAAATTATCTTGCTAGTCCGCCTCTTGTTGTGGCGTATGGACTTGCGGGTAGAATGGACATCAATTTGGAAACAGAACCACTTGGAGAGGATCGAGAGGGGAATCCAATTTATTTAGCTGATATTTGGCCTAGTAACGAAGAAATAAACAAAACGGTGAGTGAGAATTTGAATCCATCTATGTTCCAACAGAAATATTCAGAGGTATTCCTGGGAGATGAAAAATGGGAAGCGCTCTCTGCACCAAAAGGAATAAATTATGAGTGGGATTCTGAATCTACATATATTCGAGAACCTCCATTTTTCCAAGAATTTTCTTCAGACCCCCCAGGGACAGAAGATATAAAGAACGCGCGTTGCTTGTTGGTGTTAGGAGATACTGTTACGACAGATCACATCAGTCCAGCAGGTCCATTTGGAGCTAGTGTCCCTGCAGGTATTTGGCTTTCAGATGAGGGTTTGTCACCATATGAATTTAACACATATGGATCGCGACGGGGGAACCATGAAGTAATGATGAGAGGCACATTTGCCAATGTCAGGATCAAGAATGAATTGGTTCCAGGAACAGAGGGCGGTTACACATTAGATTTCATCTCTCAAGAGGTTTCGAGTGTTTATGACGCTAGTAGGCACTACCAGGAAGAAGGAATTCCACTTATTGTTCTTGCAGGGAAAGAATTTGGAGCAGGTTCTAGTCGAGATTGGGCGGCGAAGGGATCAGATCTTTTGGGAATACGCGCGACAATTGCAGAGAGTTATGAAAGGATATTTAGAGATAATTTAGTAGGAATGGGAGTACTTCCACTTCAATTTGAAGAAGGAGAATCGCGAATGGAACTGGGTCTTGATGGATCGGAGAAGTATGATATAGTGGGGCTAGAATCAGGAGTGGATGTTGGTCAAAAATTAAGAGTTATTGCTGAGAAAGAGGATGGAAATAAAGTGGAATTTTCAGTTGTGGCTCAGGTAAATACACCCGCTGCGGTGAAATATATCGAACATGGTGGGATTTTAAATTATGTCCTTCGGAGACTTCTTGCATAAGAATTGGACAGGATAGGAAAAGAGAATTAAGTAGATCCAGTGGTGGTTCCAGCAAGTAGTTCTAATATTTGCAGAACTCCAGAATTTCCATCTTTTCCCATGCCATTTTCAACCATGGATTTGTATAACTCGTGTGCCACCATGGTCTGAGGCATTGGGGATCCAAATTCCCTTCCAGAATCAACTGCGATACAGAGATCTTTATATTGGTATTCGGCGAAAAATCCCGGAGTGAAATCTCCCTTGATCATGTCGGGGGCACGGTTTGTAAGTGTCCAACAGCTAGCCGCACCCTGTGAAATTGCAGAAATGACGGAATCCAAATCCGCCCCGGCTTTTTTTGCGAGTAGTACTGCTTCGCTGACGCCGACCATCTGGGATGCAACAATTATTTGATTACAGGCTTTGGCTATTTGTCCCGCGCCACTCTTTCCACAATAGGTTATTGTAGTTCCCATTGATTTGAAAACATCCATATGTTGATTTAAGAGGTCGGAGTCCCCACCTACCATGATGGAGAGAGAACCATTAATTGCACCTTCTTCCCCACCGGAAATGGGGGCATCAAGTAGAGAGACACCAGAGTTGGTGAGCTTTTCTGCGATTTCTACAGTGGTCTTGGGAGATATGGTAGAACAATCTATGAGTGTACTTCCATTTTGAAATCCTTCTGCTAGTCCTTCGTTTTGGAAGATTACATCAGATACGGATTGTGAATTGGGTAAACAAGTGATAACTATTTGTGCATTTTCTGCGACTTCTTTTATCGTTTTTGCGGGCGTTCCGCCGGCTTTAACGAATTCTTGTAATCTAGGTTTGGACCGATTATAACCGATTACAGAGTATCCTGCATTTAATAGATTTTTTGCCATAGGGAGACCCATTATTCCTAAACCAACGAATCCGATTGATTGTGTCATAGTGTATAACCTGCCTCAAAACATAAAAACATCCTCTGTCGAAAATGTTACGTGAGTGCCTTGCAGAGAGAATTGTATGAAGCTTGTGAATAAAGTAATTATTGTGACAGGTGCTGCTGCAGGATTAGGAGAAGCTATGTCTATGGGTTTTGTTAAAGAAGGAGCAACCGTGATTTGTGGAGATATAGATAGGAAAGAACTAGAAAAATCAGTAGAAAAAATTGAGGGAGGGGGAGAAGCAATTCCCGTTGTTGCCGATGTGGGGAATGAAAATGATGTGGAACGTTTAATTAAAATATCGGAGGAATTTGGGGGAGCAAATGTTCTAGTTAACAATGCAGGTGTGAAACAGTTGACATTAGTGGGTGAAGAATACTCAGTTGCAGAAGTTCCTCTTGAATTATGGGATGAAGTGATAAACACCAATTTGCGCGGATGTTTCTTATGTACTAAAGCTGTGCTTCCAGGTATGTTAAATAGAGAAAGTGGAAGAATAATTCACGTCACATCGGGACATGGTAAAAAGGGAAGAATCAAAAGAAGTCCATATGTTTCGTCTAAATTTGGGGCAGAAGGTTTTCATTGGACATTATCCTTAGAACTGGTGAACACTCCCGTAGATTCATTGGTATTTACACCCCCTCCTGGGGGGGTCAGAACCAACGAAGCGGCTTTTGTGGAAGATCCTTTGAAGAATATGAATCACGATCCGGATGTGATTATAAAACCGATGGTTAAGCTCGCAAGTGGAGAAGGAAGAAATGGTGGAAGGTATCGTGGGAAGGGAGATGGGGAAGGGTATGAAGAAACAGACTATATTTTTGAAAATTAAAACAAATCTTCTTTGCTATCTAATAGGGTTGCAGGGCCCCCCATGTGCCATGTTTTTGTCTCGATTCCAAGATCGGATATAGAATCTGAAATTTGAGAAACATATTTTTCCCTCGTATTGATATAAACTGTTGCGCCGGTGTCGGTTGAAAAATATGCATCCAAACCTTCTTCTCTCAAGGCGCGAACATTTTCAAAAATCGATAGGGTTTCTGGCTTCCAGTAAATCCATCCTTTTGGGCCGGTCATAGTGGTTGCTGCCAGGGAAATGGAGTCTAATTCTGCAAGTGAAAAGATACCATCAAAATCTCCGATTTCTATTGCATCTAGTGCTTTGAATATTTGAGATTCTGCATGTTTTACTCTTGCTTGAAACATGTGGCTTTCCGTGGCTTCTGCGTGGGCAGATTCTGTTTCTTTATGTGCAGGGACAATTGCGACAATGATTCGAAAATCTTCAGAGAAACCATCTTCAATTTGGTATGATTTACATTCAAGATCGTTTTCACTTGAACGTAAGATGGAAAATCCTCCAGTCACGGAACGGGCCGCGGAACTAGATCCACGTCTGGCGATAGTAGAAATTTCTTCCAAGGAAAGATCTAGATTGGCTGCTGATGATAAAGCCAAAGCTGCTGCTGCAAAACCAGATGAAGAAGATCCAAGTCCTATATTAGAAGGAAATGAATTTGTACTTTCAAGTTTTACATGGTGGGAAATTCCCCCCAATTCGCGTACCCGATCTACAACTGATTTTACACGTTCGGAGGATCGCCCTTGGAGATTTTTTCCGTCGATGGAATATTGATCTGATTTTAGGGTGGAATCGAATTCCACAGTGGTTGTAGTACTGCTCGGGGCTGTGCAAACGCTAATGCTATCGTGGAAAGGAAGCCGGAGTAGGGGGTCTTGCATTCCATGATATTTTATGAGTCCTTGGATGGGATGGGCTCTTGCGGTCGCCTTCATGGAATGAGGCGTGCGTGTGATGAACTTAACACTCTCGATATTTGACAGGAGAGGATAGTAAGGGGGTTTGGGCCAATTAAGAGGGGGAATTTATTTTTTTGAGCGCCCAAGAAAGGGCAATTAATACTGCTAGTATAATACCGGCAAGAGTGCCCAACAGCCCTGTGATGATAAATCCTTGATCGGGTCCCACTATTGTTGCGGGATCCAAGTTTAAAATCGGGATATTGGATAATGGAATGAATAATTCAGGATGGGTAGCAACATAAAGGAAGAATAAAGGGGATATTGTCTTTCCTAGATTTCGAATCCAAGATCCAATTGAAACTATCCCCGCTCTGATGTCTCGAGAAGTGTTTTGAGTAAGTAGACTAGTTTCTAGACCTGCTGCGAATCCTTCCATTATACCATAAAGAAGGCCAACGAGTAAGAAAGAAATGAGAGAAGTTGCGAGACTGAAACCAATTGAAACTATTCCTATAAAAATCATACCAGCCAAAACTATATATTTGATTTCAAATCTGCTATTTGCTAGACGTTTGACTTGGGTGGCTACTGCTGCTAGTCCCAAGCTCATCATGCTGAAAACGAGTCCAGCCTCCCCGGAAGACATACCGTATTTTAATACCATCAATGGCAAGAATGTGTAGACGCCGTATTTAATGAAAAATCTCATGAAAACCACGGCATAAGAGATTACTACAGACCAATTAAACAGTGCCTTCCACAAGGAATAGAAATAGACAAAAGAAGTTGTACGGGGTTCTTTTTCTTCAGTTCCCATTTCGGGCATATATTTGAGGGTGTATAACCCAGCAGGTATGGCTATGAAGAAAAACAAGAAAGGTAAGTTCCAAGCTATCCCCCCCAGGAGACCTCCTGCGACGGGGTAGAAAAATTTGGCTATGTTTATAGAAACCACTCTCAATCCTTGAGCGCCGACTTCGAGGTCAGTTTGTTTGGAAAACATGTCTCCAATTATAGTGCCGGACATGGGCATGATCCCACTAACCCCGATTCCCTGTGCAAATCGTAACAAGAGTATTGTTTGCATATTATCTGTGAAGAAGATAGCAGTTCCACAGATACCAAAAAGCAATAGAGAAACTGCAAGGACTATTTTTCTTTGAAAACGATCGGCGATGAAACCCCAAAGGGGTATGAAAATAAGAGCGGGAAATGTAAACCATGCGATCATGTTTGCCATATCCATTTCGGTCATTCCTATTTCTAGAAACATCAGGGGGAAAACCGGGGAAATAAACGTTACACCCATCATGGAAAGGGCACTTACACCATAAAGAAAAGAAGCGGTTCGCTCGAGTTCTGGTCTATCCTTAAAAGAAGTTGGTAGAAGAGACATTTCAGGGGATTTTATCGATTATTTTAGGAATGGCAAGGGTTTAAACTGGAGCAATGATGGGTAAAATTGATATCAGTACCCAATTGCAATCCCATCTCTGCGGGGATCAGATCCTCCGATGAGAGTTCCATTTTTATCTGAATAAATAAATTGCCCACCTCCAAAATGTTCTCTTGGGTTGAAAAAGAGGTGTTCTTCCAGGACATCATGGCCTTTTTTGCGTAGTTCGGCAACGGTGCTATCAGGAATACGGCTAGTTTCTAGGGCAATTTTATTTCCATTTACCCATCTAAATCGGGGGGCATCCATTGCAGCTTGAGGATTGAGACCCAAGTCTACCAAAGATAGCAGAACTTGCAGATGTCCCTGTGGTTGCATAGAGCCACCCATGACACCCCATGACGCTTTGAACTCTCCATTTTTTCGAAGCATTGCAGGTATTATGGTATGAAATGGTCTTTTGTTGGGAGAGATGCAATTTGCGTGTTTTGGATTTAAACTAAAAGAACATCCTCGGTTGTGAATTAGGAAACCATTTGAAGAGAGTCCACTTCCGAAAGCCATGAAAATGCTGTTGATAAATGAAACTGCATTTCCGTCGCCGTCGACTACAGAAATGTAAATTGTATCGTTGCCATTTGGACCAGCTTTGGGAATGTAAGAGCTAGCAGATTCTCCGATTTCCTCGGCTCGTTTTTGTGCGTATTTTTTTGATAGCATTTTTTTCATGGGGATATCCACCATGGCAGGATCAGAGATGTATTTGTGCCCATCTGAAACTGCTATCTTGAAGGTTTCAACGAGGGTGTGGATCCGATCTGGATCTGTGAGAGAAGGTGGAAGGTCAAAATTTTCTGCAATGTTTATTGCCTCAAGTGCTATCAGTCCCTGGCCATTTGGAGGGGCCTCAAGTATATCGATTCCACGATAATTAGTACAAATTGGATCGCACCAAACACCTTTGTGTTCTTCGAGGTCTGATCGAGATAAGAGTCCCCCATCTTTTTGTACGACTTCGACCATATTTTTTCCTAAATTTCCGTTGTAAAACTCTGAAATCCCGTGTGTAGCTATCAGCTCGAATGTATCGGCTAACTGAGTATTGGAAAAGGTATCTCCAGGCGCGGGTGGGGAGCCATTGGGAAGATAAGTGAGTGCAGTTTCAGGGTATGGAGTAATTCTATTTGAAGCAAAAGACCATTGCCAAGAAATATATTCACTTACTGGGAAACCATCTCTTGCATATTTGATTGCGGGTTCAAATGCTTCTGAAAGAGAAATTGTCCCGTATTTTTCTAGCAGATCGTTCCACCCTGCTAAAGCACCAGGGGTTGTTACAGAAAGTCCACCTTTTGTTGGCATTTTAAGCTCGTCTTCGGTTGGTTGGGTGTCGAGGTTTTGAAACTCGCTTTCGGTTTTCTGTTCAGAGGCTAGATTTTGGCATAGAGATAAATTGGCTTCTTGAGGGGCACCACCACTTCCATTATACGCTTGGTATTGGTTGTTAAAATGCACTATAGCGAACATGTCCCCTCCGATGCCAGACATATGAGGTTCGACGACGTTGAGTACTGCAGCTGCAGTTACAGCTGCGTCTGCTGCATTCCCACCGTTCTCTAATACGCGGAGTGCAGAAAGGGCTGCCAATGGTTGGCTTGTTGCAACCATTCCATTTTTTGCCATCATTGCTGATCTTCGTCCAATGAATTGCCAGGGATAGCTGAATTTCATCTATATAGTAGTTAGTGCATACAGTTTATTAAAGTATACAAGTGAGTATCGGAGGGATTACTCCCACCCAGTACTCCCAAACTCTTGTAATATGAAATCACCAATGGACTGTCCTGCTGCATCTAATACTGATTCTGAAAGGAGGATTGGGCAATCGGCTCGGACCGCTAGAGCGATCGCATCGGAAGGTCGGGCGTCGAATGCAAACGGATGGGAGTTTCCATCAATATAACGTTGGAGATGAATTTTGGCGTAGAAAGTTCCTCCAGAAAGGTCGTCTACAATGATTTTATCAAGTGCACCTCCTAGTTCAGTTATGATTTCGAGTAACAAATCGTGAGTAAGTGGCCTAGTGCTTCTTTCCCCTTGCAATTCGAATTGAATGGATTGTGCTTGGTCGGGGCTAATAAAGATGGGAACGTATCTATCTTTGGCTGTTAAAAGTACTACGGGAGTTGCCATTCCAGATTCGCACCAACTGATTCCAATTCCTCGGATTTCTGCCTCGTGGTCCATGGTGGTTAATGGGGATGGGAGGTAAAAAAATTCTCGTTAATTTTAATTGGATTTGGTATTTGTTGCGCCACTCATTTTTCCGTATTGAACAGGGGGCGAGTTTTTGGGTGCAGCCCAGTCAATGGCATTTTTGATAATCAGTTGAATGTCTTGATTGTGATATACGGGATGTGTTTCGTGCCCAGGTCCCAAGAAGAATATGTTTCCATTTCCTCTTTTCCAGCAACACCCACTTCGAAAAACTTCCCCTCCTTCATTCCAACTAATCAATACTATGTCATCGGGCCTAGGTATATCGAATGGTTCGGCGAAGACCTGAGATTGTGGGAATTCTATATATTCTGAGGTGAGATTTTGAACTATTTGGTGCCCGGGGTTAACGATCCAAACGCGCTCGATTTCATCTGCATTTCTTCGTTTTAATCGGCACGAAGTTCCCATGAGTAATTGGAATGGTTTGGAGCGCAATGCCGAGTGAAGTACTATAAATCCCATTCCATCCAACACTCTTTTTGTCACACGTTTTGCGATGGAATCGTCTAATAATTCATTTTTATTATGAGACCACCAAAGCAGTACATCTGTTTGGTCTAATAATTCAGAAGAGAGTCCGTGTTCTGGAGAGTCCAGGGTTGCAGTGGTGGTGACATACCCAGATTCGGTGAGAAAGCTAGCTATAAAATTATGAATCCCAGAGGGATAAAGTTCCTCTGCCGAGGAATTATCTCGCTCACAGTGATATTCATTCCAGATTGTCACGCGCACCATAGAGTAGTTGGTTCTGGCGGAGGAGGTATAGTTATTGATTCAGCCGAGTGGCTTTTATCAAAAGTTTCAGATTTGAAAAGGATTCCACAGATTCATTGGTAATTTTTATGTTAAAAAGCGTTTTTGCTTCGGGGGGAGCATTAATGAAAAGTTCATTGAGTTTTGTTAGGTTATTTTTAGAGGTGTTAGATTGGGTAGTCCAAGGAATATAGAGAATATCCTTCTTCATGATGGTGGCATGTTCGATGTGAAATCCTTGCTCTTCAATCCAACTTGTCCATTGATCTACGGTGTAGCTTTTAATGTGAGTGGGGTCTCTTAATTTTTCAACGGTGTTGAGGAATGTGTTGAGAAAAGGAGTATTGGGAGCTACGTTGTCTTCAAATAGAAAAACACTGGAAGGTTTCGATACGCGGGATACTTCCTCAAGGAACAGGCGAGGGTTGAGAAAATGGTGTGCTGCAATTCTGCAAACGACGGTATCAAATGAATCGTCGGAGAAAGGTAGAGATTCTGCGTCGGAGATCGCCATTTCCAAGCTAGGATATGCAGATAGAGCAGTGTGTGCCATTTTAGGAGATATATCAATGGCTATAACACGGGAGGAATTTGTTTGGAAAATCGCATTGGCTGTATGCCCTGCTCCAGTGGCTATGTCGAGTGCAAGTTGAGAACCTCTGGACCAATTGGCTAAGGTATCTAAATCATCCCCCTCTCGGTGGATTTTACTAGAGAGATAGGATTTTGCCCTATTTCCAAAAGCGTTGGCAATTTGTTTTTTGTGAGCGGGACGGTTTTCCATGATGAAACTAGTTTTTATGTTTACTTTATTTTCTGTTTAAGTATATATTATCGGGTTTTTAGTAGTGACAACCCGATATTGTTTTCCTTAAGCACTTGTTGTTAAATGTAGGAATATGTTGGCTAGACAATATCTTAGAGAAAATTCGGAGATAGTAAAAGGGGCCATCAAAAATAGGAATATGGGAGAAGGAGAAGTGGTGGCAGAATTACTTCAAGTAGATGAGAAATGGAGAGTTATGAAGGCCAAATGTGACGACCTTAGGCATGAAAGAAATAAGGTTTCAACGTTAATTGGGAATCTTAAAAGTAAAGGAGAAAATGAGGCTGCTGAGAAAGCCATAGCTCAATCGTCGGAATTAAAAGTGGAATTGGAAAGGTTAGAAGAAAATGCGAAAACCCTAGAAGAAGAATTAAAGAAGGGGTTATTGGAGTTACCAAATGTACCACACGAAAGTGTCCCGACAGGAATAGATGAATCAGACAACGTTGAGATTCGGCGGGGGGGATTTGAAAATTTAAGAGAATTTCCAGAGGATATTGTTCCCCATTATGATCTGGGAGTTAGGTTGGATATAATTGATGAGATGAGAGGTGCAAAAACTACAGGTTCGGGTTTTTATTTTTTGAAAGGAGAAGGTGCGCGGTTGGAACATGCTCTAATTTCATTGATGCTAGATATCCATAGAGAACAGGGATATATTGAATTGATTCCTCCAATCCCGGTATCATCTGCATCCATGACGGGGACGGGTCAGTTTCCAAAATTTGTCAATGATGCTTATAAAATTGAAGGAGAGGATCTGTGGCTATGTCCAACCGCAGAAGTTCCTGTTACAAATATGTACTCTGAAGAGATTTTACTTGATGAGGATTTGCCAATAAAACATCAGGCTTACACTCCTAATTTTCGGAGAGAGGCAGGAGAACATGGTACAGAAACTAGAGGAATTGTCAGAGTGCATCAATTCAATAAAGTTGAATTGGTTAATTTTACCCGGCCAGATTCAAGTTATGAACAGCTTGAGTTGTTAGTGAATGATGCGGAAGAAGTGCTCAGGAAATTACAATTACCATACAGAGTAATTTCTCTTTGTACAGGGGATTTGACATTTTCCTCAGCTAAAACTTATGATATTGAAGTTTGGACGCCGATAGGGAATAATGAAGAAAAAAATGATGGCCGATGGTTGGAGGTTTCTTCTGCATCTAATTTTGAAGATTTCCAAGCGCGCAGGGCGGGGTTGAGGTATCGTCCGAAGCGTCATGAATCGGCAGAATATATTCACACATTAAATGCTTCGGGTTTGGCACTTCCTAGAGTTATGGTAGCGATTTTAGAGTATTATCAGAATTCGGATGGGACTGTGGAAATACCACAGGTATTGCAACCATATATGGGTGGATTGAAAAAAATTGAAGGCAGTGTGCCGATAGGGGAGAGTGCAGTTGGTGCAGGGTTGAGAAACTAGATTTCAATTGTTGTGTCAATTAATGAAGAGAGGGGGCTAACTATGGTTCGGTGAGGGGCTTCAATTGAAATGGGTGTTGAGAGAGAGATATTTGAAAATCGTATGTCAGACTTAAATTCGCCATTAGTTTGAATCATAGTTGCTTCTACTTGTCCTGATTGTAACTCGCGTATCCAAACTGTTTTTCCAGAAAAAGAGGGGTCTGTTTTTCCGTGAATAATCCAAATTTGGGGTGCAAGGTTTAGATCATTTCCAGCCAGAGGATATCGTCTATCGTGCCACTCCCAAAATCCATCTTGGAGTACGTAAACGTTTGTAAATCCAGAATTCAATAAGCTAGCTGCTCTTAATGTAGAGAGATGGAGTGGACATCCGCAATAAGTCACAATTCTATCGTTTTTTGGCCAATCTGAAGTGGGGTCTGAGGATCCAATCCCAGATGGTGCGGGACTTAGTATAGATCCTAGAATGTGGGATCGTTCGTATTGGGTTTGAGATCTCGAATCTACAAATCGGGCTTCTCCTCTTTGGTGCCAATTGTAGACTGTTTTGAGGGGTGCTAGAGGGATAGTTTGAGAGTTGACTTTCGCCACATCAAAAGTGGTGGGGTCAAAGAATTGTCGGGGGGGAACTTGAGTGGGTAAAGGGGGGTATCCATCGAGGGGGTCTAAATCTGGCTTATATTTGTTTTTTTCACCACCTCCAAGACATCCCGATATTGCAATTCCAATTCCTAATAAAATGTCTCTTCTTTGCATTGGTTAGTCTTTGAGATACGAAGGTATCAAGTATTTGGATTTTTAATTGGATCTATTGAAAAAATGCTATCCAGATGGCCACGGAGAAAAGTGATAGTCCCAATAACAAATTTAAGGTTCGGACTTGTCCAGGTGTGTTGAATATTTTTCGGAGTAACGTTCCGGCAAAGGCCCATGTACATAGGGCTGTGAAACCCAATGTGGAGTTGATTAAAACGAATAAGATTTTTACCCCATAGCCGGGGGCGAATTGAGTTGCAAAAGTGGTCATTAAAACGATGAAATGAATCCATGCTTTCCCATTTACGAGTTGTAAAAACAGACCTGTAGAGAAACCAAGTAGTTGGGTAGATTCATCGGCGGATATAGGAGGTGAGAAAGCTATTTTATAGGAGAGGTATGCGATATACAATGCGCCAGCGTAGACTAGTATTTGGAGTATATTGGCATTCTGTTCGATGAAAACGGCTCCGACTCCAATTATAAGTGCTAAAACCGTGAATCCAAAAAACATTCCTGCCATCAATGGTAAAGTGTTGCGGATTCCATGTTGAGACCCATGTGCAGCACAAAGTAGATTATTTGGACCGGGAGAGAAGGTCATTGAGACCATAAATAAAGCCGTTGCGCTGACGAGTGCCCAATCCATGAAAAAAGAAAGCTGTGTACAGACAAAAAATTGAGGGTTCGAAATGGGTTTTTCTTCGATTCTTTTTTGGTACTTCTGGGCATACAGTCAAGCTGTGGAAATCCATATTCGGTATGAGGGTGACGATGATCCAAAGAAATGCACGGCTAGAAAACTTTCGCGCTTCGGACTGGCTGAATTGCATAGAAATAATAAGTCAACGCCATATGGCATAATTCTTAATCCGTATTCTGAAAAAGCGTTGTCTCCTGCGGATTATAAATATCCGTACAAATTGGTGGCGTTGGATTGTTCTTGGGAAACTGCGGGATTTGATAGTTTTTCTATGAAAGGTATCCACCGGGCACTGCCATTTCTAGTTGCAGCCAATCCTGTGAACTATGGAAAGCCATTTAAACTTACAACTGTGGAGGCTATAGCGGCCTCTTTGTTTATTTTAGGTGAGAAAGAACAATCTAAAAATGTACTATCCAAGTTTCGATGGGGAATGAATTTTTTAACACTTAATGAAGAGCCTTTAGAATCATATGCGTCTTGTTTAACTTCAGAAGATGTGGTAAATGTCCAAGAATTGTACTTATCTTGAATAAAATGTTGTTCAGAAGCCCCGGTGGGACTCGAAAGTTTTTAATTGTGGTAGACTATACGTGTGGCTATGGCGCGCTTTGAACAAGCAGAGAAACGCATGTTGCAAAAGAAAATTTGTATGCGTTGTAATGCCCGAAATCCACATAAAGCGAAGGCTTGTCGCAAATGTGGATATACGGGGTTGCGTGTTAGAAGAAGAGAACGCCAAGCTGCTGGTTAGTTTAATTGCAGAATGGAGTTATCCCTCTGGTTTGTATTTTGGCTCTCGTTTCTTGGCTCTAGCCAGGGCTTTAGAGATTACTTCCACAACATCCCCGTGGAACATCGGGCCGTGGCCTGGGTACATATTCCTTAAATCTTGGGGGGAATTGGACAGTATTGACTCTATACTAGATATTAAATCCTCTCGAGAGCCACCAGGTAGATCGGTGCGTCCGAAACTACCACGATGGAACGCTTGATCACTGTAAACGACTATATCTCCTGTAAAAATAGAATTATGATTCAAAAAAACCAAATGGTCTGTGGAATGCCCAGGGGTGTGGAGAATCTCATACCAATCGTCACCGATTAAGATTTTTTGGCCATTGGTAAGTTTTGATGTTTGTAAAGGATGATCTGCGTAACAATGTAGATCGGGTTGAAAGGCATTCATAATATCATGCAAAGATCCAACATGATCGGGATGTTGATGGGTCAGAACTATAGAATCTATTTTGGAGGTATGGAGATAGATTTTTTCAAGAGTGCGGGGGTCAGAACCTACATCTACGAGGGTAGTTCTTTCTCCGAAAATCAAATACGCGTTAGAAGTGAAAATAGTGGATTCGTGCGTGAGGTTACAAACATCCATTAGAAGTTAGGTTACAGTCAAGGAGGGGTATTCGGGGTATCTAGAGGTCCAAAGTACGGCTAGTATCATAACGAGAACTATGGTTCCAGTAAAAACTATAGATTTTGTTGTGATCCAGACAATAGTTGAACTAATCCACATTGATATTAGCATGAGATATCGTGCTTTTCTAGGGAATACACGTTCGGTTTCCCAATTGATAAGAAAAGGCCCGAAAACTGAATGTGAGTAAAGGTATTTGTGCCACTTTTTGGAACTCTTGCTAAATGCCCAAGCGGCAGTAATTAGAAACACTGTGAATGGAATTCCAGGAGTGATAACACCAATGTAAGCCATGAAGAGGGCTGCGAATCCAATTGCCATATATACGTATTTTTTTACGCCGGAAAATTGTATTTCAGTTGGTGGAATTTTTACAGGAACCGAGTTCATAAAGTATCAGTGCAACTATAATGGTGTATGGAGGATATGAGGGGATCGAAAGTGATCTCATGTGAGCGTTGTCCCGCATTGGTTTCTTCACGGAATCTGATTGTTAATGGGGATGGGAAAGTGAACGCAGAGATATTATTTGTAGGAGAAGGTCCAGGTAGAGAAGAAGACATAAGCGGAAAGCCGTTCGTGGGGAGAAGTGGCCTTGTTCTTGATAGGAGCTTACAAGAAAATGGTATTTCAAGAGGAGATGTTAGAATCACCAATTGTGTTCGTTGTAGGCCTCCAGAAAACAGAAATCCATCCAAAAAAGAACTTTCCAATTGCAAGAACCATCTGTACACCGAAATTGCACTTGTGGATCCTAAATTGATTGTTGCTCTGGGGCGAGTTCCATCTGAACATTTGCTTCAAAGGGAAGTACTAGTTACAAAAGAAGCTGGCGAAGTAGAACTAGTGAACATTGGAGGAGTGGATCGGGCGATTCTGATTTGTATTCACCCAGCTGCGACTCTCTATAATCCAAATCAAAAAGTGATTTTTGAATCTGCAATTTCAAAAGCTGTGGAGTTGGTTGGATTAAAAGAAAAAGAGGCGAGATAGAAGTATTGAGGGTATGATTCCGGGGCATAATCTTTTTCTGGATTGTTAGTCTAGTAGAGTAAGTGAGAGATAATCCATGACTAATGTAAAAATAGCAATAATAGATTATGGATTAGGTAATCTAAGGAGTGTTAAAAGAGGTTTTGAGCGTTCAGGGGGAGATGTGATTGTAACATCAGATATAGATATTATATCTCACGCAGATGGTGTGGTATTGCCCGGAGTGGGAGCTTTTTCAGAGGGTATGGAAAATGCAGAACCACTCAAAAAAAGCATTATTGAAATTGGCAAAAGTGGGATTCCTATGTTTGGTATTTGTTTAGGAATGCAAATGTTACTAACAGAATCAGAAGAGGCAGAATGTGTAGGTCAAGGGGGTGTGCAGGGATTGGATCTAATTCCAGGTAAGAATATCAGAATTAGAAATGAAAAAGTACCGCATATGGGGTGGAATGAATTGAATATTGTACAAGATCATCCTATTGTAAAGGGGGTGGACGGATTGCACGCTTATTTCGTGCACTCATATCATGCAGTTCCAGAAGATAGTTCAGCGGTGGTTTCAACTACAGAATACGGAGGGAAATTTGCTAGTATGATTGCTAGAGAAAATATTTTTGGGACACAATTTCACCCGGAGAAATCTGGAGAAACTGGTTTAAAAATTCTCCATAATTTTATTGAAGTTTGTCAGAGCGTATAATTCTGAAAGGATTTTAAGAGGAATCTTCAGGGGTAAGAATACTGAGGATGATGATTAAAAATATAAATAAAAAAGAAAGCAATCCAGGTACGAATACTAGTGGCTCTGTTAAATTTCCCCCGGTACTTCTCATTACAGCTAGAGACACGCCAATACCAACTGGGATTGATAGGAATAGGGACCAAAAAATTTCAGATGGTTTTGTTTTTTGAAAAAAATTCATAATAAATCTCGGACTTCGGAATACCACATGTCATGGTAATCTATGCTTCCAGTTCTTTCTGCTATATCTACTGCTAATAAATGCCAACATTTCTTATTCGTGTCGCTTTTGATATTGTATTCTGAACCTTTGCAAGTACACATACCATCTTCCACGATATATTCATCATCATATCCGACAACTACGGTGAAATCTCGGTACTGTTTGACCCTGTCTTCTTGAATAGCTTCGAGGGCTTTTTGCCCACGGATTCCGTTTTTCTGTAGTAGTGACTCTGTGTAAAAATTTGCGGGTTTTTCAGGTGGCGAGGAGTTACTTTTTCGACTGGGCTGTGGCACAAGGTGTAGTTGGTGCTCCAGGGTAATAAAAATAAATAAATTAGTAACTTTTCTAGACATGGGGCGGTAAGTGACTATAAGCGATGGATTTTCAGGGTTTGCCACAGACGTGGATATATGTATACAGTCTCAGAGGGAGGGATTGAAACCATAGTTCCGTCTGCATCGGTGTCTGGTAGAACTAAAGATGTGTTTTTTAATCCAAATATGGAGCTAAATAGAGATATAACAGTAGCGGCATTGCGAGCATACAGAGTGGAGGGGGTTAATACATACCTAGATGCAAATGCTGCGACGGGAATAAGAGGGGTGAGGGCTGCTGCAGACGGTTGGAAAGTAACATTAGTAGATATTGAGGAAGATGCTATCGAATTGTGTAAATCTAATTTATCTAGGAATGGATTATCGGGAGAAGTGTATCAAAATGATGTCAATATCGTCCTTCGTCTTAATAGATATGACGTGGTGGACATAGATCCATTTGGAAGCCCGATTTCTTTTTTGGATAGTGCATTCCGGGGGGCTAAGCGTTTGATTTGTGTGACTGCGACCGACACCGCGCCTCTTTGTGGTGCACATTTCCAAGCGGGTGTTCGGCGATACAGTTCCATTCCTCGGAAAACGGAGTACCATGCAGAGGTAGGAATTAGAGTTCTTCTTTCTTTGATGGCACGAATGGCTGCACGATATGATATTGGAATTAAGCCCATATTATGCCATGCAACACGTCATTATTATAGAGTGTATGTAGAAATAGAAAGGAGAGTATCAAAGGCAAATGAATCGTTGGAGGAGTTAGGATACTTGCATCATTGTATCTCTTGTTTGCATCGCGATACTCAAAATGGTTTGATTTCGTTCCCGCCTTCTATTTGTCCTTCGTGTGGTAGTACAAAAATGACAACTTCAGGTCCAATTTGGTTGGGAAATACAGCAAGCAAAGAGTTTGTAAGTAGGGTTGAAGAAAGCCTAACAGAAGAGATGGGTATGGCCCATAGAGCACAAAAAATATTTTCAAGGATATTGGAGGAGCTAGACGTTCCTACACACTATGACCAGCACAAATTATGTCGATTGTGGAAACGCCCTGCCCCCTCTATGGAAATATTTATGCAATGTTTATCAGATGTGGGTTTTGAGGTTTCAAGAACTCACTATGGAGGAACTACATTGAAAACAAATGCTACAGTTTCTGAGATATACGAGGCTACAGGGAACTAATTGATTTAGAAAGTACGTAGATATCGATCATGTTCCCATTCGGAAACAGAAACCAAATAATCTGCATATTCTGCACGTTTGGTGGTGAGAAATGCTTCGGTTATGTGAGGTCCAAGTGCATTGCAAATAACATCATCTGCTTCGAGAGCATCTATAGCATCTCCTAGATTACTTGGAAGAATTTTGATACCATATTCTTCTTGTTTTTTGGCATCGAAATCATAGATATTCTCACGAACTGGTGCAGGGGCTTCTAGTTCTCGGTTGATACCATCTAATCCTGCTTCTAGCATTGCGGATATAGCTAAATATGGATTGGCAGATGGGTCGGGGGATCTAAGTTCCAGGCGAGTTCCTGCGGCAGTTCTCGAAGCTGGTTTTCTGATCAATGCAGATCGGTTGACATCGCTCCAAGCTATGTAGACAGGGGCTTCATATCCCGGGACGAGACGTTTGTAAGAATTAACTATAGGGTTGCAAATTGCGGTTAGAGCGGGTGCGTGTTCCAGCAAACCTGCGAGGTAGTGTTTAGCCATATCAGAAAGGCCAAATTCTCCATCTTTATCAAAGAAAGCATTCGTTCCGCCTTCAAAGAGAGACATATGAGTATGCATTCCTGATCCGTTTATACCAGAGATGGGTTTTGGCATGAAAGTGGCATATACACCGTGTTGGTGCGCAACTGCTCTTACTGCGGCTTTGAATGTCACAACGTTGTCTGCGGTCTTGAGAGCTGGAGCATATTTCCAATCGATTTCATGCTGGCCTTCTGCGACTTCGTGGTGACTTGCTTCTATTTCAAACCCAAGTTTTTGTAGAGTATAGACCATATCCCTGCGAATTGAAGGACCTAGGTCAGCAGGGGTTATATCAAAATAACCTCCTACATCGTGTGTGTCTAAAGAAGGATTGCCTTCGTTTGTTTTTAGAAGGAAAAACTCGGGCTCAATTCCAACGTTTAGATCGAAACCCAGTTTCTTTGCTTTTTCAAGAGAGTTTTGAAGAGCAGTTCGGGGATCGCCTTCGAATGGTGTGTTGTCTATCCGGCGTACGTCAGAAATAACTCTGGCGGCCCCTCGACCATTCTCGTCTTTTCTCCACGGGAGTTCTACGTAGGTTGAAGAGTCAGGGACAAGGCGCATATCGGACTCTTGTATCCGGGTGAATCCCGCTATAGAAGAACCATCAAAATAGATACCTTCTGTGAAGGCTTTTTCTGCTTGATTAGCAGGAATTGCTATATTTTTTACTACACCGTGTATATCGACGAATTGCAATCGCAAGAAATCGATGTTATTTTTTTGAATACTATCTATAATTTTTTGTTCCGACGGGCCAATTTTAGCCAGTTCGGAATCAGAATGTCCATTTGTCATTTTAATCTGTAATTATTATAGTGTATGTAACATAATAAAATGGTATGATTTGCGCACGGGTGATATTTTAAAATAAAAATAACCATTCGGTGCATTTTAATAGGGATAATCTATATATTTAGGTGATGACGTACGAAAATCTTGATTCAAAGTTAATAAATGAGCTACTTGAGGATGGGAGAGCAAGTTTTAGAACTTTGTCAGAACGGGTGGGTGTTTCGGTGGCGACCATTTCGAGGCATCTGTTTGGGTTGGAAGAAAGAGGAGTAATCACAGGATATGCTCCAACAATCAAATATGAAAAGCTCGGATATGGGCTCACAGCAATAATTCAACTGAAAGTCGAAGGGGCTCAAATTCCAGATATTACTACTAAACTATCTGGGTACGAGCAAATGATATCGATCTATGAAGTCACGGGGGATTATGACTTAATTGTTATTGCAAAGTTCAAAGACACAGCCGGAATGAATAAGCAAATAAAAGCTATTCTTATCGACCCAATAATAAAGGCTTCAAACACTAGTGTTGTGTTGAATGCGGTGGAAGAAAATCGTCAGTTTAGTCTCTCAGAAACTGTGGTTTGAATCGCTGTTAGTAAAATATATTATTTTTTAAGAAGAGATCACATCATTCCGGGCATCATGCCGCCCATTCCGCCCATTCCGCCCATTCCGCCCATTCCGCCCATTCCGCCC
>CAZQZO010000009.1:0-53244 GCA_964597855.1 uncultured Halobacteriales archaeon | reverse complement strand
AAGATGGAGTTCCAGATGATCCAAACGTATTGCGAGAATTAGTTGAGAACAATTACATAGTTCCTGTGTGGAGGGAAGAGGATAACGAAGCGTTCCGTGATTATGTCAATACACATTGTGAAGATGTAGTGGGAGTAGGCGCAAGTATGTTTTTTGGAGATCACGATAGATATTGGGAACAGGGTGGAGGAGATAGCTGGGTATTTGGTGGGATAGCAAATGCCAATGCAATAAAAAATGGTGGTCCGGGAGAATGGGATGCCAATTTAGAGGAAGTTTGGCACATTGTTACATGGGGGTGGTTCAGAGCATACCCAGAGCAATTGGGGAATGGGGAGTATCATCCTTGGCTAGATGTGCAAGGTGATCCAGAAATACTGGAGAGTGGTCAAGGAGAACTCAGTGTAAAACTTACTGTTGCGATGGACACGGCTCGTGGTGGTTACTTCATAGATATACCTAAGCAGTACCCAGACGATGCGTGGTATAAATATTATGATCCAACTTGTTGGTATGGATGTCAGACTATGGAATACTTTTACTGGATTCTAATGGCCAACATGGGTGCATCGGACCCTGAACTTACACATGCGTGTGTAGAGAGTAAGGATGAATCTGAGATTATTAATGAGGAATGGGGAATTTGTACACGTGACGAGTTGGAGCAAAAAGATGTCTTGGCGTTTGAACTGCTCAATGATTCGGGTTTTAATTTCCCGACAGTGATACCGGATGGAAGTTATAGGGCAGATCACGATCAGGGGGAAGAAGAGGTGTGGGCGTGTTGTAAAGCGATGACAGCTTCCTGTATAGCATGTAGTGAGGGGTTAACTAAGCAGGAATGGTTGGATAAAACATGTGGTCCAGGGTGTACAGATGCAGTCTATGCAGGTTGGGATGAGGAAACAAAAAAGATGAAGTGGGATTGTATTTATTAAAGTGGTCTAAACGTTTTTTGAATTAACCCATCTGAGAACTTTCGTTCAGAGACACACGACCACGAATCTGGTACGATGGTCCCATATTTTCCAAATAAAGGCAACCCTTCACCTAACGTGATTGGGGCCTCCGTGAGGATGACTTCATCAATGATTCCTGCTTCCAAACACTCCCCACTAAGAATTCCACCACCTACCAGCCAAATATCAAGTCCGTCTTGTTCTTTTAGTTCATGGATATACCCAATCCCATCACCCATCCAGAACCCCTCAACGATATCTTCTCTAGAGAGTACGTGACAGTCGAACTGACTAAAGTAGTCTCCTCCATCGTGATCAGAAACAAATTCCCAGGTGTTTCGGCCCATGACTACACAATCAATTCGTTCTAAGAATTCAGCATGTCCATAGTCTTCTTCTGCTCTTGGTTGGGGCAACCAATCGAGTCCGCCGTCTAGTGTGGCGATGAATCCATCAGCGCTTACAGCAATGGACAGGATGAGATCTCTTTGCTGTGGCATATCATGTATAGAGCCTGCGGAAACTATAAATGGGTGTAGATTATGCTAGCTAGTGTCTATCATGCCTGGGGGCTGGGCCATACGAAAACGAGTTGAGCGGGGTGTCATTATGAGGTGCGATCAGCGATGCGAACATTGTACGTTAAATCTACACGGGGAATCCCCACGGGTACACCATATCAAACCGTCTGAAGATGGAGGATCACACACACTTTCGAATTTAATTGTCTTATGTCCAAACTGCAGTTGGAAAGTAAAAAATAGAGATATTGATCGGGCTGCATTAAAGCAGATAATCGATGAGAAGGAGTTGGAAAACACTCGAATAAATAACTTAGCAGCCAGAGAAATCGATGAGTGGTTTATAGGTTTAGATAATACCGTGATTTATTTGGTGTAAGCTATAGCAATTTGATATTACTTTATAAAAAATAAGATACAGAAATGATGGCGAGTATCAATAAGGTATAGAGTACTACTTGGCCAACCACTAGATTTTTTGTATATCGTTTTGATGGATCAATAGTCATTTTGGTTTTCTCTTGTTTATGGAGCATTTGTCGAGGAGTTACATGCACCTGCAAGGATCTTCGTCGGTGCAGAGACAAGGGTCGCATGTGCATGGGTGGCATTGGCAACAGTGGGAATGGAGAGTATCATTACAACACATTTGCTGCATGTAAGGACTGATAGAATATATTCTTTGGGGTCAAATGATAGTGGGAATCATGTTCAAGTTGGGCAGCTACTGTACCCAAGGAATCGGTAAAAGAAACAGTTTCCAGTGACTGCGTTGAACATCAGTCCAAGTCCACTAAAGAGGGAAACGAAGCGTAGGATTCCCGGATCCATAAATACAGCCATACCTAAAAATATAAGTGCGACAATTGCTCGAAAAATTCGTTCGGGGTTATTTTGATTTACAACTATTAGCTTCATAGATCATTAAATGAAATTTGTGATTGCCCAGACGGCGAGAAGTATGAATACCAGATAATATAGTGGTTTCAAATATCGGTTTGGAGAGGCAACTCCACTGGGGCCAAGAACTTCAATTGATTCGATCTGTTGTTGAATTCCGCTCAATGCACCTTTGCGATTTTTTCCTTTTGTCTCTGCTGTTAATATCTCTTTTAATGCTTCGATATCCTCGACATTTGAGATTTCTTTTAACAGATTTCCGACGGTGAGTTTTGATGGGTCAATAGACATTTTATATATCCTCATCGAAAAGGAGCAACTGTCATTACTTAGTCTGATTGTTTTGAGATGGAAATAGAGAGTATGTGTACCATACTCAGGGACGTCCAATCGGGGATTCGAACCCCGGTCACAGGCTCCGCAAGCCCGTAGGATAGTCCACTACCCTAATTGGACAGAGTAGAGACTACAATATTTTTTGTAAAGAGAGTTTTGTTTCTAGATTTGGCAGAAATGAGGCGATAAACCTTTCACCAGTGTGCGAGTAGTGAGGAGTAATTTAGAAATGGACGACGTGGACAACAAGGAATCGAATGGGCCTGAAGAGGTAGAAAATGTGGTTGAAAGCACAGTGCAAGAAAAGATAAACCAAATGGGGGGTTTGATCGACGAAAATGTTGCAGAAATGTTGATTGAGTATGAGCAGAATGGAAAAGTCCAATGTGCAATTAGTGATGTAAAGGCGGGTTCAGATGAAGAGGTTAGATTTATCGCAAAGGTCATGTCAATGGGCCAGATTCATGAGTTCGACAAAGAGGGAGAAGAAGAAAAGGGATATGTACTAAACGTCGAATTGGCGGATGAAACGGGGAGGGTACGGGCGGCATTTTGGAATGAATATGCGAAAGCGATAGAAGAAGAGTTAGAGATAGGACAAGTATTACGAATACAAGGATTTTCGCGTGAACGCGAAGGTGAAATCGAAGTCAGTGTGAATCGAAGTATAATAGATGAAGACACAAACATTCGAGTAGACGTCATGGAGGAATGTAAGATTGGAGATCTGATATCGGGTGCAGCTAATGTACAGGTAGTTGGGAGAGTGCTATCGGTTGAATCAGAACGGACGTTTTCTAGGTCAGATGGTTCCGAAGGGAAAGTAGCTAGTATAACCATAAGTGATGAGACAGGGAGAATCAGGCTTGTATTATGGGACAAACAAACACAAATAATAGAATCGATTATAGAGGGGAAATCGATAGAAGTGACCAAGGGATACATAAGGAAAAGAGAGTCGCAACTAGAACTACATGTTGGCAAAGGGGGGACGGTTAACATAGTAGAAGGAGAGGTTGAATTTTCTGTAAAATCAAACAAAATAAATACGCTAGAAATCGGAGATACTGCAGATATTCAAGGTGTCATCGTAGTAGCAGATCCAACAAGAGTATTTGATCGAAAGGATGGGACAAAAGGCCAAGTTAGGAATATTAGAATTAAAGATGACACCGGTGAAATACGAATGGCGTTATGGGATGAAAGGGCAGATATCGAGGTAGGTCCAGGGGACAAAATATTATGTACAGATATTGTGGTGAAAGAAGGTTGGCAAGAAGATTTGGAAGCATCTACTAATTGGAAAACTTCAATAAGTATTTTAGAGAGGTCGGAGTGAAAGTGTGTAAATCTGCGGTGCAGATTGCAAAAGATGTAGCAGAGAGAAAAACATCACCTACAGAAGTCATCGAATCTACCTTTGCCCGAATTGAAAAAATTAATCCAAAAATAAATGCATTTATTACAATATTAGAAGAAGAATCGAGAGAGTCGGCCCGGGTGTTAGAAAATCGAATAGAACGGGGGGAAATTATAGGCCCATGTGTGGGCGTTCCGGTCGCAGTGAAAGATTTGTTTGCATTTAAAAAAGGGATAATACATACATTTGGTTCAGTTCCATTTTCCAACTATATTCCTGATCGGGACGCGCCACTAGTGGAGCGATTAGAAAGGGCAGGTTCCATTGTCGTGGGGAAGACCAATACTCCAGAGTTTGGACACAAGGGAATCACGCATAATGAAATAATCGGGAGGACGGCAAATCCGTTCGATATAGAAGTTACGCCGGGAGGGTCTTCAGGAGGAAGTGCTGCTGCAGTGGCGTCGGGTATGGTCCCGTGGGCCCAAGGGTCAGATCATGCAGGATCCATTAGAGGTCCAGCTTGTATGTGTAATTTATATGGTCATTTTCCGTCTGTGGGGAGAGTGCCCCATGCGATGCGCCCAGATGCATTTAAATATCATCTCCCGTTTGCAGCAAGTGGACCATTGACGCGGACGGTAGAAGATGCAGCAATGATGTTAGATGTAATAGCAGGTCCGCATCCAGAAGATCCTGATAGCCTCCCGATATTTGAAGGTGAATATGTCTCAGCTGTTGGAAAGGGGGTAGAGGGTATGAAAATAGGATATGATCGTACATTTTTAGATAAGCCAATTGAAGAAGAAGTGGTGCAAAAAATTGAAGATGCATTAGGAGGGTTGGAAGAAGCAGGTGCAGAAATTGTATATACAGAAATAGAATTTTCAGAATGGGAGAAATTGCACGAAGTGTTGATGATCGGGTTAGAGATAGTCTATGCAGAAACCGCACACAATCTAAAAATTTCAACGGGTATCGATCTTATGGAACATCAAAGTGTTGTGTCTCCTGTTATTATTGATCGCATTCGATCGGGAGAGAAAAAAGGGGTATTGGAGTATCGTTTGGCAAACAACCTACGGACAGAATTCTATGTGAGTTTATCGAGATTATTGGAGTCAGTAGATGTATTGGCGACTCCAACCATGGCAGTTCCACCGCATCCAGATGCAGAAATTCCCACAGAGATCGGGGGCGTTCCAATTTCAATGAAGCACGGGACTGCACTTACATGGCCATTTAATTTAACAGGAAATCCAGTGGCTTCGGTTCCAAGTGGATTGACCAAGAGAGGATTGCCAACAGGGATACAGGTGGTCGGTCCAAGGTTTAGAGATGATATTGTATTGGCAATTGCAGGTGCTTTAGAGGAAACTAGACCGTGGATACAGAACTATCCGAAGTGGTAGAGAAAGGAAGGGTTAAGCCCATACATATTGCCGTGTGAAGTATGAGTATGGAATTGCCATTTGCCCCAGTAGATACGATTATTCGTAGGAGTTCGGGTGCGCTCCGAGTGAGTTCTGAGGCAACTGAAGAATTGGCCCGTCTGATTCAAATAGAAGGTGCAAGTCTCGCAATTGAGGCTGCTAAAATTGCGAGAGAAAACGGGAGAAAAACCATCCAAGAAGGAGATTTCGATATTGGGGAAAGAGATTCTGAAAGAGAACTAGTATTGCCTATTGCCCCTGTTGATCGAATTGCACGGTCAGAAATAGATGATCGATATAGAATTGGCAATGATGCGAGATTGATTCTTGCAGAGTATCTAGAGGATTATGCAGATCAAATAGCGAAAAAGAGCGCGATCCTGTCACGTCATGCGGGGAGGAAGACCATTCAAAAAGAAGATATAGAGACCTGTGTAAAAATTTTGGAAGAATAATAACTAATTATTCATAATAATGTAAGTCGGATGCATGCTCCATAGTGGAAAATATACGCTCGAGTAGGGAAGGTTTATGGCACATACAAGGTGTTTCTTCGGTGCAGAGACATGGGTCGCAGGTGCAGGGATCACATTGGCAATGGGAATTATCACAGTCCATTTGTAGTATGAACATGCTCGGTAGTTTATATAGTTTGTGATATATGATATCAAATAGCATAGAGTTTATATTCTCTCCCAACTATACATTATTTATGAAGACTTAGCATATCCCTGTCTCAGTCGAGGCAGGATCCAGTAGCGTGGCTCAATAACAGTGATAAAGCAGCTTTTCGGTGGAGCTGTTGCGGTCATCTACAGATGACCATTAGACTATTTTATACAGATAATAGAGAGGTTGGAGTTACAATGTTGGGTTGAAATAGTTGTGCAAATGGATGCCAAAGGCGGGTATTAAAGTTAGAAGTTCAGATTCGGATAGAACATCGTAGTGGTTTTTGAGGGAATCTCCTATGTCAGGACCAATTCGTGCAGTGAAAATTGCTTCGCTTTTTAGGAAGGCTATGGCATCATCAAACTCCCGAAACCGCTCGACTACATAATGATCGTTGTCGATGAAAGGGCCGTACACATCAGTTTTGATGTATTTATCTAAAAATGCAGATGCGTGTGGTTGAGAACTAAGTGGAGGCCCATCGTGATGTTCTATAGAAGGTATTCCAATCGACGACAGTTCGAAGAAGAAGATAGAATTGGATTCCGAGAATGTGTCGCATCGGACTATATTGAAACCGTTCCGAGTCAAGAGGTCTGCGATCCCAGATAGAGATTTCTGCAATTGAGGATGCAGTTCATCTTCGACTATATCGGGAGTGGGGAAAATGATGGCAACAGGAGAAGTGCCCCTATTGGCTATATGGGCTTGTAACTCCTCATTTGTGATTGGTTCCATAGAGTGTGGATAGAATAGTTCTATTCTTGGACGGGATAAAAGCTCGCGGGAATAATGTTGGATTAGAGATAGATTGGTGGAAGAAAGAGCAGCAGCAACGTTTCTAGATGGGTCTATAGGATCTATGAAAGTGAGCGGAGATTCAAAAAAATGTTCACTTGTACCATTTGGGTCTAATCGTATAGGAACAGTCCATTTTGATATCTCTTCGATGGTATTTGTAAAACTCCCAAATAAGATTATGAGAAGCTCGGACAGATATCCAGATGCCCCTTGAGTCTTGAGATCGGATCCATAGACGCCGCACCCCTTGAAGAATTGTTTAAGAAGCCTAATCTCAGTGGAAAGTTCTTCGGTCAATTGGTCTGATAGATATACCCCGTGAAGAGGAGTCCTATCTACCGCAGATATGAGATCAATGGCAGATGTGGCGGCATAGCAGGGAACTATATCTATTTTAAAACCGTTAAATGTACCTTTCACATAGGGATGATCTGCATATTCTTCATGCCCATCTGATAGAATTTTGTGCCCAATTTCAAGGCCATATTTTTCTAAATCTTGTTTAGAAGTGGATCGGGGGAATTGAATAAAAATATCAATATCAACATCTCCGCGCAACCAAGTATCGCGAGAGGTACTTCCTAGATGAAGCGTATGTGTTTTGAAAGGGATGTTGGATGTTGCTTGTCGAGATAGCATTTGTAGTTCTTTGATGGCTTCGTCGAGCTTTTTTCTTTCTGAAAGAGTTGGTACTACTTGTTCTCTAACACTGGCTAGTATGTCATCGAACTGTACCATAGTCTGTTATCGGTACTCCGACGCTAAATGAAAGAGTATCGGTCTGATAATGGGACGTTTATTGAAAACGAAACGAATATGTAAATTGCATTGGTAAAGTAACATGCAGAGCCTTCATAACTCAGTTGGTAGAGTGCCTCGCTGTTAACGAGGATGTCCCAGGTTCGAGCCCTGGTGGAGGCGCTAGGCATGGTAATTGAATATATGAGCCCGTATTTGCCCTCGGATCCGGTTTTATATTCAGCATCCATTTTGGGAATTTTGGTAGTTCTGGGGTTTGTTGGATGGGCGACTACTCGAAGGGTTATTTCTGTGTGGCCAAAAAATCTGGTTGGAAAAACTGATACAGTGTTGGACGATTACTTAGCTACCAAAGAAGTTTTGGAACCGCTATCGTACTTAGTTCCTGCAATAATATTTTATAATTTTGCATATACCATTCCTCAATTTGCAGTTGCTATTGGGAGAATTGCAATATGTGTGATTATATTGTGTGGTGTGCTGATATTCCAAGGTATTATCAATGGGTTGGGGGAGTACTATCAGACTACAAAATATGCAGATGGAATAAATATAAAAAGTTATTTGCAAGTTGTCAAGCTCATCGTATGGGGTTTGGGAATTGTAGCCGTTGTCTCAATTCTGGTGAATAAAAATCCCGTTCTATTGCTTAGTGGAATTGGTGCGATGACTGCAGTTCTATTGTTGATTTTTAGAGATACAATTCTTGCATTGGTTGCTAGCATACAAATAAATTCTAATGGCCTTTTTAGAGAGGGTGATTGGATTGAAGTTCCCCAATTTGGTGCAGACGGTACCGTAGTAGATATTGCGTTGCAAGGAGTGAAAATCGAGAATTGGGATAAAACTATTTCAGTAATTCCCACTCACAAGCTCATTGAATCCACATTCAAGAATTGGAAGAACATGGAGAAGAGTGGAGGAAGGAGGATCAAGCGTTCTATTTGGATCGATATGAATAGCATTTCTCTTTGTGATAAGGAAATGTTGCAGAAATTTAAGAAATTTGATCTTATCAAAGAATATATTGATGGCAAGCAGGTGGAAATTGAGGAATATAACCAAATGAATGAGTTTGATTCTTCGGAGATCATTAATGGTCGAAGTTTGACCAATGTTGGTACGTTTAGAGCATATGTTGAAGCATATTTGAAGGAGAACAGCGATATCAAGGGGGACATGATATGCATGGTACGGCAATTAGAACCAAGTGAGAAGGGACTTCCAATTCAGATATATGTATTTGCTGGTGATACAGATTGGGTTCGTTATGAGAGAATCCAAGCAGATATTTTTGATCACCTTCTCGCAGTGGTACCTGAGTTCGGATTGAGAATATTCCAAAGGAATACAGATTTAGGAAAATAAGTCAGGTTCGGGTTGAGATTACCACTCTACTTCGTCGGATCCAGGGACCGTTACTCGGGAGAAAGTAAATTTATCGCCATCAAGTGGGACTGTTGCATCTATTCCCATCTTTTCTGACTGACGAGGGGGGCCAGAAGGATCGAGTGGGGCCCCAGTCATAGTTGGGAAAGTTATAACATCTCGGTGGGGTTGTACACGGGTGTTCAGAGCCCAGTTTATCTGACGCTCATCGTATAGATCAATATCGGTGTCAACGACGACGCAATATTTTGCTTGACAGCGGCCGCCCAAAACAGCAGCGATGACATTTTTGGGATCGCCTTCAAGGCGTTTATCTATAGAGACAAATGCTTCATACATACCATTTCCTCCAGAATAAGGGTCGCATTTGACCAACGCTTGTTTCACAGATGGAACTGCTCTTTCTGCGTCTTGCCTAACAGTTGCACTCCGAGGGAGCCAATTCATGAGATTGTTTTCTGTCGGAGGAAAGCCAGTCAGGATGGTGTGGTACATCGCATCTGAACGTTGCATGATACCCGTTATTTCTACAACAGGACACATTTGTTTTGGACCGTATGTTCCAGGGAATTCACCAAATGGTGCTTCTTCTACCAAATTATCAGGATGAATTAGTCCTTCGATGACCATCTCGGCATGTGCAGGAACGTCGACATCTATGGTTTTACATTTGACTACCTCAATTGGAGATCCTTGTAATCCCCCTGCAATCGATAATTTATCGACAAAATGGGGAGCGTTTGCGATGCTCCCCATGGTTACGGCAGGCGGAGGCCCGATAACAACTGCTACTTCTGTAGGTTTTCCTTTATCTTGGTTTACACGATACGCATATCCGATACGCCGTTCGGGAGGAGCCCATATTGTGAGTTCTTGTTTAGATTGGCGGTACATTCTATGAATACCAGATCCGCGAACACCAGAATGTGGTAAATTGGAAATTAAAGATGCCCCAGTGATGTAATCTCCAAAGTCCATTTCGGAGTGATGGACGATAGGGATATTGTATAGATCAACATCGTCTCCCGTCTTAACAACTTCATTTACAGGGGCTTTTTTCACTGTTTTGGTTTCGATTTGGTTGTTAATAGCGTCAATATATTTTTGCACCCCTTGTTCGTGGGTTTCGACACCTACGGACTCGAGTATGCGAGCTTTAGTGCCATAAAAACCACCCATAACATCCATATCATATCCGGTCACGTTGGTGAACCGGAATGCAGGGCCCTCTACTTCACAGGATTTTTTGATGTAAGCTGCCATATCGAATTTTGTTGAGACTTCTTTATCGATGACGACGAGATCTCCACGTTTTTCTAGATTTGCAGCCCATTCTCTCAAACTTTGTTCAACCATCAGTGAAAAAGATTAGGTCTCATTTTCCAATAACGTTAGCGATTGGGAGATGTGGGTTCGAATGCGTAGTGGAGGTCGTATTTCTTCCGAGTGAGAAGATAAAGAAGTTCTTCCAGTAAATCTATAATTTCGGGGACGATTCTTATAGAAATCAATAGTAGTGCCCCTACAACTAGAACGGTTAGACTCTGGCTGAGGACTCGGTCTGCGATGAAAAAAGAAACGAGTCGGGGGTCATCATATCCCGTGATAAGTAGTACAGAGGGTACAAACCACTGGAACCATTGTTCCCCAAAGGAAATGGCAATGAATGCATTTCGGAGGATATTAAGGATATATATTAGAGAAGTTGTCACAATGCATGCAATGGCTTTTCGAGAGAGTGGGATCGAGAGAGAAGTTATCAGGCCTAAGAAAATGGTTATAGTCCCAATTCCAGTACAAGCCAGGACGATATGCGTTAAATAATCGTGCCCAGCTCGTGAGAATAATAATCCACTTTTATGTCCGACAACAGGTCCATCGGTGAGGATTACGTCGAACCCAGTTCCAAGAATAGTAAGATACACATGTTGGGTGACTATGTTAATTAAAAAAATACCAAGGGGCTCTATAGTTTCAAAAGGCAAATAGACAATTCCCATTACTGCAATTGCATTTGAGAGTGAGAGGCGAAGGGATTGTTCGGTGAGTAATAGATAGCCAGCATGAAAGCAAATGAGAATGGCAAGGAAACTAAGAACAGTCTCGATGGGTGAGCGCATTACAATAGCAAACCTAGGGGTTAATAGAAGCCAAAATATTCCAAATAAAAACCACGCAACGATTCTTATTTTTCGGGAAATATGTTCACTTTTTTTTTCAAAAACCCAGGCTAATGCGAAGGATAAAGTGAATGCCCAAGCAAGAATGTTAGTGACCCAGATTGGAGAGACTATAGATTCAAACATATGTCACTGGTTAGATTCTCTTCGTAGGATTCTTCTTCGATATTCACCATAATGGTCTTCAAGTCCAAAGGGTGCGGGGGAACTATTGATAGCCGGAGAATTACAAATTGGACATTTGTCAGAAAGAGTATATAATGGAGAATCGTGGTTTGATTTCCAAGAAGAACACACTCGTATTTTGGACTTCATAGGAGGTTGATATGGCGCATTGGGCCACGAAGACTAAGAATCTTCGTCTATATGTCGGTCGCGGTGGAATTTTCCAGTGCCTCCACTTTTGACTATAGATGTTATGATGTGATTTGCATATTCGTCTAGGAGAGATTCTGCGAGTTTGTAATCAGGGGCAACAATTTTGATAAGGTATTCGGGAGAGCCAACATAAATGAGATCAAGTTCAACATCAGGGGGAAGGGATATATCTTCTTCTGCGGACTTGAGTGCATCTCGTATGGAATCAATTCCATCAGGGGCGGAACACTCGAGGTCAACATACCCGGAAATGCTTACAATAGATAAAGAAACATTTTCAGTGGCGATGGAGATGATTGAATCAATTTCTTTTTCTGTCAAATCTAATTCGTCGAAGGTGGATTTCCCATCTAATACGGCACGTTCAAAGGCAGCATATAGTGTTCCGTATTTGTCTAGAAGTCCCGGTACAATTCTATTGAATTGATCATTGGATAAATCAGATCCAAGTGCTAACTCTAGCCATTTATCAGCTTTTTGTTCGTTTTTCCACTCTTGTATCTTCTCAGAGCGTTGGTGGTCATTAACATCTTTTAATGATAGATCAATTTGATGGTTAGCTTCATTGACTGTGAGAATTTTGCAAACGACTAGATGGCCTTTTTTAACATGATCTCTTATGTTTTTTATCCAGCCGGATGCCACTTCGCTTATATGAATGAGTCCACGTTTTTCTTCATATTCTTGAAGATCGCAGAAAACACCGAAATCTTCTATGTCTGCGACTTGACAAACGACAAGCTCCCCTAATTCTGGCCACCCACTATATTTCATTGATCGCTAAGAGTCTCAAGTATTTCTGCATGGATAATAGACACCCCTCCAGTTGATTGGGTGAGGGCCTCTCCACAGCCAGAACAGTGCACCACTATTGAAGAGCGGTTGAAAAGTATCTGTTCATTGTCACAGTTCGAGCATTTAACACGGTGGAATTTTCCAGACATAAATAACTACTCCTGTAATTCGAGCCTTCCGGCCCTCCATCCTTTGCGTTGGTGCGCTTTCCCACACTCAGTACATCGGTAAACTAAGTTGGTTCGTTTAGTGGGTTTGTCCCCTCCCGGAACTTTTGAAAATTTACCAGCGTTTCCGATTCCAGAGTTTCTTTTTCGTTGACGGTCGATCCAATGCATCCCGCGTTCTCGCCCACGACGAGCTTTTTCTACTTCATGCTCATGATGAGCATTGCAATAAGGGCAATGTGTATTTAATCGACGTGGCATTTGCATGATTGTTGAGTTTCTTGTAGAACCGCCCCCTTAAAACGCGTTTGATCTATGCGTGAGGAATATTCGATATATTTGAGTCTATTATATATAGATTTATTTGGACTACTCACTTCGAAGCCATTAATAATCTCCGCAGTGAAGCAGTGGTAGATGAAGCGGTTATTGATCAATGGGGATGCTCATTTACAGAAAGGGACTAAAATCGAATATGGAGATGAAGAGCTCATCTGCTTTTCTGTTACTAGGAATGGGGATTACCATGGCCCCAGAAGGGTTCAACTTGCATGCATAGTGGGAGTTACTGATGAATATAGCACATTCATAGAGGAAGAATATATAGCACACTTTCTCGAAACGGAATCTATCGATTCCGAGGATATTAAAATTGTCATCTAATCGTGTGTGTCCTGTTTGTAGCTCCGGTTTATTTTCTCGACATTGCAAATATGTGTGTCCAAATCACGGCGTGATATACGATTGTAGTGATCCATTTGTGTGAGTTTTAAACAAAGAGGACACTGTTATCAATAAATATTTTAAATAGGGAGGGGGGCTAATAGGGGTCGATGGAAGAGCAAGCTCTCGAGGATGGGATAGTATTTCTAACCCAAGGAAAAAGAGAGATGACATTGTCAGAAGCAATTGGCCGGATTGAGATAGTTACAAAAGATCCTCAATTAACACGGAAAATATTAGAAGAGGCAGAGAAGAGGGGGGCGATAGAAAGAGATGGAGTGAGTGTTAAATCGTCGGGGAGTGTTTCAGGAGATTATAGAAGTAAGGTGAAAATAAGAGTAGGGGAATTTACATGTGGCCGGTGTGGGTCTAGCCTCTCGACAGGATATTTCATCATACTTAATGACAGAGAATGGGGACCATTTGGGTCTACTTGTGTGAAAAAAATAATGGGATTTTAAAATCATGCCTCGGGCCGGAGTCGAACCAGCGACCTCCACATGTCCCAGACCACGAGAATGGAAATTACATTCTCTTTGTCCCTATGAGTGTGGCGCTATAACCTCTAAGCCACCGAGGCACATCTTGTAAATAGTTGCTAAGTACAAATAATGGCTTCGAATAGGTCGGAAGGCGATCCAGGGCATTTGCTTTAAGGTGGATAAGAGTTATGTGCAAAGATGCCGATCTCTTAGCATGGACATCCCTAGTTTGCTATCGGATTCAATTGGAGAAGAGGAAAAAATTGTTTCCCGAGTTCTGGTAGCTAGTGGAACACATATGATCACCACGACCGAACGTGTGTTTATACATCGCGAGGAGGGGATAATTAACAGTGAAATATTTGAAGAATATAGTCTCAATGTAGATCAAATTTCTATTTTTTCAGATAGGAGAAAGGCGAGAGTTGTACTCAATTATGGGTTGGAGGGGACGCGGGAGTTCTCATTGTCTGCGAAGTATTATGACAGAATTGTGGATCCACTAGTTCGAGGGGTGCTTAAAGCAACAGGGGTGGTAGAATCTGGAGAATTAATCAGGCACGTATATCGATATGGCCAGTTAACAATTGTACTCACGGATAGACAGTTCTTGAAACATATCGGAGTGGCCATGTGGAGTGGAGATTATGAGAATTATAATTATGAGGACGTTGCCAGAATTGATATTGAGAAAGGAGGAGTTTCTGCAGAGATCCTTATTGAATACAAAGGAAGGATGCAGAGGATCAAAACAGATAAAGAGCGGGCTAGACTTATTTGTGTTCAAGCTCGGAATGGACTTGCATTATATAAAGGTTGCAAGGACTATCAAGAATATGAGAAAAGGATCCCATCCGTTGTTGGAGATGGGACTATAGATAAGATAGTCCCATCTGTTTTTGCAGATTCAATAGACTCAATACCCAAAATTACAGATGAGGATCAGATGATCATAGCAGAGGAAGAGTTGGAAACAGAAGGGCCTATCAATGTAAAAACAATGGCCATTCAGACAAAACTTCTACAACTGGAAGCATCAATAGCAGCGCATCGAGAAGATACTGAAAATAAAATTAAAGAAATAAAAGATCTATTGGAAGACCTATGAGACGATTGACGTCTGTTTCGAAGTGCTTAAACGGATCGACAGCTGCATGAGGAGTACAGATTCGCCGGAATGCGGAACCGGCGGGGCGCCTGTATAACTCAGGTTGATGCGGGATGTGGCTTTACAGCTGAACCGTTAAGAATCCGCGAGGTTAGCAAATGGCAAGAAGCTTTTACACATACATTAGAGAAACGTGGAAAGATCCCAAAGAAGGCAAATTGAAACAACTTCAATGGGAACGATTACAGGAATGGAGAAAACAAGGAGCAATAGTTCGGTTAGACAGACCGACTCGCCTTGATAGAGCGAGAACTTTGGGTTACAAGGCGAAACAAGGTATTTTAGTGGTGAGGGTCAGTGTTCGAAAATCCTCGGCCCGCATACAAAGACACAAAGCAGGTCGCCGTACGAAAAGACAGGGAGTTAACCGATTGACACGGGCAAAGGGTAGGCAAAGAATTGCTGAAGAACGTGCAACTAGGAAATATCCCAATTTGCGTGTTTTGAATTCATACATGGTAGGTGTGGATGGGTCTAGAAAATGGTTTGAAATCATTCTTGTAGATCCAAATCATGCGGCGATTCAAAATGATAAAGATCTAAATTGGATCTGCTCTGACAGCCATAAAGGGAGGGCACATAGAGGTTTAACTAGTGCTGGAAAACGGGGGAGGGGATTACATAAAAGAGGTAAAGGGTCGGAACATACTAGACCGAGCAGAACTGCGAATAGAAAGAAATAGACTTCTAGATTTCAATACGGGTGATTTATTTATTCGGAGAATCTCACTGTGTTCAGAAGATGCCAATTGATCCTAATTTTGACCAGAATAGAGAAGTATCAGGGGAAGAGAATGGAGTTAAGATTTGGGGTTCGGTTAATAAGCCAGAGCAACTAGGGATCCATGGGACTCATGTTGCTGTAGATTTCGACATATGCATAGCAGATGGGGCCTGTTTAGAAGATTGTCCTGTTGATGTTTTTGAATGGGTAGATACACCAGGACATCCGGAAAGTGAAATCAAAGCGAGTCCAATGAATGAAGCACAATGTATTGATTGTATGTTGTGTGTAGATGTATGCCCAGTAGATGCTATTGACGTGGATCCGGGGAGAGCTGGAAGGATATAAACATAAGCCAAATACATCTAATTTTTCTGAAGTAATATCGCGGAAAGTGCATACCTTTGTGGCAGGGTGAATTAGTTACATTTACACACTAGGGAAGCAGATACAAGAATGATGGATAACAACAGTTCTGACATCGATATTGTTGTGTTAACGAAGGGTGTGCCGGACTTTAGAGAAGGAAAAGTTTCGTTTGATGAGCATGGGCACTTGGAAAGGGGCAAAACTCCAACAGTGATGAATCCCAATGATCGTTTTGCCATGAAAGCTGCACTACAGACAAAAGTTCGTAGTGGTGGGAAAATTACGGTGATGAGCATGGGACCTCCAGGATACAAAGAAATATTGCAAGAGGCCATGAACATCTATGCTGATGAGTTATACTTATTATCAGATAGAGAAATGGCAGCAGCAGATACATGGGCTACTGCCATAACTATTTGTTCAGCGGTGGAAAAGCTCGATCCTACTCCAGATATTGTTTTTGCAGGTTTTAAAACTGCAGATGGGGAGACAGGACATACAGGTCCCCAAACTAGTTGGGCGCTTGAGTGGCCGATAATCACGCACGTGGTTAGTTTGGATGTGGATGTAGATGAGAAGAAAATAAGGGCAAGACGGCTGGTTCAAGGAGATATTAAGGAGATAGAAACGGTAGAAGTTGATCTGCCTTGTTTTGTAATACCGGATCCAGAATTTGAAGCAGAATACCCAAGGGCTTCCCACAGACTAAGATTGCAGAATTTGACTGAAGAAACGCAAATGAGATCCGATTCTTATGAAGAAACTTTGACTATGTGGGATCACAAGGAGTTGAATTTAGATCCAGATTTCATTGGGCTGGATGGGTCACCTACAATTGTAGGTCGGGTGGATCCAATCCCAAAGGCGCCCTCGGATAGAGAGGCGACAATAATAGATATAGAAAGCAAGAATGGGCTAGAGGAGATGTTAGGAATAATGGCACCGTTCGCAGGGGGGAAATGACGTGGCGATTGATCCAAAAAAATTGACTATCGGAGATTTAGTGAAAGAGATTTCAAAGATAGTGGATAGTGAAGAATTAAACAATATATTGGTGGCAGAAAAAGAAGGGAAGGGCCGGAAGGGAGCCATCAATGCAATTACGGAACGGATCGAAAATGTGAGTAACGAGGCAGAGGGGGAAGGAATATTCAATCCAAATTCCCACGATATTAGAGAGATAGGGGCTGCAATTAGAGAGATAGAAGACGTGGCAAGTTTGAAGGCCATTTTGAGTCTCGAAAAGTCTGGCGAGAATAGAGCAAGTGCAATAGTATTGATTGAGAGTAGAATAAAGAAATTCTCGGAAAAGGTGGAAGAGGGTGAAATCGACCTCAAATCAATGACAATTGCAGGGATAGCAAATGCCATAAGAGGAATTGAAAGTGCAGACGAATTGAGAGAGTTACTTGCTCAAGAAGAAGGTGGAGAGAACAGGGTTGCAGTTAAAAAACAAATACAAAATAAGGTAGAATCAATAGAAGGAATTGAAATACTCGAACCAATAGAATATGTTCCTCCTGAAGAAAAGTATCCATATCTAAATCATCCTACAGCAGATAAAAAACATGTTCGGGCGTTAAAAGAGGGGAAATATGAAGACATGTGGGTATATTGTGAAACACAACGGGGAGAGCTCATAGATGTGTCCAGAGAGATGCTAGGAAAAGCACGGGAATTGATGGACAAGTATAATCAAGATTACAAGGCAAAAGAACAAGTTGTAGCTGTTTTAATTGGAGAGAATATTGCACGGTTGGCGGATGAGTGTATTGGACATGGGGCAGACATTGTCATATATACAGAACATAGTTCTTTGTCACGTTTTATTCATACAGCTTACACAAAAGTTTTCTGCGATATGTCTCGTTCTCGGCCAAAGTGGAAAAAATATGACGAGCCTAGATATGTTATTTTCCCTGCGACAAATAACGGGAGAGATCTTTCTGCCCAAGTGCAAGCAGAACTAGATTCGGGTCTAGCTTCTGACTGTTCGGATCTATACATAGAAAATATAGTGATCACGAATCCGGTTAAAACAGGTATGCCCGGTGCAAAGAAAAACTTTGAACGGGTACTCCATATGAAGAGGCCCGACTTTTCTGGTTTTGAGTATTCAACGATTCTTTGTTTAGATAACCCACACAGAGAATTCCATCCGCAAGGGGCGTCCGTTATTCCGAGGAGCTTCCCTGTGAAAGAGTTGGAATCCAATAGAAAGGGAGAGGTGTTTTCTCACGAAATGGAAATTAGAGGTGAGTGGGCAGATGTCGTCATCGTGGATAATGAAGAAGTTGAAACGGGAGTGGATTTGACCGAATACGAAGTCATTGTATGTATGGGGAGGGGAATTGGGAAAGATCCAACTGGTGGAATTGATCTAGGATTGGAACTTGTAGGCATGTTTGATAACGCAGCTTTGGGAATAACAAGAGGAATAGTAACATCTTCCTACAAATTTGAAGGGAGGGTAGAACAGTATGCAAAAGAAGAGAGACAAATAGGAGAAACTGGCCAATGGATAAAGCCAAAATTGTATATTGGACTAGGAGTATCAGGAGCGATTCAACATAAGACAGGTATGGTGGAATCGGAGATTATAGTTGCAATAAATGAAGATGAAACTGCAGATATTCGAGATTTTGCAGATTACTTTATACAAGGAGACCTGTTTGATATAATTCCCAAAATGGTAGAAGAATTAAGTGTGGGGAAAGGGAACCTAGCGAAATTTATAAAAGGAGAAAAAAATAATGCGTGAATACGAGCACTATGAAGCGATAGTAGTGGGGGCAGGGCCAGGTGGTGCTGCTGCTGCTGCGGTACTGGCAGAGAATGATATTGAAACGATCGTGTTGGAAAGAGGTATAGAACCGGGATCAAAAAATGTATCTGGCGGTCTTATATACGCGGAGGAATCTTCCCCATACACTATTGATAATCTATTTCCAGAATTTAGAAACGAAGCTACAGAGAGGCCAATAACGGAATACAAACTTCACAATATATCTGGAGAAAAAGTGGCTTCATTTGACTTAAAGGGGCTTCATGAATATGATACAGAATGGTGTGACTCAGTTCTTAGAAGAAAAATGGATTCTTGGCTTTCAAAAGAAGTACAAAGTAGGACTCAAGAGACAGGAGGTGGCCTGATAAATGGGATACATGTGAACGGATTGCTACGGGATGAAAACGGGAAGATCGAGGGAGTGACTTGTGACGAAATAGATCCAATTACAGCAGATGTGGTGATTGCGGCAGACGGAGTAACATCTGGATTGGCTCGTGCATCTGGATTAATGGACTGGGAGCGTCCAGAAGAATGGTTCCAGGGTGTAAAAGTGGTCGTCGATCTAAAAGAAGTAGATAACATATTTGATTTAGAGCCAGAGACGGGAATTGCCCATTTATTTTCGGGAGATCTTTTTGAAGGTGTTCGGGGCGGAGGGTTCTTGTATACGAATCGGGAATCATTGTCGATTGGAACAGTATTCCACTTGGATAGCATTATGGAGGAAGAAGCAGAGAGTCATGAATTATTAAACAAATTATTAACTCATCCATTATTGGGTCAATGGCTAGACAAAGATTATTGTGAATTAGAATATTCAGCAAAACTAGTACCAGATTCGAAAAAGGCCGCAAACCCAAATCCACATTTAGATCGTCTTTTACTCGTGGGAGATGCCGCAGGTCAGATGCAGGCTCAAGGACCGATAATAAAGGGTATGAACCATGCAGTTACAGCGGGTGCACTTGCAGCTGAAGCATTTGTGGAGATGAAGGAAAAAGGAGATAGTGAGAAAGCGGGTGAGAGATATGAATTAAAGCTTCGTCAGACGGGGCTCATGAATAAACTCCGCCCTCCAATGTATAGCGTTGTTAAGGTGGTGGCAGAGAACAAAGTTGCCACCGCAATAGTAGATGGGGTATTGACCTCTCCTGTTGGCCGAATGGCAATAAGAACAATGGGAAAAAGAATAGGAAAATTATACAACGTACCCATCTTGTCGATGGCAATACCAGATACTTCTACACCATACGTTACCCTCCCAACAATAATTGGTCAAGAAGTGGGAGAAGTAATTAAAAGTAAAAACTTAGTAGATCCCCCAGAGTTAGCAGATCGGATTAGTAAACTGGTGTATGATACAGACATAGGAAAACCACACATTGAACTTATAGATAACTCGTACGCCGCAAGTGGTGGTGCTGTGACTGCATGTCCGGTTAGTGCCGTTGGATTTGGAGGAGGTTGTTATCGCGTGGAAGAAATAGAGGTGGATGGCAAGATTGAACTTCGGGTTAGCTTAGATACGCAGCCATGTATTGAATGTGGTACATGTGCAGTAGTAGCCAAAACGGAGTGGAGCAATCCAAGAGGAAACAAGGGTGTCGAGTTCAAATACGGATGAGAGGTTAGATGACTTTTCAGATAGAATAGAAATTCTTGAAGGGGAACTACAGAGGGAGATGGAGAAAAATCACAATGGCAGGTTGGTAGAATGGAAGTCTGCTTTAGAGTGCCTCATGATGGGATTTGGACCAGTTATTGCTATGTATATAGAGGCCCGGATAAAAGGAAAATTAATTCCCATAACCCCAGAGCAATTCGAAAGAATTGAATCAATTATGAATGGTTGGTTGGAAATATATGCAAAATACCATGGAGAAGATATTGAAGCGAATTTTAGCATAAGAGAAGCATCATTATTATTTCTTGAAACACATGATATTCAAGATGTTGCAGAAATGCTAACGAAAATTCCCAAAAAAATTAACCAGTAACTAAGATTAAGTAGGTAAAAGATAACTTTCCCACAAATCTAGAGTGATAGAATCATTCTCAGGATAAGAATCGCCCCAGAGTTCTTGTGCTGAAAATCGAACTTTATACACAGGTTCAGCTAGATACTCCCCGCGCACTATGGCATCTGGCAAAGGGAATGTTCCAAAAATTTGTTCGATTGTCCCAGTACTTTTTTGAGCATATGCGGGTGCCCTGCAATGGCCAAATTCATTATTAGATTTTACTACAACTTCATCCCCTATATGGAAATTATTTTTCATGGGTTCGACTTCTTTGAGCTTGTCTTTTTTGAATGACGCCAATACTTTAGTAGTCAGATTTGGGTCGGGTTCGGATTCGATTTGTTGTGCATTCGATGAGAGAGACTCTCGACGGGAATCAATATCTTCTTTCGTTAAGATTCCTTTCTCAATTAACAACATTTCAATGCTGTCAAGCCATTTTTCAAAATAGCTGAGTTGAAGGTAACGCAGAGGTGGAATTCTCTCTGATGCATGACGTTTTTCGTCCACTTTGTAAATGCCGTGTACTTGAATTATTTTGTTTATTACAAAGACTTCCTGTTCCCATCTTTCGTGGAATTGGGCAGAATCCATTTTGATTGGTCCGAATCCATGTATTCCGCCTAGATCATGTATGGCTTTCATGTAGAGATATGGGAGTTGATATTTAATAAATATAACTGGTTATTTTGGAGGCAGGATGACTTGCCTAATTGCAGATCCTCCTTCTTCTAATGCCTCCATTGCTTCATTGATCTCAGAAAGTGGACGTTTGCTACTGATCATTTCTTTTAAAGACATATGCCCTGCTACAACCAGATCTGCTAGCATGGGGATTGCTGTTTGAAGACTGTAAGACCCATTAAAGGATCCAATTATAGATTTTTCTCGTACAACCATCTCGTATAGATTTAGATTGACGGTGTGTTTTTTTGCAGGAGTTGTTCCGACCAAGACTACAGATCCTGTAGAGTGAAGAGATTCCACTGCCTGTTCAACGACTTTTGGATTTCCAACAACATCAAACGCATAATCTACACCACGGCCATCGGTTATTTGTTTGATCCGGTCGACAGGATCTTCTTCACTAGCATTGATTGTGTGGGTCGCACCGAGATTTTTGGCTACTTGGAGTTTTTCAGGGATCATATCTATTGCAATAATAGTTACGGCTCCGCGGACCACGGCCCCTTGTAGAGCACTTAATCCAACTCCTCCTGCTCCGAAGATAGCGACTGAGGCCCCCGCTTCGATGTTTGCCGTATTCATCACAGCCCCCGCGCCGGTGAACACACCACATCCTAGAAGTGTTGCTTCGTCTAGAGGAAGTTTGTCGTTGATTTTAATTGCTACTTCTTCGGTTACGTTGGTAAACTGTGTAAAAGACGAAACCCCATGGCAATGGTATATTTTTTCTCCATCCCGATAGAATCTACGTTCCCCGGTACGGAGAGTTCCCGCGTGGCGAGATGTTAGCCTTTCGTTGCATAAATTAGATCTACCCCGTCTACAATATTCGCATATACCACATGCGGGCCTTCCAAGCACCACATGGTCCCCGGGAGATAGAGTAGTAACAGAATCTCCGACTTGTCTTACGATTCCAGCGCCTTCGTGCCCCATTACGAGGGGATACTGTTCATTGATATTTCCTAATGCCATGGCAACGTCAGTATGACATAAACTTCCTGCAACAATTTCTACTAAGACTTCTTCACCGGTGGGCTCTTCCACTTCTATTTCGCAAATAGTAGCAGGTCTTGATTCAGTGAATTTTCCATTACTAGTTGGTTTTTCGAGGATAGCTGCTATTGATTCCATGAGGGTTTATTCTTCATTTAGAGACTTAACTTCGTTTATAATAGCTTAGAGGGGGGCTGAGAGGGAAAAGTGATAAATAGGTGTAAGGGTTGCAAAGAAAATATGACTCGAGTTATCACTGAAGAGGATATTGCTGAAAATCTACAGGTGACAGAGATTATTTCCGCGGTCGAAAGGATGTTTGTTGATTTTGGAGAAGGGATGGCTGCGACAGATACTCGGGAAGATATTTTAAGTCCTCAATCTGTTTCTGGAGAGGATATTGATGCGAAGTCACATCTGTTGAAAACTATGGGCGGGGTGGTACCATCACTGGAAGTTGGTGCCATAAGAATTAATTCAAACATAGTAACATGGAAAACTAGAGAGGGGAAACGAACTAAAAATAAAATACCAGGGGATAGTGGAAAGTACACAGGATTGGTTTTGTTGTTTAGCACTAAAACTGGAGAATTATTGTCCATATTTCCAGATGGGATTATTCAGACTTACCGAGTAGCTGCGACGAGTGCGATTGCAGCAAAATATCTAGCCAGGGGGGATAGCAATCAGGTGGGTATTTTGGGAACAGGTCCACAGGCTAGGGCCCATTTGCTAGCTTTTGAGGATATATTTGAGATAGAAAATGCAAAAATATACTCCCCAACTTCAAAAAATCGGGAAAGGTTTGTTTCTTCAATGAGAGATGAGATAGACATGGAATTGATTGCTACGGCCACTCCTGAAGAAGTTTTTCAGGGGGCAGATATCATACAATGTGCAACTAATTCGTTGGATTCGGTGTTTAATATGGAATGGGTTTCGGGGGGTACCCACGTGGGGGTATTAAATAGAAAAGAACCCCCAAACGATTTTTTCCAAGAGGGGATGTTTGATGTATTTGTACAATCGTGGCCGAAGATCAAGATTTATGAAGAAATTGGAACTACAGTTAGAGAACGAAAGATATCAGCTAAGAATATTAATTACTATGTGGTAGGAGACCCAGCAGGAATACCAGAATTTTCCGTAGATGATATGGGAGAATCTAATCAGATTGAATGGGATGGAATTCCAAGTTTGCATGAGGTGATAATAGGGAACATAAAAAGAGAAAATTTAGAAGACAGAACGGCATTTTATAATCGGGGTTTTGGGGCGCAGTTTGCAGCTGCGGGATGGGCTTTGTATCAGCTAGCAGAAAAAGAGGAAATCGGGCACATAGTTCCAACCCAATGGTTTGAGCAGGAAATACAAGGCACATGAGGGTTGCAGAGAAGGGAATTGATAGTAAGAATCCGCACCGAGCCCCCCGATAGTCTTTAGTAGATAGATTGGTTATAAATTGCAATGGCAGAGATCTGCTCAACGTGTGGGTTACCCGAGGAGCTTTGCATTTGCGAGGACGTGGCGAAAGAATCTCAACAAATAACAATTCGGACAGATACTAGAAGGTATGGTAAAGCAGTGACAGTTATCCAAGGTTTTGATCCAAAAGATGTTGATCTTGGGAGTCTTGCTTCATCTCTAAAAGCTAAGTTCGCTTGTGGAGGTACCGTTGAAAATGGATCAATAGAGTTGCAAGGGGACCACACTGCAAGAGTTATAAAATTCCTTCAAGAGAAGGGGTTTACCGTGGCATAAGACCTATTGAGTAGAAAGAAGTAAGCTAAATCATAGATGGTTAACGACAAAGTTGCAGTTTTGATTGCGGCAGGTACAGGAATGGGCGCAGAGGCAGCTAAAAAATTAGCTTCAGAGGGATTTAAAGTAGCAATACTTTCTTCTTCGGGGAAAGGTGAAGCATTGGCAAAAGAACTGGGAGGTTTTGGGGTAACAGGCTCCAATCAATCGAAAGTTGACATAAAGAAACTTATTGATGGTACTATCGATAGATGGGGAAGAGTGGATGTCCTAGTAAATAGTGCAGGTCATGGGCCCAAAGGTCCAATTCTAGATATTTCAGATGAGGAGTGGTATAAGGGTATGGACACATATTTGATGAATGTGATTCATGCTGCTCAATCAGTTACCCCTACTATGCAATCCCAAGAATCGGGAGTCATAATTAACATATCTACTTTCGCAGCATTCGAACCAGATCCTATGTTCCCTACCTCGGTCATATTTAGGTCTGCCTTGGCGACATTCACTAAATTGTTCGCAGATGAATATGCTTCTAAAAATATTAGGATGAATAATATATTACCAGGTTTTATTAATAGCAAGGGACTGCCCGAAAAAGAAGAAATTAAATCTAAAATTCCATTGAGCCGATATGGAACGACTGAGGAAATATCTAGTTTGGTGAGTTTTTTAGCATCGGATGGGGCCGCATATATCACAGGTCAGAATATTAGGGTGGATGGGGGCATTACCAGATCAATTTAAAGTCATATTCCTTCCCAATTGAATGCAAAAATAAAACGTCATCATTTAGATAGATCAGGGACTAACATGCCATACGGATTAAAAGATTATGTGCAATGATCACCCTCATAGAACAGATGGCGGAAAAAGTATAACTGTACAACAAGCGGTGGATGCTGCTTATGAAAAAACGTTTCCCGGGAAAAGGACTTACGTAACAGCTTTGGAAACGGATAGATATGATTATAAAGATGTCTGGGAAAGCCTCAGAGATCCTGAAAAGAGATTGATCAGAGGGAGTGAAATACCGATGAAGGCTAAATCTTCACCGCCTCAAGGATCGCAAACGTGGGGGAAACAGCTTGTAAGGCCTTGGTCGGGGATTACTCAATCGTTGCAATTACATTATAGAGTTCTAGCTCCAGAAAGCCATGGGAAAAAACATTATCATCAGAATGAAGCCATGTTGTATATCTTAGAAGGGGAGGGGTATGAAATCCATGATGGTCAAGAGTATAAATGGGAAGCAGGAGACCTTGCAATCATAAGAGGAGGAACTGTTCACCGACACTATAGTTCAGATCCAGAAAACCTATGTAAAGGTCTGATTATAAAACCAAAGGCGGTATGTCAATTTTTGCATCTTTTGTATCAGGGATTTGCAGAGAATTACCCCTCAGAAAGGTGTCGTGTCAATCCAGAATGGACGCCTGATGAACTTTGGACAGATAAAAAGCAATTGTATCATGCAGGGGATTTACTAGATGCAATATCACATAAAGAAGATGCACAAAAAGAACTTCTTAAAGAGAGGGTATAAAATGGCAAAAGAATACACACATAAAGAAGAAAAATTGTCATACAATAAAGGCGAAAAGGTGGCTTCGTATTATGGCGAGGCAATAGAAACATCAAAACAAAATCCTATGGCACAGCATGGAAGTGGGCCAGATAAAAAAGTCATCAAACCGGAAGAAATGCCTTGGGAATATTCTCAACAGGGTATACTGAAACATGTCATAAATGAGAAGTTAGCCAAGGAATTGGGCGCTTCTGTTAGAGGGACCGACATATATATGCAAGTTATACCCCCAGGGGGGAGATCGGGAAAGCACCGTCACATGAGCGAAGAGTTGATTTTTGTGATAGAAGGTGAAGGATATGACCTACATTGGGATCCTACGTTGCATGTGGGACAAGATGTTGCGCATTGGACATATCCAGAAGAAGCACTGAGATTTGATTGGATACCAGAAGATGTCATATACATTCCAACGAATACGGTTCATCAACATTTTAATAAAAGTCAAGATGCCCCTGCAAGAATTCTATGCTGTCAAAGTAGACTTTATAATACACTTGGTTATGGGATGGAAGATTTAGAGCAATTCGAAAATGCACCAGAATACGAAGGGGCTGATTAAGACTCAATATAGATTAAATCATCTTCTATGAGAAGTTGGTATGGTTTTAAGCTCAGATCGGGGAAGGACAGACACTGTCCAGAGGGGATATGATATTGGAGTTGATGCCATGGGCAGCTGACTACTTCTCCTTGGTAATCCCATGCGAGTTTAAAATTATTTTCGCGTTTTCCGTAAAGAGTTCCTTCGCTAATTGTACCATTGGCACATAAAGGTCCATATTGATGGGGGCAAACGTTGGGTATTGCGTGGAAATCTCCGTCAATATTGAATAGTCCGATCTCGACCCTACCTATTCTAACTATTTTATGCCCACCGGGAGAGATATCTTTGGTCTTAGCTACTAGATGTTTTTTTGCCATGGTTATTAAATATTATAAAGTTTTTTGGCATTTAGACCCCAGATTTTTTCTTTGGCTTCTTTAGAGATGGGCATAGATTGAATTGCACCTGCATCGTCCCAATCGTGATGTGGGATATCTGTTGCAAATACAGCAGTTTCTTCCCCATTGACTTGGTCGAGAAGAACGGCTAATTCTGCAGGGTTTTCTGGTACTTCAATTGGGTGAGTCCCAACGTAAAATTCATCGATGTATTCAGAGGGCCTTTTCTCGAGGAGGGGTGCTTGTTCCCTATGTTGCATGTATTCTCGATCGAGGCGATATGCCGTCATGGGCATCCAAGATAGACCAGCTTCGAGGAAAACGAATTTGAGGTCAGGGTAGAGTACCGGAATTCCCTCATTTACGATGTGCATGCAATTTACTACAAGGGATAGCTCGTGTGCAAGAGTATGTCTTGTTAAATAAGGTAATTTATGCATATTGAAGGGAAATTCGGGGAAGTCTACACCCACACTGTGGAATATGATTGGTAGAGAATGTTCGGAAGCAGCTTCCCAAATAGGACGATATGTGGAATGGCCATATGTTCGATCCAAACCTCCAATTGGTAGGAAAATAGCCTTCATTTGTTTCTCGTTTGCCACTCTATCAATTTCTTCTGCTGCGGCATGGGGATCATGTGGAGCTATCGCAATTGCACCTAGTAAGGCATCACTTTGGTCGAGAAATCGGTCGACTAGATAATCATTATACGCACTGGCGAAAGCGTTGGCATATTCTACAGATTGCAAGATGGGAATTTTAAGAGCATTTTCCCCAAAAAGAACTCCAACATCAACATGATATTTCTTTAGTTCTCGTTCTGTATTTTCTCCATTGGTTAGGTCGGGCCGTTTGGCGTGCTTGGATGCAGGAGAGTTTCTGAAAATATCTCCTAGCTTCATCCCAGGCATAAAACCGGAGGTATCCCGGTATCGATAGGATTTTTCATAGCTACGGACTGCGTCGTCGTAAGGAGATTCAAAGTATTTCGCCATGAGACCGGGTGTCTCCTCGATGTGGACGTCATTGTCTACAACGAAGACATCTTCTAAAGGACTTTTGGGGGCAGATTCTGATTTAACCATGAGAATGTATTTAGATAAGAATTTGAGGTATAAATAAATTCTCTTAAAAATATAGAATCGGTCGAATGAGGATTGAGGGATGAAGTTAAGTGGCAGATAGATCCAACACCAAAACTAGTGCGTCTTCTCCATCGGCATAATAACCAGATACGGAGTGGTGGAATGAAAATCCAAACCGATTATAAAGAGATATCGCAGTTTTGTTTCCTTTTCTCACTTCAAGTTTTACTTTTTTAATTTCTTTTGATTTGAAATCGTCCAAAATTCGAGATATTAACTGGGTTCCGATACCATTCCCACGCCAGGGGGGAGATACAGCTAAATCTTTTATGTGTCCAAGAGGAGAATCGTCTTCTAAGATTACGTCTGCTATGATGAAACCTATTGGAGAGGGGTATGTATTAGAAAGAGGCAAAATATCATCGATGAGAGAATTTTCTGCAGGTACAGTTGCTACTAAAAATCCAGGAGTTCCAAGAAAATAATTGAAAATGTCAAAAGTCCAAGGAGAAGGACAAGATAATCGTTCTATTTGCAATATGTCGAGTAAATCTTCTTGTCTTGCGTGCCGAATCGATATTTGGTGATGGGCATTATCATCGGCGGGATCGACAGCAATAGATAAATCAAGATTAGGAGGCTCTATAAAATTTCCCACCATGGTCTCACAGCATATTTGTTTGCGTGTGATAAAAAAGACTTGGTACAGATAAAATTGAGTTCGGTAAGGTTATTTCCGTGGCGTCGAACCGAAATCACATGTTTGAATCGGGCCAATTTGTTGCGGGGCATGTGGAGCCAATTGAAGATGTTCAAATTCAGCCGAATGGTGTTGATCTAACCCTTTGTTGTGTTTTTGTCCAGACGGGAGGGGGCAGTATAGAAAAGGGAGGGAAAAAAATTGGAGATCGAGAAGAGATAGAACCTCAAGATGGCCATTATATTTTACAGCCAGGAGGTTACATAGTTAGATATTTTGAAACGGTAAATATTCCAGAAGATCATGTGGGATTTATTTACCCGCGTTCTTCATTACTTCGGAATTCTTGTATGGTCAATACTGCAGTATGGGATTCGGGTTACAAAGGAAAGGGAGAGAGCTTTTTGCAGGTTTACAAGGAAATAGACATAGAAAGAGGAGCTAGAATCGCGCAGATAGTTTTTGCTCGTGCAGAGAATACGGGTTTGTATGCAGGAGGATATCAGGGAGAAAATCTATAGCTCTGTTAATCCAGCTTCAACCAAACGAGGGAGGACATGCCGCGGGGTTAAAGGACCCTCGAAAAATCGGATTCCGGTGGCATCGTAAACGGCGTTTGCAACAGCTGCAGGGACAGGGACAGTAGAACATTCTCCAGCTCCTTTTTGACCATGGGAAGTGGAAGGATCGGGGTTTTCAAGTTCATCTATTTTAGTAATCATGGGTACATCTGCAGCAGTGGGTAGATGGTAATCGACTAGAGATCCGTTTTCTAAGTTTCCATTTGAATCGTAAACCATCTCCTCGAGTAGTATTTCGCCTAACCCATGTATGATCCCACCTTGGGTTTGTCCTTCTAGGAGTTTTGGATTGATCAATTTTCCCACATCTTCACATATTGCTGCGTCGACTACCTGGACGACTCCAGTTCCAGGATCTATCTCCACTATGACCCCAAAAGCTCCGAAAGTATATCCATGGGAAATATTTCCAGTTCCAGTTTCAGGATCTAAAAATTCTGCTTCAAGTGTTTCGAACTTTGCGGCCCCCACCAACGATACACCCTTTCTGAAAATTTCTGGACGGTCCTCGGGATCACCAAATGTAGCTTTGTGCGCTAGTTCTTTCATAGTGATTCCATTATCGGGGTTTCCTTTTTCATGGATGGTTCCATTTTCAAGTTCCACATCATCCTCATTTATTTTTAAGAGCCAAGCTGAAAGTGAAACGATAGTCTGCTTTAGATTTTCCGCAGCCATTGCGGCAGAAGTTCCACCCATAATAGTTCCTCGATCTGCCCAAACTCCCATATCATCAGGGGTTATATCGGAATCGCCAATAACAGGAGTCACGTCATCGGTGGAGATTCCAAGGACGTCAGCTACGATTTGACAAAGTGCAGTTTCAGTCCCCTGTCCTATGCTACAAATACCAGAGAAAACCGTGACTTGTCCGTAATGATTCATCTGAACTATTGCAGAGGAGTAATCAGCTCCTTTGGCACTTTTATTCCCTGCTCGTTTCATGATTGTTGCCATACCAATACCGCGGAGTTTTCCGTCACGGGTCTTGGGACTACTGCGTTCTTTGTCCCAGTTAAGTCGATCCCGAACTATATGGAGGCATTCGGGCATATCAGAATTTACCCATTTAAGCCCAGATGGCGTTCGAAGGGGCATGTCTTCTATTCGAGGGACATTTTTCAGCCGGAGATCGATTGGATCCATTCCCAGTTCTTCTGCCGCCATATCAACTAGCTGTTCTCGCACATAGGTGAATTGGGGATCGCCATATCCTCTTACTGCAGACCCTGGCATTACATTTGTATATACGACAGATCCAGTGATGCGTTGATTGGGAATAGGATATGGACCAGAACAAGTAGCCATCGCTGAAAATGCTATTGTCTTTCCAAAACTCCCGTAAGCGCCTGTATTTTGGAACATGTCGATATCCATTCCGACAATGGTGCCATCGTTTTTCAAGCCTAACTTTGCTGTGAACGTCTCAGGATGCCTTCCCCGTCCAGCTTTTAATTCTTCTATTCGGTCTAGAACCATATTAACTGGTTTTCCAGTTACCATGGCAAGTACTGAGGCACATATTTCGTGAGAAAATAGTTCTAGTTTAACACCAAACCCACCCCCGATATCTGGCATTTTACAGACTACTTGTTCCACTTCTAGATTGAGAATGGTATCTGCAACATACTTTCTCAATAAATGTGGTACTTGGTTTGAAGACCATAGTGTTAGTTTGGGAGCGGCCCGGTCATAATGAGCAACGCAGCCGTGGGGCTCTAAAGGAGAAGGATTGGTTTTGTGTGTTTTAAAAGAACCTTCTACGATTATATCAGCGTCTGATAAAGGGTCCTCGTAATTTCCTACATGAACGTGACAAGTGTTTAGAAGATTTCCTTTAACTTCGCAATTAGGATCGTCGCTTAAAGCAGGATGAACGACGGGGGCGCCTTCGGCTAGTGCATCTTTGATTCCAACGACTGCAGGTAGTTTTTCATACTCTACATGGACTAGATCAGCTGCTTCGATGGCTATGTTTTTGGTTTTTGCCAGTACGATGGCAACTTCATCGCCAACATAACGCACTTTGCCAGATGCTAGAGCCTCTTCATCTGCCCGAGTGAGACTAGGGTGGCCAAATGGTTTTACATAGGGATCAATATCCTCGGCAGTCCAAACTAGTTCAACTCCGGGGAATGCTTTTGCATCGCTTGTATCGATTGAAATGATACGGGCATGGGCGTGGGGACTTCTTACGAATCTTGCATAAAGCATTCCAGGGAGATGAAGATCGTCGATGAACTGCCCTTGTCCGGTGACTAATTTTTTGCCTAATTTGCTGTTAACACTCTTCCCAATTTCACGATTTTTGAGAAGGTCTTGATCAGATAAGATTGCTTGACTACTCATGTAAACTTCCTAGTGAATTTTGTGTTTTGCTCGTATATGGGTGTTACGCAGTTGGGCAGCTCTTCGAATGTGTAAGAATAGGAGGATTTTTCATAGAGAATACGCGGAAAAACCCTTACCAAATTTTACAATCTTCGCATAAAAAATGCTCTTCTTCGAGCCAATAAACAGGAGCTTCAGTGCCACAAGAATTGCAGACTGTATTGGGTTGAGAGGTTGAATAAACGATAGTGAATAAACTCGGAGAGTGGGTCTCTGACATCTCAGGAGGGGTTTCGGGGGAGACAAGAGGGTCAGATGGGAGTATAGAAGGTGGGGAGTGTGCTTTCTGAAAATCATCTAAGGAATGATTAACCGGCATTAACTGGTATTGAGTGTAAGAAGATATAACATAAAGGAATTAATCTAGGAAGGAACCTATTGTGGAAATTGCAGTGGCAGGGTCAGGTCCGAGCGGATAGCCTATCACGATACTTCCAGTACGGTCATATATTTCTGCGAGTCGTGTAGATACTACTTCGGGGGGGCCAGATATGCTGAAAATATTAAGCATATCATCAGTTACTTTCTGGAATGCTTGCTGGAAATTTCCTTCGTGGATTAAACTGCGAATGGAATTTGCAGTCGAGGGGCCAATATTATGAGATTGTAGAAGTTCAGTTGATGCACCAGCAACTATGAAAGCAACAGAAGGACGGGAAGCGGATTTTGCCTTAGAAGAATTAGAATCAACGCTGACACAGGCATGTGCAGAAAAATCAAATTCATCCGAGGGGCGTTTAGTGAGGGATAGGCAAGCATCAGCATATTCAATTGCAGTGGATATGTCTTGATAATTGGTAGCGTTAAAAAGCGTTCCCTCAGCTATTTCGGTGCTCAATTTTAAAATATTTTTTCCCTGGGTTCCTATATAAATTGGAATATGATCAACCGTAAAATTTAGACGTGCGTTATGAAGGGTTAGATTTGTTCCAGGGTTCTCATAAGTGACTTGGTTTCCTGCCCAGAGGGACCGAAGAATCTCGACTGTTTTAGACAGATGAAGGAGAGTATCAGTGTGTTTGAGTCCAAAATGGGAAAGCATGGAACGGTCTCCGGCCCCAATTCCGAGAATTGCCCGCCCATTACTGAGTTCCCACAGAGTTGCCATTTGAGAAGCCAAGGTTAGGGGATGGGTCGTATAGGGATTCACCACTCCGGGGCCAATTTTTATCGAATTTGTGGAGTTTGCAATTTGAGCAAGTGTCAGAAAGGGATCTCTATTATTATAATGACAGCTTGTAAAAATAGTATCAAACCCAGAAGATTCCGCCAGTTCAGAGAGATTAGCAATCTCATGGGGCGGTAATTCGGGGGTTAACTCAATCGCTTTCAAGGTGTCCACCTGCGCAGAGCTTTTCGGACTACATCGTCTTCGAGTTTCCGGAATAAATCTTGGTTTTCAGGGAATGGTCCGAAATCCCAGTTTCGAACAATAACAACAGGAGTTCCACCGTCTCCCTCGCCCATCAATAGATTTGCTGCAGAAGCTAGCTCATCCACGATGCACTGTACAGTCACCTCCAATTCGTGTCCTCTTAGATCGTGTTTTCCCCTCCAGTCACGGTGGGCAGATATTCCTGCCCAACCAATAGCAACACCCACTTGGCCATACCGAAAAGGCCTGCCACAAGTGTCGGTGATGATTATAGATACATCGGAGGAGAATTGTTTTTTTAAGCCCATGGCACTATGTGAGGGGTCAACAGGAAGGAGGAGAATATCATGAGATCCTGTGTTAGATCGATCTATGCCAGCATTAACACAAATATGTCCAAAGTGAGTTCTACATAGGATAAATGGCGACTCAATAAGAACTTCGGAGCTTTCATCGAGAATGGCCTGTGCAAATCGGGGATCTTTTGGCTTCCCGGTGAGAGATTCGAGAGATGTTGCCATGGATTCTGCTCTTTTAGAAGGGGTGAAATTGGATAAATTTGTAGCCCTCCCTTCTGATTTTGAAATAATGGTACTAGCTATAAGAATAATGTCGCCGTCGATTAAGTCAATGTTTTTTTCAACATGGGAGGGAATGTTATCACCAGGTCCTATCTCAGGTATTCCTTCAACGGTGAAAAGTTCCATAGGCGTGTATGGTGCTGCAGAAGCATAAGCTCAAATAATGCAACATTAAAAGGAAATAGTGAATTTCAAAGAGGTAATAATAATAAGTGGTGGTGATGACGAAGGTTACCCCCACTAAGCTCAGTGTGGCGAAACTAATTTACCGAGCCACCTTTTGATTTTGAGAAGGTTTATTTGAAATATTGCAGAAAATCATCGTGTTTTGCGTCGTGCAGTATCGTGCGCAGAATAGACAGCAGGGAAGAGAGGTCATCTTTTTTTGCGCAGATGGGTGCGATTATATCTGACCATTGTTGCCAAGGAGATGGGAGACCGAAATTAGTGGAGATATCATCTAGTGTGGCATCTAGATTATTGATTTTATCTATTTTGTTTATAGCCAAAATAGTCGGTATTTCGAGATCAATTAAGAAATTGTAAAAATCGATGTCATGAGGTACATCTCCACGAGATACATGACGGTCTATTATTTCTATTGCGCTGTTTCCATCGATAACGAGTATGGCTGCAAGTATTGAATTGGAATTAGATTCTATGTACTGAACTACGTCGGTTTTTATTGTCTCTCTATATGTATTTTCGACGCCGGACATGAACCCAAATCCGGGTAGATCTGTGATTAAGAAGTTGTGTGCGGAAAAATCATAAAAATTAGGCTTTCTTGTTACTCCGGGTTTTTTTCCAGTTCGGAATGCGTGCCCAGTGATCTTTCTCATTAAAGTTGATTTGCCTACGTTAGATCTTCCAACAAGTATGATTTCGGAGTCCCTATTAGGACGTCCTTGGAACATGTCCATTAATTTTCCCCGATTGTTAAGAGTTTCTTGTTTTTTGGCAGAGTTCTATGGAGAGTGAGAAGTTGACCAAAGATCCGATAGAGAGATAGAAGATATAGCTTGTTTAATCAAGTCAGAGGGGGATAGGATTTGTGGCTCGGTTGTAGTTTGGAGATCAAGATTATCGGGTGAATCGGAAGAAATACAGAGATAATAGTCAGATTCTACATTTGTGGATAGATCAGATTTGCTACACACAGTTAGGAGAGTTATTTCAAATTGGGACTTAATTTCATCGCGTAAGCTCAGCTGATTTTCTAGTGAATAGCCACATGTTTCGCTAGCATCTATGAAAAATAAAATACAATCTGCAACATGTCTGAGTGCGCTTATGGCTTGTTTTTCTATATCGTTTCGGTCAGACATAGATCGATCCAGTAATCCGGGAGTATCTATGAGTTGGTATCGAATACGGTTTTGTTCTATATGACCTACTAGAACTCCACGTGTTGTGAAAGGGTATGAAGCGATCTCATTCCTTGCGTTTGTAGTGACATTTACGAAAGAAGATTTACCAACATTAGGATATCCTGCAACTACAACAGTTGGAATGTCAGGATCAATTGTGGGCAGGCGTCTGAGTGAATCCCTAGCTTCAGATAAGATTATTAACTCACTTGAAACGCCTCGTACAACAGAAGCCATTCGGGCGAATCCCTGTCTCCGGATGGCCCTTGCTTGTTCTAGATTAGTCCCTATAAGAGAACTTTGATGCTCACGGCCTATGTCTTTTGTTTTAATGGATGCCCACTGAATTTTTCCAAGACTTTTTCTCAAAGTGCCTACCTCGACAAGGATGTCAGCTAATTCGTAGTAAAAAGGGCTAATTGAATCGAAATCGGGCCACGATTGGACTATATGCTCGAGATTATCAGAAAGGATATTAGAAGACGTCCGGAGCATGGACCGTTGGGCCTGGACTCCGTATTGTGCCTTTCCAACTCTCGCTGCTTTTGAAAAGGCTTTATCTAAAAGTTCTTCGGAAGTAGGAGTGGTAGGTAGGGACTCGAACTCCATAGGACCTGTATTATTTCAGATGATAAAAAGGAGGTTAGTTCGAAATGTGCAAAAATGCCACCACAAGGTATAACTTGGGATCAATCGCCGATTGTACTTTCCTCATAACGAGTATTGTACTGACGTGCGGTGGTGACAAAGGTGGTACATTTTGAAAGCTGTTTAAGTTTTCTTGCACCTACATAAGTACAGGCACTTCTAATGCCACCCAAAATATCTTGAACTGTCTCTTCTACTTCGCCTCTGTAGGGCACTAATGCAGTTCTTCCCTCAGAAGATCGATAATCTTTGAGCCCTCCGAAATGTTTCTCGTTTGCTGTTTTAGAACTCATCCCATAGAATTCAACGAATGCTTTTGGTTTGATCGCAGGGGTGTAAGAGTTAGTATCTTTATCCAAAGTATATTCACCATCGTTGTAATATTTAGTGACTACGTCCCCTCCTCCTTCATTGTGGCCAGCTAGCATGCCCCCGACCATAACAAAGTCTGCCCCTCCAGCAAAGGCTTTTACCACGTCGCCGGGGAAAACACATCCGCCGTCTGCTATGATATGTCCATTTAGTCCATGGGCCGCATCGGAGCATTCGATGACCGCGGAGAGTTGGGGATAGCCAACACCGGTCTTGATTCGAGTAGTGCATACACTTCCAGGCCCAATACCAACTTTAATGATATCTGCGCCGTTGAGAAGGAGTTCCTGTGTTTGGTCTGCAGTTACTACATTTCCCGCGATGATGACTACATCAGCGTAATCGTCTCGGAGGGCAGAGATGAAATCGACAAAACGTTCAGAATAACCATTTGCAACATCTACACAAATATATTTGAGATCGGTGCCTACTTCTTTTTTAACAGAAGCGAACTTTTCAAGTTCGGGAGACGTGATTCCGATGCTCATAGCGGCGGATTCTTTCAGATCAGAGTTGGTAGTGAAAACATCAATGAGTTCGGCGGAATCATAGCTTTTTATTAAACATGTGAAGAGCTGTTGAGAGGATAAACTTTGGGCCATAGAAATAGTACCGACGCCATCCATATTTGCAGCCATAATAGGGATTCCATCATAATGTATATCTGTGTTGGATAGATAATTTCGGAAGCTAAATTTTCGTGTGAGGTCGACTTTTTTTCTAGATCCTAAAGTAGATCTCTTGGGTCGAATTAAAACGTCTTCATATCCAAGTTTTGAATCAGTTTCAATTCGCATATAAAGATACCTCAGAGTAAATCTTGCAGTTGAAGATACTATATTTCACAGAGTACATATACCAGAATAAGTTAAAAAAAGTACGGCTATAACTCTACTGATTTCACTGTGGGGGGCATATCAATTCCGTCTGTTTTCGAGCTCTGATAAGAGGTCGTCTATGTGTGCGCCTTTCATGGATAACAGAACTAATAAGTGGTACACTAAATCTGCCGCTTCGCTGATTAGTTCTTGGGAATTGTTATTTTTTGCTGCCAAGATTAACTCAGTGGATTCTTCCCCTATTTTCTCAAGGACTGCGTTTTCACCTTTTTCATGGAGAAAAAGAGAGGAGGTGTAAGAACCTTCAGGGAGCTCTTCCTTACGCTGTTCGATCACAGTGAAAAGTTGATCTAGAACGGATTGTTTCATGAGGGTTGATAAAGTTATTCCTCCAAAATATAAGGCATTTTGGAATCTATATTACCGATCATTTATTTTATTTGTGTTTTTGAATTGGGAAAAGTAGTTCCGAAAAATGCGAGATCGTGAATGCGCAAGTCGGAAGTTAACTCCGGGTGGAAAGAGGTTCCAATAATATTATTTTGACGAATTGCGACTGGCTTCCCTTCATATTCGGCCAAAATTTCAACATTGTTTGAGACAGTTTCCACCGCAGGGGCACGAATAAAAACAGCAGGGAATGGATCAGTTAAGCCAATGACAGACAAATCGGTTTCCAAACTATCAATTTGCCTACCGAATGCATTTCGGTTTATACTCACATCCAATAGATTCAACGTTTTAACACGAGGATCGTTGGCATTGGATGATGCGACTATTAGTCCAGCGCAAGTGACGAGAAGGGGTTTTCCAGATGCGGCGTATGAAATGATTTCAGAAGAGAGATCGATATCATCAATGAGTCTAGATATGGTTGTTGATTCGCCCCCCGGGATAGCTAAAAAATCGCATTTTGGTATAAGTCCAGGTTGTCGAATTACAAGTGTGTCTATGGAGATATTTCGATGGGCACCGAGTCTAGAGATTGCACCTATATGCTCACTAACATCTCCCTGGACACCTATTACACCTGCAACTAGATTTTGGGAAGAGGGCATTGGGAATTAATTAACAGCTGTAACTCATCGAGGGGTTATATAGTCCAATTAAGCACTAATATCCCCAGGCCGAACACAATGCAAATTGCCAGTGCTGTTTTTGGATCCATATGAATTGCATTTTTGGATTCTGCGTCGAAATAACGGACTAACCCCGCGCTTGATTGAAGTCCACCTGAACTTTTTTGTTTTTTCATGCTCATGAATTGGATTCAACTAGCCTAAATCTTTCGGCATAGATAGATCTTGGTTTAATCTGGCTAAGAAATCCTTATTCCGTGGGAGAGCATTAGCCAGGATGAGATAAATGACTATAACTGTAAAAGATTTCTATGCAGATTGGTGTGGCCCGTGTAAAATGCAAGATCCTATTCTAGAAGAATTGGAAGGAGAATGGGAAGGGAAAGTTGTTTTTGAAAAAATAGATGTGGATACTAACCAAGACATTGCTAATAAGTACCAAGTTAGATCAATACCAACAATTGTGATTGAAGATGAAGAGGGAGTAATTTCGAGGTTTGTAGGAGTTACGCAAAAGGAAGATCTAGAAAGTGTCTTCCAACAAAATAGTAGTTGAAAATAAAAACTTTACTTGATTTCAACACCCAATTCGTCCATGTCCTTGTTGGATTTGGAAATATTAATCAGTACAGGAGTAATTCCTTCTATTTCTGCAGAGTTGGCAAGTGCACCTGCATCGACAGCTCGTAAGCCGTTGATTTCATTGGAAATTTGAATGACAATCTGTTTAGCATCGGCATCATCTCCAACGACGAGGGTATCGAAATTTAGAGGGGCGTCTAGATCAGATAATCGGTGAGCAGGGAGTGTGTGGAATGCCCCTATGAGAGGGACACCGTCGGGAGAAGCGTTTGCCGCATATTCGGTGACGCTTCGGCTAGAGGGGGGAGGAGAAGAGTAGAAATTCCCATTATCATCGCGTTTTAAGCCAACCGCAGGGCTGACCAGAATGGACCCAGGGGATATGGCGTCAGTTATAGATTTGATTGTGTCTACGATATAATAAGGAGGCACAGAAAGGACGATGATATCCGCCCCGACGGTCATTTCATGGTTACCGCCTCCAAGGACGGTTTGTTTCTTTCCGCGGTTAGAAAGTTCTAGTTCGTATTTTTTTGCACTATCAATTCCTTTTTCAGGGTCTCGAGAACCAATTCGAATTTCGTGAGTGGTATCATGGGCCCAACGGAGAGCTAAACCTTCTCCGATATCTCCAGTCCCACCTATTAATGTAATTATCACATAATAACTAAAAAATCAAGGGATATGGACCCACCGATTTTAATTTTTTCATAAGTGAAAGTGATTTAAAAATTCAATAGAAGTTCAGGCAAATCATTGACAGTAGAGATAACGGCATCTGCTCCGTTTTCTTCAAACATTTTTTTTCCAGAAATTCCTGAGAGTCCACCAGTGAGAACTCCGACACCACGGTAGTTTCGAGATGGGTCGGATTTAGTAGCATTCACCACAGTTTTGATATCATCAAGTGTATCCCCCACATAAACCAGTGAAGAGGAATTAAGTTTTTCCGCCAGGGAAATGAGTCCCGCGGGATGGGGCTTTTTAGAAGGGGAGTTTTCCATTGCCATAATGTAATCATTAGAGATGTCGATTTCCATACTATCGAGAGCCATGTGTGCCTCAGAGAGAGGCCTACCGGTGAGAACTCCGACATTGAATTGAGTTAGTAACTGATCAATCGTTTGTGCAGAGATTATGTTTTCTTCAGATAGATAGTAACCAGGAACATCAACGAGGGGTTCGTGTTGGAAAAATTCAAGAAATTTTTCCCTACCTAGATATAGGGATTGAAACATGGCCCGTACAGCGTCGGGGTCCCATTCATCTTCAGCGGCAGGTCCTATCGCTTTGGAAATGGTTTTTTTAGTAGTGAGAAGACCCCCTCCATTGTTCTCTATTTTTTGAACTAAAGAGGCGAAATCGTCGGGGTGACCATGGCGTTTTGCCAGCGTGCATAGGATTCCAGCATCGGTTAGTTCCCAATCGTCGTTGAAACCACCAGCGTTTTTCAGTAGTTGAATTCTTTCGAGTGGGAATTCTTCTCCACTGAGACTTTCAATCGTGTCTGCAATGGCGCGCCTATAAGAATCCGATACATCCACCATAACTCCATCTATATCGAAAATGATCGAATCTACTTGCATGAATATATAGAGGTTTCTTATAGATGTAAGAGTTTGTGATTTTTATTCCAATGCCCAATAGATAGTTTCTCCAGGGGTTGTTTCAATTCGAACGGGTATTTCTGGAAATTCGTTCCCCAATGTTGTGAATAGAAATTTAGATTTGACCTGTAATGCAACATTAAAAGTTGGTTGATGCAACTCAGGAGGTAGGTTCAATGCATAGATTATGTCTGTTGTAGAATATAAGTCTAAGTTGGGATCGCATATATCATCGAGAAAAAATTGGATTCCCGGAGGGAGGTCGCACTGGTAGATATCAGTAGCAACTATAGTTCTATTTTTAGAAAGGGCATGGGCCACGTCAAATCTAGAACCGATTCCGACTTCGACCAATCTTTTGAATGGGCGGAGAATAGAGAGCAGAGAGGTTGTTGAATCAGAGTGCACGTCGGGAAGTTTATGTCCCGGTACTCATATGTTCTTCGTATGCTCGTCGAAATACTACCACTCGGGAGTATAGAGGCATCCATTAAGCGAGAGGTTTCTTCGGCGTTGAGGAATGTTTATGGAGTTGATGTGTCATTCCAAGAGGCAAAGCAAATGCCACAAAGGTTGTATGAGGATTCTAGGGGGCAATACCGAGCCGAAGGTCTTCTAGAGTTCACTTCACAAAGTGGGAAGGGAGAAAAAATTGTGGCTATAACAAACGATGATATGTACTACACAGGGAGGAACTATGTTTTTGGCCTAGCATATCTAGGCGGGAAAGCTTGCATAATATCAACTTATAGATTGGAAAGACAAACGCAAAGGGAGTTTTCGGGGAAGAGTGAGCAAGAGGTATTCGTTGGAAGAGTGAGAAAGGAAGTGATACATGAAGTTGGCCATACATTGGGCCTAGAACATTGCAGCAATAATAGATGCGTCATGTCGTTTTCCCCTACAGTTTTAGATGTTGATCGGAAGGAGGAATATCTTTGTGGGTCTTGCAGAAGAGAATTGGATTAGAAGGGGACAGATTGGTGAAAAGAAGACATACAGAACGAATGAGAAGAATCACTAAGCTGGTAGATAATAATACTCTCCAGATTTTATTTGTTCTTTGTCTTTTTGACTACCCGGTTTATTAACCCGGGGGCGTTGGGTTCGTTCGTCCCTTCGGAAAGTGATTCCAAGGTTGGAAAGGAATTCATTCATTCCGGTCCTCATATCTGCAGGGGTACTTGCAGTGCCGAACTCAGAGGGGGTGCCACTGAAAACCAAGAGTCGACTAACCAGAAGATCTAGCATATAAATATCGTGATCAATTACCATAACAGATGCACCAGTATGTTCTGCAAACCTACGGATTGCACGAGTGGCTTGGGAGCGTTGTTCAACGTCTAGATGTGCAGAAGGTTCGTCTAAAAGATAAAGGTCGGCAGGAGTAGACAGGCAGGCTGCTATTGCAACTCTCTGCCGCTCTCCACCAGATAAATCCGGAATATTTTGGCTCATGATTTTATCTAGTTGTAAGGGAAGAGCGATTTCAGTGTTCCAATAAGAAGTGCCAAAATCAGATGCTATATTGGCGAGATAAGTATCTACCCGGATCGATTCTTCTGAATTCAAATACTGAGGCTTGTAGGAGATGGACACACTAGAATCAAGAGAAAAAGAATCAGCATTTTGTTCTCCTGCAAGTATGTTTGCGAAAGTGGACTTACCAATTCCATTGGGGCCAACAACACCGAGAACTTCATGTTGATTGATAATACCGGGTTTAACTGTTAAAGAGAATCCCGTTTCATAGGTCATTTCAAGGAGAGGGTAAGATAAGAGAGGTTCTGTTTCTATGTTAATTTTTGGGGCACGTTGGTCGAAGGTTATACTTTGAGGCCTGACGCGCATATTTTCGTTTTTCAAAAAGCCAGATAAATATTCGTTGATTCCACTTCGAGTGGATTTTACATCAGTAACAACCCCAAATCCACCTGCAGTTCCATAGGCTATGTGGATAGAATCTGCTATTAAGTCTAAAATGGCTAGATCGTGTTCAACAACTAGTATGGATCGGTTTTCAGAGATGGCCATATTTCGAATGACATTTGCAGCTGCAATGCGTTGTCTGATGTCGAGGTAAGGTGTGATTTCGTCCAGGAAATAGAAATCTGCATCACGGGCCAAAGTTGCGGCAATAGCAACTCGTTGAAGTTCACCTCCAGAAAGGGTCTTAATGTCATTTTCTAAGAGAGGTTTGAGTGATAGTTCTTCGATTAAATTATCAAGCACGCCTCGCTCATCTACATTTTCTAGTAGGTTGCGAGTAGTGCCTTCGAATGCGTGGGGGATCGACTCAACATATTGTGGTTTGTGGGCTACATTGATTGATCCATCTTGGAGCTTTTCTAGATAGTTTTGAAGAGAGGTTCCTTTGTAGTTAGAAATTGCGGATTCAAAAGTGGCGGGAGAAGAATAATCACCTAGGTTAGGTATTATGCTTCCAGAAAGAACTTTTATGGAAGTTGTTTTTCCAATTCCATTTGGACCAAGGAGACCAATAACACTTCCAGATTTTGGGGCAGGGAGGCCATACAACACAAATGTATTTTCTCCATATCTATGAATAGGAGATTCGTCCAATTCACTGGGTAAATTTATAATTTCTATCGCGCCGAATGGGCATCTTTTTATACAAATTCCGCATGTTTCGCCTAAGCAGATTTCTTCGGAGATTCTAATTTGTTCGGGACGTCCAATGAAGAGATCATCGGAATCGTAAAAGTCTCCACGAGTAACTATACAGTCTTTACCGGTGCGATTTGGAGGACAGTAATTAGCACATTCATAATTGCACCTATCGGGTTGACAATGGTCAAGATTAACAACTGCAATCGATTTTTTTGCCATGATTAAAAGGATACATTAGCTGTCAAAAGAAGGGTCCAAGTAACAAACCACATTGTGAATGTCATAAAAGACACATAAAAATGATCTTTCTTAGAAAATGCCGAAACATTTACTCCGAGTAATTGCATAATTCCCAGTCCCAAAAACAAACTGGCGATAAGAATGGGTACAGAAATTAAGATATCAGAGGGCCCGCTTGAGAATAGGTGAGTAGCCAGGGCGGCTACTATCCCTACAATAGTAGAAGTTCCTGTTGCACGGAGACTTCGTAGGTGGGCTTCTCTTTTAGATAGTGTCATGAATTAGTTCAGGGGGGGATTAGTAAAAGACCCTTGTTATTGTAAAATTGGGAGTAGATTAATTGGGAAAGAAACGGTCTGTTTATTCGAAGGAAGGGATAGTTGGAAAGTATTGAATGGTTAAAAATAAGCGAATTCAAAAAAATGGAAAGCCCATTGTATTGATAACAGGAGCGACGGGATACATAGGTGGTCGGCTCATGACCGTGATGGATAGGTCAAAATACAAGGTCCGTTGTTTTGTACGCAATCCAAGTTATATTCAAAAAAAATCAATTAAAGAGGGGGAAATAGTCCAAGGGGATATTTTGGATAAAGAATCGCTTCTCGGGGCGATGGAGGGTGTAGAAATAGCATATTATTTAGTGCATTCTATGGGAGGAAGTGGGAATAATTTTGAAGAATTGGATAGGATTGGTGCGCTTAATTTTATTGAGTGCGCGGATACGGCAGGGGTCAAAAAAATAGTGTATTTTGGGGGCCTAGGGGATGTGAGCTCAGATCTGTCTCCCCATTTGAGGAGTAGGCACGAAGTGGGAGAAATACTCAGGGGTGGAAAGGCGCAGATTATCGAATTGCAGGCTTCAATAGTCATAGGGTCCGGAAGTATATCTTTTGAAATGATTCGGGCACTGGTTGAACGATTGCCAATTATGATAACGCCCCGGTGGGTATCCACACTGGCACAGCCCATAGCTATAGAAGATGTTCTGCAATATCTGAAAAGTTCCGGCGAGATGGATTTCAAAGGGAATCAGGTTTTTCAAATTGGTGGTACTGATGTGGTATCATATGGACAATTAATGGAAGAATATGCTAGGCAAAGAAACTTAAAACGGATTATGATAAAAGTGCCCGTTCTCACCCCAAGGCTATCTAGTCTATGGTTGGGATTGATAACTCCAGTGTATGCGCGAATTGGAAGAAAATTAGTAGACAGTTTGCGGAATACAAGTATTATGAAAGATGAAGCTTCGAGAGAAGTATTTGCCATTAATCCGAAGGGCATAAAGGAAGCCATTTCAGATGCTATACGAAATGAAGATCGGGAATTTGCTCAAACTAGATGGTCTGATTCCATGTCATCTTCAGGAGGGGATAACAGATGGGGAGGGGAATTTCATGGAGTGAGGATTGTAGACATAAAGACGAGGAGGGTTAGCACTCCGATGGAGGCAGCATTCTCCCCTATAAAAGAGATTGGGGGAATTAATGGTTGGTACTACGCTAACTGGTTATGGAAACTGCGAGCGTTCATGGATTTGCTTGCAGGAGGGATCGGGATTAGAAGGGGTAGAAAAAATCCAATTGATTTTGCAGTGGGAGAAACTGTGGATTGGTGGAGAGTTGAAGCTTATGAGAAAAATAGGAGAGTGAGATTTAAAGGAGAATTCAAACTTCCGGGGCGTGCGTGGCTCGAATTTGAGGTAGAACCAGAAAAAAAAGAGACAATTATACGGCAAACAGTAGAATTTGATCCGAGAGGTTTGTTAGGGTTGGTATATTGGTATGGCCTGTTGCCAATACATAGCGTGATGTTCGAAGGGATGTTGGATAGAATTGTACAAAAGGCCGAAGAAGAATACAACGAAAAAGTGAATTAATTGAGAGACCGAGTGACCTGGCGCATGATGTCTATAGCCTTTTCGAGTTGGTTTATGTCAACAGTATAGGCAATCCTAGCACTTCCATTGCCTAGAGTTCCAAAGGCATTTCCAGGAACTACAATTACATCGTGGCTAAGAACATCGTCGATCCAGCCAGAAGGGACAGTTGGAAAGGCATAAAATGCCCCTTTGGGAACAGGAACGTCTAACCCCATATCAAGGAGTCCATCTACGAGGATGTCACGCCTTTGTTTGAACGCATTGACCATTTCAAGGATAGAATCCTGAGGTCCAGATAGGGCTGCCTCTGCAGCGTGTTGAGATACGGCACTAGCGCAAGCTTGGGCGTATTGGTGGATTCGGAGCATTTTATCTATTCGCTCTTTCGACCCGGCAACCCACCCCAATCGCCACCCGGTCATAGAATAAGATTTAGAGCAGGTGTTGACTATGAGGACGTTATCAGACTTTGAAAATTCCATAGGGGATCTATGCTCTCCTTCAAACACAAAATGTTCATAGACCTCATCGGAAATGCAAAGGATATCATAATCATCTGCGATTCTGGCAAATTCCTTCATATCAGATTTTGATTGGACACCACCGGTGGGGTTTCCGGGGGAGTTGATAATGAAGGCCACTACATCCTCAGTGATTGCATTTTCAATGGAAGAAGGGTCCATGGTCAAATCTTCACGCAAACTGATGGGAACGGGAATGCCACCAGATATGTGAGTAAGTGCACGATAGGAAACAAATCCGGGATCTGGAATTAAGACTTTGTCTCCAGGATTTACGTGAGCTTCGATTGCTATGTGTAGTGCTTCACTCCCTCCAGCAGTAGCAATGATATTTTCAGGAGGTATATTAAGCGAGTTGTCACGAGAATGTTTGTGTGAAATTGCACGGCGTAGCTCTAAAATTCCATTATTTGGAGTGTAACTGTCAGAATCACCGTTATTTATTGACCGAATCGCAGCGTCCCTAATATGAGAAGGTGTTGGGAAATCGGGTTGTCCCAGTCCTAAGTTTATTGCATTCGGGCCCGCGGAATCGAACACTTTTCGGATGCCACTGATAGAAATTGAGTCTACACGGGTGGCGAAATTCGTCATATGATAAAGCACCCGGTCAACGTGAATAAACTTTAAGATCGAAAGGTACCGATAGAAATTATATATATAGCAACATAAAGTACATAAAAATATACAAAAATATGGTAAAATGCGAAGACTGAGTCGTGTCTGACTAGTTTGTACCTAAAAGAACCAAACGGTACGAACAAACAGAACAAACCCACTTGGTTTTTAGACCAGATTCAAGTGTGGTTCGTGCAACTCTAGAAAATGATTGGGCACACCCACAGTTATCGCAATGAAATTGGCGGGTGTAAACCATTATACGAATAGTAAAACCGTGAATGAATTCAAGTTTATGATAGAATCCTGCAATGAATTCAATGGGATTTTAAATCGTATTGACAAAAATAGTCTATGTTTGAATTTATTGGGTATGGTTTTGCAGATCAACCAATGATTAGCATAGTCATAATTGGTGTTTTGATAGGAATCGGGCATTCTTTCGAAATAGACCACATTGTGACAGTGTCCACATTGGCAAGTGAAAAAAAATATGACGCCCCTTGGAAAATTGGGAGTTCATGGGGGATAGGGCATTCGATCACTACGATGATACTTGGAACTATATTACTATTTTTAAATGTCAAATTGCCAGGGGCATTATATGAAGTGGGGGAGATTGCAGTTGGAATTACACTGATCTATTTGGGGTTAAAATATTTAGTATTTAAAGAGGTAAGAAATGCCCACAAGCACAAACATGGAAGTGAATTCGGTCACTTAAATCCTATGCAAAAATTGTCTGATTGGAATTTAACATCGATATTAATAGGAATGGTCCACGGGGTTGCAGGTAGTGGGTTCTTAATTCTATTACTCATAACATCATCAGAAACGATAGAAGGGATCCTTTTTCTTAGTTCGTTTTGTATTTCGATCATAGTGACAATGGGGGTTGTAACTCAATTATGGAAAAAACTTCAAGGTATTCATGAAAAGGGCATAGGAAACGTTGCAGGAGTTGCAAGTATAATTGCAGGTTCGTTGCTCATAATAGAATACATTTAAATAAAATTGGCGATAAAATGGGGCCCAATTGCGGAGAGTGGTTTTTATACTATAATGAGAATACACGAAAGACCAGAACATTAAAAATCGGTTGATAGATCGCCCATAAAATAAAAAGAAGTGCTAGTACGTTTTGGAGATTGGTTGGCTCATAGAGGAATATTAAAATGAGAGCTAGAAAAATTTTGAAAAATACCGCGTACAAGATCCCATACGTATACAATTGCTTTTTTGGCCATTTTTTCCAGCCTTCAAAAGAGTAGCAATCTCGAAAGAACCCCATGTCGAACTGGTGACTTGGAATGGCATATAAGTTTTGGACATAGAATTAAAAATTAGTAGATGGACGGTGTCTATCGGTTTGGGTAAATATATAAACTGCATGATGAGATATATAAACAATAGATAGAAATCAAACTTAGAAAACGCATATGTTTGTGGAAGATAGAATAGTTAAAACGATACCCCCCCACACAAAAGGAGCTATAAAAATCACATGAAGATATATACAAAGCGCGGAGATTTGGGAAAGACTGACTTGGCAAGTGGAGAGAGAGTAGATAAAGATGACATCAGAGTGGAATCGTATGGCACCGTCGATGAGTTGAATTCGAGCATAGGACTGGTCTCTATGGAAAAATATGGAGACATAGAGGCACATCTTAATGAAATTCAGAACCATCTACATATAATTCAAGCACAACTTGCAAGGGTAGAAGGGGGAGGGAAGGTGGAGATAGCATCTGAACATATTCAGTTAGTTGAAAATTGGATTGATAATTGCGAGAAAGAGTTAGAGCCACTTCAATCGTTTATACTCCCAGGAGGGAGTGTGGAGGGTGCGAAATTGCATAATTCAAGGGCAATATGTAGAAGAGCAGAGAGAAGGGTGGTTTCACTCGCCAAAGAAGGAAACGAAGTGGGATTATGTGTAGAATATCTAAATAGACTATCAGATGCCATGTTCGTATTTGCACGTTTGATCAATCAGCGTGAAAAGGTTAAGGAAAAAAATCCATCTTATTGATAAAACATTCTTCAAAAACCCAATAACGTTTAATAGACATGAAAAAGTAATAACTCCATATACAGGGGTCGGTGGTCTAGTCTGGTTATGACGTCGCATTCACATTGCGGAGATCGCCAGTTCGAATCTGGCCCGACCCATTTAGTATAGCTTATAAATAGAAGAGAATGGAGGGCGATTACCCTTCAAATTCGGGTGCGTTTTCAAATTGTTCTAAGTCGTTGAATCCAAGACCTAGGTGGTTATAGATACGCGCATTACAGCAGAGTAATCTAGCGGGATGGTCCTCGCTAGCATTTATATGTTGATGTGCAGTGTTAGTGGGAATGAAAATTACGTCGTTTGTTTCCCATAAAAATTTTTGGGGTTCTTCCGGCCACTCCCATACAATTTTGTTCCTCATAACAGCGGTTGGATCCCAGTGGAGATCGTATCCTTCCCCGTCTAAAACAAATACCAGCTCTTCACTCATATGCCGATGTTTGCCTGATTTCCCTCCAGGAGGTATAATTTGCATATAGAGATCGGTGTTAACGGCACCTGTAGGGCCAAGGTCTCTCTCCATTTTTTCACTGAGAAGCCATTTTATTTTTCCATGGGGGGAATCTTCCCAGGGCATCTCTTCGGGTTTAATGATTTTATGGAGAGGGCCACGGGGTCCGTGTTGAGAAAGTGGGTTCTGTTTTGAATCCTCAAGGAATTCTTGATAGTGGGTTGTGGTTAGATTTCCACGCTCCCATTCGTCGCGTTCATCCATATGAATATAGTCATCAGGAACCATTTCTTTGGTTCTTTTCCTATGCCGAGGTATGTGATCAAATTCATAGTTATGAGGATCGTCGAAGTCAACGTTTTCTGCCATAGCTATACACCTGACCTCTGGGTTGCAGATTTAACTGCTGCTTCTTCTTTGGAGAGCATCTGCCTCATCTGTGCATATTGATCATGATCTTCCTTGGAGTATTCTTCACGGCCAACGTGCCAATCGAATGGAGGAACCCAATTGGGATCTTTTGCGCGATCTCCAGGAGTGTGTCGAACTGTCCCTTGATATACAAGATGTAAGAAATTGTAAATTGGAAGTGAATTATATACTAAGAGGCGGCATGGTTTATCGGGATCGACGGAATAGTGTTCGTGCACACATCCACCATGGATTACAATTAGATCTCCGGCTTCCCAAATATATTCCTCACCGTCGTGAATTTCATATCCCTTTCCTTCTAAAACATACATCATCGCTTCATTTTGATGAGCATGTTTTTTGTCGTCTGCTTCGGGCGCAAGAACGCGCTCCATGAGAGACATGCTTTGAGTCCTTCCTTTCCAAGGACGGACATAAGATCTTCCCCATGCTTTTGAACCCTCAAGTAGAGAGTTCTCAGTTTTGGATTTAAGTGGGATATCAGACCCCTTTATTACACGTTTGGCAGGGTCCCGCAATGCGGCCCACACTTCGCGATTGTCGAAATGGCGCTCTGCCACTTCTTGTATGAATATTCTTCTATTACTGTATACTTTATCTGCAGGGCAATCAACGGCTTGGATAGTTGTTGTTGATCCCCCATCTGCACGTACGTCAAGCAGTCCCCGATGCTTCTTAGTTGCTTGATTTGGATCGGGGGAATGCTCATGTTTGTGTTTTGACATTAATAAGCCTCTGTTAGAGATATAGATCCTTTTTGTAATTAAAGTTTTATTTTAAAAATGCCTATCAATTTTACCAAAATTATCAAAAATCCACGGAGAGAAACGCGCCAAAGATACAGAATCAATTGTCCAAGCTCCCAAATTGGATTGAAATCTTGAGAAACGTCCGTGGTGGTTTGTTTCTTTGCGTTCGCCTTGATTGATTCTATTGAGTCTTCTAAGAGTTTGTTCCGAGAGGAATTTGGTGGAGATATTGGTTTAGGAGGTTCAATTCTTTTTGTAGAAGGGAGAGGGGGGTTTGCATCTAGCTCTGATGTCAATTCCAGAATACGGTTTTCTAAGTCTTTGATACGAGAATTTTTGGAGGTGAGTTCTGTTCTCAATGCGGTCGGGTCCAATTCAGGAGGGGGACCTTCTATAGAGCGTAGTTGTTCAATTAATTCGCTCTGGTCTGATTTAAAAGTGGGACGGACTATATCTGAAGTGTGGGGTGTTGCGCCTTCGTCGAACGTTTCTTTTTGTTTTAGTGAGATTCTACTAGTTTCATCCCAGTCTGTTGCTAAAAACGCCTCTCCTGTTTTGAGAGAGGATATTTGATTTGCGTAGTCAATTCCTAATGTTTGGTTTACTGCCTTTTTGTCTATCGCCCACGTAAAACGGTGCCAAACAGACCAGCTACACTGAGTAATGAAATCTTTATCAACAGCAGATGGTCTTTGAGATATTCCACAAATTCCAAGTCCGCGTTTCCGTCCGCGTTTTGCTATTCGGATTATATTTTGCGCCAACTCATCTACGCCACCTTGTTGCGGAATAAATTCGTGTATTTCCTCAATTACAATTAAAAAGTGTTTCCGATGTTCCTTTTCCTTATGAAATAACAACGTGACAACCTCGTTGATGATTGATTTTGCCTGATCAGTTTTGAGGGTAGACACATCTAGAATGATAGGAGCCCCTTGGATTAGTGCAAGATCCGTGATTAGATCCACCCTTTCTAACGTTAATTCGACGTCTGATTCTTCTTTTTGTCCCACATGAATGAGATCTTTGAATTGTTCTTTCAATCCACGATATTCACCATCGGTATCAATGATTAAAAGTGGGCAACGATTTTTAAGAAGTTCTTCAATCACCACACTGGCTGTGTTAGATTTTCCAGATCCGGATTTGCCTGTAATAAAGCCACGTCCAGTGACAATGGATGTGATAGGCAAGGTGATACCATCATTGGTTATTGTGATGGTTTTGGAGTTTTGAGGCATTAAATAAACGATTTTTGGGCGCCATGTATATAGCCTTCCCTCTACTGAAATACAAGAGAGGAAAAATTATGAAAGGGTTTGGGAAAAAAAGGAGAATGGGAACGATGGGTGTGAAAATGGATATTCCAAAAAAAATTAAAGGGGTTGTGAAAGGAATTGGAAAAATAACAAAATTAGTGAACAGGGTTGGGTCGAGTAAATTAGGGAAGAATGGAGTTCAAGTTATATTTTTTACTTTGATTTTTGCATTGGCTGCAGTGGGATTGGTGGGGTTAATCAATGGACAAAATACAGGAAGTGATGAGAGGTTGGGATTTTATGTATTATTTAGTTCAGTGGTGTTCATAGTCACTATTTATTCTATAGAAAAAACGAAACGGAAAAATGCAATTGATATAATGAAAGTGGTAATTGCGATTACAATCTTTGGATTCGTTCTAGTATCATTGTCTGGAGAAGGATTGGTTAGAATGGTACAAGGAACAGGGTACACGTTACAGACATATTTGTATTTGGTAACAGGGGGGTTATTGTGTTCAGGGGTTGGTTGGTGGGCAATACGACATTGGAAAGAATATACGTGAAGTGGGATGAGGGATTACCAATGGATTCCTATTTTTTTCCGTGCCTGTCGATATTCTAAATGTGTGTTCCAGCGAATAGACGTGCCTACATGTTCAACTGTATAAGGAGATCCACATTTGCGACAGCGATAGTAATTGAAAGGGTGAGTTACTGTTTTCGATGCGCGATGGCGGATGGTTTTCCACTGGCAATCTTTGTTTTTGCAGATGAGATAGAATCTAGGGGGACAAAATGCATCACAACGAAGAGGTGCATCTAATTGTTGTGCTTTTTCTTTGAATAACGATCCGTGAGAAGTTGATCCATATGTTTGATATTCCCATACGTGAATCAACTCGTGTCGTATGATGCTCTTGAATTTTTCCCATCCATAGGCCTGGAAAGCTTTCCACGTGAGAGAGATGAGAATGTCAGGAGATCCGGGGGAAAATTTACAGCAAGCTGCTCGTTTGGTTGCACGACGGGATATAGTCCAATGAATAACGGAAATGTCAATAGGTAATTTGATTGTTTTAGAATATTCAATCGCATGATCGATTAACTCCGAAGGAGTAGTTGGGTAAGAGATAGAGGACCTGTTCAGCGCAGGTTCTATCGCCATGATTTAAGAATCGTCCCTTAATTCTCTTATTTTTTGAATGTCCCAAGAGTGGTCTTTTTCCTCATCTATTGGCGTTTCTAGAACCATTGGAAGGCCTCTAAAGAGTTTGTGGTTGATGAGAGTTCTAAAGGGCCCCTCTCCGATTTCCCCATCGCCTATGTGTTCGTGTTCATCTTTTTTTGATCCGAATGGGTGCTTCGAATCGTTTAGATGTAAATAACGCACATTTTCAATGCCGATTGTCCCTTCAATTTCATCAATCATCTGAGAGATTTCTTCATCGGTTCCAAATCCATATCCGGCAGAAAATAAGTGACATGTATCAAGACACACCCCTATGTCGTCGTAGCCATATGTTGATTCTTCTACCATCGTTTGGAGTTCTGCAAACGTCTCCCCTAGAGTAGTACCTTTTCCAGCAGTGTTTTCTAGAAGTAGTGTGACGGAGCTTGGGATCTCCAATTGGGAAAGTCGCATGGCTATGTTCTTCAGTCCTTTCTCAACCCCTTCTCCCGTGTGTGCACCGGGGTGGAAGGTATAATAGGGAATGTCCAACTCTGCCGAGGCATCTAATTCTCCTTGAACAGTTGCAACGGATTTCTCTGCTAATTCTTCTTTTGGTGTTGCCAAATTGATTAGATATGTTCCGTGGACTATCCACGGTCCAACGTCTTTTTCTGAGCAGTATTTTTTAAATAGGTCTGCACCCTCTTTTTTGACTTCTCCCACTTTCCATCCCCGGGGAGAACCTACAAAAAGTTGACCGCAGTTTCCTTTTATTTCCACTTGACGGTCGACCGCTTTTTCAACTCCACCTGCTGTTGAAACATGAGAACCAATCCTAAACATAGTCTTTCTTAGTCTGTCTTAGCAATATATTGTAGGTTTTATTATCCGTGACGTTCCATAACGAAAGTGCAGAGGAATTATTAAAATTGTAAGTTATATTTATTAAAAACAATATATCATATACCATATTTGGTCAGCTTTTTAAAGGGGAGATCAATAGAAGAATTCAAGGAAATTGTATGAAAAAGCTGTATTCTATTTTAGTTTGTGTTCTGCTGATAACAACAGTATTTGCAGGGTGTATTG
>CAZQZO010000008.1:35144-56054 GCA_964597855.1 uncultured Halobacteriales archaeon | reverse complement strand
GTATCGGTATACCCCTCAAATCTAGTAATCGATACATTTTCATAAAGTTCCGTTTTCCCACAACACCGACACTAAGTAGACTATATCTACCAACTGATAGTTAGGAGGGCAATTCCTATAATAATCAACAAAGTCCCTATGATCAACGGCTTTGTTATCTTCTCCACTTCCCCCAATAACACAACTGCTATCACTGCAGTAAATAATGGTGCGGTTCCAAGAATGGGATCTGCTATTGAAACAGGCCCTATTATAAGCGCCTGGAATAATAAAAATAAAGCAAAAAAGACAAATATTCCACTTAATAGGAAATTTTGATAGCTTTTAACATTGCCTTTGTATAGTTCATGTCCTCTTCCTACCCAAACCCCATAGATGCCCACTGTGACCAATGCAGCTATTTCATTTATCGCCAGTGCTTGAATGGCACTAATTGGCTCTACTACAAACCCAAATTTTCTAGCCACATTTCCCACCGCAAAAAGCAAAGCCGCAATAAGTGGAAATACAATATCACTTTTTTTCCACCCTGTTAAATTCCCGCTCTTTGACCGAGTTATAAGTATGACTCCTATTACTGCCAATATTACTCCTATCACTCCTGGAATCGTTATATCCTCTCCTAGAAAAACGACTGCAAGAACGACAACAAAAAGAGGACGAGTATTCGTTATCGCGGTACAAACACTAGCTCCCATTCTATCTACTCCGTTGTAAAAAAGTAATGAACCAATACCTGCTGCAACTATTCCTGAAAACACAAAAGCCCCTATCGCAATAATGGATATTCCCCGAATTGCCATCTCACCCTCTGACAGTACAAACAACAAAGACCATGCTAGTACCGTTCTAACAAAAAGAGTTTGAAATGTATTCTGTAACCAATTCCCCCCGCTTTCCAAACCTCTTTTCGAAAATATTACCTCACTCCCTCTGAAAACAGCGCACGCCATTAACAACATATAAAACTCAGTTGGCCACGCAAACATCTATCTCAAAATACACCACATTGTAGTATATGTTTGCCGAACGGCTCGTTTCCTCCTTTTTAGTAAACTCTTTTTTCTTTCAAATTAAGATTACATATGGATTTCAACCTAGCCGATCAGCAATGTCTCGCATGTTCTAGCGACGACGAGCCTCTCCCCCCCGAAGTCTATCTAGACTACCTAACACAACTTGACACAGAAAAATGGAATGTCATAGAATACCATCACCTACACGGAGTGTATACCTTCCCCGATTTTAAATCCGCTCTGTCATTTTCCAATTCAGTAGGACTCTTAGCCGAAGAAGAATGGCACCATCCTGATATTCATCTCTCTTGGGGAAAAGTAGAAATCGATGTTTGGACTCACAAAATAAATGGACTGCACAAAACTGATTTTGTTTTCGCTGCCAAAGTCGACCGGATGTACGCAGAACTATCCTAAAATTAGTACGACCTTCTCTACTTTATCTACTTATTTAATGACCATTTGGCATCCGTATACCCCTCGAATCTAGTAATCGATACGTTTTCATAAAATTCCGTTTGATCCCCATCTATTATCTGCCTAGATATGATATCTCCCACCGCTGGAGAGAGTTGGATTCCTGAAGAGTCAAACGCAGCAATAGAGAGACCTTTCACTTCTGTCCAACCCACAATAGGCACCCCATCGGACACACCCGATCGAATCCCAACCCATTCCTTTACTACTTTGGCCTTTTTCAAAATAGGGAAAAATTTCGTTGCAAACTTGAGCATCTTCTCTCTTAGCTCGACCGGTATCTTATCATTTATCTCTCTCGGATCATACTCTCCCTCGTCTCCATAAGATCCAACATATACTGTTTTATTGTCCCTTCCTATTACGTATACTCCCGATTCAATATTCTGGAACAACGGAGGTATTACTTTCATCGGATTGGGCACCTCCATCATTAATATGGGTGCCAATGTGTGTGTTGCTGGCAATTCAATACCTACTGATCTAGCCATTGGAATGTTCCATGGACCTGCTGCACATACAATTCCATCTACTTCTTTAAAATCACCATTTACAACCAATCCTTCTATCTCATTTCCATTTTTTACAATTTCATTCACCTCCGAAGACTCATGAAATTGAGTTCCATGTTTTTTTGCTCTATCTACAAATTCTCTACCCATCCCAATTGGCTCTAAAAATCCCACATTTGGCTGATAAAGACAACCCATTATCTCACTATCATCCAAATATGGCACGGTCGCCATCCTCCTTTTTAATTCCCCCTTTGCTATGTAAGTAACTGGATCGTCTAGTATCAATCTCTCTTTTTCAGGAACACCACTCCCGGCCGAACTTTCATCTGCATCTTCCCCACCAATACCTGACAGGGCGTCTGCACCTTCCTTTGTCGTTGAACAAAGCAACCTTCCAGTTAAATTAAAGTGCAATTCTCTATCTGATTCTAGGAAAAACTTATTGTACAATTCGGCACCGTATCTTTTCATTTTCACTTCAGTAGCATTTCCGTAGTGACCAAACACCGCCGCGGATCTACTAGTGGTTTCTGAAAGCAATTCTCCTCTCTCGTAAACATCCACCGAATGGCTCCCCCTTTTCGATAGATGATATGCTATACTGGCACCTGCGATCCCGCCTCCTATGATTGCGATCTTGGGCATAGATTCAAGTAACGCATCTAAAAAATATAAAGCTTGCTCCCCGATTTACCATGCCCAGATTACGGTGGACACTACCCACCTAGTGGGGGCATAGATTCAAGTAACGCATCTAAAAAATATAAAGCTTGCTCCTATATCAAACCCCCAAAATATTACTCATATGAATGTCTTTGAACTGGCACCTCTGCGCTATCATTCGGTTAGGCCAACTTTATACTTGAAAAATAGAAAACTCTCATATCAATTGAAATCTTACCCAACCTTGTGGCCCCTAGCCGCCAAGACTTCACACTGTTTTTGCATTCGAAAAATTCTGATTTTTTCGTATCTGGAATTCACAACGATGAAAAATTATTTCAATCCATTCTCGAGACAAAATCAACAAAAGCAGGACCAAGACCTTTGAGATTTAGGGTACAAGGACGAACAAAAGAACAACTACGCCGCCCCGAAGATTTTATTGATCTAGGGAGAAAGGCAAAAAAAATAAGAATTTCTAGCCAAACAAAAAAAGAAAAACGCGATGAAATTAAGTCCCTTCTGTCTAGTTACGGACTTCAAGCGGAAGTCGTGCGAACTTGCCATTATTGTTCTTCTGCAGGCGATTTTTCTCCTCTTGTTGATTCCAATGTCATCGTTTCATATCCTCATGAAATATGTTTATCTTGTGCCCTTTCTGAGCTAGAAACCGAGTATTCACCAAATGGAACTTGGACCAAAGCAACCAAAAATCACATCCAAAAAATCCTCTTGGACCTGCAGGACATTGGGCGCGTAAAAAAAGCATTTTCCGGAGAACTAGATCCTCATCTAACTGCATTTGATCAAGTAACCTCTGAACAATCATCTGTCCCATCTGTCGACATTAAAGAGATAGATATTCACGAAGATCTCCGAAAATCCCTCCTCAATCGCTTTGAAACATTACAACCGATTCAAAACCTCTCACTTCAAAATGGATTGCTAACTGAAACTGATCAGTTAATAGTTAGTTCTACCGGGACTGGAAAAACTTTAATTGGGGAGATCGCAGGCATCAATCGAGCTCTCAATGGGGATGGAAAATTCCTATTTTTAGTTCCTTTAGTCGCCCTTGCAAATCAAAAATATGCCAATTTCAAGGAGCATTATGGAGATTTACTTGATATATCCCTCAGGGTAGGGTCAAGCCGTGTCCGAGGTGATTCATACCCTTTTAATCCCAACTCCGACGTTATCGTAGGAACTTACGAAGGAATGGACCATGCATTGAGAACGCATAAGGATATCTCCAATGTGGGCACCGTCGTAATCGATGAAATCCACATGGTTGCAGATCACTCAAGGGGACATTGTATAGATGGACTTATAGCACGTTTGAAGCATCATTGTAAACATTTTTCCACCAAAACCCAGTGGATATATCTCTCTGCAACTGTGGGGAACCCAAATCACCTCGCTTCTGATCTCGACGCAATCTCCCTCGAATTCAACACCCGGACTATCCCTCTTCACCGCCACATAGCATTTTCTCTCCCTGGTCAAAAATATCAAATGATAAATGAACTTGTCCAACGAGAATTCATGAACAAATCTTCAAAGGGATATCGCGGCCAGACAATAATATTCACGAATTCCCGGCAGAGATGCCACGACATCTCTAACAAATTAACATCCTCTTCTGCACCCTATCATGCAGGTCTAGACCACTATCAAAGAAAAAAAGTCGAACAAAGATTTTCTGAAGGAAAAATAGCCTCAGTCGTAACTACTGCTGCTCTATCTGCGGGTGTCGATTTTCCAGCATCTCAAGTCGTTTTCGATTCTCTTGCAATGGGAACTAACTGGCTAACTACTCAGGAATTTCAACAAATGCAAGGGCGAGCAGGTCGCCCAAGTTATCATGATACTGGTTTAATCTATCTGCTGGTGGAACCCGGAAAAGTATATTCAAGAACCATGCGTCGAACCGAAGATCAAGTGGCATTCGAATTACTCACAAGTGATGTAGAAAACGTACACCCCTCTTACGACGAACAAGCTGCTATGAGCGAAACCCTCGCAAATATAGTCGTCGCACCTCAACACACTTCTCAACTCAATTCCTCCATGATTGGAGAAATTCAAACAAAAATGGCTATACAAAATCTCGTCAAATTGGGTCTCGTATCTAATAATCGAGCAACTCCTATCGGAAAAATCATATGTCAAAATTTCTTTACAGCAAAAGAGGCAACTGTAATTATGAACGCCCTCAACGAACATAAATCACCTTCTGATATAGTCACTATGATTGAACTCCTGAGGGCGGAAAGCTAACCATTTTAACCCAAAATACAAAACGGCAATTACGAGTATCACGCACCCTTTTATCCATTCATGCGCGATGTACTTCAAGACCTTTCAGATGGGAAAATAAGCATCGCAGAGGCAGAAGCAAAACTATTAGGTTATGTCACCAGCGAAGCTGGTAGATTTGACGCAGCCAGAGAACACAGGCATGGTATACCTGAAGGCATCCTTTGCGATGGAAAAACTATAGATGAAATAGTAACTTTGGCTTCCATAGCAGTCGAAACTACAGGGCGAGCAATTATCACTAGAACCACTCCCCAAATTCAAGAAGCCATTCAAAAAAATCTCCCAAAATCTGTAGAAATAAAATCCTATTCACACCCCCGAATAACCGTGGCGAAGGCCCCTAATTTTGAACCACATGTTATAGACGCGACTATTGCAATAGTCACTGCAGGAACCAGTGATCGCCCCATTGCCGATGAGGCTGCTATTATTGCTTCTGAGATGGGTGCAAATATAGTTCAAATAAGAGATGTCGGAGTCGCAGGTCTCCATAGATTACTCGACCAACTTGAACTCATCAGATCAGCAGATGTGGCAATCGTTGCAGCAGGGCGAGAAGGAACCTTGCCATCTCTAGTTGCTGGACTTGTAGATACTCCCGTTATTGGATTGCCTGTTTCAACAGGCTATGGCCTTGGTGGGTCGGGAGAGGCAGCTTTAACTAGCATGCTACAATCATGCGCAGTACTCTCTACTGTAAATATAGACGCTGGTTTTGTTGCAGGTGCCCAAGCGGGAATGATCGCAAAATCCATTTCTTCTGCACGTCACCAAAAATAAAAATATTTCTTCTCACCCCGACCGTCTCCGCATTTTCCACCCGGCACCCACCATGGTTACTGATATGATTGTAGCAATTAATTGTAACTCTTTAAACCAATATGGAATTTCAGGTAACAAAACTCTCGTTATAAACAATAAATCTGAAATTATAGGGACTCCCGATCCTCTTGATCCTATCTCTCCAATTTCCTCCGAATTTTTTACATTATCTCCCAACCCAACTCCACCCCATTCAATCTGATTAGATTCTCCCATATCATCTATTCCATTTATCTCTCCATATGGCAAACGATCCGCTTCATATGGTATGAATTGGGTCCAAACTCCCCACACAATTTTTCCTTGCGGATCTACTTCTATGATCCGCTTGTTCAATGTATCTGTAATCAATATATTCCCACTAGGTAGTTTGTCCGCATCTCTAGGCCAATTCAGATCAATTCCCCCTGCTTCATAAAGTGCCCACACCGGTTCCCACTTCCCGCTCTCACCCCTGTGCAACTCCACAATCCTATCATTGTCACTATCTGCAACCAATATTTTTCCTTCACCTAACCACTGGGGGTTATGCTGGTGATTAAGTATACTTGGATCTCCACATCGTATGTTCCCATCCCCATCTGTATCTTCTAGTGCGCCCATCCTCTTGCAACTAGCATCATCACTATCATCATAATCCTTATTTATAATTTCAACCACCCCTTCATTTCTATCAATTATCAAAATTTGATTAGCATTTCGCACTGAAACTAGATATCTGTCCTCTCCTATTACATCCACATCATTTATGTGGAGCCAATCACGTTTTGTAGGATCTTTTGGCTCATCGTAAACAGTTCTGGCTTCCCAACTCCAGGTAACTTCTCCCCCCTTCACTGTAAATATGCGCTCCAGATCCATATCCGATATCAAAAATTCCCCCGAAGGAAGCATGCTGACTGCGTGAACTTCACTATCCTTTCCAGTTCTCACTTCAAAGCTATACTCTTCAACTACTTTGGGATCTTCTCCCCCCTTTATGATTCTAAACCCAGTCCGAACGCACTCCCCCGAACTCAATTCACAATTAGAATATCCACTATTCATAAATCCTACTAACACATTTCCATTTTCTAATACTGTTACATCAAAATAGCTACTAGCACTTGCCTCACGCCATATTTGTTCCCCGCCTTCCAGTAGATATATGCTACCATATTCATGCCACCCCGGGCCTCCCCCCTGGGACCCCACCAAGGTCATCTTTTCCTGCTCCGAATCTATCCCCATTACCGGGGCAAATGCAAAACTTGTCGCTATGACCAAAATAAACAAAACAAAGCCTGCTATTATTACCAACCCTCCTCTATCATCCCAGTCCATCATCATACGAGGCACTGCAACTACTAAAATATCTTTTGATCTGTGTCTATCATGATTTATTTCTTCCAACTACACATTTCATGTGCTTCAACGACTAAGTTGCCCTTATGATCTCTAGCACCCGAATACGAGAAGCTCTACTAGAAAACGGCCTGGATATAATCGTCGCCTCCTCCCCTCAAAATGTTTTCTACCTTTCAGGCCTAGAAAGTCTCACCCAACGTTTACTCGGGCAGAAAGCATTTGCAATCTGGCAAACCGATCTATCCAATCCCATTATAGTTTTACCTGCCGTTGATGCTAGCATAATTGTTGATGCAAACATACCTTATAATTCCGTATACACTTATGGCAATTTTTTCCTCTACGAAGGAACCGATATTTCTCCTTCTGACCGCACCGTACAAACTATTAAAAATGAAAATAATTTTGAAAGTCCAATCTCTGCTCTCCTCTCTGCAATTAATTCTCTTCCACTCACTTCTAGTACAATTGCCATAGAAACAAGTGGATTTTCATTCACTGAGTTCGATGAGATTCGAAAAAGCATAGCCCCAAAAATCGAAGCTGCAGATGATCTACTCTCCGATCTACGACAAATAAAAAATAAAGATGAGATCAAACGCTTAAAACAAGCAGTAGAAATAAACCAAAATGCTATTGAAAATGCAATTAAAACGGTTGAACTCGGCATGGCTGAACAAGATCTAGCAAGAATTTATGAGTCCGAACTCATTTCTCAAGGGGCCTATCCTCTTTTCACTGCTATTGGGTTTGGTTCTCATGGGGCATATCCACACGCTGTTCCTGGGACCCGTACACTCCAATATGGAGACTTAATCCGATTCGATGTAGGTTGTACTTACTCCAACTATTCTTCTGACATAGCGAGAACCTTTTCATTCGGAGAACCCGAACCCATTCTCCAGAGAAAATATGAAGTTCTTAATGGATCAATGGACCATGGAATCGATCTACTCTGCGATGGAGTTTCCACTGATATAATTTTCAATGGCGTGATCGACTACGTTAATGAACATGGGTCTGACTTGTTTCCAACATTCGACCGTAACCATGTTGGCCACGGGATTGGGATCGATGTATATGATCACCCAACAATTTCACCTGGCACGGGAACCTTGAAGTCTGGAATGGTTTTGTGCATAGAACCTCCTTATTATGAGTTAGGCACGGCCGGAATACAAGTCGAAGACGAAGTCCACATAACCTCGAACGGGGCCAAACGATTCTCCCATTGCCACCCCGACCTTTTAGTAATCTAATTCTTATACCCTATGTTTATTTTATATATACTTTAAAATAGATTCTATTTTCGAATCTACTACCGGGACATCTCCCATTCTTTCCCCTGTCATCTTGGCATCTTTCAATCCACTCGAAGTTGATATAGAAACAACCGTTTCCCCCTCTTTAATTTCTCCTTCTTCTTTCAGACGTTCAACTCCCAAAACCGAAGCAATTGCAGCAGCTTCCGCATAAATTCCAACCCTTTCCCCCACCGTCTGTTGCAATTTTCTAATCTCTTCATCCTCTGATAAAACGGCCAAACCATTCGATTCTCTTAAAGTAGCTAGACCTTGGTATGTGCTAATACTAGTCCCAATAGAAAATGCTATTGTAGGTTCCATCTCCACCGATTTAATTATATGGTCTTCTGTGTCTAGTGTTTTCTTCAAAGAACCAAACGGCTCTACTGCAACCATCCTCGGGAGCTTGTCTATTAATTCCAATTCATACAAGTCTTTGAATCCTCTCCAAATTCCACTTAACCCATCCCCATAGGCTGTGGGCTGGACCACCCATTCCGGAACATTCCATCCCAATTGGGCACAAATTTCATATGCAATTGTTTTGTATCCTTCAATCCCATAAAAATTACTTCCAACGGGGGGGTCCATATAATTCCCAGTTGGATACCACTGAAATTTATCAATGCATTCTTTCATCAATATCCAACGATCTTTTGGCTCTTTCGTAGCCAAAATTTTTGCACCATATGCTCCTATTTGAATTTTCATTGTTTCTGGAACTGACTCCAACGTAAATACTACACTCTCCAATCCAGCTCTCCCTGCATAAGCAGCAGTGGATGCGCCATGATTACCAGTTGAAGCAATTGTTATTTTTTTTGCACCGATCTCCACCGCTTTTGACACAGCAACAGAACAAAGACGATCTTTAAACGACCACGTTGGATTTTGACTTTCATCTTTAATATATAATTTTATACTCTCTTCACTTCCAAATGTGGGACATTCTATCAGGGGCGTTCCCCCTTCTCCCAGTGTAATTGCATATTTGATATCAACTGGAAGAAGATCTGCGTATGCCCACATATCATTAAAATTTTCAAACGTTTTTCTAGAAATTTTTTTTGCAAGCACGTCGTAATCATATATTGGGGCCACATTCGAAACAAATTTTTTAGTTTTACAACTAGGGCACCCTTCAAACATAGGTTGATCTTCATATTCTTCCCCGCAGAATACACATTCCAATCTAGTTACATATGTTGTCATTATAAATTTTGTATAACCTCTTCTGAAAATTTTTCTATTATCTCTTGGGTTCCATGCCCCCGATTCTCAAAAGGAAGCCCTGCTATATGTTTTACCCCCGACTCGATTAATTTCTCCATATGGGCGAGACACTCCTCCGAAGTCCCCACAATCGCAAATTGTTCAACTATTTCCTCAGTTAAAATTTTTCTAATTTCTTTTAATTTCAACAAACCAATATCATTTATCCGTTTCACCTTTTCTGCATCTTTTTTCGGAATCCCAATCGCTTCTAAAGTTTTCAACGGAACTGCCTTCACTATCCTGGCGATTATGTCCGCAACAGAATCTAAAGCCGTATCCCTTTCATCAGCAATTGATAAAAATGCCCAACATATAATGTCCAAATCATCGAAATCCCTGTTCGAATCCTCCGTTCCTTTTTGAATATGTTCTCTCGCGTATTCCATTCCCGCAACCGAAGCCAAACCCGCACCAGCAATCACACCGTCTCCCATTTTCCCAGCTAGAGATAAAATTCTTGGGCCTCTTCCTGCAATGTAAATTGGAATTCTATCCTCCGAAACAAAATTTAGTCTAGCATTTTCCATTGAAAACACATCCGATTTCATTGTAACATTTTTCCCTTCTATTAACTCCCTGATGGCATCAGTCGCAGCACACACAGTTTCAATGGGTTGAGTTTGTGAAATCCCAAGTGGATTAAGCACCATGGGGGATCCAGCACCCAATCCTAATATAGCCCTTCCCCCTGATATTTCTGATATAGTAGAGATAGCAGCAGCCGTTAATGTGGGGTGTCGTGTATATGGATTTGTCACTCCCGTCCCAATCCTAACTCTCCTAGTGGCATCGGCCACAATAGCCAATTGAGCATATGTGTTTTTGTATAATCGTTCATCTGCAATAAAGAGATTTTTATACTTCCTGTTATCATCAACCGTTTTCGCTATCTCGGACAATTCGTTTGGAGCATACTCATTCAATAACCCAACACTAAATCTCATTTCTTTGCCTATTCCTCTCCCGGCAACAGACAAAAACTATTCTTCCCTTTAATTTAATCTTCCAATCTTCATCCTGAAAACAAAGATGGGCCAAAAATAGCAATTACAAGGCACATAACCATTATAACACTAATCCCTCTGCACGCAAAATTAGCTATCTGCGGTAGTTCTTTCTTTGAAATCCCCTGGATCGCAATTTCTACATATTTTCGTAGAATATGCCCTCCATCCAATGGGGCTGTTGGTATGCAATTAAATAGGCCTAGATTGAAATTTATCCACCCTGTCCAAAAAAGAATATTTGCCAATTTAAACACAATCCAATCTACCTTTTCTAGTGGACTCTTCACCGAATAAAAATTAGTATTCTCTGCTGTGAATCCTGCAAAATTAAACGAAAAATTAGAACTAGTGGCACTTAGTACTGGCAATTGCAAAGCAATCATTACTCTTGAACCAAAAGAAACCTGTTCACCATTTGCCATCCTCCCATCTCCTCCTCCTAAAATTTGCAAGTATGTTTCTGCTGGATATTCCACTATTCCCACATCATCAAATTCAATTCCACTGATTCCCCCCGAGGAAATCACCCCCAAAAAACCAGATCCATTTTGCGAATTTGGATGCTTTCCCAACTGAACTTTCTGTTCTGATTTTCCCCATCTGTTTTCACTTTCTAGAAACTCATAATATTTTATTTCCACAACCATTCCTGGTGTGCTCTCTTCTAAAAAATCTGTAAGCCCCTCACTATCTATCACCCGAATCCCATTGATATTTGTCACCACTATATGACCGAAAGGTGGCCATTGAGTCTCATCCTCTTCCATCCACGGCCCTTTTTCTACAAGACTCACCAGTGCCCCCATGGGGATGATTTGTGCTTCTTCTCCTCCTATTTGAACTAACACAACCTCTTTGGTTCTAATTAATTCTTTTAACCCACTTATTGTTTGCACCTTCTCTCCCTCAATTAACAAATCATTCCCATATCCTATCACCGATTCTCTGTATTTGTATGGTCCCTCTCCACTCATACCAATTATGCCAATCTCCCGATCCATAGTTGTCCTCAAAACGCCGCCCGAATCCCCTCTCTTAACTTCCCATACTTCCATCACTTCTCCTTTCTCTACTCCCACCACCCGATCCCCTTCTAGAATTCCAGCTTGCTCCGCCGGAGACCCCGGCAATATACCTCCAACTGCTATCCCATCCCCCATCACAATCCCTCCCGAAACTGGACCAAATAATAACAAAAAACATACCATCGCAACTAAAAAATTATTTGCAACACCTCCTGAAAACATTCTCATTTGCCCAGTTCGACTTGCTCTCTTTCGACTATTGTCATCAGGTTCTACAAATGCCCCTATTGGAAGAATTGTAAATAAGGCCAACCCCATTGTTTTCACTTTAATTTTTTCTACCCTACACATTATCCCATGCCCACCTTCATGAACGACCAGTCCTATTATCAATCCCAAAAATATTTCTAGAGCAACTTTCCATGGGAGAAATTCATTCACACCTGGGATTATGAGCACATTCCTAGGCTGGCTCAATGCAGTAGGGGTAGGATTCTGTATTACCATGAACGCAGAGAATATCAATAATGCAAATGTAGCAACCATCATCAAACTAGCAACAATCACTCCTATATTTCCCCATATTTTCCACAAACCCCTTGGAGCGGCTAATTTTTCTAATAGCTTCCTTCCTTTCTCTGTGTGAATGGTATGTATCGGCCCTTGAGATTTAATGTATTTTGGAATGATGCCTTTTTGTTCCAACCATCTTATCAAAATAGAATAAACTAAAATCCCCCATAAAATAGTCCAAACGGAATATTCCATAGAACTGTTTACCCCTCTCTCCGCAACCGTCTCACTACAAATTCTTGATCAAGAGATGCTAATAGAGGTCCCAATCTTGGCCCTCTATCCTGGGAAAAAAATAGTTTGTAGTTGACTTTGAAAAACTGACTCAATTCAATTTCGTTACTTTTCGCAATTTCATAAATTTTTTCCTGCATTTCTGTCCCCTCATGCCCCTCTTCTACAAAACAAGCCAATTCTTCTAAAGCCTGCTCCACGTTTCCATCTATATCTATGTCTGGAACCTCCCCTAGAATTTTATAGTTATATTCATTTTGATGAATCTCCGCCCATTTTCTTCCCTTTTGCACACGCCCAATTGCCAACGAAGTGACCCAATCACTCATCTCCAATTCAATCAATTCTCGACGTGTTGCCATGCCAATTTGCAAGTCAATATCGTTGGTCATTCCCAATACTGCAGCAAACCTGTATGGTATTCTACGACGTAATTTAAATTCTTCGAGATCTTCCTTTCCCACCTGCTCTTTCATCGTCTCCCGGATTATTATGGGATATATACTTGAAGGAACAACTTGAGCAGTTTTCTGAACATTTTCTTTGTAGTATGTTTGCTCAAATTCATCAAATTCATCCACCAACACATCTATTCTCTCAAGATCAAGATCTCTCTGTTTATTTGGATTTTTCGCGAAAAAATAACGTACGATTTCTGGTTCAACCAACTCGAACATGTCTCTCACCGTGACGATATTGCCTTTAGAAGAAGAAAGGGCCTTTCCGCCTAGTGTAAACCACTCATATACCATCGGAACTGGTGGTTCTATTCCAAATATTTCCCGAGCAATTTCCTGACCACTAGGCCATGAACCTTCTGCATGGTCCTTTCCAAATGGCTCAAAATCAATTTTTAATATCTTCCAATCAGCAGGCCATTCAAATCTCCAGGAGAGTTTCCCCTCTCTAAATGTTGCAAATCCCCTGTGTCCACAACCATTTACTCGAATGCCATCTGCATCTGCAAAACCTTCACATTCATACTCGACCATTTCTGACTCCATATCTACGTTTTTTACACCAGTTGTTAATCTACGGCACTTCTCACACTGCGGAACGAATGGGACATAGTCTGCCGAAACGTTTTTTTGATATTTGCTAAGGATCTCACGAACAAGTGGTAAATCCGTCAATGCCTCTCGAATTACCCCTTCAAATATCCCCTCATTGTACATCTCAGTTGTTGAAACAAACTCCACTGGGACTCCCGCCATTTCCGTACTTTCCCGTAGTAATGCTGTAAAATGATCCCCATACGATTCATATCCACTATCAAATGGATTCGGAATTTCTGAATATGGGATGCCCAAATTCTCTCCCAGTAATTTTGCATCTATATCCCCCAATCCAACTAGATTCCAGTTTTCATCCGTCAAGACATTTGGAAGTTTTCTCAGAGCATCTTTGTCATCCGATGTAAATATCTGCTTTACTTTGTGGCCCCTTTCTCGCAGCATTTCCGCCACGTAGTATCCCCTCATTATTTCATTCAAATGCCCCAAATGAGGAGAACCCGAAGGTGATACTGCCCCTTTTATTACTATAGGCTCTGTTGACTCTCTACGTTCTATCTCATCTGCAATTTTTTCTGCCCAGAATATTCGACCAGTTTCTTTATCCATCATCGAATATCCACTATCATTTCATATCCGAATTAATGATAGTACCATTATACTTACCATGAAGAACAGCATTTATTACATTCTTGGGGTCTGACCCATCAATTACAACTGTTTTTATGCCCGATCGCTCAATCAGTTTTGAAGCTAGTAAATCAACTGGTGCTGGATTTCCTGCTATCATTTCCATACTAGAAATTATCTCCACCAATTCTCCTGGAGCCAATTCATCATATCTAGTCGCTTTTGGATTTAATTTTGGATCTGAATCGTATACTCCATCCACACTAGTCGCATATATTAGTAAATCTGCATCAGTATACTCCGCTAGCGCTGCACCAACGGCATCAGTAGTCTGCCCCGGGGCAACTCCTCCCATTACTACTACTCCTTCTTGATGAAGTATCTGTTTAGCAGATTCATAATCTTGAGGGGGAAGCTGTCCAAATTTGTGATTTATTCCCAACATTAATAATTGGGCATTAACCCTTGTAATCGCTATTCCCATTTGGTCCAATTCACTCTCATTAGAACCAAACTCTCTTGCAATCTCAATATAATCTCTTGCAATTCTGCCACCTCCTACAACTATCCCCACAGAGTTCCCTTCTGCTATAATTTGGTCTACCACCCCTGCGTATTCTTCAATCCTATCTTTGGATAATCCTGGCACAAGAACACTCCCACCGATCGAAATCACTATCCTCATTATCAAATTTGAAAGCCTTTAATAGATATATCCCTTCCCTTCCCTAAGTATCTAACCATATTCGTACCACAGTCGATGGATACAAGCCTTTTCTTTCCCTTTATGCATACATGAGACCTCTTGGAATCGCTGCATCTCCTCCTGATTCAGGTACCCTGATGGACGAAATTTCTAATTTTCTATCCTCCAAAGGATCTTTGGCAGTAATCTCCCCTCTGCCAGTTGGCGACGTTAAGAAACAAAATTTCTCCGCATATCAATTAGATGAGAAAGGAAATTGGTCCGCATCTGGATCTAATATGACTCTCACTACCCTTTTTGATATTATAGCAACTGAACATGATTATGCTCTTGTTGGCGGATTCGAAAATGCTAATATTCCTTATATAGTTTTGAACGAGCATTCCCACAGCGGAACCACTCTAATGGAGCTAGATTCTGCTGAAAATCTAGATGTCAATCAACTCCTTCGTAACTTGCAAACAACAGAACCATTTGAGACTCTAGATTCTCTCATCGCTAGAGCTGTCAAATCCCCCAACGCAAACCAAGCCGGAGCAATAGCCACATTCACCGGAAGAGTCCGCGAATTGGATTATCCTTCTGATTCTCCCACAACCCGGCTAGAATTCGAAAAATATGCTGGAGTGGCTGAATCTAGACTACAACAAATATGTTCCGAACTCTGCCAACGCGACGGGATTTTCGAAGTTCTCATGCACCATAGAGTTGGTCCAATCGAATCTGGAGAAAATGTGGTTTTCGTCGTTGTTCTGGGCGCGCATAGAGATGAAGCCTTCAAAACAGTTCAAGATGGTATCAACCGTCTAAAAAATGAAGTTCCTATTTTCAAAAAAGAAATAAAAATCGATGGCTCATTTTGGGTCCATGACCGCCCATAATACCCCATTTCACCCCAAAATACCCCGTTTTTATACGCCAAATGTCTTGCTTTGTCAGACATTTAACACGCTATTAAATCATATGAAATAATCTATTTAATAGCTTTATGAAAGGTTTAATCTATTTTGGTGCCTTTATGAAAACAACAAAAAAGTAGGTGTTTTCTGAAAACCACCGAAAAAAGAACGGGAGATCATTAGTATATATATTAATTGCTCTCCTTTCCTTATCCAATGGAACCAGATGCCTCCCTATCAACAGACGCAAAAACAGAGCTACTCAAGAATTATCTCCGCGATAGAGCCGAGAGTGGAAACCTCTACTTTAAGAGTAAATTCATCGCCGCAGATGTGGGCCTTTCACCCAAAGAAATTGGTGCAATATTGGCCAAAATTCGAATCGACTCCACTACTGATTTTCAACTTGAAAAGTGGGCCTATACCAGTGCCACAACCTGGCGCGTAACACCTGCTCCCGCTTAATTTTTTTTCTCCACCCATTTTTCTATATTAGAACCCTTATCTCCCTCTATACCCAATCCAGTATTTGATGCCTAATTCCCCCCTTCCTGGGCCACCATTTGATTCATTTTCCTCTGTTTTCCGTGTCTATGAAACAAAATTTGAAGGGGATTCTATAATCTATTATGGGGAACCTCTATCAAACCCACATTCTATCATTGAATTTGTCTGGCCACTTTTTAGAGAGCATGGCTACGAAATACAATTAACTCAACAACTAGGCGAATATGTCCTCCTTGCTAAACCGATCCACAATACTCCCTCTGAATTCCCATGGCTGCAATTATTGCTCTTCATCGCAACCATTCTTTCTACCCTCTATGCAGGATCCATGTGGTACTATATCCCCGATCCACTATCCAATCCTCTGTCACTCCTTCAAGCCTGGCCATTTGCAGCAGCTGTAATTGGAGTCCTGGCGGTCCACGAATTAGGACATTACGCCGTGAGCAAGTACTATGATGTAGATGCAACCTTGCCATATTTCATACCTATGCCCACTTTCATTGGAACGTTAGGTGCTCTCATTCGAATAAAAGGTCATATTCCTACTCGCACTGCCCTCTTTGATATAGGAATTGCTGGACCTATAGCCGGTCTTCTGGCAACCATTGGGATAACTGCAATAGGGCTGTCTCTCGATCCAATTTCCGTGCCCACTTGGGTGGATTCTTCTACTCCTGGTGTATTCACGGTCGAATTTGGATATCCTATCTTGTTTAAATTAATTGCCATATTGGTTGGATCTCCCGGAACTGAAAATGCATTTGAAGTTCTTATGGGGACAACAAAAATCGGTTATTCTGACCCCACTATAGCTTTCAATCCGGTAGTTTTTGGAGGTTGGGTTGGCATGTTTGTTACTTTCCTCAATTTACTTCCCGTAGGTCAACTAGACGGGGGACACATACTCCGTGGATTATTGGGTCAACGGGCCGCTACGGTTTCTGCTCTTGTCCCTGGATTTCTATTCGGACTAGCTGCATTTCTATATTATTTTGGAGAAAAGTTTTTCACAGCCAATGTCAGTAGTGCGGTTTCAATGTGGCTATTCTGGGGAATTCTAACTCTCTTTTTAGCCCAATCCGGATATGCTCGCCCAATTAAAGACGAACCCCTAGATCTGAAAAGAAAGGCTTTGGGGATCTCCATATTCTTAATTGGACTCCTCTGTTTCACCCCAATCCCTTTACAAATCTTAGGATAATTCTTCTCTTCCTCTCTCATCCATGAGTATACCCTTGATTTTCGATCAATTTTCCATCCATTTTTATATCTTTTTCAACCACCTCTCCTATGATTGTTATATTAGTTTCTATGTTCTTTTCAATCTCCTTGATTTTCTCACGTGGCGCCGTAAATACAAGTTCAAAATCCTCTCCATAAGTCATTGCAACTCTGAGTGCCACATCACCATTTTCCACCACTTCTTTAAGCATTTCATTTATTGGAATCGTATTAGACTCGATTTCAAATCCACACACACTCGCTTTCCCCATCTCATACAACGACCGAACAAGACCGTCGCTCGAATCCATCATCGCTGTTGAATATTGGGCTATTATCAAACCCTCTTCAATTCTAGGTTTGAATCTAAACAACTCATTTGCCTTTTCATTTTCATTTCTTTCGAACAGCCTTTTCGCCGCAGCACTTCTACCCAACTCTCCTGTAACACAAACCACATCTCCCCATTCTGCACCTCTCCTGAATACTGGCTTCACCGACTTCCCAACCGCCGTAGTTACCACGCTGAATTCGTCTGAACTATCTAAATCTCCTCCTACATACTCTGCACCAACCATCTGACAAACTTCATTCGCCCCTCGGATGAATTCTCCTATCTCTTCCTTTCTAAATTCAGGAGACGAATACGCTGCGACTACTGCTATTGGATCTCCGCCCATAGCTGCTATATCTGAAAGAGATGCCCCCACCGACCGCCAACCCGCAGTATAATGTGTTGTCCCCTGTGGGAAATCCGATTTTTTGTGTAGCATATCTGTAGTAATCAATAAATTTTGTATAAATGCGGCGTCATCACCACTTCTTGGGACCTTTCCGTCTATAAATTTAAGAGCGTCTTGTTCATCCATCAAATCTTACCCCTTGACCTTCCCTCAATATGTGAGCAGTACTTCGACGGACTTAAAAACCGAGGAAGGAAACTTCTACACCAATGGTAACTCTCTATGATGTCCCTGTAGATGCATTCCTAAGCACACTTGCAGAGACACTTTCAAAGCAAATAGAACCCCCTGAGTGGTCTGAATTCGCTAAATCTGGACCCGATAGAGAACTTCCCCCCGAGCAAGATAATTTCTGGTTTGTAAGGGCAGCTAGCATCCTTCGAATTGTAGCTATTGAAGGTCCTATTGGTGTCGAAAGACTATCAAGCATTTATGGCGGGGGAAAAGCGGGATCGAATCGATACCGCGTAGGCCCCGTCCACCACGTCAGTGGGAGTGGAAAGATCATTCGGACAATATTACAACAACTAGAAACCGCAGGCTTACTTGAAAAGCCTCCCAATTCTATAGGTCGGGTTGTAAGCCCACAAGGTCAAAGTCTCTTGGACAAGACCGCCGGAGAAGTGCTTAAAACACTCAAACGGGATGACCTAAACAGATACATCTGAAGTATCCCCTGCATTATATTCTTCTTCGTCAAATTCACCTCCGTAATCGTTTTGCTACATGGCGCTGAAGTTCTCCCTATATGAGCGGAAATGATGGTGATCTCGATGCTATTCGTCAACAACGGATGGCAGAACTCCAAGCACGCCAACAAGTAGCATCACAAGACATGGCCCAAGAGCAGGCATTACAACAAGCAGAAATGCAAAAACAGGCCATTTTGCGACAGTTCTTGACGGACGGCGCCCGGACCCGTTTAAACTCGGTTAGAATGAGCAAACCCGAATTCGCATCCCAAGTCGAACAACAAATAATTGCTTTGGCTCAGAGTGGGAGACTCGGCGATAAAATAAGTGAGTCACAGATGAAGGATTTACTTCAGAAACTTTCCCCTTCTTCCAGAAAAAGCTTCGACATAAAACGACGCTGATACTATACAATTTCCACATATTGCAAACGGAAGAATTCAAGCGCACCCGGGAAATACCTACGTATATGCACGACCGTCTCAAAGGCTTTCGAGAATTCTATCCCGAAGAGATGGCCAACCGAAAATCTGTCTTCACTTCAATTGAAAAAACAATATCCACCTACGGTTTCCGAGAGATAGGAACACCTTCTCTTGAAAGAACCCAATTATACATTGATAAAAGCGGTGGTGAAATTGTAGATCATTTATATTCTTTCCAAGATCAAGGAGGCCGCGATGTCACCCTAACACCCGAACTTACACCTACTGTTGCTAGGATGGTGGCTTTACGTGGAAAATCTCTCCCAAAACCCATAAAATGGTTTTCAACAAGACCCTTCTGGCGATATGAACAAGTCCAACAAGGCCGGTTCCGGGAATTTTACCAAACAAATGTTGATATCTTTGGATCTTCTTCCCCTAGTTCCGATGCTGAAATTATCGTTTGCGCTGCACATATACTATCAAATCTAGGATTGGGCGAAGATGATTTTATTTTTCTAGTATCCCATCGAAATCTTTTGTCTGGCATATTGAAATCTTTCTCTCCTACTATAGATTTACCCGCTGCCATACGGGCAATAGATAAAAAAGATAAAATCGATACGAATCTATATGAGAACTTGTTATCAGAAGCTGATTTCCCATCCAATTCCATCGACGACTTAAATGATACTCTCTCCCTCACCGATCTATCTGAAATAGCAGAGTTTTCGCACGATGATACAATGCAATCTGCAATTCAAAATTTAGAAGAAATATTTGATACCCTATCTCAAACAATCGCTAATAAGCACTGTTCCATCTCTCTTAAAACCGCACGTGGACTCGATTACTATACTGGATCTATTTTTGAGTGCTTCGATGCATCGGGGGAAGTCCACCGATCCATCTTTGGCGGTGGGCGGTATGACAATCTAATTAGTGATTTGGGAGGGCCTTCAATCCCCGCTGTAGGATTCGCTTTTGGAGATGCCACTTTAGAAAAATTACTTATGAGAACTGGGGCCTGGCCAAATAAAAATATCAAAACAGATTATTATGTGATTCAAGTAGGCGACACTCGTGAATCCGCAATCCAAATAGCCCATGCCCTTCGAGACCGCGGCAACATAGTAGAAACCGATGTTTCTGGAAAGAAATTCACGTCACAACTAAATTATTCAAATTCAATCAACGCAGAGACTGTAATCATCGTTGGAGAACGCGACTTAAAGGAAAACAAAATAACTATCAAAAAAATGTCCACTGGAGAAGAACTCCAAGTTTCTATAGACGATTTCCCTGGGGATCATCATAGCCCTACTTATGACGATTTTGCATCCAAAACATCTTAGATATTTAGCATTATGAAACAAGCATTTCGGTTAGCTTATGATGGGAGGAATTTCCATGGTTTCCAGAGGCAATCTCATCTACCTACTATTGAAACATCTTTATTTAAATCTTTGGTCAACTTGGGCCTTTGGAGCG
>CAZQZO010000008.1:0-35134 GCA_964597855.1 uncultured Halobacteriales archaeon | reverse complement strand
TTCAGCCGCAGGGAGGACCGATTCTGGAGTTTCTGCTATTGCACAAACGGTTTCATTTGAAGCCCCTGTTTGGTGCACTCCATCCGCTATAAACTCAAAACTTCCAAGCTCTATTAGGGTATGGGCTTCTACTATTGTTCCAGAAAATTTTAATGCCACGTTGGATGCTTTAAGCCGTACCTATGTCTATTATCTTCACGCATCCAATTTAGATTATGAGCTTTTGAACTCTAGTATGCAACTACTATCTGGGCTGCACGATTTTCATAATTTAACCCCTGATAAACAACGTACAAAACGCAATATAACGATAAGCGCTACTCCTTTTGAAGATCACTTTGTCATCTCTATAGAATCTAGTGGATTCTCCCGTGAATTGGTGCGAAGAATAATTTCTTTAATTGTGGAAATATCTTCAAAAAAATCACCCATAGAAAAAATAGATCGTATTTTTTCCCCCCACCCTCTAACTGGCCCCGAAGGAGTTCCACCTGCACCTGCGTACCCTCTAATCCTTTATGATGTCGATTACCCGTACAAATTTCAATGTGATCCAAAAGCTATCGATAGTGCCCGCGATATATTTGAAACATTATCTAAAAAACACTTAACACTCTCTCATATCTTCCAACACATCCCTCAATTTTTAATTTAACTTTCTAGTTTTTCTTTCGATTACCACTATCATTCCTATTGATAAAACTATCACTCCCACTCCATACGACCCGGGCAATGAATCAATCCACCATCCTACACTTTCTAGTGGCCAATTTAGTTTATGATCATTTGGGTCAATTATACCCAATCCAATAAAAAGTGAAACTATGTATCCATATCCTGCTCCTGCCATGAAACCTTCATTTCGCACTGTACTCCTATCTTTTTGCTGGCGCCTTGAAACAATAAAAACCGGGGCAACTAGGGGGATCACTATCACTAACAGTATGGCGCCTAGAAGAATTTGCTCTCTAAATGGCCCTGTCCCTGCTGGATTTGCAGTCCATGTAACCCCTGCAAGTGTTATCAAAAAAACAACAAATATTCCTACCACCGAACTGATAAACACATACGATTTAAACACTAAAGAACGGCTTTTTTTAGCCGCATATTTGTATGTCCCAATCAAACCTAATTTCTTCCCTGCCATGTCCGTTATCTACCTATCTTCTACACCGAACTATATTATATATTTCCACTTTCACCATCCACTTATCACATCTGACGTTGCTAGTCACTGAACCAAAGCAGATTTGTTCATGAACGTCACAGAAGAATATATGCGGATAGACATTGGGAATAGTCTTGATACAGTTGCATCCCCTGGCATGTCTTCTGATACTCTAGATTCTTTAGATAGCCAAGTCGATGCTATCCATACAACTATAGAACCTAAGATCCACGACAATAGCTTCGGATATGCCGCACTCAACATATTGTCTCCTGAAGAAACAAAACAATTACTCGATTTTACCGAGCACTTCTCTGATTTCTCCAATGTGCTCACAATTGGAATAGGCGGGAGCGCACTGGGTTCTGCAACACTCTCAACCTCCCTTGGACTTTCTGGTCATTATGTACTTGATAATATAGACCCTTCAGCAAATCTAAATATACTCACTGATATCGATTTTACAGATACAGTTGTAAACATTGTTTCCCTTTCTGGTTCCACCATCGAAACCATTTCCAATTTCTTAGTAGTCCGAGATCACATGAACAAACAGAACATAGATTGGACCTCCCAAACTTTTGTGACCACCTCTGGTAATGGAACTCTATACAATCTCTCCAACAAATACGATCTTCCCCTCCTCCCTTTCCCCGAATCCATCCCAGGACGTTTCTCCGCCCTATCTTCAGTCAGTCTCGCACCCATCGCAATTCTGGGTGGGTCTGTAGAAGAAATTCTCAAAGGAGCACAAAACGGATTTGATTCCCTCTCTACATCTATCTACAACTCTCCTCCTTATGCTTATGGTGCAATTGCCTCTGAACTATTTAATTTAGGTATCACTTCCAATTCTCTCATGCCTTATTCAGAACACCTAGAGACTTTCGCCGAATGGTTTGCTCAGCTGTGGTCTGAAAGCCTCGGAAAAGATGGAATTGGACAAATCCCTCTCCGAGCAATGGGCGCCACTGATCAACATTCTCAACTCCAGCTTTACCGAGCTGGAAAAAGAAATCTCATGGTAACATTCATCGATGTCGTCGACCATCAAACTGAATTAAATATACCCCATCCGGAATTCGAAGATTTTGATTATCTCTCCAATCTACCACTGGAAACCCTACTAAGAACTGAACTGCAAACAACAGAGGCAAGTCTAGCAGAAGCGGGATGCCCTTCTATTCGAATAGAGCTCGATCAAATAAATCCCCGCAGCATTGGAGAGCTTTTACATGGTTGCATGGCGTCCTGTATTCTATTTGCAGAACTACAAGGTATAAATGGATTTGACCAACCCGCAGTTGAATGGGGAAAACAAGCATTAAAGGACATTTTAACCGGGAAAAATAGTTCCGAATCGAGTTCTACTCAAAATAAGAATTCCCGTTGGATTAAAAAATAACACCAATGTCTCTTCTTTCCAATTTATTAACTCCTCCAAAAGAAACGTCAAAACAACCATTAAAAGAGATATTTTTTGCCACTTTAATTGGCATATCTGGCTTAATCGCAATCGCATTCTGGAGCGTAATATTAGTTTTAATTGCCGGTGTGGACATTCTTACAGATCCTCTCTGGGGACTTCTTCTAACATCACTTGCTTTTTGTATGGGCATTTTGACAATTTTTTTGTTCTACATGCGTCGTACAAACACGCCTTTTACTTTTCTTGATATCAATTTCCCCACCTGGCGTGATATCTCCTATATTATAGCTGGCTTAATTACACTTTTTTCAATACTCTTAATCATCGGTGTCTTATTCACATATTTCGGTGTTGAAACAACATCACATTCTGTTGAAAATATAGTCTCATCTTCCCCTGAAATAATACTCTTGCTCATCCCGATTTCTCTTTTACTCGTTGGTCCACTTGAAGAATTATTATATCGAAATATTATTCAAAAATATTTGTATAGTTCATTTTCTCCAATTGGTTCCATTTTCATATCAAGTATTATTTTCTCTGCCGTTCATATCTCTGCCTACGCTGGAGATGCATTATTCCAAAATCCCCTCCCCGCCCTCAACGCACTCGCTGTAATTTTCATTTTATCGGTTATCATTGGAATCGTATACTACCAGACTAAAAATATAGTCACAGCCGCATTGTTGCATGGCATCTATGATTCAATTATTTTTGCTGTTTTCTATATCAATACCACCGCTGATATAACCACTACAATATCTTCCATTATCTTATTTTGAGGGATTTTTTCTACTCAATTGACCTCCGCATATCGGACAATCTTTCTGCATAGTTTTACTTTCCTTGCCACAACTTCCACATTTGAATATCCAATTTCTTTTCTCTTTGATGGTCTCCATCGCAATCCCCTCCACCACTAACCCAATTTCTGCAGCCGTATTTTGAATCGCATAATCATCCGTGACTAATACCCCTTCCAATTCCATTGCAGCAGCAATTAAACAAATATCCGTTTTAGAAAGAACAGTATTGTCTCCTGTCTTTTTAGATATTCGAATTACTTCTTCAATAGTCCTTTCCTGTGGTACCTGTATCTGCATGCCCCCTCCTCTCATAGCTTCAAAACGCAATCGTGCTTCCCCATTCAATTCCTCTGAAACTTCTGCCACTGTTGTGATGTTCCCTCCCTTTGTGTGGCCTCTAATAAACGCAGAGGAGTCCAGGATATACATGCCCGCTAATTTTAACTCATTAACTCTTTGCTAGGTTTAATCATAATGTTGTCTCCCACCGCCTCAACCAAGCTCACTGGGACAAGAAAATTTCCTTCTGAATTCTTATCGTAACCCTCAAAATCACTCTTAACGATATCTTCTTTTGGTTTCACCACGATCGATTCAAGTTTACCTGTTTTAAGATCTACAGTTATATTCTCCAAAGTCCCCATATCCTTCCCGTCATTTCTCATAACTCCTTTTTCAATTAGATTTTGTGCTAATATGTCTGTCATACTCCCTATATCTTTTCAACAAGCATAATACTCACGGAGAAATATCAATTAGATAGATGATTTTAATGTTTGGTATAGGTGGATAACATTGATCATAGTCTGAGGAGATACAGATGCCAAAAAAGAATATTAATAACCAAGACCTCCTGCGAACCCCTATCATATCGGTACTCGGACACGTCGATCACGGGAAAACCACTCTACTTGATAGCATACGGGGGTCTTCCATAACAGACACTGAAGCAGGAGCAATCACTCAACATATAGGAATCACCACTGTCCCAATTGATATAGTCTCAAATATGGCTGGTTCTCTTGTCAGTTCTGAAAGTCTAGAGTTGCCTGGGTTACTTTTCATAGACACTCCTGGACACCAACTATTCACAACTCTTCGATCTAGAGGCGGGTCTCTAGCTGACATAGCGATTCTAGTTGTCGATATAAATGATGGATTTCAACCCCAGACAAAAGAAGCCCTAAATATTCTCCGAGATTCCAAAACACCATTCATAGTCTGTGCTAACAAAATTGATACCATTCCCGGTTGGAATTCACATCAAAATTCTGCTTCTGTAACTAGCTATACTTCCCAACCAGAACGTGTCCGATCAGCTCTAGATCAAAAATTCTATCAATTAGTTGGGGAACTTTCTACATTCGGATTCACTTCTGATTATTACTGGAAAGTATCCGATTTCAGCAAAACGTTAGGCATAATCCCAACCAGTGCCCGAACTTGCGAGGGAATCCCTGACTTACTTGCTGTATTGATGGGCCTGGCACAAAAATATATGCGAGAATCTATGTCGATCGATATAACTGGTCCTGGAAAAGGCATGGTACTTGAAGTTAAAGAAGAGCGGGGGCTCGGAACCGTCATCGATGCAATTCTATATGATGGTAGTCTTTCCGAAGATGACCAAATGGTAGTTGGAGGGCTCGACGGTCCCATCTCTACGAATGTCCGCGCACTTTTCAGCCTCTTGCCCCTCTCTGAGTCAAATTCTAATAGTCTTTTCACTCGAACCTCCTATGTCACTGCAGCATCTGGAATCCGAATCGCGGCGCCAAATCTTTCCAACGTTTTAGTGGGTTCTCCCCTCCGATCAGTCTCCGATTCAAATATTGATTCCATCCTCCTCGAAATAGAGTCTGAGTTAGAAAAAGCAAAGATAGACACACAAGATTCTGGAGTTATAATCCGCGCGGATACCCTCGGCAGTCTTGAGGCACTTTCCAAGGCACTCTCTGATATAGATGTCCCTGTAATGCGAGCATCAGTTGGTGATATAGCGCCCAGGGATATCTCATTAGCTAGTACTACTGCTGAAAAACAATATCGGCTCATTTTGGGTTTCAATGTCAACTTAATAGAAGATGCAGCACGCCACGCACGGGAAAAAGATGTTAAAATTCTTACAAACGATGTCATCTACCACCTCCTTGAAGAGTACGAGTCTTATACTGAAGAACTATCTTCGTATAGGCGAAAGAACCTTTTTGAGAAATTAACTCGACCTGCACATTTCCAGATACTCGAAAACCACATTTTTCGACAATCAAACCCGGCAATTGTAGGGGTAGAAATACTTTCTGGAACACTCCAAAAAGGTGCACCAGTGGCTATCCGTATTCAAGATGACTTTAAAAGAATAGGCTTTGTCAAAGATATTCACTACCAAGGAGAATCAGTTACTCAAGCAAAAATTGGAGAACAAGTAAGCGTCTCTCTCGATGGCCCCACCATTGGACGGCAAGTGGATGAAAAATCTGAACTTTGGGTAGATGTCCATGAGAAACATGTTAAAGCATTGGAAGATACTTTCCACGACGATCTTCGAAATGATGAATGCGAAACACTCTCTCAGTTTGCCCACGCAAAACGAACTAAAGATCCTTTTTGGGGAAAATAATACATGTTCCTAAAACATATTCTTACTTTTGCCATACACGCCTACAACCACTGACGTCGCAAACTCACTTTTACTAATATTGGAGCTATTTATTTTCATATTTGTATCTCCAAATTCCCAGTCTCTGAGGCCTTTGCAATACTCTATTCCTTGATTTAGTTCTTTTCTAACATTCTCCTCATCGTCTCCTCCGGACGATTCATAGAATATTCCTGCTTTCCCCCCCTTGGCCCACGCCAAACCCGCAACCGCTTTTTTATTTCTCCCCCTAACCGTGGTTTTCGCCTGAACTACCCAGAGTCTATTCCCAAACGGCCCCAAATCTGGCATTTTTTTGACAACTTCTACCCCCGCTTCTCTCGGAATCATCGATGAAACCTGCACTAGATTGTAATTACTTATTCCCGCTTCATGAAGGGCAGCATCATACGATGCTATTTCCGTTGGACCTTCTCCCGATCCGCACGTAATTCTTATTGTCATTGTTTCATCTTGCATATCTATTCTCCACCAATAATCGATCCCATTTCCGTAAGATATTCTTCGTAAACTGATATAGATTTTTCAATTGGTTCTTTTGACCCCATGTCTACCCCTGTTTCTTTCAGCAACTCTATGGGGTACTCACTCGATCCCGATTTGAGAAATGAAATATATCTATCCTGTTGGCTACTATTCCCCTTTAGCAGACTTTGCGCCAGCGACACTGCAGCAGAGATGCCTGTAGCATACTGATACACATAATAGTTATAATAAAAGTGCGGGATTCGCATCCATTCCCTTTGTATGTATTTATCCATGTCAATTGGCTCGTAAAATTCACTTTTTATTTCTCTGTATATCTCATCAAATGTATCTGGAATCAATGCTCCTCCTGATTCTACAACATTATGAATTTGATGTTCAAAATCGGCAAACATAGTTTGCCTAAACAATGTACTTCTGAATCTCTCTATAGCTTCATCAAGAACCTGAACTCGGAATGATTCCTCTTCTACTGTTTCTAAAAGATAATTTGTCAGAAGAGTCTCATTAACAAGAGACGCAACCTCTGCTACAAATATGTCATAACCTGAATACACATACGGCTGAGACGCGTTGGTCAATCTAGAGTGCATTGAATGCCCTAGCTCATGAGCCAGAGTAAACATAGACTGAATATCATTCTGATAATTCATAAGTATGAATGGTTTTGTGTCATATGTTCCCCCACTATATGCTCCCGAGTACTTCCCGCGATTTTCATACACGTCAATCCACCCCGAATTCACACCACTTTTAAGCGCATTTTCATATTCTTCCCCAAGAGGAGATACTGATTCAACCACATATTCTAATGCCTGGTCATATTCCACTGTTGGACTTTTTCCATGGGCTATTGGAACATATAGATCCCACATTTTCATCTGATTCAATTCTTGACTCTTCTTTTTTAATTCAACATGCCGATGCAAAACATGGAGATTCTCCCTAACTGTATTCACCAACCCATCGTACACCTCTGTCGGGATATTTGACCCATCCATCGCAGCATCTCTTGCATTTTCATAATTATGTGCCCGGGCTATTTTGACATCTACAATAATATTATTCTTCAACATAGACCCTATGGTATTTCTAAATCTTCCCATCTCTCCATAAAATTTCTGATAAACTTTCTTTCTAAGCCCCCTCTCCCCTTCTCTCATAAATTTAGTGAAGTTTACGTGGGTAATCTCAATTAACTCTTGATCCTCCCCCCTAACTTTTGGAAATGATATATCTGCATTCATTAATAATCCATAAACCTCACTTGGGGCTGAAAATATTTCCCCCATCTCTGCCAATAATCCTTCAACCTCCGCCGAACGAACATGATCTTTCACCCGGATTATTTCGTTTAAATAATGATTATAAATATCAAGTCCTGAATTTGATTTCAATAACAATTTTAATTTTTCGTAATCTAGTTCTTGAATTTCTGGCTCAATGAAACTAGTCACTCCTCCTAGTTTTGCCGCCACCGATCTAGCTTCAATCAACATAGATTGATATTTTTGATTTCTTCTATCTTCGTCAGAGTGCAATTTTGCATATGAAATCACTATTCCCATCTCTCGCATCACCGACTCCGATAGGTCCAATAATTCTAGTAAAGTATCTCCACTTTCGCAAACCCTCCCCTCATATGGTCCAAATTCATCCAATCTTTTCTTGACACCCTCGAGTGAATTTTTCCATTCACCATTTTCAGAATATATACTTTCCAAATCCCATTTATATTTTTGAGCAATTTCTGACCTTTCTGGGACCTTTTCCATGATAGGCTTTAGTAGCGACCGACTGTAATTCTTACCTTCTCTTCGTTACTGATTTATAAATTCACTGTAGTAAGCTTTATCCGCTCTAACTAACACCGCTAATTCGTATGTTTGAGTTCAACGTCGAATCTTTTCCTTTCAAGAAATATTCGAATAAACAACTCGCTTCTATACCTCTGACCCTTTTATTGGTCTCAATTCTAATATTGGGCGGGTGGTTTATCGCTACAGGATCCCCCGTCAATCCCGGGATAGAATTTACTGGTGGAACTGAAATTACATTAATTTCTGATGGCGGAACCGATCCCATTTATTCAACATTTAACTGGCCTATCGATTCTATCCGGCCTATTGCAACCCAAACTAATGCATATATAGTCACATTTCAATCCTCCACCGTTCAACCCGAACAGTTAGAACTTGCTTCAAGCAATGCTGGCTTCGAGGTTTTAGCAGTCCAAAGTACTTCCCCGAGTTTTGGAGCAGAATCTCAAACATTAGCATTACTCGGAATCATGATGGCATTTATTGGAATGGCCATTGTTGTTTTCTTTTTATTCAGAAAATTAGTTCCTTCATTAGCAGTAGTCCTCTCTGCTTTAGGAGACATTCTAATTCCTCTTGCCATTATGAATTTGTTGGGTATTCAACTATCCTTGGGAACTGTAGCAGCCTTATTAATGTTAATAGGATACAGTGTCGATTCTGATATATTACTTACAAATCATATATTAAAGCGTAAAGGGAACTTCTACGAATCCACTTACAATGCTATGAGAACTGGACTTACTATGACTTTCACATCACTTTCTGCAATCACAGTTATGACTATATCCTCATTTTTATTCGGCGTCGATCTTCTAACCTCGATTGGTGTGGTACTTATTTTCGGCTTACTTGTGGATTTGCTCAACACCTATCTCTTAAACTTCAGTCTCCTACGTTGGTACGTCGAGGGTCTACAATGAATATTCGTTCCAATTGGCGTATCTTGGCCCTTTCAATTCTTCTAATCCTCAGTGTGATTGTCATCTCTCCCATCGGATCAACTTCTACCTCCACTTCCGACAGCTTGGATCTAAACCTCAGTTATGGACTAGACCTTTCTGGTGGCACCCGTGTACGGGCTCCTCTTGTTGGCTGGACTGCAGAAGAAGTGTCTTTCGTCGGATATCAAGAATCAAATGTAGAAGAAACCGTGTTAAGCCAATTTCCCTCTTTATCTCGCAGCGATGTCGATGCCAAAATAGGATCCGATGGGATTGGGACTTTTGAAATATTCGCAGATATCCCGGTAGAAGATTTCAAATTGGCCCTTTCTCGTGCCAACCTATCTTATGGTGAAATCCGCCCAGGGGTCACCACACAAACTCGCAAAACTACTCTTGAAGTGCTTAACAAAAAATTCGATGAATCTGGACTTACCGGTGCAACCGTACAACAGTCAACAACGCCATCTGGTCAATATTTTATCATAATTGAGGTTCCCAATTATAATAGTAATGAAGTCCGAAAATTAGTCGAAAAACGCGGATCAGTGGAGGTAATGATTCAATTCCCAACTGAAACTAAAGAATGGGGAACTGTAGTAGTACTTACACAAGATGACATAGCAACTGTTGGAACCGTTCAGGACCCAACCGTTTCTATTGGATCTCCCCATGTGCCTGTCACTTTGACCGAAGAAGGGGCTTCGAATTTCCAGATGTACATGCAGCAATACGGATTTTCTTCTCAAAGCAATTCTAATTCTTGTACAAATTCAATCCCCCGAGAACTGCGATATTGTATTCATACCGTCCTAGATGGGGATATAGTCTACTCTGCATCTATCTCTCCTGGCCTTTCTACATCATTGGCGAAAGGCGAGTTCATCAACAGTAAGAATTTTGTTATGACCTCTACAAACAGGACGAATGCAGATTCTCTCCGTCTTAACCTCCGAGCCGGAGCGTTACCTGCACCACTCGATTTAGATTCTGGCACAATCAATTTCGTTTCTCCCAGTTTGGCAGAGAATTTCAAAATCTACTCATTTCTTATAGGCCTAATCGCCATCTTGGCAGTCGCCGCAGTAGTGTTCTTCCGTTATGGTGAAATAAAAGTAGCCTTCCCCATGGTTATCACCGCATTATCCGAAGTTATCATCCTATTGGGTTTCTCTTCTGGTATTGGCCTAGCGTTGGACCTCTCACACATTGCAGGATTTATAGCAGTTATCGGAACAGGTGTGGATGATTTAATCATCATCGCAGATGAAGTCATGGCCGAAGGCTCTGTTTCCTCAGCAAGAATATTCCGTAATCGTTTCAGGGCAGCATTTTGGATCATTGGAGCAGCAGCAGTGACGACCATAGTTGCACTGAGCCCTCTAGCTGTACTTTCACTCGGCGATCTCCGTGGTTTTGCAATAGTAACAATTTTAGGCGTTCTCATAGGGGTACTCATAACACGTCCTGCCTATGGTGACATTCTAAAACTCTTACTTAAGTTAAAATAAATTATATTTTAACCCCACTCTTCAATCGATTTTTGAGCGTTTCTTCCCATTATATTCTTGCTTGTTTTCCAGGATTTGCGTGCACAATTGGGCAATGTCCCATTCTCTAAAATATATCTCTCCAAAAAATCTATAGTTCTACTATCTGAAGGATAACCACTGCCAATATTCTCATATGTCCTGGCCAAATCCGAAACATGCGAATCTCTCGCTACCTTTGCGAGTATACTCGCTGCACTAACGATTGGATACTTTTGATCTGCTTTGTGTTCTGAAATAATCTGAACTTCAACATCCAATCCATCTAGAACCCTCGTGGCAAAACGCTCCGGATTGACATCGGCAGCATCCACATATATGTAATCTCCATTTTCAGCTATTTCTGATATTGCCCTCGCATGAGCTTCTGCAGTTAATATGTTCATATTCGAATCTGGTCTGTCAATTTCTTCGATGGTTACTTCTTGTGTACTCATCGAGAAAAATTCCACTTCGACGAGTCTGTCTGAAATTTCTTCCCTACGCCTTGCCGTGAGTTTTTTTGAATCCACTACGTCATCCGGCAAGTCATCTTCTGATTGTACTCTAGCTGCCACAACAAACATCGATCCTATTACTGGTCCCTTTCCAGCTTCATCCACACCAATTATGGCCATTATCTCTCCATATCCTTACTTTCTTTTTGCCTAAGCATATACTCTGGAACACGGAAACTACCATCCTCTGCAACTACCGAAACCACATCTAATGTTTCCACCACAGCTTCTACTCCCACTAACTCCGCTAAGTTAGGCTTTGTTCTACCACCGTCTCCACTAACTAGTTCTTTTATGTAAAGTCCCTTTTCCCCATGGATTTCTAAATTCGCTCCCGTAGGGCTTATGAGCTCCCCCTTCGCAGAATATACTTTTCTCACTCTAGTTTTATCTGCTCTTCTATGGATAACTCTCGTAGGGGTATCTTGTTCAATTTCAACCCCTTCTAACACTTCGAGCGCCTTTTTTAATAACTTTTTTTCTACAACATCTTCAAATTTAACTCCAGCTTCGTACGTTTTTGATGCAGGCAACTCCTTTATATGTGCCACCATTTTTCTACTCACGATACCTTCTAGCTCTACTTCTACTTTCCCAATTGCAGCTTCGTTCATGCTTTCTTCTAATATTTGAAGATCTACAGATCTTTTTTTAGGGGTTTTAATTTCTACTACAAATGGTCTCCCTGTACCCAACATTTTCGCATCAATATCTTCTCTCCCTGCACCATGGAATGTAGAACTCTCCCCCTCTGTGGCTCCAATTGCCACCGAATCTATCAACTCTTGCACACTCTCTTCGTATTGCTTTCCAGAACCGCCGCACCGTTCACATACGCCCTCTGCATTTGTTCCTTTCCCCCTGCATCCACCACACGGCCATTTAGTTTGTGGAATCCCTCTGATCAATTTCTTATACCTCCCATATATGAATACTGGACTCACTTGAACCTCGACAGATCTAGTCGAAACATCCAACAGTATCACTACGTCTGGGTTATCCTCCTGAAAAGATTTTCCCGTCCTATCTCCTATGATTTTCCCAACCTCTCGATTCATTTCTGTTTTGAGAAACTCTCCCGACTCTATTGGTATTCCCACGAGCTCCCTTAATAATTTAGCATTCTCGTCAAGTAACGGAGACATTTTAGTGCCAATTTTATACGTTTCAAATTCAATTTCTCCAACTTCTGCCACGGCCAAATCCGCCCATTCCCCAAATCGATAACTTTCCCCCAAACACACCCAACAATCCACTTCCCTTTCCACAATTTTCTTATTTTCCATGGCCAACACGGTTTTCCAAGCCCTCCCCCTCTCTCTATTAGTCAACCCATGTCCTCTATCTGCAAATATCTGACCTAAGCAAGAATCACAAATCTCTCCTTGGCCCATTATCTCTTCCACTTCTTCAAACAAATCCATCTCTATGTACTACTACTATTGATAAAACTTAAGTAATTCTGCATTCGTCCCAACTATTTTTACCTAATAATAGTCTCTATATACCGATGGAGATTTACCCCTTGTAATAAAAATGGGTCTATGCGGCAATTTATAGTGATAAGCCACACCGCAACAATAACACCTGATTTTTCTCTCAATGACCTCCCCGGAAGTGGAGGGAGAATGGATATACTTTGCAGGTGTGTCGGGGCATCTCTTCTGACTTCACATGCACTACGGAACAATGTCCGAGTTTATCTTTTATTACAAGACAAAATTTCCATTCGAATTGAAAGCTCCGAAACACGTTATTTACATCCCGATGAGAGGTGTATTGCAGCTTTGATAAAAAAAGCGTTAGAAAAAATACCAGAAGTAGTTGGCCAAATTGAAATAGAGAGTACCCCTGGAATCTATGTTTCGAAACGGGATCTTAAGTCATTGTTAAATTCTGTTGATCCAAGTGGGACTTTCATCCATCTAAACGAGAGTGGCATTTCCTCTCAAACATTCGTGTTCCCCTCTGAACCCGTGTTCATTCTTTCAGATCATAAAAATTTCTCCCCTTCCGAACTTGACATATTGAATGAATACACCCAAACGACCATTAATCTCGGACCAGTCTCTCTACACGCTGATCAATCGATCACCATTGTACACAACTTACTAGATGTCCAAAATGTCTAATTCCCCTTCAATTTTCACACTCGTAACTATAATGCTTACGGACAACTTCTCTTTGCCATGAATAGTTCCTCTCCTGATTATCCGGCACTTTCCCGTGAGATATTGGGTTTTTCTAGATGGTGGCAAATTATAGCCGCAGCATTAATGATGGGTTTAGTAAGCCCATATCAGTACGTTTGGTCTTCTATTGAAGGCCCCATGGCAGATAGTCTAGGCGTTCCGTTAAGTGTTTTAGGCGTGGTCTTCACACTCTTTGTTATATTCCAGGCGGGATCTCAATTCCCCGTTGGATGGTGGAGGGACCGATATGGTCCTCAGAAATTAACTCTTCTCGCAGGAATTCTAGCTGGTGGGGGTTATATTGGGATTTCCCAGGCAACTGAGGTGTGGCAAATATACGTTCTATATTCTATAGGGGCAATCGGTGTTGGTATTATCTATACAGTTGCTGTTAACACGGCTCTAAAATGGTTCCCAGATCGAAGAGGGCTTACAACAGGGATAGGAACGATGGCCTTTGCTGGTGGGAGTGCCCTTTTTATACCCTATGTTAGAGTAAATGCAACTGCAGCTGGTTATCCCGATGTCCTCCAAAATATGGGTCTACTGATATTAATTGGAGTTATCACGGGGGCATTGATCCTTCGAGACCCCCCTGAAAATTGGCTTAAAACTAAAACCACGAAATCCGTTTCTGAGAAAAAATCCACTCAATCACCATCTCCCCCCAACGAATTCACGTCAGGTCAAATGATCAAAACTTGGCAGTTTTGGTTAATGTATTTAATGTTTGTCGCAGTAAGCGGTGCCGGTCTAACCTTAACCGCAAAAGTAGTTCTGCTAGCTGAAAATCTAGGCTTGACGTTTGCAGCGGTGACCGCATCTGCAACCATACTTCCTATTGCAGGTGGAGTCGGACGGCTGGTTGTGGGGTATATATCTGATGACCGTATTCCTGGAATCTCACTTGGATTTAGCCGTGAACGTGCGATGGCAATTTCATTTACTCTTTGTGGTTTAGGCCTTCTTGGGACTCTATTCTTCGGTTACATGGGTCTCAGTTTAGGTTTCATCTTCTCTGTCTTCATAGCAACGTTTTTCTGGAGCCCTCAATACACCCTATTCCCTAGTGTTGTCGCAGATTATTACGGTTCGAAAAACTCATCTGCAAACTATGCTCTTCTCTACTCTGGAAAAGTATGGGGAGGTATATTTGGTGGGGCCGTTGCTGGATGGCTTGTCGTATCTGCTGGCTGGACTGCGACTTTCCTAATCGGCTCAGGTTTGGCGTTATGTGCTGGCGGATTGGCATTGTTACTTCGACCTCCTACCACTTCTCCTAATTAACACATCTAATGGATTCATTTCTATCACTTTTCGGACCCAACCCCTCCCCTTTAATCTGGCTTTACGAGTTCGCAGCAAAACTTTCTTCTTTTGATGTAGCTGAAATGGAATCCAATGAAAACAGTCTTTATGAGTCTTTGCACAATGCTGCAGATTTGTTCGATCTACCTGCTCTTTGTGTTTCTTTCGATACAACACTAGAAACCACGGCGATGGGCTATCTACCCGCCCACGAAACTGGACATATTCACACCATGGAAGATGCCCTCGATATCGATATAGATTCCATCTTAACCGGTGGACGAGTTCCTCAAGTTTTGTCTGTAACATCTCGACTAAAAGAATCTCTCGACTGCGCTATTATAGGTGGGATCTCTAGTCCAGAAGTTATATCAAATTCTCTCCTCTCTCCTTCCAGTAAAAACAACGATTCAATCCGAGAAGAAGTTCTTTTTTCTGTCGAGGAGGCCCTTTCTCAGCTTGCTAACTCTTACCTAGAATCTGGGGCAGATGGAATTGCACTTCTCGACCCCAATGGATTGTCTATATCCGACCCTCTTTATGTACAAACACTCTCTCCTCTGCCCAACATCATAGCCCATTACGAAGCTTTCGGAGCATTAATCACTCGAGAAACTTCCCCTACTCAAATTAAAGTCGCAGCAGATTTGGGGTTCAATTTAATAACTGGTTCAACACAATCCCCAGAAGAATCTATAAAATCTGCACAAGATTCTGGTATTTATTTTGGTCTTGGAATTCCCTCCTCTCTCCTTTCTCTTGAAAATGATTCAGTCAAAATATTCATTGATTCTATCCCTCACAATACACTTTTATCTAGCGAATGGACTATTCCTGTTCAAACCCCACCTGAGATCCTCCACGATTTAATGGGATCTCTTTAGCCCCTGCCCCATAGCCTTAGATTATGAAACCACGATATCTGATCGTTTGGATCCTATGATCCCGTTTCCTATGGCATCTACCGAAAAAAAGGTGCCATCTACAACTGGTATTGTAGTATCTATTGACTCAATGATCGCTGGCCCTTCTACAATTGCCCCCTTCTGCAATTTTTCAAATATAAACACTGGAGTGGATATTTTCTCATTACCCCATATCACTTCCCGCTCTCCTATTTTGGCAATTTCGGGATTTTCTTCTCCACACTTCCCTCTCGTAAACACAGATACTGGTGCTTCCCCTATAGCATGAAGCCTTAATGTAACAAGCTCATCGCTCTTTCTCTTTTTTTCTATAGGTACAAACCCATCTACTCTCTCATTCGGATCATAGCTTATCGCATCTATATCGAATTTTATCTCATCCAAAGAAAATCCCTCAGATTTCATGTCTTTCTCTGCATCTATTTTCATCTGATCAATTAATTCCTCCACATTGGATTTTCCCCGCAGAGGTCTCGTGTATGTGTGAAGAATGCCCATCATCGATTCACCAAACGCAGAGAAAATAGCTGAATGTGGTGTAACTATTATTCTTTTTATGCTTTTTTCTTTAACTAACCCTGTCATGTGCATTGGCCCAGCACCCCCATAAGCCACAACAGTGTCAATCCCAGAGCCCACTTTTACTATCGCGTCCTTTACCTTTTGCTCAACTCCAATAATTATCTCGTTTGCTGCTTCTTCGACTTTATTTTTTCCCTCCAAAACCACATGTTCTTCCATAGCTTTCCGAGCCTTATCCACTGATAATTCCAATCTTCCTCCTAGGAAAAAGTCTGAACTTATTCTGCCTAAAACTACATCAGCATCAGTCACTGTTGCCATTTTTCCACCCTTCCCAAAACAAGCTGGACCCGGGTTTGCGCCCACGGATTCCGGACCTATTTGGAGTTTTCCTCGTTCCATTTTTGCTATCGAACCTCCTCCTGCCCCTATTGTTTGAACTGCTATTGCGGGAATATGTGTCGGTAATCCTTCTATTTCATGACTCAATTCCAATGGAAGTTCTCCCTTTCTTACAACACTCAGATCCAAACTAGTACCTCCCATATCTGCCCCAATGATGTCTGCCTGATATTCATCAGAGAGAGCTTTAACCCCAAAAACCCCTGCGACCGGTCCTGAATTCAAAGTGTCTATAGCTCTCGTTTTAGCCACTGCCGCAACCCCTCCACTAGAGTGACCAATAAATAGGGGTTTATTATATGCGTGAGACCTTATTTTGTCTTCTGCCCTGTATAATGAAACTTTCATTGGGCGATGAATATATGCGTTTCCCACGACTGTATTCAACCTACGATAATCATCAGGACGAGATGAAACTTCAAACGAAGCTAATGTAGGAACTGATCCCAAATAATGACGAGGGTACTCCTCTTGAATTAATCTTTTAACCTCCCTTTCGTTGGCATCGTTCCAATAACTATTCTTCAATGAAATCACTATCATTCTAGCCCCCGATTCTTGCAATTTTTTTACAGCTTTCAGTGTTTGTTCTACTTTTGGCTCTCTGATTACTTTTCCTTCTATGTCGATTTCTTCTTCTACACCTTCTATCAATTCTGGATTGACAAAATAATCGCTAACTTTGAATTCACCTTCCACAGAATAAAGCCCCTCTTCTTGCCCAGAAGTGACTAGTAATCCAATTTGCATTCCCTTTTTTTCTATAATCGCATTAGTCCCCATTGTAGTAGAAAATCTAACCATACTAGCCTTTGATAAAAATTCAGATAGGCCCATTTCCATTTTTTCAGCCCCACTTTCAATACATTCCATAAAACCAACCGTCAAATCGTGCCCTGTAGTTGGAACTTTCGCAGAAGCTAGCTCATCTCCCCAAACGAAAAATCCATCTGTAAAAGTCCCGCCAACATCAATATTTATGGTAATCAAATCCTTCTTCATTTATACATTTTACCCCGCTTGTTCTCTCTTTTGCCTACCATCTTATTATATTTTGGCTTTCACCCTTCGTTCTCTGTTCACCTCCCGTTTGCCATTTTTTTACGAACTACTTTTGCTTCATACACTCTTATAGCACTCAAATGACTCAGGGCCTTTTCGATCTCCGCGATTGCGATGCAAACGGTAGAATTGGACATTTTACAGTTCCTAGATCTAATGTTGTAGTTGAAACCCCTGCACTTCTTCCTGTGATAAATCCGAAATTACAAACTATTTCTCCATCAACTCTCGCCTCGAAGTTCGGTGCCCAAATCCTCATAACCAACTCTTACATCATACGTCAAAATGATCACCTACACTCCGAATCTCTCGAGAAAGGTCTCCATGAATTCTTAGATTTTCCTGGTGCAATTATGACCGATTCGGGGTCTTTCCAGCTAGCAGAATATGGAAATGTAGATGTTACTACTTCTGAAATTATTCATTTCCAGGATGCCATAGGTTCTGACATCGCAACTCCTCTTGATATACCCACTCCCCCTGATGCCCCCCACGAAACCGCCCAACTAGATTTAGAAACCACGTTCGAACGACTGGAATTATCCAAATCATTAGTCAACGGTGATATGCTCATATCTGCCCCCATTCAAGGTTCCACCCATCTCGATTTACGAGAACAAGCTGCGAAGCGTGCATATTCTCTTGGGTTCGACGTTTTCCCCATTGGGGCCGCCGTACCCTTGCTCACTCAATATCGATTTAAGGATGTCGTTGATATCATCATGGCCACTAAACGTGGTCTCGGATCCGACGCTGTTGTTCACCTCTTTGGTGCTGGCCACCCAATGATGTTTGCTCTAGCAGTCGCTGCAGGTTGCGACTTATTCGACTCTGCTGCTTACGCTCTGTACGCTAGACGGGGGTCATATCTCACCACTCAGGGAACAAAACAACTTATAGACCTAGATCATTTCCCTTGCCATTGCCCAGTATGTTCTACCCACACGCCATCCGAACTTCGGACCTTATCCAAATTGGAGTGTGAATCTCTGTTAGCAGAGCATAACCTTTACGTCAGCTTTGGAGAACTAAATAGAATCAAAGTCGCAATAAAAGAAGGAAATCTTCTCGAGTTAGTCGAACTTAGATCTGCTTCCCACCCTGCTATGATTGATGGATGCCGAGCACTATTTCAATATTCCGCACAACTCGAAAGGCAGGACCCCTCTGTGAAAGGAACTTTCTTCCATATTTCTGATTTGAGTTCCCTCCGACCCGAAATAGTAAGACACCATAATCATCTATCCCGAATCAATATTGGAACAAATGTGCTACTGACAACAGATATTGTTCCCCCTTCCTCTACTTCCAATTATAGTGAAATTTTACACGTAAAACCACCTTTTGGTCCTTTCCCCTATAGTTTATCCCACACATATCCCCTCACAGCAGAAATTCCATTCAATACTGACCTAATTTCACTCAAACAAGCCGCAGTTGGAATCTCAACTCTAGTTTCTCTACATCCCAAAACAGCCTTCACATTCGCACATAACAATTGGCCCCAAGTAATTTTAGAAACTCTATCCAATGATGTAAAATTTATCAACCTATCCTCCTAATATGGCACAACTAGAATTCTTACAATGACCAAATATTTTGAAGTTACACACAGGGATGGATCTGCCCGCCTGGGTAAATTGCGGTTTCCAACACCCCTTCCCACGCCTGCTATTTGCGATGAATTTCTCTACAATTCTGGAAGTTTATGGGCAACTGAAAAAGAAATCCCGTCCTCTCCTTCTATTGATAAAATTCTTATTTTACCCCACCGTGGATTTCCCCCTGGGACTGAACCCATCCTTGAAGATGCTTTTTTCGTTGAACCTCCTGATATAGATTCTCCCACCGCGGCCGTCATCTCACCAAAAACAGCTTCCAATCTACACACAGATGCTTATATTTTATCCACTGCATCTCATTCACTTGGCTCCCCTCAGAAATTTTGCAACGACATCATCCAAACAAAGGTATCAATACCCCCCGATTCGGCACTTTACTTGCCCGGCATCGCCACTCCACAGAATCTATCATTTTTTGTTTATTTAGGCATAGATCTTTTCGACACGACCCGAGCAGCGTTATCTGGACTACAAGGAATATATCTATTGCCCACTGGGGAATATTCTTTAGAAAATTTAGATGAATTACCTTGCCATTGTCCCTCTTGCTCTATCCCTATGGATAAATTCACAAATGAGGACTGTGCCACTCACAATATCAACACTCTGAAAAATGAACTTTCCCTTGTTACACAACACGTTCGATCAAACCGAATACGAGATTATCTTGAAGCTCAAGTTCGCCATAATACGTGGCTAACTGCAGCCTTTCGTTATTTGGATTCGAACCCACATTACTTGGAACAAAGAACCCCTATCGCACGCAAGGAAGGATTCATAGCCACCACTGGCGACTCACTCAACCGTATCGAAATCACCCGCTTCCAAGAGCGCATTCTCAAACGGTACAAAAATCGCTTCGCACATCCTTTAGTACTCGTACCGTGTTCTGCAAAAAAACCCTACTCAAAATCAAAGAGCCATCGGTTTTTCCACCAATCAATCCGCTTCCGTGGTCATAAAGTGTCTATCTCATCACCCCTTGGAATCATACCTCAAGAATTAGAACTAACCTACCCAGCACAACATTATGACGCAGCTGTAACGGGAACTTGGAGTTCCGATGAAATTAAAAGAATCTCGAAATTGTTATCGCAATATCTAGAATTTAATTCTTATTCAAATATCATCGCACACGTCCCCTCTGGAGGGTACCAAGACATCGTTGAACTGGCCACTAAAAATTCTAATATTCCGATTGAGTACACCGTAGTAGATCATCCACTTTCTCCAGAATCTCTGCAAAATTTAGACAACGCCCTGTCTCTCATATCTAACTACTCTCGCCGCGAGCGCATGCTCTATCAAGCCCAAGCGATCGCAGACTACCAATTTGGAACTGGCGCGGGCGATTTATTATTCAAAGACTGCACACTCAAAGGAAAATATTTTGCCCGAAGGATATTTGACACCGATCAAATTGCTACTTTGTTACCCGAATATGGACTTTTTTCACTAACCTTACACGGTGCCAATAAATTAAAAAATTCAAAGTTCAACATCCCAACTGTTACCATCGACAATTTTGTTCCCCAAGGGAGTGTACTCGCCCCCGGAGTGGTTAGTGCCCCTGAAACCATTAGGCCTGGAGACGAGGTTCTTGTTCAAGGTCCTTTGGCTTTCGCAGTTGGACGGGCAATTATGAGTGGCCCCGAGATGCAACAAAGTTCTCGTGGAGTTGCTATCGATATTCGTCACGTACAAAAAATCTAAACAACAACTGCCACCTCACCATCTTCTCGAACAACCACATTATAGACTGGTATTTTTCTCTTTAATACCGGACTCTCTCCTGTTTCGAGATTAAATCTTAACCCATGCCAGGGACATTTAATCATCTTTAATTCCAAATCTATTTCACCAAGAAATGTCCCTCCACATTTTTCACTATTGTATCTATTTGATCCCGACTCGTGCAATGGGGCATGTTTGTGCGGACAACTATCATGAATTGCATATAACTTGCCATCTATGTTAAAAACCGCTATCTTCAAACCACCCAATTTCACCTCTGTTCCTCTACCTTCTGGAAAATCTTCAATTCTACCAATAATTTTCTCTCGCATGTTATATTCCAAATACTTCCTTTGAATTACCATGACAAATTCTCGATCGAGTCTCTTTGTCTATGCCTCTATTATTGAACAACCAATTTGGAGGATCGAATGTATTGTGGGGCCAATCACTTGAGTATAAGAACGTTTCCGAAGCCCTACACATTTCGAACATCGATTTAACATGGTCAGGGTTTTTTGGAAGGGCTATTGGCTGTGTTGTGTAATACATATTCTTAAAGAAATATTCACTTGGCATATGCTTCAAATAATCATTTCCATCTTCGAACATTCTATGTGAAAGCATCACATCTTCTGGTAATGCATAGTAGCATTCATCAGCTCTTAGAGACGCAAAAGGAACCCAGTTGGTACCTGCTTCTTGTATCACCACTTTCAGATCCTCGTGCCGATCAAACGTCCCTGTAAATATAAGATTCATTACATTTGCCATAGCATTGTACGTCCAGGACAAAGTCAAAGCTTCGACGACCGATTTCATCGAGTCCCCTAATAAATCAAACCTAGATGTAAACCCACTACCATGTAAAACTAATGGTAATTTTTCCTTTACCAATTCTCTGTGCATTTCCTCATATTCTATCGCACCAAATAAAGTCTGAGGGCTATACCATCCCTGAACCCCCACGATTCCTTTCTCACCCTTCATTCTTTCTATCTCCTCTACACATGCTGCAGGGTCCCATTGGGGGACGATTGCCAATCCATAAATGCCATTTTTTACATCGATAACTTTGTCTACTATGTAGTCGTTGTATGCTTTTACTATTGCATTTTTTACAATTGGATACCGTGCTGTTGGTAGATTAATCATCCCTGGTCCCACTATCACTGCATCAATTGCATATTGTTTCTTCAATCCATCTATCTCTTCTGCAACTAACGCTGTCCCTTGCGTATTAAGCGAATCTGCAATATGATGAGCATATGGGAAAACCCATCCACCCGTAACCCCTTTAGGAATCCCTCCCACCTCTATTTTTTTCCTCAATCGAGGGTCTTCAATGTACTCTAAATATTCTTTTGGGTCAAATAAGTTGAGATGGAAATCAGCATCAATTATATATTCTTCCCAAGCTTCATCTGGGACGTTTATCCTTTTATTTTTTTCTGGTTTTCCTTTACTCATGATACTCCATAGACTTACTATGAATAGTATTTTCCGGTAAACCCAACCCCTCATGTTCGATATTTCCATTTCCGCACTTGTTTTACACCCCCACCATCTCATCCTTATCATGAGTGAACCCTCTCCCAGCGTCTATGAACTTGAAAAAGGAATGGACGCACACAATCTCACGATGAGGGAAATACGTTCACGTAATCAGAAAACCCACGATCCAAAATCCCCAACCCGAGTTTGGATCGATGAGGACAATACTCCTTCTGGTATCTATAATTCTCTCACTATCATCCTTAATACAGGTGGATGTAGATGGGCTCGAGCTGGAGGCTGTACTATGTGTGGATATGTTGCCGAATCCGTGAAGGGAGGATCCGTTTCCCACGAGGACCTACTTACTCAAGTAACAGTCGCATTAGATTATGAGAAACAAAAAAATATATTTTGCGGACAAGTAAAAATTTATACTTCTGGATCTTTTTTAGACGAGCGTGAAGTTCCTCCTGCGACTAGAAAAGCAATAGCAGAAATATTCTCTAACCGCGATAGGATTGTTATTGAGAGTCTTCCTGATTTCGTCACCGAATCAAAAATTTCAGATTTTACAAATATGAATCTATCCGTAGACATCGCAATTGGTCTCGAGACAACATCTGACCGTATCCGGAAAGATTGCATTAACAAATATTTCACTTTTGAGGACTTCATCCTTGCAAGTGATGTAGCGAACCAAGCAGGAGCTGGAATAAAAGCATATTTACTATTGAAACCTCCCTTTTTATCCGAATCCGAGTCCATAACTGATATGATCGATTCTATCAACGAAGTAAGTCCTTATGCACACACCGTTTCAATGAACCCCTCGAATGTCCAACGACACACTCTTGTCGAGCAGCTTTATTTTTCAAAAGGATATCGACCACCCTGGCTGTGGTCTATTTCTCAAGTCCTACGCGAAACAGTGAAAACCAATATAATTGTTGTTTCCGATCCCGTCGGATCTGGATCCAATCGCGGTCCTCATAATTGTGGTTCTTGCGACGAAAAAGTATTCCATTCTATCAAAGATTTCAATCTTCGACAAGACCCCTCTGTCCTGTCTGAACCTTCTTGCAACTGCCAAGATACATGGAATTTCATACTAGAACATGAAAATGGATACAATCTACCTCTTCTTCATTAATCTTTTATTCTTCGCAGTGCATGAAATCACACAGAATGGCCGCTACTTCTCGTGAATCTTTCACTTTTGATCACTTGCCAATCACCGATCAATCCTTTGAAAATGCACTGGATAAAGCTAGAAGCGGCTCTCGATTAAATGTAGATGATGCAGTGGAACTACTCACTACCGGGACCGATACTCTTGGGATAGATCCCCTTCGGAAAGAACAAGTTCTAGAAGCAGCGGACCAAAGAAGAGCAGAAGTAGTAGGAGAAGTTGTAACTTTTGTTGCAAACCTCAATAATAATATAACCACCGCTTGCAATACTGGCTGTTTATTCTGCAATTTTAAAGATTCTGCATATTTATTCGAAAAACGTTATACTGGGGTCCATAATGGATTCACCAAGACCCCTGAAACTTCCCGAAAAACAGTTGATGACGCCCTTAACCTGGGCATTTCTGAAGTCTGTTCAGTCTCCGGACTTCACCCAGCATTAGTTCTCAATTCTGAGCATAGGGAAATTTTAAATTCCTCCCCCGAATCTCATAATGCTATTCATTATAAATCAGCTGAAAACTACGATATAGACCCTGGAACTTATTGTGATCAAATTCGCGCCATGAACGTGGATCAAATCCACATACACTCCATAACCCCCGAAGAAGCTGATCATGCAAAACGAGGAACTGATTGGAGTTACAGGGATGTCTACGATGAACTCAAGAAATCGGGATTGAACTCTGTACCTGGAACTGCAGCAGAAATTCTGGTGGACGAAGTAAGGGAAATTATTTGCCCTGGTAAAATATCTACCACTGAGTGGATATGTGCTATGGAAGCTGCTGCAGCTGAGAATCTCCCCTTAACTGCAACTATTATGTATGGGCATGTAGAAAACGAAATGCATCGAGCGATGCATCTCGAAGTCATACGAGATCTTCAGGATAAAACCCAGATGATCAATGAGTTCGTCCCACTCTCTTTTGTCTATCCAAACACCCCTTTGCATAAACGTGGAATTGTTTCTACCGGGGCAACTCCCTCTGAAGATGAACTGATGATGGCAGTTTCTAGACTATTTCTTGACAATATCGATAACATCCAATCATCTTGGGTAAAATTTGGAGATTCCCAAGGTCTTAAAATGCTATCATGTGGGGCAAATGATTTCATGGGAACTCTCTTAACCGAAGAAATAACCACTCGTGCAGGAGGTAAGTTTGGACAATTCCGAAGCTTCAATGAATATGTGCAAATGATCACCGCTGTTGGCAGGATCCCCGCAGAGCGAACTACCACTTATGACCAAATTGTAGAGTTAGACACAGATCGCCCACCATTTGGCCCTACTCTTGGTCCTAGAGCTGACGGAACCCCTATGCTTTCAAAAACAATTCCTTCAACAATTCTTTCTTAACACATCCGTTTTTTTAATTTTCAGACACCATTGAGTATCCTTCGATACCTTTCTCCTGATACATTTCCTGCTTCTATAGCCTGCCTAATTTCGGTCGAAATCCACCCTTCTTTCTTTATAAATCGATTGTATATTGGAAGTCTCTCTTCGAGAGAAACCCCCATCTCTGTGGCAATTGATCCCAACTCTTGCAGAGCAGGCCATGCATAATCTGGATTTATGTGGTCTATTGTGACTGGAGAAATCCCTCCCAAATCATCAATCCCACAGTCTAAAAAATTTCTAATAGAAGCCAAATTAGGCGGAACTTGAATTGAGATCTCTTCCGGTAAACAATACCGAGCCATGCTAACCGCCTTTCGCATAGACTCCAACGAGGGGGTCCCGCCCTTCCAACGCATATTTTCAACCACCGGTTGGATAATTACTTCTTGTATGTGACCGTATCTTTCATTCATCTCCCGAATAGCAAGAAGACTTTTTGCCCTGTCTTCTTCCGTTTCCCCAATCCCTACTAATATCCCTGTTGTAAATGGAACTTTGAGCTCCCCTGCAATCTTCAATGTATTAAGCCTCTGACCTGGATTTTTTTTCCTCACACCCGCGTGAGCTTTAACCTCCGCTACAGTTTCCAACATGACTCCCATACTAGCATTCACTCTTGCAACTTTCTCCATCTGTTCCCGCGTCTGGTCCCCCGGATTAGAATGCGGAAGTATCCCCTCTTCTAAACACATTTCACACATTTCTTCAAGATATGTGTGTATCGATTTATGGCCCCATTCATTCAATTTTCTATAAATCTCAACATACCTCTCATCCGGATCGTCTCCAAAAGTAAATAGTGCCTCTGTGCACCCAAGTTTAATCCCTTTTTTTATAATTTCCTTCACCTCTTCTGGTGATAATAAAGATGCCTTTCCCGGGGGATCAAAATAAGTGCAGTAGGTACATGTATACCTACAAGCTGTTGTTAAAGGTATAAATACATTTTTTGCATAAGTCAACTTGGAATTGGTCTCCACATCTTCTGGACCAACTGAAAGTAGTTCTCTAACTTCTCTTTGTTTAAATTCCATCTCGATCCCATATTTCTCTTCTCCTATTATCATCCCTTTTCGCTCCTATAAATTCCCACTCGATTTTGCCCCTGCACTTCTAAATGGAATCCCTTCTCTATCAACCAATCCCGAGATTTCCCTTCCCCATGAATTAATATTTCAATCAAATCTTCTTTAACATCGATATCCGTTGCAAGTCTAAACGAATCCACCTCGGTTACATTCGCCCCAAGATCTTCCGCTATTTTCACATGGTCAAGATATGAGGTGCCATGGTAATCTACTCTAAAATCTTCTCTCCATGTTACAAAAGCGTTAGTTCCTCCTAGATTCCCTGGGGCAATTGAAATTTCGCCTTTGGACTCTATCAGTTTTCGTATAGAATCTGCAGTTGCAATAGCCAAATCGCTCATTATAATGGCTATGGGCATATTCGAGTTTTCCAGCACTCCATTAACAGCAACCGACAACGGTCTATCATCTACTATGACTTTCCACCGACTCTCTATCATATCTGTAGATAGCACTTCTGGGATTCCACCTGCCATTTCCACTGCTACAGCAACATCTTCTAACATCACTTCTGCAAACGCACGACGTTCCTCCACATCGAGGATTTCTGATAATCTAGTTTTTGGATCGTGCGGAGCAAACGGAATTATGACTCGCATTAAAGTCTACTTTTGTGCCGTGTAGATCGATACCATAGTATCACCCCTCCAATAAGTGCCACAGCAACCACAAACCCAACTATATTCAATATTAATCCTTTTCTTTCTTGACTCTCTTCTAATGCAATAGCACCATCTTCAGCCTGCCCCGCTAAATCTTTCGCATTTTTAAAGTTCCCCGCATCGTACGCCGAGATAGCATTCTCGATTGTTTGCTGGGCATTCGCATCTTTTGCCCCTTCAACAACAACACCTGCTTTGTCTATAGCCTCTCTTGCAACTTTACTCTCTGAACTATACGGTAAAACTTCTATAATCCCAATTACTTCTTCTGTGCCTCCTAGTCGAACTTGAGATAGTTCCATCACCAAAACTTTCTCCGCTGGTTCATACTGCCAGTCTGATACTTCCGGAATAGTCCCCGAAACCTCTACTATTATTTTCACAACCGAATCATCTAAGCTAACACCTTGTTCAAAAACCTTTCCTGCATACACTTTCTTGGAACCCTGAATAGGACGATCTGCTGCATTCATTTCCGTCACTGTCCACGTTACACTCTCGAGTAAAGATTCCCCCCTTAATGTCCATACATCTATGGCTCCTGTATCTGTTATATATAATTCCGTCACCACTGTCTGTACTATTATGTCACTTCCAATTTCTGCCGGATTGACCCCTTCCTGTTCTATGGATGTGGCACCAACTATCCCCCCTATCAGTATAATTCCAATTACTATCGGGATCCACCTAGAACAATGGTTCCAGTTCATCTGTGCCCTCCTCAATTAACTCCCGCAATTTCTCTTCACTTTGGGATCTAATATCGGCCATGTTCTCTTGAGCTTCAATTGCAACCCGCTGCAAATTCTTTATCCTCGGGATGTTTACAACCCCCGAAAGCATAACTGCAGCACCAACCTTATTTTCATTTAGTATTGGATAATCTCCACCTCTTACTTCCATACTACCTGTTACTTCTTCTATCCACCTTCTACCTTTCTCTATCCCCTTCCGATTGAGATAGTTTGGTGGCCCTGATACAACAACAAGTGCCCTCTCTGCACCTTTGATCTCACACGGGAGCGTCAATCTCCCCAATGTTGCTTTTCGAATCAAACTTGTGATTCTATTTGTATTATTCGCACTATCTTGGAATTGTTCATTTTTCCTTCCTCCTGGAATCCGTGCTAATATTCCTCCACGTCTAGTTTGAACTGGAACTTCTTCTGCTGCATATCCTACTGTGGTCACACCCCCACCTGCAAGTGTATTGATAATTTCCGAAGCATCAACAACAGATTCTGCAATATCATTATCTTCTTGGATTTCCCCCGCTCCAAACAACACTCCAAATCTTCTCACTATCTCTTCATTTATCGCGTCATAACTCCCTTCGACAGATTCTCCCCCCATTCTCCATGCATCGTTGTCGAATGCAAGTAAATTGTCGGTCTCTTGAACAAACGCTTGAAATGATTTTGCTGCATTTAGCGTATATATCCCACCTTCTTCCAATGATGGAATTATTCCCAAACCATAAATTGGCTCTTTCGTGTATATCTTCTTCAAGTGTCTGGCTAGTATGGGCCCTCCACCCGAACCAGTTCCACCACCCAATGCTGCAACAATAAGGAATGCATCCACCTCATGAGTTGGTATCTGATCAATAATATTCTGCATGATGTCGAGTTCTTCCTCTGCAATTTCTGCACCCAATGAATTATCTGCACCCACCCCGTGTCCCTTCACTCGATCTTGCCCAATTAATATTCTCTTATCTCCTGAAACATGAGTTAAACCCATCAAATCAGCTTTGGCAGTATTTATCGCAACAGCTTCTCTTACAATGTTGCTTTTCGTCTGCTTATCGTACAAAAGGAATTTATCAACTATCTTTCCTCCGGCCTGTCCAAATCCAATTAGAGCGAGTTTCATATCTAGGCTTAGTCTCCGTGACAACAAATCACTTTATATATCTCAATAAACCTTTTGGTAGCCTCTTTTTCTAGAATTCCATCACCTCATTTACACAAAAACGTGTTGCAGCGATATGATTCAAAATCCGTCTTCTGCCCCTTTCCCCTCTCTATGGACGACAGATGTCTGACGTTTCCCTCTATCACTTTTTTATTTTTCTACAGTCTATTCACTCTGCCAAGTAAGCTTGCATTGTCATTAACTTCTTTTTTGATTTCCCTAATTTTTCTACATCATTTCCCTTCGCCACCGGATCAAGTTTTAGTGATTTATACTGGTCATTACCAAATGGAAGCAAAACACTGGGGACTACCTCTGCAATTGCCATTAAATATTTTTGCATAACCATGGGTATTGGAACTACCACACATGACCTACCCTTCGAAGAATGAATGGCTTTAGTAATTTCAGCCATGCTCATAATTTCTGGTCCTCCAATCTCGAAAATCTCTCCACTCTCAAAATCTGAACTCGTGTAATCGACTATAATTTCAACCAAGTCCTTCACCCAAATAGGATCAAATCTCATTTTCCCTCCTCCTGGCAGTGGAGTAATGTATGGTGGTGCTATCTTCTTTATGAACGAAATGAATTCTCCCCCCTCTCCAAATACTACGGAAGGACGGAAAATACACCACCCGAGACTAGATTTTTTAACTATTTTTTCTGCGTTTCCCTTTGCACGAAGATATGCTGTTTCTGCATTTGAATTGGCCCCTACAGCACTCATGTGAATCATCTTTTCCACTCCACATTTTTCTGCCGCGCGGACTATATTTTCTGTTCCTTTTCTATGAATCTCATCATGTTTTTTGTTCCCCCCTCTCGGCTGATACAGCGGAGATAATGCTACGAGATTGTATACTACATCTACTCCATTCAGACATTCTTCAACAAATTCATAATCTTCTATATCACCCTGACGATGCAAAACACCACGAGTAGAAGGAATTCTTGTGAACCCCCACCCCTGGGTAAACTCGTGGCCGCTTTTTCTTTTCCCCACGGAAATCACTTCTTGATTTTTTCCAGCCAATTCATTACATAACACTTTCCCAATGAAACCCGTTCCACCAAAAACTACAATTTTCATTATTTACTCACTTATACCTCCTATTCTGGTATAATTAATACCTTTCCAACTCGTTCTCCAATTTCCCAAAATTTAACCTTTTTCAGAATCAATCAAAACCATGCTAGTCACTCTTGAAGGAATTGATGGAAGTGGCAAAACCACTATAATCTCTGCTCTTCAAGAAGTCTATCCCGATGCCATCTACACCCTAGAACCAACCGATTCTTGGTACGGCGACGCGGTACAAAAATCAATCAAAACAGCCACTGCGGACCCTCTAGCAGAATTATTCTTATATATGGCAGATCATGTCTATCATCTTCAAACTACTGTTATCCCCGCACTAACTGACGGAAAACTAGTCATATCCGATCGTTATATAGACTCTCGGTATGCTTACCAATCTGCTTCTTTAGATGGAATTCTCAAAGATCCTCTATCCTATATAGAACAAATCCACCAACCTTGGACTATACTGCCAGATCTCACCCTCTATTTTGACCTCCCCCCTGAATTAGGGGCAAAAAGAAGCGGATCTACCAATAAATTTGAACAAGTTTCTTTTCTAAAAAAAGTCCATGATAGCTATGAACAAGTTATCTCTAAACACCCCGATCGGTTTGTTCGAATCGACGCCACCCTTCCTCCGGAAGATATGGCCCAACTAGCGATCAAAAATATCTCCAATTTACTATAAAGATAAGTTTAAAATCTAATATCTTCTCTCTTCATTCATGACCGCAATTCTCGATCATATAGGATTAAATGTATCCGACCTAGAACTGTCTCTCAATTTCTACTGTACTCACTTTGGATTTTCGGAACGAAAACGATTCAAAGCCAGCGATTCGCAAGATGGCCTTCTTGGTTTAAATGGAGTCAATGCTCAAATAGCATTCCTCGAAAACGACGGCATTTCCCTTGAATTGAAAGAATATTCTAGTCCTCCAAATACCAATGTAAATCCTTCTTCATCTATACACGACGTTGGATTGGCACATTTGTGCTTTCAAATCGAGAATATAGATGATTGGTACTCTACACTCTCTGGCGATATTGAATTCATAAGTTCTCCACTTCCTGTAGCTAGTGGAGCTAAGATTGCTAATCTACGCGACCCAGATGGGAATATAATTGAATTAGTCGAACGTCCTTAATATCATTAAATAGCCATGCTCGTGGCACACGATTCTATGAGTACGATCGATCTAGATCTTGTTGGAACCAGTCACTAGGAATCTCAACCCCCAGTCCTTCTTCTACACTTCGGCGATGAACTAGATCACAAATTGCCGCAAATTGGATCCCAGTAGACCGATTGTTGCAATAAATAGATTCATCTTCCGTATTCCTCCCCTTTGATGGATCTTGAATTATTTCACTTAGGGTAACATAATCTTTCATCTCGAACCCCCTTTTACCATGAAGCTCTTTGTGCTTTTCAAGTAGACTTTTCTGCCCAACTACGTAATCTTCCGACGCAAGATATGCTTCCCTCGTTGTTCCTATGATCTTGTCAAACATGGACTCGGCACTAGAGGATACTTCATTACTTTTAGTGTCAACTACAAACATCCCCTCTGAAACACAATCTTCTGGAAATACAGGGGCACCAGCATTTGTACACGTTGCTACAATGTCTGCATCATTCACCGCCTTTTCCGGTGAAGAAACTGGTATAACATCTATCTCCAATAGCGCACTCATTTCGTTTGCAAACTCTTCTCTATGGCTAACTGTAGGTGAATATACCTTCACTTGATCTAATTCTCTAACGGCAGAAAACGATTCTAGATATACTTTTGCCATACCACCTGAGCCAATTATTCCAACAGTATCTGCATCATTTCTAGAGAGATATTTACAAGCAACACCCGCCGTAGCACCAACCCTTGCGTGTTGCAGCGCTTCATCATTTAATAACCCTAGTATTTCCCCATTCGTAGAATCAAAAAGTAAAACAAAACCCATTGATTTTCCTTCCTCCACATTATACTGTATCTCTCTTAGTTTATCGTCCTTATCTCTCCTCCAACTGTATACATCTGATACAAAACGAAAGGCAAGCCTCGGAGGATCCAAAATCGCGCCGATAAGCGAGTGCCACCAATAATAATCCAATTCACCCCTCCCGTCAACCGGCGAAAGAACGTCCGTTCTAGGCTGAAATGCTGCATCCCCTCTGCCCAATTGAATAAATGCATTTTCCATTACTTCCACAGCATCCGCAATATTCAAAACTTTCTGAGCAGTTTCATTGTCTATGAGAAGCGCCATTCTACACGCTACTTACTAAACGTACCGAAAAAGAGCTTTGCCCTTTGTTTCCCACCGTGTAAATCATAATTGATATTTTCTCAAACTGCTTCAGAAACACCATGGCATTTTCGGATTTACGAGAATGGATCGACGCTGTAGACGCATTAGGCGATCTAAAAAAGGTCTCTGGTGCAAATATTGAAGAGGATATCGGTGCGATCAGCGATGTATATCAGAGCAACCCTGGATCTGAAGCAGTATTGTTCGATGACATCCCTGGATATCCCTCCGGCTACCGGGTACTTTCTTGTATACTTAGCTCCCCCTCTCGAATTGCATTGACATTTGGATTTGATCCAAAATACACTTTAAAAGAAACCACAAAAGGAATTCAGAACAAACTAAAACATCGAGACGGAATCCCCTCAAAAATAGTCAAAAATGGTCCCATTTTAGAAAACATTCAAGAAGGAAAAGATGTAGACGTGACTATCTTTCCCTCTCCCTTGTGGCATGAAAAAGACGGTGGAAAATACATAGGAACTGCCGATCTTGTGATCACTCAGGACCCTGACACCGGCTGGGTAAATGTAGGCACCTACCGCTCTATGATACACACCAACAACGAGGTAGGAATGCTGGCTTCTCGTGGTAAACATGGCCGGGAACACATGGAAAAATACCACGATCGCGGTGAACCCTGCCCCGTCGCAATTGTTTGCGGTGTCAACCCCGAATTATATTGGGCATCTTCCGTCGAAATACCCCACGGTGTCTGTGAGTATGATTTTGTGGGGTGGTGGCGTGGAAAACCGGTCGAAGTTATACAGAGCCAGTTAACTGGACTTCCAATCCCTGCAAACGCGGAAATAGTACTTGAGGGCCATATCCCTCCTAATAAAACCAGATTAGAAGGTCCCTACGGAGAATTTCTCGGTTATTATGCCGGGGGCGAAAAAGAAGAAATGGTAGTTGATGTAGAGAAAATTTATCACCGAAATAATCCTATTTTGACAGGTTCTCCCTCTGCTAAACCCCCTGCAGAAGAAACTTATTTCAGGTGTCCAATTCGCGCCGCAAACATAGCAAACGCTCTCGAGGAGTTGGGTGTACCCGGCATCAAAGATGTCTGGTGCGATCCTGCTGGAGCAACCCGACTATGGGTCGTAGTTTCAATAAAACAAGAGTATGCGGGCCATGCAAAACAAGTAGGCCAATTAGTCAGTCAAATGCCCCAGAACGTATTCTTGGGAAAATACATCATCGTTGTCGACGAAGACGTCGACGTTTTCGACCAATCAGATGTTATCTGGGCCCTTGGAACTCGCGTCCACCCACCCCGGGACATTCATATAGAAGACTACACTCTGGGAGCCAGTTACGATCCTATTCCTTATGATTACATCTATCCAGGTGGTAGGGGATCTCCCGAAAAAGGATACTATAACGCTAGGGTTGTTATCGACGCCACGAAATTATATGAAGCCCGCGATGAATATCCCGAAGTTGTCCGAGTCAGTCCTGAATTACGCGAGAAAGTTTCTAAAAAATTCCCTGGTCTCTTCGACAATCTGCAATAGTGGGAGGAGCAGGATTTGAACCCGCGGACTCCTACGAGATCGGATCTTAAGTCCGACGCCTTTGGCCTGGCTTGGCTATCCTCCCCTTCATATCTTTACTCCCTATCAGAAAAATGACTTTCGTTAGCCAAATGTTGTCACGCCTTTCAATACTATCTCTTCTAGAGGCCTATCTTGTGGACCTGTGTCTGCCTCCCCAATCTCCCTAAGCACTTCGATTCCTTCTACTACTTCCCCAAACACCGCGTGCTTCCCATCGAGCCATTCACACGGTACTAGAGTTATAAAAAATTGAGACCCATTTGTATTCGGTCCACTGTTTGCCATACTTACCATTCCTTCTTTATGATGTGTTAGATCTTCATGGAATTCGTCGGCAAATGGATATCCCTCTATCCCCAGGTTCGATGGACCCCCTGTTCCATTCCCATAGGGGCATCCTGTTTGGATCATAAAATTCGCAATTATTCTATGAAATTGAATATTTTCGTAAAATCCCATCCCTGCTAGTTTCTTAAAACTTTTAACAGTGTTTGGGACTTTATCCTCAAATAATTTTATCTTAATATCACCCTTTGTCGTATGTAACACAGCCTCTGTTGCCATACTCTTATCTCCCCCCTCCCGATCTAAAATACGTTCGCTTTTGTCCTCAGATCCATCTCCCCCCCGCTGTGACCCTACACAACCCACTAGTGCCATTGGAATCATCAATACCCTCGAGAGAAACAATCGTCTTTGCATTTCTACTATGTCAATGTTCGCCGAACAAAATCAATCTTAAGGAATTCTTACCTGGATATGTTTATTATTTAGCGATCGAATATATCATCGGTCCCAACACGAGCAAAATAATCCCCAAATACCCAAAGTAAACATCCCCTCCTCCTAATGACGGGGCAAGTGTTAGCAGTAGCCCAAACATACTCACATTTATCGCAGTTATTTTTCTAGATCCAAAGACAAACCCAACTGGGAGTGATAGGATGAACATGGCCAATATCACCTGGCCAAGATTATAATTGACAAGAAAGTCGTCTAGTAGTGGCATTGGTACCAATATACTCATTACATCCTATCCTTCGTTGCCACTCTTTAACTTTCCGTTACTTTGTGCTTCTATTTCCTCAAAAATGTCATTCAAAACCCAATGACAACGAATTGATGCAGTACCGCTTCCCTGTCGGTTTTGGACCATCATCAAATACATGTCCAAGATGCCCTCCACAATTTGAGCAAGTGACCTCTGTTCTATTCATACCGTGGCTCAAATCTGAACACAAATCTACACTTCCTACAATCGCGTCCATGAAACTTGGCCATCCTGTACC
>CAZQZO010000007.1:0-68646 GCA_964597855.1 uncultured Halobacteriales archaeon | reverse complement strand
CGGATCTCCTTTTGCATTTTGACCATACAGGATTTCAAGATAAGAACGTATAAAAACGGTTGGTTTCGATGGGAGGTGTTAACTACTTAAAAATTTTGTTAAAAGGCATACAGTTATGCTTTCATTTTTGAGGAGAAAATTGGAGAATTTTTATGAAGATCTCTTGCAGAGTGAGATAAAAAAGCCTCCAAAGCATGTGGCAATTATACAAGATGGAAATAGGAGATATGCCCAAAAATTTGGAATTGAAAGGGAAGAAGGGCATATAGAAGGTGCAAAAACGACGGAAAGAGTACTTCACTGGTGCAAAGAAATCGGAGTAGAAGAACTGACATTATATACATTTTCAACGGAGAATTTTGATCGTTCGGGTGAGGAGCAAAAAGAACTATTTGACTTAATAGAATTAAAATTAAAGCAATTTTCGGAAATGGAAGAAGAATATTCGAGAGATGTTCGTGTGAGAGTTATAGGCCAACTAGAAAGAGTGCCAGATCGTATTAGAAAAGTGGCTCGAGAAATAGAGAGAGATACGAGCGGAAATACCAAATTTAAACTCAATATTGCACTGGCATATGGAGGGAGGGATGAAATGTTAGATGCTGCAATAGAAATAGCAGAAGAAGTGGCTTCAAAAAAAATATCTATAGAGGAAGTCGATGGTAAAATGATAGAATCTCGATTGTCAGAGCAGAATATTAGGGATGTAGATTTGATAATTAGAACAGGAGGAGATGTTCGTACGTCGAATTTTCTCCCGTGGCATGCGAATGGAAATGAAGCGGCGGTGTTTTTTTGTACTCCGTATTGGCCGGGTTTTTCAAAAATTGATTTTTTAAGGGGCATTAGAACATATGAACATAGAGAAAATACCTGGCAAACGACCCGGGCAGAAAGGGCCATGGCAATTATTAAAGTTATGAAAGTGGCAGAGATTAAAGATGTTAAAAAAGTAGCAAATCGTTTGCGCGCATATATTCCAGAAAAAGTATTAGAAGAAATAGTAAGTGAAGTTGATCAGGAAAGTAGAGGTTCTGTAAAATATAACGAAAAGTGAGAAACAAAGGGTAATTTACTAGTTTCCAAACCTACGCTTGCGAGAAGCATAATCGCGGAGAGCCCGGAGATAGTCACGCTTGCGAAAATCCCTCCAATTGATATCAGTGAAATATAGCTCAGAATAGACAGATTGCCAAATCATAAAATCAGATAGGCGCTCCCCTCCTGTTTTAATGACCAAATCGGGCTCTGCTGGGAAAACAAGACGTTCTTCTATAGTGGTTTTTGATATTTTTTCAGTGAGAAGGTCCCCATTGGAGACATCAACACAGATAGATTTTACAGCTTCGAGGAACTCATATTTTCCCCCCAGTCCGATTCCGATTCTAATGGGCGTTTCGGCGCGTGAGAAATGACTTGGTTTACAAATGGTGATCTCATGCGGTGTTTGAATTCTATAGAGTTCTCGGTCGAGGGTTGGGATTATGGCAGAGTCAAGTACACTAACGTAGACCGAGACTACTTCAGCTCCGTAATCAAATGCCCATCTGAAGAATTGCTCGAGTGTTGAATAGGATTGGTTAATAAGCAAATCACTTTCAGTTATCACTAGAACTACATGCCTAGGGGCAGTTTCCTGTAAACGGCGTATCCGAAAACTTAGATACTGATCATAGAGTCCCACACAAAAAATCAGGTTCCAAGAGAGGAAAATGCCTCGGTTCAGACAAGAAGATTAAATAATCACTGAGGGTATAATTTGACGTGCAAGATAGAGTTGAAAAGGAGTGGATGTTTGCGTTGTTGGCGGTTTTGGTGTTAATAGGGTCCATAATGGAGGATCTAATAGTGATAATAGTTCCACTATCATTAGTTATAATTCTAGTAAACTTCGTTCCAAGAAGAGGGATTTTTTTTAGGTTTTTGGGGAAAGAAAATGGGTTAAGAAAAATAGTTGAGTTTTCAATGGGATTGATCTTGCTAACATTACTGGTAACATTCGCGGGTATGCCCATGAATATATTTGTAGTCTCAGCAATACTAGTGGGCGGGATCTATGTTATTGAAAAAGTGATGTTAGTACGGGATATATCACCTATACGAGAGGTGACGGGTTTTGTGATAGGGGCATGGTTTTTGGGAGCCTTCGGTCAAGTTTTAAGTATGGTAAACGGGATTCAGATTGGAACCTCGAGGGTTGTTTTTTTTGCAGTCATAGGAGGATTGCTTGTAGCTTTAGTCCGGAAGGATTGGGTAGGAAAGAATAGGACATTGTCTATGTTGGCTATTGCACTTGTCCTTTGGATTTTATCACTCCCATCATTTGATTATCTAGACATTATTCCACAGCAATTGATGCTTGGGATTGGCGTCGCAGGAGGATTGGGATATATTTCTTGGAGAGTGGGTTCGGCGTCGATAACAGGTATGCTAACTGGAATTATATTTTCACTTATTGTTATTGTTTTTGGAGGATTTACTTGGTTTAGTATAATGCTTGTTTTTTTCGGAGTGGGAAGTTTAGTTTCGCGGTGGAATTATAAAGAAAAATTAGAGATGGGTGTTGCGGAAGGAAATGAGGGTGCAAGAGAGGCAAAAAATGTAGTGGCAAATACGGTGATTGCGGTGATATGCGTGATAGGTTTTTCGATGAATACACAGGTGGGAATCGGTGAATATATATTCATATTCGGTTTTGCAGGAGCCATTGCAGCTGCGATGAGTGATACACTGTCAAGTGAAATTGGGATTCTTTTTCAGAATACCAGGTTAATAACTACGTTTAGTAAAGTGGAGGTTGGAACGGATGGTGGAGTGACAATACAGGGTTCATTGGCAGGGATTGTTGGAGCGTTTTTTATAGGACTATTGACTAGTTGGACTTTGGGAGTTGGGCTGGGCGGTGCAGTTGTAATTGGAATTGCGGGAGTGATAGGAATGATTGGTGACAGTGTCCTAGGAGCTAGTTTAGAGGATAGGTGGATAAGCAATGAGGGTGTTAATCTCATGGCGACTTTAATAGGCGCTATTGCTTCGGTCTGGGGGGCGATTATAGCAGGGATTATATTATTATAATTTTTGAGAGAAGGGGTATATTGAAATGAGTAAAAGGGCAACAGAAATGCAGGTTAATAATATGGCACCAGCTGCAGCCATGAGGTGTGCAGGGCCAGTGTGATATATGACCCCTCCAATCATTTCAGAGGGAAGCCAGGTGTGGTGGGGAGATCCAATTAAAGGAATGAAATAATCGACCATGTCGTTGAAAGCATGCCAGGAAAAACCCACCAGTATGGGTATGAATGAAAATGTGGTGTATCTAAAAATTAAAAATGCTTGCAAAGCCATGGCAAGATGGCTCCAAAAAAGAAAGTGGTACATTAAGGGATGGAGGTATGAGAAATCAGAAGAAAATATGAGTAAAACATAGGGAGTCCATAGACCAAGTTTGATGCACCCAATAAAGGCTATAGATGAGACCCAAATTGAATTTTTACCCAATTTCCAAAGCCCCAAGCTAAGAGCGAAAAAAAGAGTTGCTACAGGGCTATCGGGGACGAACGGCCACATCAAAAAGGGTTCGGTCGAAAGTTGGGGGAGGTAATACCAGAATCCAAATGCAGTTCCAAGTAAATTTATGAATATGATGGGCCAAGCGAGCTGAAATGCTATTCGTTCGAGGGGTGCGGGGATTGGAGACCAAATGTTCGGATTAAGAGGGGGAGAGTGATTCATGGATTATATTTCTGTTGCATTGAGGTTCTTTCAACGAGGATTATGGAGGAGTGAGAGTACTAAATATATTTGGGTTATAGAATTGCCGATATCAGTGGATATAATTGCATTGCCGTCAAATGTAGTTCATGGGAGTACCTATTGAGTTTGAGAAGTTAAGAAAGGGAACGGAACTTGTAAAACGTGGTTTTGCTAGTATGCAGAAAGGAGGAGTCATAATGGATGTTGTGAAACCGGAGCAGGCTAGGATAGCAGAAGATGCGGGTGCGGTGGCAGTTATGGCATTGGAAGCGGTTCCTTCGGATATTCGAAAAGAAGGAGGTGTTGCACGAATGGCAGATCCTGAAATAGTTAAATCGATAATAGAAGAAGTTTCAATACCGGTGATGGGAAAAGCGAGAATAGGCCACACTGCGGAGGCTCAAATTTTAGAGTCAATCGGGGTCGATATGATTGATGAGTCAGAGGTACTTACTCCTGCAGATAGCGAATATCATATTGATAAACGGGGTTTTACCACACCATTTGTGTGTGGCGCTAGAGATCTTGGTGAGGCATTACGCCGGATAAATGAAGGGGCTGCGATGATAAGAACAAAGGGTGAAGCGGGGACAGGGGATGTTAATCAGGCCGTGAAACATCAACGTGCCATTACAAGTAAGATTGGAAAGCTAGGGAATGCATCATATGAAGAATGCGAAGCGTATGCTCGTAAAATAGGAGCACCGACAGAATTGGTTGAAGAGACAGCAAAAATGGGCCGATTGCCAGTGGTAAATTTTGCAGCAGGGGGGATTGCCACCCCTGCAGATGCTGCGTTGATGATGCATCACGGGTGTGACGGAATATTTGTGGGTTCGGGCATATTTGGAGCAGAGGATCCAGTGAAAATGGCGAATGCTATTGTTGAAGCTGTAAATAACTGGGACAATAAAGAAAAATTGGTACAAATTTCAACGGGAATAGGGAAAGGGATGAAGGGGGAGGCAAATATAGACATGCCAGAAGATAAAAAATTGCAGGGCAGAGGTATTTGATTAACTCCTTTTTAATCTAAGTATAATTCGACTCCGTTGCCAATTCTAGTTTGATAGGCGGTAGATTGAATACCCTGAGAGAAAAATGCATCCACCATAGCTGAAGCCACAGAGCGGCTTTTTCCTTTTTTTGGGATTGCAAGAATAGTGGGACCGGAGCCGCCAACTGTCACTCCAACTGCCCCAGAGTCTATGGCTGCGGCTTGGACTGATTCATATCCTTTTATAAGTTTAGTCCTAGCAGGAGTTACGACAGAATCTGCCAATCCATGGCCCACTAGTTCGGGGTTACTTTTTAACATTCCCGCGGTTAACGTTGCGGCACTTCCGACAGTATGAACATGAGAATCTAGATCAAGTGATTTGGGCAAAACTTCTCGGGCATTTCGGGTAGATATGGTAATTTCAGGGAGACACACGACAATGTCGAGATGGGCATCTATGTTAGTAATCCTATCTTGGCTAACAATCGTGAATCCACCAAGAATTGCAGGGGCAACATTATCCGCGTGTGCCTCTCCAGATGCAGCTTCTTCTCCTTTTGCGGCCATCCAAACAAGTTCTTCTTTTGAAAGCCCCTTATCATATAAAGCGTTTAGAGCAACTGCCGCTCCGGCTGCGCTGGCTGCAGAAGATCCAAGTCCAGAAGCTGGTCGAATTCCTTTATCAATTGTAATCGTCGCGGGGGCATCTAGGGCTTCTGCTACTACCCCTGCAGTATTCTTTTTTGGATTAACAGGAATATATTGACTTCCAGCTCCAGTAACGGTTATCGTGGTTTCTTCTGCAGGTTCAACATGAATTATATCGGCGGGGTGACTAAGTGCGATGCCAAAAACGTCGAAACCACTGCCAAGGTTTGCTACAGTAGCAGGGGCCCGGACAGTAACCATAGAAACTATATTTCTTAGGGGAATGAAAACCTACCGCTGTATCAATATGATTCAAAAAAGTTCTTTCCGGTGTAGAACTAAGTAGAAATAATGATTGGAATCATAGGAGGTGGTCTTGCTGGTCTTTCCGCTGCTTATTATCTACAGCAAAAAGGATATCAAGTGCGGATATTTGAGGGAGAAGAAGAGCTAGGTGGATTGGCTGCTTCTTACGATACGGAAGGAGATTCGATTGAGAAATTTTATCATCACCTATCAAAATCGGAAGAAACGATAGTGGAGTTGGCAGAGGAATTGGGAATAGGAGATAAAGTTGAGTGGAAAATTGGGAAAAATGCATATTATATTGATGGAGAGGTATTTCCTTTGGACACGCCGTGGGAAATATTGAGATATCCGCATTTGACTATATATGATAAAATGCGTTTGACACTTCTTACACTGGGGGTAGATTCAAGGGGGATTTTTCCTAGAATTGGTGCTTATCAGAATCTGGAAGATTTTGAACATACACCAGTGGAAGATTTTGTTCGAGAACATACAACAAACAATATATTTGATAAGTTTGTCACACCGCTACTAGAGGCAAAATTTGGTGAGCATAAACATCGAGTTAGTGCTGCGTGGTTATTGGGACGAATAAAATTCAGAGGTCAAAGGGATTTTCTAAAAGGAGAAGTTTTAGGATATATAAACGGAGGATTTGTTGAACTTATTGACACGCTCATTGGAGAAATCGGACAAGAAAACATAATTACAGGAGCATTTGTAGAAGAGATAATTGTTGAAAATGGAAGAGTGGAGTCAATGGTAATTAATACCAAGAATGGAAAGGTGAGAGAAAATGTTGATGCAGTAATTGTGGCCACTATGCCTAGTGTTCTAGAGAATCTTACAGGATATAAATGTCCAATTCAATTTCAAGGTGCCGTGTGTGCGCTTATGAGTTATTCCGAAAAAATAACTGAAACCTATTGGTTAAATATATCAGATGAATCTCGTTTTGGGGCGATCATCGAGCATACAAACTTTATACATCCGGAGAGGTATGGAGGAGAGCATTTGACTTATATGGTAAGTTACATTCAAGATTTTGAAGAATCAATATGGAAAATGACAGACGAAGAAATTGAAGAGTATTGGGTAGAGGGGGTTGAAGAACTGATTCCGGGTTTCGATAGGCAAAAAATCAACTGGTTTAAAGTTTCGAGAAATCCACTAACTGCCCCGATATATGAGATGGGGTATGTGGATAAAATTGTCCCTTATGATATTTCTGAAGAAGTGGGAGAAGGGATATACTATGCGGGCATGGCTAGTAAAGCGCAATATCCAGAGAGGAGTTTAAATGGAGCAATAGAGGCAGGGTACGCGTGTGCATCCCTAATAGTAGAACGGAGAAATAAATAATATATAGAAAAATGGCAAAAGTATATTGTATTGTGGGAAATGGCGTGGCTGGTGACGCGGCTGCTAGTGTCATTAAAGAAAGAGATCCCAAATCAGAAGTAATCGTGTTTACAGAAGAAGGAAAAGCATTGTATAATAGAATATTACTAAAAGAATTTGCAAAGGGTAAATTGAATCAAAATTCAGTTGATATTCGCGATGAGGATTGGTATCTGAATCGGGGGATTGATATTATGTTGAACGCCCAAGTAACCAGGATTGATTCGGAAAATAAAATTATAGAATGGAATACAGGTAGCCACCAGAAATATGATCAAGTATTAGTTGCGACGGGTGGAACTCCGCGGGAGTTAAACGTCCCAAACAGTGGTGCAGAAGGTATACACCATTTTTGGACCATGAAAGACACGATCGGGATTAGAAATCATGCAGAAACCGCGAGTTTTGGGGCAGTCATAGGAGCAGGATTATTGGGGATTGATTTGGCCGCCATTTGCGGAGCACATGGAGTCGACAGTAAATATATTATGAGGGGAGATGTGTGGTGGAGAAATGCACTTTCAAAGATTGGAGGGGAGATAATTCATAAATCACTGAGGGATAGAAATGTACTTCCGGTGTTTAATAAAGAAATCGAATGTTTTGAGGAAAGAAGAGGGAAAGTCCAGGCGGTAGTGACAACAGACGGAGAACGACATGAAGCAGATTTTGTAGGAGTAGCAGTTGGTTTAGACTACAATATAGAATTAGTACAGAACACAGATATAGAATACAGAAATGGGATAGTTGTAGATGAACATATGTTTACAGGTGTCGAGGGGATATATGCTGCAGGAGATATTGCAAGATATCACGATGTTATTATAGGGGAAGAAATGCAAAACGGATCGTGGGGAAGTGCCAAAAAACAAGGAATGGTTGCGGGAGAAAATATGGTCAATGGAAATGGCTACAAGAAATTTGAATGGATTCCATCGTACTCCATAACGCACTTCGAGTATCCAATTATTTCATTTGGTCATCCTACAAAGGGAGAAAAATTTCTTGAAAAAAAATACGGTGGAAATGAATGGCGCCGTTTGGCATTTAAGCAAGGGAGATTGATTGGAGGAGTTTTGATTGGGGATGTGTCTTCACAAAGTAGATACAAAAAAATAATAAGGGAGAAAGTAGAACGGGTTGATCAAGAAATGTCCATATTAGACAAAAAAATTGATTTGGAGAAGATAGTTATAAAAAAAACATAGTCGAACTATATCGAAGGTGTTTTCAATTTGAATTGTTCAAAGTGCAAATATGAGTAATTCCCAAGGTACGATGACCCTTGCATTCGAACTATCCGCTTTAAAAGAATTAACATCTCCTAAAGAGGTGTTTGAAGGTGCTCGTGCTTGGAGTAAATATGTAGGAGTCATCACAGATGAACCAACATATGTTGTAACTAACTACACGAGGAAAAAAAGGATCAGGCAGGATTTTTTTTCAGGGCCTAAAGGGAAATTTGAAAGTTTAAAAAGTGTTAAATATCATTTTGATACAGATCGTCACGTGTTGATAGGAACAGGGGAGGAAGATATAAAAATGGCAAAAGAGACGGGATGGGAATACCTACATATTTCAGATGCCGCCGAAAAGGCAGGGTGGGAACTTGGAGAAAATACAGAACACGAAACGGTTGAAATGGGAGAAGATAGACGTGAAAATTGGCCTTGAAGAGATATACATATGAATGAGGTCTTGCTTCCTTGTGGCGTCTCAATTGAGTCACATAGGATTGATTTGGGGATGAGGGAATTGAAGTGCGAATGTGGAGAGATGCATGCTGTAGTAACAGATATCAATCCATTAACTCGGTTTTTGCCCGAATTTTTAGTAAATTCACTTGAAGAAATAATAGAAGTTGCAGATTCGGAAAAATGGGGAGAATTTGGAATGACTCATTTGATGGGGTTGGTAATGGAAGATTTCTCAGAAGAAGTAGTTTTTTTTGATGCTAGTGAAGATGGATATCTTGGCTATTCTGGACTCTGGATTTCAACTTTTAACGCCTGGAGACTGCATGAGATAGTAGTAGAATTAGTGATAGAGATAATGGAACATGCTATGAGTCATTCGAATGATAAAAATGCTATGAGCAATTTCGAAAAGCAGATGTCACTTTTTGATATTACAGAGTTTGTGAAAGAATATCGTGCAGAGAGAGATTTGGATCCAGAAGATTACGCAGAGGAGTACATTTAGAGAATATAAAGGTCTCCTCTCAATATCGTCGACCTTATTAATGAGTATGGACCAAATCGGACAGGGAAGATGAAAAAAGGAAAAACTGTCCTCTTGATAGGTAGTGGCCCTATCCAGATAGGACAAGCTGCAGAATTTGATTATTCGGGTGCCCAAGCTTGTCGTGCTTTGGCAGAGGAAGGAATAAGAGTTGTCCTGGTGAACTCGAATCCAGCAACAATTATGACAGATCCAGAGATGGCGGATAAAGTCTATATCGAACCTATTACTGCAGAGATCATTGAGGAAATTATTAAGAAAGAATGTCCTGACGGAGTAATTGCCGGGTTGGGGGGACAGACGGGATTGAATGTAACAGCAGAATTGGCAGAAAGGGGAGTATTAGAGAAATACGGGGTTGAGATTATGGGAACTCCACTAGATACTATCTATGCAACAGAAGATAGAGATTTGTTTGGTGCGCGAATGGAAAAAATAGGACAGCCAGTTCCAAAATCAGAGAAAATCAGATCTTTAGAAGAAGTAGAAAATGCAGTGGAAAAAGTAGGAGGGCTTCCAGTTATTTTGAGAACTGCATATACGCTAGGGGGGAGTGGTTCGGGAGTTATCGAAGATATGGACACTCTTATCGAATGGGTACACAGAGGTTTGCAATTGTCACGGAATTCGGAGGTTCAGATTACAGAATCGTTGGTTGGGTGGATTGAAATGGAGTATGAAGTCATGCGTGATGCATCTGATTCATGTATTATTATTTGTAACATGGAAAACATTGATCCGATGGGGATACATACAGGAGAATCTATTGTAGTAACCCCGTCTCAAGTCATACCGGATGTAGCTCATCAGGCGATGCGAAACTCTGCTTTGGAGATTATTAGAGAGTTGGGAGTACAAGGGGGTTGTAATATTCAATTTGCTTGGAGAGATAATGGAACCGAAGAGGGACAATATCGTATTGTAGAAGTCAATCCAAGAGTATCAAGATCGTCCGCATTAGCTTCTAAGGCGACGGGGTATCCGATAGCAAGAGTTACTGCAAAAGTGGCATTGGGAAAATGTTTACATGAAATTAAAAATGAAATTACTGGGGAAACTAGTGCCGCTTTCGAACCAGCCATAGATTACATTGTTACTAAAATACCCCGATGGCCCAAGAATAAATTCCCAGAAGTGGAGTTTGAGCTGACCACTGCGATGAAGTCAACAGGAGAGACCATGGCAATTGGAAGAACATTTGAGGAATCATTAATGAAAGCCATGAGATCAAGTGAATACAAGCCTGCCGTGGATTGGGATACTGTTGAGGATGAAGAACTCATAGAAGAGTACTTGAAAAGAGCAACTCCTGATCGTTTATATGCTATGCTCGAAGCACTCTATAGAGGACATTCCATAGACAAAGTTTCAGAAGTAACAGGGATACATAAGTGGTACGTGGAGAGATATGCCCGGATTAGTAACTCTGCAAAATTGGAAATGGAAAATTCGATTGTAGAAACAGCAACAATGGGATTTACAAATCATGAAATTCAAGCCATAGCAACCGGGGAGTATTCAGATGTTCAAAGTTCATGGTTACCGGTAGAATCAGAATGGAATAAAGTGCAAGGAAAAAGGTGGGATATTGATTCGATAGAAAAAGTTGTCCCAGGTAGAACATATAAACAGGTTGACACATGTGCAGGGGAGTTTAGAGCGACCACGCCTTATTATTACTCTTCTAGAAAACCAGAATGGTTTAGTGGACCATATGAAGGGGATGCTGCTGCAGGAGAACTTCGAGTGAATCAAGAAGCAGAGAGCATAGTGGTAGTGGGAGGTGGTCCAATTCGGATTGGACAGGGTGTAGAGTTTGATTATTGTGCGGTTCATGCAATTCAATCTTTACGAGAGGAGGGAATAGAAACGCACGTAGTCAACAACAATCCAGAGACTGTTTCCACAGATTATGATACATCAGATGGGTTATTTTTTGAGCCAATCACTGCAGAAGAAGTTGCAGATGTGATTGAAGCCACAGGTTCTAAAGGAGTAATGCTTCAATTTGGAGGACAAACCTCGGTGAATATTGCAGGACCGCTTCAAAGAGAAATTGAGCGGAGAGAAATAGATTGCAAGATAATGGGAACTTCGGTCGATTCTATAGATTTGGCAGAAGATAGAGACAGATTCAACAACCTTATGGGAAGTTTAGAGGTACTTCAACCGGTGGGCGGAAAGGCGACTGATGAAGAGGGTGCCCTAGTACTTGCCAACACGATTGGATATCCAGTATTAATGCGCCCCTCATATGTACTGGGAGGAAGAGCCATGCAAATAGTAGAAAATGACACAGAATTGAAAAAATATCTAAAAGAAGCGGTTAGAGTAAGTCCAGATAACGCCGTGTTAATTGATCAATTTCTCTCAAATGCTATTGAACTAGATGTGGACGCCGTGTCAGATGGAACAGAAATACTTATTGGAGGCATAATGGAGCACGTTGAATCAGCAGGGGTTCATTCGGGGGACTCTGCTTGCATGATACCACCAGTAAATCTAGATAAGGAAACCCTTAGAGAGGTGAGAGAAATAACGGAGAAAATTGCCCAAGCATTGAAAATAGTGGGATTGTTGAATATACAACTCGCCATAAAAAATGGAGAGATATATGTATTGGAAGCCAATCCGCGTGCATCGAGAACTGTCCCATTTGTATCAAAGGCGACAGGTGTCCCTATTGCAAAGGTTGCCGCCAAAGTTATGTCAGGTAAAACCTTGAAAGAAGTGGGAGTAAAAGAACAAATTCCAGTGCAAGTGAGTGTGAAAGAAGTTGTTTTACCGTTTAGTCGTTTGCCGGGAGTAGACCCATGCCTTGGGCCTGAAATGAAATCTACGGGAGAGATAATGAGTACATCAGATTCATTTGGGAAATCATATGCAAAAGCACAAGTTGCAATAGGGAAACCGATCCCCATATCGGGTAATGCAATAGTGGATTTGGATAGTGCGGAATTCCCAGATCCAGAAAGTGACCGGGGGAAAGAACTAATTGAAAGTTTAGAGGAATTCTTCCAAATAAGGTATTTTGATGATGAAAAGAGCATGAGGGAGGCTATTGCTAACAAAGAAATTGACATAATAATTTCAAGAGATCGTCGAATATTAGAGATTGCAGTGGAGGAAGTGATTACGTATTTTTCAACGTGCTCTAGCGCCGAAGCTGCGATAGAGGCAATTAAATCAGAGGGAGAAAGTAATTGCGTAGAAGCGGTGGGAGACAGAAAGAAAATACAGGCTCGATGGGGACTTGATTGAAAATAAAATTCAAGATAAGATCAATGTCCCTATCATGAATAATAATAGTAACAGCCCTGCGAGCCCTGCAAAGAAAACGGCGATTCTAGCACTCTTTGGTCCAGTTTCGGGGTCACCCATGATAAAAGAATATAGATCGCTCGCGAAGACTAGGAATACAGTCAGTCCAGTTAGCAGAATCCCAACTGCTGCGAAAGCTCCACCTACGGAGCCTCCGGGGAGATTACTACCAAACTGATCGGAAGTTTCTCCCGTTGAAGAACCACCAGTCGCAATAGATGCCCCTCCTTCTTGGACTACTACTTTTCCAATCATTTGAATAGTTTCATGAGGGATGCAAAAATAGCCATACTCGCCCTCTAGTTCAAACGTGTGGGAATAAGAATCCCCACCAGGAATGTCTCCAATGGGATACTTACTTCTTGCTTCACTTTCAGAGGAAAAATCCCCCGATGCCCAATAGGATGCGCCTTCGGGCAATTCATTTTCATATGCAGATACAGAATGCCCCATTTTACCGATATTCAACCATCGTACTGTATCACCTGGTGCAATGGTAATTACTTCAGGGTCATAGATCATATCGTCAGTCATGGCGACTATATGTGTTTGAGGAGCGGAGGAAGAGTCCTCTGCAGCCATTGCAACCGAAGAGGTAGAAAGTAGAGCAAGAGAGCCGGTAGCAAATTGAATGAAATGCCGCCGAAGCATATAACAAATATCGGAAATCAAGTCCCATAAAGGCACCGATACGAATGAATAGGAATAGAAGACGTGGATAAATTGTTTTGGTTAGATTAGAGAAAGGACATCATCGAAAAAGTTTAGGGTGTCATGAGGCCCGGGGTGGGCTTCTGGGTGGTATTGCCGTGTTAGAATAGAGAGATCAGAGTTTGCAAGGCCTTCGATAGTATCATCATTAACATTGAGTTGAGAAACTATGAGTTCTCCAGGATCAGAAACTGTATATCCGTGGTTTTGAGTAGTCATTACCACTTTGTTGGTTGGAAGGTCTAAAACGGGTTGATTAACACCACGGTGCCCAAATCTCATTTTTTCGGTGGTCCCTCCGAGGGCTAATGCAATTATCTGTTGCCCAAGACAGATTCCAGCAATGGGGAGACCTCCAGAGAACTCATTTACGAGTGAAATTGCATCTGTAAAGTGTTCGGGATTTCCAGGACCATTTGAGATAAAAAGAAGATCCGGGTCGGCTTCGCGAACTGTAGCTATGGTTGTGTCATAGGGGAGAATCGTGAGATGTACATTGCGTTTTATAAATGAATCAATAATTGATTTCTTAACACCGCAATCGATTAGACATATATGTGGACCAGTGCCAGGGTGAATAACTGGTTTTTTTACGCTGACTAAAGAACCTATATCAGAGTGATCGTCCATAGAGGGGCAGTGTTCTAATTCTTCAATTGCCGATTCGGGTGTTGCGTCTTTACCAGAAGAAATTCCACACCGCATTGCACCGTGATCTCTGATGGCCATAACAAGTTCTCGGGTGTCAAGTGTATCGATCGCAGGGATAGATTCTGTAGATAGCCACTCCGAAATCGAATCGGTGAGCTGTCGTGCTATTATTGCACGGGGGTGAATTCTGCTAGATTCAAGTCTATTGAGATTTACCCCGTAATTTCCAATCAATGGATAGGCAAAAGTGAGAATTTGTTCCTCATAGGAGGGGTCCGTTAAACTTTCTTCATATCCTGCATAAGAAGTGGTGAAAACAAGCTCTCCTCGTGCCAATCCGGGAGATCTAGAGCGTGCTTTTACTACAGCTCCAGTCTCCAAAGCTAGAAAAGCGTCAGCCATTATAGTAATGAGAAGAGAGGAGACTTCATAAGGTTTTATAGTTAGAATTGGGGGGAAAGATAAATTCCTTTAGATTTCGAAGAATGTATCAAGTATGTAGTCTTTAATGCATATATGAGTCGAGAAGAGAATGAAGTTCAAGGAGCTAAACAAAATGTTGTAGCGGTTGATTCGAATGATGTGGAACAACAGGTTGTAGATCGATTAGAAGCCCACACGGGTGATGGTATACGTCATCGCGCTTTTACATGCCTTCTGTTCGATGAGCAGCGGAGATTAATGCTAGCTCAGAGAAGTCCATCAAAGAGATTATGGGGAGGATACTGGGACGGGACTGTTGCATCACATCCTAAACCAGATGAAAGTCAAGTGGAAGCAACACAAAACCGTCTAGAGGTTGAGTTAGGAGTCAAGCCGAGCCAATACGAAAATTTAACAGTGACAGATAGGTTTGAATATAAAAGTTATTACATGAATGCGGGGTTGGAATGGGAGGTTTGCACAGTGTTGGAGGCTACGTTAGTAGATACAAAAGTGAATCCAGATCCAGAAGAAATAGCAGGAATATTATGGGTAGATTATGAGGATATGCAGCTCAATCCGATGCACTATCGCCAATTGGATTTATGTCCCTGGTTAGAAATTGCAATGTATAGAGATTTTCACAAGATAGGGGCATAAAAATGGACGATAATGGGCATATTGACGAAATCGAAGGGGGTCCGAGTTGCGGACATATTGGCGAATTTAATAGGTTAAAGATAGCAATTGTTACTGTATCGACAACACGATCAGATAGCACAGATAAGAGTGGGAAAATAATAGCAGAAATGATCGAATCGGCGGGGCATGAAAATGCTGTTCAAACGGTTGTTAAAGACGACTATGAAGAGATTAGTAGTTATGTAAAAAATTTAGTGGACAGGGAAGACATAGATCTAATTATCACCACAGGAGGAACAGGGGCAACTCCAGATGACGTGACAGTTGAAGCAATTTCACCAATGATAGAAAAAGAACTCCCAGGGTTTGGAGAACTATTTCGGCAGTTATCCTATGAAGAGATCGGACCTCTTTCGATCGCTAGTCGGTCGATGGCAGGAATAGCAAAATATACCCCAATATTTTGTTTACCAGGGAGTTCAAATGCAGTTAAATTGGGAGTGGGAAAAATTATTTTGGCTGTTTGTGGCCATACTGTTGAACAAGCACGTCGGGGGAAAAAATAGAAAAATCAGGGAAATAAATTCGATATTTCTTCGACCATTAAATTAGGGGGAAATAACCGAGGATCCAATGCGAAGTCAATTTGAGGCCTCAAAAAATCAGATAGTTCATCTTGGGAGTATACGATCGTTTTGATATCTGGATTGAGTTCTCTGCACAGCAAGATACCAGTAGGATCACTAGTATCAGTTATAACTAACAAGTCCGCATCCAGAATTAGATCTGCAGGAGGAGTATAAATGTCCCCGGGTGCGGGCAGTTCTTCAACTTCAAACCCTTGATCACATAAGGCAGATGATAAATCCCCACCACTTCCAAAAAAGATGATTTTCATTTTTTTACTCCGAGGTTTTAGGATTTTTGTTGTTGGAAGAAGAATGAGAAAAAGCAGCTTTGACTAGGCCTAAGAAAGGAGGACTTGGATGAGTTGGGCGCGAAGTGAATTCGGGGTGAAATTGAGTTCCAAAGAAATATGGATGCTCTGGAATTTCCAATATTTCCATTCGGGGGCCAGATTTTCCCGTGAATTTTAGCCCAGCCCCTTCAAGTGAGTCTATATAATCAGGATTGACTTCATAACGATGGCGATGGCGCTCGAGGCAATGATTTTCGCCATACAAAGAATGAGCAAGGCTATTTTTATCAATGTGTGTTTCGAGTTCTCCAAGTCTCATTGTCCCACCTAATTCGTCGATATCATGTTGATTAGGTAGTAGATCGATTACGGGGTGCGGGGTTTCGGGATGGATCTCAGAAGAGTGGGCATCTTTTAGATTCAAAACGTTTCGGGCATATTCTACAACTGCTAATTGAAATCCTAGGCAGAGACCAAGGTATGGAATGCCTGTTTCTCTAGCATAACGAACTGCATTTATTTTCCCAGGGGTTCCTCGGGACCCGAATCCTCCCGGAATAACAATACCATCTGGTTTTAGTTTAGAGAGGGGGGAGAGATCACCATCGTCGAGTGTTTCGGAATGGACCCAGAAAGTGTTGACTTCAATACCATCGGGAAATCCTGCATGTTTGAGGGCTTCATATACAGAAATATAAGCATCTTCTAACCCATATTTTCCTACCAGTGCTATGTTGACTTTATTTTGTTTGGGGGCAGTTACGGACTCGCGCCAAGTGATGTCCCTGTTAGGAAGTGGGACTGCTCTATCGAGTAAATTCAATCGTTCCATGACATATTCATCAAGGGATTCCGCCTCAAGAGACATGGGGAGATGGTATATATCGTCGAGATCTGGATTGGAAAACACAGCTTCGGTGGGAACGTCGCAAAAGAGAGCTATTTTTTCACGTACATCGTCATCCAGAGGTATAGTAGAACGCCCCACGATTAAGTCGGGTTGAATACCGATTGATCGAAGTTCTTTTACAGAATGTTGAGTTGGTTTTGTTTTTGGCTCTTCATTTTTAGAGTGGGGAATCAGAGTGACATGGATGAACAAAACACAATTTTCGGGTTCTTCGTGGGAAAGTTGTCGGAGGGATTCTAGGAAAGGCATACTTTCTATATCCCCGACAGTTCCGCCAACTTCCACTATACAAATATCGTGTCCTTTTGCTACATGTCGAATTCTTCGTTTGATGTCATCAGTTATGTGAGGGATGATCTGAACTGTTTTCCCTAAATAATCTCCAGTTCTTTCACGTTCGATTACATGTTGATAGATTTTACCAGTGGTGATATTATGGTCACTGGTCATATCGATTCCAAGAAAACGCTCGTAGTTACCTAAATCTAAATCTACTTCTGCCCCATCTTTGAGTACATATACCTCCCCATGTTGATAGGGGTTCATCGTCCCAGCATCAACATTAAGATAGGGGTCTATTTTAACGGCAGTGATCGTGAAACCAGCATTTGAAAGTAAACGCCCCACACTAGCGGCTGTGACACCTTTTCCCAATCCTGACATAACCCCTCCGGTAACAAAAATAAACTTAGAATTTGACGAAGAATCGGTTTTCGGCATAATAACTGTGCGCCGCCATACTTGAAAACATTTTCGAATAGAATAAAAATAAATTATTGTAGGAAATCGGGTTCGATCCGCTTTTCCTGGTACTCATTAGTAAGGTGAGTTAGGAAATCAGATAATTTTACTCCAGATTTTTCGGACTGATTTCGATCGCGAATGGAAATTGAATTTTGTTTTTGTTCAGTTTCCCCAAGAATCACCATATAAGGAATTCTATCGTTGTGGGCGGCTCGAATTTTCTTCCCAATTGTCCATGCTCTATCGTCGACAGAGACTCTAAAAGGAGATAATTCCGCGGCTATTTTTTGTGCGTAGTCTAAGTTATCATCGGTGATGGGTAAAATGCGAATTTGTTGGGGTGCCAACCACAGAGGGAATTTTCCATTGAAATGTTCAATTAGAATCATAAAAAATCGCTCATAACTACCATATAACGCCCGGTGGATCATCACGGGGCGGTGTTCGGTATTATCAGTACCAACATAGCTCAAATCAAAACGTTCTGGCATAGTGAAATCGAGTTGGACGGTGGGGCCATCCCAAGATCTTCCAAGAGCGTCTTGGAATGCGAAATCTATCTTTGGTCCATAAAATGCACCATCGCCATCATTTACCGTATAAACAAGACCTGAATTGTCAAGTACAGATCTGAGTTGGGTTTCTGCTTTTTCCCATATTTCCAAACTACCTTCATATTTTTCGGGTCTTGTTGCGAGGAAAATTTCAAAGTCAAGATTGAATGTTTTGAGCACTTCAAGAATTAGATTTAAAACCCCATTGACTTCAGTTTCGATTTGATCGGGGCGAATGAAGAGATGCCCATCGTCGATGGTAAATGCCCACAATCTAGATAGCCCAGATAATTCACCACGTTGTTCTTTGCGGTATACTTTGCCATTTTCAAAATATCGAACCGGTAAATCGCGGTAACTTCTTTTTTGTTGATTAAAGATGGTTGCATGACCAGGGCAGTTCATAGGTTTGAGGCCAAATTCTTCATCACCAACTTCGAAGATAAACATATCATCTTGGTAGTTATCATAATGGCCTGATCGTTTCCACAGTTCTGTTTTAAATAAGTGGGGCGTTTCAGTCGGTTCGTACCCAGAGTTGATATTTAGAGAATCGACATATGAAGATAATTCCCTAAGAACATAGGCCCCATTAGGGTGGAAAAGGGGAAGTCCAGGTCCAGTTATTTCGGGTATAGAAAATAGATCGAGTTCTTGTCCAAGTTTTCGATGGTCTCGTTCTTTTGCAAGTTCGCGGAGGCTGAGGAATTCTTCGAGGTCAGATTGGGATTTAAAAGCAGTTCCGTAGACGCGGGTGAGAGTTTGATTGTTAGAGTCACCTCTCCAATAAGCAGCAGATATGTCTAACAAATGGATGGCTTTCACCTTGCCTGTAGAAGACACATGAGGACCTTTGCAAAGGTCTTTCCAGTCATCTTGGGTGTAAAATGATATATTTTCGGATTCAGCGGCTTCGTTTTGGAGAATATCTAATTTAAACGAGTTAGTGGAATAGAATTTTTCTGCCTCCTCTCGAGGAGCATCAACTCGAAGAATCTCATAATCAGATTTAATGATTTTTTTCATCTCGGATTCTATTTCGGGGAGATTTTCTTTAGTGATCGGGACTCCATCAAAATCATAGTAAAATCCAGTGTCAATAGGAGGGCCTATCGCCAAATTTACATCAGGGTATAATCGAGAGAGTGCTTGTGCAAATATATGGGCAGCAGAATGGCGAAGAACAGTTAGATATTGGTCTGATTTTTCAGTTACGATAGAGATCTGGTCGTTGTCAGATACAGGGGTGTAAAGATCTACTAGCTCGTCGTTTATGATTCCTGCAACAGCGGCTTTTCCTAAACCGGGGCCTATTCCATATGCAACATTCGAAATGGTTGAACCCGGAGGGATTGATAATTTTGCACCATCAGGGAGTATCACTGTGATATCTTTTGGTTGGGTTTGGGACATGGGAATTTTTATATTTGTGTAAGAATATCTGGGCGGGATATAGATAGATTAGATCTTACAGTCATAGTAACAAATGGTAATAAGAGATATAAATCGGTTAGGCTTTTTGTAGTACTGATTATATTCGTCGTCTATGACGGACTAGACAGTGGGATAGTCCGGTTACTTCAGTGGGGATGGCATAGCTAGGGGAATGGATAACCATGTTTCCACGAGGGAGATTGGGAACTTTCCACTTTAACATATCAGGCAGTTTTAAGGAACGGATGGCGGAATCTTCGCTGAGGTTTAAGATGACTTTAGTGTTAATTTGACTAAGGATATCAGCGGCTATATCATGGGGGTCTTGTGTGACTAGAAAAAGCCCGAGTAGTTCTTTCCTTCCTTGTTTTGCCGCATTTATAAATTTCTGAATGAGAAGGTCTTCTTGTTCTGTCTCGGTGCTTCCTTGGGAGAGGAAATTGTGTGCTTCATCCATGGAGATCACTAGAGGTGTTTCTTTGATGTGTCCATAGTCGGGGGAGCTGGTTATTTTTTGATCTATTAACAAAGTAGAAAGTGCCAACACCGCTAAGGTCGTATCTCGGTGGTCATTAATGTGAGAAGTGGGAACTACAGATAGTCGCCCGGGTTTAACAAACTCATTAAGCAGGTCAGTGATGGGGGGAGAACCTGAGTCAAAAAAGACATTGGAAAGGCCTGCTACTTTTCGTCTGATTGCGCCGAAAGTTGCGAGATATATGTCACCGTTTTCGATGTAATCATCTTTATTTTGATCAAGAAATGCTAAGAAATTGGAATAAGTGCACTCGTCTTCTTTTGTTTTGTTGAAGAAATCAGGTAACAGATGGTTAATTAATCCTGCTCTTTGATTTTCATTGAGACCGCCGCGGGAAATGAGCCAATGGTTTGTTCTTACAAGAGAAAATGGAATGCTGAAAGGGATTGTTTCTGCTTCATGATATTCGGATTGATATTTTGTGCCTTTAATGTCGGGTACAAACACTCGAGTATCTTTGTGTTGATTGAATAGAATTTGATTGTCTTTGTAGTACGTTTCGTTGTCCGCAGTCAGATCATCGCCATCATGATACATTTGGGCATATTCATCTTGGGGATCAAATTGGACAATGGCTAATTTTTTGCGAGATCCTTTGATTTCGTAGGTCCTTTGATCTCCTAGGCACTGGCGGAGAATGTTTTTGGTTGCTTGTGTTTTTCCAGATCCAGTTCCCCCTGCGACAAGTACATGGGTAAAAAGAAGAGGCACGTCCATCTCTCTATCTTTAAATCGATAAGAAATTTTACTCCCAGGAGGTGAGTTTGATATATGTCCAACGAAAATGTCTTCTAATTTTTTAGAAAGATTGAGACCAATTTTTATTGTATTTTCATCGGCCCTATAAACCCTAGATGCGGGCTGGGGAAGTCTATTGGCAGGTTTCCTATTGTTATTATGAATGAGGGAAAGTGGGAGGAGTTTTGCTATAAAATTGTAATCAATTTCTTGGATGATTCTGTTGCTTTGATTGATCAACTCCTCTGCCAAAAGGTTTGATGTATCATAAGTACCAAACTCATGAGGGAACTCGTTATGGTAGGAAAGTTCTATGGCTTCACAGAGAAGATTTTCATCCAAGTTTCCTTTGGAATCGAAAAAAGGGATGCAGAGATATTCTCCTAAACGAAAGGATTCCCTTTCTGCCAAAGTTATGAGAGCATAAAGTGAGGCAGTTCTTGGATCTTGTCCTATAGAAAGTCCACTATCAGTGGAAGTCAAAAGGCCTACTATTGTGTCATCAAGTTGGGATTCAAGGTCCATCTGATAATAGTATATGCTTCTCAGAGATATAATACTTACAAATTTTGGAGTTGATCCATACTACTGCTACTCCAACGGATGAAATTGTAATTTACATCTATGCGGGTGTTGTAATGAGCGGCTAGTATTTTTGCAAGGGTTACTTTTTCGGAATTCGACATGCGAGCTAGATGGTCGGCTTTGTTGATTGCACGAGGAGGGCCATTGTAGATTGCCATTTCTTTCAATATAAAGTTTTCAATTTTTTGACGGATGTGGGGGTTCTGAGAAAATGCATAAGGAGATTCTACACGAAAAACAACACCGGATCGTGGGTCGTAGATCATAAAAAATGTTAAATCGTAAAGAGGGTTTTTATGATCCATGATTCCAATAAACGGATCGATAAGAAACTCCTCAAATTGTGATGCGATTCTACCTTTAGAAATGAACCAATTTGTATAGACTAAAGCGGAATCGTGTGTCTTTGTCCCTCTTTGTGTTTTGGTAGGTGAATGGGCACTTAATATTTGTTTGAAGAACGAAGAATCATGCCCCCAAACAAATGAATTCGTTTCGTTTGGTAGGTGGTCAAATGTAGACTTTATCGCAGATCCTCGAGGATTTTTTACAAATCCGATTAAAGGAGGAGTTTGTTGGCTATGGGCAGCCGTGGGTTTGACAAATGAATCAATGAGATCGATATATGTTTTTAATGCACGTCTAGAAGGACCATTTTCCAATAGTAAATTTTTTAAATTGGGTTTTCCGCGATGCCAGGCCAATAAACCCACCGGGAAAATTGGACCATCTAAAATTAGTATATCTTTTACGGAATCGACCCACTCGAGTGCATGGCCCCCTTCGGATAAATACAAAGCAGTTTCATATAGTGCAGTTTCGTCTGGGAGATCGGGAATCGTGGTCATGGTAAAGCTTTCAAGAGTTTCAGATTGATCTGGTGCCAGTGGGTGAGGGGCGTGGTAGCACATTGTTACTGTATCTGAATTATGAAGATTTTTATCAGTGGGTTCTGCGGCCATGACTGCACGAGAATACGCCAATGACATTCCATTTGTGAAAGGCACATAAAGCGTTCCAGAGTCTACCGCGTTTTGTGTGGGGAAGGGCGATTCAGTGGATGATGCGTTGCTAATGGAAAACTCTTTTATATAAAGATCAGAATCAATAGGCTCGATTATAGTCGTTCCATTTTGGTCCTGAAGAGGATTCAGACGGTTCCAGATAGAAGAAGCAGATTCGTCAGTGCTGTCAGAATAATACTCCATAGAAGGTAGAGAATTAAGGAAAGTTTTTAATCGGGGCGGGAGGTCTGGAGGAAGTGTCACGTGTAGGTAGATAATACTTCGGTGATTAAAACATGATAGCAATTTATAGCGATGAATAGTTGTGCATCCATGATTTGTTATGTATATGGACGTTGCTTTAATTATCCTAGACGGGTGGGGAATTTCAGAGAGCCAAGAAGGAAATGCAATTAGAGCCGCAAACACCCCTATATTTGATCGCCTTTGTGCGAATGAGAAGTATGGAACGCTGGAAACAGGAGGGGAATCCGTTGGCCTCCCAGAAGGAGGAGTGGGAAATTCGAAAGTCGGTCACTTGACAATAGGTGCGGGGAGAATTATAGAACAAGAACATACACAGATTAATAGAGCGATTAAAGATGGGTCTTTTTTTCAAAATGATGTGTTAAAATCGGGAATTGAAAAAATAAAATCCACAGGAAATAGAGTCCACATAATAGGGTTATTAAGCGACGCAGGGGTTCACTCGGATGACGCACACATCCATGCAATGATAGAGATGGCATCGGATAGCGGAGTAGAGGTGGCAACTCATGTGATTACAGATGGGAGAGATACACCGCCAAAGAGTTCAAAGGGATACATATCTAGACTCGAAAAAGTAGTTGGAAAAAAAGGAACTGGAAGAATTGCCACAGTTACAGGGAGATACTATGCAATGGATAGGGATGGAAATATAGAAAGGACTCTACAAGCTCACGATGCGATTATGAGGGGGGAATCAAATTACAGGGTTAAATCAGGAATGGTTGCTATTGAAGATGCATATACACGTGGGGAAACGGATGAATTTATCAAACCTACAGTAATAAATAGTGGTGATTTTTTCACTAGAGGAGATATTATTCTGATGGCAAATTTCCGTGCAGATCGTATGCGGCAAATGTCTCTAATGTGTGAAGAAACCATAGGAAAATATTTTTCAGAAAAGAATTCTTCGAAAAGCATTCTGACTATGTCAAATTATGATGAAAGTTATAAATTTCCGGTTGTTTTCCCCACGGAGAAGCCCCAGAATACAATAGGAGAAATACTATCAAAAAAGGGCCTTACTCAATTGAGAATTGCAGAAACTGAAAAATATGCTCATGTTACTTATTTTTTGAATGGGGGTCGAGAGGAAGTGTGGGAAGGTGAAATTAGAAAAATGATCCCGAGTCCAAAGGTTCCCACTTATGATCAGCAGCCAGAAATGAACGCAGGAAAAGTAACAGAAGCTGCGATAAAAATTATTGAAGAAAAAAACCCCAATGTCTTGATTCTTAACTATGCAAATCCAGATATGGTGGGCCACACAGGTGTATTTGATGCGACTGTTAAATCTGTAGAAGTAGTTGACCAAGAATTGGGTAAATTGATAGAGTTTCTTAGGAGAAAGAAAGCAAAAATCATAGTAATTGCAGATCATGGAAATGCAGAGGAAATGGGAACCGAGAAAGACCCTCGTACAAGTCATACATTTAATCCTGCGCCAGTTGTTTGCATAGGACTAGAAGGAGACCTAATTCGAAAAGAGATTAAAAAGGGAGGAGGTTTGTCCGATATATCTCCGACGATATTAGATCTACTAGGAATAGAAATACCGTCGGAAATGACAGGGGAATCATTATTACGATAGGAATGGACTTTAGAATCATAAAATGAAAACGAAAGAGCTCGTAGAACGTCTTGATGAACTTCTAGGTACGGGAAGATTCGAAGAAATTGATTCTAGTGCAAATGGTCTTCAGATTGGGTCGGGGGATGGAACAGTGGGCCATGTTGTTTTTGCAGAAGATGCATCTATGGAGACTATAGAGGATGCTGCAAGTATCGGGGCAGATATGATGGTAGTGCACCATGGCATCACATGGGGAGACATCGATAGAATTACAGGAATAAATTACAACAGAATACAAGCCCTTATTGAATCGAAAATATCGTTGTATGTTTCTCATTTGCCATTGGATGCGCATCAAGAACTTGGAAATGCTGCAGGGTTGGCTAAAATATTAGAATTAGAAGAAAGGGAACCATTTGGAAGATTGGGTACTGAATTCATTGGGGTTATGGGAAAGGTAAAGAATCCATATACTCCAGAGAGATTAAGATCATTTTTGGCAGGAGAACTAGATACAGGAGACGGGGGTGTAAAATTATTGAATTTTGGATCAGAGGAGATCACGAAAATTGGAATTGTCACAGGGGCAGGAGGAGATTGGCTAGGAGAGTCTGTTGAAAAAGAACTAGATGTGTTCATTACAGGGGAGGGAAAGGCTCGGATATACCATGAAGCAAAAGAATTGGGCATAAATGTGGTATTGGCTGGGCATTATGCAACAGAAACATTCGGTGTTTTTTCGCTTGAGGAGATTGTTTCAGAGTGGGGGATAAAAACTACGTGTATCTCCCGCCCTACAGGGTTATAATATCATGGTGAAAGAATTTCGGCATAATCCAATAGATCACATTGATGTGAAAAACAAAATGACCGTTTCCGAATTGATGGGAGAATATTCAAATGCGGGTTTTGCTGCAAGTGCTCTATCTGAAGCTGTAGATATATACACGGAGATGATAGGAAGAAAAGATGTTACAAATTTTTTGAGTATAGCAGGGGCGATGGTACCGGCAGGTATGAGGAAAATAGTGACAGGATTAATACAGGATGGGTATGTGGATGTGTTAGTTACAACAGGGGCTACACTGACCCACGATGCAATAGAAGCGATGGGCCACAGTCATCATCACGGGTCAACAGTTCAGAGGGAATGGGGAAATAAAGACGAGGTTAGAGAACATGATGAAAAATTGAGGGATGAAGGAGTAGATAGAATATACGATGTATATTTACCACAAGAAGGTTTTTCCATATTAGAAAATCACCTTAGATCCAATATATTCCCTAACTTGGACAGAAAAATTTCAATTAGGGAATTTACGGCAGAATTGGGACGTGCTAATTCGGAGGAGGCCAAGAAGGATAACGGAGGTATAGCGGCGATGGCTTATGAATGTGGAATTCCAATATATTGTCCAGGGATACAAGATTCAATGCTAGGATTGCAGGCGTGGATGTATTCTCAAATTTCATCGTTTTCATTAGATGCAATTGCAGATATGACTGAAATCAATGATATAGCACACGATGCCAAGAAAAGAGGGGCGATGATAGTGGGTGGAGGATTACCAAAAAACTATATTTTGCAGGCGATGTTACTAACACCACGGGCATATGATTATGCCGTGCAACTAACAGGGGATTCTGAACATTTAGGGGGCCTTTCAGGGGCTTCATTAGATGAAGCTAGATCATGGGGGAAACTTGAGAAAAATGCAAAAAACATTACAGTTTATGCAGATGCTACAATTACGTTTCCGTTGGTTGTTGCTGCGGCTCGTGAAAGGGTAAATGAGTCCAAATGAGAAAATAGAATAAAAGAGAAATTACTCATCTAGGAGTGCCTGTGCAAGCCGGGGGATGAACATGCCAACATCGGTGACTACACCTACAGCGTGGGACGAACCACGATCGAGAAGTTGAGTGACGGTTGCGGGATTAATATCAACACAAACGGTTGGAGTGGTAGAAGGAAGGCAATTTCCAACAGCTACAGAATGTAATAGAGTAGAAAGCATGAGCACTAAATCGGCTTTTTGTGTTTGCTCTCTGATTGCATTTTGTGCTTTAATTGTGTCGGTGATGGTATCAGGGAGTGGACCATCATCTCGAATTGATCCGGCAAGAACATATGGAATATTATTAGTTATGCACTCGTACATGACTCCTCCAGTGATTATTTTTTGCTCAACTGCGTCTTTGATAGAGCCAGCACGAACTATTTCGGAAATCGTGTAGATGTGATGCTTGTGTCCTTTCCGAGGATGTGCAAGTGTGGTTATATTCATACCAAGTGAAGTGCCATAGAGATTTCTTTCGATGTCATGGACCGCAAACCCATTCCCAGCAGAGATCATATCAACATAGCCTTCGTGTACTAATCGTGACAAGTCATCTCCCGCTCCAGAGTGTATTACTGCAGGTCCAGGGACCACGAGTATTTTTCCGTCTTGTTTTTTCGTGGCTTTGATAGTTTCTGCTATTTTCTTGATCAATGATTCGGATGGGCGTTCGGAGGAGACTCCACCTTGCATAAATCCAAATGGACCGCTGGAAGAGTCTCGAGGTCTAGAGGGGGGTTTTACTCGAATTCCGGCCTCTCCGGTAACTATCAAATCGTTTTCATCAACGGAGGTGAGTACTTTGGTTGAAGCTGTTTTCGTAGTAGGATCCACAACAATTGCAGTGTCCATTTCTATATTTTCTACAGAGATCCATTCACCTTCATAGAGTATATCGGTGGGGTGGTGAGTCGTGCTATAAAATCCACGGGGGACAACTTTTGAAGAGGGAGAAGGTTCTAAGGTAGCATCAGTGGGCTCGGCTATGGCGGCCCCGTTTTGATGGAGTTCGTGTAAAATTGGCAATAAAAGTTTTTCAGACTCTGCAGAGACGGTCATGCGGCAATAGGTAGTCTCATTTTTATGCGTTCCGACATCGAACTGTTCAACGTGAAAAGTCCCACCCATATCCATGATGATTCCGAATGCACGTTGCATGATGCCAGAATCGATGATATGACCTTCGAGTTCGACAGTTGTTTCAATAGTCATTGATTACGAGACGCGAAGGTGGGACATGAATTTTTCTATGGTATCGGGGAGAGAATATTAGGCTAAAATTTGTTTGATGGCCAAGTATGCTTCTGAAAAATCTTGTAATGTGATATTGTCCGTTGTTATGAAGACACCTTTATTATTCTTTAATACACGTAATAGATATCCAAACTCGAATGCCCGTATAGTGTATAGATAATTTCCTAGCTCGGATCCGCGATAAGCAATTGGTGCGCCAACCAATCCGCGAGATTCTAGATCTGTGAAACCCGCGAGGTCGGCATCTTTGTCTAGATCAGAGCGCAAATAGATCTGAGTATGGCTAGATTCTGTAAAATAAGTTACAGAGCGAAGATTATCGCCAATAATTGCTCTGCAGGTTCCGATGAGATCGTCTAGGGGGATCTCGTCTAGTGTTGAAGAATTGGGCATGATAGGAGGTAGAATTGGGTCGGACTTAGGTTTCTCGGAGGGGAGGGGAGGAATTCAATGGATTTTCAAAGTAAGAATGCATAGCGTAAAGTGGCCGATGATGGGTATAGATTCGGAGCTCAGTCCCATGCTATGACGAACCCTATGAGTACGGAGGCCATATAAAATATTATTTATTAAAGAGAGGGGGCTAGTCCAGTAACGCTTAACCTGAGAGTGGCACAAACTATAGGCAATGACAAACGTGAAAGTTTCGGGGACAGAAATACCAAGATTTGAAGATGTCCCTCTTATAAAAGGAGAAGGGAAATATACAGATGATTTTCAGCCGGATGGATTGACTTATGCTGCAATTCTCAGAAGTCAGCATGCGCATGCAAAAATAGTTTCAGTCGAGGTAGAAGCGGCGAAAAAGATTGAAGGGGTCATAGCAGTATACACCAGTGAAGATTTAGAAATTGATCAAGTTCCGGGGATGTTTCACGTAAAAGGGTCATTCGAGGGGCAAAGGGACAGTAAATTTTCTATCCTGGCTCGAGAATCCGTGAGATACACAGGAGAACCGATTGCGATTGTTATTGCAGATGATCGATACGTGGCACACGAAGCGCTTTCTGTAGTTGAGGTCAAATATGAGAGATTAGAGAGTAGTGGCGATGTTTGGACGTCAATGGCAGAAGATGCACCCATAGTCCACATAGGGAAAGGGAAGGACAACATAGCGCTGGATTGGGAATATGGAGATGAAAAAAGTACGCGGGCGGCATTTGATGATGCAGATTACATATTTGAATTGGATATGATAAATCAAAAACTTCATCCAGATGCTATGGAACCTCGAAGTGTAATTGCAGAGTATAGCGAGGACACTGGTAGAGTTACGGTGAGAACTTCGACTCAAACGCCACATGGTATTAGAAGGAATATATCTGTTGCCCTAGGTTTGTCAGAAGATCGTATTCGGGTGATTGCACCAGATGTGGGAGGGGGTTTTGGTAGTAAAGGTGGTTCGCCGTATGTGGAAGATCCATTGGTTGTGTGGTGTTCTATGCAATTGAAACGTCCAGTTAAATGGACAGGTAGAAGGTCGGAAGTGCATCATTCAGACCACCATGGGAGGGGATTTTTTGTCAAGGGAAAAATAGCAGTTGAAAAAAATGGAAAGATAAAGGGGGTAGAATTTGAAGTTGTTTTTGACATAGGGGCATATCTTGTATGGGGAAAAACGCCCGCAGCTAATTTTAGACATTTATCATCAGGAGCCTATCAGATTCCGGCAATATATGGGAATGTCAAGGGGGTTTTCACCAACACGGCTCCGGTTGGTCCATACAGAGGTGCAGGGAGACCAGAAGCGATATACGCTGTTGAGAGGGTTGTGGACCATGCTGCGAGAGAAATGGGAATGGATCCTGTTGAATTCCGACGTGTGAATTTAGTTCCCTCCGAGGCATTTCCCTATGAAACTGCAGTCGGGATGACATATGATAGCGGAAATTATGAACTGGCTCTCGACGAGGCTTTAGAAATGCTTGATTATAATAAAACCAGGAATTTGCAAAAAGAATTGAGGGAGAAGAATAGGTATATTGGAATTGGATTTTCTACTTTTGTGGAAAATACAGGCACGGGCCCATCAGTTCCGGAGAGTGGGAAGATCATATTTGAAATAGATGGGAGTGTAAAGGTGTATTGTGGGACCGCGGATCATGGCCAAGGTCACAAAACAGCATTTCGTCAAATTTTGTCTGATAAATTAGGAATTCCCATGGATTCGATAGAGGTGTATGAAGGAGATTCAGATGCATTGGAGCATGGAGTAGGGACTTTTGGCAGTAGAAGTATTGCAGTGGGCGCAAGTGCTCTTGTCAAATGTGCAGAGATAATAATTGATAAAAGTAAACAAATTGCGTCGTGGTATTTTGAAGCCCCTGTAGAAGATATCGGATTTGAAGATGGTGATTTTTTTGTAGTAGGTTCAAAGGATAAATCGATAGAAATAGGGGAAATAGCTATGATGGCATATAGAGAAGAAAGCCTCCCAGAAGAGATAGAAATGGGATTGGAAGCCGAAGCTTTGTACGATCCAGTAAGCAACGCGTATTCCTTTGGAACACATATTGCAGTAGTCGAGGTTGATGCGGAATCGGGTGAAGTTAAATTGGAACGATATATTGCAGTTGATGATTGTGGTGTGCAAATTAACCCATTGCTTGTAGAAGGACAGCTACATGGAGGTATTGTACAGGGGATTGGGCAAGCGTTGTATGAAAGAACTGTTTACGACAGTGCAGGGAACTTACTTACAGGGACATTACAGGATTATGCACTTCCAAGGACATTCCACATACCAGATATAGAACTAGGATCAACAGTCACTCCTTGTCCCCATAATCCATTGGGATCAAAAGGTGCGGGGGAATCAGGGGCCATTGCTGCCCCTCCTGCTATAGTGAATGCAGTGATTGATGCTCTACAGCCATGGGGCGTAAAATCGATAGATATGCCCATCACAGACGAAGTTGTGTGGCGGGCGATTAAAGAGAAAAAGATATAGAAAGCTACTCAGAGTTTAAGAATATTTGATCGTAAAAGTATACTGCTGCGATTGCCCCGAGGGTTGGTGCAAGGATATAAATCCAAGCTACTCCCCAAAGATCGGGCCCCCCATAAATAGTATTTACAATATATGGTCCGAGAGATCTAGCTGGGTTGAATGATGCGCCAGAAATATTCCCGGTAGCGAAGACACCCATGGCGATGATGGAAGCGATTCCGAATCCAGCGAAATTTTCTGGTGCGCGTGAATCGACGGCGAATGCCATAACACCGAACATTAAAAAGAAGGTGATGATGAATTCGACTAAAAATGCCTGCCCTACGGTTACACCAGGGAAAGGTGCAGTTGCACCCATACCACCGATGGTAGCAGCCACAGTTCCGCGAACTAACACGAAAAGTATTCCTGCAATGGTTGCTCCAAGAATTTGGGATACAATATAAACAGCACTTGTTTTTGAGTCTATTCTTTTTGTGACCCAAAGTGCGATTGTTACAGCAGGGTTAATATGGGCCCCAGATACACGTCCGAAGAGGTAGATTGGAATTCCCACTGCGAATAGGTGGGCGATTGCAATTCCAGTCCACCCAATTGCACCATGGCCTAATCCATTTAGGACATAGGTGCCATATTCAACCGAATCGGGGACTGTCAGAAATTCAATTATTACGGAACCAACACCGAAGAATAAAATGGAAAAGGTTCCAAGAAATTCTGCGATTGCTTTTTGAGTTAATGTATAATTAGATGACATATCTCAACATAGGAAGAATTGTTCAATATATTTCAAGATTCGGTTATTGAAAACAGGAAAAACTTTTCTGTAAGCATATTACTGTTCCCGCGAAATGAAAGAGTATGAAACTGCCCAAAATCGTGCTTCTTGGGCCACCTGGAGCAGGGAAAGGCACTCAGGGGAGCTTGATATCAGAGAATTTTGGAATTGCACATATAACTACGGGTAACGCGTTAAGAATAAACAGAGATCTGGAAACGGAATTGGGAACCCCGGGAAGTTTCATCGACCGGGGTGAATTAGTTCCAGATTCGATCGTCAACGAGATTGTAGAAGTTGAGATAAAGAAGGCGAACGGGTTTGTGCTAGATGGATATCCTCGCAATGGGAAACAGGCAGAATATTTGAGTGCTATTGCCGAGATTGATAAGGTTATATACCTAGATGTAGCAAGTGAAGAATTGATTAAACGTCTTGCAGGGAGACGTGTTTGTTCCTCTTGTGGTGAAAATTACCATATTGAATTTCGCCCCCCAAAACAGAAGGAAAAATGTGATTTATGTGGTAGTGAATTAACACAGAGATCGGATGATCAGAAAGAGACTATTTTGAATCGATTGAGGGTATTTTCAGAATACACTGAACCGGTTTTGGAATACTACAGCAATCGAGAGGGTTTTGTAAGGATAGAAGGTAGAGATAATCCAGAAGATGTTTGGGAAAGCATTAGAAAAATTTTCGAAGAGGATTAAATAAATGAGAATGTCTACTTACAAAAGATTTGGGAGGAATAGATAATGGCTCGAATTGAAAGGAAAGTTGCAGGGTTGATAATGAGAGATGCAGGGATAGTTGAATCCATTCGAACTGTTCTTGAAAAAAGTGGAGATGGTAAGGTGGAATTGGACTGGGCAGATGTGAGAGGAGAAGTTACGAGTGGGCATTGGGGAAGGCTCATAGAAACGGGAATATTAAAAGAGGGTGAAAAGGGTTTTCAAGTTTCAGACGCAGTCACGATCAAACAGGCGATAGAAAATTTTGATCAGCCGAGGGCAAAAAAATCAAAAACGACGTCAGATACAGAGGGTAAATGGACGAAGTGGGACAAAGCTGCTGCTATTTTTGCAATAAGTTTGTTTGCAGGGTATTCTTTTGCAGAAGTCAGAGAGGTGATTGGAAGAGGTGTGGATTTACTGATAGGTCCGGCGGATGCTGTGCTTCCATTTTATCTTGTTATAATGATACTGGCGTTATTTACGGGGTTATATTCCACGCTTCTCCAGGCCAATTTGATGGATATGGAAAAAATGGGAGAATATCAATCCGAAATGAAAGAATTGCAAGAGCGGCAAAAAGAAGCCCAAAAGAGTGGAGATAAAGAAGAAATGGAAAGACTGCGAGAAGAACAAATGGCAGCAATGGGAGATCAAATGGGAATGTTCAAATTGCAATTTCGCCCGATGGTGTGGATAATGGTATTCACAATACCAGTATTCTTGTGGATATATTGGAAAATACTAAGTGGAAATATAGATGCGAATGAGGTTACAATAACAGTTCCATTTGTGGGAGAAGCGGATTGGACGGAAGGGTTGGTAGGGCCAATTCAATTGTGGATCGTATGGTACTTCATGTCTTCCATGGCATTTACCCAGGTGATTAGAAAAGCGTTGAATATCAGAACGAGTCCAACGTAGAAGGGATCTCTTTTTAATTAAGAGGGTCGAATAAGTCACATGCTGTTAACCGTTTCGGGCCCCCCAGGGAGTGGTAAAAGTACTGTTGCAGAAGGAATAGCAGGTATGCTCGGCTTGGAATATATAAGTGGAGGAACGGTCTTTAGAAAAATAGCAGAAGATCGCGGGATATCAGTGGGGGAATTGAATAAGGTTGCAGAAGATGATGATTCAATAGATAGAGAGTTAGATGAAAATATAAAGCAAATTGCAGTGGTAAAAGATAATGCCGTGATAGAATCGCGGTTGGCAGGTTGGATGGCAGGTGAAAACGCAGATATACGGATATGGCTCGATGCACCAATTGGTATACGAGGGGGGAGAATTGCGAATAGAGAAGGTGGAGAAATAGACCAGATTTTAAAAGAAACGAAAGAAAGAGAAGCATCAGAAAAGCATCGTTATGAGGAATATTATGGTATTGATTTTTCAGATTTATCAATATATGATTTGGTAGTTGATACATCCGAAGAAGATGCAAATGAAGTGGTGGAGAGAATAATGCGATTCGTCGAGGTGTTTGGTGATGAAGCTTAGAGAACCACCTGAAAGTAGGAGTATATCTGAGCTGATGTCATTTGGAGTAGTAAATATAGACAAGCCCGCAGGTCCTTCTTCCCACCAAATCTCGGCGTGGGTTAGAGAGATAGTGGAAGTTGGGAAAACAGCTCATTCGGGGACATTGGATCCAAAGGTCACAGGGTGTTTACCAATCTTACTAGGGGATGCAACGCGGTTATCAAAATTACTACTGGGTAAAAAAGAATACGTAGTGGTCTTAGAATTGCATGAAGGGGGGAGAAATGAAACAGAATTAAATCAGATTTTAGAAGAATTTAAGGGAGAAATTTATCAAAAACCACCGAAAAAAAGTGCGGTTTCGCGAAAATTGCGCGTTCGCGAAATATACGACATAGAACTACTTGAAATCAAAGAGAGAAAGGCACTCCTTAGAGTTGAGTGTGAAAGTGGAACATATATTAGGAAATTATGTCACGATATAGGTCTAATTTTAGGACAAGGGGCGCATATGGGGGATCTTCGGCGCACGAAAAGTTATCCATTTGATGATGGGGGACTATCAAAATTGCACGAATTGGTTGATGCGGTGGAAATTTGGAAGCAAGAAGGAAATGAAGAGTTGATAAGAGAAATAATACATCCAGCAGAGTCAATTTTAGAGGGAATACCAAAAATAATAATTTCACAAACAGCTGCCATGCAGGTTGCAAATGGTGCCCCCGTATATGCACCAGGAATAATTTCTGCAGAGAAAAAGGAAATCTTGGCAGAAGGTATGCGAGTGGTATGTTACACACAGGAGGGTTCTGCCGTTTGTCTTGGGAAATACGCTGGAAAAATTGATTCAAAGAAGGGAAAGGTAGTAGAATTAGAACGTGTATTGATGTGAGAGATAGAGATTCGAAGGGCTTAAACCGCGACCAGATCTACGGTTTTCCTATGGGGCCGTGGGGTAGTTTGGTATCCTCGGCGGCTGGGGGTCGTCGGACCTGAGTTCGAATCTCAGCGGCCCCAATCAAACTATAGTTTAGAAGAGATAGAAAAAGAAATTTGAGAAGACTAAGTCAAGGTAAATTCAACAGTTAAAGCCTTAGATACTTTTAGGTCTATTTCATCGCGTAGCAAAATTTTTGCGTTGTAGGTACCAGGGGAAAGAGAGGTGGTTGGGAAACGGATAGCGTGGACTATGATTTGTACATTTCCAGGTTTTCCCGTGCCCTCCGAGGTTTTAGATTTTGTTGTCACTTCAGTTGATGTGGATTTGTTGGTGAGAGTGACTTGTTCTCGGACTTTGTAGTTTCCAGAGGGATGAACCAATGCGCGGTATTTGAATGCTATTAAGAGGGAATCACCGACTTTGGAGCTAGTCAATTTGTTGTTAGTAACGTCACTTGTAGAAGTTAAAGCAGATACTAAATTTGCTATTTCAAGGGAGGGCAAAGTTTCGGGTGGTGATGCTGCTGCAGGAGGTGCTGCTTCAGGAGGTGCTGCTGCTGGAGGGGATTCTGCAGGGGGAGATTCTGCAGGGGGGGATTCTGCAGGGGGATCGGCACTACTGACATCCGATACATCTGACTTTCTTTGTACGTTTGGATCCCAGGGTGCATAATCTTTAGAATCCACCATCCCATCTCCATCGGTGTCTACTAATGGGTCGGATTTTGGATCCTTCTTGAAGGGGTTAATACGGCTTATGATGCCTTTTTTTTCAGTGTTACTAGATGGCGGTGGATTTGTTTTTTCAGTTACAGAGGTTTGTTCTTTCTCGCCTCGAAGATTTGAGATTTGGGAACATCCAGAAACAGATATGGCCACCAGGAGTGATATGAAACCTCGTCGATGCATAGTTGTATATAGGCGATAGCTACCAATAAAGTAATCCAATAGCGGTGGAGAAGAGAATTAATAAAATTTGAAGGCTTAAAACGAATAGAAAACCATGTGAAAAAAGTTTTATAATTAGTAATTGAGTCAGATAGTATGGAAACAAAACGTCTGCAAAAAATGTTTGCGTCGGGAGTGTCGTTGTTCATACTAGGGAATATTCTAGAAATGGGGAATATTTTGGAAGTCGAGAGAAACGTGGTAGTAATACTAATGGTTGTGGGTTTGGCATTGGTAATAGGATCCATCATACCACTAGTAACAGAAAAATATTCTACAGAGTAGAGAGATTGGCTTAAGGTTTATTTAGAGCGGGATTGGTAGTTGCCCCGTAAGCCGCGGATCCGAAACTTTGACCATATTTTGCTAGGACACCGGAAGAGTAGTTTGGAGGAGGTCTAGACCAATTTTTCATTCGTTGTTGTAGTTCGTTTTCGGAAAGATCGACGGATAAAATTCGATTGGGGATATCTAAAGTTATAATATCTCCGTCAGATATGGAAGCGATAGGACCTCCCGAAAATGCTTCGGGTGCAACATGTCCAACCATTGGGCCTCGGGTTGCTCCAGAAAATCTTCCATCTGTGATCAATGCCACATCGCTTTCGTGCCCTTGGCCTACAACAGCTGCAGTAACGCCGAGCATCTCGCGCATTCCAGGGCCTCCTTGAGGTCCTTCATTTCTAATTACAAGAACATCTCCTGAAGAAATATTTCCTTCTTGGACCCACTTCATTGCGTCTTCTTCGCATTCAAAGACTCGTGCAGGACCCTTAAATTGTAATTCTTCATCTCCTGTGATCTTTAGTACTGCACCATCAGGGGCTAGGTTGCCTTTGAGAATAGCGAGAGAGCCTTGTTTATGTAAGGGGTCGGAGAGGGGCCTAATAACTTGATTATTTATTTCTTCGTCGGGGGGCAACGTTAGAGAACTAAGTTCTTCTGAGATTGTGTTTCCAGTTACAGTTTTTGCATCTCCATCGAAAAGACCACCCTCAATTAATCTACGTACGATGACAGGAATTCCGCCTTGTTGGTGGAGATCTGCCATGACAAATGTCCCCCCGGGTCGAAGATTGCATATATGAGGTGTATTTCTACTTATATTATCAAATTCAGAGAGGGTTAGTGGAATTTTTGCTTCTGCAGAGAGGGCCAGTAAATGTAATACTGCGTTTGTGGAACCGCCAATTGCAACTAGTAAAGAGATGGCATTTTCAAATGATTTTTTTGAAAGAATATGAGAGGGTCGTAATTGGTTTTTAACGCAAGAGGCAGCTAATTTTCCTGCTTGTCTAGCAATTATTCTTCGTTCGGCGGTGACTGCAGGGGCAGTGGAAGACCCAAGAGGGGCTAGGCCTAACGCCTCGCTCAGAGAGGCCATAGTGTTGGCAGTGTACATTCCAGCACAAGAACCAGCTCCGGGACAAGCTGCATGTTCTAAAGCATCTAGTTGCTCTCGGGAAATATCACCTTCTGCATATGCTCCAACGCCCTCAAAAACATCTTGAATGGTGACATCCGCGCCGTGATATTTTCCAGGAAGTATCGTCCCCCCATAGACGAATACTGAAGGTAAATCAGTTCTAATAGAAGCCATCATCATTCCGGGGAGATTCTTATCACAGCCAGCTATTGTGACAAGCGCATCTAGTCGTTCGCCGAAAGCAACTAGTTCTACTGAATCTGCTATGACTTCACGAGAAATGAGAGACGCCTTCATACCTTCAGTTCCCATAGAGATGCCATCTGAAACAGTTATAGTTCCAAATTCGATTGGCATGCATTGAGATTCTTTTATTCCTTCGATTGCCTCTCTAGCGATTTCATCTAGGTGCACATTACAAGGAGTGATATCAGCAGCGGGGTTTGCAATTCCGATCATGGGAGAAGAAAGATCGGAATCATCATACCCCATTGCACGGAACATGGAACGGTGTGGGGCTCGTTCAGGGCCTTTGGTTATATCTGCACTTGGAAGAGAATCGTCTTTAGTGTCAATGGTTTTTCCGGGCCGAATCATGGTAGAAAGTTGTTTCGAAGAGTCTTAAAAGATGCGTGATCGTGCAGAAACGCCTTTACCTGATAGTTGTGAGGATAAGATATGGCCGTTCGGGTAGTTGCGGGTAGTCGACTGCATTTTGGGTTTCGTAACCTGTGTTTAGAAGAATCACACGTATACGGGGGGATAGGAGTGTGTCTCGAAGACCCGAAAGTAGTTCTGACCGCAGAACCAGAAAAAGGAATCATATGCGATGATGAAAGTGCTAAAGTGTATGTCCAGAAGGCTGTGGAAATATTGGGAGTAGGAGGGGCAAAAGTTGAAATAAAGGAAAAAATACCCGCCCATATGGGGTTGGGAAGTGGGACTCAATTGGCACTTGCTGTGTATACAGCTATTGCAGAGGCATATGGGATAGAACCGAAAAATCGAGAGTGCGCTCCAAAACTAGGTCGGGGGGAGAGAAGCGGAGTGGGAGTGGCAGCTTTTGAGCAAGGGGGGTTTAATATTGACAGAGGGCAAGAAGTCAGTTCGTTGGTATTTCCGGGTGAGGGGAGAGAAGCGGAGTGGGAAGTACCAAATGTTAAAACTAATCTTAAAATCCCAGAAGAATGGATTTTTGTGATTGTAAAATTGGAGATTGGAGAGGGGTATAGTGGAAACGAGGAGAAAAAGTTAATAAATTTTGTTATTAGGGAAGCTATATCGGATGTCACGAAGGAGATAGATCGGGTAATAGATAAAATTTTGATTCCTGCTATTCGAAATGAAAACTGTGCCGAGTTTGGGTTTGCAGTTGGGGAAATAAACCGTCTTAATGGAATCTGGTATGAAAAATACCAAGGAGGAGTATATCGACCTCCAATTGGCGATGTGGTGGGAAAATTAAAGAGTAGTAGCAATATTTTCGGAGTGGGACAATCGTCGTGGGGACCTTCATTATACTGCGTGACAAGTGAGGAATATAGAAAAGATGTAGAAGGGGTCGTCCGGGAGTTATTAGACGGGTTTGGAATGAAGGGGGAGATAATTATAGCAGCTCCTAGGAATAGGGGAGCTGAAATCACTTGAGAAATATACGAATGGCTATGCTGATCCCCATACAATCCTTATAAGTGGATATGAGAAGAGTGATGGCTCAAGGTGTGTTTGACGTACTGCATCCGGGACATATTTATTATTTGTCTGAAAGTGCTAAGTTGGGGGATGAACTACACGTGGTTATTGCTAGAGATTCGCGTATAAAACAGAGGAAGAATATCTTCATGGGAGAAAACGAGAGGAGAGAAGTTATAGAATCGATGGAGATGGTAAGTTCTGCAATTTTAGGATCAGAAGGGAGCTTATTTGATAGTGTAAAGAAGATAAAACCAAATATTATAACTTTAGGGCATGACCAGGAATTTGACATGGGTTCATTAAAAGATCAGCTTAGAGATGCGGGGTTTCCAGATATCGATGTAGTTAGGGTGGGAAACTATGAGAGAGAAGGATTGCAATCTTCGAGTATGATCAAAGAAAATATCCAATCACAAGAGGGAAAGGAAATTTTCTTTTCTAGAAAAGAGAGGAGAGATTAGTTAATCATGTCCGAACTGATCCAAGTATATTTGATGGTGAGTGATCTAGAAAATTCAAGAGACTTTTATGAGAGGGTGATGGGATTGTCACCGAAAAATAAGGGAAAAGGGACTTGTGCGTACGAAACAGGTAGTTGTGAATTGAAACTGCAAGTAGATTTTGATCCCACGGCTTTGAAGGCATTTAATTTGGACCCCCCAGGAAATGGGAACAGGGGGGACGGTTCAGTTTATATTGTGACAATTGAAGATGAAATCGGTCAAATATATAAAAGAATAAAAGATGCTATTAAAAATTCGGATGGGAAATTAATAACAGAACCAAGGGAAGTCCCATGGGGTGAATCTATGTTTCTAGTGAGGGATCCGGACGGATATTTGATTGAAATTAGAGGAAGCTCTGTAACTAAAAAATAGTAGATATATCTACAGAAGGAGCAGTTAGAGAATACAATCCATCGGATGAAGTTACGAGATCCATAGACTCTAAATATTCAAGATGGGCGAATATTTCACCAGATCCATATAGTGCATGAATTCCATCGAGTTGGCCGAATATTCGAGTACTAAGGTTCCAGATATCAGTAGGATTGGTTAGCAGAGAAACGATTTGGTCGAGTCGGTTTCGGTGGTGTTGGAGAATCTCATCAATTCGGGGATTTGGTGCCAGTATTTTATGTCGATGTCCAGGATAGAATATATCTAAATTATGATTTTGAAGCTGCAAAAGACCATCACGGAATTGAGAAAGTGAAGAAGTGACTCGGAGGTCTGCGCCCCCAATGTTCGGAGTATAAACTGGGAGGACAGCGTCTCCTACAAATGCGATATTGGTTTCGTTTAGTAAAAAACAGGAAAGTCCCAGTGTATGGCCAGGGACATGGAGTATTGAAAAAGTATAATTTTCACATTCAATTTGATCACCGGAATCAAAATCAGTTGTTCGAGGTGGTGGCCCCCCTAATTTATGACCAAGTTTGAGCACATCGAGGAGGGGGTCGAGTTTGGCAGGAGGAACATGCCACTCTATAAATCTTTTTTCGACTATGTGGAGCAGCTCAGCAAGGGCAGAGGGATCTTTTTCCACTAGAGGAGAATCTTTTACATGACAGTAGACCTTTGCTCCGCTTTCTTCCTGGATCGTCCCTGCCAAGCCAACGTGATCTGCGTGCCAATGAGTGAGTAGAATGGTATCAATGTCTGAAATAGAATAGCCATATTTAGATAGTTCTTGTTGGAATTCCATATGGATTTGTGGTGAAAATAGACCAGTATCTATGAGAATGGTTTCATTCCCATCGTCTAATAAATAGGCATTGTTTTTTCCTTCAAATTCTGTGTTTGATAGAGATATTCTATGCACACTGTATATACAAAACTAAGTAGCATTACCGTTTCGGGAAGAGATGGGGTTTGAGGAGATAGAAAGCGAATAAAATTAACCAAACATTTGACGCATCATGGGGTGCATCTCCATAAGTTGTTCTTCCGCTATTTCTTCATATAGCTTATATACAATAGAAACGGTGAGGAGTAGCCCAGTTCCTCCGACTGCTCCGATGGTCCCTAACATATTTGCACCTACAGCTAAGAATCCCACAAGTGCGCCTCCGACTACAGTAACGAGTGGGATGTATCTTTGCATGACTTTTTCCAGTACCGCGGGGTTTCTTCGGAATCCAGGGATTTGCATCCCAGATCGTTGAATTTGTTGGGCAGTTGACGCGGGGCCCATATTAGTGGTTTCTACCCAGAAAATGGCGAAAATTGCACCCCCAATCACCATGATGAAGAGATCAGCTGAAACGCGTAATAGAATTTGCCAGGGCTCTGCTGCGGTTTGTCCTAACCACCACATCCAATCACCGGGCGTCATAATGGGATTCAAATAGTAGAAAAATCCGCCGACAGGTTCATTTGAAGAATAAACACCGAGCCAAGAAGGCATATTGTTCATTTGAGAATCTAGAATTCTACCTAAAAACTGAATATTTGCTTGTACAGCCCGGACAAGAATCATGGGCAAGACACTTGCATAAATCAACTTTACAGGGAAACGGCCTTTTGCACCTCTGACTTTAGAGTGGCTCAGTGGTATTTCGACTCGGACAGACTCACAATAAACAACAAGTCCGAAAATGATAAGGGTAGTAATAAGAGCTAGAATTTGACCCTGGCCAAATATTAATTCTTGAAAACCACCAGAGAAGAAAGGAGAAACCTGGATATTTCCTAATGCCATTCCAATCCAAGTTGGGATGAGTCCACTAGGTTGAGTATCAGATCCGAGTGTGAAGATCCCCCCAACTAGATGTTGACTGACGCTTGCTACAATAAACAGCCCCACCCCAGAACCGATACCCCATTTTGAAACAACTTCATCCATATAGAGTATGAAAATTCCACCTGCGAAAATCTGAGCAAATATTATCCAGCGGACTGCATTGAGACTGACGCCTAACTGAGTACTTACAAAGGGATCAGCGGGTAGAAATCCACCAGCAAATACCATAGGGAACCCAGTTAGAATGACCATCAAAATAACCAAAAACTTCTGAAGTCCTTGATATATAACCTGGTCGGCGGGATTTGAAGTGTCCAGACCTAAAAGATCTGCACCAGCTAGCAACTGCAAAACTATACTTGCAGTGACGATGGGCCCGATTCCAAGTTGAAGTATAGAGCCTTGTTCACCGGCGAGAATGGATCGGAATTGTCCAAATATATCTTGGGCATTTCCACCTAGACCATAAAGAGTGACATTAGTCAAATAGAAGTAAACCACTAGGACTAACAATGTCCAAAGCATTTTTTGCCGGAAGGGGACATGTTTGGTCGGACGCCTAACTACGGGAATGCGGGAAAGAAGAGGCGCTATAGATTCTTTCCAGGTCATAAAGGTTATTCCTCTTCAGTGTGTGAATTTCCGGTGTAGATTACAGTTCCCCCAGCAGATTCGATCTGAGTCACAGCTTTTTGTGAAAAGGCGTCGGCCGTTATCTCAAAGGCATGATTGATTTGGCCTGAAGAAAGAATTTTTACTGAATCAGATTCACAAATATTATCAAACATATCTCGAGCACTTAGTCGGAACCCTTCCTTAGTTTTTTCTGCAATTCCTGCATCTACAAGAGATGTGATTTTTTCATCCAATTCCTGGATATTAATAGGAAATATTTCGCGTCCCTTCTCAGTGCTAGTTGGACGAGTGAATCCATGCTTTCCTAGAGGGGGGTGCAAATGGATATGATGTTTATTCCGCCCTGCGTTTCCGCGGCCTCCGCGATTGCCAGCACCGCGGCGATTTTTGTGAGTTCCGCCGCCATGGGTTCGAGAGCCTCTTTGTCTTCTTTTTTTGATAGTAGTCATGAGTTATCGCATCGAGTTAAGGAGTTGATCAATCTCCTCGGTGGTATGTTTTCCAAGTTGCCCACCTTCTTTGGTGGGGTGTTTGATACCCCGGTGACCTCCGCGAGGCGGATGTAGTCTTAGTACGGGGGAAAGTCCTTGGGATCGGAGTGTGGTTTCCTCTGAAATAAGAGCTTGTGTTAGATGGGCTATGGAATCATATTCTGTGTTGTTAGAAATCCAAGCATCGTCTATAGTTGCAGCTCCTTTGAGTGGTTCTGCACGGCGAGAAATTATCTTCTCCAAGATTGAAAGGCTTGGTTCCCCATAAGCTACGTAATCATGTACTTTGGTGATCATGCCACGATAAGTATCGGTCTCAGGGATTAACGCGCAATGGTTCACGTGGTGTAAGTTTAGCATTTTAAGAGTATCTCGGGTTTGAGAAGTTATGTTGACCTCACCGCGTAATTGTACAATGGCTTTCATTAATTTGCCTCCTGTCTGGAAGATGTTGCTCGTTGATTATTAGCGCTGCGGAATTGAGATGCATTGTCTAATGCATTGAAAGTGGCTTTGGCCAAGTTCATTGTCGTTCTAGTTTTACCGTAGGATTTAGTCCAAGCGTCTTGGATGCCAGCGAGTTCCAAGATGGTTTTAACGGTAGGCGCCGCGGCCAGGCCTAGTCCAGCAGGAGCAGGGAATAATTCAACAATAACGCTGCCAGATTTTCCTTTAGTCTTCATGGCGAGAGAATGAGGATCTGCAGATCTACTTTCCCAAGATCCAGAACCGTGAGGAACTTGAATAATATTGAGTTTTGCGGCTGCAACTGCTTTCTGAATTGCTGCTCCAACTTGGGTTTCTCGGCTTTCTGCATAACCTATGAATTCAGTTTTATCACCGATTGCAACGCAACACCTGAATTTAACACGCCTACCAGAATCGGTCATTCTTTGAACCATATTGATATCGAGAACTCGGTCTTCGATTCCAGGTAATAAGTGATCGACTATTTCAGGTTCTTTCAAGGGGAGTCCAGAGTTGAGTGCATCTTCCATTGAAGTTATTTCTTCATTTAGTACCATGTGCCCAAGCCTTGTGACAGGTTCCCAGGTGTTTTCTACTGGATCAGTCATAGGGATGCCTCCTTAAGGCTTTCAAGGATTTCATCGAAATGGGTTGGCAACGTTGTTAGATCGAAATCGTTAGAAATTTTATTGTTAGTTTTTTCTGCAAATTCTGCTATATGTTCTCCTCGAATCCGTTCCCAAGAACCAAATGCTACCTCGCTGTGAGGGCTGTCAAGTCCAGCGTCGATTGCACCTTTATGTGCTGCAAATGTTTTTGAGCCTTTAGTACCAGAGTGCAAACCAATATCCAAGACTGCTTCTTTTATTCCAATGGAGAGTGCTTTTTTACCCAAAAGGAAACCTGTCAGATATGAGGAAGGGAGGTTATTTATAGGTGCGTTCCAACCATAACTCAAAAGGTCTTTTGAACTTACAGAAACTACTGTTTCGTCTCCGATAGGTCCGAGATTGATTAACTGTACTGAGATATATTTATTACTAACCCGTACGACCATTCGAGAAGTGCCAGATTTCAACAACGGTAATCGTTGGTGATAATTGGTTATGCCTTCTCTCCTTCGGCGCATTGGGACATTGTAGCGGGGGCCTTTAGCCATTAGTTTCCTCCATAATTATTTTCCACATAAGATGCTAAATGTTGGGAACTTCTGAATTCCCCACCGGTTGCTTTTCGATAGACTATTCGATATTGTGTTGGGTCGATAGTTCCATTTTCTCTTAGTTCCCGGAGGAGCTTTCGTTGGGCTCGAATATTAGACATCCATTTTTTCTTTCGGTTTTGTCTGGCTCCAGCCCTACCTTTTCGGGATCCATGGCCAGATCTATGACCGTATGCTCTTTTTTGATTTTGTTCTCGTGCACGTCCACGGGAGTTTCCTTTTGCAGGGGTCGTTTTGATCACTTTTTGATCAATTAAATTGCGTATATCCTCTCGGGTTATGGCTTCAGAAATTTGTTCTTCGGATTCGGGATCAAGCCACACTCTACTTTTTCCGACTTTGAGAACTTCAGATGCCAATCTCCGTTGCGTACTGAGGTTTGTCATTGTAGACTCACCTCTTCGTAAGAGGGGTTAAGGACGCGGATTCCATTTTCCTCTGCGATATCTTCGATTCGTTCTCGTTTTCGGTTGCCAACAGATGCCGCAATACGGATGGCTTCAATGGCCGGGTCGATATCGGATAAATCTTCAGGCCGGTGGACGTGAACCTCTTTAAATCCACTAGCATGGAGACCGCGAACAGAAACGGGAGTCCGATACCCAGCTCGAACAACCTCTCCGTGTCCCCCTCTTCTTCGTCGTTGTTTGGAATGCGTTCCGCGAGGTCTTCTCCAAACTGACTTGTGTTTATTCTTAGTGAGTCTTTTTTTCATATGGCCGTCTTGGCGATTGAAAGTTGGTTTTCCTTCGCGTTGTTTTTGGGCCAATAATCGTTTGTCTTTGGGGCCTAGTTCAGGAAGTTTTCCAACATGTCCACGGGGGCGAAGTTCAACTGCGGTGGGATCGGGAGTGTCTTCAACGGGTGGCGTCGTGGGGGGAGTTACTTTTTCTTCAAGATCTATATCACCTATGCTGGCTTTTATTCTAGCTGCTAAAGCAGTGCTTATTCCTTCAATCGAAGAGAGCTCATCTTGGCTCGCGTTTGTGATATCGTCTATGGTCTTAAATCCAGCTGCACGGAGAGAATCTGCACGGGCAGGAGTGATTCCACTTATACTTAGGAAATCGTCGTTTGAATCAGTAGGAACTGGTTCAGAGGGCGGATCTGCAGAGGGGGTTTCTTGTTCCAATGTTTGAACTGCTTCCTTTATTTTCTCGGCGAGATTTTCACTGATTCCTGGAACTGCAGCGAGATCGGTTACTCCTGCGGCTTGTAGTGCCTCGATAGTATCGAATCCTGCTTCTTCGAGTGCTTGGGCTTTTGAAGGGCCGACACCTGGAAGATCTGTTAGTTTGAGATTACCAGACATTTATGCTTCACCTCTAACGGGTTTTTTTGTGATATAAATACCATCTTGGAAGACCCGGGGATCTTTATCTTTAATAGTAGTTAATTGTTCTATTGACCCAGCGGTTTGTCCAACTGCTTCAATATCAGGGCCAGTTACAAGAACTTTTTCTCCATCAATTGAAACAGTTGTTTCACCATGGATTTTGGTTTTTCGAGGATGTCGCTCTCCAAGGAAGTTATCGATTATTACAGAACTTTGATTCACGCTGACTTGCATAGGGAAGTGAGCATAGAGAATATCAAGTTCATAGGTCCAGCCTGCGGTCACCCCGTGGAACATGTTCAAAATGTGACTTCTAAAGGTTCCGGTCATAGCGATTGTTTTCTTAGTTTCAGAAGAACGCTCTATTATTATAGAATTCTCAGTTGAGTGTAGGAGAAGACCAGGGTATTGGAAACGTTTTGAAACCTTTCCGTTTGGACCCTCGACCGATAGATCTAGTTGATCTAGTTGTGCCGTTACGTTTTCTGGGATTTTGATTTCTATTTTTTCCATGATTATTCAATAAATGTATGCTAGGAGCTGGCCTCCAATTCCAGCTTTTCTGGCCTCGTAATGACTCATTACGCCTTGACTAGTGGTCAAAACTAGTGCACCATAATTTTGTGCAGGGAGATATCTTTTCTCCCACTTCTCAAAATTGGAGAGGGCGATAGAATAACGCGGTTTGATTGGGGCGCATTTGTTGATGGCTCCTTTTAGTTCAACATCGAAGTATCCTGATTTTCCATCTTGGATATGTTCAAATTGGCCTATGTATCCATGGTCGTGAAAGACTTCGAAAACATTACCAATAAGCTTTGATGCGGGTTTTGCTGTATATTGTAGGTGCCCAGCATTTTCGGCATTGTTTAGCCCAGATAGGGCATCGGATAGTGGATCATTTCCTGTCATGAGTATTTTTTAAACCCCACATTTCTTGCTAATTCGCGGAAACACTGGCGACAAAGCCAAATGTTGTACTTACTGACGAGACCTTGTTTACGTCCGCAACGTCTACACGAATGATTTTGACCAGTTGCGATTGTAGGTTCCTGATTTTGTTCTATTTCTTCTATTTGTTCGTTATTCATCAGATTGGACCTCCACATTGAAAGTTGATTCAATGAAAGTTACCGATTCTTCGGTAGTTAGACGGTGAGACATTGGGATAGATTTAGATCTACGTCTTCGTCGTTTTATTCGCGCGCCTGCGCGGTTGAGGACTACAGTTACATCAAGTCCATAGAGCCCAATAGAAGGATTATAATCTTGATCTGGGAAAACTATGTGTTCAGAAAGTCCAAAACTCAAATTTCCCTCATTATCGAAAGAGCTTTTGGAGATATTTGCATGGGGCAATGCTAGTTTGAGAAACTCAACTGCTGCTTTGCTTCGGAGAGTGACTTTTGCCCCTATGGGATCACCTTTTCGGATTCCAAAGTCTGCTATAGTAGATTTTGATATGGTTTGAACTCCAGTTTGTCCAGTGATTGCATTGAGTATTTCCTCTGCATTCTGGAGTTTCTTCCCAGCTTCACCCACACCCATGTGTACAACTACTTTTTCGATGCGGGGATCGCGCATAGAGTTGGTGCTTTGTACGGACATGTTAACTTCCAACTCCTGTGAATTTTTCGTCGATAACGACTATGTATTTTTCTACAGTATCGAAGGTATTGGTGTCTGTTTTTACTTCAACTACATTTGCAGAGCTCCCAGATCGAACGCTAATGGTTTTTAAAATGCCAATTTCTCCAGCATGAGATCCACCAATTACAGTAACCAACGCCCCCTCTTTGTAGGGGAAGTGAGCAGCTATATCTCCGGTTTCATTGTCAGTGATAAGTGAATCTCCAACATAATACTCGGTTGGATTTGGTACCGTTAGAGTAGTACCGTTATGCAAAGCTAGTTGTATTAATTGAGGAGATAGTTGCGATTTTCCAGTTATTTTACTGAGTTTCGAAGTGGCTGCTTCGGGACTGATGGGAGTTAGATTTAGACGCCCTCCAGAATCAGGAAAGATACGGTAGTATTCATCTCGGTCTAGGAAGGCCAATATATCAAACATACCAACAGAGCGTTTGGGGTCAGTTACAACTCTGCCATTGATCATAATTGATCGGCTTCTTAGGGCATAATCTGCTTCTTTTGAGGAAGTGACATACTGAAGTACGTCTCGGATTATTATAAGTAGAGGAACTCCACTATTTCCATGAGGTCCTGCTCCAGCTTTGACTGTATAAACGGAGGTTTTCCTTTCGACTGGCCACGAAGCAGGGGCGGAGAGACGTTTTTGATGCCGGGTCATGATGTTTCCTCCAGCTTTGATTTTCGCAGCGTGTCAGAAAGGTTTAATTTTGTGATACGTAGATTGGAAGCAACTAGAGGGAGTAAATATTCTTCTCCATCGCCTTTTTCTGCGGTGATTCCGTCTGCGAAAACTAGTTTCGCTTTTAGATCCACCCGGGACACAGTACCTGTTTCTCCCGCTAGATCCCCACGCATGACTTCAACTGCATCACCAGTATTGACACGAGTGCTTCTTCGACCGTGTTTTTCACGTAACTCCAAAGACAAAGCTGCGTTGAGCTGCTTATGTCGTAAATGCAATGGTGCATTATATTGTCGTTTTCTTTGTTTACGAGGTTGTGTTGTCATGATTTTAAATTATAGTTGTTGCCGTACTGGCTATACCTCCAAAACGCTCGGCTACTTCTCTGGCGATTGGACCTTTGATTTCGGTTCCACGGGGTTCGCCCATGTCATCGATTAATACTGCGGCATTGTCCTCAAATTTGACACGGAGGCCACTGGGTCGTCTGAAAGATTGTTTTTGCCGGACGATAACTGCTTGGAGTATTTGACGTCGCATTTCAGGGGATCCTTTACGGACGGATACGGTGATTTTATCACCGATTCCAGCTGTCGGGAGTCTGTTGATAGTTCCGTGGTACCCAGCGACACTAATTAAATTTAATTCCCGGGCTCCGGTGTTGTCTGCGCAAACGAGTTTTGCTCCTTTTGGTATACCTCTACTGATGCTAGATGTAATTGATTTCATACTCCATCTCCTTTGTCTGAAATCCGTTTCGTTATTTCCACAACAACGTGTGACTTGGTTTTGGAGATTGGTCGTGTTTCGGCTATTTTAACTTGGTCTCCAACTTCGAGTTCTATGCCTTGTGGAACGTGGGCAGGTACTCTTGACCGGCGTTTCATATATCTCTCGTATTTTGGTATAAATACAACATATTCACGTTCGACTATCACGGTTTTATCCATAGAGGTAGAAGCTACAATTCCCTCCAACACACTGCCTCTAACAGAAATGGGCTTGGGTGAATTGGTGTTTTGTTTGGAGCTACCACCATCAGTTTTTATTACATTTGATTTTAGTGCCATATTGATCCTCCTGCTTTTTGTGTCCTGCGTGACGGGCGAGAAATTAGATGGTTTCCCTCAACTACTGCATAGTCTCCACCTGGTAATTTTACTTCAAATGTGGTTCCAGATTTGGGTACCATTTGGGTTTGGTCATGGTTCTCAATTTGGAAGGTCTTCATCGTTTCGTCAATGATACGACCAGAAATACCGATGTGGGATTGGTTTGATGCTGCTGCTACTTGTGCTTCAAGTCCTATCAACTCGTGTCGTGATAAATTCTCAGGGAGTATTTGAATCATGAGGAGACCTCATCTGTGGTTTCTTGTTCTTTTTGAATAGTTTTGATTCTAGCTATTGTTCGGCGTAATTCCCGAGCCAATCCAGGGTGGTCGGAGGAACCTCCAGCAAATTGTATTGCACGCGCATTCAATAATTCTGTAGACAACTTCTCGAGTTCGGATTGCCTTTCTTCAGAGGTCATATCTCTAATTTCAGAGGGTCGGAGAGAAGCCATCAATTATCACCTTTATCAAGAGACGTTTTGATTTTCTCGGCGAGATTTTCACTGATTCCTGGAACTGCAGCGAGATCGGTTACTCCTGCGGCTTGTAGTGCCTCGATAGTATCGAATCCTGCTTCTTCGAGTGCTTGGGCTTTTGAAGGGCCGACACCTGGAAGATCTGTTAGTTTGAGATTGGTTTCTTCCTTAGGAGGGGATTGTGCCTCTTTTTCCACTATTATTTCTTCTACAGCGGGTGCGGGATCAGAATCATCTGTAGGTTCTGTAGATTCGGGTGTTGGGGCCAATAGATCATCTATTGCCTCGGTTTCTGGACCAGAATCAGATTCAGTTGGTTCTTCTTCACCAGGGATTGTGTCAAGGATTCTGAAATCGTCAGGCAGTTGGGCACCAGGAGGGATGATTTTTACATTTACTCCGATAGTACCTAGTTTGAGTATTGCCACGGATTGGCCCCGATCGACTATTTCTGCGGCAGGTTCACCATTATGTTTGATATATCCGCGATTGAATTTTTCAACTCTGCCACGTGCCCCAGTAACTTTTCCGGATAAAACGATTTCTGCACCTAGTGCTCCTGAGGACATAATTCGGTCTACTGTTGTGTGGCCCGCTTTTCGGAAATACCAGCCACGTTCCAATGCGTTGGCCAATCTATCAGCAACTATTTGTGCGTTCAGATCGGGTTCGTTGATCTCTTGTACATCTATTTGGGGATCGTCTAGATCGAAATTGGCTTTGAGAGCTGCGGTTATCTCACGTATTTTTTTGCCACTTTTTCCAATTACCATCCCAGGTTTTTCTGCTTTGAGTACGATTTGAGTCCCCATGGGAGTTTTTGCTATTTCCATGCCCCCATATCCTGCACGTTGAAGTGTAGACTCTAGATACTCATTTATTTGAGAATTTTTCAGTCCTTTTTGTATGAATTGATGTTCATCTGCCATTAGGAATCAGCCTCCAAAATTAGTTCAACGTCTACTAGTGTTGTGTTCCAAGGGGTGGCACGGCCGAACGCCCTGGGTTTTCTGCCACGCCGGACCCCAACTTTATGCGCTGCAACATGCACTATCTTCATAGAGGGTGAATCTAGACCTTTGTTGTCTGCATTCCCCATGGCGTTAGTTAATAATTTTAAGAATGCACGAGAGGCTTTTTGAGGATACCTTCCAGCATCCCAACCAATTATATCTTTTCGGTGCCCTACTCCAGCATTATGGGTTCGGAAGGGAATAGACCGTTTTAGAGCTATTACATCTTCTAAATAAGATATAGCATCGGACGTTGTTTTTCCTTTAATTGCCCGGGATATTTCTCGGGAGTGTTTTGGGCTTATTGGTTGGTTGCGGATTATTGCCCTAGCAGTTGTGTTTTGATCGGATTGTACTGAATAGTTGATTCCCATGATTTTATTTAAGTGGTACGAATTTTGAAGATCTGGTTGCACCTACACCGGCTTGTCCATGTTTGACTCTATTTCGAGTTAGTTGGAATTCCCCTAGGTAATATCCTAGCATGTCTTCCTCAATTTTCACGCGTTTGAAGCTTTGTCCATTGTAAACAGCAAAGGTCAATCCGATGAATTCGGGTAGAACGGGCATGTCACGAACGTGTGTTCGTATGGGTTGGCTTGCAGTGGATACGGGATCCCTCTTACTCGCCTTTTTACGTAACTTTTCGTGCTCTGCTGAAAGTCCCCGTTTAAGCGTTCTTCGGGCTCTTGCAGGGAGCAATTCTGCTAGCTCATCAATACTAAGAGCTTGTAACTGTTCAGTTGTGTATCCACGATATGTGAATTCTCCTTCTTGGCCAGTTAGATAATCTACCTTGTTGTTCATCTAGAACCACCTCTGCCAGTTCTTCTAGAAGCAATTGCACCAACTTTTCGTCCAGGAGGGGCACCTCTTGCGACACTTTTTGGACGGCCAGGGTGTTGTCTCCCACCGCCCCCAAAAGGGTGATCGCATGCATTCATTGCAACGCCTCTTACACGAGGATATTTCGTACCTCTTGAACGCATTTTATGGAATTTTTTACCAGCTTTGACAAATGGTTTTTCGGTTCGTCCCCCTCCCGCTACGACACCAATGGTTGCACGGCATTTAGGGTTTAATCGTTTGATTTCACCGGAGGGTAATTTTACCATTGCGGCATGGACATCATGACTGATCAAAGTGGCACTTACACCGCTAGATCTGACGAATTTCCCCCCATCACCAGGTCTAGATTCTATATTGCAAACAGGAAGGCCTTCGGGTATTTCTGAGAGGGGTAAAGTATTTCCTGGTTTTATTTCTGCAGATATTCCAATTGCGATGGAATCTCCAACTGCGATTCCTTCAGGAGCGAGGACGTATCGGCGATCGCCATCGTTGAATTCCACAAGTGCGACAGGGGCACTTCTTGCAGGATCGTGCTCGATGTCAACTACAGTTCCTTGGACAGTGTCAGAATCAGTTGGGGTAGTTTTATGAGTAAGATTTGCTTTATATTTATGAGAAGGGGCTTTGAAAGTGGAACTACCAGAAGTCCCAGCCCTTCCACGTCTCTGTCCTTGAATTCTACGCCCCATATTAGAATACCCCCACTCTAGATATTACGTCTTGGGCGTCGTCTTCTGCGGATAATTGTACTGTTGCTTTTTTGGTTCCTTTCATTGTTATTTGAGTGTTTACTTTAGTTACGGATACACCATATTGAGCTTCAACTGCTTGTTTAATTTCAGGTTTAGAAGCACTAAGATCGACTATGAATACTAATTTATTTTCGAAATCGATGGAATCCATTGTTTTCTCAGTTATGAGAGGGTAAAGTAAAACATTCATTTGTTTTCCACCTCTTTGATAGCGCTTTCAGTCCATATTGTTAATCTCCCAGCATGAGTCCCAGGTGCTAGATCTTCTGTATTAACTTCACTAGCTGTTACTGCATCCACTCCGGGGACATTCTGTGCAGCTAAAAGTGCTTTTCCAGAAGTAACTAACAGAATAGATTTAGAACGTTTGTACTTTCTCCCTCTAGTTTTTCCTCGTCCTGCACGGACTTTTGGTGAAGCAGACCTATCGAGATCAGAAGAGATCCCAATATTGTTTAAGACGTCGATGACTTCTTTCGTTTTTGTTAAATCGGAAAGATCATCGGTTATCACAATGGGTAAAGTAATTTTATCATCGAAGTTGTGCCCTCTAGAACGGACTAGGTCTACATTTGCTGTTGCGGCAATGGCGCTTCGAATTGCTAATCGTCGTTCTTTGTCATTTATTTTTAAAGAATAAGATTTAGTAGATTTAGGGGGGTGGCATCTTCGGCCACTGTTAGTGTTTGGTGATTTTCTTCCTCGTCCATTGGATCGGGGAACCTGTGCAAGTCCACGTCCAGTACCTAAAGACACTGCAGAAGTTCTTTTCCCAGCAAATGGATCGGCACCATAAGGTTGTTTTCGATTTGCTTGAGAGGCTACTACAGCTTTTTGAATTAAATCTGGACGATAAGGGGTATTGAAAGTTGAGGGAAGATCTACCGTTCCTTCTTTAGTTCCTTTAAGATTGAATAGTGTAGCTTTCATAGTAAATTATCCTTGATTTGATGCTTTGGAAATGTGATGAATTTCAATGGGTGAATTAAGCCTATTTGGTCGTATTGCTGGACGGAATCTCAATAGACGTTTTTGAGGACCGGGCAGAGAACCATGTACGAGTATATGTGGCCCATTAACTTCTCCATATCCTATGAATCCACCAGATACAGATGCCTCATCTGCATTTCCGATAGAAACGAGGCGTTTGTTATATTCTGTGCGTTGGTGGTAACCGGTTTGACCCTGTTGAGGTACAGTAGATCGTACACGGGAGGGATTCCAAGGTCCGAGATTTCCGATACGTCGTTTGAACCCTTGGCGATAGTGTTTCCCTTTCCGTTTTTGAACCCCCCAACGTTTGACAGGTCCTTGTGTCCCTTTTCCTTTTGTGATGCCTGTTACATCAAGGTAATCGCCTTCAGAGAAAATATCGCTCACGTTGTGGATTCCACCATCATGTAAGAGATTAAGTGCAAAATCCAATCTTTCAGAAATAGAGCCCCCACCAATTCTTGTTTCCATTAAATCTGGTTTTTTCTTCGGGATTCCAGATATCGAGGATGGAACAGTGTGGGTTATCATCCGTATGTCTTCGATTTTATTCTGATCAGATAATTCTCTTAGTGTTTTCTCCGTTTCATCTAATTTGGATTTTTTAGGAGGAGATAAAGACCTGCTCAATGTTTCATGATAATCGCCGACCCATGCTTCGGTTAAAGGATAGAGTCCATACGGGGTTTTTTCATATGCTCGAACGGCAAGAGCATGCATAGGAGGGGTTTCAACAATGGTTACGGGGAATGTTTGTTCCATTTCAAAAAGAGGAGAATGTTGCTGATCATTTGTTGCAACTATATGTGTCATTCCGGCTTTATATCCTGCAAAACCCTGGAGCTTCGGCTCATTGTCGCCTTCTGGCCATGAATTAAATCGCGGGACGTGATCCGCCGCGCGTTTTCGGGGGCCAAATGCGAGTGAGCCTTTTCGAGGTCTATGCGTTCTAGGCATGGTTGGTTGTGTGTTAGAGTGAGAACAATGCGAGAGAGGCTATCATTGCCTCTTCAGTTCGCACCGTTTCACTGCCTTGGTTTGGAATTGTATTGAGCCAGCAATCGAACTTGGGGCCAGGGATATCTGGCTCAAGTATTTCTATGGGGTCTAACCCAAGAATCGTTGGCAAACCCCTGCCGGGGGCCCCAAATGCAACTGTCATTCCCTCCCGATTTACTCGAGTAATAAGATCATCGAGGTTCTTATTTTCGAGTGGATTCCCATACCGGGATGCAGCGATTCTAACTCCCGCATCATTACGTTCTAATGCAGATTCTAGATCGGTGTTCTCGACTAAGATTCCTGGTATAGAATCGGTCAGTAGTCGAGCCCGGACTGGTTTTTCGGAAGATATTCTGACAGAAACGCGTTGTCCCTCTACAATATCCATATTAGTGGGGATTGTTAGGGAAATTGGGTTTTGCAGTCCGCAAATTACCCAAACGCGATTATCAGGTCCGACCTGGGTCACTATTCCTTGTCTTAACGACTCTGAATCTTCTGATCCAGAGCCGGCCTGTGGTAAGATTCTAAGAGGTGGTAAGACTCCAGCATAAGCCAATTCTGGGCGCTGCCCCCATATTTCTTTACGAAGATACGGAGGAGTCACAGCGTATCCCAAAACGGTGCTGATAAATTCCATACCTAAATCGCCTTCACCCAGGGGATCGGGGAAAACGCAAATGCGATCTATGTTGAAAATGGCAGCCGCACGGGCTATGTAGCCTATTTTCAGAGTCGCCATTCGCATATCCTCGGTTTCCCGGGTGAGCGAAGAAGGTACGAGAACTGTTCGAGTCATTACAGCGTCTTAGTTATCATACCACTAGACTGTAGCGATATTTTCAGATCTCAGCCCGTATAAGGGTGGCGCTTTGATGCACACCATGTGCCGCAGTCGCACGGAAATGCTATTTTGAGTCATGTTTTGGAGAACTATAAAATTTGTTTTAAGAAAGGGGCGGGAGAGAATTGGAGGAGAGAATTGGAAGTATCGTTCGTAAGCCTTTTATGTATAACGAAGTTGACATTTGCTACTGGCGATAGTAGTGTAGTGGTATCACGTGACCTTGCCAAGGTCGCAACCCGGGTTCGAATCCCGGCTTTCGCATGGGAAGGGGAAAATCCATTAATTATTGACTAATATAGTTCTTCGGTGGATGACATATGCAAGGACTACTGGTGCATATAGAAATATCGAGATGCAATAGATGGATTGGAGAAGGGGTTCAGAGATAGAGCGCCCTATTATTTTTAGGTTGAAAGTGACATTGTGTTGATTTTGTAAATATCGCATATCCATATAAACTAAAATAGCGAAAATAAATCCTACAATATTCATAAATCTACTTAAGTTTTGGACAGATTGTTGAGATGCTAAAATAACGAAAGTCATCGCAAAGAAAATCAGAATCAAATACAAATAGCGATTGGAAATTGGAATGGGTTTCATCAATAGTACTTTTTGAGAGGGAGGGATATATATGTTGTAAATACAAAAAATAGTAATGAAAGATACTAATTCAGAAAAAGAAGGATTTTATAAAAAACGAAGGAAAGAAATTTCCGGAGGGGGAAAATCGATTCCAATAGGTTTCCAGGAATTAGAACAGGAGGCAAAGAAGAAACTTCGTCCAGGGCCATATGAATATACGTCGGGCGGTGCGGGAGCAGAACAAACAATGGCTTCCAATAGAAGAGAACTTGATCGGTATCAAATTGTTCCTCGAATATTAAGAGATGTCTCAAAAATAGATATGGGAATTAAGCTATTTGGGAAGAAACTTCCAACTCCATTAATACTTGCACCAATAGGATCCCAGAGGATGTACCACCAAGATGGAGAGTTGGGTACTGCAAGGGCAGCGAGTAGACAAAATGTCCCGATAACATTGAGCACCTGGTCCTCTACGCCTCTGGAGATGGTTGCAGAAGTCATGGGGAATATGACTAAATTTTTTCAACTATACTGGATAAACGAATGGGAAGTTACAGCAAGTTTTGCATCTAGAGCAGAAAAGGCAGGGTATGATGCTATTTTCATCACGCTAGATGGTCAACGGGGTGCATGGCAACCGAGGTCTATGGAGACCAATTACAGCGTGAATAGCGAATGGTCCACGGATAAAGATGCCCCCAAGGCCATATTTCTTTCAGATCCAGTAGTAGCAGATTCATTAGGAATTGAGGTTGATAATTGGGACTCTGCTGATAAAAAAACAACTCAGTTAATAAAATCTAAGTATAAGTATAATGCTAGTCTTACGTGGGAGGGTGTTGAGAAACTTAGAGAAGTTGTAGATATCCCAATTGTATTGAAAGGGGTATTACATCCAGAAGATGCAAAAATGGCATTGGACATAGGAGTAGAGGGAATAGTAGTGTCTTCGCATGGGGGGAGAAGGATTGATGGGGCAATTGGCGCCGCTGGTGCACTAGGAAAAATTTCCGAGGTAGTAGGTGGAGAGATTCCAATTTTATTCGATAGTGGAGTTAGGACAGGGGCAGATGTATTCAAATCGTTGGCACTAGGAGCAACAGCGGTACAGATCGGTCGCCCCTATGCATATGGACTAACACTTGCTGGGGAGCAGGGAGTCTATGAAATAATTGGAAATCTACTTGCAGAATTGGAGAGCACCATTGGGGTGGCAGGTTACAAAAACCTGAAGGAAGTTAAAGAGTCGGACGCATTGATGCACTACTCATGAATGCAGAAGTTACTTTAGAAATTGGTTTAGTGAATTTCTAGCCCGTTTTGCTGCTTCTGCGGCGGATTTATCAAAATTGTCCCCTTCTCCTGCAAAAATAATACTTCTAGAAGCACTAACCAGTCCTGCGTTGCTAGAAGATAAACAATATTTTGCAGCAGATTCTGTATCTCCTTTCTGGGCTCCGATACCAGGAACAAGGAAGGGAAGATTCGGGGTGAGGTTTCTTACACGTTGCAATTCATCAGGATTGGTCGCGCCAACTACGAGACCGACGTTGCCGCGTTCATTCCAACTGTCTGCAAGTAGAGCAACGTGTTCATAGAGATGCATTCCAGAAGATAATTTTAGATTTTGTAGATCGGACCCACCAGGATTGGAGGTTCGACACAATATGAAAATGCCTGCATCAGATCTAGATAAAAATGGGCTTAGAGAGTCAATACCCATATAGGGATTTGCAGTTATTGCGTCCGCCATATCGAGTAAGTTCGCATACTGGTGTGCCGTGTTTCCTATGTCTGCTCTTTTTGCATCTAAAATAACCGGGACTCCTTTTCCATGGGCATATGCTATTGTTTCTACTAAAGAATCCCACCCATCAGAATGTTCATAATAAGCTGCATTTGGTTTGTATGCGGCTGCGTAAGAATGGGTCGCATCAATGATGCGTCGATTGAAACTCCAAAGTGGCAGATCTTCGTCTTGGAGGTGAGGAGGAAGGCGAGAGGGGTCGGGGTCGAGACCTATGCACAAGATACTACCTATAGAATTAATCCGGTTGGCAAGTAGTTCAAAGAAAGTCATTAAAGACACAATGTACGCCACACATTAGAAACATATCGGACAGATGTCAAATAGGAAGGAAGATTGTAAAATAAGATCAAGTGGATATTATGTAAGTATTTTTGTTGATTGGTCAGAAAATTCCGACCGCTTCATTTTAATATATCGCGGGATTCGATTGTTGTATGCAGTTTCAAGGCCGTTCGAAGAGAACGAAAACGGGTGGACGGCTGAGTTCTTTCCGGAAAAAGAGAAAATCAGAACTTGGTCGGCTGCCAGCAAATACCAATATTGGAGAGACGCGGAGACAAATATTCAATTCGAGGAGTAAATCACAAAAAGTTAGAGCATTATCGATTGACAAAGTCACTGTTTCTGATGGAACGAAATCAATGACAGCTACCATAGAGAATGTAGTTTCGAATGCAGCTAATTTGAATTACGTCCGTCGTAATGTGATTACAAAGGGTGCAATAATAGACACCAGTGAAGGAAGGGCTAGGGTGACATCTAGACCCGGGCAAACCGGTCAGGTGAATGCTGTTTTAGTCGGTGAAGACGAAGTATAAATTTACGGGAAATAATGAAAAATATATAGGAAGTGGGTTGTGGAAGAAGTAGATCTTAAATCTGAAAAATACGAAAAACATCGTGCTGCGGGGAAAATTCTTGCAGAGACACTTTCGGAAACCGTGAAGAGAATTGAAGTGGGTGTGACTCATTTGGAAGTGGCAGAGTTTGCAGAAAATAGAATTCGGGAAATGGGAGGAGAACCAGCATTTCCAGTAAACATAAGTATAAATGAAGAAGCTTCTCACTCGACACCGGGTATGGGTGAAAAAACCAAATTTGGGGAGGAAATGATCTGTTTAGATATAGGAGTTCATGTTGATGGTTGGATTGCAGATGCTGCCAAAACTGTGGACCTATCGGGGAATCCAAAGCTTGTGGAGGCTGCAGAGGAGGCATTAAAAGCTGCGTTAGAGTTGATAGAGCCAGGGGTGAATGTTGGAAAAATAGGAGAAGTAATAGAATCGAAAATTGATAGAATGGGATATAATTCGATAATCAATCTTTCGGGCCATGGTGTGGGAGAGTACGATGCACATATAGGACCAAACATCCCTAACTGCGCTATTGAAACGGGGGTGAGATTAGAAATTGGAGATGTCGTTGCGATTGAACCTTTTGCTACAGAAGGAGGGGGAAAAGTAACGGAAGGTGGTAAAGAAGAGATATTTTCTTTAATTCAAAGGCGCTCGATCAGAGGGAGAAGGTCAAGAGAACTTGTTGCACTGATTGAAGATAGATATAAGACGCTTCCTTTTGCTGCGAGGTGGGTGGAAGAATCACAAGGTAAAATCGCTTTACAGAGGTTAAAAATGGCAAGAATCATTAGAGGGTATCCTGTTTTGAGGGAGCAAAAAAACAAACTAGTGAGTCAGGCTGAGCACACAGTGATTGTGACAAAGAATGGGTGCGAGATAACAACGAAATAGGAAAGGGGAGAGATAGACTAAAGCTTTCTCTGATATACTGCCACTCATGGACCAAATCTTTACCCCTTGGAGAATGGAGTGGGTTTCTAGACAGGATTGGAAAGAAATTTCTGACGAATGTGTATTTTGCGAAATATACAAAAAAGGGAAAGACAGGGAGTTGGGAGTAATTGCTGAAGATGAATACACGTATGTTGTTTTGAATAATTATCCATATAATCCGGGGCATGTAATGGTGATTCCCAAGGAACATATAGGATCTCCGGTAGAACTGAATGAAGAGATGTTACTTTCCCATTCCCGGCTAAAAGTAAGAGCATTAAAAGCGTTAGAAACTGCATTTAATCCACAAGGATTCAATACAGGTTTAAATCTGGGAAAGGGAAGCGGTGGTTCGATTAATGAGCATATGCATACACATATTGTTCCAAGGTGGGAGGGAGATACTAATTTTATGCCGATTCTAAGTGATACTAAAATCGTTGTAGAAGGCATGCTAGAAACATATCAAAAACTGCACGACGCGTTTGCGCAACAAGAGGGAGTCGAAAATAAAGGGGAAGAAAAGTCAATTTGGATTAGTGGATAGATTGGAATTTTTTGCAAAGAGTTGAATGGCGTTCATGCTGAGTCTTTATCTCTGAGGAGAGGATAGATTGTTATTAAGAGGTAATATGCATGAATGAAAGTGTGTTTAAAGAGGAACTATTTGAAGAAAAAAAAGTGTTCATAACAGGAGGTGCAACGGGGATGGGTCTTGGGTTTGCAAGATCTTTTTTAGAACATGGAGCAGATGTTTTTATAGCATCTAGAAATGCTGAACGATTAGAATTGGCATCTGAAAAATTGAAGGAACTAACAGGGAAATCAATACTATGGAAAGTCATGGATGTCAGAGAAAAATCGAGCGTAGACGAAGTGGTGAATTTTATGGAGAAGGAATGGGGAAGTATGGACATATTAGTGAACAATGCCGCAGGGAACTTTTTTTGTCCAATAGAAGATCTTAGTGAAAATGGGTGGAGGGCGGTTGTAGACATAGTACTAGATGGAACATTTAGAGTTTCGAAAAAATGCTTTCCTTTGTTAAAGGAGAATGGTGGATCAATTGTGAATATAATTGCTAACTATGCGTGGAATGCGGCGCCGTATGTTGGTCATTCTGGTGCTGCCAAAGCGGGTGTTCTCAACTTGACAAGGACACTAGCGCTTGAATGGGCAAAGCACGACATAAGAGTGAATGCCATGTGTCCAGGAGTGGTATTGACAGAAGGTGTAAGGGATAATTTATTGGGAGATGAATCGATAGTTAATAGATTGGAAAATAGCATCCCCATGGGAGGAATAGCTAGTGTGGAACAAATGGCCCAGCAAGTGTTATACCTATGTTCTCCTGCGGCTGAGGTGATCACAGGAGAAGTACTAGTTGCAGATGGGGGACAATCGCTGGTGGGGAATATGTTTTACGAATTGGGAAAACAAATTTATAAAGAGTGAAAATAAACTACACTGGTTCGGCGAACGCATAAACGTGTTCAGAGGAAACTATCTGCGACTGTATGAACGTTCCTGGGGTAATTCCATAATCTTCAAAATCCTTTATTATTACCTGGCGATATGCCTCATCCCTACACTTCATAGAGCCATTGATCCCAGGTTCAACCGCAAGAAGAGTGTGGCGAGTTCCAATCATAGATCGGTATGCTTGGGAAGTTATTTCGAGTTTAAGTTGTGTCATTTCAGATGAACGTTGTTTTTTAAGAGTCCCCCCAAGACCTTTTAATTTTGCTGCATCGGTACCGGGGCGTTTAGAAAATCGTGTTATATTAATTCGCTCCGGCTGGACTTCTCGTATTAGATTTAGTGATTGTTGGTGATCTTCGGTTGTTTCGGTTGGGAATCCAACAATGAAATCCGTCGCTAGAGTCCAATGATCTAAATGTTGATTGAAAATAGACACGATGTCTCTAAATTCGTTTACTTGGTGTTGGCGTCGCATATGACCTAGAACTGTATTGGATCCAGATTGCACAGGTGCATGGATAAAATCATAGAGTTTTTCATGTTTAGAGAACACGTTTGCAAGAGATTTGCAAATGCCATGAATTCCTTTAGGGTTCGCCATTCCTAATCGAACACGAAAATCACCGGGGAGTTCACAAATTTCGTCGAGTAACTGATCCAACAATCGCTCTCCAAGGTCCCATCCGTATACTCCAGTATCCTGTCCAGTTACTCGGATTTCTTTTGCTCCGGCTTTTATTAAATTTCGGGCTTTAGAAACATTTTCTGCGATAGGTGGAGATTCGATTTTTCCTGTTGCTTTTTTTGTGATGCAATAAGAACAATCAGACATGCATCCGCGGGCGATGGGCAGGATTCCAATTACACCATCTATGATGGGTAGCGTGTCTTTTGTAGTTGTGGGGCACTCGCCATTTCCAACGGCCAGAGGTACTTCATCCCATCCACATACACGAGCGTCGATCCCAGATTCGTGGATGAGATCGGGCTGGGCGAGTGCGAGACATCCGGTGACGATTAGATCAGATACTAGAGATTCTAGTTCTTTCGCCCTAGACAACATCGTTTGTTCAGTTTTTTCTATGACAGTACAGGTGTTTAGAATTGCTACGTCTGCGGATTCGGGGTTTTCGACTTTATAATGTCCTGCGTCGCGAAGTAACTGTTCAATTAGTTTACTTTCTCCTTGATTGGCTGTGCATCCATAAGTTTCGATGTGATACGAAGCCATTGTGATTAGATGTATTATCAGGGGGAACAAAAACACGACGGTATTCTCATAGTCGTAATGGCTTTGGGGTATCCGAAATAATAACGGGTATGTTAGATATCCTTCCTTCAGATTTTGGAATTCCCTCGGCCCCATATCTGATTGGGATCTTAATTTGTGCAGGAATAATTGCAATGGTTCTTTGGAAATGTGAGATAAGAATCGATGAGGATATCATTATATCTTTGATTCCATGGATGGCATTTGGTGCGGGTTTGCGTGTCGTGGGTGTGATGGGTTTGAAAGAATACGGAAAGTTAGAAAGTATTTCATTCCTACTAGGGAACCCAACAGTGTACATCACTACGTTTGTCATATTGGGTTGTGTCTGGTCGGTGGTTTTGCTCCTTAAAAGGGATCAGATTGCAGAAAAAATTCTGATGGGGAGTGGATTGATTGGGTTTGGCACTACGATGGTGGTTTTATCCAGAGAGGGGTGGACCAATCCAGCATGGTCGATCGTGGGGTTGGTGGTTGCATTGGTTGTTTCTATTTTAGTGTGGGAGGCGGTGAAAAGAAAAAGTGCAGAAATTCCAAAGGTGTTGGGAAGCACTGGTTTGCTAGTTATCATAGGACAGACTCTAGATGGGACATCTACGGCAATTGGGATTGACATATTGAATTTTAAGGAGCAGACCCCAATTTCCCAAATGATATTAGACATTGGTGCATCACTCCCCGTTGCGAATATTATTGGTGTGAGTTGGTTGTTTGTATGTGTTAAGATCGTATTGGCGATTGCCCTAGTTTTTTTGTTTGTGGATTATACAAAAGAAAAGCCTTTGTATGCAAGAATTTTGTTAATAGTGATGATTGCGATTGGTATTGGTCCAGGAATGCATAACCTGATATTATATTCAGTAGTAGGATAGAAATAAGAATATGGGAAAACAGCCACACTTGCTCGTAGGGGAGGGGGAGTTGAATGAAATTGCATTACTACCAGGTGATCCTAATCGAGTGGAGATGATTGCAGCATTGGCAGATGAATATGAAGTTATTTCTGAGAATCGAGAATACAAAATTTGCAATATAGATTATAAAGGGAAGGGTTTGACCGTTTGTTCTACAGGGATTGGTTGTCCATCTGCTGCGATAGCCGTTGAAGAACTTTGTAAGGTTGGAGTGAAGAAAATAATCAGAGTGGGAACAACAGGTGCACTTCAAAGGGGGATTAAAACTGGGGAATTTATCATAGTTACAGGGGCTGCTAAAGAAGAAGGAACGACAAAAAGGTATGAATCAGAAGTATACCCAGCAGTTTCGGATTATCAGGTTGTTTCTGCTTTGGTAGATGTGGCAAAACGACATGATCATAAATTCCATGTGGGTGCCATAGTAACCAATGATGCATATTATGCAGAGACAGAAGAGTACGTAAAAATATGGGAGAATTCGGGATTGCTATCTATTGAGATGGAGACTTCGGTTATTTTGACGCTTGCCAGGAGATTGGGAATAGAAGCAGGTTCCATACTCACGGTGGATGGGAATTTAGTAGAAGGGTCTAAAAAGGGCGAAACTGAGGGGGAAGAATTTCCGAAAAAAATACGAGATAGTATTCAAGAAATGGGCCAAATAGCATTGGATGCGAGTTTATTACTTTAGGTAGATTGAATCATCATGAAATGGAAACTTTTTGCCAATTTTGCAGAGATTGCAGGGGAGAGAGAAATTGAGATAAGAATGGATAGTGGGATCACAATTGAGGATGCGCTGGAAGATCTATTCGATCAGATACCAAATTTAAGAGAATTGGTGATGGATGAGCAAGGTGGAGTATTGAATCATGTTCAAGTGCTATGTAATGGTGAAGAAATGAGAGGAGAAAAATTTTCACAATTGGCATTGGAAAATGATGATGAACTAGCAATTATTCCCCCTATGAGTGGAGGGTGATAAATAAATAATTAATCCCAGGGTCGGGAGGGTTCTGTAATTTCTCCTGCTAATGAGATCTGCATTGACTCGGATGGGTTGTCCGTATTGGCAAGTGCCCACATTAATTTTACCTTTGCAGTTCCAGGGAGCATATCCCCACCTTCAATTACACCAATGTCCAGTAAATCCCTACCTGTGTCGTAGACACGAGAGCAGACGCGGCCTTCGATACACTGACTTGTCATGACAACATGAGTTCCATTTTTAATAAGGGAAGAGAGATGTGGGATGAAATCTGTGTGGATGTGGCCTAAGCCAGTTCCTTCGATTACTATGCCAGACTTCTCTGAACAGGCGTCGAGTAGTTTAGCATCCATTCCAGGAGTATATTTGATCAGTTCAACATTGAAATCTAGATCGGATTTTAGAGAAGATTTTAATTCTCCACGTTTGTCGTGATCTCTTCGGTAAGTAACGCTGCGAGTGTCATAATTGACTTCCCCGAGGGGTAGATTTCCTATTGTTGCAAAAGCGCTTCGTTTCGAAGTGTGGTTTTTTCTTGCCCTAGTTGCTCGGTGGAGAGAGCAATGATTATCGGAGTCGTTTGAGTGCATGCAGATTAAAACTTCAGCGCAGGCGGATTTTGCGGCTTCGACCGCGCAAATTACATTGACTAGGTTATCGCTAGATGGCCGATCAGAAGAGCGTTGGCTCCCTGTGAAAATTATAGGTATAGGGGTGCAGATCATAAAAGAAATCGCAGCTGCCGTGTATTGCATTGTGTCAGTGCCATGCATGACTATGACACCGTCGACCCCGGCTTCTATTTCTTCAAATATTGCTTTTGCGAGATCCTGCCAAATTGATGGTGTCATATTCTCTGATAAAATATTAGCGACAACTTTTCCACGATAGTTGGCGAGACCAGATAGATCAGGTATAGATCGCAGTATATCAGTTACATCGAACTGAGAAGTTACGGCCCCGGTTCGATAGTCGATAGTGGATGCGATTGTCCCTCCTGTGGTGATTAGAGAGATGGTAGGAAGGTCCTCATCGAATATGATATTTGAGACATCATCTGACTTATTTTCAGGGGGAGAAAATTGGGCAGAGTTTGGGCTAATAATTTCTACAGATGCCCCTTTAGAAGAGATCCCAACATTGTAACCTCCAGATAGTTTTAGGAGTAGATACTGGTCGTTTGTGGAAGGTAATAAGATTCCTTCATACGAAGAATTATTTTGGGAAACGCGAACGTGATCTCCGGGATTCATTTTTGATAAAGCCTCCAGTCCATCAGATTATGTGGTAGTAATATACTTGAATCTTGAAAAGGATGTCTGATTAGTGTTATTGTTGTGGAAGATGTGGGAGTGGGACGGTTTTTATGTGAGCAATCGCTATCACAAGTATGACTAGCCATTACATTGTAGATAGTGATGCGCACTATTTGGAATCTTTACCAGAGCTAGCAGAGTATATTCCAGATAACAATCCGTTTAAACAGAGATTCAAGCGTTCACCGGGTAAGATGTTTCCTTCATCAGGATACCCAGATCACTACATGTATGGGAGGATACAACGCGATGAGGTGGGATATCTCAAAGGACAGATGGTACCGGAAGATATTCCAACCGCAATGGAAATTGTTGGGGCAGATGCCATAGTTGTGATTACACAAAAGATGCTTGCGTTTGCACGCCTTGGTGGGGATGATGAAAGACCAGAACTAATTTCCAATGCGTATGCAGATTATATGCTAGATCGGGTTGTAGATCCAAAGGAAGGAATATATGCACTGCTAGTGTTGCCATATCAAGATCCAGAACGGGCTGTCGAGCTAATCGATAGATGCGGTGGTGAAAAGGGATTTGCAGGGGCTTGTATGATTTGTGGAGGGCCAGAACCTCCATTTGGAAATAGAAAATATGATGGAATATACGAAGCCTGTCAAGATGCAAAATTACCACTAGTATTCCATGCAGGTGGCGCGAGTTTAGATTATTTCTATATCAAGGGTTATGAAAAATTCATAGAAACACATACACTTGGTTTTTTATGGAGTAATATGTCCCAATTAGTAAGTATAGTGATTCAGGGGGTGGCAGAAAAATTTCCTGGGCTCAAAATTGTGTTCCAAGAGTCGGGGATATTATACGTGCCTTCATTGATGGCACGTCTAGATGCAGAATACCTTAAACGCGCTTCGGAAGCACCGATACTAACAAAGAGGCCATCGGAGTATATGTCTAAATTTTACTATGGGACGCAGCCTCTAGACGAACCAAGAAGTGCAGAATATTTCCAGAAGGCGATAGAGGAATTGGGTGGGGCGAGTCAATTGCTATATTCTTCAGACTATCCACATTGGGATTATGACCCCCCAAGTGCGATTACGAGTATACCTTTTTTAACAGAGGAAGAAAAAGAGCTCATACTAGGGAAAAATGCTCAGAAGGTATTTGGAATATGACTGAAAAAATAAAGGTGTGTCATAGAGAAGAATTGGAATTGGATACTCGGAAAGTTATATCAGTAGAAAGTGGAAAAGAGATAGGAGTTTTCAACGTTGGTGGGGAATACTATGCGGTGGAAAACGCATGCCCACATAGAGGTGGTCCAGTGTGCAATGGTCAAATACAGAAAGAAATCAGAGCGGAGTGGAGGGGACCAGGAAATAGAATTGAAGAAACCATATCTTCAATCCCGACCATAGCATGTCCATGGCATGGGTGGGAGTTTAAGCTTGAAACGGGAGAGCATATTGGGGATTCACAAATTTATGTAAAAACATATGAAGTGGTAGTAGAAGATGATAATGTATATGTAATATGCTAGTAGAATGATAGATGGATGAAGAGGCAAGAATTACCGGATGTACAGGCTACAAAACCTGAAATAGAGGTGGGGCTGAATAGAGTGGGAGTCAAAGGGGTTAAGAAACTCATAGAGATAGAAAGGGGCGGGGAGAGACCATATGTATTGATGGCCACATTCGAAGCTTTAGTGGACCTACCAGGATTTAGAAAGGGGGCAGATATGAGTCGAAATATGGAAGTAATAGATGAGATACTTGAAATTGCGATTCAAAAGAAAACACTGAGGATTGAAGACATATGCAAAGAGGCTGCAGATTTGTTGCTTAATAAACACACGTACACAACTCGTGCAGAAGTGAGTATGGAGGCTGAATTCGCCATTCGAGAAGAAACTCCAGTGACGAAAAGGAGAACCCAGAACACTGCAATTATAATTGCAAAAGCGGTGTCTGAAGGAGAGAAGGGGTATGAAGAGATTGGAGCAGTAGTGACGGGGATCACTGTGTGCCCATGTTCGCAGGAAATGATGTCTGGAAGGGCGAGAAAGAAGCTATCCAGTTTGGGATTGGGGGAGAAAGAAGTCGAGGAGTTTTTAGAAGAAGTACCACAAGCTGGACACTCCCAGAGAGGACATGCAACTCTTAAAATGGAGAGTAAAGATTCATCGAAAATAGATGTGATTGATTTGATCGAAGTGGCACGGGATAGTATGAGTGCAAAGATTTTTAATTTGGCTAAAAGGCCGGACGAAGACTATATGACGTATCATGCACATCTCAATGCGAAATTTGTAGAGGATTGTGTGCGTAATATGGCAAAAAAAGTGGTTGATAAATTTGAGCACCTGGATGACGAAGTGATTGTTACTATGAATCAATCTAATGATGAATCCATACACCAGCACGATGCCTATGCAGAGAGAATTGCGACAATGGGGAATTTACGGGAAGAAATCAAAAGAACATAACTATGGTCAGATATCGATGGATCATGTTATTGTTGGTACCTTTGATAGATATTTTTTTGTTAATTCGAGTAGCCGAGATGGTCGGCTTATTTGTAACGGCATCTATTGTGATTATAACTGCATTTATAGGATTATTATTGGTTCGATCAGAAGGTGCACATACAATACGGAAATTACTCGGAAAGTTGGAAAATCAAGAGAGCCCAACTAATCAGATCATAGATGGAATTCTCATCATAGTTGCCGGTGTGTGTCTGTTGACCCCGGGGTTGGTGACAGATTTGATAGGATTTATACTGGTATTGCCACCAACGAGATATCCAATACGTCTGGGGATTAAAGGAAGAGTGGAACGGGTGGTTCAAAACAAATCTTCGTTTGGGGATAATATCTATATAATTAAAAAAGGAGAAAGAGAGGATCGGTATTAGCTGAATGGAGAAGATAAACTTTTAGCATGTTGACCCCCATCTCGAAACAGTAGATAGGTTTAGGGGCCCATAGCTTAACCAGGTAGAGCGCCACTCTGATAAGGTGGAGGTTCTCGGTTCAAATCCGAGTGGGCCCATTGTTTTTGTTTTAAATAAAGGAGTTAAGAGAAATATATAGATATAATAGTAGGTTATTTATTTACTGCTAAATTTTGACGTGGTGAAGAACCATGGAAAAGAGCCGAATAGGGTTTATGTGCGTCAGGAATGCGGGGAGGAGTCAAATGGCAATGTCATTTGCAGAAGAAGAATGTAAAATCCGCAGGATAACTGAAATTGAACTTCGTACGGGGGGGACTAATCCTGCAAATGAAATTCATGAAAACGTGGTAGAAGTGATGCGAGAAGTCGGAAAAGAATTGGGAGAAAGAATTCCTCGAAAAATGGATGACATCGAAATAGCATCTTGTGACATGATTGTGACAATGGGATGTTCTACTTTAGATACATCGGAGATGGGTACAGAGGTCATGGTATGGGATTTGGAAGATCCAGGATCGGCGAGTATAGAAGAATGCAGAGAGATCCGAAATGACATTAAAACGCGTGTGCAGAAGTTATTTGACAGCATAGAAGAAACAGGCATACATGGATGAACAAGGTGCTAAAAAAAATTTATCTAACGAAGAGTGGGAAGAAGTATTAACCAAGGAAGAATACCACATTTTAAGAGAAAAGGGAACCGAAGCTCCATTTAGCGGAACGCATCTAAAAACAGAAGGCGAAGGTGTATTTACATGTGTAGGGTGCGGGTCAAAGTTGTTTGATTCGTCGGAAAAATTTAAATCAGGTACAGGATGGCCAAGTTTCATGGACGCGATTGTAGGAAGTGTAGATTTGTGTT
>CAZQZO010000006.1:35636-69128 GCA_964597855.1 uncultured Halobacteriales archaeon | reverse complement strand
ATGTTAAACCGTGATAAATACTCTATTTCTAGGAGTATTCGTCTGGGAATAGAAGCACTGGACTTGCTACCATAACAATGAATGTTATAATGTATATCGCAACCCCTTCCAATGGAATGGGCGTCTGCCCCACAATAAACACAAAATAAGCCACCATCACTACATTCGCAGCTATTGCAATTTGTGCACCTTGTTTCTTCTTGTTGTATAGGAGGTATGCCCCATATAGAATTAATACCATGGCAACCACGTTAATGGTCCCTGTCACTGCTCCCAATTCCGCAAATGTGGCTGTTATTTCTGTAGCATTTCCTGATAGTTGATCGAGTACGATGAAGCCCAGACTGAACCAATAGACAAGCAAGAACTTGTTTAGTGGACTCAATCCAAGGTCGGCCAATATTTTATTTGCCATACTGGCCAAGTAATTCTCTACAAAATATAAAGGTTACTCCGTTTCAAACTAAATAGATAGAAAAACTAAAAACTCCTTTTAAATATTCACGTATCGTAACACTGTTTACATGCTCGAATTATACCAAGCAGAAAACTGTCCGTGGTGCGTTTTAGTGCGCGATAAGCTAATGGAACTGGGCATTTCATATATAGTTCACAACCCCCGTCTAACGTCTAATCGAGGGAGAACGGTCACTAATCAACAGTCCTACGATTCAATGATGAAAATCGGTGGAGTTGACCAAGTTCCTTTTTTAGTCGATCCCGACGCAGATACTTTTTTGTATGAAAGTTCTGACATCATCGCGTATCTTGATGAACACTATGGTAGTTAAAAAATTACCTTCCCAAGAATGGGACTATCCACATCGAGTAACTACACCTGCCTATCGTGCAATCCATTCTATGTATCAGGATGTCTTGAGTGAGGACGAACTTGATCAATTATTATCCCATATGGAACACGGACGCGGATCCTTTTACTCTGTTATTATGTTGGGACGTCTCCTAGAACATGAAATAACCACCTCTAATGATCCCAAAAAAAGATCTAAACTGATAGATGATTATTTCTCTAAAATGCCCTCTGAATTTACACTAGATTATTATCTAACTTTTGTCAATTCTAAAGACCACTAGACAGTCTTTATATCGCTCCCAATAAGACCCATATTATGGTGTCTTTCACCAACCCTATAAAAGCCAGTGCCCACTGCGACGGACCGTGTGGAGTTTACGACCCCGCCAGTGCACGAATAGCAGCAGAAGCCGTACAGTCAATGACAACTAAAATGTTGGCTTTAGAACATCCCGATTCTTCCAACACAGCCGCAATGGCTGGATTTCTAAATACGATGAGCAGGTATGCCTCTATAAAAGAAGAGCAAGCCCATCTAACGAAAAGCGAATTATTGGTTCTCTGGACTGATTATTTCAAACCCGAACACCTAGAATCCAACCCAAACTTACATGACCTTTTCTGGAGAGCCACTAAACTCTGTAGCGCCTGTAAAGTAGAAGTAAGTCCCACTCACGCACAAGACCTCATGGACATAATAGAAGAAATTCATAATGTCTTTTGGGCAACCAAAGGGCGTGAGGTTCCGTGGATCCGAGCAAGCTAGACGGTCCATTCCAAGTCCTTGTCAGCGGCTCCAGTATGTGGCCCACACTGAGCGATGGTGATAACGTAATCTGCAATCCTCTAGCTTATTCACATTTCCAACCCGAGGCCGGAGACGTAGTTCTCGTACAACACCCGTTCCATTCCAATTTGCTCATCATCAAAAGAATTTCCGAGCTCCAAACCGATGGGACAGTTTCACTCACGGGGGACAATCCAGATCCAACTAGTAGTGATGATAGTCATAATTTTGGCCCAGTTCAAAAGTCTGCCATTCTTGGAAAAATAATAGTTAATTAATCGATAACTCCCTCTATCCAACCTAGTGAAGTTCATCATCCACCGCACCAAACCATAATTCATAGGTATCATTTCATGTATACACCCCGGGGGAATATTTTTGAATAAAATTGACCGCTCAATTCTAAAGTTCGTCGTGATGGCCCATGCAACCGTGCATATATTTGAACTTTCTATTCCCATTTTTGTAGCCATCTGGCTCTTCGAATTCAATACCACCCCTGCCATCATTGGTCTCACTGTCACTGTAGGGTATGGTCTATTTGGCTTGGGTTCTCTTCCTAGTGGAATTCTAGCAGATCACGTTAGTTCTAAAAAGTTGATTTTGCTATGTTTACTTGGCATGGCATCATCGTTCTATCTATTAAGTATATCTTCAAGTTTGATCACCATAGCATTGGCATTATTTTTATGGGGATCTGCCGCTAGTATCTATCACCCAACTGGACTTTCTCTAATCAGTAGAAAGGTCAAATCTATAGGGACCGTTTATGCTTATCATGGCATTGCAGGAAATATCGGAACTGCATTCGGACCTCTTGCAACCCTATTTTTATTATATTATTTTGATTGGAGATATGTAGCGGCAATTCTGGCCACTCTCTCTTTATTGGTTGCCATCCTTTCGTCTCGAATAAAAATTGAAGATACATTTTCGGGCCCACTTGACACCAAAACTCTTGCATCAAGCGATACTCTAAAACAAACCTCTCATAACATCAAGTCCCTCCTCGCCGGTGTTTTTTTACTAATATTTGTATTAGTTGTTTCTTATGGATTTTACTACCGAAGCATACTGACATTCCTCCCCGTGGTGCTATCCATTCTCCAAACCGATCCTGTTTCGTTCATTGGATTTTCTTTTGATTCTTCTGACTATTTCTACGCGGGTATCCTGATTGTTGGGGCACTGGGCCAATATGTAGCAGGAAAAATTTCGGACCGTTTCAAACCCGAATTACCTCTTCTTATTGGCTACTTCGCCCTTGCATTATTGGCCTTTCTTTTCTTACCCGCAGTCCAATCTGGAATACTAATTTTCGCCATATTTGGGATCGCATTGGGATTTTTCCTTTTCTACATCCAACCCCTGCAAGCAACTTTGATTGGTCTCCATACTCCTGAAAAAACACGGGGCTTGTCGTTTGGAATCACTTTTACAGGTGTTTATGGAATAGGTGCACTTGGAGCTGCAGCTGCAGGTGTAATTTTAACATACTCCAGCCCTTTAGCCCTTTTCACTACACTCGCTGTGGTAATGCTATTCGCATCCTCTCTCATTTTCCTGATAAAAAAATCTACATACCCCGATCTTCTCTCTTGATACCCCAATCGGAAAGAAGTAGTACTCTCAACCCATCTTTTTTTCAATGGATCACACCGATAGAAGCTTTGCACTTATGCTTAGTTTCGCCCATGGGCTTGACCACTTCACTAGAAGACTCATTCCACCTCTAATACCGATATGGGCATTTCTTTTTGGAACTCCTCTTTGGCAAATCGCACTTATACCTGCACTATTGCTCTTTGGAAGTGCCATTTTTCACATACCCGCTGGTATCATCTCCGATTCGCGTGATCGAAGATACTTATTGCCTTTTGGAACCGGGCTTCTTGGATTGAGTTATCTATTATTCACGTTTGCCGCATTCAGTTCGTTTCTAGATTTCACCACCAATATTCTCGGATATCCCTTCAACTCCCGATTATTAGTAATGATGCTAGCTATGTTCCTTGGGGGAATGGGAACTAGTGTTTTACACCCCACTGGACTTCCTCTCCTCACCTCAAATATTTCCCCAGAACTCAAGGGAAGGGCATATGGAATGTGGAATAGTGCAGCAAAATTCGGAGATGGGCTTGGACCTGCGGTTTTGGGCATATTGCTATTGTATATGGATTGGCCTTTGATTTTCATATTCTTTGGACTAGTCCACATCCTCTACGCGATTTTCTTATTCGCTGCACTGGGTAACTACGACACTTCTCCTCCTATCTTTTCAGAAGATGTTGCACTTGGATCTTCAAATGTTTGGAAATCAGATCCCCGGATTTACACATATCCTCTCATAGCAGTGTTGGCTTTCATCTCCATCAAAGGCGTAGGAGACGATGGGCTGGGGACTTTCATTCCGACCTTCATCGTCGAATTATATGGCTACACCTTCGAAATTTTTGGAACTGTCATCACGTCCACTTCGACCGCCAGTTTGTATTACGCAGCAACCCTACTCTCTGCAGCATTTTTCTCCCTTTGGTGCGGCCAACTCGTTGACAAATACGACCCAAAAACCGTATTAATAGTATTTGCTGTAATCGGAGTGGTTCCCATTTTCGCCCTTGCTTTCGTTGATTTATCTCCCATGGCACTACTTTTAATTTTAATGCTACTTGGGGCTTCCATTTGGGGGGCTGCCCCCGCGAGAGATGCCCTTATCAGTGCAATAGCCCCTCCCGAAATGGAAGGTAGGACATTTGCCTATCTATGGACTGGAGCCCTACTGTTTGGCTCCGCATCTCCAATCATCGTGGGGTATGTTGGAGACGTCGGTGGACTCCGAACCGCCTTTGCAATCATAGCCATTTTTATTGCACTATCCGCACTCCCGCTCTTTTTCTTATACAGTAAGAACATATATCTACCCCCTGAATCCTAGTTTTTAACAGAAAATTCTCATATGAAATATAATTCTTCCAATTTTGCATTATTAATGGCCTTTACCCACGGAACAGACCATTTTGCCCGCCGAATGATACCCCCTCTTATTCCCCTCTGGGCGTTTTTTTTCGGCGCACCACTTTGGCAAATCGCCCTTCTCCCTGCAATACAAATATTCAGTACGGGGCTATTCCAAATACCCTCTGGCATTGTTGCGGATTCTAGTGATAGGCGCATTTTACTACCCCTGGCGTTCGGTACGCATGGTGTTACTTATGTATTATTTGCTATTGGAGCAACAAGTTCTTTTTTAGCCTTTGAAGTCCCTCTTTTTGGACATCCGTTCGACTGTCGACTCTTAGTCATGATGCTTGCTATGTTTCTGTCTGGTGCAGGGTCTAGTCTGTTGCACCCTGCTGGATACCCTCTTATCACTGCAAACATACCTGCAGAATCCAAAGGAAAGGCATACGGCCTTTGGGGGAGTTCTGCAAAATTCGGAGATGGACTTGGCCCCGCGGTTTTAGGACTTTTAGTAATCTACTTAGATTGGTCCATAATTTTCACCGGTCTCGGTGCATTTTTACTCATCTATGCATTCTTTTTATTTTCTATTTTGAAAGGGTATGACACACTACCCACTTCCTCTAAAAGTTCCACTTCCCAATCCTCGAGCTTCTGGAAATCTGATCCCCGTGCCTATGTCCTGCCCATCCTAGCTATCCTAGCATATTTTTCCATTCGTGGAATTGCAGCCGATGGTATTGGCGCTCTTTTCCCTGCCTTCATTGATGAACTATATGGTTATACATTCGAAATCTTCGGCACCGTTGTCACTTCCACTTCCACTGCAAGTTGGTACTTTTCAGTATTACTAATTTCTGCAGGACTAAGCCAATTAGTAGTTGGAAAACTCGTGGACATGTACGACTCTAGACTAATACTATTAGCTTGCGTTTTGACAGGATCAATTTCAATTGCAACTCTCGCAATAGTCGAGCTTTCTCCTTCCAATCTACTTTTAGTCTCAATAGCAATCGGAGCAACTTTGTGGGCCTCTGCACCTGCTAGAGATGCTCTTATTAATTCAATAGCACCCCCTGAGAGGGAAGGGCGAACATTTGCCTATCTATGGACTGGTGCCTTGGTACTTGGTGCCGCAGCCCCTGTTGTCATAGGATATATTGGTGACATTGCTGGACTCCGAACTGGATTTTTATATTTAGTACTTGTCCTTCTCCTATCTGGGATACCCATTGCACTACTTTACAGCAAACGCGTCTATATGCCTTCTTCAAATCAAGACTAATACCGCACCCATCCTCTCTCTCCGCATAAACCCGATCCGTTTTACACATGGGCGTACTTATTCTCTATATGTTCGAAGCAGTACGCGTCACACCCATGGGCACTTCTACCCTATCCCGAATGGCAGCTACTGCTTCCGATTATGGCTTCAGTGGGATCATAGTTCGGAATCCTCCAAATGATCCACCCAATCCAAATTTACAAACAATTTCGGATACATTTGACATAGAACTTTTCTCTGGAATTGAACTCTCTGAGAAAAACCAGTCCACTCTGAGTGGCCATATAGGTGGAAATCGAAATAAAACTCCATTGTTATGCATCCGCGGCGGAGAAACTTCTCTCAACCTTTTTGCTAGTAAACAAAAGAATCTCGATGTCCTTTGCCACCCACTCGGAACTCAAAAAAATATTAGCCATGTCATGGTGAAGGAAGCGAAAAAAAACAATGTCCGGATAGAAATAAATTTCAGTGGGATCCTCCGTGAAAGCGGGAAAAATAGGATCAAGTCCCTCAAACGTCTCAAAAAACAATGGGATATTATCTCTGCATACAACGCACCCTTTGTGGTCAGTTCTGACCCGTCATCCCATCTTGAATTACGCTCCCCCCGCGAACTCATGGCTGTGGGGGGTCTGATTGGGATGGAACCCGAAGATGTTGAAACAGGTCTTTTGGAATGGGGTACTATTCTCTCCAGAAATCTCGATAACCTTTCCGGAAAATATGCCGACCTAGGAGTAATACGTGGAAAGTATGGTGATTCCAATTGAAACCCCTTCCAAAACACCTCCGACCCCGTTATCGATATATCGTAGTTTCTATAGAATCTTGGCCAACTGCTAAATTTGACAAACGTACATTTCAACATGCACTATGGGCTTCTACGAGTAGATTGTTCGGCGATACTGGCGCGAATAATGCGGATTTATTTCTCATTCAATTTGAATTTTCAAATGGCTCAGGATGGGGGATCATCAGAACCCACAGAGATGCTTTACCTATAGCAAGACCAAGTATAGCTTGCATTTCGAAAATAAACGAATTCCCTGTTGGAATTCTCATCCGCGGGGTCAGTGGAACCATTAAAAGTTGTCAGGAAAAATATCTCTCAGAACCCTCAGAACCCGTTCATTCTGGAGAACTACTTTTCGATACAAAAATATCTCCTTCCTTTACCAGGGGTCACTGTATCGATATCCAAACCGATACTGACTTTATTGGGGCAACCCATCTGGATGTTACTTAAGTGATATAGCATGCATGGCCAAGCACAACAACAAGCATATGATAGGGGAATCACAATATTCTCTCCCGATGGCAGGCTCTACCAAGTAGAGTATGCTCGAGAGGCTGTTAAGAGAGGGTCTCCTAGTATTGGTATTAGAACCTCTGATGGGGTCGTACTGGCAGCGGATACTTCTACACGCCAACCCCTTCAAGAACGCTCCTCGGTGGAAAAAATCCACAAAGCAGACGGTCATATTGGAATTGCATCTGCCGGACATGTCGCGGACGCAAGACAGTTAATTGATTTTGCACGTCAAATGACCCAGATAAACCGCTTGCGATATCAAGAACCAATTGGGGTCGAGGCATTATCTAAATTTGTCACTGACCATATCCAACAATATACTCAAATAGGGGGGGCAAGACCATTTGGATCTTCTCTAATTATTGGAGGAATTGAAGATGGTTCTCCCCGTTTATTCGAAACAGATCCTTCTGGAACTCCGTATGAATGGAAAGCAGTATCCATTGGATCTGATAGGCCAAAAATAAAGACATTTTTGGAAGAAAAATACTCTTCAGATCTATCCTTAGAAAATGGTATTGAACTCGCGCTGAAAGCATTGGCGGAAGTCAATGAAGACGGATTGGAAGCTGAAGGAGTTGGAATGGCTACTATCCCCACTGAAACCGCTCTTTTTGCTCCTGTAGATACCAAAGAAGTAGCGAAATATATCAAAAAACTAAAACTCGTTCCAAAACCGAATAAAGACGATAAAAAATAGATCTTTTTTGTTCTATGGTTTCTAACGCACTTTTTATCTGAGCATCCCCATATCTCTTTATGATCTCACTGGATAAAGCAGTCATCGCGCGTCTAGAAAAATCTGGGTCACGTTTTGAAGTTCTAGTCGACCCCGACGCGGCCCTACTGATATCTTCTGGAGATTTTGATGGAAACATCGAGGACGTGATCGCAGCAGACGATGTATTTGAAGATGTTTCTCGCGGCGACCGACCAGCCGAAGAAAATCTAATAAAGGTATTCAACACGACCGATCCCCTTCTTATTATCCCCGAAGTCATACGATTAGGTGATATCCAAATCACAGCCGAACAACGCCGGGAAATGCAAGCACAAAAACACCGACAACTTATTACTATAATCACTCGGAATGCCATCAATCCCCAGATGAATAATGCTCCTCATCCCCCTGCTAGAATTGAAGCTGCACTCGATCAAGCCGGGTTTCGTGTTGACCCATTAAAACCTGTTGAAAATCAGGTTGGGGATGCACTCGATGCCCTCCGACCTCTGATACCCATTCGATTTGAAGAAATATCCATTGCTGTTCGATTCTCATCTACGCACGCTGGAAAAGCACAAGCACAAATCCGAGCATTTGGCACTCTCGAAAAAGAAGAGTGGCAAAATGATGGATCGTGGATTGGTGTTGTTAGATTCCCCGCCGGGATGCAAGACGAATTCTACAATTTAGCGAACGGTCTGTCACAAGGCGAAGCAGAAACTAGAATCATAAAATAAAAAAATCTATTTATTTTATATTTTTTTCATCACTCATCCATATTTAAATCCCAAAAGAAAACCACCCATAAACCCCGCTCCTATGGATAGCGTAGATATTATTGAAACCAGCCAAGAAGGGGGTGCACTAGCAACCGCAATATCCCCAATTCCTAAAAATGAATTTCCAATTTTATCCCAATTAACTTGAATCACGCCTCTAGACTCTAAAAGTCTAAACAGTACTATTTCTATCCCTATTATTACTGCAATTAATTTTGCCATTTTTTTGGCTGTAAAACCTACGATAGCACCGATGACAGCACCGATTCCCAAATCGCGTCCTAATTGTTGGATTTCAATTTCCACAGAATCAAGTTTATTCCCCTCGAATAAATACTATCTCAGTCCCCTTTCACTTTCTCTATAATTTCTATTTGTCCAATTGAGGTAGTAGGATATTTTCCATTCTCATCTTTCTCAATGGATTTGACCATGTCCCATATAGTGTTCAACCCTGTACTCAATCCCACGAGTGCCTCCATCTCACACCCCGTCTTCCCAAATGTCTCGACCTCAACTTCCATAATAACTTTTTCTTTCTCAACTGAAAATTTGACTTCAATTCCATTTATGTCTATTTGATGGCAAAGTGGAATTATTTCCCATGTATGCTTAACCGCATCAATTGCTCCAACCCTCGCAACAGATAGTACATTTCCTTTGCTTACTGAATCTTTCTCAATAGCATCTATAGTCGAAGCTTTCAATCTAATTTCTCCTCTCGCTTTTGCTTTTCTCATAACGTCTTTCTTATTTCCAATATTTACCATATTGGCATCTCCTTTGTGATCAATGTGAGTCAGTTTTTCATTCATGTTTTTCCTCCTAATGCCGTTGGAATATGTGGAAGTAAATCTGTGGGCAATATGCCATATCCTCCTTTCTCATCCACCGCAAAATCTCCAGATTTACCCACTACATATGCCGCTATTGTTGCTGCTGTCAAGCTTTCTTGAGTACAAAACAATGCCCCCACTACCCCTGCAAGTATATCTCCTGTCCCGCCCACTGTCATACCAGGATTACCTGTTTGGTTGACACGGGTATCTTTTCCATTTGAGATTATATCTCTATCTCCCTTTACAACAACAACGTGGCCCAATTCTCCAGTAAACTTTTCTACAATTTCCATTCTTTCATCCAATTCCACCTCAAGATCTGGCCCTCCCATCTCTATAAACTCACCCGCATGCGGTGTACAAATAATTTCCGCTGAAGCGTCGAGGCCCTGAACAACTTTAAGAGCATCAGCATCAACAACCACTTTGCCGTCATACTTTTCCAAAAATAATTTTATTGCAGTTTTGGTTTTTTCACCGTTCCCCAATCCCGGGCCAATAACTACGACGTCCATTTCTATTGATTTTTCTATCAACTTATCTACATGTTCTGGTAACAATAATTCACCCTCAAATGGTTCCACTATTATGTCTGGCGTATATCCTTGAACCTCATTCGCTATTGAAGATGGAACTGCCACATATGCTAGATCTGCTCCTGCTCTTAATGCTCCCAATGAACACAATAGAGGTGCACCTGTGTATGGCCCCCCTCCTATTACCATCACACGTCCAAAGTCTCCTTTATGCTTCCCCTCCGGACGCTTCAATGGGAGGAGATCTCCTGGCCCAACAAAAATACTAGCTGCCTTTGGAATTCCAATATCTGCAATAATTACATTCGCATGCTCTTTTATCCCCGGTTTCAAATCATGAAATGTTACTATTAAATCGGCGTCAACTGAAATCCCGACATTCCCTTTATCTGCATCAATACCCGAAGGAACATCCACCGAGACCACTGTTGAACTTGTTTCATTTAGCATCTCAATTATAGACCGGTCCGGTTCCCTCACAGCACCATTTATTCCTGTTCCTAGCAATCCATCCACTATAATATCTGGATCTTCTAATTTGAATTCTGAGATATCCCTTATAACTTGAGTATCGTATCCATATGTCTGCAGTACCTCCCAATTCCCTCGGGCAGCAGATCCCGTTATCAACTCTGGCCTACCTATCAAATAAATTTTCACCTTGAACTCTTCAAGAAAACGAGCAGAAACAAATGCATCGCCCCCATTGTTCCCCCTGCCTCCTATGATTGCTATTTTTGCCCCGTCCTCTGCAATTTTTTTAACTGCCTGTGCAACTGCATGACCACTGGACTCCATTAGTTGCTTCTGAGAAACGCCCATCTCAGCAGCATTTAGGTCTACCATTGCCATCCTCTTCGCAGTTATCATCACGTATTCTTTGGACTGGCAGCGCGTTAAATCCTCCTTTATATCCTCTCTTGATGAATTTTCTACTCTCCCAGAGCTACTATGTTACTGGTCCTGCCAGCCTCATGACGTAGGTAATGAAAAATGTATGTCTGTACATACCCTGCATACGGTCCAAATTCATTTCTTACTGCCTGGGACATATCCTGATATGATTTATGGTCGCAATTTGGATAGTGGGTTTTAATCGTAGATCTAATCCATGTATCGAGAGGAACTGCTTCTAGATGTCCCAGAGAAAATAAGCAAATACAGTCTGCAACCTTTTGACCAACACCTTTCAACTCAGTCAATTTCTCTCTATTTTTCTCATAATCCTCCATGAAATAACCAACTCCATCTGGGTCCTCTTTCAACATCTTTGCAGTCTCTATCACGTATGGAGCTCTGTACCCCAATCCCATCTCTCGCAAATCTGATTCATCCAAATCCGCGATTACCTCTGCTTTTGGATATTCATAGTAATCCTTTCCTTCAAATCTGATTTTCTCCCCGTACTTTCTCCGAAGTCTTTGTTGCATCCCAAATATTCTTTCAACCTTCATTTGCGAAGAACAAATAAATGAAACAACACACGGAAAAAACGGATCCCGAACAATTCTCATGCCTTTGTATGTTGAATAAGCAGATTCTATGAGTGGATCCTTAATACTCATTTTCATCATCCGATCCAAGTCATCATCTAACCCCAAAATTCTCCTGATAACTTTATCCACATTCGACGTAGACCTCCACTCCAATTGACCTTCCACTTGCCTCAAACGTATCACATTTCCTCCAATCACAGAACTGTACCACGCACTCCCCCCGCTGAGACCAGAACTCAGGTAATCTTTCCCATCATCCCGATCCCAAAGATACGTCTGACCACTTTCTAGCGTAGCTTGTAGGTCTAGCCCGCCCGATAAAGAACTATTCAAAATAACACCCGAATCCATCTTATGTTACTACTCTTATTTTTGCATAAGGATTATTCTTTCCGACTAAGTATTCCAAACCCTCTCTACAAATCACATAGCTAACATTCTTCTACTTTGGTCACATGCCACACTAGATATGGATTATGCTGTTACTCTTGAAGCCGCAGTGCCGGTATACAATGTTGAAACTCCTAATGAAGCCGTTCGAATCGCAATATCTAAAACTGGAGATATGCTCAACCCCGATCTCAAATATGTTGAAATAACCGCAGTAAATAGAACTTGTCCAAACTGCGACGACTCCCACGAACCTGCATTCATAGCAGCCAACGACGGTTTAGTAGCTCTAGAATTAGAAATGATTGTTTTCAATGCAGAAGGCGAAGAACACGCTTTGAGAATTGCGCGAAAAGAAATAGGACAAAAACTACGAAATATCCCTCTAAAAATACTCAATATTGTTGTACATGAGAAATCCGAAGAAGGATCTAGCTAAGAATAGTTCTAAAATAGGGTTAATTTCTGTTAAAACAATCTAATAAGCGATTATATCGTAATCTGTTCTACTTCTTCTCCCGGTGCAAGAGAGGCACAAATCCCCCTCGCCAATGAAAATACTGCATTTTTGTGATCTGTTTTCGATTGATGTATTGATGTAGGTCGAATTTTTTGTTCTTCATATTCGTGCACATCAAACGAAACGTCGTGGTTTTCCTTGCAATATATAGGTACTTCTGCGAGAAGTCCATGTAAATGTATAAGCTCTTGTTTTTTCATATCTTTTCAGAGTCTTTTATGTTTTGAGAGGATATAAGTTAATTCTGACCCCCGTTAGCATGGGACTCATCATATGAAAGGCTTCATATCGATAGACTGATTCTAACCAGACATGTCTGACTATGAGGATCTATTGACCCAAGCATTCGAAACAATGCCCGAAGTCGGTTCCACCCATTCTCGATGGAATTTACCCGACCCTGTGGTTCGTCCAGAAGGAAATGTCACTGTATATGAAAATTTCAAGAATACAGTTGACGTTTTGAATCGGGAAGCGGATTTAGTCCTCAAATTCCTTCAAAATGAATTTGGAACCAGTGCGAATATCGACGATACAGGCCGCGCAAGATTGACCGGGTCCTTTTCAACCGATCGGGTCTCTTCGGTCATTGAGTCTTTCTCTAAAACCTATGTTATTTGCCCCGATTGTGGTCTCCCTGATACAAAACTTCAAGAAAAAAACAACTCTTTAATGATCCACTGCGAAGGCTGTGGGATTCTATCGAAAATAGAGTAAATTTTTTAATTTTAAATAAATTTAAGCTGCCGTTCCTGCCTCAGCAGATTCTAGTAGCTCCTTGTACCTGTTCCTAATCGTAACTTCACTAACATCTGTCACTTCACTCACTTCCGATTGAGTTACTTTCTCATTTGTTAGCAACGCCGCTGCATAAATGGCAGCAGCAGCAAGCCCCACTGGACTCTTCCCACTATGCAATCCATCTTTCTTCGCAGCTTGAAGCAATTCTCTCGCTCTCCTTTCTGCCTCTTCAGAAAGATTTAGTTCAGATGTAAATCTTGGGAGGTAACTAACCGGATCTGCTGGCTGAACTTCCAATCCCAATTGACGTACAATATATCGGTAAGTTCGTGTAAGTTCCATCTTATCAACCCGACTGACATCCGAAATTTCATCTAAACTTCTAGGCGTTCCAGTCTGTCTTGCGGATGCATATAACGCTGCAGTGGCTACTCCTTCTATGGATCTGCCTGGGAGCAAATCATCGTTTAGCGCTCTGCGATATATCACAGATGCCATTTCTCTTACATTTTCTGGAAGGCCGAGAGCGGACGCCATTCTATCGATTTCTCCCAAAGCCTGTTTCAGATTTCTTTCCTTTGAATTCCGCGTTCTGAATCTCTCATTCCATCTTCGCAATCGCTGCATTTTCTCTCTTTGACGTGGCGAAAGCGATTTTCCGTATGCATCTTTGTCTTGCCATCCAATATTGGTTGAAAGACCCTTGTCATGCATCATGGTGGTCGTCGGTGCTCCGACCCTTGACTTTCTATCCCGTTCCTGTGGATTGAATGCTCGCCATTCAGGACCTGGATCGATTCTGTCTTCTTCTGTAACTAGGCCACAATCTTCACAGATGACCTCTGCCCTTTCTTCATCGTTTACCAACCTGCCTCCACATTCAGAACATACACCTTCTTCTACTTCATTTTCAGTCTCTTTTTCTTCTTTTTCGAATTCTCGAATACGTGTGTCAGTCATGTTATTTATAAAGGAAAAATATGGGGCCAAATTCTGCTACTTGACAGTCCTTATTTTTGCTCTCCTAACCAGTCATTAATATGTATAGCTTTTAAATCTTTCGGTGCTGCTGCTATTTTATGAAATATAAGCTTATTGGTACTTATTGAGTTTTTTCTACCTTTCTAACCCTTAAATAGTAAATAAACCTGTATCCTCAGGAACTGCAAAAAGCCCAAAACGAACGCCTGCATCTAGCCACCCATACCCATACGAAAATGCAGCTAGTGCATTGACATAATCCTCATTTTTATGGAAATTCTCCCCATCATTTAGGTAGGCCCGCGCCATCTGAATACATTCTTCCGCCGTGGTTGACAATGATGAAGACTCTTGTGGCGCCATTTTCACGATATCCAGTGCAGAAGAAAGCATCCTTCCATACCTTTCCGTTTTTTCTACGAGATCTGCACCCATAGTCATACAAGGACTTCGAAACTGTAATTATTTTTTCTATTCTCTTTTTCTATTCTAAAATTTAAGTCGAAAGTGGTTTCCTCCGCCCTTCCTGATTATACTCATTGACCTCAAAACACATATCCTCTGGTCCTCTTTCCGAGGAAATTGAACACCGAGAACTTATCATTGCCGGGGCTGGCATTGCTGGCCTTTCTGCTGCGATTTACTCATCACGGGCTAAAAACGATCCCTTAGTAATCGAGGGACCTGAGCCCGGTGGCCAACTAACTCTCACAACTGAAGTTGAAAACTACCCTGGTTTTCCGGACGCAATTACTGGACCTGAACTAATCACCCGAATGAAGACTCAGGCCATCAAATTTGGAGCCGAAACACGATATGGAACAATAACCACCATCGATGACACAACCCATCCTTTCAAAGTAGGACTATCTGATGGGACTTTTCTCACCTCTGATGCGTTTATAGTTGCCAGCGGAGCGAGTGCTCGCACCCTAGGCGTCTCTGGGGAGGATGAATTGATGGGATATGGTGTCTCTACCTGTGCAACCTGTGATGGGGCATTCTTTAAAGATGAAGATATGCTCGTTGTCGGGGGCGGGGATGCTGCAATGGAAGAAGCACACTTTCTCACGAAGTTCGCAAATAAAGTGTATATAGCGCACCGGCGAGATTCTTTCCGTGCAGAAAAATACTGGATTGACCGAATCATGAAAAAAGTCGAATCCGGCAATATTTCCATCCTTTGGAACACCGAGGTTTCGCAGATCAATGGTACTCCCGATGAAGGCATTTCAACCATCGATCTTATCCACCATGCTGATGGGAATCCATCTAGTAGAAAAAACGAGCCGGGGTTTGAGAATTCCACTCTTAATGTTGGTGCTTTGTTCATCGCAATTGGTCATATCCCCAATACAGATTACTTACGCCCAACTTCTGTTGAATTAGATTCAGAAGGATATCTCCTAACACAAGGAGGATCTGGATCTGGAAAGACACACACCGCGGTACCTGGAATTTTCGGAGCTGGAGATGTTGTGGATTCTCACTACCAACAAGCAATAACTGCAGGTTCTATGGGCGTCCAAGCAGCGTTGGATGCGGGAGCGTATCTGGATGACCTACTCGATCGATAGAATTTATCTTATTTATTGGACATTTTCTTAAAATACAACACGACACCATCATCTCTTTCTTGTACTTTCATCAGTGAAAAACGTGGAAATCTATCTACAAAACCTTCCCCATCAGCTAGTGTAGGGGCACCCTTTCCCCCAATAATCATGGGTGCGATATACACTGTTAGTTCATCCACGAGATCTTTTTCTATCAATGTAAAAATAAGTTCTCCCCCACCTTCGACTAGTACATGCTTAATCCCTTCTGCCCCGAGCAATGTCATAGCATTTTCCATGTCCACCCGTTTCTCCCCCGAAACTATCGTCGTTACACCCAGTTCCTTTAATTCTTGAATTCTTTCTTCTTCCGCCACCCCGCTCAATAAGATGATCGTGCGTGCACCTTTTCCCATTACCTGGGCATTATTTGGAGTTCTCCCCTTTGAATCAACGAGTATTCTGGCTGGATGTGCAGGCATGCCCCTGTCCCTCCTATCTGAACTCAATTCTTCATCGTGTATCAGAAGTTTAGGATCATCTGCCAAAATTGTTTGTACTCCCACCATAACTGCATCACATTGGGCACGCAACGAGTCAACACGATCAAAATCAGACGGCCCACTTATTACTAATTGTTCTCGGAGGCTAGATGCTATTTTCCCATCTATGCTCATCGCAACGTTTACCGAGATACGCATGATTAATGTTCAAGTGCCACAGGAAAAACGGCTTCGGTACCATTTCTATTTTCTACTATGGTGCTTCATTATGGCAAATCCAAACCATTATCCCATTCCCCATTCGAAATTTTTATAGTGGAAAATTTATTAAAAAAATCCAGAGGAATTTTTACTTCTGGTTCTCTCCTGGTGCTACTCACTGTTGGATTGGGGCAATTACTACGTTTTGGTGTAGATGTCATTTTCCCAGTTTTACTCCCGTATATAAAACTGGAATTTTCTATCGGAAACACGGTAGCAGGTCTTTTGCTCAGTTCATTGGCAGCTTCGAAGGCGTTAAGCCAATTCCCCGGTGGAATTTTTGCAGATACATTCGGTGAAAGGGTCGCACTAACATCTAGTCTAATCGTGGCAGCTTTCGGCCTCATCATCATTTTTTTCTCTAACACTTTATTCGCTTTGGTAGTCGGAATGCTACTATTTGGTCTTGGGTCTGGACTCTTTGGCACCTCTCGAGTCACCATTCTTGTACACCTTTATCCTAAATTACAGGCCACAGTTATCGGAGTTACTAACGCATTGGGGGCTATTGGGAATTCCATCCTCCCGCCTCTCGCACTCTTATTATTCTTAGCTTACCCAAACACCGCATTTGGATGGCGCATAGGGATCGGTTTTGCAATCCCACTCTTTCTTATCACTGCTATAGTACTGTGGATCACAGTCCCTCCTTATTCCAAAACTAATAGTTCCCCTCCGATAACTTCTCTCTCCAATATTTTTTCTAAAATCTACAAAGCTCTGAGCAAACCGCAAATACTTCTCATCACATTTGCTATGATTTCTATGTCTGTTGTTTACCAGGGATTCACATCATTTTTCCCCACTTATTTAATCTCTGTAAAAGGAATCGACGAATCAACCACTGCAGGACTGTTTAGTATCTTTTTCATCGGTGGTTTGCTGATCCAACCCCTTCTTGGATGGGTCTCCGACAAACGTGGGTTTTTCCAACCCTTGATCTTCACTACCCTTTTAACAGCCTTCGGACTGGTACTTTTACCCATTTCAAATGGCATACTCTCTATAGCTCTTATCGTAGCCGTCATTAGTCTACAATTGGGATTCTGGCCAACAATCACTACGTATGATGTATCTTTGCTGCCAAACGAAGCACAAGGATCTAGCCTAGGCCTTCAAAGAACCACTTTTCTTTTATCCGGGGCAATAGGCCCCATCATCGTAGGATTCATGGCCGATTCGAACCTATTCGATGAAGCTTATTATGTATTAAGCGCGTGCGCAATCATTAGCACATTAACATGTATTGTTCTTTATTATCTACGACAACCTTCTCAATAATCACTCATCTTTTTCACTTACTTTTGAACCTCTGATTAACTCGTGAGCGAGCTCCCCAAATTCATCTTCTTGAAACACAAATAATCTCCCATTTGCGAATTTAAAATCAACACAAATTTCAATCGAATGACCTTCTTTTTGAGCCGTAATACCTTCAAAAATTTCGACTGATTTTCCCGAAGGAACTAGGTACTTCCCCACCCCCGTCGACTCAAGAATTTTGTGGTCCGTTTTTAATTCGTCCACATATACAATCTCTCCCCGCCCCTTCTGTATGCTTATAACGTGAACATCCTTTCCAGGCTGACATCGAATACATTTTTCTATTTTATGAGGTTTACTTGTATATTTTACAGTTCTCCCATCTAAGTATTCTATGTTTATCCCCTCTGATGCTATCTCCGCATTTAATTTTACAGGATGAACTTCTGTTGTTAATGCCATTATTTTTCTAACAATCTCTCCGTATACTTGGCCAATATATCAACTTCAATGTTTACCACATCCCCCACTTCTCGTTTACACAACACCGTCTCTGAGTATGTTGTTGGGATAATTGCAACTGTGAGTCTTTCTTTATTTATATCTGCAATTGTTAAACTAATTCCATCTATTGTAATTGACCCCTTCTTTACCATATATTTTCCAAACCCGTCTGGTATTTTGAATCCATATTCCCAATCCCCTCCAATCTCGTTGATTTCAATTATCTCCGTCGTGGTATCGACGTGGCCCTGCACGATGTGGCCATCAAATCTACCCTCGCATGGCATAGCCCTCTCTAAATTAACAAAAGAACCTTCTCGCAATTCTCTGAGATTACTGCAATTTAGTGTTTCTGTCGATAAGAATGCCACAAAACCATCTTTACTGTGGGACTCCACAGTCAAACAAACTCCCGAAACACAAACACTAACTCCATCCTTCAACGTGTCTCCCCACGCCACTTTAATTCCCACTCTGAGCCCCTCACTACTTTCTTCCACCATTGAGATTTCGCCAACCGTTTCCACTATCCCTGTAAACATATCATACAACCTATGGTGTCAAAACCTGAAAATATTTTGTTCTTGTTTTCCACATTTAATATCCAAGATCTTCGATTGATTTCCCTGTGTATTCGTTATTGAGAAGAACTTCTACAGGCAAAGTTGGTGCACTTTTAATTAAATTTTCCATTACTATTAATCCTTCTCTAGCTCGACTCATGCCCACATAAAATACCCTTCGCTCACTATCTGTAAGAATCGGAACAATTTTTGAAGCCGGATCATATTCTATCCCTCCTGCTACCTCTGAAGACATATGCTCAACAACCTTTTCTGTCAAATCGGTGGCAACATACACGTAATCTGCTTCTCTACCTTTCGATGAATGAATAGTTCCTATTCTCACACGATCATGTTCAATGTCTTGGTATTCCCCTTCAAAATAAGACTTAACACAGCGTTTTTGATAATTACTTACCTTCCGAATCATTTCAGATGCAACATCTGGACTCGGCATAAATGGAATTTGTTTTCGTATAAATTCTGCGGGGAATTCAATCTGATTTTTATCCTTTGTATTTTTCTTTTTCAGAGCATTATCCACTGCGTCAAATAGTTCCTCCCTTTTCCGTGCACCAAACGAAGAATCAACCAATATGTCTGCTAGTAAATGAACCTGGCTCCCTGACAAATTCTCACCGGATTTGTAACATTCAACTGCCTCTACATATTTTGTGAGTTTTTCTGTCCACATATTTCCATCAGTCATCATAGAGAACGGAATGCCAATTTTCACAAATTCTTCCATGAATTCAAACATTTGATACCTAGCACGGAATAACACCATCAATGTTCCTTTATCCGATTCCACATCCCTTTTAATCCTTCGTACCAAGTCCAACACAGATGGATCTGGAAGAAATTCTATGTCTCCTCCTTCTGTCCTAGGTTTCAAATTTTTATCTTGCCTAACTTCCACATGCCCAATCACTTGGCCAACGACCTCAAGTACATTTGATGGAAGTCGATATGAATTATCCAATATTCTGTCCGATCCAATTTTCTCGTTAAGTAGCAATTCTGGGTCTGCACCCTGCCATGCATAAACCACCTGATCATCATCCCCTGCTATGATCACGTTATCCATTTGAGGCTTCCATTGAGAATATATTCCATATTGTAATTGTGTGATATCCTGAAACTCATCAACAACTAAGTTAGAAACCTGTGGCACTAGTTTTCGTTCGTGAACCAACTCTAACATATCTGCAAAACCAACAATTTTATTTTCTAATTTATACTCTCTCCACTGCTCAATCAAATCTGGAATGCTCAATCGATTATCTCCCGATGACCATGTCGGGGTATATTTATTTCCAGATTGTGCCCGCGGATCCAAATCAGGAGGATACCGTACTTTCTCAACATCCCACGTAAATGGAACATCGAACCAATCGTCCACGCTTTTATTTGTACGTTGGATCCACTGACTAGTTTCTAAAACTTTATTCCCCAGAGCAGTGGATAGTGTTGTTCTCCTCCCTCCACTTTTGTAATCTTCTTCATATTCCAATCCCTTGTCTGAACAGAAGCCCTTTCTATCGGAATCACTAACGACGCTCTTCCGAGATAATTTCAAAAGCTCGTACGCTTTTGCGTGCATTGTACTCACATTCCCACGAAGAGATTCTGGTTCTATTTCAAGCCGAGACCCTAGTCTTTCTCTCAATTCTGTCGCTGCAGCTCGCGTATATGAGACTAGAAGGAGATCTTTTACATCAATCCCCGAATCGAGGAGTCCTTCGACCTCATTTAACAGAGCTGTCGTCTTCCCACTTCCTGGACCTCCAAAAAGACGTATTAGGTTCGGTCCGTTTGATTCTCTCATTAATCACAACATAACAGTTCACTAAGGCATAAATACCGTTCGAAGTGATCCTGCGTCATAACCTTTCGATGGATGCAGATATGAATCGTTTCCACATCACCTCTATATCCCATATATTCCGGCGTATTTTCTATTGATATATTCTACAAAATAATCTATTTTAATATCTTCTCCAACTGCCCTTTTAATCAATTCTGGTGTAGTATATTTTCCCCCATGCCTGTGAATATTTTCTCCCAACCAGTCCTTCAAATATTGATAGTCGCTACCCCGAATCAATTCACCTATGTCTCCCATTTCTTGCTCTATATGGTGGCTGATCTGGGCTGCCAAAATACTGCCCACCGAATATGTGGGGAAATACCCAAAAGACCCATGACTCCAATGTATATCTTGAAGACATCCTGCTGAATCATTTTCTGGTGTTATTCCTAAATATTTCTCCATTTTATCATTCCAAACAGCTGGGATTTCTGAAACTTGTAATTCTCCTCTGATCAGTGCACTCTCTATCTCATATCTGATGATAATATGCAAGTGGTAAGTTAATTCGTCCGCATTAACCCGAATTGGATTATCTAGTTTGACCCTATTGACCATTTTGTATACCTCCTCTGGGCTTCCAAATTCCATCTTTGGAAAACGTGACCTGACCGTTGGCAATATCTTCTCCCAGAATGCAAGTGATTTCCCAACATGGTTCTCCCAAAATCTCGATTGAGATTCATGTATTATCATCCCCATGTCTCCACACAACGGAGTTCCATAATGCTCACTTGGTAGTGACAGAGTGTACAACGAATGTCCAAATTCATGGATCGTGCTCAACAACCCATCCACGAAATTTTCCCTTTCAAACCTTGTCGTTATTCTCGCATCAAAAACATTCCCCATTGAAAATGGATGTGGGGAACTATCCAACCTTCCTCTGGACCAATCATACCCTATTAAATTGAGCACATCTTCAGAAAGACATTTTTGATTTTTTAAATCGAAATCGCCCTCCAATGTTCCTTTTATATCTTCTCCTTCTTCCCGTATTTTTTTAATTAATGGAACTAGGGAATCTTTCAAGTTTACTAGTATTTCTTCAATAGAAGATAAACTTAAATATGGTTCATAATCTTGAACAAGAACTTCATATGGGTCCGCATTACTATCTATGCAATTTGCCATCTCGCATTTTTTCTCAATTAGCAATTGCAACATCCCCTCAAAATGTTTGAAATCTGATTTTCTTTTTGCTTCTACCCACACAGGAAACGATCGCGTTGTGAGTTGGGACAATTCACTTACCAGTTCCGTCGGAATCAACATAGCACGTTCATGCAGTCTTTTAATTTCTCTATGTATCGACCTCTCTTCTTCTCCTCCGTACGTTGACATCTCTTCTATTAGTCCACCCAAATCACTGTCTACTATCAATTCATGCCTCATTGTAGACAATACCGAAAATTGCATCGCCCTTGCATTTATTCCCCCTTCTGGCATCATCACTTCTTGATCCCAATGCAAAACACCCATCACTTCGTTGAGATTTTCTATTCGTTCTACATATTGGTTAAACTCTTCGTAAGTTCCCATCTATATCTTCACCTCTGCTATCCTCCGATATATCTCTGAACAATCTTCTAGCGCCCTTATATCTACACTCTCTTCTGATGTATGAGACTGTCCCATTTCTGCCGGTCCGCACACAACACCAATGCATCCTTTCTCTGAAAACCAACCCGCGTCTGTAGTATGAGGTTTCGCGATCAATTCTGAACCCTTAGTCACCCCATTCGCCACTTCACGTATCTGGTGGGCAAAAGACATATCTTGACATTTAAACGGGGGAATTTCCTGCTTTATCTCCCATTCAATCGCACCATCCACTTGAATTGAACCACTTTCACCTGGGACAGTTCTCTCATCAATTATCAACGTACATTTATCTGGGTTGATATTCGCCGCTGTTCCCCCTTCTATTCCCGTCACTGTAACTGAGCCTTTCATATTTTCTCCTTCAATTTTAACCTCTTTAGTAGGCATTTTCAATATTTCTTGGATTATCTCTCCTGCTAAATATATGGCATTTCTCTCCTCATTTGGTTGGGAAGCATGCGCAGCTTCTCCCAATATTGTTATTTGACTTTCTCGACGCCCTCTATGGGCAATAGCTATATCTACAACTCCTTCTTTCGAATACCCCCTTGATCCCTCTCCTACTACTACAAATTTAGGATTAAATCCATTTGAAATAGCATATTGGGCACCCACCCCTCCTATCTCTTCCCCAACAAAACTTGCAAACACCAATTCCATTTCTGCATTTGCATCTCTGAACGAGTGCATCATTGAAGCGAGTGCCCCTTTCATATCTGCAGACCCTCTCCCATAAAGCCGACCACCCTTTTCAAAAACTTTGCACCGGCGACCTTCCATCTGATCAAAACTAGGGGGAACTACATCATGATGTCCAATAAATGCTAATTCCTCACCCGACCCCCTCCGCGCAATAATATTTCCTATTCCATCGCGTAAGACTTCTGCATCCGTTTCCTCTTTGAGCCACTTTTCAATCAATTTACCAACTTCTTCTTCACCCTCGTGACTTGGAACTGAGATTAGTTCCTTTGCCAAGTCTAGAATCGTCATGTAACTACATTTACACCCGCAAAGAATTAGAACTACCCATCTTCAATTCATTCGGTGTCACTACTTTCATCTCCCATTCTTCCTTTCAACCCTTGCCGAATTGTCGTTTCCTTGTCCACAATAAGGTTATATGACGTCTCATCTTCATTCCACAAAACGAGGACGCCTCTAATCAAAACAATTCTTCCATATTCTGCCTCCACCATGATCCGATTTTGCGACGTTTCTTTCACAATCACAATATAATTATCTATTTTTTCTGACCCATCTCCTACAAGAAACAATGAATTTTTTCCCTCACTCAAATCCTGACTCAGTTTCACCACAATAATATCTACTCTCTTTCCAATTTGGGTTCCTATCTCTGATAATCTGACACATCTAGAAGTGTCCTCATGATGTCGAAATAAAGTCTGAGAATCCCATCTTAGTATGCTATATGCAACTTGGACATCTATATTTAGAAACTCCCCTCTCCTTTGACCCCCTTGGTCAATTTTTTCTTGAAAAGAGGGAATCTCTATATCTGGCATTACCTCAAAGGACCAGCACTCACTACAAGGAATCCGATCCGGCCACAACCTAATCGCGGGGGCATATATATTCATATTCGATGAAATTGCCCTTTCCACCTCCCTCAATTCAATTGCCGTATTTTTATCAGCAGGAGCAACGAGTATCATCACACCTGTCTCTGACACAAATTTACTATATTTATTCACTACCGAAATGGGATTTTCTAATTCACTAATAACGTTGGCAAACAATATGATGTCATAAACACCACTTGGCTCAAATTTTTCTGCTGTATCTCGGTGAATATTTAAGTGAACATTGGCCCCTCTTTCTTCCATTAATATTTGCAAAATATCTGCCGCTTGACTCGGTTCTACTACATTGTACTCTACAAGTGCATTTTCGGGAATATAGTCCGAAATTCCCAATGCAGGCCCCCCAACTCCTGCTCCCACATCAAGTATTCTTAATTTCCTTTTTAACAATCCTCCCTCTGAAATTTTATTTAATATATGCTGAATTGCCACATAATATCCTGGGAGATGATATGCAGCATATGCTAGTGCATTCTCTTCATCATATTCTACTCCCCTGCCCTCATAGTAGTCTTTTTTAATTCTCCTAATCCTCTCTCTAATTACCTCTCCCGACTCTCCTAATTGCCATTCTTTCCCATATTTTTCTCTCAAAATATCTTCCAGTCGTGCAGAATACTTTTCTGGTATCTTTGAAACCTCGACCATTTGGGGGCCAATAGGGTCTTCAGAAACTGGAGTAAACTTCCCATCAAACCTTTCTATCAGGCCCAGTTGGAATGCGTTATCTCTAATCTCCGATCTGATCAACTCTGCCCCCAAATCCCCTGATATGTATTCTCCAATTTCTTCAGGATCAATTGGACGGATATTCTGCAGGTATCTGACATTTGATAAGATTTCCTGACTTTCTTTCAAATCCATAAATAGTCCTTTTACCTACTCGTTTTGCCTAACCACATTATCTACTAGCCTCTTCATATAGTCGACCGAATTCTTCCCAATCTGCATTCGAAATTCTATTTGCAGCTTCTACGATTTCTTTAGATCCTCCAAATACTTCTTGAATGTCTGAATATACCCGGGCATTGCCATTTGTCATTTCTTTTACCAATTCGACCAAGACGTCAAATATTGGAGTTCCAAATTCCTCAGGAACTTCTTTCGCTGCTAATGCAAAAGAAAGAATGGCAGCATGGGTCATTCCTTGTACCGTTTTCATTACTTCATCATGTTCCTCCGCAGTCGTAATAAACAGTGTATTTCCTGCCTTCTCAAGATCGTTAAATATCCGTTCTGCCAATGGCCCCGTCTCACCTATCACCAGGGCAATTCTGCCTGGGTAATTCCCCGGACCAAACAAAGGGTGTAAGCTGACCCTCCCTATGTCACTCGCACATGCTTTCATAGCCTCCATTGGGGCTTTCATCACTCCTGTAATGTCGCATATAACTCCAGTTGCATTTTTAGCATACGTCGAAATAGCTTCAGTCACATAAGGTATTGGCACTGCAATGCAAACAATATCGAACAATTCTTCTGTATCTAAATCTGCTACTTTTCCCCCTATATCTTCTGCAGCTCCTTGGGCCATCTCAGTTTTTATATCGAGAAATGTAACCTCCGCATCTATAGATGATGCAAACCAGCGTCCCATCGAACCCGAACCCACAATTAATAGTTTCATTACCTTCGCATAGACTTGCGAACCGTAAAATAGATTCGCTCATTGATTACTTCTGCCTGTCTGCTTAAAACCCACTACCCTTCTTAAAAAAATAGTCTAGATCTTCATTCAATTGACTCTGGATTCTTTTATAAAACCATGGATGTGGGCCCCTATAATCATCCCCACAATGGACCATACTATGACGTAATTTCCTATTCCCAAACTAGCAAAAGCTGGACCTGGACAAACACCAGCAACACCCCATCCTATTCCAAATATTGCCCCTCCTATTATTACATCGCTGTCCAATTCCCTCACCCTTAGGCCATATTTTTTACCCGTGAGCGGGGCAGATTTTCCAGTTCTTGCTCCTATCTGAATTCCAATGGCGGCAACAGTTGCTCCTCCTCCCATCACTAGCAATAGCCCAAAATCGTCTAGCTGGAGGAAGTCCAAAACAACTTCTGGATGTGTCATCTGACTAATGGTAAGTCCTATCCCAAATATTATTCCTCCCGCGAATGCCGCAACAAGAATTTGTCCTGCACGACTCATGGAACCACTCCTAAAAGTTCTGTTAGATGTGCTACAATTATTGCAACCCCCAAGAATACCACAACATTAACTAGTGATGCCGGAGAAAAAGATGCAAGCCCGCATATTCCGTGACCCGAAGTGCATCCTTTACCCAATCTAGCCCCTACACCAATAAACAATCCTCCAATCAATAACCGCCACCATTGGACTTCTGTTACCCATAACTCTGCTCCTGAAACCAAGGTGTAACCTGCGGCACCTACTATTAACCCAACAGTAAACACTGCTCTCCAATCCCTCGACGAAATGAATTCTTCTTGCTGAAACCATTTTAATTTAGAGTAATACGAAACTGTTGTCTCTAGTGCGGTACTAGCACCTATTATTTGCCCTGTCGTAAAGTACATAAAAACTACGCTAGCTCCTATTACTATCCCTCCTATGAGGTAATGCGATATCCCATTGGGAAATGCAGTCACAACCAAATCCGCAATTTGAATTAGAACCATAATATATCTTTCACAATGAGTCTATTAACTCATTCGAAATAGGCAAAAATTTCCTAATGATTTTTTTTGATTTTTTCCTGCACATTTGAGCATATTTATGCCAAAATTTTCTTTGGATATCTAGTCAAATTTTCATGCCCTTTTTCTGTTACTAAAATCAAATCTTCAACACGAATTCCACCCTCGTCCGGGTCGTATAGTCCTGGCTCTATTGTAATTACATTTCCCGTTTGCAAAACCACATGTTCTGAGTTAATCCTAGGAAATTCATGGATGTCTAGCCCAACTCCATGTCCTGTAGAGTGGATAAATCCCGTACTTGTAGCTGGGTTTGATCTCAACGTTTCGTATCCAGATTCTTCATATATATCACACACAACATTGTGAATTTCATTCCCTGTGACACCTGGCTTGATCATCTTGATGGCAGTTTCCATCGCTTTCACTGTAACATCATATCTCCTCAAAGTTTCAGAAGATGGAGTCCCTTTAACCCACGTACGAGTCATATCTGCATGATATCCACTAACCTTGTCTTGCGGAAAAATATCAACTATTATTGGAGCATTTGCAACAAGCGGTCCCCCTCCCGAGTGATGTGGATCCGCCCCCTGTCCACCACTAGCAACGATTGTATCTCTCGCATCACATCCCCTTTTCACCAAGGCAAGTTCGATCTCGCTTTTAACCATTTCCGATGTCAATATTTCCCCATCTTTGTATAAAAACCCATTTCTAATATCTGCCCCAGATATCATTTTTTCCGCAATACTCATTGCTTCTTCTGTAGCTTCCTGTACCCGTCTAATCTGTTCAATTTCTTCCACATTCTTACAGGATCTAATTTTCGACAATTCCCCACCTGAATCTATTTCAATCTCAATTCCTTTTAATCTCAACCCATCTGCAGTCTCTAAAGGAAAATTCCTTGGAACAACCAATTTACTACTCTCTCCTCCTTCTAAAATAAACTCGGCAATAACCTGTACCCTAGCATCAATAGATCCTCTTTCTGCCACTAGCTCCTCAAATTTATATTCTGACAGTCGTTTAATTGTATCCGACCGACTCTGTTTACAAGCACGTCCATATTCTAGTCCAGATACAAGCATTCGCATCCCATTAACTGTATACAGCGTAATAAATGGATCCGGGGCATCGAACCCCGATATATATTTTTGATTAGCATCTTCAGATGAAGCATCCACTAAATATCCATCATAATTTCCATCTTGTAAAAAAGAGTCCAACTCCGAATGCTGTGCCATATTCTTTTCTTTACCTCGGAAGTTTAAAGCAAATTCTATGGATCTATTTGCCATCATTTGCACATTCGCTAAATAGTACGGCATCTAACCAAACCCATGGACATAACCATTCGCCCCTCTTCAATCGAAGGATGCGTAATGGCACCACCTTCTAAGAGCTACACACACCGGGCGATATTGGCAGCAGGACATTCTCTCTCCACCAAGATAGAAAATCCCCTTCTAAGTGCTGATACCCGGGCAACCCTTCGAGCAATAGAAGCTCTAGGTAGCACCATCACCGAAGACGATGGATTATCGATTACAGGGTTCCACGATCATCCCTCTCCCCCCTCTGATGTAATCGATTGCGCAAACAGTGGGACTACTATGCGACTTTTAATAGCCACTGCAGCTTTAGTTGACGGTGCTACTACACTCACTGGTGATGAGTCTCTCAGCTCGAGGCCACAAGGTGAGTTGCTCGATGCCATTGTACAACTTGGAGGTGAGGCAACTAGTATTGAAAACAACGGGAGGGCTCCTCTTGTAATCAAAGGTCCAATAAAAGGAGGATCTGTCTCAGTTCCTGGGAATATTTCATCCCAATTTATAACTTCACTATTGATGGCAGGAGGGGTCACGGAGGCCGGTATTGATATAACTATCACTTCTGAACTAAAGTCAAAACCCTACGTTGACATAACCATTGAACTCCTCCAATTTTTTGGAATCGAAACTCATGCAACTGAGAATGGCTATCGTGTTCCTGGAGGTCAATCCTATTCTTCACACAATCCCGTTTACAAAGTCCCTGGCGATTTCTCTTCAATGTCGTATCTACTTGCAGCAGGGGCGCTAGCATCTGACAACGGAGTTGTGGTAACTGGGGCACAACCAACCTCTCAAGGAGACGCTGCAATCGTTGATATCCTCTCAAATATGGGTGCAGATATTCATTGGGACCTTCCAAAAGAAACCATCACTGTAACTAAATCCACTCTCTCTGGTGCTACTATCGATGTTGGGAATACTCCCGACCTTCTCCCTACAATTGCCATATTAGGCGCCACTGCAACTGGGAAAACAACCATTGTAAATTGCTCTCATGTTCGGTATAAGGAGACTGACCGCGTTTCTGCAATGAGTGAAGAACTACAGAAGTTAGGTGTAAAAACCAAAGAACAGTCTGATAAATTAACCATTTATGGATCAAATTCACCTCCCCTTGGTGCAAAACTTAACGGAAGAGGGGACCATCGAATCATCATGTCCCTTTCGATTTTAGGTCTCATATCCTCTGGGGCTATCCAAATTTCAGGGGCAGAACATGTGGCAGTTTCATATCCTGAATTTTTCCAAGTGTTGAAGAGCTTGGGGGCTGAAATAAAAGGCGATCAGTAACTATGAATGGGAATCAATTCGGAAAATTATTTCAAATTACTACTTTTGGAGAGAGTCATGGACCTGGAATTGGATGTACTATTTCTGGCTGCCCTGCCGGAGTCGAAATAGATGATAGCTATATCCAACACGATTTGGACAGAAGGCGACCTGGCCAATCTATGGTTACTACTAGTAGGAACGAGCCCGACCAAGTTTCCCTTTTATCCGGGCTAGAAGGCGGCTACACAACTGGGGCGCCCATTGGAATGGTCATATACAATAAAGATGCAAAATCTAATAAATACGAACCATTTGTCACCGCTCCCCGCCCTAGCCATGGTGATTTTACCTACTCAGCAAAATTTGGAACAAGGAGTTGGGGCGGAGGAGGTAGATCGAGCGCTCGGGAAACTGCCAATTGGGTCGCAGCTGGCGCAGTGGCTAAAAAAGTACTCGAAGATTCCATTTACGATGTGCAAATCAAAGCACATGTGAACCAAATAGGCGATTTAAGATCACCTGATATAACATTTGAAGACATGGTTAGTAATTCTGAGAACAATCCTGTTCGATGTGGCCACCCACCCACTGCAGAAAAAATGGAAACACTGATTACAAAATATCAAAAAGAAGGTGATTCTATTGGGGGATCTGTCTATTTCGAAGCCCATGGCGTTCCACGTGGATTGGGCGCACCACGTTTCGATTCATTTGAAGCAAGACTTGGACACGCCATGTTATCTCTACCTGCAACAACAGCCTTTGAATTTGGCCTAGGACGTTCTGCCCGGGAATATACTGGGCTCGAACGAAATGACCCCTTTACCTTTGACGATGATGGGTCTGTAGTCCCTGCCAGCAATAACCATGGGGGCATTCAAGGCGGAATCACAACAGGGGAAGTGATTTTTGGAGAAGTTACCTTCCATGCTCCAACTTCTATCGTGAAAAAACAACAGACCGTTGATTGGGCAACCAATGAAGAGAAAGAAATCCAAGTAATAGGTAGGCACGATCCAGTCCTTCCACCAAGGGGGGTCCCCGTAGTGGAGTCGTTACTCAATTTAATTGTCCTCGATTTCATGCTACTTGGCGGACGTATAAACCCCGACAGGATTGATGGAAAACCCGGGGTTTACGACACAGATTACCACCCTGTAAACCCTCAAAACGAGTAAATTCACAATCCGAAAAGGAATAAGTCTGTTACTTACTTTATTCATACTGGGTGAGATGGCAGAGCGGACTAATGCGCCAGTCTTGAAAACTGGTGGCCAACGGCCTCGGGGGTTCGAATCCCTCTCTCACCGTAGCTGGAAAAAAACCAAACTTAACACACATTTTTGATACTATGAATGAAATCGTTAACTTAGCAGACAACAGTGCCGTGTACGATGTTGCCCAAGTATCACCTCTATCTCTTGCAGTTCAATTAAGCAAACGAGTTTCTAATCAGGTCTATTTAAAACGTGAGGATGAGCAGGTTATCCACTCGTTTAAGCTCAGAGGGGCTTACCAAAAAATAAGCTCTCTTAGCGATGCTCAGAAACGTAAAGGGGTGATTGCATCTTCTGCTGGAAATCATGCACAGGGAGTAGCTCTCGCTGCGAACAGATTAAAAATAAAAGCACTCATCATAATGCCAATCAGTACGCCGAAAATTAAAGTACAGGCAGTTCAACAGCTGGGGGCCGAGGTAATTCTACATGGTGATGTTTACGACGAAGCCTTTGATCACGCTAGACTACTTGAATCTGAAAAAGGCTTGACATTCATCAGTCCATATGACGATTTTGACGTTATCGCAGGGCAGGCAACCATTGCAAAAGAAATTCTATCCCAGCTCAAGGAGATTGATTTGATATTCATACCCGTTGGGGGTGGAGGTCTGATCTCTGGAATGGCAAGCTATATTAAACACCACTCTCCCCATATCAAGGTTATAGGAGTCGAGCCACTTGAAACACCAACACTATTCAGATCCCTTAAAGAAAACAAACGAGTGATATTGGATGATGTCGGTAGATTTGCAGAAGGTGTTGCAGTTAAGCAGATTGGTGAATTGCCATTTGAGATTGCAAAGGATACAGTTGATGATGTCGTTTTGGTAAGCAATGACGAGATGTGTGCGGCAATAAAGGATATTTATGAAGATGTTCGATCAATTTCTGAACCTGCCGGCGCACTTGCAACTGCAGGTGTTAAAAAATACATTGCTAATAACGGCCTTAAAGATAAAAACATTGTCTCAGTGGTATCGGGCTCAAACGTCAACTTTGATAGACTTAGATATGTCGCTGAGCGGGCCGACATAGGTGAACGTAATGAGGCCATCCTCGCGGTCACAATTCCAGAGGAACCAGGCAGCCTTTTAAAATTCTGCGAGCTAATAGGCGATCACTCCGTAACCGAATTTAACTATCGATACTTGGGAAAGAAAGCTGCCCACATTTTTGTTGGTATTCAACTTTCTAATGGCGAATCTGAAAAGCAAACACTCATTAATAAACTGAGAAAATCCTTCGAGGTTATTGATATGAGTGATAATTCGATAGCAAAGACCCATATCCGATATATGGTTGGTGGTCGTACCAATGCTGAGAACGAGGTGATCTACCATTTCGAATTTCCAGAAAGGCCTGGGGCACTTCTGAATTTCCTGAAAAAAATGAAAACAAAGTGGAACATTTCTCTTTTTCATTACCGTAATCATGGTGCCGATTTTGGAAGAGTTTTGATCGGTCTCCAGGTCGATGACGTCTCTGAGTTAGAAACTCGATTCGATGGACTTGGATATCCTTACAAAAACGAAACTAACAATAAAGCTTATCAGTATTTCCTGTAATCCACCTTTACCCCCCACTGATTTAGTTAGTTTAAGAAAATTCCTCTCTCACCGCTGAATTGAAACGATTTATTCATCATCTATATCTGGAATAGTGGGTGGGAACGCGACAACACTCATGATCCAACCAATAAACGCACACATGACCAACGCACCAAACGTAGCATGAATAGTCCAACCAAACGGCAACATATGCAAGTTAGTGCCTTCTATCCAATACACGCTACTTACCCACTCCTCAGAACGCCACCACCACGAAATCATAACCACACTCGCTTGACTTGTAGTAACTAATGGTACAAACAAACGTTTCCAACCTCTCCGGAGGATAGGTAGGCCAAGTTCCACCACCATTGCCCATGCAATGCACATGAACAATAGTGCATTATTGAATTCACTGTAGACCCACATACCAATTGCGGGGAATGTGAAGAGAATAAATAGGCTCCCCCGGGCAGGCATCCAACGGCGAATGAAAAGTAAGACAACAACTGAACTCACGAAAGCTTGAACCAACAAAGCCCGCATTCCCTGGCTCAACGCCACATCGTAAGTGTCATTCAAACAATACATCCCTCCTCCATCATAACAGAATGTCTGCAAAGGGTCAAACCAAATGTTTGCATAAATGGTAATAAGCACCGTACCGACCCATGCCGCACCAAGTCCAAAGACGATCAATATTTGAGACTTCAAACCATCTCTGCCGCTTTCTTTGTTAGCCCACGCCGACCACATCGGCGCTGTAACTGCCATCATGAGCCCGATGAAAAGACCAATATGGGCGGGGGAAAGGAGAATGTCAACGCTTGTTTCAACACCAAGCGTTTCATGCCAGATCATATCGCCAAAACCCGACAGACCAAATAGGAGCATTCCATATACTCCTGGCCTATGCTCCGGTGATATATCTCGAAGGGTTTTCAAGGGATTTCTCACAAGCTTCCACGGCCCTTCTTCTGGCAAAATGGCATAAAACATATATGCGCCATATGCAGTAGCACCTGCGTACCATATGGCATGCCATGGGGTGAAAAACGTATCATCGACCACTCCCGAAATATGTGCAAACGCATCGATCAGAAGGCCGCCCAACCACCATAGACCCAAAGCAAGAACGAATATTTCGTAATATGGTTCACCTATTTTTGGTAATGTCCCACGCCGTTTGTATATCAAGAAAACAAGGATGGAAGCAATGGCAAGCAATCCGAAATAAATCGTTGAGAATCCGAACATTAAATCCGGACTTTCTGTATGAAGGGGATACAATTTTCCACTCATCTTCGACGATTTCTCATTTGACCCCCACCTCTACCTTTCCTTGGAGGGCCACCCCCACCTCTCTTTGGAGGGCCACCTCTACCTTTCCTTGGAGGGCCACCCCCACCTCTCTTTGGAGGACCGCCTCCACCTCTCTTTGGAGGACCGCCTCTACCTTTCTTTGGAGAACCGCCTCCAC
>CAZQZO010000006.1:0-35536 GCA_964597855.1 uncultured Halobacteriales archaeon | reverse complement strand
ACCGCCTCCACCTCTCTTTGGAGGACCGCCTCTACCTTTCTTTGGAGAACCGCCTCTACCTTTCTTTGGAGGGCCACCCCTTCTCCGGCGTCGTAGTCTCCGGCCTCTGTTTGAATTTCCTTTTTTGTTAAGTTCTCCTGGTTCAAAATCAAGTTGAGGCAAGGACCCCATATTTGGAGATACAAAGCGATAGTCAATGCCCACTTCTTTTTGTATTTGGACATATGATCTTTGCTGAGATTTTTGAGCAAATGAGATTACGAGCCCTTCCGATCCTGCCCTAGCGGTCCGGCCACTTCGATGTTTGTAAGCCTTTCCATTTTCAGGAGGATCGTAATGAATGACACAGTTTACGCCTTCGATATCTAGCCCTCTAGCAGCAACATCAGTGCAAATCAACGCTATAGATTTTCCACTACTAAATTCTTTCATGGACCTATCACGTTGCCCTTGATTCAACCCCCCGTGCAAAGTGGAGTTACTTATACCTGCATCATACATTTTTTTTCCAAGCCTATCCACGCCCGCCCTGGTCTTGCAAAAAAGCATAGATCTGCCACATTTATTTATCACTTCCACTGCGATAGTTGGCTTTCCATGGTTTTTCATGGTCCAAAAGAGATGTCGCATACTATCGATGCTTATGTCTTCGGGGCCCACACGAATGTTGACTGGATTTTTTTGATACAATCTAACTATTTCTGACACTTCATTATCCAGGGTTGCACTAAACAGAATTGTTTGGCACTTTTTAGAACATTTATCTAGGATACTTCGAACCGGTTTTATGAATCCCATATCTGCCATACGATCTGCCTCGTCAACGACAACAACATCCACATGTTCAAGCGAAAGGGAATTTCTATCGAGCAAATCCAGAAGGCGGCCAGGACATGCTACTACTATATCGACACCATTTTTTAATCCACGAAGTTGAGGTTGATATGATGTCCCTCCATATATGGAAATGACGTCCCTTCCGATTGATTTTGCCAACGGATTTAGGACGTTTTGAATCTGTTCTGCCAATTCTCTTGTGGGTGTTAGAATCAAAGATGTTGGGCGTTTAGATTTGGCTTTTTTTGAACGTTCCAAGAGAGGAAGTCCAAATGCAAGGGTTTTTCCAGATCCTGTAGGTGCCCTACAACAAATATCCCTACCCAATATGGCCTCTGGAATTGTTTCCACTTGAACTTCAAATGGTTCCGTTAGCCCCTGTCTTTCGAGGGCATGTACCAAGTTCGGGGAGATATCAAAATCAGAAAAATAAGCCACTATATAATACACCCAAGGTGCCTGCGTACTTATCCCCGTTATGATCGCGATTTAAACGATGATATACGCTATCAATGAGAGAAATTCTTATTATCCCTTAAAAGAAAATAACTGCTGGTCTACTATGACACATATTATCAATCGACGGACTATGCTCAAAGGCATGGGAGCCGTTGGACTCACAACCCTTGCCGGATGTGCCGGCCTCCCCGGAGGGGCACCACAAGGACGAGATATAAAATTAGGACTCCTGATGGGAGTCACTGGTGGCCTTGCAGCACTAGGACCACCTATTGTGCAAGGTGCAGAACTCGCAGTAAAACACGTAAACGACGCTGGAAATGGTTTCTCAGTTACTACTCAATTTGAAGACACTGGAACTGATCCAACCCAAGGTGTAAGCGGAGCAGAAGCCTTAGTCAATGCTGGTTACCCCATGATTTGTGGGGCTCTATCCTCCAGTGTTACTATTGCAGCAGCAGAAACTGTATGTATCCCCAATGGGGTAACTGTATGTTCTGCAGCAAGTACCTCGCCAGCCATCTCAACCATGGCTGATAACGATTTGGTCTTTAGAACTCCCCCAACTGACGCACTTCAATCACTCGTATTGGCAGATGTAATTAAAGACACTCTAGGAAATTCAACCGCGTCCACATTGTTCCTAAACAACGATTACGGCACTCTACTCAGTGATGGGTTTGTAGCCGCGTTCGAAGGAAAAGGCGGGACCGTTCAAGAGCAAGTTTCTTTCGAGAAACAGCAACCATCGTATGTTGCACAATTGCAAAAAGCCTTAGCTGGAGGTCCTGATGCTCTCTTGATCATTGGATATCCAGAAAGCGGTGTACAGATACTCCGTGACTTCTACGCAGATCACGATTCTAGTGTAAACATTCTAGTCACAGATGGTCTATACGACCCCGACCTTCCTGGAAAAGTTGGAAACGATCTAGCTAATGTTACTGGTACCTCTCCAATGCCTGCAGGACCTGGAAAGGACTTCTTCGACACCGAGTTCGAAGCCGCATTTGGTGCTGCACCTTCTATCAGTTACTGTGGATATGCATACGACGCAGCAGCAGTACTTATCCTAGCCAACGCAGCAGCCGGTTCAAACGATGGTGTTGCCATTGCCGCACAAATGAGAAAAATAGCCAACCCTGGTGGTGAGGTCGTAACACCTGAAACTCTAGCCGATGGTGTCGTAATGGCAGCTTCGGGCAAAGATATAGACTATCAAGGCGCTTCCAGTGCAGTCGACTTCGATGAGAATGGTGATCTCGGAGCTGCATCCTACGAATACTTCAAGTGGGGCAGCAGCGGAATAGAAACCATCAGTACAATCGACTACAGCGGATAATCCGCTCATTTTTTTATTTTTCTTCTATTTCATCCGCCAAGAAACTCTTTTTTAACATGTTCATCATTGAGCAGTGCTTCTCCTGTATCTACAAACCTATCTTTTCCTTGAACTAGTACATATCCACGATCACACCGGCTAAGGGCTTCTTTTGCATTTTGCTCAACCATCAAAATAGCAGTCCCACCTTCTCTAATTTGATCAACATACTCAAAATTTTCTTTCACTAGATCTGGAGCCAACCCGGCGCTTGGCTCATCTAACATCAATAGCTTTGGATTCAATACCAATGCCCTGGCCATAGCAACCATTTGCTGCTGCCCCCCCGATAATGTAGACGTTTTATTATTCTCCTTCAACTGTAATATTGGAAATTGATCAAATAATTCTTGTATCCGCTTTTCCTTCCCCTCTTTCATAATATATCCTCCAAGCTCTAAATTTTCTCTCACCGTAAGATTTGGAAATACATTTTCATTTTGAGGAACATAGCTTATTCCCAATTTAATTATTTCTTCGGTCGGGAGCCCACTGATATCTGATCCTTCATAAATAATCTTGCCATCTATGTGCTTGGTCAGGCCAAATATTGATTTCATAACCGTTGATTTTCCCGCTCCATTTGGGCCAACTATTGCAACATATTCTCCCTCTTCCACTACTATATTCACTTTTTCTAAAATTTGAAGATCTCCGTATCCTGCAACCAAATTTTTTACGTTCAATAATGTCATTCAGAACCACCTAGATATGCATCTATGACTCTCTCATTGGTCGAAATTTCAGATGCCGTTCCCTCTAATATTACCCCGCCATTGTGCATCACAATAATCGGATTGCAATGATTCATAACAACATCCATGTCATGTTCTACCAAAAGAAATGTGTAGCCGTCTTTACTTAATTTTTTTATCAGTGTTATAATTTGTTTTTTCAAAGTGGGGTTCACTCCTGCCATTGGCTCATCTAGTAGTATCATAGATGGGTCCATCATCATCACTCTAGCCATCTCCAACAATTTCCTCTGTCCTCCTGATAGATTCCCTGCATATTCATTGGCTAGCTTATCTAAATGGAATGTATCCAAAGTTTCCCAAGCTTTCTCTAATAACTCCGCTTCTTGATTTTCTATTTTTCTTCTACCTCTGCTCAATAATACACTCGATAATTGCTGCCCAATTTGATTTTTTGGAGCCAGCATAACATTTTCCATCACCGTCATCTCTTTGAGTTCTCGTGTTATTTGAAACGTGCGGACAAGGCCTATATTTGCAATTTGATATGGTCTTTTCCCCGTTATGTCCTCTCCATTAAATTTAACGGATCCTGTATCTGAACTGGTAATTCCTGTTATCAGATCAAATGTTGTAGATTTCCCTGCCCCATTGGGCCCTATTAACCCTGTAATCGACCCCTTTTCAATCGAAAAACTCACATTATCTACTGCAGAAAGTCCTCCAAATTTTTTACCAATTTTCTCTACTTTTAATGGGTACTTTTTCGCGGATTTCTTTTTTCGACTTTGCTTCTTTTTTGTTTTAGAACTACTCATGCGTCTTTCCTCTCCTTTGTTTCTATAACAGGGCGTCTGGATATGTCAATACTGGCTGCTAGTTCCTTCCTATCTCCCAATAAACCTTCGGGCCTATTTTGTATTATATATATCAAAACCAATCCTAAAAACACTACCCTCAAAGACGATATATTTGCCAAAGAATATGCCACAAATGGTCCCAAATCCAACGATGAAATTGGAATCACTGCTTCTATAATTGAATTTGGAGCCTTATCAAATTTGAATACGTGCATGATCACCCGGCGGACAAAATTTGGACCCTCAAAAAGCAGACTAGCAAACACGACACCTCCCATGATGCTACCTGTATTCGATCCAGAACCCCCAATTATCAATGCAATAAAAATATAAAATGTCAATATGGGTTGAAATGTAGTTGGATTTGTATATCCATAACTGCCCTGCCAAAGAATTCCTGCCAAACCCATCAAACCACACCCTATGGCAAACACTTTCATCTTGTATATATCTGTATTTTTCCCCAACGCGTTCGCAACTACCTCGTCCTCTCGAATAGCTTTTAGAACTCTACCAAATGGGGAATTTCCTATTCGATATATCACTAAATAAAACAGACCCACAACGAATATCAACACGATCGCATACGTCCACGAAACAACCACTGAAGATTGAACTTGAACGATCTCAAAAAATCCAAAAACATATTCTCCAAATACCGTCTTTCCAAGTCCAAGATTGCTTGGATCTGTATAGTACAAACCCCTGATTGGGTTCATCGGCAAATGGATTCCTCTTCCCGCTCCCGTCCCCATTTCAACTCCTGCTATTGAGAACGTTTTAAACGTCAGGGCATTCGCAGTATACCTTATGATTTCTGCAAAACCAATAGTAACAATCGCTAGATAATCCGCTTTTAATTTTAGCGTTGGAATTGATATGAGCAATCCTAATAAACTTGCCATCAAAACCCCCCCGATAATTCCAATTGGGAGTGGCAATCCTAATCCTGGAATTAGCCCATTAGGATCTCCTGTTATTATTGCCATTGTGTACACGCCACTTAGCATGAATCCCGCAACACCAATATTGAATATCCCCGCATATCCCCACTGAAGATTCAACGCAAGTACTACCATCGCGTATACTGCGGATAAAAACATTATCCTTTGTATGGTATTGACAGTACCATTGAAATCCAATCCCAAAATCATTGCCACTATTATGAACAAAAATGAAATCCCTACAAAAGTACTGACCACTATTCTAAAATCATTTTTCAGGAACATTTCTCTATTAAATTTCATGCTGTTGTAACTCCTTTGAATAACCCTTCTGGTTTATACAATAGGACTAGTACCATCACACTAAACACTGCTACGTTTGCTAAATCTGCAGGTATCCATATCAACGAAATAGTACTTGTAAATCCAATAACCACTCCCCCTGCTATGGCTCCATATACAGATCCAATTCCCCCTATTATGACCGCCGCAAAAATAAGTAATAAGAGTATCCATCCAAACTGAAATGAAATAGTTCCCCTCTCTAGTGTTATAAGGAATCCTGCTGCTCCTGTCAATGCACCCCCAATGATCCACGTGGCCCGAACAACCTTTTCTGTTGGTATGCCGGTAATAAGTGCCAAATCTCTATTGTCCGCCATCGCCCTCATGGCCTTTCCAAGTGTGCTATATTGCAAGAATACATGGACACCAACCATTAGTGCAATTGCAACTAGAACTAATGTTATTTCGCCCAAGTCTATCTGCACCGATCCCGTACCAACTGGAACTGAATAGGATGCCGTAAGACTAGCCGCTGTTAATCCTCGATTTTGTGTTTTAAACACGAATGCTAATCCATAACGCAGCGCAAGAGAAACCCCAATGCTTGCAATCAACAAGGCAATTCCATCATTATGGTGTCTCATCGGGCGAAAAACAAAGCGATCAATGGCTAGTGTTAATAAAACTGTGCCTATTATTGCAACAATCAAACCAAACAATACTGCTACTGGAGTCGTGGAAACGCTTATGCCCAATTCGGTTACGTTTATTGGTTTTCCTGCTCCGACTAGTAGTAAATTTTTCATGTCGAATCTACCCACTCCCATTACTGCAAAAACAGCAACCCATCCTGAAAATCCACCCGCAGTGATCATATCCCCATGAGCAAAATTTGCAAATTTAAGTATGCTATATGTCAAAGACAGTCCCACTCCTGCAAGTCCTATCGCCAACCCAATTACCAACCCGTCCCACAAATATGTGGCTACGATTTGCGATTCCGTTTTTCCTATTATCACTTGAAAAACAAGATCCAACAATAGTATAGATATGCCCAGAACAACAAGTGTTGTACCCCGATCTTTTTGGACTTTATCACGCAATATGTTATAATACTTTATCATCCCTATGCTATGTACGCACATAGGCGCGACACATAATAAATCCCTGTAAACATAAAATTGATACAGAAAAGCCTTTCAATGATCCTACCTCATTCTCCTACATCTATGATTGAGACCCTTGACGATCTAGATCCTAAAGGGAAGCTCATAGGAATTCGTGTTGATATCAATAGTCCTCTTATAGACGGTGATTTATCAGACGACACCCGGCTAAGATCGCATCTCGAAACACTTTCTGAACTAGTATCTGCAGGAGCACGGATTGTATTGATGGCACATCAAGGTCGCCCAGGCGAAGATTCATGCATCTCCCTGCGACCTCATGCCCTCCGATTGGCTGACATACTCGACACTCCCATTCATCATGTTGAAAACACCCATTCGAAAAAAGCTTTAGATGAAATTAAACAGCTCCAAAGTGGGGAAATTTTAGTCTTAGAAAACACCCGGTTTTGTCCAGAAGAGTATATAGAAATGGAACCAAAGGATGCTGCAAAAACAAAATTTGTCTCAGCCCTTGCACCTCATTTCGATGCATATGTTAACGACGCATTTGGATCTGCTCATAGGTCTCATCCCTCTCTTGTAGGGTTTCCCTATCTTTTACCCAGTTATGCTGGAAGGCTATTAGAAAAAGAATTAAAAGTTCTTGGAACTATCCACGAATTACCCAAGCCTCGGGTATATTTTTTAGCAGGTAAAAAAACTATTGATTCCCTTGCCGTAGCAGAGTCCGTTCTCAAACATGATATTGCAGACGAAGTCCTCGCAGCTGGTCTTTTTGGAAACTTTCTTCTACATTGTGATGGAGTCGATTTAGGCGCTCATAGCATGGATATCCTACGCACAAATGGTATCTTGGACTATATGGGCCAAGGAAAATCACTCCTTGCCAATTACGGAGATAAAATCAAATTACCAATCGACGTAGCCATCGATTCGAATGGACGTCAAGAAGTACTAGTATCTGACCTCCCCGCCGAAGGTCCTATATTTGATATAGGTTCTCAAACCATCACCACATTCAGCTCTTCTCTGGAATCTGCATCAACAACTATCCTAAATGGACCTGCAGGATTGGCAGAAGTCTCTCACTTTTCCCAAGGAACTATTCATGTATATGATGCAGCTACCCAATCCGAAACTAGTATCGTTGGAGGGGGCGACACGATAGCACTTCTCGATCAATTTGGAATTAGGAATTTTTCGCATATAAGTACAGGCGGCGGGGCCGCAATGCGACTATTAAGTGGCGATTCCCTTCCTGCAGTAGCCGCATTGGCTCTTAGAAACTCTTAAATCTCATTCAGAGAATAAAACTAATTTGTGCTTCAGTAACTCAGTAGGCCAGAGTGCTGGTTTTGTAAACCAGATGTCGGGGGTTCGATTCCCTCCTGAAGCTCTCAATGCAGCAAGACATCAGCGACACAATACGCCAAAGACTCTCGAACCATCTGCCCCGTAAAGAAGTCACCAATGGATTCTCTCAAGAAGAACTAGAACAATTTCTACTTGGACACTTCAAATCTATACGAAAATGCCTCGTAGAGCGAAAAAAAACCCCCGTTGAGGATAAAATAAGCCAAGGCATATTGGATAATTTACCCGCGGAAGAAATAATAAAAAATCTATCCCACCAGGAAATGGAATATTTTCTTCAAGAAAACCGAGATATTCTAAAGCTAATCCTCCTCTAACATAACCTCTAACTTTTGTAGAAAGCACAAAGTCGTATTTTTTAATATACTCCCCCTCCTATTCTTCCACAACATTGTGCCACCCCCTCTCCAAATCTTGCAAATATTCGAAATCTCTCTGGAGCTTGTCGTGGCTTTATTTACCATTGGATTTATTTTATATTATATTTCCCTTCCCCTTCGCAAAAAAAGAAGAAAAGAGAGGGCAGCTGCTAAAGAAAAATATAAAGAAGAGCAAAAACTCGAGAGGATAGAGCGCTACAAATTACAGATTGAAGCCCGACAAAACCGCAAAAAAATCCGTAGACAACAACTCAAATCTCGACTGATTCCTTCATTTCTATCCCTTAAAAAACATAGGGGAACTTGGGATGAAGATGCTTTTGAAAAAACGAATCCGACACCCGAAAACCTAAAAAATGAATTATATTTTGAAAGGGCAAATCAACATTGTGAATGGTGCGAAGAATGGGTTGACACGCCCGAAATTCACCATATAGTACCTCGGTCCGAAGGGGGAAAAAATACCGCAGGGAATTTAATCGTCCTTTGTCCAAACTGCCACCGAAAAGCAGATCGCGGGGTGCTCAGTAGGTCCAAGCTAGAATATAAATTAAATCGCCAGACTGAAAAATGAAGCACTATTTCTGAACAGTCTCAGTCTAGTTTGTGATAATACCGCGACTCTTTCAGTTTCTGTTCGCCATCTTCATAAATTTTTTTAGCCCTCTCTATTTGATCTGGCCTTCCACACATCTCAATAATAGACGCTATTATATCTCCTGTAACTGTCTGCGATTGTTCCTCGTATAAGTCCCAGAATATGTCTGAGTCTTTCACCAATTCTTGCTCCCAGTCTTCTCTATCCTCGAGATGAATCATTCCTTTTCCTGTCCAAGTCTAACTCTGTCCCAACCCCTTTCGTGCAAGTAATATAAACCAGTTTTAGTAAAAACCTCCAAGGTTGCTATACTTGCAGCCCATGAAATAGTTCCTGTGACGAACAATGAAATAATAAATGTATCTGAAGTGGCTATAGTCCTCCAAGTCAGAGCTTTCAAAAGCGATCTAGTTCTGGAGGCTTTTGACAATCCCTCATCCTCTGATTTATATCGTTTAGGATCTATCTTGATAAACATAGATTTCAACATATAATGGGGCCTCTGCTTAAATACCCTGTCGTGTCTATCCCCCATCGACTCCCTTGCCATAACTACCTCCTTTCATACCATCTCAAGGATTAATCCGTGGAGTGGAAATGAGTCGCACAGATGTATGACACGCGCCAAAAAAAACACAAACTGGTCACACACACGCATGACACCGTCACACACACGCATGACACCGTCACACACACGCATGACAGATATCTATGATGGAATAATTTTAAGTTGCTCTTCTAAAGGCAATTCTAAGAACTCATCATGGAACTCCTCAAGGAATTCTTCTAAAGACACGCCAAAATTCTTGGAAAACGCCTCTTCAAACCCCATCCTTTCGACATCGTCGTATAAACTCAGATATGCCCCTTCACCATATTTGTGAATTAATAATGCCGTGGCCCACGAACCCAAATGGTACCCTATATTTTGCCTTTCCCCATATACTATGTCCTCCATCCTCTCCCCTGGGAGGAGTTCATTTTTAGCCTCAATCTTCCATTTCATTCGCTCTTCCAATGTAAACCATTCATCATACTCTTGATCATCTTCTTCCGGGTATGCACGAGAATATAGTAGTTGTCCCATGTATTCTGCACCACCTTCCATCCACCAAACCGCCCCATTTCCTAGTATTTCTCTTCTTTCACTCTCGTCTTTCGTCATGACATGCGCATGTTGATACACATGAAAATATTCATGAAAAATAGTTATCTCATAGTCTGCGTGAGTCGGATAAGGATTCTTAGATGCCATTGTGATCATCAACAAAGATTCGTCAAAATCTTTTTCCCTTTCTATACTTAGACCTGCACCACCATCTTTGACATAGATCACAATATTGTGGTCTCTTTCCATACAGTGTCTAAAACCCATGTTTTCTCTAAGGTCGATAAAGAGGCCATCCACGTTTTCTCTTGTTTCATCCCCCATTGATCTCCGCTCCGTCGCTAAAACACAATAATATTCGTCCAGATCCGCTGCCTCTTTTTCACCAGTTCCTACAATCCACCACTGCAATGGCCCATAATTTCCCCACTCAGATGCTGCTATTTCATGCCCCATTGAAACTCTGTCTATGTGCCACTGTGGGACATCTGAGGATGCAACATATATTGGCTGGACACCTGGTGCATCTACGCCCCATTCCACCACCTTCGTACTAGGACTTAATTCAGATGATGTCGGAAAAACCCTATATTTTCCAATATCAATTTCTTCATTTTCATCCCCTGGCAATTGGCCCGTATCTGCACACCCTGCCATCGAAATTACAATCATCAAACAAAAAAATATTTTTATATAACTTTGATTCACAATCCGCTTAGGGCATATTGTTATATAACCTCACCACGTAAGCACTGCTGGATTCGGTAAACATCAGAAAACCGTGTAACTGTATCTGTAGACTATGGTCTTATAATATCAACATTCAAAACAAAGAACAGCAACAAAAACATAGGCGGTGTTAACCCGTCTACTCTGATTACTTCAATTCCACTAAAACCCTACTTTAAATGGAATTATTAAACTAATTGCCATTACAAGCATGATTCCATTTTCAACAAGGGTAAGCGATGTCATTGGAACTTTAATTTTCGAACCCATGCATGCACATTCAATTTCCTTTTTAGTAACTATGCTTTGTACAACACCAATTGTGCTTATACCAATAAGTACAATCAACGCTGCTGCAACATTGAGTACAAATATTTGTAAAATTAATGCAATTCCAATTAACATTTCCATGATCGGATATGCTTTTGCATATGCACTGTTCCTCTTAGCAATCACGTCATATTTTTGAAACGATTTTGAGAACCCATCCCAATCCCACAGTTTGAGAGATGACAAACCTATTAGTACAATCCCCATAAAATAAGTCATAAATTGATTCTGGACCAAACAAAACACCCCTCCAATTATTAAAATACTTACTAGTGCTATCGCAGGAAGTTTCTCTCGATAAGACGACTTCTCCGATTGATACTTTTTTTCATATTTTTCAATACAATGTGGACAGCAAAAATAATGTCCGTGGGCTGGTATCGTACCTATCATCCCACAAATCGGATCAATCCGATCATCTTGGCTATTATGGGTAGAGTTTATGCCCATGAATAGCACTGACGCCCTTCTGATTAAAACACACCCCTTTGAATTATCAATAAATGGTCCGTACGGGATTCGAACCCGTGTCGCCAGGTCGAAAACCTAGCAGGATTGGCCGGACTACCCTAACGGACCATGGTTTATTTTTGACATAGGGTATGTTAAAAATTCCTATCCTGTTTATCTCATTTCCCTTTGAATTCTGGATCCCGTTTACTCATAAATGCCGACATCCCTTCTATTATATCTTCGGTTCCTATTAGCTGACCTAGGCCTTCTCTCTCCACATCAAATCCTTTCTTAATGTCATTCCTTCCTATTAACATGGCCCGTTTTATCATTTCTTGTGCCAACGGCGGCCCTTCTGATATTTGCTTTGCCACCTCCACAGAGCGTTCTTGTAAATGCTCATCATCTACAACTTCATTTATGAACCCATACTGATACAATACTTCTGCACGATAGTCTTTTTCACCTGTTAAAATAATTTCTTTTGCCCTTGATTCTCCCATTATATACATGAGCCTCTGCGTCCCTCCCCATGCCGGAAGAATTCCTAGATTTCTTTCAGGCTGCCCAAACACCGATAGGTTTGAAGCAATACGAAGATCACAAGCTGCAGCCAATTCCATGCCTCCTCCAAAACAGTATCCCCGTATGCCTGCAATTATAGGGAGTCTATGCTGTTCAAATTTAGAAAAAAGATCCTGGCCTTTTTTGGACAATTCTTGCGCTGCACTCTCATCACTAAAACCCGACGCAAACGAAACAATATCTGCCCCTGCACAGAATGCTTTTTCACCCGCACCTGTGATCAATATCGCCCCGCATTTTTCATCTTGATCAAACAGATCCAAAGCGCGATCTATTTCCTCAATCATCTCTGCTGTAATCGCATTCAATCGATGCGGTCTATTTAATATAATTTTTCCCAATTTACCTTCTTTCTCAATTTCTATGTCTTCAAAAGACACATCCCCTGTCTCTTTTTCTGACACTTCATAGAAAAACCCACCCGTTTCTGATAGTTCAGATAACAATTTAGTAGGCTTGTACCTCTCTTCGCCCGTTGAGTCATATACTTCTAACAGAACTTGATGTAGCTTATTGAGTCCAATATCATCAGCCATTTTAGCAGGTCCTTTTTCTATTCCCGTTCCTAGCTTCATAGCTTGGTCTATGTCCTTCACCACTGCGACTTCCTTTTCTAACAATTTAGTAACCTCATTAGCCAAACACGCTGTTAATAGAATTTCTATAGTCTCTGAACGCATCTCCACTTTTATATCTACAACCTTTTTTGAATAATCATAAAATCCCTTTCCAACTTTCCTTCCTATATCTCCCTCCTCAATTTTTTCCTCCAATATGGGACACGGTTTATAACCTGCACCAAGTTTTTCGTGTAGATATTCCAATACGTGCACTGCAACATCAATTCCCACTTGATCAGATAGTTCAAAAGCCCCCATTGGGAGTCCCAACCCATATTTGACGGAGCTTTCCACCTCTTGCATTTCCCCCCGTTTTTCATGAACTATCCATGCCGCCTCATTGAGTAAAGGGGTCAAAACCCGATTAACTATAAACCCCGGACTATCTTTGCGTACTCCGACAGGAAATTTACCTATTTTTTTCGCAAATTGTGTAGCAAATTCAAATGTTTCTTTTGCTGTGTGGTCTCCTGAAATTACCTCTATGAGTGGCATTTTTATTGGGGGGTTGAAAAAATGTAGCCCACAGAATCTATCTGGGCACTCAGTCACCTCAGATAACTCTGTAATTGATAATGAAGATGTATTGGAAAGTACCACTGCACTTTTTGATAGATATTTCCCCATCTCCTCATATACTTCCTTTTTAAGATCCATGCGCTCTGGAATCGCTTCTATGACGACCTCTGCATCCAACACCGCATCTTTAATTTCAACAACCGTTGTTATCCTTTCTAGTGTTTCTTCCGACTTTTTTTCAGAAATTTGTCCTTTTTCAACCAGTTTATCTAAACTCCATACTATGCCCTCATATCCCTTTTTTACCAACTCTTCGGTAATGTCTCTCATTACTACTGTAAATCCCGCTATAGCAACAACCTCCGCTATGCCATGTCCCATATTTCCTGCCCCTAGAACTGCTACTTTAGTGACATCTTCCACTTCCATAATCTGTCTGTAATTCCCCACCCGTTTGAACGTTTCTTCATTGGGACTAATAATTTATTTTTCGAATATTCTTCCCACTAATATGGACAACATCTTTATTCAGTCCAGGTCTATTTCTCTCATGGATTTTTCCCTTTCCACCGAACAAACGTTAATCAAAGATGAAGTTCGACGATTTGCAGAAACAGAAATGGCACCCGTTTCTCAAGAACACGATCGAAACGAAACTTATCCCTACGACGTAATGAAAAAAGCAGCAGATATGGGATTGACAGGATCTCATATTCCTGTTGAATATGGTGGTTCTTCTCACTCTCCCATCGACTACGCCATCATCGTGGAAGAGTTATCTGCAGTAGATCCTGGAATTGGCTTATGTATCTATTCTGCAGGATTCGGTGCCGATACAATTCTTGCATTTGGGACTGATGAACAAAAAGAAAAATATCTTCCTTTGATCACTTCTGGAAAATCTGTTATGGGTTCTGCAATTTCTGAATCTGGAGCAGGATCCGATGTGACTTCTATTTCCACCCTTGCAGAAGAAGACGGAGACGATTGGATACTTAACGGTAGAAAAATGTGGATTACAAATGGTACTGTTGGTGATTTTTTCGTTGTAATGTGTAAAACTGACCCCGATGATACCAACCGCTATTCCGGATTTTCCCAAATCCTCGTCGAAAAAGGAACTGCTGGGTTCTCCGCTGAAAAAATAACAGGAAAATTAGGAATCCGGGCGTCTGACACGGCAGAATTAATCTTCGACAATGCCAGAGTGCCTAAAGAAAATTTAGTTGGAACACGCGGAGCGGGATTCCTCCAATTGATGCAATTCTTCGACGAATCCCGAACGATGGTGTCTGCTCAGGCAGTGGGGATTGCACAGGGGGCATGTGAGCAATCACTTGCATATGCAAAAGAACGTAACCAATTCGGTCGACCCATTTCTGATTTTCAAGCCATCCAGCACAAACTTGCTGACATGTATACTCTAACCGAAGCAGCTAGAAATCTAACTTTCAAATCTGCTTGGATAGCCACTCATGAAAAAAATCGCCTAACCGCTCTCGCGTCTATGGCAAAGGAGTATTCTTCAAGAATAGCAGTTCAGGTAACGAGCGAAGCAATCCAAGTCCATGGAGGTGCGGGATATGTAGACGATTTTGGTGTTAGTAAATTATATCGCGATGCAAAGATCACCCAAATCTACGAAGGCACCTCGGAAATTCAAAAAAATATAATTGCAAGGGAGTTACTCGGCAAGGGATTTATATAACCATCTTCCATGGAATCCGACCCTTATACCCTTTTAAAACAAGATCCAGTTATAGCCCAGCTTATCGACAATCACCAACCCATAGAACTTATTCCGCACCCCGACCCCTTCGAACGCCTCATAATATCTGTAATTAATCAACAGCTTTCGATCGCATCGGCTAGGGCAATACGAGATAGGCTTTTCGAACGATTTGAAATAACACCAACTTCCATATTAAACTCAAATAAAGATGATCTCAAATCCACTGGACTTTCTGCTCAAAAAGTTGATTATATCTTTAACATAGCATTGGCATTCAAGGAAGGTCTTTCTGCAGAAAAACTACATTCTATGACCGATGAAGAAGTAATTGAAATCCTCACCGAAATACGTGGAGTGGGGGTCTGGACTGCCAAAATGTTTTTAATCTTTGTTCTAGCACGAGAAGATATTTTCCCCATAGAAGATCTCGGCATTAGAAAGGCTATGCAGAAACTATACCCTTCGTTAGACACCCTCCCTAAAATGATTGAAAAAGCAGAGGATTGGCGTCCCTATCGAAGCTATGCTAGTCGATATTTATGGACTGCAGTAGACTAGACCACTCTCTTATTTGATCCGAATCTGATAGTGTTGCAATATGTCCCTCCCCAAAATAATTTGATAATCCATATGGCTTCTGTCCTCAACACTTGCAGTAATTGTATGTTGTGTACCTCTTATCCCCACTACTATGTCGACTAGTGGCCTAGCACGCCCTTCTCTCTCATTCCCCGTTCTCACTAAAGTTGTATCTCGTATTGGACCTGCCCCAATCCTGGCAGCTAGTTTCATGTCAATGCTGGTTCTCGCAGCCCCCGTATCTGCTTTCGCCTCGACATTTTCATATCCCCTCGTTCCCCTTACTACAACTTCTGTGATGAAATCAACAATATTTATATTCCCCTCATACTCGAATCCCTGCTTGCTTGGAAGCGAACTTGGATCTGAATCGTCAAATTTAGATGATAATTTTTCAACCATCTCGCTTTCTACAGTTCCACCGGCTCTCGTTATCGCCAATTCCGCAATATATGGTGCTGCACATATGCCCGTTGCCCTATATAATCCTCTAAACCCTGCAGTTGGATTCACCTCTAGTACTTTCCAACCATCTTCTCCTTCTACAATATCTACTCCTGCATAGTCTAATCCAAGTATTTCTGCAGCCTTCACAGATATGTCTTCGAGCCTTTTTGTAAGAATTTCCTCTGCATTTTCTATTTCTCCACCGAGTGAAACATTAGTTCTCCAATCCCCTTTTGGAGCATATCGATTCATCGCTCCTATGACCTTTCCACCCACAACATATACTCTAAGATCTCTATTCCTCTCTTGTCCTTGATTGACAAATTCTTGTAGAAAAGCTTCTCTCTGACCCACCTGGGGGTTGATTTTATTTTCTTTCTCTATTCTCCAGGTTCCGCCCCCATTTGTGCCAATGGTGGTTTTATACACTGCAGTTTGTCCAAATTTATCTTTTTTTCTATTCAATCGCTTATAATCTAGAGCAAGTAATGCATCTGGAACCGGAATTCCCCCTTTAGCCAATAACGTTGCAGATGCAAATTTATGAATTGCAGTAATGCATGCTTCTGGGGGATTCAATATAGGTTTCATCTCGGAAAACATGCTAGCTAGACCAAACCCTTCTGCTGGCTGCTCCATTTTAGTAAGAAGTAATCTATTTGCTACAATATCCACCTCTGGTTTTATTTTCACCTTACCATCTTCAATCACGACTTCCACATTTTCCCTTCGAATCCACGTAGAATCATGACCAAGGGCATCTATGGAATTTAAAATGGCCTTTGTTTCTCTAGAAATATGTAGGCTTAGAACTCCTACATTTATTTTTTTGGAACCTTTCGACATTACCTATTGATTCTATTTCTAGCTTTAAAATCTTCTGAGTTCAGATTTTTATTCTTTCCCGTAAGTTTTTACACACTTACTCACTTTCTATAACACAGGAATGAAGAAAGCGAAGCCATTTGTCATTCCCCCCGATGGAAAAGTTCCCCCTGGGGAGACTATGGATATACGTTATACTGTGAGCGAGAATTATCTTGGAGATCCAATCCGAATACCTGTGACTATCATAAACGGAAAAAAACCCGGGCCCTGTGCATTTCTATCCGCCGCGTCTCACGGAGATGAGCTTAATGGAATCGAAATTATCAGAAAAGTAGCCCATGAATGGAATCCCAACGACCTCTGTGGGACTATCATTTGTTTACCTGTATTAAACGTTCCTGCATTTTTGTCCCAGCAACGGTATGTTCCAACTTCTAGTGAAGACCTCAACAGATCTTTCCCAGGTAATAGAACTGGAAAAAGTATCAAAAGAATGGCATATTCTATCTTCAAATCTTTCATAAAACCCTGTGATTTTGGCATTGATTTTCATACTTCCACGCGAGGAAGGAGCAATATGCTCCATGTACTTGCGGACCTTTCCGATGAAAATGTATCTCACTTAGCCCATTCTTTCGGGTCAAATATAATTATAGATGGCACTGGCCCCTCTGGCGCGTTGCGCAGGGCAGCTTCTCAAGCGGGGATTCCTTCTATAACCGTGGAACTAGGTGAGGCCCATAGGTTTCAACTCGACCTAATAGCGAAAGCCGTCACTGGACTTAAAAGTGTATTCTCCGCTTATTCTATGCGTCCCACCAACTCTGTAAATTGGCCTGGTTGGAGGGCAGTCATCAGTTCCAAAGAAGACACCTGGATCCGTTCTAGTGCTGGCGGGATTGTAAATCTAAATTGCAATCCTGGGGAAATAATCGAAGAGGGAAGTGTAGTATGCACCATTGCAAATCCTTTTAAAAAGGACGTCGAAGACGTAGTTTCTCCTTTCACCGGACTCATCGTCGGGCTATTACAAAACCCCATTGTACGCCCCGGAGATCCCATTTGCCATCTAGTCACTCTTGACGAAAAAACAATATCCGAATATTATGCTTCCAAAGAATATACCAACTAGATTTAATATATTTTTCATTCAAAATATGTCCACAAATTATCGTCACTCAGTCCTATTATAAACGCAGTCATTCCAGAAACTTTATGCGTTCTTCTGAGCGATATATCTCCATACAGTAGCTCTCTAAGATACGGAAGACATAGTATCTTTAAGAATTTCAATTTAATAACAACCTCAATTACATTGTCAAAACATGCAATCCACAAAAGATCTACTCAATAACTACGATTTCGGATCGACATATCGGGTAGATCGGTGGTGGTCTCAACCAGTAGGGGTCTTCATCGGATTATCCCTTTTTGTTATTTATGGAACTTCTCGATTACTTTACCCCATATTCAACCCTAGCGCTCCTGGAATTGAATATGGATCTTTACTTTCGCCTTTTTTCTCCCCTCTTCTCTTTTCAGTTTCTTCTGAAAGTCATCATGCCTTATTTGGGATGTTCCCTACCTTTTGGCCAGAACTCCTGCGATCCCCTGCAATCTTAATACTGTGGGCACCTCTTGGGTTGAGACTCACTTGTTATTACTATCGAAAAGCATACTACAGAGCTTTCTTAAGTGACCCTCCTGCATGCGCAGTCTCCGAGGGCAGGCGATACAAGTACGCAGGGGAAACCAGAGTATTTTTGTTTCAAAATTTACATAGATATTTCGTTTACTTGGGTATAATATTTATTTGTGTTCTCACGTTTGATGCAATTCGTGCCCTCTTTTGGCATGCCCCTCCTGGTGCTCCATTCTGGGCAGGCGATGTCGAGTTGCACGTCGGAACTTTGGTACTTGGACTCAATGCCTTTCTCCTCTCTGGCTATACATTTGGATGTCATAGCCTTCGCTACCTCGTTGGTGGCAATTCACGATGTTTCTCTTGCGTCTCTAACCCCGAGAATAAAGGAAAGGACCCTACAATTTCAAAACGTTATACTCTTTGGAGATTCGTTTCTTCACTCAATGTCAATCACTCCACTTGGGCATGGTTCAGTCTCTTCATGGTGGCCTTCACCGATTTCTATGTTTGGATGGTTTCCATTGGAGTTTGGTCTGATATAATCCTCTTAAAATTATAATTAATTCAACTCATGACACTACAAATCTACGAACACGATGTAATTATAGTGGGTGCAGGCGGAGCCGGACTTTCCGCTGCAATTTCTGCAGCAGAACAAGGTGCAGACGTCGGAGTAGTTTGTAAGTCTCTTCTAGGGAAGGCACATACCGTTATGGCAGAAGGGGGAATAGCAGCTTCATTGGGAAATGTGGCCCCCGACGACGATTGGAGATCTCACTTCCTCGACACAATGAAAGGGGGTTGGGGATTAAACGACCCAAAAATGGCAGAAATTCACGCCCTTGAATCTCCAGAACGCGTCTTGGACTTAGAACGGTGGGGTGCTGTTTTCGATCGAACTACAGATGGAAAAATCAGTCAGAGAAACTTCGGTGGACATAGATATACTCGTTTAGCTCACGTTGGGGATCGAACTGGACTCGAACTAATTCGAACCTTGCAAGACAAAGCAGTTTCATTGGGAATTCAGTTTTATATGGAATATACTATAACTGAAATTCTAAAAGATTCCACTGGTAAGAAAATGGCAGGAGCGTTTGGATACTGGAGAGTAACTGGACTCCCTGTTTTATTCCGCGCAAAGAAAATTATTTTGGCCACCGGTGGATCGGGAATGGCCTATCATGTAAATTCTAGTTCCTGGGAATACACCGGAGATGGTCCTGCAATGGCACTTAGGGTGGGGGCAGAGTTAGTGGATATGGCGTTTGTTCAGTTCCATCCCACTGGAATGGTCTGGCCTTTGAGTGTGAAAGGCACTCTCGTCACCGAAGGTGTTCGTGGAGAAGGAGGTGTATTAAAAAATTCAGTCGGCGAACGATTCATGTTTAATTATATACCTGATGCATATGTTGGTTCTATAGCCGATACTGAGGAAGAAGCAAACCGGTGGGCAGCTGGAGATACTTCTGCTAGACCACCCCCTGAATTACTCACTAGGGATGTAGTTGCAAGGGCGATCCTCAATGAGGCATCCGAAGGAAGGGGAAGTGAGCATGGGGGTGCGTACCTCGATATAGCTAGCCAACGCCCTACTGAATTCATTCTACAAAAATTACCTGCGATGTATCATCAATTTAAGGAGCTTGCTGGTATCGATATAACAAAAGAACCTATGGAAGTTGCCCCCACTTGCCATTATATGATGGGTGGAATCCGCGTCGATCCAGAAACTCAAGAAACATGCGTCCCCGGTCTATATGCGTCAGGTGAAGCAGCGGGCGGATTGCATGGGGCAAACCGACTTGGTGGAAATTCTTTAAGTGACTTATTGGTGTTTGGGAATAGGGCTGGAATCCACGCAGGACAGTCTGCACAAAAGATGAAAAATTTCCCAAAAATACCCGAAGAAAATATAGAATCAGCAATTGATCATCTGAGTTTCCCATTCAAAAACAAATCCTCGGGTGAACACCCATTTCGCCTCCGAGACGAACTCCAAACTATAATGGAGGAATACGTTGGAATAAAGCGAGATGAAGAAGGACTAGAAAAAGGAATAACCGAATTACAACAACTCCGATCTAGGGCATCTAATTTATTCGCAACCGGATCGCAATCGTACAACGCAGGATGGCAAACTTGCTTCGATCTAATCAATTTAATTGATGTTAGTCTGGCAATAGCGTACTCGGCTCTAGAACGTAAAGAAAGCCGGGGTGCACATACTCGAATAGATTTCCCAACCCCTAGTGACCCTCTAGGAAAAATCAAGTTCATAGTATCTCTCTCTTCTGGTAAGTTTAACATTTCTAGTGTTTCCATACCTACTCCTAGAAAAGAATTATTAGCAATGATAAAAAAAGACCAAACAAAACAAAAATCAAGTGGTAAGAAATGAGTGCAGAAATCAATACATCAAGTCCTCCCAGTTCCCTCCCCTCGACTTACCCCATCAACTATACTTTCAAAATTTTTAGAGGGAATGATAAAACTGGTGAATTCGTTGATTACGAAGTCCCCATTGATGAAGGAATGGTGGTTTTAGATGCCATCCTTTCTATACAAGAAAATCAAGACACAGAACTCGCAGTCCGATGGAATTGCAAATCCGGCCGATGCGGGTCTTGTGGAATGGAAGTCAACGGAATGCCAAAGTTAGCCTGCATGACGCGTTTATCTGATTTTGATCCCAAAATTCCAATCACCGTGACTCCTATGAAGACATTTCCCATTCTCAAGGATTTAGTATCAGACGTCTCCTGGAATTATGAAGTAAACAAAACAATACAGCCATTCTCCCCGGATGAGAACTCCGATTTTATCTATCAGCAAGAAGACATAGAACGTTCTCGAGAATTCCGAAAATGCATCGAATGTTTCCTTTGCCAAGATGTTTGTCACGTTCTACGGGAACATGATAAAAAAGATAGCTTTAGTGGGCCCCGATTTTTCGTTCGGTCTGCTGCACTCCATTTCCATCCTGAAGACACTGCCGACAGGAGCGAGTGGTTAAAAGAAGGTCAAGGTGGAATTGGCCATTGCAATATCACCCGATGCTGTACCGACGTTTGTCCTGAGAACATCAGCATCACCGATAACGCAATTATTCCCCAAAAAGAATACGTTGTGGATAATTATTATAGTATTCTCGGATGGATTAAAAAACAGTTCAAAAAATAGATTCTTTTTTATCACTTCCAAAAGCCTAAGCTCTCTCGTGTATAGTCTCAGCTTAGAATGTTCTCTGATATGCTTACACCTTCTATTGAAACATTCATTTTGATTTTTGTCACCGTCGATCCTCTGGGTCTTATGCCCGTTTTCTCAAGCGTAACTTCTGGACTTGGAATGTCTAAACAAGACCTCAGGTCCATCTGCATTCGAGCCACTTTGATATCTCTGGTCACCCTTGTCATTTTTTGGATGTTTGGGGCAATTATCCTAGGTGCATTTGGGATTGGAATGAACTCTTTCCGAATTATAGGTGGACTCTTTCTGATAGCAATTGCATATAAAATGATATTTGGGAAAATGCAAGAACAGAGACAACAAAATTTAGATGCAGCTATCAACGACGAATTTCTTTCTTCCATAGCCACCTTTCCCCTTGCAATTCCTATGATCGCAGGTCCTGCAACTATCACCTTGACCATATTCCTAGCTGACAAGGCCAGCGCCACTTCACAGTCCCAATTAATCGCATTTCTCCCAATAGTCGCAGTGATTTTACTTGCTGCAGTTTCAATGTGGATCGCAAGTGAACTGACCTCTAAAATAGGTCCAAGTATCCTTGTCATCCACCAAAAAATATTTGGGCTACTACTCGGTGCCATCGCGATAGAATTCGTTATAGAGGGATTGAAAGCAACATTTCCAATCCTGGTGTGACCCCCTGTCTATTTCTTTTTCAAAACTTGTCACTTTATAACGATTAAATTCTTACTATTGCCATGGATCTTGGAATTCATGGGAATACCGCACTCGTTACTGCTAGCTCAAGTGGAATGGGACTAGGGTGCGCACGTTCCCTTTCATTAGAAGGTGCAAATGTAGTCATTTGTGGTAGAGATTCTGATCGTCTAACCCGCGCAAAAGAATCCCTCGAAGCTGAAGCAAAAGGAGATATACTGGCAATCCAAACGGATTTAACTAAATCCGAGGATGTCCAAAATCTACTTGATCAAATTACCAAAAAATTTGGACAACTTGACCATGTTGTCACTTCTGCAGGACAACCTGTCGATGGATCATTCAATAGCCTCAATGTAGATAACTGGTACGACGCATATGACACTTTCACGATGAATGTCGTAAGGATACTGCACGCCGCCCACCCTCTATTATCTAATAGTGATGTGGGTTCTGTTGTTTTAATCACTGCAACCGCTGTAAAAGAAACCAATCCCAATATGACTATGTCTAGTTCGGTTAGAAAATCCCTCATCGGCCTTATGAAAGTTCTTTCCTTCGAGTGGGCACCTATACGGGTAAATGCAATTTTACCCGGGTCCCATGATACACCTTTGATGGTCCGACACGCACAAGACACAGTTGATTCTGGAAAATATGCTTCCCTCTCAGAAGCCCTTCTAGGCTGGGCAGATAATCCCTTAAACCGAATGGGGACGCCCGAAGAAATAGGGGACGTAGCTGCCTTTTTATCTAGTCCCCGGGCTGGATATGTTACCGGAGCAGCAATTCCCGTTGACGGCGGTCGAATGCGCTGCGTCTAATCGAAACTCTCAATTTTTTGACAACCGTTCATTCCTACATGTCCACCAAAGTGAGATACCTCCTTCAGGGTTCTACCCCTCTAGTTACTATTGAGTCAAATATCATCCCCCAACGCGATCAATGGATTCGAATCCATGGAGATTTGTATCAGATATATCATATTTTCTATGACCTAGATAATGAATCAAAACCACTCACAAATGTGTTTGTTTGGCAACCAGACAAACCTGACGCAGATTATCACCTACATAAAATGCTAACCCAAACCCTAAATTCACAACGAGAAGCAGTAATGGGGTATGATTTTGTTGAAAAAAACGATGAGAAACCCCTCGAAAATAGGGCATTTGGACCTTAACTAACCTCCCACTTCCAAAAGCGACTATGGTAAGAGTTTACTTTTAGTGAGTCAGAATTCACTTGAAATATATTATGAGAATAGAAGGATCTTGGCCCGCAATTGTTACGCCCTATGATAACAATGGTGCCGTAAACCTCGATGCGTTCAATCAGTTAATTGATTTCCACATTAAACACGGATCTAGTGGATTATTAGTAATGGGATCTACTGGAGAATCAACCCAACTTTCCCTTCCTGAACGAAGGGATATCATTTCCCATGTTGCCGATTATTCACGAGGAAAAATACCTATTCTTTTTGGATGTACTTGTTCAACCCTTTCCGATACAATTTCTCTTGCAACTCACGCTGAAGGTGCAGGCGCATTCGGACTCGTTTTAATCGTCCCGCCCTATATAAAACCACCTCAAGAAGCCGTTTTTGATTTTTTCAAACAAGTCGCAAAAAGTGTAAATTTACCAATTGCAATCTACAATAACCCAACTAGAGTCGGTGTAAATATTTCTCCCGAACTTATGGTAAATTTATCAAAGATAGAAAATATAATTGCAGACAAAGAAGCAATTCCAGACGTTTCCCAACTCCAGGAAATACAAAATAACACCACAGATGATTTCTCAATTCTTTGTTGTGATTACCCTGGATATTCTCTTATTCTGCCAACACTCGCTCTTGGGGGTGCAGGGACTGCAAATGTAGCTGGAAATATAATTCCTGAAGAAATGGCACAGCTATCTAAACCGTGGGTTAGCCAAGACGATGCAATCCAAGCCAAAGAATTATATTTCGAACTTTTGCCTATCTTAAAATTATTATACAGTGTCAGCAACCCCGTCCCCGTCAAGGCCGCTGTAAACCTTTTGGGATTCGAAGTTGGAAACCCAAGGCCTCCTCTTCCTACTTTTTCTGGTGCTAAATTAACTGAGTTAACCAATTTGCTCAAAAATACCGGTTATTTGGATAAATATTCCCAATAACTCCTGCTCCCACTGCAACTTTTACAAAAACACCCTCGATCAAAAACAAATCATATAAATATGTAGAATGCAGAATAACTTTAAGGTAAAATATGTCTAACAATTATATTCACCCCGAAACTTTGGGCCTCCATGGGGGTTCGTATCGATCCGATTCTTCGACTAACTCTGTCGCAGTTCCTATCTATCAAACAACTGCGTATGAGTTCAACGACACAGAACACGCTGCGAATTTATTCGCACTAGCTGAACCTGGAAATATATATACTAGGATTATGAATCCAACCAACGCAGTTCTTGAGGAACGCGTCGCGGCACTTGAAGGTGGTGTCGCAGCCTTGGCTGTTGCTTCTGGCCAAGCGGCAACAACACTTTCCATCCTCAATGTGGCGCAAGCTGGGGATAACATAGTTTCTTCTACAGATCTCTATGGTGGTACTTGGAATTTATTCAACAATAGCCTTAGAAGTATAGGCATCGACGTGAGATTTGCAGACCCCAAAGATCCTGAAAATTTCCGTGAACTCACAGATGAGAAAACAAGAGCATATTTTGGAGAAGCATTACCAAATCCAAAACTGAAACCATTCCCCATAGAGGAAGTCGCCAATATAGGACGTGAATTCAACATACCCTTGATCGTTGATAATACTGCTTCTCCTATCACTTGCAGGCCATTAGACCATGGTGCAGCGGTTGTAGTCCATTCCTTGACCAAGTGGATAGGTGGCCATGGAAACTCAATAGGTGGAATCGTAGTAGACGGTGGAAACTTCGACTGGGGCAAAGTCCCTGAAAGACAGCCTCTATTTAACACTCCATCTGGTAGTTACCACGGAGCCGTTTTTTCCGCATTCGGCGAAGTTGCTTATATCAGTAGAGCTAGGGTGATCGGACTGAGGGATTTAGGAGCCGCATTGTCCCCTTTCAATGCTTATAATTTTATCCAAGGATTGGAAACTCTCTCTCTACGGTTACGCGCCCATTTCTCCAACGCAGAGAAAGTTGCAGACTTCTTGAACAATCATCCTAAAATCACTACTGTAATTTATCCAACTTTACACGAAGATAAAGAAGTAACACAAAGAGCTAAAAAATATTTAACACAGGGATTCGGATCTCTGATAGGATTCGAACTAGCAGGTGGAAAAGAAGCGGGTCAAAAATTTATAGATGCACTCGATCTCTTCTATCTCGTTGCCAATATCGGCGATGCAAGAAGTCTTGCTATTCACCCTGCCACAACAACTCACCAACAGTTGTCTGACGAAGATCAATTACGCGCAGGTGTAACTCCTGGATATATTCGACTTTCAATTGGAATAGAACACATAGACGACATCCTCGCCGACCTGGAACAAGCCTTAGAACAAGTCTAATCCTTCCGCACAAATTTTCCCTTCGTTTAAACGAAACCCCATTCGATACAATTATATTTAAGAGGATAAAATGAGCAGGACGGTGAAATCAGATCCCAGCAGACGATTGCACGATGAGAATCCTGAAGAGTTTCTTAGGATGATATTTACAAATATCAAACAAAACAATTCTGGATCACTGGATGAATCTCATATCGAAACAATCGCAAATCAATTAGCTTCCTATTCTGGGATCAATTTGTATAGGACTATGAATGAATATTCAGAATGTGTCGAGAAACATATTGGAAACTCAGTTACATTCAGTCCAGAACGCATTGCAGAATTAGATCAAGGGGCCTGCCTACTTAACTGGGCAGAATAATACTCTTTCTCACCAAAATTCTAAAATTAGCAATCCATCCCTTTGTTAGTACTATTGCCTATGGACTTGCCGGGATTTGAACCCGGGGCCTCTCGATTGCGAACCGAGCATTCTGCGACTGAACTACAAGCCCTATTCAGGGTACAATAAGTGGTGGTATATGAGAGTTGCGAGTACCTAATTATGATTCCAACAAATTAGACAAAAACACGATGTACTATTAGCCTCCTGTGAGGACTATTTCAATACTGACATCTTTTGGAACTTGAATGCGCATCAATTGACGTAACGCACGCTCATCTGCATCAAGATCTATTAGCCTTTTGTGCACGCGCATCTCCCAATGCTCCCATGTTGCAGTCCCTTCTCCATCTGGAGATTTCCTACAAGGAACTTCCAGCTTTCTAGTAGGAAGTGGTATGGGGCCACTCAAATTTACTCCAGTTTTTTCGGCAATAGAACAAACATCAGAACAAATTGCGTCAAGATCCGTAGGGCTAGTTCCTGCTAAACGTATGCGCGCCTGTTGCATTTATGCCTCTTCTATTTCCAAAACTTTACCAGCTGCAATTGTTGATCCCATGTCACGTATCGCAAAAGCACCTAGTTCTGGTATTTCACTTGCCACCTCGATCACGACCGGTTTCTGTGGTCTCACCCAAACAACAGCTGCATCTCCCGCCTTGATGAAATCAAGATCTTTTCCCTGGGTATCTTGGATTTGCTCGAACGTACATGCCACTTGAGATGTATGTGCATGGAAAACGGGGGTATATCCCACTGTTATGACACTGGGGTGTTGCATAACTATGATTTGAGCTTTGAATCTTTTTGCAACCTTTGGAGGATTATCTGCAGGACCAAGAACGTCCCCTCGACGCACATCTTCCTTACCGACACCTCTTACATTAAACCCAACATTGGCTCCTGCCGCTGCTTCTGGAACTTCTTGGTGGTGCATTTCTATAGACTTCAATTCACCCGATGCCCCTGAAGGTTGGAATACAACTTTCATCCCTGGTTTCATGGTTCCTGTTTCCACACGTCCTACTGGAACTGTACCAATGCCAGAGATTGTATATACATCTTGTATGGGGAGTCTCAATGGTGCATCAGTTGCATCTTTTGGAACTGGAAGGTCGTTGATCGCCTCAAGAATAGTGGGGCCCGTGTACCATGGAGTATTGCTAGAATTCTCTTTGATATTATCTCCTTCAAAAGCAGAAGCGGGGATGAAAAGATTATCCTTGAACCCAACCGATCCAAGTAGCGTTGTTACTTCTTCTCTAACCGCATTAAATTTGCCCTCATCGTAATTCTCTTTGTCCATTTTGTTTATGACTATGATGAGTTCTGCAATACCAAGAGTCCGGGCTAAGAAGACATGCTCTTGAGTCTGAGGTGCAATCCCGTCATCAACAGCTACAACAAGAATTGCACTGTCAGCTTGGCTTGCTCCTGTAATCATATTTTTAACAAAATCCCGGTGACCTGGACAGTCTACAATTGTGAAATAATGATTATCTGTATGGAAATCCTGATGGGCAATATCAATTGTCACACCCCGTTCCCGTTCTTCTTTTAGGTTGTCCATAACATATGCGAATTCAAATCCGCCTTTTCCTAATTCTTCTGCTTCTTTCTTATACTGATCAATCACGTGTTGTTCTACTGCCCCTGTTTCGTAGAGGAGTCTCCCCACGAGAGTGCTCTTCCCGTGGTCCACATGACCTATCACAGCCAAATTTTGATGTGGTTTGTCACTCATGGTAACTTCTGAGGTCGATTGACAGAGTGCGGCTAAAACGATTTCGATACTGTTTGGAGCTAAAATCGCCCACGTATTACGTTTTTCATGTTAGACATAGTCACACTATTAGACGCTGAATATCCAAGAATATCGCAGAGGCAGTTGGACCGCCACCTGCACCCGCACCTGCGAGGTTTAGAACCCCCCCGTGTTCTGTGGTAATTTGAACTATGTTTTGAGTACCTTCGACAGCCAAGTCCCCTGTTTTTGGGACTAACATAGGGGCCACATTCACTCCCTCTCTCGTGGCTTCTCCTATCAATCGTATTGTCAAGCCAGACTTGTCTGCTAGATTGAGCGCGTGATTGGATATATGTTGGATTCCCTCCACATTTGCATCTGACAAACAGAAACCACCTCCTGATAAGACATTGGATAATATCACACATTTAAGTGCAGTATCAATCCCGCCCACATCGAATGTAGGGTCTGCTTCTGCAACACCTAGCTCCTGCGCTTCTGATAGAACATGACTGTAACTCAGATTTTTCGCAGCCATTCGAGTAAGAATGAAGTTAGAGGTACCATTTAGAATCCCCCTTACCGAAGTGATGTTTCTAGGACTCACATCCTCAATTGTGGAGAGTATTGGTATTGAACCACCCACCGTAGCTTCGAACCGCAGAGTGCCTTTACTTCCATCAGCAATAGATTGGAGCTCCTCAAATCTCTCCGCAACAGGACCCTTATTCGCCAAAACAACATGTCGGTCCGCTTCCAACGCCGCTTTAATATTAGAAAACGCTGGTTCTGCAGATTCAAGGGTAGTTGGAGTCGCTTCGATTAGAACTTCATAATCAGAATTAAATATATCTTCCAAAGAAGCATCTCCCAACGGCATTCGATTCGACTTTTTCTCTAATATATCATCGACCTTTACTCCTTTTGGATCTACAATGGCACTCTTGGAATCTGCCAGTGCAACCACTGAGTGGCCGTATTCTCCTGATAGTTGCGCCACCGCCTTTCCTACACTTCCGACACCCAATACTGCGAGTTTCATTGGGAAACCTCGTGATCCGTGGTTGTCATGAAATGAAGATCATATTTCGATACAATTGATTTCACAGAATCAACCGCCTGTAGCTGATCCCCCTCCTTAATCGCTAGACGGAGGATAGAACTAGCTTCTGCCGGAGATTCAATAGAACGATTCACCGAAGATTCAATAACTGCAACAGAACCAGATGCATCAATGGATGCGACCACACTGGACAAATCATTAGCAATTGCATCTCCAATCAAGAGGACAACCAGTTCTCCTCGATATAGCTCTTCTCCAGATTGCGTAACCTGGATATCTAGGTCTAAATATGAGGATAATATGGATTCAAACTGCTCCTGAGAACATTCAAGATCTATTTCCACAGGAATCTTCCCCCGCGGAGTAATATCGCCACGCTCGTGGAATATTGATAACAGATTTCCCCCACTTGATGCTATTGGCTCAAGCACACGAAGGAGCTCCCCCGGTCGATCTGCCAATTCAAGTCGGACCACATAAGCCCTAGGGCCATTTCGAAATTTATTACCCATTAGTCACTTGAATAAAACTCGGTTGGATTAAATACTTGACTAATTCGTAATTGCTAGGTAAAATAGAGTATGCACATTCTGTTTACAACTCTTGTTAGAAATAATTGACTCCAGCGGGAAGTTCAACTTTGAGTCCTTTTCTTTTGCGTATACTGAGGATCGTTTCAGTTTGCAGGTTATCGGCTAACGGTTCGAATCCTGCATTCTCAGTGTTCCACGCCGCACGACCCTCCGTAGCAGACCGAATATCTGAAGAGAATCCTAACATTTCAAAAACAGGAGCGACACCTTCTACAATCATACGATTACCTTCTTGGTACATATCATCAATTCTCCCCCGGCGCCCCTGAATCTCTCCCGATGCAGGTCCCATATGTTCTGAGGGAACATCTATACGAACATTTTGTACCGGTTCAAGTAATCGAGCATGAGATGCTATAAGTGCCTTCTGTAGGGCATCTCGAACAGCAGGTATTACTTGGGCAGGGCCTCTGTGTATTGCGTCCTCATGAAGTTTGACATCTAGTAAGCGTATCAATGCACCTTGTACTGGTTCGCGAGCTAAAGACCCTTCAACAAGGGCCTCTTCAAACCCTTCTAGTACCAATTCCATTGTTTCATTCAGATATTGGATACCCTTCGTTTGGTCGAGAATAATGTTGGGGCCGATGATTGTTTTAACATTTTGTGCTGAAGCCTTATCCATGCCCAATTCCATAAGAAGTTCTCTCCGCTCTAATTCTGGAGAGTCCATCGATATTTCATTTTGTTTTATTTTATCAGTAATGACGTCTGATAGCAACTCGACAGTTATGTAGAATTTATTATGGCGATTTGGAGATACCCCTTCAACCTCTCTTGAGAGTCTCCTGGGGGACTCGCGATACACAACAATTGGTTGTCCTGTATTAACCTTAACACCATGATTTCGCGCGATTCTGTCCGTGATTACTTCTAAATGAAGTTCTCCCTGTCCCGAAATTAAATGTTCGCCAGTAGCTTCGTTTATCGTTACTTTTAAAGTAGGATCTTCTTTGGAAACCTGTTGTAAAACCCGGATCAATTTGGGAAGATCATCCATAGAATTTGCCTCTATCGATTGAGTAATAACTGGTTCTGAAATATGATCAATAGATTCGAAAGCTAACATCTCTAACGCCGAAACTGTTGACCCTGCAATCGCATCTTTCAAACCCGTAACCGCGGCTATATTTCCTGCAGGAACTATCGAAACTTCTTCTCGATCCCCGCCCATAAATATACCCACAGATTGAACTCTATTGGCTCCCGCAGTCCCTGAAACGTAGAGTTCCTGCCCACGCTCAATGGTTCCTGAGAACAAGCGACCAGTAGCAATTTCACCCGCGTGGGGGTCAATACTAATATCCGTGACCATGAGGACTACATCCCCTCCGCGATCTACACCTCTCATCTGAATGGCTGCAGTGCTGTCCTCGTCCCCTCTCCAGATCCTAGGTATCCGACTAGGTTGTGCGTCCAGAGGACTTGGGAAGTGTTGCGCAACCATGTTGAGCACAACATCCGACAGGGGCGATTTATCTTTTAATATGGACAAATCTCCGCTCTTATTGGCCTCAATTATATCTGCGAATTTTATTCCCGTTTCCTGCATCGAAGGCAACGAAACTGCCCAATTATATAGTGCGGACCCAAACGCAACAGTTCCATCTTCAACCGAAACTCTCCACCCTTCGTTAGCATATTTTTCTGGAGCTATCCCACGTATGATCTCATTCACCGAGTTGATCACCACCCCGAGACGCTCCTGCATCTCTTGAGGACCTTCTCGAAGTTCGTTTATCAGACGATCAACTTTATTCACAAATAAAGCCGGTTTTACCCCTTCTCTTAGGGCTTGCCTAAGAACTGTTTCAGTCTGAGGCATTGCACCTTCAACTGCATCGACGACAACAAGTGCCCCATCAACAGCTCTCATCGCCCGTGTAACATCTCCTCCAAAATCAACATGCCCTGGAGTGTCAATTAGATTTATTAAATAATCAGTGCCTTTGTAATTATGCGTCATGGAAACATTTGCAGCATTTATTGTTATCCCACGTTCTTGCTCATCTTCGTGAGTATCCATTGCTAGTTGTTTCCCCGCGAGATCTTTAGAGATCATCCCTGCCCCCGCTAGAAGGTTGTCCGACAGAGTAGTTTTTCCATGGTCAATATGTGCCGCTATTGCCATATTCCGAATCTGCTCGGGCTTGTCCATTAATTTCTCGCATTGTTCAACGATTTTTTTACGTCTTCCCATTGATTGTTTATTGAAATCGGAGGATTCAAAAGGGTACTGTTTTGAAATGGGAAAACTAAATCTGCACTTCCGCCAACTTTTATCTCTACTTTAAATATTGATTCCTCAAGAATTTGTATGTATCCTCACTCGGCTTTTCTGCATGTTCTTGTATCTCTGGATGATTCGCAATTTTATATGGATCCCCTTCATATGCAACCGCTCCCCCTCCTAAACTTGCGAGCATTTGAAGGTGGGCTGCTCTTTCTAATATGAACAATCTACTCACTGCCTCTGCAACTGTTCGACCCACCGTTACCACTCCATGTCCTCGTATAAGTAAACACGAGGCATCTCCAAGACTTTCTGCCACGGCTTCCCCCCGTGCAATCTCAACTGGTGCATTTGATTCAATCAACATTGGACCTGCATCGTGCACGGGAACTTCTCCAAGCCGAACCGCCCGTATTGAAGCTGGTATGATTGAAGAATTCGTCATGCTCAGAGCAGTGGCATGAACCGGGTGCGCATGCACGCAACTTTTCACATCTTCTCGAACTGCAAATATACTAGTATGAATTGTGTCTTCTTCTGGTAGCTCTAACTCCTTTGGGTCTTGCTCTCCCGTTTTCAAATTAACTGAAATTATCTGCTCAGGCGTCATCGATTCCATCCCCCTCCCATCATGATGAAGATGTGCAGGAATCAGAGCAATATCCCCGACTCTAGATGAAACATGCCCTGCATACAACTCGGTCAACCCTGCATTTGCCACCACGTTACATGCATCAGAAACTTCCTTCTTGGCGTCATTTAATTCTGACATAGGGCCACTTTATCCCACACGTACTTATGTTAACTACCTGGGCAAGGCATTCTCACCATCTGAAAATTAACTAATTTATTCAAACCACTGGAACTATCGATATCTTTCCTTTTCTATCTATTACGCCTTCTAATTCTTCCGCTATGGCACTACCTCTAGCTAGTTGAATTTCCCCCTTTCCCCCCACTGTGGCCGTGAAAAGATATTTCCCATCTGCGTGAATTTCAATAGCATCCCCTATGTAGCTTTCAGATGGGATGATGATGTGTCTTTTCGAAATTTTAACATCAACGAAATCTTGGTTTTCTGACCATTGAATTTGTTTAACTTCGTTTTTTCCATTTTCATATGGCCTCACATCAATCCCCACGCCTAACCGTTTTTCTATACTATTAATTCTCTCTCCCTTTTTGCCTATTAATGCCCCTACATTTTTCTCACTTACGTACGCAGTAGCTCTATTTTTCCCACTTAATTCAATTAGAATATCTCCTTTTACAAATGATTTTATTTCCTTTTCAATTTCCTGGATAGCTAGCTTTTCCATGCCACTCGTTTCTTGCTTTCCACTAACCGGTATTGTCACTATTTGACTACTAAATGTGTATATTTCATACTCTAGTTCTCCCGTTACAAAATTTCTTATCATGACCACTGGCCGTGCTAAATCTTCTTCTATCAACCCTGTGGGAACTTTTATTTCCATAGTCACATCATATATCGTCTCAATTTTCCCTTCCTTTAAATACACGACCGTATCCGTCACTTGTGGAATCAATCCCAATTCCACTCTCCCTACTAATCGCTGCAACGCATCAACCGCCCTCGTTGCATGCACAACCCCTATCATCCCCACCCCCGAAAGTCTTAGATCTCCAAAAACGATGAAATCCTCCGTTTTTCTAATTTCATCATAAATAACATAATCAGGTCTGACCAATAACAAAACATCTGCCGTTTTTGCCATGTCTCCAGATAGGGCCGTATATTGTGTAATTTCAGGCCCAACTTGCAGATCTCGAGGCCGTTCCATAGTCTTGACACAAAAACCATTCCCCGAAAGAAACTCCGCCACCGCTTGCGCAAAGGTCGTTTTCCCCATTCCCGGTGCACCTGCTATGAGTATGCCTCTTTGTCGCGTTAATAATCGCTCTGTCAACTCTTCTATTCCTTCATAATCTTCTATTGTAGTTTTAACTGTTGGCCTTACTGCAGTTATCTCCCAACCATCTGAAAAAGGTGGTTGTGCGATTGTTATTCTGTAGTTTCCCAATTGGATAATTTTCATATCCCTCTCATCAAATTCAAAAAATCCCTTATCCGATCCTCTTCCTTCCTCTTCTATCGCCTTAGCCCATTCCTTTACTTGTCGTTCTGTTAAAATTTCTTCTCCTACTTGTTCAAATTTCACTTCTGTTATGTACCCTCGCTTTGCCATCGGAGGTGCACCTGCCTTTAAATGAACACTTATCGTATCCTCTGTAAAGAATTTCTCTATCGGCAATTCTTTTTCACTCACATTTACACGCAGTGTCTATACCCTGATAAGGATGATCTTTAGGAATTGACACCGCTCCACTAATACAAATATTCGCCCACTTACTCGCAACCCTTTGGAAATGATAATATAATCTAAACAGTCTACCATTCACATATGGATATTTTACTTACCAACGACGATGGAATTAAAGGACATGGTATCTGGGCTTTGTACCATTCTCTCAGCAACTTCGCAGACGTTACTATTGTTGCACCGAAGTCTGATATGAGTGGAATCGGGAGGATGACATCTTATGATCAAGATATTCAAATAGAATCCATTGAAGAAGGGTATGTTGTCTCCGGAACTCCTGCCGATTGTGTTATCATTGGACTCAAGGCACTCGAACTCAAACCCGATATCGTAATTTCTGGCTGCAATCGTGGGGCAAATGTTGGCTACTACTCCTTAGGGCGGTCTGGAACGATCAGTGCCGCCATAGAGTCCACTTTTTTAGGTTTTCCATCTATCTCATCTTCCCTTTTCATACCCCTCGGCGAATACCCTTATACTCCCTCTCCAGATGAATATACTCATGCAGCAAATGCAATTGCGTATCTAGCGAAGAACGTCGTTGAATCAAAACTTCTAAAAGAGATGGAATATCTAAATGTCAACTTACCAATGACCACCAACGCTTCTCCAAATATGCTTTTGACCACTCCTTCTATTTTATGCGAGATGGACGCTCACAGCATCAACGAACACTCTGCAAGAGTCAACGACGAAGTATGGGCAAAAATGAGAGATTCGAAGATCAGTGATTCTCCTGGAACCGACCGCCAAACGGTAATTGATGGAAATATCAGCATATCTCATTTGTCTTCAATAGAAAAACCCGTAAATAGTGCTGCCCTCTCGAGTGTTCTTTCTTCTTACCAATCTCTCTAGAACTTCCGGCGCTGTTTGCTTTTATTCAATTCAATTAACATCTGAAAGATCCTCTCAACACCTTCTTTATCTATTCCAAATAAATCCGCGTTCTTAGATACCCTCTCCATCACTTTTTTTTCCTGGTCTTTATCCGTGATTGGAAGCCCTTCTTTCTCCTTTATCTCTGCAATCAAAATTGCTATATCTGTTCTCTCTGCAATCAACTCCATAATCCTCTTATCAATCTCTTCGATCTTCGATCGCATTTCATCTAAACTCATATTATTGAAGCACCCCCTATTTGTGTTTTAGTATGTATTACATTCCCCCCTCTTATCTCCCACATATTTTCTAA
>CAZQZO010000005.1:0-78420 GCA_964597855.1 uncultured Halobacteriales archaeon | reverse complement strand
ACCCCTCTTTCTAAATTAACCATAGAAGGAACTATAGAAGCAAAAGACGAAACACATGGAATTTTGATTTTAGAAATCAAATCCATGTCTGCAGAATCAAAATCCCACACTCTTAATAATTAGTAACAACAACAATGGACCATGGACGAGCCCATTTCTATTGAAGAAATACTTTTAGAAGAGGCACGATCTTTCAATATATTGGGATATCTAGGCTTCCTCGGATTTTCGGGATTTTTAGGCTTTGTTAACACGGATTTTTTCCTCGCATTTGCTCTGTTTTTCCTGTTTCTTTTGGGGCGTCTCCCCCAATATATGAATAAATTGGGATATCTAGGCTTCCTCGGATTTTCGGGATTTTTAGGCTTCCTTGAACCCAATTTCTTCTTTTTATTTGCTCTTTTATTTCTATTCATACTAGGGCGTTTACCCACTTCTCCAATTTTCCATCCCCCTGCTCCATAATCTATAATTTTCTGCGGAACTTCTGAAGTTTGTGGACCATTCTCATTTCTTCAATTCTTCACCAAAAAAATATATCTCTGATCAGATAATCATCCATATAGATATGGATTGTTTCTATGTCTCTTGCGAACGTTTGCGTGAACCCGATTTGATTGACCAACCTGTTATAGTGGGAATGAATTATACTCCTGGAGAATCTAGAGGGGCAGTAGCCACTGCGAGCTACGAGGCTAGGGATTTAGGCATCAAGAGTGCAATGAATATCTCCAAAGCCCTCTCCATTCTTCCTGATAAGGAACTTAATCCTTCATTTGAACCCTCTTGCTACTACCGCACTGCCGACAAAAATTTTTATAGGGAAATTTCCCAAAGTGTAAGAAACGTCCTTGAAGATTTTTCAGACGTCGCTCGACACGTTAGTATAGACGAAGCCTATTTAGATGTAACAAGTAAAACAACTTGGGATTCTGCATCCAATTTCTCTCAAATTTTGAGAGATAAAATAGAATCTGTAGTAGGTGTTCCTTCAAGTATCGGTGTTGCCCCCTCTATGAGCATCGCAAAAATGGCCAGCTCGATTGAAAAACCAAGGGGAATCGTAGTTATCAAACCCGAACAAACTGAAGACTTTCTCTCCAACCTACCTATAGAAAACCTACCTGGAATTGGACCTGTCACTGCAAAATCTCTCCATTCCGATGAAATAAACCTCATAGGTGAGTTAGCTAATATTCCCATTGCGACTCTTAAAAACAAATATGGTAATAAAGGGATTTCACTTTCCATACTCGCCCGAGGAGAGGACTCTAAAAAAGTAATTCCCATGGGTCCTAAAAAAAGCATTTCCAGAGAATCTTCATTTAAACACATCACCGTTAATTCTGATGAAAAAAAAGCTTTAATCGAAAAACTTTCCCAAGATGTTGGTGCAATTGCAACTTCCACTAATGCCTTTTTCCGAACAGTTGGAATTAAAGTAATAGAACCCCCTTATAAAATCCACACCCGTGAAATTTCTTTTGGAACTGCCACAAACGACCCAAATTTAATATCTACTTCTGCCATGGATCTCCTCAAAGATTTCCATGAAATTTCAGTTAGGAAAATGGGAGTAAAGGTTTCCAATTTAAGTTTCCATGGGGTGGAACAAACTAAAATAAATCAGTGGGACTAAACACTAATTCTTCTATTCTATATCCCACTTAATAGATCTTCTATTGATTTCTGTGGATTTTTCGATTTCGCTATACCACTAGCTAATAATATGCCCTCAGCGCCCAATTCTATCGCCGCAGAAACATCCTCTCCATTCGATATACCTGCTCCACATAGAACTGGAATTTTTGGATTAATCTTTCCTGCAGACTCGACCGCATCCCTGACAATGTCCGGGGCAGCTTTGCTTACTGGAATTCCACTTCCGATTAACTCTGGGGGTTCCACTGCAACAAATGTTGGACCCAACGACGTTGCAGCAGCAATTTGGGATGGATTATTTGCACACACAACTGTTTCTAATTTAGCTTCAGACGCTTCTCGCACGCTTTCATCAATTTCTGCAAGTAATAACCTATGTTCTGAATGATTCAATAAACTACCCCTCACCCCTGCTTCAGACAATCCCACCGATGTAATTGTACCTGTTCTGACTTTCTCCCCTTCTTTATCCATATGTTGCGCCCAAGTCTCCACTCCTGTTTCTATTACTTCTTTCAAATGAATTGCTTGAGGTGCAACCGCAATTCTAACGCCCAATTCATTTGAGATGGAATTTGCGGCCCTTGCAATTTCAATCGGATCACATCTGTATGTTTTCAGATTGATAAGAATGAACATGGATCAATTCAACCCCCTAACCAGTTATTCCTTGCGCTTCATTCTGCATCTTCCAGTAAGTTAATTTTTAGATGCTTTTCTAATTTTTTCCGAACTTTTTCGGTCGGCAGTACTTCCCCCCTCTCCAATTTCTTGATCAAACTAGCCCTCTCATTGAGATTTTTAGCAAGTTCAACCTGGGATAATCCCTTCTCTTCCCTTCCTTTCCTAATCTTCTCATTAAATTCCAAGTCCACCTCCTTCATGTGATTGTACCCTTGACTTTTCTGTTTTTTCAACCCCACTTGTCTATTGGTTCTTTGTCGTGGTTCAATCTTATATTTCGACCCTGAACTTTTACTTTTTGTATTCCCAATTTCAACCCCAAACCTAGCACAAGCTTGACAAACCTGCAGTATTGCCCCTTCTATCTTCATGCTTTTTGGTGAAATAACTTCTTTCCCACACATTTCACATTGAACCATGGCTACTATTCCTCCGCATTCTTTATATAAAAATTGAAGCGTTCATCGATTGCTTTAATTTTCCATTTCTCTCCACGCTTTGCTGAAACGTTGCACTGTAGTTATGTGGCCACCTATTGCAATTAATATCAATAGCCATGTTATCGCATCAAAAGGCCCTATTGTAATTTTTATTGAAATATCTATCAAAACAGCCAAAATAATCAACACAAACCGATCTGCACGTACTATTAAACCCGTATAATCTCTTGAAAAACCAACTGCTTGAATCTGAGTTCCCACATAGGATGTCATCAGTACCCCTGTCACTGCTATAAAACCAATCAAATATTGTCCCACACCTGCTGCAAGTCCTCCAATTATCGCTATATCTGCATACCGATCAAATACATGATCTATAAGATCCCCTTTATTTGAATCCTCCCCCCTCCTCCGAGCCAATTCCCCATCGAGCAGATCTAAGATTCCACTAATCGCTATTAAAACCACCCCTGCAACATACCCACTTTCTCCTGTATAAAAAGAAAAACCTGCTAAAAATGCTAGGACCAATCCCAAAAAACTAATTTGGTTAGGTGTTATTAAACTATCTTCTAGAATATCTACTAGTGGTGAAATTACCTTTTTACTCCAAGGACGCAATCGTTGAAATGTCATCTATTACTTTCATTTCTACTCTTCATTATTTTAATGAATCTATCCGCTTTCATCAAACATATATTCAATAAAAGAAACCAAACCCACCCCCGGATCTCTATCTCCCGCTATCACCGCCTCTATTTCTTGAACAATTACTCCCGGTTCCTTTCCAGTCCCATCTATCTCATATACTCTATTTTCCCCATGTATTTCCACCGATTCCACTAGTATCACATCAAGAGCCTCTGCCTTTACATTCTCCTCGATTGACTTTTCGATGTCAATTCCTTCACTGTATTCTCTCTCTTCCAATCTCTTCTTGAGTTCTATAGGGTGACACCGTAGAACTATCACTTTGTCTACCTCTAACAAATGCGAAATATGGGAATCAATTACTATGTTATCTTTACCCTCCAACTGCTTCCCTATTGCTTTAATATCTGCAATCAATGTCTGACGATTCTCATCAAAACCTTGGTATAATTTTTTTTCTTTTATTATGTCATTTAGATGTAAAATTTCACAACCCTGTGTTATATTTTTGGAACACGTTGTTTTTCCAGTCCCCGGAGTCCCTGTAATTGCTATTCTCATTCTTGCAGGTTGTTTATTTCTTTTACTACCTTCTCTGTCTGTTCTTGATTCCCACACGTTACTCTGATGTATTCTGGCATTCCGAACGAAGTACAATCTCTAACAATAATCCCTTTATTTTTCAATTGTTCAAAACTTTCCGTAGCATTTCCTATTTCCACTAGGACAAAATTTGCATAACTTTTCATAACATTCATATCTAGATTTTTCTCCATGTATTCTCTAGACCATCTCGCCATCTCAATAGATTTATCCAGGTGTTTTTCATCTCCCAAAGCCGTACTAGCCGCATAACACGATAGCTCACCAGCTGCAAACGGGGTATTCACCCTGGAGTACTCTTTTGATCCTTCCTCTGGCACTATTGCATATCCTATTCTACAACCAGCCAATCCATATGCCTTTGAAAAAGTACGAATTACTGCTATATTCTGGTACTTTTTACATAATTCAATTGAACTCATTTCTCCTGAATATTCGCCATATGCCTCATCAACAACTACCAGTGAGTCCTCTCCTACACCTTCCACTATCCTTTCAATCTCATTGGCAGAGAATATTCCCCCCGTTGGATTGTTTGGATTAGTCAAATATACTATTTTTTGTCCCTTGTACCCTCTAAGTACATTTTCTGCAGAAAGTTCAAATCCTTCTTCTTTTCCAATATCATATTCTTCGACCCCACCGTGGTGGAACCTAGAACTCATACCATAGTATGCAAAACCCGGATTTGGAACAAGTACACAATCTCCGGGTTCTATCATCGCTCTCGATATATAATCTATCGCGCCATCTGCCCCATTAGCAAGCCAAACTTGACTTTCCCTAATACCCCATTTCTGTGCTATTTTATTTATCAGCCCCTTGGATGCTTCTTTCGGATATCTATTTACTCCCTCTGATCTTTCCTTCAATGTATTTATCACATTTAGACTAGGCCCTAGTGGATTTTCATTAGATGATAAATTGATGATTTCCGATCCATCTCTCCCAATTTCTATTGCAACCTCCCCGGTACTTTTACCTGGGGCATATTCCCTGTGCTCTGAAAGGTCGCGCGTTTTCATAAATATAGGTTATGTAAGGAATAGGCTTAAGCCCACCCTCATATCTCATTCTGGAATTCGAATGGTATTTTTCAGAGTGGGTATGCCTTCGATGTCTACTTCCACCACATCGCCATCATTAAGTGGACCAACCCCTGCAGGAGTCCCTGTAATAATAACATCCCCCTGTTCAAGGGTTATGTATTCTGTAATTTCTGCAATAATCACTGGGATTGAATATATTAATTGATCGATCGATCCTTCTTGACGAACCTCTCCATTAACTCTGACCACTACTGATGCATTTTCTGGAACATCTTCTTTGTCCACCATTGCTGGACCGAGGGGTAGAGAACTGTCAAACGCTTTCCCTCGGACCCAATTTTGCTCTTGAAATTGATCATCTCGATTGGATAGATCATTTGCAGCAGTATATCCTGCCACCACTTCCATAGCATCCTCTTCCGATACAAATCTACACTGCTGGCCTATTACGACTGCCAATTCCCCTTCGTGGTCTATTCTCTCCTTCCCTCCTAAGACAGTAACCGTAGTATTAGGATCTGCTATCGTATTTGGAGTTTTTATAAACAACATCAAACTGTCCGGAACTTCAGAATCCATTTCTGCCGCATGATCTGCATAATTTTTACCCACGCAAATTATTTTACTTGGTTCAACCGGAGCCAGTAGGTCCACCTCGTCTAGTTGATAACTAACATTAGAAAATTTAACCAAATTACCTTCTAATGTTCCATTCCTTATCGAGCCCGCTGGATCTCTAAATCTAACGTATTGCATGATTCTCACTTGATTTTATTACTTGATATGTATTCCGACCTCACTCAACCCACATTTTCCAGCTAAGATCCTTAAATATCTGTGGAGTTTACCCATTCACACAATGCAACTTACTTGGCATGGACACTCCACTTGGCACGTGCGTATCAAAGACACCACTTTCCTAATAGATCCCTTTTTCACTAACCCGAAGACTTCTCTGAAGCCCACTGACATAGATCCCCCCGACTATGTTTTGCTAACCCATGGCCATGCCGATCATATAGGTGACGTTGGTTCTTTCACTGATAGTACCATCGTGGCTACTCCTGAACTAACTCGTTATATCTCCGATGATTATGGGATAGATTCCACAATTGCGATGAATATTGGTGGCACCATTCAAGTAGGATCTGGCTACGTCACAATGCAAAGGGCAGATCATACAAATGGGTACGCAAATACATATTCTGCTGGGGGCGATATGCCATCAGGATACCTACTCAGCGACACTCCCCCTCGCGACGCAGCAATGGGAAATGGAGAATCTTTCTACCATGCTGGTGATACTGGATTATCCGTCGATATGCGGGACGTAATTGGCCATTATTTAAAACCAGACGCAGCAGCGTTGCCCATTGGTGACCACTACACCATGGGCCCATTCCAAGCCGCAATAGCTGCAAATTGGCTAGGTGTTAAATTCGCATTCCCAATGCATTATGATACATTCCCGCCCATACAGCAAGACCCGTCTGTCTTCGCCGAAGAAGTACTCTCTGTAGGTGGGGATGCACAAGCAGTAATTCTGGAGGCAGACACACCCTTCGATCTGACAAAAAATTTACAATCTCTACAATAACCACCGTTTATAACTTAGATATTATTTCTTCTGCGACCTCTACTGTTTTCATCTTCCCACCAAGATCTGGAGTCGTTTTACCATCAATCAAAGTTTGCTCTGCAGCCAAACGAATTTGCCCTGCTTCCTCTTCATACCCTATGTATTCAAGCATCATACATGCTGACAGTATGGACGCTATTGGATTGGAGATCCCCCTCCCTGCTATGTCTGGAGCAGTCCCATGTACTGGTTCAAATAGCGCACATTTAGGACCAATGTTCGAGCTAGGCAGAAGACCAAGACCCCCTACCAACCCTGCGGCCAAATCTGATAATATATCTCCGGCCAAATTGGGGCAAACAATTACCTGATAATTTTCTGGGTGCATCACCATCAACATAGCAAGAGCATCCATTATTGCAGATTCTGTTTTCACGTCTCTTTTGGATGCAATTGATTCTACAGTTTCTCTAAAAAGGCCATCAGTAATTCTCATCACGTTATCTTTGTGTGCAATAGTAAATTTATCCAATCCTTGTGCTTTCACATATTCACAAGCATATTCTGCCAATCTAGTAGACGCGGTTTTGGTTACTACTCTTGTTAAAGTTGCCATTTCTTCTGACACTCTGGATTCAATCCCTGTGTAAACGCCCTCCGAATTCTCTCGAAGTATTACCAAGTCTGTCTTTGGCTGAAGTGCATTTACACCTGGATATGCCTTTGCAGGCCTTACATTCACAAACGAGTCTATCTCCCTTCTAAGTGGAAGTATCACATCTGCTGCAGATTCGCCCGCTGCCCCAAACAGTATAGAATCTACCCCTTCCGCAAGTTCAAGCACTTCTACAGGCAGTGCATTTCCAGTTTGTTTTTTTATCTCATCCCCTGCATCTGCATTGACAAATTCAATCTTTAAGTTCAGTGATTCTATCACACTAACCGTGGCTGGAATTACTTCCAATCCGATTCCATCTCCGGGTATTACTAAGATTTTTTTCATTTTATATAGGGTATTTGTCCTGATACCTGTTTAACTTCTTCTGGATTTGATTTTAATAGTGCCGTTGTATCCCATATCCCGTCCACAAGAGCTTTCCTATGCGACTCTGGAATGTTGACTTGTATTTCTTGCTGATTATATCTTATTTTTTGTGCCACGATATCTATATGAATTTCCGTACCTGGATTGGATTCTACCCATTCTTGCAGTATCTCTATTTGTGCAGCTTCCATCTCAACTACTGGTATCCCTAGAGCCAAACAATTCCCTGAGAAAATCTCGGCAAAACTCTGTCCGATTATTGCTTCAATCCCCCACCTCATCAAAGCTTGAGGTGCATGCTCCCTAGATGAACCACACCCAAAGTTAGAATTGACCACCAATATGGATGCATCTTGGTATTCCTTGTCATTAAATGGATGTTCCAATTCTCGACCCTCCCCATCGAATCTTAAATCTCTAAATGAAAACTCTCCCAACCCATCAAATGTTATTGCCTTGAGATATCTAGCTGGAATAATTTGATCTGTATCTATATCACTACCTCTTATGGATATCCCCTTTCCGCTGGATGATTTTATCGCAGGAGAACTCATTCTTATATCCTCCTCACGTCTGCGACTTTGCCTTTTATAGCTGCAGCAGCAACCATTGCGGGACTCATCAATATAGTTCGGCCATCTTTCGATCCCTGTCTACCAATGAAGTTCCTATTTGAAGAGGATGCACAGGCCTCATCCCCAATCAATTGATCTTCATTCATAGCCAAGCACATAGAACACCCCGCCAATCTCCATTCAAAACCGGATTCTACAAAAATCTTATCTAGTCCTTCCTCTTCCGCTGCTAACTTCACTCGTTGACTCCCCGGAACCACCAAAGCTCGAACACCCGAAGCTACGGTTTTTCCTTCGACGATTTTGCATGCTTCTCGAAGATCCGACAACCTAGAGTTGGTACAAGACCCAATAAACGCAACATCAATTTTGTATCCTTCCATTTTATCCCCTGGCACAACACGCATATGGTTTTGAGCCCTAATGGCACTCTCACGTTTTGATTCAGCCAGTGAATCTGGATCTGGGACTTCTTCTGATATGCCAATACCCTGGCCGGGAGTGGTTCCCCATGTTACCATTGGCTCTATTTTGTTACAATCAATTTCAAAAACATCATCATATTTTGCATCTTCTTCTGACTTAATCGATTCCCAGTATGGTAAGAGCTCTTCAAACTTGTTTGGATCTTTTTCAAATGTATCTGTGTTCTTAAGCCAATCATATGTGGTCTCGTCTGGATTTATATACCCTGCCCTTGCGCCCCCTTCAATTGACATATTGCATATTGACATTCTGCCTTCCATACTCAATTTTGATACTGCAGGACCTCCATATTCATACACGTGGCCTACTCCACCATCTGTGCCCAAATGCCGAATTATTGTTAGGATTATATCCTTGGCAGTGACATATTCTCCCAATTCTCCTTTGACCTCTATTCTTCGAACTTTCTGACGACCAAGGGCCATCGTTTGTGTGGCTAGTACATCTCTAATCTGAGTTGTCCCAATCCCGAAAGCAAGGGCCCCAAAAGCCCCATGAGTAGAAGTATGGGAGTCCCCGCATACAATAGTCATCCCAGGTTGGGTTAGTCCCCGCTCTGGTCCAACGACATGGACAATACCCTGATCCCCACTATCTGGACCTGCAAATTTAATATTTGCCTCTAGCGTATTAGATTCCAATTCCGCCATCATCTGTTCTGCCTGGTCATCTTTAAATGGTCTCGATTGATCCTTTGTAGGTATTATGTGATCCACTGTCGCATGTGTTAGTTCAGGGTATGCAACTTCCATTCTCTTCTCTCTTATCATACCAAATGCCTGTGGACTAGTAACTTCGTGTATCAGATGCAATCCCACAAATAGTTGATCCTGCCCATTAGGCAATTCTCTCACTTTGTGGCCATCCCACACTTTGTCGTATAATGTACCTTCACTCATTTTCTTCTGACCACGAAAAGAGCGAGCGTAGGTTCACTCCCACCTTCTCTATTTGATGATTTTGTTCTTCTAACCTAATCTGGTTGTATTTCGGCCTTCCTGCTTTGTCTTCTGCAATCCACTCTTTGGCAAATGTCCCATCTTGAATTTCTTTCAGTACTACTGCCATATTCTCTTTCACACGCTCGTCAACAACTCTAGGACCTCTTGTTAAACCACCATATTCTGCCGTGTCTGACACATCAGTCCACATCTTCATCAAACCACCTTCATATATCAAATCTACAATTAATTTTAACTCATTAAGACATTCAAAATATGCCATTTCGGGGGAATATCCATTTTCTACTAGTGTCTCAAAACTCATCCTCATAAGACTAGTCACCCCTCCGCATAATATGACTTGCTCTCCAAATAAATCTGATTCCACTTCTTCTTGGAACGACGTTTCAACCACTCCTGCTCTGGCACATCCAATACCTTCTGCATAAGCCAAAGCTACTTCTTTTGCCTTCCCTGTATAATCTTGATATATTGCCAAAAGTGCAGGCGTACCTTGATCTTTCACGTAATTCCTCCTAACAAGATTACCTGGACTCTTGGGTGCAATCATCGACACATCAATATTACTTGGAGGTTCCACCTGACTATAATGAATATTAAACCCATGGGCGAACATTAGCGTATTCCCCTCTTCTATTGCTGGCTCTATTTCTTTATAAACCGACGAAGCAGCAGTATCCGGAACTAGCATCATAATTATGTCTGCTTCTTTCGTGGCCTCAATGGGGGTTGCAACGTTCAATCCATCATTTTTAACCGTTTCCCATGAAGACGAATTTTCTCTTAGGCCCACTATCACCTTCACACCACTATCATGAAGATTACGTGCATGTGCATGCCCTTGGCTCCCATATCCTATTACTGCCACAGTTTTATCATCTATATGTGCTCTGTCCGCGTCTTTTTCGTAGTATACGTTTGTAGTGAATTTTTTGTTAGTCATGTTGTTTTCTTAGAACCTTTTTCTAGTGCTACTGTTCCTGTACGTGCAACCTCTTCGATCTCGAACTCATCAAACATTTCGATCATGTCGTCAATATCCCTTTGGCCCCCTCTAACCTCAATTGTCACCATACCCTCGCTAATATCCAAGATCTCTACTCCCTCCTTATCTGTCTGTTTCTTAAGTTCTTCAAGTGAACTTCCTTGTTCAAAGTGGTTTCTAATCTTTATCAAACAAAGCTCCCTTTCTATCGCATCCTCTGATAATTCTTTCACCGAAATAACTGGAAGTAACTTTGCCAATTGCCTTTTCACTTGAATTATGCCGGTATCATTCTCATCAACCACTAGTGTAATCCTAGCACTATTTTCATCCTCTGTAGGCCCTACTGTTAGACTTTCAATATTAAATTGACGACGTGAAAATAACCCTGAAACTTTAGCTAGAACTCCAGGCTCGTGCTTAACTAATGCTGAAAATGTTGCTAGTCTATTCTGAAGCTCCCCCGAACTGCCAGGCTCAATTCGTATCCCCTGTGGATTCCTCCGCTCATTTGGATGTGGCCTATCACTAGGCCTTGGTCCTTTGAGCCCTTTTGATTTTTCACCCATTTTATAGTTCCTCCAAATGCTCTTCTGTCAAGGCGAACAAACCATTCGCTCCGCCACTAGGGACCATGGGGAATACATTTTCTGCAGGGTCTATTCTAGCGTCAATAACCGATGGGCCCTCGTATTCTATTGCCTCTCTTATAATTGATTCCACGTCTTCTACATTTTCTAAAAGGAACCCCTTCGCCCCGAATGCATCTGCAATTTTTGAGAAATCTGGAACCCATGGATATTCCGAAGCCATTCTTCTATGGCCGTAAAATGCATCTTGCCATTGTCTTACCATCCCTATTCCTGCGTTATTTAGAACTACCACTGTGATGTCCAATTCCTCTCTAACCGCAACAGAAAGTTCCTGTAATGTCATTAGGAACGACCCGTCCCCATCTATGCACACAACCTTTTGGTCGTCACTCGCAGCAAAACGTGCGCCTATCGCTGCTGGAAGTCCGTACCCCATCGTACCCAAACCATGGGAAGAAACCCATGTTCTCGGCTCTTTATATGTCCAATATAACATTGCCCACATTTGATGCTGCCCAACACCCGTTGTGACAATAGTATTACTTTCAGTTGCTTCACAAAGTTGCTCTATTATGTATTGGGGCCGTGGCTTTCCATTACTCTCACGTTCTCCATATTCTATGGAATATTCTTGTTTCCAAGTTTTAATTTGTTCCAACCACTCCTCCGCATCCGGTTTTGCTTGCATCACTTTATGCAATTGGCCAAGCACGGTCGCGGCATCCCCGACTAACTCGTAATCTGCATGAATGTTTTTTGATATTTCTGCAGGATCTATGTCTATGTGAATAATCTCCGCGGCCGGGGCGAACGTATCTACTCCGCCTGTCAAACGATCATCAAATCTGGTTCCTATTGCAAGCATAACATCACAATGAGTCAGCGCCATATTGGCATATCCTGTACCGTGCATCCCCGCTGGTTTGAGGGATAGTTCATGATCTTCTGGGAATGTCCCGATACCTGGCATTGTGGTAACCACTGGTATTTCAAATTCTGTAGCGAATTTATAAAGTTGCTCACAAGCATTCCCCTTAATCACTCCCCCGCCTGCAAGGATTACAGGTTTTTTAGCATCAATAAGAGCAGTTGCTGCTAATTCGACCACTTTTACATCTGCACCATCTGGAATCTCAACATGGTCTGGTAATTTCGGTGGTTTATATTTCCAGTCAGAAACTTCTCCTAGAGTGACATCCTTTGGCAAATCCACCAAAGTAGGGCCCTGCCTCCCTTCTCTAGCCAATAAAAACGCCAGAGAAACAATATCACCCACCGTTTCCGATTCCGTTGCAAAGAAATTGGCCTTTGTAACTGGATTCGATACTCCTATCGTATCGCATTCCTGGAATGCATCATTTCCTACAAAGTTAGTTGGGACTTGCCCTGTTAATGCCAATACAGGAACTGAGTCCATATTTGCATCAGCCAAACCCGTAATAAGATTGGTCGCACCGGGACCAGAGGTGGCTATACACACACCAGGCTGTCCCGAAACTATCCCATATGCATCAGCGGCGTGAGCTGCTCCCTGTTCATGCCCCATCGTAATATGTTCTAATTTTGAATCGTATAATGCATCATACACTGGCATTATGGCTCCCCCTTGGACCCCAAAAATCACTCTCACTCCTGCCTCTTCAAGGGAAGCGACAACCGCTTGTGCACCCGTTTTTGGATTGGATTTTTCTGCTGTGTTTTCTTGATCCGCGTTCGTTGATTTACTCATATTGGTTATTTTTTTTATACCGGTTTTTGTTTGCTTCTAGCTTATTGCTCATAGGCGTTTCGAACTTACTCTGATTAATTGTGTTGTTAGTATGGCGAGTTACGCCCCTACAAAAACTTGTACAGCCGCACAGCTAACGAACAATCCTTCTTTAGTTCGAACAACGGCTTTCATCTATGATACGTCTTGTTTTTGATCTTTATAACCCTTTTGCATCTTCGATTATGGCTATTATTCTTTAACCTTCTCTCTAAATACATTCCCCTCCCGTGCAAATCTCATTAATTCCCTTTTTGTCACTCGCTTTTTTTCCGCGCCATAATCTTTCACTCTGCGGGTTATGTCTCTAACTTGAGCTTCAGTTGGGTCGAATCCTGCCTCTCGTAAATACATTCTAACTGCATGGGTTCCGGTATGTTTTCCCAGGACAAATTGGCGCCTGGCACCCACCATTTCTGGAGTCATAACTCCTGGCTCAAAAGTCTCTGAATTTTCTATGACTCCTGCGGCATGAATCCCACTTTCGTGACTAAATGCATTGTCTCCCACAATAGCTTTATTTGGGGGTTTTGCTATTCCACTTATATCTTCAACTATTGATGAAAGTTCCATAATCCTGCTCGTGTCTATTCCTAAATCTGCATTATATACTGCAATTGCTGCCATGACTACTTCTTCGTATGCCGCATTCCCTGCCCTTTCTCCGATGCCATTCACCGATACTTGAGCCTGATGTGCTCCCGCCTCAAATCCTGCCAATGCATTAGCAGTTGCCAACCCAAAATCATCATGCGTATGAACATCTATGTATGCATCCGTATGCTCTTTCACAAAACGAATTAGATCGCCAAACCTCGTTGGGGTAGCAACACCACATGTATCTGGGATGTTAATCCAATCTGCACCAATCTCTGTTACTGCTTCAATGACTTCTCCTAAGAATGTCAAGTCAGTCCTTGTAGCATCCATTGGAGAAAACATACATTCCACCCCTGCGTCTTTTACAAGTTTCACAGAGTCTATTGACTTTTCTACAACTTCTTCCCTCGTCGAATGCATTGAATCTTCTATTTGAACGTCAGAAGTGCTCGCAAAAACATGCACCATATTGACACCAGAATCAATCGCAGCTAAAATGTCCCCTTCTATTACTCGAGCAAGCCCTGCAACTGTAGTTTCAGTTCCCTCTGCGATATCTCTCACCGCTTCGAATTCTGCTTTTGAATTTACAGGAAACCCTGCCTCGATCACATGAGTGCCCATTTCGTCAAGTAATGTGGCAATCTCTATTTTATCGTCATATGAAAACGAAACGTGTGGAGATTGCTCTCCATCTCTCAACGTTGTATCAAAAATTCGAACTTCGGTAAATTCTGGTTCTTTAACTGCTAACGTTCCCTGGAAGAAGTCGATCGCCCTGCGTTGGCGCAGAGATATCCTTATTTAGGTTCATCGTGAATAATCGAAGATTGGGCCAGTTAATATAACTGTCGGAAATGGAGTCTTTTTGTTTTTCCCCGTATAATTGGACCTATGGATCCATATGAACTCGACCTAGAGTCTGTAGAAGAAGCACTAGATCTCCCCTCTGATCAAAAAATCGTTTTAGGTTTTCTCGACGGTTCTGTCCCTGAATCCGAATGGATAACCGAATTGGAACTTGAAAACATCCTAGTTTTACAAATAAAAGGAGAATTGGAAGACCTAATCCAAGAACTCGCCCCTCACATCAAAGAAAACGGAGGTTCAATAGTCCATTTTAGAGGATTTTTAATCATCACGCCGCCTGCCATTTCCGTTGACAACACCCGACTCTCCTAAATCCACCCTTTCTTAATTGCATTCCTCTTTTCTCTATGCAATTCTAGAATAGTTTCTGAGAACAGTCCTAGCATCATAATCTGTGCACCAAGTAGTAGGAAAAACACTCCTCCTATTATGACCACCTGGTGAATTTCGCTCTGAAACAACCATTCAAAAATTGCATATCCGCCCAGGATGCCTCCCATTATCAGCCCAATTAGACCAACCGACCCAAAATAAAATAAAGGATTACTCGTTTGAGCTAGTTTGTATAATGTTTTTACTATAACTATGCCATCCCTGATGGGATTCAACTTAGCAACCGAATCTCCCGTTCTCGACCTATAACTAATTGGGACCACCTCTGTGGAAATATTCTCACTTGCACACCGTATTCCCAATTCAACTTCTATCCCAAATCCACCCGACGTCAAAAATAAGTCTTCTATTGCGTCTCTCTTAAATGCATGATACCCACTTAGTACATCTTTGAAATTTTCCCCATAAATTTTAAAAAATAACATGTTGATCAGTTTATTCCCAACCCGATTCAGTAGGGTCATCGCATCCGGGCCCATATCATGAAATCGATCCCCAATCGTGTGGTTTTTCCCATTTTCTAATGGTTTAACCATATCCAACCCATCTTTTGGTAAATATGTCCCATCACCATCTACCATGAGAATTATTTCCGATTCAATCATTTGAAAGGCCTCTATCACTGCATTTCCTTTTCCCCCTCCCGACTGGATTATTACTTTTGCCCCCTTTTCTTCTGCCTTCTCCTGCGTCCCATCCACCGAACCCCCGTCAATAACAAGTATATTGGCAAATCCATTTTGATAAAAACCTTCGATGACCATCTCAATTGTTTCTATCTCGTTCAATGTGGGAATTAACACACATGTCCTTTCTTGGATTTCCATCTACAAACATTCATTTCGCAATCTGCAAAAACCTTCCCACATATGCTGCAAAAATGTATTTCGTAGTAGTCTATACTATCACACCATTCTCCCCAAATCGCCCCTGTGACAAAATCTAGAAAGATTTTATAAACGATTCCCCTACAGTATCCATGAATGTGCTAGTAACTCTAAGTTTGACATTCTTACTAGTCACTCTCGTTCCTTATCTCTTCTATGTTTTACTTTATGTTCTAATCCGACCAACCTCCCCTTCTCTAAACACACCAAATTCCTTACCCACTGTAAGTATTGTTCTACCCACCTTCAATGAATCCTCCATCATCGAAAAGAAGCTCAATGATTTATTTTCTTTAGACTATCCCCTTGACAAACTAGAATTAGTTGTGATAGATTCCAGTACGGACGACACCCCCTCTATCATATCTTCTTTCTTTAGAGATATCAAAACAATCAAGTTGACTTTAATTCAAGAATCGGAACGGAGGGGGCTCGCAGTGGCTCTAAATGAAGCATATGCTGCAGCTACTCACGATATTATAGTTAAAACCGACTGTGATTCTCTACTAGACCCTTCATGTTTAAAAAAAGCAGTGTCCCACTTCTCCGATGAAAATGTAGGGGCAGTAACGGGAACAAATGCCGAAGTCATAGGGGGGAGCAAGGTCGAATCTGGTTACCGCAACGTACAATCGTATATACAACTCCTAGAATCTCATTTTGATTCCACCTTTATTTTTCATGGCCCATTCTCAGCTTTCCGTAAAAATTGCATAGTCCCTGTAACCGAAGATTCATTAGCAGATGACACAGAACTCGCCCTGAATATTCGGAAACAAAATTTCAAAGTACTATTTGATCCAAACATAAAATTTAAAGAAGCGGCACACTCTGCTTTCTGGAAACGAAGACTGCAAAAAGATCGCCGCGCAGTGGGCCTCGTAAAAGTTCTATTACAGAACAAAAACCTCCTCTATAGTTATGGACTGTATGGTTCATTTGTGTTGCCATTCAACTGGTGGTTTTTAATACTATCTCCCTGGTTTGTTTTTTTGAGCCTATTATCTACAATCATGGCTATTTTTTCATTTTCGCCTTCTATGGCTGCGATAGCATTATTGATCCTTTTGACTTCCATGTGGCTTGGACAAAAAGATTCACTTGGCCCTTTACAAATTTTTTATTCGCTGTTTGACACCCAAGTATCTCTCCTACGTAGCCACTTATTACTTTTAAGTAAGAAAGACATGGATGGTATGTGGGACGTGGACTCAAATTTGCGAGAGATGATGCAATGAAAATAATTCAAGTTTCACCGAGATTTCCCCCCAATATTGGCGGCGTCGAACACCACGTTGCATCTATCAGTGAGCGTATGGCGGGGATAGGGCATGAAGTAACTATATTCACACTAGACAAAAATAAAAACACCCCTGATACCTCTCGCGAAAATGGGGTAGAAATTCGTAGATTTTCCTATTCAAATTTACCCAAATTTATCTATGCCATTCTCCAAACTCCCAGTGACGTTCTCCATGTCCATAATTATCATTCCCCCATCCCCCTCCTTCTATCTACCCTATGTAGGGGGACTAAACGGTTTTTTGTAACCTCTCACTACCATGGTGTGGGTTCCACAACACATACGAATATTTTACTTTCTCTCTACAAACCATTTGGATCCTGGTGTCTATCCCGAGCAAAATCTGTAATTGCAGTAAGTGATTGGGAGAAAAACCTGCTCTCAAATGAATTTAAAATCCAACCCACTTTAATTCCCAACGGAATAGACCCATCCCCTTTCCAACAACCACCATTTGAGCATGAGGGCCGTCCTTACATCCTGTGTGTTGGGCGACTAGAACCTTACAAAGGGTTTCAACATGTCATTCGAGCGATGCAATTTCTACCCGACCACGATCTCGTTATTGTGGGTTCTGGAAACTATATGCCTTCTCTCGTTGATATAGCAACCCGAGCTGGTGTTCAAAACCAGGTCATTTTTATGAATAATCTTTCCATTTCCAAACTCGCACAAATGTATTCTGGTGCAACAGCCCACGTTGCACTTTCAACGCATGAATCATATGGCCTAACTATCGGGGAGTCTCTATTATCCGGAACTCCGTGCCTTGTCAGAAAAAGTGGAGCTCTAGGCGATTGGGCTGGACATCAAGGCTGTCTCAGCACTGATGAAACAGAACCAAAAATACTATCAAATCTCATTCAAGAGTGTTTTTCACTCACTCCCTCTTACACACAACCAACGACGTGGGACGACGTAGTAAAATCCCTTCTTGATCTCTATTCCAATGAATAACTCACTTCTTGTACTACTTCTAATATTGATGCTTACTATAGCTGGGTGTTCTCAATCCATTTCTCCCTCTGAAATTTCAACCCCCTCACCCCAACTCTCCTCTGAAGATATTCTGCACCATGAAGAACCAACACCTCAAACTTTAGTCAAAAATGATGGAACCACACCCTCTCCTATTGTGGAGTCATCTAGTAAACCATCTCCTCAACCTTCTTCTCCCCAACCACTCCCCACCCCCCCTGAACCAACATTTTGCACTGCATTAGAAATTGAATACATCTCCGATTCTCCCTCTCCCTCAATAGATAAAAAAGTAGATGTCTTTGGCATTCCTGTACTTGCAACCAAAAGATTCACTGAGTCAAAAACAAAACACGTCGCAAATGTCCTTGCAAAATATATCGATAACGATGAGGACGGAACTCCTGACAATCCCACAGTAGCCAAAGTGATGGTGGACAAAAATGTAGGAATGATCTTGACAGTAAATGACGATGAGTCCGAGCGCGTATTCGATCGATGGGATCATGACATTGGATATGGATCTCCTGATCAATTTCAAGAACAATTTCTAGATGAAACCGATCCTTCTCGGGCATTCGACGCAGCATTGGAAGAGGCCCTCCATGTCATCACAGACGCTGGATACGATAATGCATATCCCAATGTCTTTGGGGAACATTCTGGATCTACTCTAGCTAATTTAATGGACAATGCCAGAGGGGGACATTTCGAAGAATCTTTAACCTATAATGAAGATTTACCTTGGCTTGGAAACAGTGCAGTTCCTTCAAGATACCCGGCAGGGGCTTGGTATACTTATGACGATGAAACATGCACTTACGAATGCATGATAACTGAGTACATTTACTGGGGTTTAACGTCCATTCTTGGGGCACAAGAAAATCGATCCGATGAAATCGAACACGAGTGGAAATTACACACAAAAGAGCTCGTCCAAGAACGCGACCCTGGGCTGTATAATTTACTAACTGATCCCCAATGGGGCCTCCCCGCCGAACTACCCGATGGATCTTATTGCGAGTAGGTCCTATTTTATCCCAAACGCCATCCGAAGAATTTTATTTCTTTTAGCAATCTCAAATACCAACCAACACCCCACGCCTGTGACCACTGTGATGATTATAAATTTGAATACCCAATATAGTTCCACATCTTTTAGATAGTAAAGTGCAACAAGTGTGAAAGGGAGGTGGACGATATAGAATGGATATACTCCCCGATTGAGATATGTGAGCAGTTTACTAGGTTTATTAAGATATTTTGCCCCCCATGAAAAACACACCATACACCACGCCCATGCATTCAACGAATGAATGATACTAACAACATGTCCCATCGGCACTTCCCAAAATCCAAAACCTGCTAACATCCAACCCCCTTCGAAAATATACCTCGCACGGGTTGCCTCCCTTCCCCACACATCGCCCGAACTCTCAATTCCCAACATTACAAGGATAACAATATACGATAACATAAGTGCACATCCTAGTACTATTGAACTCACTCGTATTTTTTCAAGAGATTCCCAGAACTGTTCTCTGGCTATTATGCACAAATACCCCGTACTAAATAATATTAAGTACCAGAAAAATTCATACCCTAGTCCGATCTCTCCTGGTAAAAATGGTCTAATTACAAATTCAACAACTACCAATGGTAATGGTATTAATAGTAATAACCCAATTCCATTTTTGAGCTTAAAACACCATCTAAATAAGCCGCCAACCCCACTCTCTGGATTTCTTTGAATACTAGCAAATATCGGTGCACAAACTAAAGAATATATGAACAGATTCACGAGAAACCACAGATGTTGTGGATGTGAAATAAAGCCCAACTTTCCAAACCACCCTTTGACATATTCTATAAATGATATTTCCATTCCCGAACTACTCAAAAATTGAACATATCTTGGAAAAATTAGAATAAATATCATTGCAAATAATAGTGGAACCAATAATCGGAACGAACGCTCATTTAAAAATTCCCTCGTCGTTCTAGTTCCAAATGCAAAACACGTTCCCATCCCTGCTATTAAAAATAACAATGGCAGTCTCCACTCATGAGTGAATAATATGAATAGGCTTAACCACGTACCACCCAACTGATTGTTTCCATACCCATACACTGCGATTCCAACTTCATCAAACCCAATAGCAATGTGGAATATAATCAACAGCCCAAATACCAGAACTCTGAGCCAATCAAGATCATACCTTCGAACCTTATTCTTGGTTTCCGCCATACTCGATTGTATCGCCATGTTCTGAGAAAACGATATCGAAACCTCATTATTCCTTTAAGAATTACATTAACCATGGAATTTGAAGATGAAATACAGATTCAACTACCGAGAGAAGAATTATGGGATTTAGTTTCTGATCCTGAAGCTCTAGCCTCATGCGTTCCTGGGGCAAAAGAAATAGAACAACTCTCAGAAACCAAGTATCGTGGAGTTATCGAGCGGGGAATTGCAGGGGTTTCAATCAATCTTGTTGGTGAGGTCGAGATGACTGAACTAAACCCTCCTGAAAATCTAGTCGCATTAGTAGAGGGACAAGACCCTAAAACTAACAGTAGAATGGATGCAACCGCAGAGATGACCATGGAAGATAACGGAGACGGGTCCACAACTCTGACATACTATGTCGACGTCGAATTCACAGGTAGACTTGCAACCTTAGGTGCCCGAATTGTAAAACGGAAAATAAATTCAGACATCGGCCTATTCTTTGACAACATTCGAGATAGGGCAGAATCTTAACCTCCTTCTTTCTATTTTATTTTTTTATAATTGCCGGATTAAAAAGAGTCAACCCTTAGCACGGCTTAAAGACTCTCATAATGCCGCCCGAACCTTTCACTAGCCTTAGAGACCACATAGATGCAATCGAATCTGCAGGTTTGTTACAACACATCAACAACGCACACTGGAATTTGGAAATAGGTGCAATAACTGAACAAGTCGCCTTTTCTGGAAAACCCCGTGCTCTTCTTTTTGATTCAATCGTAGATTACAATCCTGGATTTAGGGTGGCTACTAATTTACATGTCTCACGCGACCTCCAAGCACTAGCTTTGGGGATGCCTCTTGGAGTCAGTGGAGTCGACTTAGTCAAAGATTGGCGATCTCGGACTTCTAAATTAGAGCGACTTTCCCCTCTTGAAGTCAATGATGGCCCTATACGTGAAAATGTTCTAACAGGGGACGATATTGATTTATTTTCATTTCCAGCTCCCCAATGGCGTGCCCCTGACGGTGGAAGGTATATCGGAACTGGTGATGTAACTTTCACAACTGATACCGAAGGCGGATGGGTGAATGCTGCTCCGTACAGAGCTCAACTTTTTGGTCCCAAAAGAATGACAATAGAAATTGCAGAAACTCACCATGGAAAACAACATCTCAAATCCTTTTGGGAAGCCGGAGAACATGCCCCCATTGTCATGGTCGCTGGACAAGATCCGTACACCTATGCAGGTGCATGTACCCCCCTTCCTGCGGGGTACCCTGAATTGGAATATGCAGGGGGATTAATGGGAAAACCAATTGAAGTAATTATGCACAAAGAAACTGGACTTCCCATTCCTGCAACTGCAGAAATAGCTGTCATTGGATTTGTACCTCCTTTGGATGAAGACTCCGAAGATGAAGGTCCGTTTGGAGAATGCACCGGGTATTTCACACACGGTGGAACCCACCCCGTGATAAATGTAACTGAAATATGGCATCGAAACAATCCAATTCTTCAGGGAAATCCAACCATGCATGGGTCTGCAATGCGACACGCACTAGGGGCCGAAATACTCACCAGCTCTCGGATGTGGGATGCAATTGAAAATGAAATTCCAAACATCCAAGGTGTGTATGCAATATATCAGCAATGCCAACAAGGTGCCCATATTACTGCAGTATCTATTAAACAAACATACGATGGACACGCTAAACAAACTGCAACTTCAATTGCTGGTTCTTTGGCAAACGGAACTTTAAGTCGCGCAGTTATCGTTGTGGATGAGGATATTGATCCTTCTGATTGGGAGGACGTTCTATTTGCATTTTCTACTAGATGTGATCCTTATGAGGATATTGATATAGTTAGAGGGATGCCAAATTCACATCTCGACCCACGAATACCCCCCGATCTCAAAAAGCAAGGTGTGAGGACAACTTCAACTATGTTAATCAACGCCTGCAAACCATACCATTGGAAGGATCAGTTCCCTCAAACCAATTCTGTAGATGCTTCTTTAAAACAAGAAATGGTTGACAAGTTCAATTTGAACGATTGGTGATATTTTATCTCTTCATCTATCTTGTGAGATAACGTCCACAAGAACTGGTTTTCCGGTTTTCATTTCATCCCATGCCTTTTGGAGGGTGGGTTTTAGTTCCTCTGGGTCTGTAACTGGCCCATATCCCGAAACTCCCATTGATTCAGCAAGTTTTGCAAAATCAGTTATTGGGTCGTCCAAACCAGTCCCAATAAGTGCCCTCTCCCGACTCGAATCTCTCCCTCTTACTTCTGCCAACTTCATCCGATGATTTGTGGAGTTAAAGAGGGCATGATTGTTATGGACCACTGTGAATATGGGTATCTTATAGTGTCCTATTATCCACAGTGCACTTGGAAATTGTAGTAAGCTCCCATCTTGTTGAAGATTTATCGGCAGTTTTCCACTATCAAGATAAGCTAGAGCCCCTCCTATTGCACCTCCAATTCCATACCCCACGCCCCCTCCACCCGAATCCCCTCCAAAGTATTGGTCAAATTCGTCGATCTCCCAGAGCTTATGCGGCCAACCACCGTATGCCAATCTACCATTTACAAGTATCCAATCATCATCCCGTACCACTTCCCATATTTCTTGTGCCAAACGTGAAGGTGCTATTGGCTTCTCATCCCATGTTTCTTTAATAGCCAAACTCCATTCTTCTCTTTGTTTCGAATGAATTTTACCCATTTTTTGCGCCCGTTTTTGTATTTTTTCCTTGATACTTTTACTATCTCCAATTCGCTCTACAATTGAATTTTTCAATGCGGGAATTGCCAATTCACTATCTGCTAGAATCGATACCTCCGTTTCTCTAATTGCATAATACTCTGGAATCAAACTAGATGATTCTAAATCATCAGTTCCAATTGTTATTATCTTATATTCTCCCTCAATTTGGTCTGTCATTGTATGGGTTATCCCAATTTCTTTCTTAGTACAATAATCGACGTCCCACACATCAATAGCAAGGAGTACATCAGCATTTTTGTAAACCTCAGTCCCTGATAGATCAAGGGGATGTGTATTTGGGAAATTATAACGGCGCATTCGCTTATCTACTACTGGGGCCCCTAGGGTTTCTGCTAGTTCTATGAGGGAATTAACTGCAGCTCTTGAGTCTCCCACTTGATCAACAAATATAACTGGTAATTCTGCATCCACCAAGATCTCTGCCGCCTTTTCTATTGCATCGGGATCTGCCCCCATTCGAGATGGTGCCATCAGTTTGTCCAAATTTGGTATTTCTATGGGGCTCTCCAGATGGCACTCTTGAACTTCATGATCTAATACTACATACACTGGCCCCTTTGGAGGCGTATTAGCGATTCTATATGCACGTGTTATTGAATCTGCAACACCATCTATGTGGACTGGTTGGTCATCCCATTTAGTATACCCTCGAACTAGATTACCTTGCCATTGGGCAGTATGAATCCAATCTATCCACGGTCTTCGTTTCGATTTACGCATAGGACCCGTTCCCGAAAGAATCACAATTGGAACTCTATCTGCAAACGCATTATAAATCCCCATTGATCCATTTAATGTTCCTACTACATTGTGCAAAATACAAAGTGCGGGCTCACCTGTCGCTTTGGCATACCCATGAGCGATTGAAACCGACAGAGACTCGTTTGGCGTTGTAATCACTTTTGGAACATTATCATTATAGTTGACTATTGATTCCTCGACCCCTCTGAAAGAAGCTCCTGGATTAAATGTTACAAAATCAAATCCGTACGCTTTGACCAAATCAGCAACAAAATCAGATCCCCATTCTTGGTCTTTTACATCAACTTCTCGTATTTCCCTTTCCTTTCTATATTTCTTTTCGTTTCCCATATTGTGAAGCATCTGCTTCTTAAGTATTACTTTATCGGTTGTTTACGTCCTATATTTTCTACTTCGCCAATCGAATACCATGGCGCAGCGTCTCAATCCCTTCTATGTATATCTCCACGATATCACCATCCGAAACCAACCCTGGCTCTATTGGTGTCCCAGTCGTGAATATGTCCCCGGGTTCTAAAGTTATGTATTTGGTTATCTCTGCCAATATCTCTCCCATCGAAAATAATTGCCCTGAAAAATCTGTAGATCTTTCTACCTTGCCATTGATTCTAATCTCCATATCTGGGCATTCTGGTACTAAATCCATGGAAGCCATCACTGGACCAATCGGCGTCGCTGTATCAAATCCACTTTTTCGAACCGCACCCGGATCGTCCTCTAATTCATCTGCAATTGATATATCATCCACACAAGTGAAACCTGCTATATATTCCCTCTCCTTTCCCACCTTTACATTTCTACACTGTTTTCCTATTATAACCCCAATTTCCCCCTCGTAGACTGCAGATAACCCTGCAGGAACTTCTGCAATTTTATTATGGCTCGTGATTGTGTTTGGAGTTTTGAAAAACAAACGTGGACGATTAGGAGTCTTAACGTCCAATCGATCGATTAAATCTTCATAGTTAAAACCTGTGGCTATTATTTTACTAGGATTTGAGGGTGGTAGTATTTCTACCTCATCCACCTCGTACGATTTACCACAAAATTTGATTGTTCCATTCTCCCACGTTCCGTCTCTAGTGTAACCTCCATCATCTCTAAATCTTACAGATTTCATGATGTCATTTCACCATTATTCGCCTTAAATCTTGACTTATATGCCTCCATTTCTACTGGAGTTGATATTCGATACCTTTAATGGAGCAGGCAGATCAATGTTATCAGATGTCAGCGATTAGTAAATCTATTGCAAACCTAATGAAATTAGGTAAATTGAAAAATTTGTTATCACGATTCAACATGGAGTGGCTTCCTGCGATCGTGACAGTTCTGATTCTCATCTTGTTCACTTCACTTGTTGTAGTGATGTTTTTTGGGAGCACTTACTTCGCTCCTACTAGAGATGAAGCAATCACTTTCACAAAGATCATAAACATACTGTGGGGACTTGCGGGAGTAACTATATTTTACAATACCCTAGTCATTGGTATAGGCGCCGGAGCAATGGGGACCTTCATTGGAACCATATATGCGTGGATTCTCGTTCGAACCAACGCTCCTGGAAAGAAATTCCTCCGTATCTTGGCAATTATTCCTTTAACTATGCCTGCGCTCGTTAAATCCATAGGGTGGGTGGCAATTCTAAGTCCATCTATTGGTATATTTAATGTCATGGGAGTGGAGCTCCTCGGAAGGACCACACCAATTTTCGATCTCTATACTTTGGAAGGTTGTGTGTTCGTTATGGGGATCTCTTCCTTATCACTCTCCTATCTTTTAATGGAGCCTGCCATTCAATCTGTTTCCTCTAGCTTAGAAGAGGCAGCGAGATCAACTGGATCAAGTATTTTATCGACATTTTTAACAGTCACTTTACCACTGTTAATCCCTGGTATGATGTCCGTTTTCTTACTTTCTTCCATCTACTCTTTTGGTAATTTTGAGTATCCTTTCGTATTCGGATCTTCAAAAGGTGGAATCGACACATTCGCTACTATTATCTTTAAAACAGTGTTCTTCAACATTTTCCCTAGATATGACCTAGCAACGATATACTCCATTGTATATGCTGGTATTGCTATCTTTATGATCTGGCTGTACCACCGTTTGACGAAGGACAGTTTCCGATTCCAAACTGTAACCGGAAAGTCCGAGCGTCATACAAAACATGACCTTGGAAAATTCCGACTCGTTGGAACCTTCATCTGTTTCTTCTTCGCATTCACAGCTTTCATTCTACCTTTGATCGGTGTACTTGCCCTTGCATTCGCACCAAACCTTGCAGAGCTGTTCGAACCTGATATGATGACAACTAGGAATTTCACCCAGTTCGTCAACACTGCTGGTATTGCTGAAGCAACATGGAACACATTTTTGATTTCCTTTGCTGATGGACTTGGTGTCGTTCTCCTTGGTATTTTCATATCTTATACGGCACTTAAATCGGATATCGTCATCCGAGGAAAAAGGGTTAACCGGGCTGCAGATTACATAGCCACAATTCCACTTGGATTGCCTCCAATTGTTTATGGTGTAGCTATTTTCTGGCTCATCCTAATTGGTCCATTCAAACACCTTTATGGTACTTTGTGGCCAATGATCCTTTCCCTTATTTTGCTCAAAATTCCCCATGGAACCCGAATGATATCTTCCGCGTTGATAACTATCTCGGATGAACTAGAGGAAGCATCTAGAATCAGTGGTGCATCTTGGTTTACCACATTCCGTGGCATAGTAACTCCTCTATTAAAAGGTGGTATCTTGAACGCATTTTTATTTGTGTTCATCGATGCTGTAAAAGAAGTCAGTGCAGTTGTGCTTCTTATCACTGCGGGGAATTCCGTTTTAATGACTGTGCTATTGTTCCTATACAACAACGCACCTAGTGCATTACCGATGATCGCGGCAGGATCTTTGATCATCATGGTATTCCTATTACTTGTTGTCGCAGTTCAATCTAGGTTCACGTTCGACGCGTCTAACTAATCTCTTCTTTTTTCTTCAGATCTTATATAGGAGGATCTTTATTTTCGGTTTCCCTTTTATGCCACATGATTGAACAGATCAGCACGCAGAAAGGTGTGACACCCTCTGCCCCTATCTCCCAAGCCATAAGGGCCGGAAATTTTATTTTCATTTCAGGCCAAACTGGAAGGGATCCTAAAACCCGTGAAATAGTAAGCGAAGACGTTGGTGAACAAACGAGACAAATTTTTAAAAATGTTTCAAATGTTCTCAATGCCGCAGGATGCACCCTCGATGATGTAGTCCGAAATACTGTATTTTTTACAGACCTACAAGACAAGCCTTCTTTCGATGAAGCATACCGCGAAATTTTTTCTACGCCTTATCCTGCTAGGAGTGCCGTTGGGATAAACGAAATAGCACCAGGTGCTAAAATTGAAATTGAAGTAATCGCTTTCAACCAACGGGTTTAATTTCCTCTAAATCTTAGCATCAAACTAATAATTCAAGCCCTCCCCTGTGGGTTTTTCAAAAAATAATGTCTACAAAAACTGCTTCCTCCATTGACCTTAACAAACAAAAGAGATCTTCTCTAGAATCGGTCGGCCATAATGTCGTCAAAGTAGATATGGACGATAAAATAACTGGAAAAGCAAAATATGGATCTGATATTCAACCTGATGGTATTCTTCATGCCGCTGTAGTCCGCTCACGACATGTCCACGCAATCATCCAGTCGGTAGACACTTCTGCCGCAGAATCAATGGAAGGTGTAAAAGCCATAGTAACCCGAGATCAGCTATTGGGTCAATTTGATAATCGAGTTCGTTATTACGGAGATGTCATTGCAGCCGTAGCCGCAACCACTCATGAAGTGGCTATAAAGGCTGCAGAGTCTATCATCCCCACCCTGGAGTCTCTCCCTTCCATTCATGACCCAAAAAGAGCAATTCAATCTGGGTCCCCTAAAGTTCACGACGTCAATAATCCCGATTTTGGTCAGCATGGTCGGCATGAATTCGTAGTTGAAAACAGTGAGTATGTTCAAAATATAGATGATTACCACTACGTTTGCATTGGGGATGTAGAAAAAGGGTTCCTCGAAGCAGATTTCATTTTTGAACATGAATATATCTCCCCAAGAGTAAACCCTTGTAATCTAGATACTCATTGTACCATCGCAGAATGGGATGGCGACACCGTCGTTTTCACAGAAACCCTTGGTGCCCCTAGTAGATCCCGAGACGAAATTGCAGATCTAATGGGCATGCCCCATGAGCAAGTTCGAGTTGTAATGCCACCTGTGATCAGTTCTAGTTTTGGAGCCCGGTCCGTTCCTCAATTGTCATTCGAACCTGTCGCAGCAACACTCTCCCGCGAAGTTGGTGGAGTCCCCGTAAAATTATGGTTCGATAGGGAGGAAGAGTTCACAGCAACAGACCACCGCCATCAAACTTTTTATAATATCAAAATGGGGATAACTTCTGAAGGTATCATCACTGCTGCTAAAATAGACCTCGTTGCCGACACTGGCGCATACCCAAATGGAGTTGGACATATCGTCTTGTCAAACGGCCTCAGTCGACCCCTTGAAATTTACAAAATCCCCCACTACGAATTTGAAGGAGTATCTGCCTTTACCAATAACCTCATAGCAGGAGAATTCCGCGGTATTGGCTCTACCCAATTGGGATATGCACTTGAGTCTCATATGGATGAGATGGCACGCAGGGCAAATATAGACCCAATCACCTTCCGGCTCCTCAATTTTGTTGAAGAGGGCTATGCCCGACCAAATACTGGAAGGCCAATTGAAAGCTGTGGTTTGGTAGAGTGCGTAGAACGGGGATTGGAAACTTTCAAAAAAATTCAAAGTGGCCCCTCCGAAGATCCTGAAAAATTACGAGGATGGGGGATGGCAGCCGGGACTCATACCACTGGACTTGGGGCTGTAGATATAGATTCTTCTGAAGTTAAATTTATTCTCTCTACAACTGGATCTCTCATAGTCGAAGTCGAGGTATTGGATCACGGTCAAGGAACTGATACTGTAATGACACAAATAGCAAGCGAAGAAACCGGAATTGATATTTCTAATATCCTCGTGCGTCACTATGCAGATACTGATTCTGCAGACGCATATCTAGGCTCTGTCGCATCTCGAAGTACCTACATAACTGGCTTAGCCGTTCAAGAGGCAGGGAGAAATTTACTTTCAGCCATCAAGGAAATTCTTCCTTCTCCCTATGACCCGAAACAGCACTCAGAAATCTCTATCGCTAATAATTCTATATCCTTTGGATCTCATAGCATTCCTCTCTCTGATCTCTTTGAAGAATCTTTAATTTCTATTGGTTTCGCCGAATCCGAACTCAATCCACCTGCATACGGGGCACACTTTGCTGAAGTCGAAGTCGACGCATTAACCGGGCACGTAGACATACTCTCTTATGTAGCAGCCCAAGATGTTGGCTTTGCAATTAACCCCAAAATGGTAGAAGGACAATTAGAAGGTGCTATCTCTCAAGGAATTGAATTTGCCCTTCGATCCGAGGTCAAACTCGATCGCGGAATCCCTTTAAACCCAAACTTAGCTGATTATTCTGTCATTTCTCCTTGGGAAATGCCCAAAACTCTCGTTTGTGAAATTGTCGAATCAAACGAAGAGTCCGGGCCATACGGGGCAAAAGGAATTGGGACACCTGCGATGCCACCAATCGCACCCGCTATCATCAACGCCATTCGAGATGCAACAGGAATTCGATTCAGTAAGGCACCCGTTGAATCAGAACACATCGCAATGGCACTTCTAAAAAATAAAGGAGGTTCTCCATGAATTCTTCCCCTCTCCCCTCTTATCACCTGCCTCCTGATCTAACCTCTGCACTAACTCTACTGGCCGAACATGGGGATTCTGCAAAAATAGTTGCAGGGGGACAATCAATCATGTTACTCTTACGCCAGGGATTCTTATCTCCTGAAACATTTGTAGACATTAGCTGCATCTCTGAGCTTTCTACCATATCTACTACAGATGATGCAGTACATGTCGGAGCAGCAACTACCTACTCCTCACTTGAAACTTCTCCTGAGATTCAACATTATCCTGTATTAACCGATTCTCTACACGTTATCGCAGATCCTCAAATTAGAAATTTAGGGACAATAGGAGGTGCACTTGGACACGCAGACCCTTCTCTAGACATAGTTCCTCCCCTTCTTTGCCTGGATGCGAATGTAGTCCTGAAGTCTCTCAATGCGACCCGGGCGGTACCTCTGTCCGATTTCCATATTGAGTATATGACGTCAGATTTGTCACACGATGAACTCATCCACTCAGTCACTTTCAACCAACCCGTTGGTCCTCATGGAGGGGCATATGAAAAAGTAGCGAATGTAGAAGGAGGTTGGCCAACAGTTGGCGTAGCAGCACAGGTCGCCCTCGACGATACCCTCGGTGTTATTTCTGATGTTAGATTAGCTTTGGCAGCTGTTGGAGATACGGCAGTTCGATCACCCAGTGTAGAACAATCCATAGTTGGTTCTGATATCTCTATGGATTCCATCTCCGAAGCCTCTAAGGCAGTCTCTCAGGACATCGATCCACTTGATGATCTGTCTGGATCTGCGGAATATAAAACACATCTCGCAGGTGTTTTATGTCAACGGGCTTTGATTAAAGCCATCAACCGTGCAGGAGGATCTCTATGAATATAGACTTTGAACTAAATGGAAAATCCGTTTCGGCAGAAGTTTCACCACACCAACCCCTTCGAGATATTCTTAGATCTCAATTTGATTTAACAGGCGTAAAAGTTGGTTGTCACTCTGGTCGGTGCGGTGTTTGTTCGGTCCTTCTCGATGGCAGCGCAGTGAAATCTTGCTTGCTCATGGCACCTAAAGCAAATGGACGTTCTATCGTTACAATTGAGGGACTAGCCAATAATGGAGAACTCCACCCAGTACAACAAGCATTCAAAGATAATTTTGCTTTACAATGTGGCTATTGCACTCCCGGATTTATCATGGCAACTGTAGATTATCTCTCTTCTTCCCCTTCCAATCCTCCTGTCCGGGATGAAATTAAAACCGCAATTAAAGGAAATGTTTGCCGATGCACCGGGTATGAAAAAATCATATCTGCTGTTTCTAGTGCAATCACTTCTTCTGATACTTAATTATGGGGACGGAGGGATTTGAACCCCCGATCGGCTGATATCTCCGGTACTACCTCAGTCCTCCAGAGGCTCGTCATCATAGAAAACGATCAATTTTCTACTCAGAATGTCCACTGGTTTTCGTCACTGGGTATTGTATTCCTCTGGAGTCAGCCGCCTTTCCGGGCTAGGCCACGTCCCCTCGTGCTTTTTACTTTTCCCACTATATAAAAAATCACCTATGCCGTTTCACAGAGTTTATGTCTGTTCTTTATCACTTATCCACTATCATCATGCAAATTTATGACCTCACCCAACCCTGGGACGACAATTGTCCCTCTTGGCCTGGATATCCCAATGCAAAAACGTACTATATCAAACGACTCAAAGACCATAAGGTAAATGCGCAGATGTTAGAAATACCTAACCACTGTGGAACTCATCTTGATGGACAAAGACATTTTGTAACCAATGGAATTGCAATAGGGGATGAGCCTCTAGATAAATTGGTAACTAAAGGAGTGATTGTTGATATATCCGACCGAGTTGAAGATTTTTCCGTATATACTAAAGAAGATCTACTAGCGCAGGATGTAGAGATAAAAAAAGGAGATGCACTAGTTGTACACACTGGTTATCATAAGTTCGCATATAATCAACCCGATGGAGATGAAGAACGATACTTCCTCAAACATCCTGGACCCGATTTAGAGTTTGCAGATTGGTGTCTCGAAATGGAATTCAAGTGGTTGGCAATTGATAATGGAAGTATGGACCACCCCATGAATGGGGCAATCAGAAAACACCGTCCCGATATCGCACGATTGGCAGAAAAGAAACTAGGCGATTTGGATGCCTTGTTCCCTGAAGAAACCTACCACATCATGCACAACAAACTATTCCCATCCGGTATGATTCATGCCGAAAATATAGGTGGAGATATTGAACAGTTATTGAACCAACGTGTTTTACTTGGATGTTTCCCATGGCGCATGATTGATGTAGAGTCTAGCCCATGTAGAATTGTCGCTTGGCCTGGGATGGGGTAGTCGAGTTTTTCTACTCCGGATTCCATCCTACAAATTCGTCTTCTAATGGCACTTCCAGTCCAAATAATATTTCGGCGGTAGCCAAATAATGACTTGATAACATAGCAATCCCCACTATCTCTCTATCATCATAGTTTTCTCTCAATTTCTGGTGAATTTCACCTGTCACCTTTCCTTTAACAAACGCTTGTGCATATTCCAATGCCACACTAATTTTTTCATCTAGTAATTCCAACTTATTTTCTCCAATAATTCTCATTTCTTCAATACTCACTCCTGCCTTTTGACCAATATCATAATGTTGCTGCCACTCATATTCTGAATTTAGTTCCCGTGCTATTGCAAGTATGACCAATTCTCTATCTTTTGGCGATAATCCACATTCTTTCCATAGCGTAGTTCCATACAACATATATGATTTTAGAATTGGAGGATTGTTCCCCATTGCACGAAATATATTTCGTTCTCCCAATGCGTCTTTTCCCATTAGATACTGGTATTCTTCTGGTAAATCTTTTTGATTTTTAAGATCCACTCGCGCCATATTATCCACCTATCACTCCATCTTCTATTAACTTCTCTATCTTTCCTTCTTCCATCTCTACCAATTCTCGAAGCAATTCCACTGTATGCTCTCCTAGTCTGGGAGCGGGATTTTTGTCAATCTCATCAACTCCAGAAAGTCGCATTGGCGTTCGAGCAAACGTATAGGTGCCGTAGTCTGGGTCAACTATGTCTACCAACATTTTTCTGGCCTCGACCTGTGGATCTTCAAATATATCTGAAGCTATCTGAACGGGACCTGCAGGAACTCCACTTTCATTCAACAAATTAACCACTGAATCTCGCTCTTTATCTGATAACCACGTTTCCATAGCTTCCCGAACTAGTGAGTCATTTTTGGCTCTTTGTGGGCCATTTATCGTCCTGTCATCCTCGATCAAATCTTCTCTTCCTATAACTTTGCATAATCTTCCCCATATGATATTGTCGGGAACATTCACTGCGACATACCCATCAGATGTTTGAAATGCCGCTCTTGGCCCTTGATGTCTTAACTTTCCTCTCGGTTGCATTTCCCCTGTGAATGAATGCAACATGACCATTCGCTCATTTAATGATAGCATGCAGTCATACATCGCAGTATCCACAAATTGTCCCTCTCCTGTTTTTTCTCGCATGAACAAAGCCAACATGATACTATATGCTGCTACTAAACCCGAATATAAATCTGCCAATCCATATACTGTCCACTGAGGGGCCCTATCTTCAAATCCCACCTGTGCCATTATTCCACTCATGGCTTCTACTACTATGTCAAACGTTGGTCGCTCCGTGTTAGGCCCCCTATATCCTTCTAATTGACCAAATCCCGATATGGCTGAGTAAACCACAGCTGGATTAATTTGTTTGAGATCCTCATATCCTATCCCAAGACGATCCGTTGCCCCCGGTCGCATATTCTCTACTACTACGTCTGATTTCTCAACGAGACTTCTGTATATCTCCTTTCCTTCTTCGGCTCGAAGATCAATCACTATACTTTTCTTATTCCGATTATATGCCATGAACCCCCCGCCCATTGGATTCTCTTTTTCAGTATCCGGATATGGGGCTATTCCCCTTCTTGGATCTCCTTTCCCTGGCCTTTCAACTTTAATCACTTCTGCTCCCATATCTGCTAGCAGCATGGTGCAATATGGGGCACTCATGTATTGTCCTAAACTTATAACTCGGATATTTTCAAGTGGTTTCATTTTTTATCATCTCTTTATTGCCCATTTGATCTCATAGATTTCCATATATCTTCTGGTGTCATTGGGATAGTTCTAATCCTATTACCTATCGCGTCATGAATAGCATTTGCAATTGCTGGGGCAATTGCTACTATGGGAACTTCTCCGATACCTTTTGCTCCATATGGCCCATCCTTCACGGGCTCTTCTAATACTATTACTTCAATGTTCAGTGGATGTTCATGAATCGTTGGGATTTTATAATCCGAATAATTTGCATTGATGGTTCTTCCTGATTTTTCGTCGTAAACCATTCCTTCGTATAAAACACCTGCAAGTCCCATACTAATTGCCCCAATAATTTGTTCATCGACTAGTTTTGGATTAATGGCTTTTCCGACGTCAAAGACCCCAACTATTTGGTCCACTTTGACTTCTCCTGTGTGAAGATTGACACGAACACTTGCGCCAACTGCCCCTTCGGAGTAGAACGAGTTCACACGGCCTGGTTTGCCCGGTTTAGGGTCTCCAGCCTCCATAACCCAGGTATCCTTTCCAATGATTTCCCCACCCCGTTTTAGGAAGTATCCCGATTCATAAATGGCTGCAGTGAACACGTCTGTTATCTCGATTCCTGCATCGGGATCTCCTTTCGGATGAACTCTACCGTGACTTGTATCTAGGTCTTCTGGTGGAACTTCAAGAACCTGAGAAGCGTGTTGGAACAAATCATTTTTTGCATCATCACATGCCATCCTAACGGCATTTCCCATGTTAAATGTCGATCTACTTGAAATGGATCCCTGATCAAATGGAGTAACACTAGTGTCTCCTCGAACAATGATAATTTTATCAATTGTTGTTTGAAACTCTTCTGCAACAATTTGTGCCATTGCAGTGGTGTTTCCTTGGCCGATCTCATCTGAACTATATCTGAGTTCGATTGACGCATCTGGATGGACTTTAATAATTGCAGAAGATGCAGTTGGGGCGAGACTATGCTTATTTACTAATACTAACCCTGTCCCCATTTTCCATTCGTCTCCCTCTATATCTGGTTTTGAGAATGGAAGTTTGCTTTCAAGCTCATCAAGAACCTTCCCTGATACTACATGATCTCGTTCTTCATTAAATGCAGTAACTTCCCCCTCCTGAAGTAGATTTTTTCTACGGAATTCGATCGGATCCCAGTTTCGATCCCGTACAATTTCATCAAGTTGACTTTCAAGAGCGAATGTTAATTGACGGTTTCCAAACCCCCGGTATGAACCAGAAACTGGAGTATTTGTATACATCCCATATGTGTCTATTGAAATATGGGGAATTGAGTAACTATTTGCAACGGCAAACGTGGCATTTCGCGCTACTAAAAATCCCGTCGAAGTGTACGCACCACCTGGGCATTTTGCTACGACCTTTCTGGCCACTATTTTTCCATCTTCACTCACACCCGTTTTTATAATTGTCTTAAACTCTCCACTATTCACTGAGTTCTTAAACTCTTCTTCACGTGTGTGTGCAACTCGGACCGGACGACCTGTAACTTCTGCCAATCTACCTGCAATTGGTTCGAGCATCGGACTTTCTTTTCCCCCAAACCCACCTCCTACAAATGGTTCGATTACTCTAACTTTTGCTGCAGGTTTTTGTAAAATTCGCGCCGTAGTATACCGAATTTTATGAAGTGCCTGGCACGAAGACCAAAGTGTGAGATTACCATTCCCTTCGGGCTTTGCAACAACCAAGTGTGGCTCCATTGGGGCGTGTTGTAACGGAGCAGTTCGATATTCATCCTCATATATATAATCTGCCTGTTCGAACCCCACTTCTGTATCCCCATGCCGGACCACATAATGCTGGTACACGTTTGGACGGTCTTTAATGAATGTGGGTGGAAGGACCTTTGCCACTTCGTAGTTGTGCAAATCTGGATGAACAACTACTGGTGGATCTTTTCTAAATGCCTCATCCCCATCGACGATGGGTTGTAGACGTTCGTATTTTACCCGAACCGCATTTGCTGCTTGTTCTGCCAACTTCTTTGTTTCTGCTGCAACGACGGCAACGAACTGTCCTTCAAACAACACTCGGTCTTCAGCAAGACACGTTTGGTCAAACACACCGTCTCCAAATTTGATATCTGGAAAATCTGCTTGAATTAGTACGGCATGAACACCAGGAATTCCCTTTGCCTTACTTGTATCAATTTCAATAATATTTGCATGTGCATGTGGACTTTTTACAAAACGGGCATGAAGCATGTTTGGAAAATCAACATCGTATGTAAATTCAGCCTTCCCAGTTACTTTTACGGGACCGTCTTCTCGGAGAATGCTTTGGCCAACAATAGTCGTCGAATTCGCATTTTTTGTACTATTTTCACTCATGAATATCTGTATTAAATTGGTTCTCCTGCTTCTAGTCTACTGCGCAGATACCTCATGGGCTCTTCTGCATAATCTTGTTCATAATCCCCTTCACAATTTATACCTGGAATTGGTGGGATCCAGTCATAACTAAGTATGTCATCTGGATTTCCATACTTCGTAGCCAAAGACCGTATATCTGGGTGGTCTAAAGCTGTCAATCTCCCTTTGTCAATTATTCTATTCCAATCTCCTGTTGATCTGCGCTTCATATCCATTGTAACAAAATAATTATGTACATGTATATGCCCGAGCGGCAGATTATTTTTTGCCGCGTAGTCTAGATGTTCCTCAATATAATGACGTCTAGAACCAAATCCGAAATGAATTACACCCGCCCTGGTAGTCTCCGGAAGATTCGGGAATCTCCATGAGCTCTCGAACATATCTGAAGTTCTCCTGAATGCTTTAGGCAGCGTACAAAGTGCAGTATCACAATGCCAGAAAAAACCATTTCTAGGGTATCCTGGCCAATGCACATTTTCATATTTTTCTCTAAGCGCTTCTATCCTCCTTCCATACTCTCCTCCCCCCTCTACCCTTACCAGTTTGCCTTCTTCAAATGTTAGATCCATATGTGGGAAAAAACCAGCATGATTTGCAGTACCTGAAATGGTCCCCGTTGCTCCTCCAAACACTGGCGGCGCTTCTTGTGATAAAAATATGGGTTGATTCTGCTCATCCCTGCACCCACCTCTACATTCTCCCACACAAGTCGCCTGTAATGGATCCATGTATAGATGCCCAGATTGCCATGCCGTCATTTGCCACCTTGCCGCCTCATCAGGTGTGAGTTCGAATCTTAAATCAGTTCCTTGTGGATCTGTCATGGTAACTTCTTCTATGTCTCCTAAAACATCTATTATTTTTCTCTCAATTTCTATGAGCAATTCATCTGGAAGATCCCATGTTCTAGATTGAAACTCTTCCCAATTATTGAATTGCCAATTATTCTTAAATTTGTGACTATGCCTTTCCAAAACACTAGCTTTTTGGGACCGTGCTCCTATGTCCCAATAAATTTTATTATAGTTCGGATGGTCATCTAAAAATTCTCTCAATGGGCCTGCAATATTCAAACCGCTTGCTAGATCTGCAGTTTCTGGAGATCCAGAAGCAATCCCGTTCTCAAACATCTCGGCTTCTCTCCAACCCTCTTCAACTGTACTTTTCCCATGAGTCTCCCCCGTCAATTCTTCTGGGTATAGGAATCGAACCATGTCTGCTCCTTCCACTTCACAAGCTTGCATAATTGCACGTTCAACATATTCATCTTGATCTGGCAGCGAAAGAACTAGTATGCAATCTCCCTCTTCTATTGTTCCCATGGCAGTTCTCCCCCCTTTCTTTCTAGAAATTATCTTTGCCTTTTGAATACAATCTTCAATACTTGCTGGCTCTTCATACGAGGGGGCTCTTGGTTCTGGATAGTTATATTTCATTTTTGTATCTCAATTTTTCCTTTATTTAGTTTATAGTGATTAATCAATCCCCCTGCTTCAAAAATAGATTGAATTTCTCGAGGCATCGATTCTCCTTCCACTTCGTCACCTGTGGTGTGGTTTACAATAATGCCTGTATCTAGATTAACCTCTATCTCATTTCCTTCAGAAACAAAGTCTGTTATCTTTTCCGCTGTAATAACTGGAAGTCCAATTGCAATCGCATTTCGATAAAATATTCTTGAAAATGATTCGGCAACAACTACGGATATCCCTGCTAATTGTATCGCTATTGGTGCACTCTCTCTACTACTTCCCGACCCAAAATTTTTCCCAGCAACAATGATATCCCCTCTTGTGATTTCTCCTGCAAAACCCGGCCTCACTGGGTCAAAAACGTGCTTATAATCTATAGTTGATCCGTGGGTGTAATCTGTGGGGAGGATTATGTCTGTACTTATATCTTCCCCAAATATGTATGCCACCCCCCTCATAATTCTCTCCGTGGATCTGTAATCGAACCTGCAATTGCAGATGTAGCCGCAGTAGCAACACTTGATAAATAGATCTCTGATTCATAACTTCCCATTCTGCCACGGAAATTCCGATTCATGGCAGCAAGACACACCTCTCCTTCCCCAATAATCCCCATCCCTCTGCCTACACAAGCCCCGCACGTGGAATTTGTCACAACCGCTCCTGCATTTGTAAGAACTTCTATGATTCCTTCTTTCAGGGCTCTAGAGTATACAGCCCTTGAAGCTGGAGTAACAATCAGACGCGTATTTTTGTTAACTTTGTTTCCATTCAGAATCTCTGCTGCTATCTTCAGATCTTCGAATTTTCCATTAGTACACGAACCAATGAACACTTGATCCAATTCAATATTTTCAACCTCGCCAACTCCTACTACATTCCCAACCTTATGTGGGGTGGAAATCTTTGGATCTATTTTACTCACATCCATTCTATGAACTTGCAGATACTCTGCATCTCTATCTGCATATTCCGGTTTGTACGGGATGTCTGTCCGTTTGTCAATATATTTCGTGACTTTGGAATCCACTGGAGTAAATCCAAACTTAGCCCCCAATTCAATAGACATATTGGGAAACATGAATCTATCATCTAGTCCCATCAAATCGATAGGCTCTCCTGTATACTCTATCGATTTGTATTGCCCAAAGTCGGTTCCAAACTCCCCTGCAATATGAAGAATCAAGTCCTTTGCCCCCACGCCCCTTGAAAATTCTCCGCTAAATTCAAATTTGATTGTTTCTGGAACTCTTAACCACGTTTCCCCTGTGGCAAGAACGTATGCCATATCTGTATATCCCAAACCAGTCCCTGCTGCCCCAAATGTCCCATGACTAGTAGTATGCGAATCCGTACCAACTACCAACTCACCCGGGCGAATGTGGCCATATTCTGGAAGTACATTGTGAGATATTCCCGATCCCACATCATAAAAATTTTCAATTCCAACATTTTGTATGAACTTCCTGATAGAAACTTTACTATCGGCATCCGCAACGTGATGCGACGGGGCTATATGATCCATTACACACACAATCTTAGATGGGTCCCACACCTCTTTCACCCCCATTTCCTCAAAATATTTGATTATACTAGGTGTGCCCATATCATGTGCCATGGCCATATCAACTTTACAAATTATATGATCCCCTGGCCAAACTTCGTCCAAACCAGCCGACTTGGCAAGTATCTTTTCAGCAGTTGTATGGCCGTTCATATATTTTATAAGACATATCTCATAAAATAATTTTGGAATGTGATGTCACCCACAAATAAAGGTTTTACCTATTAAAGGGCCATAACCTCTTCAATTGCTATGGCCCCTACCGTAAGCAACATATGCTATTATGGCCGCAGATATTCCTAAGAAAATCACCAATCCAAAAAAAGCAATGTCATAACTAAATTTCTCTGCTACAAATCCTATGTACGCTGGACCTAATGCACCTATTCCTGTCGCAGTCGTTTTAGCAGCCCCCAAATCACCTCCTCTATTTTTCTCATCGATCATGTCTAGTAATAATGATTCTATGACCGGAGGCTGTGCCTTATAACCTATGGAAAATGCTATCACAGCTATCATAATATATGCCGGAGTTGGTGCAATAACTAACCAAATCATTGCGAATACTGATAGTAATAATCCTCCCAAAGCAACTTTTGGCCTTTCAAATTTATCTGAGATTTCACCTGCAACCGGTTTAGTAATGATGCCTACTGCAAACAAAAAAGAAAACACAATCGTAGCTAGTTCTGGAGAGAACCCCTTTGCATATTGTAAATATAGTGGTAGAAACATAAGCACACTCAACGTAGCAAACCACAACATTGAGTACGACAGTATCAATAAAAATAGACGTTTATTTCCAAAAATCCGCCTCGCAGTATCTCCAATATCCAATGAAACCTTCTTGATTACATATTTTTCTTTGGACCAGCTATTGTATGCGATACCCACGAGAATTAGGCCTATAAATAGTGGGACTAAGGCAAATCTCCATGAAACCATAAGAATCACTATCACCATAAATGCCAAACCCGAACCAATTAATCCACCTAGTTCTGTACCAATGAACAAAATCCCAAGAGCCCGTCCTTTTTTTTCTCCAAACAATTCTGCAACTCTTGTCCTAGTGGGGATGGAAAAAGTGGATCGCCCAAATCCTAAAATTATTACTCCTGCTAAAAATGCCGCATACGTTGGGCGAAAACCTATAAAAATAAGGCCTAATATCGTCATGACCATTCCTGGAACTATCAAAGTAACTCTAGTTAATTGATCTGAAAATTTTCCTCCTGGATACATGCCCAAAGCATACGCAATATTCAACAGGGTCATGGCGACCCCCGCTTGGAAGACTGTTATCGACAAATCCTCTATTATGTTCGGAAGCATCGGTGGAAGTACAAACTGAGTCGCCTGAACCAATCCCCATCCAATAGTGGCTATTATAAGTATTTTATTTTTATGCTCAAACATTTTAAAAGTGCGACAATTCTAATCGTTTTTGATATGATTTATTCTTCTGTATCTTCTTCGATTACCAGCTCTAGTGAATTTTCCCCAATACCACTTTCTTGTCCATTTTCAAATTTAATATTATAATTACTAGATCCAAACATGGTTTCCATAATTCCATTTATTGTCCCTGTTTCGCCATCATATTTACTGTGCACATCGCGCAAGATCACTTTGTCTCCCTCTTTCAATACCATATCTTTGATATTATTCTTCCCTACTATTAAGCAATTGTTGTATTTTATTTCACGCGAGGTGTTGGGTCACATCTTCAATATGCGTCCCGCAATATTCGCAACTAATCACCTCGTCTTTTACATTGAATTTAGACTCTATTGGCTCCTTACTATTGGTGATACAATTTCTATTTGGGCAATTCAATACTCCAACTACATATTCCGGACGCTGGACCCTATGTTTTAATGAAACCTCGTAATCCGATATAATATTTATTGTTACATTTGGGGATATGAGTGATAGAACATCCAATTCATCCTGATTCAATTCTCTATTTTGAACCTTTACAATATCTTTACTACCCACTGTATTGCTACCAAAATTCATAATAACACTAACCGACTCCCCACCCGATCCTTCAATCCCCAAAAGAGACAACACATTCAGACATTGACCCGCCTTTATATGGTCAATAACCGTCCCATTTTCAATTTTATTTATGTGGAGTTCTTTATCAGTCATGATTTTAACATTAGATCCAATAACGCCATTCTAACTACTACTCCGTTGTGCGCTTGCTCAATATATATTGCATGCTCCGTCCTGTCTATTTCTGGTGAAATTTCATCTACCCTAGGAAGTGGGTGCATGATCTTCAAATGTTTCGGAGCATTTTCCAAAGTTTTTTTGTTTATTCTATATTTACCCGAAACCTTCTGATACTCTTCCTCATCCGGGAATCTCTCCCGTTGAATTCGAGTAACGTACAATATGTCTAATGTGTTCAAAATTTCGTCAAGATCTGTGTACTCATGTATCTCTGCACCCGACCTTTCCAGATCGTATTTAACATTATCTGGCAATTGCAAACCTTCCGGACTGATGAAATTCAATTGGGAATCGAACTTAGTAATTGAATGTGCCAGCGAATGAACGGTTCTTCCATATTTCAAATCTCCCATAACTCCTATATTCAAACCATCTAGTTTTGCAGATTTCCTAATTGTATATAGGTCCAATAACGTTTGAGTGGGGTGCTGACCTGCACCATCTCCTGCATTGATCAAAGGAACGTCTATAAATTCACTAGCCATTTGTGCAGCACCTTCTTTGGGGTGCCGTAGAACTATTGCATCTACATAACCTGCAACCACTCGGATAGTGTCCGCTAGAGTTTCTCCTTTAACCACACTAGAATTCTCTACAGACCCCATGCTAATTGTATCTCCGCCCAACCGTTTAATCGCAGTCTCAAAACTCATTCTTGTACGGGTGCTCGGTTCGTAAAATAATAACCCTATTATTTTTCCAGACTGACTGCCATAATATGAAGAAGGATCTTTCTCAATTTCCTCGGCATGATCGAGTACCTCTACGATTTCTTCCCGTGATAACCCCTTTGTAGTGATGAGGCACTCGCGCATCTGCTGTTTAGGGAACTCCCCCGTATATAAACTTCCCCTCTGGTATCTTATTCTTCTTCTACCGCTACTATTTTCTCAAAAGTTTCCTTGATTATGACTCTCTCAACCTCTATTTTTTCAATCAACATATTTGCAATTTGGTTTTTAGTGAACAACCAATTTTGATTGAACGATAACATTGGATCTGACTCCACAACTAGAGTTTTTCCGTGTTCTTTCTCTTCTTCAATTTGCACTTCCAATTCCACCCCTACGTATATCTCTATTAGCGACTTCGCCCTTTCTGCAGGGTCTTCAACAACTTTCACTATTGTATATTCATATTCAATGTCTTCTCCTGCAAGAGGATGATTGAAATTAACCCGCGCCCGTTTCCCCACTATCGTTTCAATTTGCACTTGATGATTATCAATAGTTGTTCTAGCCCCTGGATATCGATCATCTTTAGGGATTTTATCACTACTCACTGTTTTTACCCATTCAGAATCATATTCTCCAAATGCATCCGCAGTGGGAATTTGTATGGCTTCCCCGTCCCCGACTTTCTTTTCCCGTATTGAATCTTCTACAACTTTAAACGTATGATTTTCTCCAATTACTATTTTTCTTGGTCCCCATTTTTGCCCCTCTGTGTTCACTTCCTCTTCTTCCGCAACCTTCTCGTTTGTTGTATCAATCAATATCCCACTTTGTTTCGTTCTAGCGGTGAATTCAATCTCCACGATATCTCCATCTCCAATTGCCATAGAATACCCGAGAGCTGTTCTACACATAAATAAATTGATTTGAAAAGGAACAAGATTCTTTGTTTTATCTGCTCATCCTACCTCTTATTTCCAGTATTCAGCAGTTCCAAAGGTACATAAACCATGTAAGATCTATCTTTGGATTATATGACGGATCGGAATGTACGAATCAGCTCTTTAAATCATTCTTCAGTAGAGGATGAATCCATAGAAATTGTAGAGCGAAAAGGACTCGGGCATCCCGATTCAATTTGCGATGGGATTGCAGAAGCCGTTTCTCGGAGCCTTTGCCAATTCTATCTACAAGAGTTTGGGAAAATACTTCATCACAACACCGACGAAGCACAACTCGTAGCGGGAAACTCAATCAAAAAATTTGGAGGTGGTGAAATTCTCAAACCCATAGAAATCATCGTAGTCGGTCGTGCCACCACTACCTATGAAGGCGTTTCCATTCCTGTAATCGATATAGCCACAAAAGCCACAAAAAATTATTTACGAGACACCATTCCTGAATTGAATGTTAAAACAGGGGTCGAACTCAGTGTTAAATTTGGAGAAGGTAGTGGCGCCCTTCAAAATGTCTTTGGATCTCTTGGAAATGTTCCTTTATCCAATGACACAAGCTTCGGCGTTGGACATGCACCTCTCTCCGAAACCGAAACTATTGTACTAAATGTCGAACGGGAACTCAATACTAATTTCCATACGAAGCAACCTGCAATTGGACCCGACGTCAAAGTGATGGGTTTGCGTGAGCATGACAAACTACAATTGACCATAGCGGCACCACTGGTAGATCGGTATGTCGACGACATGCGTCATTACCAAGATATTCTCCATCAGATCAATGAAAGTGCCCATGACTTGGCACGAAAATACACTGAAAAAGATCTAACAATTTTTGTAAACACCGCCGATATTTATGACGACCCTTCTAATGTAAACAACCTTTATCTAACAGTGACTGGAACTAGCGCAGAGCACGGGGATGACGGCTCTGTAGGGCGTGGAAATCGGGCCAACGGACTTATCACTCCCAATAGGCCCATGTCAATGGAAGCGACTTCTGGGAAAAACCCTGTGAATCACGTTGGAAAAATCTACAACCTCTTCTCTAACGATGTTGCAAACAAAATAGTAGATTCATTCCCCCCCACTCGAATCAAAGATGTTTCCATTCGTGTATTGTCTCAGATAAGTGCCCCTATTGATCAACCCCATGTTGCAGATATTAAAGTAGTAACTAATGATGGGAGCCCCCTGAGTGACGCAGAGGAATCTCAAATTTTTGATATAGTGGATGCCAATCTAGATTCCATTCATACTATCACCGACCGGGTCGTTTCTGGCGAGTTATATACCTTCTAGCCCACTTTCACACTTCCTTCTCAAAATGATCTCCTTAAAAACTATCGTGACCATACCTCCTCATAGTGACAGAAGTACGTCTAATCGGCACAGAACACGTGGATTTATTCAACACCCTGATGGAACATGAGGTGTCTCGAAACGCACTTTCTCCATATTCTCTTACTATCCCCTTTGAAAATTCCATAGATCTCACCACCATTAGCCTTGGAGCTGCCGTGTCTTTGCTTAATGACTTAAATTGGTATTTATCACGCTATGTGAAAGAAGCAATAGTACTCGAACCTAGTGTCCATAAAAAAGAGTGGCTTTCGCGGCAACTAGCAACTGCCATTCGAAACGAAGAAATTCATCCCCGAAATTCAAAAAAATTCCTCAAAATATATTGTCTTGTACCATCCGATGAAACTTTAAAACTAACGCGACCCATTTCGACCAACAGGGACGAACTATCAACCCTTGATTTCCCCACATCCGACCCAAATTCCCGAATTATTATTCGGTTACTGGAGTCCGAATTTTTAATTTAACTATTCCCTTTAATAAATGTATTAAAGCACTTGAAGATCCCTTCTAATTATAATGACTCTTGATTCCATGACCCCCAATCCCATCTGGAATGCTTCCGACCATCTGGAAACTGTAACCGCGCTATCAAAACTAGATTCCAACTTCGTGTTTAAAATTTGGTGCGACGATGGCTGTAAAGATTGCAGGGCACAACTACCCAACTTTTCTGCAGCACTATCTGCTGCAAATATCGATCCCAATTGCATAGAACAGTATTCTGTAGATCGTTTACCCGATGGTAAAAAACAAGGACCATTGGTAGATGAATATGGAATCAGCCGTATCCCTACAATCATTTTAGAACAAAAAATAGACACCCCGAATTCTTCTACCCGTGAAATAGCCCGGTATGTTGAATTTGCAGAAATACCTGCAGCAGATTACCTCTCTGACGCACTCTCCAAATATCTAAACCCAACCACGCTTAGCGAGTAGGTTAAATTATTTAATTCCCAACTCACATTGTGCCTCCTACAACAGAACAACCCGATACCTCCCGTCACCAGAGACTAACCCGTTTCCCAACCCCTGGGGCTCAGAATTCACTTTGGATGTGGACTTCTTTTAGGAATCCCCTATCTGTAATGTTCAATTTCACTATTATTTATTTGGCTAGATATTCTCCTAGTTTGAGAGTGAAGAACTGGCTTTTTCGACGTATAGGCGTGACCATTGGGGACGGAGTTTCCTGGGGCCTAGAGTCTACTCCCGATGTATTTTGGCCCGAATTAATTTCTATTGGTAATAATACTATTATTGGCTATGACGCAACAATTCTTTGCCACGAATTCCTCCAAGACGAATGCCGTATCGGAGAAGTAACCATTGGGGAGCGCACCATGATCGGAGCTGGATCTATAATTTTACCCGGAGTTTGCATAGGGGATGACGTTCAGGTGGGTGCAAATTCTGTCGTAACGAAAGACCTCCCTAATGGTTCATTCGCCGCTGGAATCCCTGCAAAAATACTATCTAATCGCGATTAATTTTTCTTGACACACCTTCTCGAAACACGCGATCATTGGGTATCACACATTCTTCATCTACTGACTCTACCCGTGTTACGAGCATTGTTATTTCTTGAACAATACCTTCGGTATCTCCTACTCTAATTTCATCACCAATGACATATGGCTGTGTAAGAACTAGGTACAACCCCGCTGCAGTAGATTTTAGCATATCTGAAAATGCCACCGCAGAGAATGCAACAATAGACAGTGCATACACTCCTAAAAGAACCACAAGGGCATTTGTGGCCACATCTAGTTGCCCTAGAACTATCAAAACTGAAATATATATCACACTATATTTTGCGATCTTAGGAATGATCCCCACTTCTGAAAGTTTTACACCTCTTAAGCTTCTTGCAACCAAAATTTCGGCTTTGTCCCCTATTACAACCCCTGCCAAAAATATCAATAGAGAAATAAATATGGATGGGAAAATATCGGCAGTAGTCTCTACAACTCTTTGACTATAGTTTACATCCAATATGGTCAATGCAAGCAACACAGTTCCTCCTATGATCAACCACATGCTTATTTTTGAAACCATAATAACAGTGGAGGTTCCCATTTTTCCCATCGTTCTTTCTAGTGAAGTTCCTTCTATCGCTTCTGGAATTCCAATACTTTCAAGAATTTTTTTACTTCTACGAGCAATGATTTGTGCCACAATGGCACCTACTATCAGCAAAAATGAGATTAATACCATTTCCTCTGAAAAAAGTGCCAGGATCTGTTCTCCAATTTGCATATTAGTATGCCTCTGGGTCTATCTCCAAAACCAACTCCCCACCTTTAAAACACCTAATTAGTCCATCCGATTCTGAAAGGACAACTGAAATGGCACTAGTATCTTTACTTATTGCCGCCCCTGCCATGTGTCTTGTTCCCAGGCCCTTTGGGATGTTCAGGCCCTCCGAAGACGCTTCTAAATATCTGTACGCAGACACAATTTTCCCCTCATCTGAAATAACAAAAGCACCATCCAACCGGGAAAACTCCTTTAACATGACATTGACGATCGAATCTCCTACGTGAACATGAGATTTCTCAAATGGGTTGTATGACAAAGGACAAGATTTATTCATCACCCTTCCCGCATCTCCCACTGTAAATAATGCCCCGACCGGTTCTCCATTTTGTCCTTTTTTACCTAGTTCAATAACCAACTCCAATACATCTCTAATGACCCCTGCATCTGATTTAGAATTCAGGAAAAACGCGTATATTCCCGAACTCAACTGGGACTCCTCCACTCGAACTTTCATAATTGAATCCAACTCATTAGAGAATAATTTAGCAACACAAACGACATCATCTCCATCTGAGACCATTCCATTTCGAATTGCCCCCTCTAGGCCAAAACGAATTTTTTCTTTAATATCTTCGAATTCAAGAGGCAGCTCAATAAAATCCTCTGCACCCCATACATTTTCCCTTCCAACAACCACTACGCCCTCTCCTACACTTTCTACATATTTCTCATATTCTGCAGCAGATGGATAGAACAGAACTAGCACCTGTTCACCCGAAATAAAGTCTTCCACCCTCTCGAGAATTCCTCCCATAATCTATAACACCCCACGATGATGAAAAAGCTTTTTGAAGTAGTAACTAGCCCAAAAAGCAGTTTAGATAAGAATATCTCCCTTGAACTCAAAGAATAATTGCTAATATGTCTACAGAAGCAGACACCTCTGATGTACGAAGTAAAATCACTCTATTTCTCACCCGAAACTTTCCTCAAATCGCAATGCACGGTGGGGATGCGGCGATAGAGGAGATAAACGAAGATACTGGCGAAGTTTGGATTAGACTTGGGGGAATGTGCAGTGGCTGTGGTATTTCTCCTATGACCATTCAGGCCATTCGCCACCGAATGGTAATGGAAATAGATGAAATTAATGAAGTTTACGCAACCGCAGGAGGGGGATTTGAGTACGACCCATTTGGACCTCAAGGAGAGGAAGAAGACTATCCAGAAGTCCCATTCTAATTGGGCATTTTGTGTGACTCAATCCACTAATATTTCTGCAATTTTTTCAATCGGGTGCATCGGTTCTTCCGAAAAATAACTTGCCAACTGGGCCCTGCATGAAGCCCCACATGTAATTAACGTTCCTTCGGGCCCCGATTCTATTTGATCAAATAAAATCTGCCCAATAGACTTACTCATCGAGACGTGCTCTGCCTCATAACCAAAAGATCCTGCCATCCCACAACAACCCGAATCAATATCATCGACCGTGTACCCCACTTTTCTAAGTAGATTCGCCGCATGTTTTGATTTATCTGACGCCTTCTGATGACAATGCCCATGATACACTAAATGATCTCTTGGTTCTTTGTACTGTCTCACATCTCCAAATTTATCTATATATTCACAAATATCATATGTGTTCTCTGAAACTTTTAACACCGCTTCCCCTCTAAGCAAATCTAAGTAATCTACCGAAACCATCTCTGCTTCTGATGGTTCAACTATCACTATATCCCACCCTTCATCTACAAATGGTGCTAATACTTCCACATTTTTCCTAGCTATTTTTCTCGCATTTTCTATGAATCCTTTTGAATATGAAGCCCTCCCTGTGTCTGTAATTCCCCTTGCCATCTGCACGGAGATCCCTGATGCTTCCAAAACTTTGGTAGCAGCCACCCCCGTCTCAGGGTGTGTGTAATTTGTGAATATATCTGGAACTAACAACACTTTGTGAAGATTCCCGTCTGAACTTTTCGACTCCCTCTTATCAAACCATTTCACAAATGTCTGACGATGGAAAATGGGGAGGTCACGGTCACGTCCGATACCCACTCCCACTTCTAATATCATCTTCATCATCTCACTTCGCAAAACCCAATTTGATAATGGAGAAAGTGCACTCCCCACTACCATTAATATCTCTATATTTGAAAATATTCTATCCCTAAACTTTGTTCCATATCGATTGCGGTACTCGTTTGTGATTTCAATTTTCAATTTTGCCATATCTACACCACTAGGGCAGTCTTTTTTACACCCCTTGCACCCAATACATAAATCCATCACCTCGTGCATAAATTCTGGATCAAAAGCACCCCCTTCCAATCTGCCACTCATGGCAAGACGTAGTAGGTTTGCCCTTCCTCTAGTCGTGGTACTCTCTTCTTTCGATACTCTGTACGTGGGACACATGACCCCTCCCGTTTCAATCTGTCCCCCTCTGCAACCTCCGCACCCGTGACATAAATCTACCATTCCTTGAAACCCATTCATACCTGGCCAATTTAATTTAGGATCAAAACTAGCTGATGGGGCGTATCCTGGAGAAAATCTAAGGTTCTCTGTCATTTTTATGTCTCCACAAACCTGCCCTGGATTTAATATCCAATCTGGATCAAATGCAGTTTTTAATTCTCGGAACATTTCCCAAATTAGATCTCCGTATAATTTTTTATTCCATTGGGTCCTGGACCTCCCATCTCCATGCTCTCCTGAAATGGCACCTCCAAATTCGATTACCAAATCCGTAGCCGACTCTGCAATCGAATTCATCATTTCGACCCCATTTTCAGTTTTAGTATTTACTAGCGGGCGAATGTGCAAAACCCCTGGGCCAGCATGGGCATAAAAACTAGCATAAGTCCCCTGATCGTCTAGTATTTTTTGAAACCGTTCGACATATTCTGGCAAATGCTTTGCTGGTATTGCCAAGTCTTCTACAAATGCTATGTGTTTTTCATCACTCGTACGAGACAATAAAATGGGCAGTCCGGCCTTTCGCATCTTCCAAAATTTTACTTGCTCATGTTCGTCTCGAGCCACCACTGAATACTTCGCCCTTTTTTGAATTCCCCCTTCCCCCTCTCCCTCTGAGACAATTTCTTTAATCAATGCATTTACTTTTTCTTTCCCTTCTTTCTTCGAATTGACATAAAATTCAACTAAAAGTATGGATTCCATTTTTTCTGGAATAGTTTCTGTTATATTTTTAAATTCTAGGGTGTCTCTTGCTAAATCTAGTAGTATCTTATCCATCACTTCAATTGCAGCAGGCCCATGTTCTAAAATCAAAGAGACATCCTCCATGGATGTTTTCAAATTTTCATATGCAAATAGAATCACTTCCTTACGCTTTGGTATCTCGACTAATGATATCTCAACCTCTGTTACAATAGCCAGAGTCCCCTCACTACCGCAGATCAGATGGGACATATTCACTTCTCCAGCAAGAGACTCTTCGCATATTCGCTTTAGATTATAACCTGATACATTTCTGTTAAGATCTGGATATTTCTTTTTGATCTCCTCCTTCTCTTCTAGTATTCTGTATACTTTTGAATAAACATCTTGTATAATCCCATCTCCCTCCTTTGCCCCCTCAAAATCTTCAATTGGAACTTCACCAAATTTGTGTATTGTACCATCTGAAAGTACCACTTCACACGATTTAATATATGCATCAGTTTTCTCGTAAACTAACGAGTGCGATCCTGTCGAATTATTTCCAATAGCACCACCTATGGCACTTTTATCCGCCCACGCAGGGTCTGGGGCAAATTTTAATCCATGCGGTTTCAATTCTGCATTTATGGTTCCCAAATATGCACCAGGTTGAACTCGCATCGTCCTATTTGGGGCATCTATTTCTATGATCTCATTCATGTATTTTGTAAAATCAAGAACAACTGCTTCGTTTACAGCCTGCCCTGCAAGAGACGTACCCCCCCCTCTGGGAAGAACAGGTATCGATTTTTCTGAACAATGGGCCACTACCGCAGCAACATCCTTAGTAGATTTTGGAAATACAACTCCAATGGGGGTGACTTCGTATATGCTAGCATCGGTTGCATACAGGTGGCGTGTGTATATGTCAAACCTAACTTCTCCTTCAATTAACTCCTCAAGTTCTTCAACAAGGTCTGATCTGTGGATATCTCCTCCTGTGTAGTCATAATTCGCCCTACGATCTTTAGAAGGGTCCACTGCCATGGGTTATTTTCCATTCCCAAGGCTATATTTCCATCTCTTCACTTCTCGACGGGCCAGGAGGGAGTTGAACCCCCGACCTACGGATTAAGAGTCCGTCGCTCTGCCTGACTAAGCTACTGGCCCCAAACTGTGTAACATAGACACAATGAAATACTTTTTTAAACTATCTCACAATGCGTCAAGGGAAACCATTCTGCCCCTTTTCAAAAAATTTCTATTCGTCCGTTTGATCTTTAGCAGCAACTTTCTCAATAATATCATTGACAATAATAATATCTCCTACAGACCTGACCCATCTATACGGGACATGAATTCCTTTCCCATTTAGATCCCATCCCTCGAACAATTCGCCGTTGACATTCAAAATGTTCAATCCTGTAACATGACTCCCCTCTCCCTCTATACTTATCTGTACATCAGCCACTTCTCCTACGGCGATGCCATTTTTTGAATAAACTTCACGACCAACGAGGGCATTGATTTCTGCTATCTCTGACTCCATGCAATATAGACGCCCGGGAGCAACTTCAATGTTTTGAGTCCTTCAAAATCAATCAAACCTTGGAATTAGTCCCACTATCGAGATATTGAACCAATTCTACAACATACCCATCTGGGTCTTCAATAAACGCAGCTCGAACTCCTGTTTCATCATTTTGAAAAGGTTCGATCACAACCCTGCATCCTGTTTTCTTAACCATTTCTTCAACCATTTCATTTACACTTTGCACTGATAGTGCCAAATGATCCATACCTACTTTATACTCGTTGGCTAATCGCAAACATTTGTGACCCATCTCCCTTCTCATTTCTATACCCACTTTTTCAGACTCTGGGGAACTATACGGTCTATATTTAAATTGAATCTCTGCACCACCTTCTTCTCCTGCAATATAAAAATTTTCCACCCCATCTTCGCCTGTAAAGCCCCAGGTGTGACTCAACCCCAAACCTTCTATGTAAAATGCTTTTGTGTCTTCTATATCCGATACCCAAACGCACGTGTGTATCACCTTCTTTACTCTTGACATCACCCTACGATTCTCTTAACTAAACAAAGATATATCGCTTCATCCGTTTTCCATTTCATTCCATTTTCCAAATTCACATAGAACATCGAGGGCCGCAATATTGCTCATGGTCCTCTGCCTGAAATTTGTCCTCAAAATGTTCCCCGCACGTTTCACACAAATGCACAGTTTGTCCATCTTTTTTTGTTATCTCTATGGGCACATCTACCTCTACTACCTCTTTTCAGGTAAATCCTTCCCTTATATCTTAAACTATCCAAATCGAATCTCTCATAACTCTTGCGCCTCTATCTATACTCCATGACCGAACGTTTTATTCTTGGAATGACCGGTGCCACTGGTCAACTATACGGTATCCGAACACTGGAGCTACTCTCAAACACCGATGTAGAGGTCCATTTAGTTCTCTCTGATTCATCCAAAATAAATATCCAACAAGAAGCTGACTATTCTTTAAGCGAGGTCACCGGTCTCGCAGACGAAGTCCATGACAACCGAAATATAGGGGCAACTATCGCCAGTGGATCTTTCCATACTAATGGAATGCTCGTAACCCCTTGTTCGATGAAAACCCTCTCCAATATAGCCAATGGAAATTCTTCGAATTTAATCACTAGAGCTTCCGACGTTATACTCAAAGAACGTCGAAGGTTAGTTCTTATGCCTCGCGAAAAGCCTCTAAACAGAATCCACCTAACAAATATGCTTTCCGTAACCGATGCAGGTGGAATCATCTATCCCCCTTTCCCCTCCTTTTATCAGAAACCAAAAAACATCGACGAAATGATAACTCGAACTATGGCAAGAGCACTTGCCTACTTTGATATATCTGTTTCATTCGACGAATGGGCCGGATTGTAACTCAAATGCCACCCGGACCATTGTCTCCGAACTATTTCTTATCTATTTCCGAAAAACTTGGATTTTCTATCGACAAAAACGAACGAGAAGCTCTCGAACCCATAGCAAGTCAGTTATTATCTTTGTTTAAAAATTTGGACCCAATTCCTTCTTCTCGATTCCCAAGTGAATCTCTCCCGTCAGCGCCACTCAACGATCCTTATAATGCTTTCATAATTCAATTTGATCCAAGTATCGAATATGCCCCTGAAACTGCCGTTTCTGGCATCTTGGATGGGGTCCGAGTAGCCGTAAAAGATAATGTCGCGATAAAAGAGTACCCCCTGACTGCAGGTTCTGCCATACTCTCAAATTGTACCCCTTCTCAAAATGCAATCTTGGTTGACAAATTATTAACTGCGGGATCCACAATCGTAGGTAAAACTAATATGGATGAATTTGCCTTTGGACCCACTGGTGAAACTAGTTATTTTGGCCCAACACTGAACCCAATAAATCCCGATTATACCCCTGGCGGATCTTCTAGTGGTTCAGGTGCTTCCATAGCTGCAAATCTCGCAGACGTTGCTATTGGAACTGACACGGGAGGCAGTGTTCGAATTCCTGCTAGTTTTTGTGGGGTCATCGGGTTAAAACCCACGCAGGGGGCAATTTCTACAAATGGAGTAGTTGAACTTTCTCGCAGTCTAGATACTGTGGGTCTACTTGGTTCCAATCTTGATATACTCCGAAAAACTCTAGGTATACTCTCAGAGGAACAACCCCCTTCACCCCCTCGATCTCAAATTAATCTCGCAACGTTGAACATTGGTCTGCCAGACCCCCTGTATCAAAACCCTGTAGCACCTGAAGTTTCCAAACTAGTCCTTTCCATTGCCGATGGCCTGGGTGAAACTGGAGCTCATATTACCACTGTAGATTTCCCAAAATCCGAATCATCCTCTCCTATTTGGATGGCAATTGCCATGGGTGAAATCTACCAATATTTTTCCCAAGAAATTTTTTCTGAACCTTCTGGTTCTTCTTTATTATCTGAAGTTTCACTCGATAAATTAGATCTCCTTTCCCCTTCCTTAAAACAATACCTTCTGGCCGGGTCTCAAATAATGTCCCACCAAGATGGTGCTGTGTACGCCGAAGCATTAGTGCAAAGAAATCAAATACGAAATTCCATCAATAAACTCTTTGATCATTTTGACATTCTAATTAGTCCTACAACCCCCACGACTGCATTTGAATTTGGCACTTTTTCACGGAGCACTTCGCCCCCTATTAACCATAATACTCACCCTTTCAATCTATCTGGACATCCTGCAATTAGCATCCCTTGCGGATTTAAGAATGGGCTTCCAATAGGACTCCAAGTTGTTGGAAATTATGGAGCCGAGTACCTATTATTAGACATTGCAGAGGCACTTCTTAATTATCTCAAAAACTAGGCAATACGGTTTCGGAAAAAACTTCCAAATTACGAATCAATTCGTTCACATCATTTGCAGCAAACATAATTGCGGGGAAATGGGTCACTCCCACTTCATGATATTGATCAATTTTTTCAATAATTTCTGCTGCATTTCCTACTAATGTTACATCTAATAGTGCATCAAATTCTTGATCTTTCAATGTAGATTGTATCAACGATCTCATATGCTCAAACACTTGGGATGATTCAAAATTCTTCTTCGCAGTATCTGAGTCTTTATCAATGCAACAAACTAGTTGCGGGGCAACATCAATTTCTTTTGGGTTTCGGCCTACCTCTCCACAGAATTCCTTTATTTGCCCACTTCTTTCTTTAATTTCGCTTGGAGTCAATGCAAATGGTAGCCATCCATGTCCCCATTTAGCAGCCCTCCATATGGCCTTTGGATGATTCCCTCCCACATATATCGGCAACGGATCCTGAACTGGTCTAGGGTGCAAGTCTATCTCTTCAAATTCAACATGTTTCCCACTATATGCTGTTGGGCCTTCCAACAGTTTGCTTAATGCTTCCATTGACTCATCCATAATCTCGCCTCTACTAGCATTCTCATTGGGCCTAATCGATTCAAACTCTTCCCTATACGCGCCGATCCCCACTCCAAATAATAACCTCCCTTTCGATAATACATCCAATGTCGCGGCCTGTTTAGCAACCCAAACTGTATCTCTAAACGGCAACACGGTAACTGCAGTGTTCAACCGGATTTCTTCTGTTTTTCCAGCTATGTATGCAAAAGTCCCAAACGACTCATAAAACCTTGGAAGGATCTCCCATGATTTTTTAACATATTCTTGTGCTACAATATGGTCATTTCCACCCACCGAATCAAATCCTAATCTTTCCGCTTCACATGCTATTTTAACTAACCCTTCCGGATCGCAAAATGGAACTGGGTACATCATGCCCTCCATCCCCGTTGGAAAACCAACCCCAAATTTAGTTTTATTCATAACAATACATCTACCACTACACATATAACCTTCGTCAAACTATCTATATTCTATGCCCCGCGATTTACGAGATTTTATAAATAATCTTTCTGAAAATGCACCATCCGAAATAGTCGAAATTGATAAAGAGGTAGACCCTACTTGGGAAGTTACCTCAATAGCCCGCAAACTTCAGTCAGAAGGCCAATTTCCCTTATTACTTTTCAACAATGTCCTTGGAAGCTCTCATAGGCTAGTTACTAATGTACATGCAACTCGAACCAAGCTAGCATATGGTCTAGAATCGCCAGATGTCGCACCCCGAAATCTTTTACAACGATATATGGAATTAACCGGAAAACCCGCAAAACCCATTCTAGTAGATAATAAAGATGCACCAGTCAAACAGAATATTAAAACAGGAAAAGACGTAGACTTAACTGAATTACCTCTAGTTCAACACAACGAACTTGACAACGGACTCTACATAGACGCAGGAATCTTGTGGGTCTTCGATAAAGAAACACAGACATATAATGCTGGAATCTATCGACACCAATTACATGAACCAAATCTTTTAGGAGTTTATGCTGGTGCAGGTCAACACCTTGCACATCTAATGCGAAGTGCAGAGCGCGAAAATACTCCTCTAGAAGTTGCCATCACCGTTGGAACCCATCCCTATTTAACTATAGGATCTACAACGAGAATCGATCGGGAAGCAGACGAACTAGATGCAATAAGTGGATTGATAAACGAAGCTGTTGGATCTCCTATGCAAACTGTCCAATGCGAGACTATCGATCTACAAATCCCCGCAAATTCTGAATTTGTAATTGAAGGAAAAATTCTTCCAAACGTGCTTAGGACCGAAGGCCCATTCGGCGAGTATCCTTGGACCTATGGCCCTAGCAGAACCAACCGTGTCATTGAAGTAACTGCAATTTGCCACCGAGATGACCCCATTCACGAGACCATTTTCGCTGCCCATCCTGATCACAACCTTTGCGGCGTCCTCGGTGTCGAACGGCAATTATACGAACGAGTGAATCGAGTTTCTCGCGTCCGAGAAGTAAGAATGCCCATGCACGGGTGCTGTAGATTCACTGGTTTTGTCTCTATCAATAAAGAAGTCGATGGTGAGGGGAAATATGCAGTTCTTGCAGCTTTGGCAGCTGACCATTTCTTAAAGAACGTCGTCGTCGTCGATGAAGACATAGATGTATTTGATGACAACGAAGTTTTATGGGCACTTTGGTCTCGTACCCACATGGATCGAGATGCTGTTATCATCCCGCATTCCTTCGCAGACCCCCTAGTACCGTCCACTTACACTGCAGATCAATTAGAAACGAGAAGGACCGATTGGGATGAACAAATAGTAGACCAAGCCTATCTGCCAAACCCCGATACACTCGATACCAAATTTGGTGTTAACGCCACTAAACCCGTTACCACACAGTGGCCAAAACGCCCAGAACCCCCTGAAGTATGGAAAGATCTGGATCTTTCTGAATACATCGATGGATGGACTAATTAGAAATCAAGCTTCCTAAAGCTTATTATCTTTACAAAAAGTACCCTATATAATATGCTCTCTGAGACAACGTATCACCGTCCAGATTCCCTTGATCAAGCATGTAACTTATTATCGGAAAACCCCGAAGCAATCTTGTTATCTGGATGTCAGTCATTAGGACTTCTCTCCAAAGAAGGTATAGTTTCTTTAGACACCGTTATTGACCTAAACCGAATTTCAGAACTACGTGAAATTTCATATAACGATGGATCTCTCTACATAGGCTCTCTCACCACTCATCGAGACATTGAGACATCACAAACGGTCCAAACACATCTCCCTCTTCTTTCTACAGCCGCAAAACAAATAGCAGATGTACAAATCCGAAATGCGGGCACCATCGGAGGCGCATGTGCATATGCCGATCCAACTGCAGACTACCCCCCTGTGTTAATGGCAACCAACGCCACAGTCCATTCTGTATCTGCAACAGATTCCTTCGAATATTCGACCCGTGATAGTTTTTTTGTCGACTACTACCAAAGTGCAATTGGACCCGAAGAAATAATCACCTCCATCAACATCCCCATCTCTAAAAATGCTGGTTATGGATTTGAAAAATTAGCATACAGGAAGAACGACCGTGCAATTGTCAATGTGGCCGCCATTCTGGAAACTAAAAACGGAGAATGTACAAGATCTGACATATGTGTAGCTGGAGTGTGGGACACCCCTCTATTCGCCAATGAAGCGATGGAATTCTTACTCGGGACTCAACTGACCGATGATGATCTATCCCAAGCAAGCACGATGGTACAAGATGAAATTCTTGTTTGCGATGATCCCTTGATCTCAGTTGAGTATAGATCTGCAATGGTTGGAGTCCTTGGTAAAAAGGCTCTTATAACGGCCAGGGAGGATCTACCATGATTCTAAACTTCAAAGTAAACGATACGACACACGAAATCAACATCGACCCCTCGATGCCTCTAGCAGATGTTTTACATGATACACTGGGCTATAAAAGCGTTAAACAATCTTGTTCAACTGGAATTTGCGGTGCGTGCACAATCAGAATCAATGGAGAGGCCAGAAAATCATGTCTCCATATGGCCGGACAGGCAGCAGATTCTGACATTTCAACCGTAGAAGGGCTTTCTAAAAATGGCTCACTATCTCCTCTTCAAGAGGCATTCATTGAGAATTTCTCTTTCCAATGTGGATTCTGTACTCCTGGATTCCTCATGTCCACTGCTGCTCTTTTAGATGAGAACTCCAACCCATCCGACGAAGAGATCCGAGATTCATTACACGGAAACATCTGCCGTTGTACGGGATATCTAGCAATTCTCGATGGGGTCAAAGACGCCGCGAAAAGGATGAACGAAGGGAGTAGTTAAATGAGCGGAAATACGACCGAAGGCACTCCTCGCGCACATGGCATTGGCCAAAGCATTCTCCGAGAAGACGGTCCCGTAAAAGTAACTGGGAAGGCTGAATTTACATACGATGTTGATTTTCCAAACATGCTTCACGCACGTTTTGTAAAAAGTCCACATGCACATGCAAATATTATTGAAATTGATACAAGTGAAGCAATGGCCATTCCTGGCGTTCATGCGGCACTGACTCAAGCAGACTTCCCGGATGTCAAATTTGGAGACGGTGTCCACGATCAAACGTGTCTTGCTGAAGACCGAGTGTTGTTTGAAGGACAGTTTGTTGCCGTTGTTGCAGCAGAAACAAAGAAGTTAGCAGAGCAAGCAGCAAATGCGGTTCGGGTAAAATACGAACGACTACAACCCATCGTCGACGGGGACGAAGCATTTAGAAAAGATCCACCAGTAGTTGTTCATCCAGATTTGCACAACTACGAAGTGGCAAAGGTCCTTCCACCCACATTCATTAAAGACCGTCCAAACGTGTACCAGCATTATGTGGTCCGGCATGGGGATACAGAAGTGGGGTTCGAACAGGCAGATTATATATATGAGGATGAATATCGAACTGCTCCGTTACAACACGCCCCAATGGAGCCACACTTGGTTGTTGCAAAGCCCGAAGGGAATGGTAATCTCACACTTTGGTCTTCGTGCCAGGCACTTCATAAAATTCGATACTCCACTGCACGAATTTTACAAAAACCTGCAGCAAAAGTTAGAGTAATCGAACCATTTGTAGGGGGTGGGTTTGGAGGAAAAGAAAGTCCGATGCTCGAACCAATTGCAGGTAGATTGGCAGAAGTCACAGGCCGCCCCGTCCGAGTTGCACACACACGTGAAGAAGAGTTTAAAAATGCAACAGTAAGCGGAGAGGTAAGAACCAAGGTAAAAACAGGTGTGAGTAAAGATGGAAAAATAGTGGCCAGAAAAGTAGATGCAATTCTCCCTGGAGGCGGTTTTGCATCAACAGGCTTTATGGTTGCAAGAAACTGCACGTTCGGTGTTGGGAATAGCTACTCCATTCCGCATATCTCCGTTGATACTTATGCTGTTTATACCAATACTCCCGTTTCTGGTTCATATCGCGGGTTTGGCAACCGCCAAGTTCTATTTGGACTCGAAAGTCAACTTGATGAAATTGCACGGGATCAAAACTGGGATCCGATCGATTTCCGAAAGAAAAACTTACTACAAGAAGGAGAAGTCACTGCCTTCAACGAAGAGCGAGACCATGTCCCCTCTAAAATCATTCTAGAAACACTGGAGAAAAATCTCCCGACCCCCGAACCATCCGATGAAACTTGGGCTTCTGGTACTGGCGTCGCATTAATAAATAAATACAGTCTCGCCCCAACTGCATCTTCTGCAATTATTAAAGTCCATCCGGATGCGTCAATCGAACTCCGATATAGTTCAGATGAGATCGGCCAAGGAAACACCACTGCAATGGCACAAATTGTTGCAGAAGAGTTTCAAACAACAATTGATAAAATTATCATTGTTCGAGGAGACACTAGTGTTACTCCATTTGATCAGGGATCCATTTCAAGTAGATCGACATTTAACATGGGAAATGCCGTTAGGATGGCATGTGATGATGCAAAAAATGATTTGTTCCAACACGCTTCTCAGGTTCTTGAAGTTCCACCAGAAGACCTAGATACAAGTCACGGTAGAGTTCATCCGAAAGGAGATCCCGATGCAGGAATCGAGATAACAGACGTGTTCACTGCAGCCATTTATGAATCGGGATACTTCCTAAAACGGGGTGGGGAAATCATTGGAAAGGATACCTGGGTTATGGAGGCTGGAGACCCTAAACCGGGCAAACCAGGCCGTGTGAACTCGTTCTACTCCGAAGGGGCAGTTGGCGCAAGTGTTCGTGTCAATCTTCACACAGGAGAAGTCAAAGTGGACCAAATAGTTGGGGTCTTTGACGTCGGAAAAGCCATTAATCCAAAACTAGTCGATGAACAAATTATTGGGGCAATTAGTATGGGACTTGCAGGTGTTTTATACGAAGGAATGGTTTACGACGAAAAATCAGGAAGAACCATCAATGCAAATTATTCGGATTATAAAATCCCAACGATTCATGAACACCCTGTGGTAGTTCCAATTTTCTTAGAAGAAGGCCACCCTCAAGGCCCCTACGGGGCAAAAGGCATCGGGGAATCTCCCACAGTCGCTGTAATCCCTGCAGTCGCAAACGCAATTAGAGATGCAACAGGACATCGATTTAAAGAGTTGCCTATAACCCCTGAAGATATTTATTTAAAAATCTCTAAGACCGAATAATTAATAAATTAAAAATTACCCTTCTCGTAATTGTCTCCACTGACGAAGTTAACTAGCCCCTCTGGTTTGTTATCTGGGATCCTTCTAGCCACTTCTTCCAACTCTGGACCAGGTTCTCGATGCAATCTGCAAGTAATACACCGAATCCCATTCACACCACCCATTTTTATTTGAGATGTCTCCACTTCAATCACTTCTACTCCTCTTTTTTCTAGTTCTTTATTAGTCTTCGGCGTCTCTACCCCTTGAATTAATTTACCAGGTTCTAATAACATACCATTACATGGGAGCAAATGCTGCTCTTCTGGAGGAACTTCAATCATTTCAATTCCATGATCTGCAAGCCACTTGTAAACTCCAAAGTCTAGCTGTGGTGGATATACTACCGCAAGACCCACATCGACAATATTCAATACACCATCCATATGGAATGCACCGCTCGATTGCATCGTGGCATGAATTGAAGAACTACTTCCCATCACGATTTCTCTGAGGCCTGCCGCTTTGAATTGAGGTAGTGCCTGTTCCAATCCTTCTCGATTACACGCTCTCCCAAATCCTCCCACAACAACACCTTCAGCAACCCATGGCCATGCGGGTTCTAATATCCCCTTACCTGTAATTTGCAATGAGACTGGGCATCCAATATCTGTAAAGAATTTTTGTGTATGTCGATTCAGACCTCTCAAGTATGCCCCTTGGCCATACCTCCTGAGTATCACCCCATTTCTTAACACTGTGCCCAAAAGTGCTCCCACAAACATCTTTCTAAGGGGCCCGTATGCACCCCATGGATCTTCGTATTCCATAAATCTAACTTTCACTCCCTCTTCTTCTAGCGTTCTTGCGTAATCTTCTTGTTGACCTCGTAAAGCTGGTAGATCTGCCTCCCCGTATGTCATCATAAAATATTCTTGATTCCGTTTATCTAGGAATATCTCGTGATTTTCATGATCCGTCGCCATGACTAGGGCAACTTCTTTCAATTGGCCAATCCCTTGATCCCCCCATTTCCTACCCCAAATCTTCTCTATTTCGTCTAAATAATCTATATCGTGAATTACCGCTGGATCTGGTGGCATCCCTCCGACGTAATCCGGGAAATCCGACATTTTAAATTTTCTACCAGCAATTGTGTATTCTTTTTCATTTTTTTCACTCATGTTAGTCACTCTCACTATACCTGAATCTCCGCTATGTGTAAAACCTGTCTACTTCTGACGCCTATCTTTCCACGTGGCCTACTGATTTCCACGGTCTGTTTGCAAGTACTATTTTCTCCAATCCTGTTCTTTTAATAACGGCATCTGCCGCATCAGCAGCCTGTTCATACAAATCAGGATAATTCACCGAAATTCCATCTACCACTCTATCCTTCATGATCACCTTCCCATTACAAATAACCGTATCAACTTCAAATCCCTGGGCCTGATATACAATTGCAGAAACTACATTCCTAATTGGTTGGAAATGCGTATAATCCAATCCAAGAAGAACTATGTCTGCTTTTTTTCCGGGTTCAATGGATCCCAAATTTTGTTCTTGTCCTATTGCCCGAGCCCCATCTATGGTTGCCATTTCGAGTGCCTTTTCAGGAGTCATGATAGTCGAATCTGAGTGAACTCCTTTATGGAGTGAAGCAACATATCGAATATCGTTTATCATATTCACTGTATCACTACAACTCGCATTATCAGTTCCAATCCCCACCGTGACTCCATAATTAAGCATAGTTGGTATGGGTGCAGTACCCGATCCCAACATCAAATTTGAAATGCAATTGTGCGCTACTCGCGCATCCGTCTGTTGCATCAATCTTATATCCGATTCGCTCAAGTGAACACAATGGCCAAATAGTGCCCTTTCTCCTAAGCACCCAATAACATTCATATATTCTGTCATTGAAAAATGCCCACCTCCCAATGCCAATTCCTCATGATACGTCTCTGAAACGTGGGTGGTAGTCATCACGTCATGTTCTTCTGCAAGAGCATAACATGCCTGCAACCCCTCTGTAGTCGTACATCTTGGAGATAATGGACCTGGCCAAATACTTTGCCTACCATCTGCTGACCCATTCCATTTCTTTATAAGATCTTCAATATTTTTAATAGACCCATCTGTATCATCTAGATCTGTGCTTGCACGTTTTACACCCGGGGCGGCATCTCGATATAATTTAACAAAGTCAGACAACGCCGATTCCATGTTTTCATCGATAAAAGATTGACAATATATGTTTCTCATTCCTGCCTGATCATATACTTTTAATTTTGATTCTACAATGTCATCTGCATAACCCGACCCACCCCCAATTGCATTTTCTACAAATGTAGTTGTTCCTGATTCAATTGATTCTAAACAGTACAATGCAGAAGCAATCGCATGCTCCTCGGCGTTCATTTCCGCCCGAGCAGGTTTGGTCACATTAAATAACCAATCATAAAGGGCTCTATCTGTTTGCCCGCCCCCTCTTAAAAGAATATCTGCAACATGTGTGTGGGTATTTATTAACCCTGGTATTACTGCATGCTTTTCTGCACTGATAATCACGTCCGCATCGTGACTTGATTTAATATCTTCTGATTGACCCACGTCAATGATCTGTTCACCTTCAATTGCAATTGCCCCATTTTCAATAACGGATCTATCTGAATCCATCGTAATCACGACACCATCAGTAATCAATATATCTGCCATACTGAACTCCTGTTCTTCTTACAAAAAGATCTTTTCGCAAAACCATCGTACCGCAAACGTCATTATAGTTAAAGAGATAATTTACCGTGGAAAACATTAATCATGAGGGATTTTACCTATATTTGTCCAGAAACTATTGATGAAGTCTGTCAGTTGCTATCTGAGCAGGAAAATGCATTTATAATTGCAGGTGGCCAGAGCCTTCTGCCACTTTTACGCCTTAGAGCAGCAGACCTTTCTTGTCTTATTGATATCAATGGACTAACGAATGCTAATTACATAACCTTCGAAAACCAACAAGTAAAAGTTGGGCCAACTGCGCGGCACGCAGAAGTCGCCGAATCTGAAACTGTAAAGAACCATTGTCTCGTTCTATCTCAAGTAGCAGCCCACATTGGAGATGTGCAAGTCAGAAACCGGGGTACTATTTGCGGATCGGTTGCCAATGCAGATCCTGCAGGGGACCCCCCGGTCCTATCTGCTCTTCTAGATGTTGAAATTCAAGCCACATCTGTTCGCGGCGAAACCATTTATTCTGGAAGCGATTTCTTCCAGGGGTTTTACGCCACAAATTTAGAGGAAGATGAGTTCATAACCGAAGTTCGATTCCCCGAAATTTCTTCCCCGACAGGGGTGGGATATGAAAAATGGGAACCGAGCGAAGGTGCATACCCTGTAGCCACTGTTGGGGCACTAATTACCTTGGAAGGTGGTCTAATCTCCCAAGCAAAAGTAGTAACTGGTGCAATTGAACCTGGGCCAACTTTTTCCGAGGATGCGGCAAACATTCTTATCGGACAAAAACCCACAACCGAACTCATCACAGAAGCTGCTATATCTGTTGGTGAGAACTCAGACCCAATTGACGATGCAGAAGGATCTATCCTATTCAAACAAGAACTAATGAAAACTTTATCCAAACGTGCAATTACCACTGCGGTAGATTGTGCCCAAGGAGGTGCTTAACAATGTCTAATGCAAACCAAGAACCACAATCGGAGTTAATAGTAAACATAACTGTAAATGGGTCCAAAACGAGTGAAATCATCCCTGCAAGAACCCTCTTATCTGAGTATGTTCGGGAACATCTATATCTTACAGGAACCCACCGCGGTTGTGAAACTGCAAAATGTGGTGCATGCACAGTTCTACTCGATGGAAAGGCAGTAAAATCTTGCAACGTACTCGCAGCGCAGGCCAATGGTAGGAATGTAACTACAGTTGAAGGTTTAGATGACCGCGGAAAGCTTAGCCCAGTCCAACAATCTTTCTGGGACAATCACGGTATGCAATGTGGTTACTGCACGCCAGGTTTCGTTATAACATCAACTGCATTATTAAACGAAAACCCCGACCCTACTATAGATGAAATCCGATTCGGATTGGCTGGAAATATCTGTAGGTGTACTGGATATACTAAAATTATAGAAAGTGTCCAGGACGCAGCACAGAGAATAAGCAAGGGTTCCTGATGAGCAAAGCCCAACTCAAATCGCCCAAACAAGTTGCTTCTACAAGCACTGTAGTAGGCGCGCGAATTAATACCAAAATTGGAAGAAAACTTGTAACTGGTACTGGCAGATTTTTAGATGACATAGTACTGCCCGGAATGCTTCACGCACGATTTGTTCGTAGTCCCCATGCCCATGCCAGAATTCTAAATATTGACACTTCTAAAGCCATGGATATGCCCGGTGTAGAACTAGTCTGGACTGCCGAGGATATTGACCCTTATGTGCTTCCATTTAGCCATCCTGAAAATGCGAAACATCTAGGTTTCGTGGATGAGGAGGTACTTGCCTCCGATAGAGTTCGGTATGTTGGGGATGAAGTAGCGGTTGTGTTGGCAAAAGATAGAAATACTGCAATAGAAGCAGCAGACGCAGTCGAGATCGAATATGAAAAATTACCCGCTGTAGTTGACGCGGAGTCGGCCCTACTTGATAGTGCCACTGTCATTCACCCACACCTTTCTTCCGATCCGAAAAATCCGATAAATGGAAATCTAATCTATGCGGGAAAAACTGTTGGAGGTGATACTAAAACCGCCCTCTCCAATGCAGATGTAGTTGTGGAAGCAACCTTTACAAATAATAAAACTAATCCATCTCCCCTCGAACCTCATGGTTGTATAGCAGACTGGAATAATGGGAGTCAAAAACTAACTATTTGGGCATCCACCCAGGTCCCCCATCGATTACCCGAACTCATATCCACTGCAGTTGTGGATCTAGACCCTACGAATATAATCTGTAAAATTTCAGATGTTGGAGGGGGATTCGGAGCAAAAGTTGGTAGATATTCTCATCATGTCGCAACATGCGTTCTTTCTATGTATACTGGAAAACCTGTTAAAATGTTTTTAGACCGAATCGAAGAGATGCAAGCTGGACGTGGGCGTTACGATGAAACCATGAATGGAAGATTGGCTCTCTCAAAAGAAGGGAAAATGTTGGCACTCGATATAGATATGCTTCAAAACACTGGAGCTTATGCAAATTATGGAGCTGTGATCGCCAAATCTTCAGCACTCACTTGTGGGGGTCCTTACCTAATACCCAACCAAGAAATTCGATATAAACTAGTTTACACAAATATAATGCCCGGAACTGCAGTACGCGGATTTGGAAATCCTCAATTTATGTATGCAATTGAACAGCTCATAGATCTCGCTGCAGAGGAGCTAGGTATGGATGCATTCGATTTACGCCTACTTAATGTGCCTAAAATATCCGATCTCCCTTTACGAACTGCAACCCGATTAAAACTTCGAGATATGGATGTATATGAATGTCTCATCCAACTCAGAGAACGTATTGATTGGGATTCAAACCGCGGCGGCCATCGAACAAAAGATGGTAAACTTCGTGGAGTGGGAATGGGAACTGTTATGCAACGTAACGGGAACAAAAGTGCAAAAGGAGCAGATTACTCAGGAGCAATTGTTCGCATGGATCGCTTTGGATCTGTCACTGTTTTTTCAGGAACCTCTAGTATTGGTACTGGGACCACTACTGGTATTGTCCAAATGGTATCTGACACCTTGGGTGTCTCTGTGGATCGTGTCGATATAGTTGTTGGAGATACAGACATAACTCCTGAAGATATGGGGGTATGGGGGGACCGTTCTTCTGTTTTCGCAGGAACTGCCGCAACCATGGCCGCACAAAACCTCAAAGATAAAATTATTCGACTAGCTGCTCATCTACTAAATACCACTGAACCAAATGTAAGTATTTCCAACGACCGAATTTTCGAGTCCAACAAACCAGAAAATGGAATGCCAATTGAAGAGTTTGCAAATCTTGCTACTTATGGTGACCAAACCAATCGTCCCCCCGATTTACAAGGTGGAGTTTCTCTTGTCGGTGAAGCACGATTTGAGACCCAAGAAGGTGAGTTTATGGATGAATATGGTACTGGGAGTGTATCTCATGTTTACACCTTCTCTTCCGCAGCCGTCGTTGTAGATGTTGATCTATCCACTGGGGAAATCGATATAGTTGACATCGCCGTTGCAGAAGATGCTGGGACCATAATCAATCCAAAACTAGCCTCTGGACAAGTCCAAGGAGCTGTAATCCAGGCCCTTGGGGAAGTCCTTCTTGAGGGATATCAATACGAACCCGATGGTTCACTCGCAACGGGAACTTTACTTGACTATCATTTACCAACCGTTGCAGACATGCCCATATTCCCCGAAGATTCAATTATTCACGTAGAAACCCCAGACCCAACCACTTCATTTGGGCAAAAAGGATTGGGAGAATGCGCAACTGTAACTATTTTTCCTGCCGTAGCAAACGCCGTTGCAGACGCGACCGGAATTCGCCTCCCAACGCTGCCTTTGTCTCCCTCTAGAGTCTTACCCGCTCTAGTCGAAGCAGGGCTGCGCGAACTATAACCTTTTAACCAACTATTCTTTAGTACTCGAATTCAATCATAGTCGAGTCTTCTCTGCAACGTTCTAGTGCATGCTTTGCTGCCATCCCTGCATCCTGGGCCAATCTCCCCCACCCAACTCCGACTTTTAGTTCTACGCCCACTTCTTTCTGAACATGATTAATGGCTTTCTCATATTCTTTCTCTCCCAACTCCGAGCACACCGTAATAACATTGTCTCCCCCTACAAAAAATGACAAAGAGCTGTATTCCTTGCGCATATATCGCATCAATTCCGCATACCCATGTTCTATTTCAATAAATGCATCAAATTCATTCAATTTATCAGTATACTTTCCAGTTGCATCATTCACGTCAAAGTGCGCTATTTGAAGATCTTTATCTGTCCGTTTCTCCTCCACTATAGGTTCTCCCTCCAAAATCTGTACACGACTACTATCTTGAGCACTACCTGTTACTTGCAATTGCGAAGTTGCTTTCCCGAGGGCCTTTGCGGGATCTTTGTCACTCGCTATACTCAGACTAACTGTGACGGGATATCTATTCCCTATCGATTCTTGGATCAATGCGTGATATTCCCTATCAATCCCATTCGTTACGGCAATCATGTTGTCAAACCTTGAGAAAAAAACATATCCTTTCTTCATACCAAACAACTGCGAAAAGTCTGCGTATAATCTTGACTGAAGTGTCTGTAGGTCTACTTCCCGTCTAGGTTTTGGAGTAACCGTCCATGGTCCATAATTATCTATCTGTATCAATGTCAATTGAGCATTTGTCACTATACTTTATTATTGCGCGTGAGGTATATTATCGGCTTTGTTTTGAATCGACTCTTGTAAGTCCCTGATTTATGCCCTTCCCACCCTCCCCCGGTCCAGTAAACAAGGTTTAAATTAGTTCTTCACTAACAATCTGCCATGGAATTTGAAGGAGATATCCTAGTCCCTGCAGAAAGACAATTTGTTTTTGACGAAATGCAAAAACCAGAAAACATTCAAAAAATCTTGCCCAATTGTGAATCTGTAGAAAAAGTAGAAGATAACAAGTACCTGGCAGTTTTAAATGAAAAAGTTTCTAAAATTTCAATGAAACTCGAAACCGAACTCGAGTTAGTCGAAATACGCGAACCCGACCTAGTCAAACTAACTATCACTGGGGATGCTCCCGGTAGTAATACAAGTGTTCAGGGAACTGCAACATTCGAATTATCTGACGAAGGGAAAGAAACTAGAATTCAGTACACAATGGACGTCGAAGTAAGCGGGAAATTAGCTTCAATTGGATTCCGAATGATAAAACACGTAGCAAAAAAACGCATAGACGAGATTGGGTCGAACCTCCAAACAGTGTTTCAATAGCCTCCTCTAAATTTACTCTTACGGCAAACTGCTTTTTAAACTCCGGGTCATTTTCTCCAGATCTTCAATTGAATTAAACCCAAAAAAATAATCAATATATGGAAGTGCAGTTTTCATCCCTCTAACCTCTGGCTCGTAATTATCCGAACTTGCTGGTGGATTCAACCAAATTGAAATGTTACTCTTCCTCTTTATTTCTGCCATCCGTTTAGACAAAACATCCAAATCTCCTGCATCCCATCCATCACTTATCACCACCACTGCAGTATCCCGGTCAACTATAAACGGATCCTTTGAAATAATCTTGTCTATGCATTCTCCTATTCTCGTTCCAGATCCCCATTTTGTCCTAGCACGCTCCATTTCCTCAACTGAACTTTTGAGACTTGGCGTCTGAAAATATTCTGTCACTTCTGTTATGTCTGTATCAAAAAAGAACACTCTAACTTCTGTATATTGGCGCACACATTCAAACACAAATTTGAACAAAAATTCTCGATCTATATTTCTGATCATCGATCTACTCACATCAATAAACATTGACATTTTGACCAATGACCTGTCTTTATTTATTCTAGGAAGTCTGTTCGGAGGGAGTTCTTTAACAACCCCCATCGATCGTCTCAAATCAATCAAACCATTTTTATCTTGGATAGTCTCATACCCTCTTATCGTTCCTATCTTATCTCCTATTTCTCCCACGCAAAATACTATTTGATCCGATCCAAAATCTCCGAATGAACTCTCCATCACTTGCGCCTTTTCTTCCAACCCTCCCTCAAAAAAAACACTATCCGTTTCATTTGTGCCAACCTTATCTTGTTTACTTTCTCCAACTTCGGATGAAACAAGATTTTCATCTTGCCTTTCTGAATTTCCGTCCTTTTCATTTTTACCCAACATAGACGCTTCCAATGGCTTCATGACGTCCACTTCCGATAGTTTTTCTTCCTTAGATCCTGCCCTACTCTCCACATCTTCTTTTACTCTTTCACTTTCGTCTTCTAACCCATCTCTCCATGTTTCTTCCCAATAATAATTAAATAATTCATCAAATTGGTTTTTTTCTTCTGGGTTGTCTATCAAACTAGTATACAGTGCATAGTAAAATTGATCTTTATCCGTAGGATCTATCTCTCCCAATGCAGTTGCTGCAGAAATAGACTCATCAACCGAAATTCTCGTTCCAGATTCTCTCAAAGCCCGGCAAAATTGAACCAATGTTTCGGTATATGATTTCTTCTTATGGTCAAGCTGCACCATATTATTTAGCCGTATACCCTCCGTCCACTACGATATCTGCCCCTGTGATATATCTAGCCCTGTCCGATGCAAGGAACAAAACCACTTCTGCCACATCATTTGGATTTCCAAAGTATGGAAGTGGGGTTTCCAATTCCAACCTTTGTTTCACACTTTCATTTTCAAAAACTTTCTTCGTTCGATGTGTCTGAATTAAACCTGGGCACACCGAATTAACTAGTATTGGAATCTCTGCATATTCCACCGCAAGCTGTTTTGAAAAATTGATCACTCCCCCTTTTGATGCACAGTAAGCAGGTCTATTCTTATAACCCACCAACCCCAATTGGGATGCTATATTAATAATCCGCGAATTTTCCGATTGTTTGAGATGTGGGATTGCACATTTAGCACACAAAAACATCCCTGTTAGGTTAGTCCGTATGACCCTCTCCCACTCATCAGTGCTCATCTCTTCTATGGTGCCTGCAGATTGGTCTGCAGCAGCGTTGTTTACTAATATATCTATCCCCTCAAATGATTTCACTGTCCTTTCCACCAATGCTTCAACTTGGCTATCTTTCGATATATCCACCTTTGTAAAAATGGCTTCCCCTCCATTTTCTGTAATGATCTCTTCTGTTGTTTTCCCGCCTTCTCTCGGTAGTTCTTGTAGATCCCCAATAGAAACTTTTGCACCGTGGGCCGCTAGCTTTAATGCTATACTCCTGCCTATCCCCGAAGCCCCTCCTGTCACAATTGCCACTCTGCCCTCCAAATCCCTCATGTTCCTGACCCTTTATTGATATTTTCCAATATCCGCTCGACAGTCTCTTCTTTTAATAATTCTAAATCCTCTGGTTCTTTCACAATAGTAGACAAAGACCGTTTCACAATATCTGGTGTTATGACTTCTACTTCTAGTTCTGCAAGAGCCATGGCCCAATCTAGCGTCTCTGATATTCCTGGAATCCTCATAAGATTTTCTTGGTATCTAATAGTCTGCATGAATTCCACTAGTTGGGTCGTAATATGTTCATCTAAACTTGGAACTTTCATCCGAACAATTTTCAATTCGCGGTCCATTTCTGGAGGCTCTAAATATAGATATAGGCATCTCCTCTTTAGTGCATCACTAATTTTACGCGTCCTATTGGATGTTATTATAATTATTGGTGGGTCGTCCGATTTTATTGTTCCCAACTCCGGAATGGTAAGTTGATTCTCATCTAACACTTCTAACAGAAATGCTTCTATTTCTTCCCCTGCTCTGTCTAGCTCATCTATTAATAATATTGATCTATCTGAATTCCGTAGTGCTTGAAGTACCGGGCGCTCGAGTAAGTATTCTTCCTCAAAAATAGATTTTTCTATATTTTCTGTTGATTCTTGTTCTCCTAGTTCTCCTTCTATTCGAATTCTAAGAAATTGTCTCATGTGGTCCCATTCGTAGCTTGTATTCTCAATCCCCAAACCACGATAGCATTGCAGACGAACTAAATCTCCTTCTGTAACATCTGATAATGCCTTTGCTAGTGATGTTTTTCCACACCCTGGTTGGCCTTCTATCAGTAATGGTCTAGCCAATTTGGAGGCCAATAACAAAGCCGTTGAAATTCCTATATTTGAGACATACCCTGCTTTCTGCAATAGTTCTGTAATTTCATCAGGCGTTTCGGCATTTATTTTCATATGTTCTCTACTATACTAATTGATCGGGATGTAGATATGACATTTCCGCTCGATATGCTGTTTCTGCATCAGACCTGGCATCTCCAATAAATATCGAATTTCCCTTAGAAGTTCCCATATGCTCTAGACACCTATACAATGGCTCTGGATCTGGCTTGGTTATTGCACTATCTCTTCCAATTATACATTCTATTTTGTCCATAACACCTAACCTCTCTAGGGCGATTTTAGCCGCCTTTGGGGAATTAATCGTGCAAACTGAAATGGGAATTGATAGTTTGTCTAAGAATTCAATCAATTTTAAAGGACTTGCTTTTTTTGCCCCTTCAATCTCATATTTTGTTAATATGTCATCTACACCTCCAAATAACCCATTTTCCTCTGCAATTTGAAACACATCTTCATGTCTATACTCTGTTATGTCTCCTTCTACGTACTCTTGCATCAGTACCTTCAATTCCTCATAAGAACCTTCCCAATCTACATCTAGATGGACTAAAGTTTGATCCAAATCAAAAATAACCGATTCAAATAAATTTATGTTTTCGTGTTTTACGATCGATCCATTTGGTTTCCATACCTCATCCCTTGGAGAAAATACTACTTCATCCTCTTCCTTTAAATCAAATAGTTTTCTCAGTTTTACAGGGGCAATTACTTCGGTTATTTCCTCCGGATACCCTTCTATAATGGGGACTGTCGTACCTGCAACAATCCCATTAATTCTACATGGGTGAACTACTACTCCTTTGCATTCTCCACCTCCTAATTCTTCTATATTCTCTGACTGCAATCCTCTAGTATCTACATTCCTCAGATTTAATGTCCCATGAAATGGAATGAAGCCCACAACTGGTTCTAATTCCCCTTTTGATTCCTCGATGAAATATGCCCCCTTTCCTTGCCCTTCAACCACGGTGCAGAACATTTGGTTATACACAACTATTTGTTTGGTTTCCCCTCTAGGGCTTCCACCAGTATTTTCCCTTCTACAAACAATAACCCGTTCTTTTTGGCATACTCCTGCATCTCTTCTTTCGAACTAGCCTTTCCACTCACATCATCTAACATCTCACATACCACAACCGCGGGTTCCATTCCTGCCGCCTTTGAAAGTGCTATTCCCAATTCTGTGTGCCCTCTCCTTTCTTTCAAAGAAGGTGCAGATCTTAGAATCTGAACATGACCTGGACTCCTAAACTCCTTAACAAATTGTTCTGCAGTATATTCTCCAATCTCTGCAGCATATGCAACTTCAGCGAGTCTCTTGATCGTCGTTTCCCTATCAATATCTGTTATTCCTGTGTATGTGTCGCGATGATTCACTGGAAGTGAAAAAGCTGATCTAGTGTCATATTTCAAATCACCATTCTCTGTTAGTGGGTGATCTATCATGTCACTAAGGAATGGTAGTCCTAACACTTCCGACGCTTCATCTGAAATTGCAACACATATCAATCCACCCGCTTCGTTTCTAAATCTAGCAATTAGTGTATGGGTTACTTTTGAAGCAGCAATAACCAAGTCTGTTTCATTCTCTCTATCCTCAAAATCGTGGATCAAGATTGGTTCTCCATCTGTCAGAGCAACGATTGCCCTCTCTACTATATCGTCATTCTTCCTATCCATTGTTTACTCTCTATTAAATATGATTCACACAGCGTTATTACTTAAGTGGTTTTACATTCTTTATAGTAATCGCACATTTCACCACAACTAGGCCACCAGACATTTTCTTTATTTTTTATTTCCTTTATAATTCCTTCAAAATATTTCGAACGAAATGCCTGTCCGGTTATATATGGGTGGATGGCAATCGGCATCAACCTATTTCCTTCTTCAGACAAAACTTCGAACTGATCCATGACCGTTTTCTGAAATTGTTCCCCTGTTAAATTCTTTTTTGTAAAAAGGGAAACGTCATTTATTTCCCCTGAATATGGCATCGATAAAATCTTCCCCGAATCTGTCTCAAAAAAGTAGGGGTGGTCATCATTACACCAATCACATACGTAGTCAAACTCCTCTTGTATCAGCGTATTTATTGTACTGAAATTCTCTGATAACCCTGGACCTAACCATCCTCTTGGAACTTCACCCGTCGATTCTTCTATCCGATCTTTGCAACTTTTTATCACCAAACGTTCTTCTTCTGGACTTAGCCCTTTTAATCTCTGTGAGTTTGTTATACCATGGCCTATGATCTCAACATCTCTCTCCACAAGTGCTTCAACTATTTCTGGCATGTGGTCACATATGGCCGAATTAAGTGCAACCATTGGTTTAACACCATATTTATCTAGTATCTTCAATATTCTCCAAATGCCTACTCTCGAACCATATTCTCTCCAACTATATGTCATTACATTTGGCACACTCTTGTCTCCATCTGCAGGATATGGGATCTCATATTCAAAATATTCCATATTTATGACTACCCAGACTGCTATATCTCGGCCCTCTGGCAACTCGAATTCACTTCTGGTAATCGGTCGGTAATTATAGCTTTGAATTTCCTTACTCATTATACTCGCCATACCATTCGCTTTCCTCACACTTAAGACCGTACTAACCTAAATTTAATCAATGGTTAACTTTGGGATCAATGTTAATAACCGTGAACCACTTATCACAAAAAAATATTCCATACCCGATATGTTTCACATGGGGGCAGAAGCAGAAAATCTAGGCTTCGATTCCGTTTGGGTTGGAGACAGCCTATTGGAAAAACCACGTTTAGATCCAATTGCAACTCTTGCTGTACTCGCAGACAGAACCAAAAAAGTGAAATTGGGAACTGCATGCATGGTCACTCCTCTTCGGAACCCTATACAATTCGGTCAGGCGTGGGCAACTCTCGATATGTTTTCTGAAGGAAGAATGATATTGGGAGCATGTATGGCCGCTGCAGACGACGACCGTGGAAAACTCCAGTACGAAGTCGTTGGGCTCGACCCTAGAAAACGATCTGCCATTTTCAATGAGCACATTGAGGTGATGAAAATGCTATGGAAAGACGGGGTGGTCAATTATTCTGGAGATCATTTCAACTTCGAAAATGTAACCTTCGAAACAGGAAATGAAGAAGTCCCTTATACACCCGTTCAAGAAAACCCCCCCATCTGGGTCATCAGTAACCCTAGTGCACGCGGAAACAAAGCAGTTTACAGCCCTGCAATCCAGCGAATAGTCGAAGTCGGAGACGGTTGGATGACTTGTTGCAGAGCGGCACAACCTCAAGAGTACGCAGCCCAATGCGAAGCTATAGATCTTCACGCAAGAGAGCAGGGCCGCGACCCCGAAACTATCCATAAATCTTACCAAGTTACGCTCCACATTTCCGATTCAAAAGAAAAAGCGATAAAAGATATGGAAGAATACGTTGGGAGCTATTACCCAACACAGTATTATAATTTGAATGAGTGGGGCCCTATCGGAAGTGCTGAAGACGTAATTGAGTGGATTGAAACTTTCGCCGATATTGGCTGTGAAACATTTATCATGCGATTCGGATCTTTCGACCAACTAGGGCAAATGCAACGATTTGCAGACGAAGTTCTGCCTGCATTCCAATAGCTTCACACCGACTTTCCAATTCCTAGCACGTACCCATCTGGATCTTCTAATAAAAAGTGGTTTCTTCCCCACATAATTTTTGGTTCTGTTAATATTTCTACACCTGTATCAACTGCATTTTCGTACACTTTTTCAACATCATCTACATTTAATTCTAGAACCAATCCATCTCCTCTCTTCCCCGTTGGTTTCCTCAAATTATATTGTGCAAAAACCTCTTCTTCAAAATCTTCTTCTAATACTATTGAACATCCTCCTGCTCCCAATTCAACCCTGCTACCCGGTTTTTCTATCCGTTTGAATCCCAACACGCTTTCATAAAATTCTTTTGACCTTTCAATATTTTCTACTATCAACGTAACTTCGTGGACTTCACTCATGTATTTCCTATTGTTTGCCACGTTCTTGGCTCTTGCCGATCCATTTCCTGTGAAAAGTGCCCTTTTTATCTTTCAGTCTCTTTGTTCTATCACCAATGTCTTGCAAGTGCGTGAAAGTACTTCCTGTGGATGGCGAATCCACCCGAGTCGCTCTAGATTCCCTTGGAATTCTTAATCATGAGTATAAAATACTCTCTCATGAAGGGCACCTATATATCCCAATCGCCGAAGATGGAACTCCCCCTTCTGAAATGAACATCGTTTATATGGACCTTCCACCGAACAAAACTAGACTTCTCCCCTCTGATCTCTTGCCCTTTAAAATAACATATGAACGGCTTGGAGACATCATTTTATTGGATGAACCCGACGCACATCAAGCAACAGCTGCCACCATTGCTTTGTTGGCTTCTGATATTCAGTTTAAAACTATTCTCAACAAGGCCTCAGAAATCCAAGGTGACACACGGGTTAGAAAATGGTCCCTTCTATCTGGAAATTCTACTGAAACCATTCATAAAGAATATGGATTTGAATTCCTTGTAGACATATCCAAAGTATATTTTTCACCCCGTCTTTCAACAGAACGCAAAAGAGTGGCCGATCAAGTATGCTCTGGAGAGAACGTCTTTGACATGTTTTCTGGGATCGGGCCGTTTACAGTTCCTATAGCTAGTAAAGGCGCAATAGTCAATGCAACTGATATAAATGATCTTGCAATCGACTATCTCCGAAAAAACATCTCTAGAAATAACGTAGAACAAAATGTAACTGCACATACTGGTGACGTTAGAAACATCGCCGATGACTACTCCAATTGGGCCGATCGAATTATTATGAATCTTCCCCATTCAGCAAATGATTTTTTAGATGTCGCATTTAATATCGCAGGAAAAAAATGCATCCTGCATTATTATTCCATTTCCGAACTTGATGATCCCTTTACTGCAGATATATCTGTCCTTCAAAATGTGAGTCAAGAACACGAAGTCACCATCTTGAATGAAACAATAATTCGTTCTTACTCCCCTAGCCAAGTCCATATCTGTATCGACGCACTCCTCACTCGATAGTAGTGGAATGATTTATGCCCGTTTGCATCCTCAACACTTGTGTTATGCTTAATGTGCTCATAAAATGGAACAAGAAGATGTGCGAAAAAACGAAGGAAATCTTTGGAATTTCGGACTATCAACTCCTTTGGGTGGCATGGCTCAAAGGCATCGTCTTTGGAGCCGCTCTTGTATATATCGCACTTATATACTTTTAACAAATTCACGTGCCTGTGTAACTCAGTTGGTAGAGTGATTCCTTCGTAAGGAATATGTCGGGAGTTCGATCCTCTCCTCAGGCTTCTAATCTGTAAGTTCGATTCTCTCCGCAGAATTCGATAGGTTGGTAGATCTATGGTAGAAAAAACTCACACCTATGCAAATGGTGCCCAATATGTGGGAGAATGGAAAGATAATCTCAGACATGGTCAAGGGACTTTAACCTACAGAAGTGGCGACCAATATGTGGGAGAATTCAAAGACGACCGCAAACATGGTCAAGGGACTGCAACCTTCATAGAGGGTGACCAATATGTGGGAGAATTCAAAGACGGTGACCAGCATGGTCAAGGGACCATGACCTACGCAAATGGTGACCAATATGTGGGAGAATGGAAAGATCATGCGAGAAATGGCCAAGGGAATTACATCTACGCAGATGGTGAACAATATGTAGGAGAATTCAAAAATGGTAAGCAGAATGGTCCCGGAACTTACACCTACGCAAATGGTGACCAATATGTGGGCGAATTCAAAAATGATTTATTCCATGGTCAAGGGACTTTGACCTATGCAGATGGTGACCAATTGGAAGGTATTTGGGAAGAAGATGAATTTCTATATGAAAGTAATGTCAAGTAATTGATTTGGCCCTCTGAGTTCAGTTGGATATATTCGAACGTTTGACGTGCTTGCATACCAATTGGTGCGTTAATGGATATTTTTTGGGGGATAATTTTTGCATTATGTGGGGCAGTATCCATTGCTTCAATGGCAATTTTTGTCAGGATTGCAACTATAAATGGTGGTAAAGCGTTTTATGCAGTTATTGTGAGTCTGATTATGAATCTGATTATAGTAGTCCCAGTTGTGGCCGTGGTTTATTTTCCCGACTATGGAATAACTCTAAAATCAGCTATTGCTTTCGCAGGCGCCGGATTGGCGGGGACTTTGATAGGGCGTGTTGCTTATTTTGAAGGTATAAAAAGAGCAGGCGCTAGTCGATCAGATGCAATTAAAGCAACTACACCGATAATTGCTACAATTCTTGCGATAGTATTGATAGGAGAATCCCCCAGCCTGATTCATATACTCGGAATAATTGCCATCGTAGTTGGAGTTTGGATAATATCATTGGATTTGACACAGGACAAAACCATTGAAGGAATCACAAGTAGAAGGGCAGATGTACTATATCCGATAGCTGCTGCAATATTTTTTGGCTTTGAGCCCGTACTTGCAAGAATTGGTGTATTGGAAGGTACACCTGGGCATGTGGGGTTGGGTATAAAACTGATAGTTCCTGGAATTGGCTTTTTAGCATATTTTATAGTAAAGGGAGATATGCCAAATATTGGGAAAATTTTTGAAAATAAAATTACTGCTAAATGGTATATTTTAGCTGGGCTGGCTAGTACCTCTATGCTGATATTTTTATATACTGCTATAGAAATCGCTCCCGTGGTTTTTGTAGTCCCGTTTCTTCAAACTAGCCCTTTATTTGTTGTTGTTTTTTCATACATATGGCTTCAAGATATAGAGCATATTTCGTGGAGATTGGTTATGGGAATTTTGGTCATGACTTGTGCCACTATCATAATAACTACTGTGGCATGATATTATTTATCATACCAATCCCACTGCCCTCTCTATTCGACTATCTCTTCTATCATCATCCCAACTTCAATCAAGCCCCCACCTAGTATATCTGCTCTAAGACCTCCTCT
>CAZQZO010000004.1:0-89595 GCA_964597855.1 uncultured Halobacteriales archaeon | reverse complement strand
TCCATGTGTTTCGTCTTTTGCTTCTATAGTTCCTTCTATGGTTAATTTAGAAAGGGGGGTGGGGCCTATTCGGACTGAATCATATTGTTTAAGGTTTCGAGTTGGGCCAAGAACACGGACTTTTGCTCGGCAAAGGTCGGGGTGATTCACACTAGTGAGTGTGATTTCAAGTGGAAATATTTCAGAACAGATCTCTCCGTTGTGGTAAAAAAGAACTTCTGCGGGAGAATCTAATCGGGAAATATCTAAAGCTTCATATGCAAATGCAGTGGGTCTATACCCCCCGTGAGGTCCAGGGACACCTTCCACCAAGCGGAGAGCTTTTAGACTCTGCATCTGATTTCGAATAGTGCCAGGATTTTTTCCTGTTTCTTTTGCAATTGCTTCCCCTTTAATTGATTTTTCAGTTGTGGAAAAGTCATAGACTGAGAAGAGATTGATCAGAGCAGTAAGGATTTGTTTTTGTACGCTGGTTAATTCAATGGGAAGATAAAAAGTGGCCACGGTTGAGATGTAGAAAGGGGAAGAACATAAACTCAAGGATTGCCTTATCAGAAGAAGGAAGAGAGTACCGTGTCTGAAAAAAGTTTTAGGCTTTTGAATCTTCCATTTTCGCCGTTGACCCTGGCTACGATGGTAAAATTGGTTATTCCAGATTCAAAAAAAGAATGAAACCGTTCTGAACAATATTCAGGAGTTCCGCAGAGTACGAATTGTTCTATGATGGAGAATGGGACTTCGTCCCGGAGTTCTTTTGTTGTTAAAGAATCCAAGTCGAGACTGACCACGTGTTCTATTTCTTTTTGAGACGCCCCGCCACGTTGTAAGGCTTCTAAATTGGCTTGATTTGAAACTCGAGTGGCAATATGCCGTGTTACCCCGTCTAGGGCTACGTCGGCGTCTGATGCTATTGAGAGTGAAGCAAAACATCTTAGATCAAGATTGGTAATATCCCGATTGATAGATTTTGCTCCGATGGAAATTCTATCACGAGCATATTCCATCCCTTCGAGAGAGAGTAAACCACCTCCGATAAAAACCCCATCTGCGAATTTGCCTGCTAGAGATAGAAGTAATGGTCCCCGGCCCCCAACGTAAATGGGAATGGGAGAAGAAGGATTATTAAACTCAAGTGATGCATCATGGAGCTCAAACTCATCGCGTACCATTGTTGTTTTTTCGCCAGAAAGTAAACTTCTTATCGCAATGATTGAGTCTTTACATGCTCCTATTGATCTCGTCTGGTCATAACCAAATGGTCCGACTCCGTGCCCTCCTAGTCCAATCCCAAGAACTGCCCTACCATTAGAAATTTCATCGATAGTTGCTATTGATGAAGCGGTTAACCCAGGGTTTCGGGAAAATGGATTGGTTACTGCAGGACCAACCCATATACGATTGGTATTATGTGCAGCGAATGCAGACCATGCATATGTATTTCTACGTAAAGATTGATCGGCTACGGTTAAACCGTCATAATGTAAGTTCTCAATTTCATTCACTGTCGTGCGGAATTCGTCGAATGTGGTACTAGCAGGATAATTCACGCTAACTTGAGGATATTTGTTTTTCATAATCACGCAGAGGGGTCTTGCTGAATGCCAACTGAGATTAGCTAGGTTAATGTTTAAGGAGATTGATAATGGAGTAGGTATGAAAGACTTGACCATTCTTGTCACGGGTGGGGCGGGGTTTATTGGATCAAATTTGGCAAATAGGTTATCGGTTCAAAATGAAGTGATTGCGATTGATAATGAATATCTGGGAACTCCCGATAATTTGAATAAATCGGTGGATTTTAGACGAGTTGATGTTTTAGATGAAAATTTACCAACTGATGTTGATGTTATTTTCCATCTCGCGGCATTATCATCGTACCAGATGCACAAAGAAGATCCAATTAAAGGGGCAAGAGTGAATGTAGAGGGGTTCATCAATACGGTAAAACAAGGAGTGGAAAGTGGATGTGAGAGGGTAGTTTATGCATCTACTTCTTCTATATATGGAAGTAGAAAAAAACCTACATCGGAGTCGATGGTGGTAGAAGCACATACAGGTTATGAAGCTTCTAAATTGGCCCGAGAGAGGTATGCAGAATATTTCCATAATGAGTATGGGATTCACATAGCAGGATTGCGTTTTTTTTCTGTTTACCAAGGATATGGTGGTAACGAATCGCATAAAGGAAAATATGCAAATATCATTGCTCAATTTGCAGAGAAAATAGCTAATGGAATTCAACCGGAGATTTATGGAAATGGAACTCAAACGCGGGATTTCACACATATTGATGACATTGCCATGGCCACGCAGATGGTCGCAGAAAGAAAAATATCGGGTGCGTATAATGTAGGAACCGGACGGCCAGTTAGTTTTAATGAAATTGTCGATATGATCAACGAGGAATTGGGAACAAGTATAGAAGCAAAGTATATAAAAAATCCAATACCAGAATCAATTTACGTGCATGATACTTGTGCAGATTCGACAAAAATATCTGAAGCTACAGGATGGATTCCCAAGATAGGATTGGAAGAAGGTATTAGAAAGGTTTGTTCTGAATATAAATAGGAGGGGGTATTAGTCAATAGATTCGGTGGGTCCATCCACAGGAGATTCTACATCTTCGTCAGGAGAAGGTTCTGATTCAGATTCATCCACAGGAGATTCTACATCTTCGTCAGGAGAAGGTTCTGATTCAGATTCATCCACAGGAGATTCTACATCTTCGTCAGGAGAAGGTTCCATTTCGAAGTCGCCTACACTGGAACTAGGTATTATATCCACACTAGCTAGTCGGTCGCCTTTATCCACATCCATAATTGTAACCCCCATAGTATTTCTTCCAATTAGAGAAATTCCATCGACAATGGTCCTCATTATTTGTCCTTTTTCGGTGATAGCAATCAGATGATCCCCCTCTCTAACAGTTTTTATTGCACAGACACCTCCATTTCTTTTGACAGTTTTGATATCGATTACACCTTTTCCATTTCTCGCTTGGATGCGATATGCATCAAGTAGGGATCGCTTCCCGTACCCATGTTCAGTTAGGGTTAAAATCCAACTTGAAGATGCTCCAACAGCTGCCACACCTGCGACAGAATCTCCGCTATTTAGTCGGATTGCACGCACTCCGCGGGCAGAACGTCCCATGGACCTAACCTGCGTGTCGGCAAATCTAATGCTTTTTCCATTATTAGTGGAGATGACTAGTTCCTGAGTACCATTTGTAAGAACCACATCTACTAATTCGTCTCCGTCCTCTAATTTGGTTGCCACGATACCAACAGTACGGATGTTTTGGAAAGATTCAACAGAGGTTCTTTTTATGTATCCATCCCGGGTTATCATTGTAAAATATTCGCCCGGCTCAAAGTCAGTGGTGGCTACAACTGCAGCTATTTCTTCGCCGTCGCCTAGCTTCAAAACATTTACCGCGGATACACCCCGAGCCGTTCTACTTTTAATAGGTACATCGTATACTTTTAATCGATATACACGCCCTAAATTGGTGAAACAAAGGAGATAATCGTGGGTATTGGCAAAGAATACAGTTGCGACTTGGTCTTTATCCCTAAGTGCAGTTCCAATGATGCCTTTCCCGCCACGGTGTTGGGCTTTGAAAGTGGAGATGGGCATTCTTTTAATGTAGTCGGATTCGGTGACCACTATAACCACATTTTCTTGGGGTATGAGGTCATCCCTACTGACCTTTCCAGTGTCTGGTACTATTTCAGTTCGCCTCCCGCTAGAATATTTTTCACGGATTTTAAGGAGTTCTTCTTTGATTACATTTAAGAGTTCAGATTCATCTGAAAGAATAGTTTCTAGCCGTTTAATTTGGTCGAGTAAATTGGCATGTTCTGACTGGATTTCAACAGATTCCATCTGAGTGAGGCTACCAAGTTGCATTCGGACTATATGTTCTGATTGAACTTCGGATAATCCAAAAAGGTCACGTAATGCTTGTTTTGCGTCGGTTCGGTTCGAGGCTCCGCGGATTGCATTAACGACGTCATCGATCCTTTCGAGTGCGATTAATCTGCCTTCGAGGATATGTGCCCGCTCCTCGGATTCATAGAGATCAAATTCGGATCGTCTAGTGACGACTTCCTTTCTGTGGTCAATGAAATGGCATAGAGATTCTTTCAGATTCAAGATTTGGGGTTGGCCATCGACCAAAGCTAGATTGATCACTCCAAATGATGTTTCAAAAACCCTGCCAAGAAGTTGGTTTTGGACGACATCGGTATTTGCCGACCTAGATAATTCAACTACGACTCGTATGCCATCTCTATTGGATTCATCACGCAGATCAGTAATACCTTCAATGACACCATCGTTGGCTAGATTGGCTATGTGAGTTACCATTCTAGATTTGTTTACTTGATAGGGAATCTCGGTTATAACTATTTTATCGCCACTGTCAGATGGCTCGACTTCATAACTAGCTCGGATTCTAATGCGTCCACGGCCAGTAGTATAGGCATCATGGATCCCTTCTCTACCAACTATTGCACCTCCAGTTGGAAAATCGGGTCCAACAACAGGTCCAGGATTATCGGGTAAATCTATAAGATCGGTGACATCGCAATCGGGTTGGTTAATTATGTGAATGGTTGCATCAATTAATTCTCCGAGGTTATGCGGAGGGATGTTAGTACTCATCCCCACAGCAATTCCAGAAGATCCATTTAATAATAATCCGGGAATTTGGGTGGGTAGCACAGTGGGCTCGGATAGGCGATCGTCGTAGTTTGGTTGAAAATCAACAGTATCGCGGTCAATATCTGAAAGATATTCTTCGGCTATTTTTGCCATTCTGGCTTCAGTATACCGCATCGCTGCAGCGCGGTCACCATCAACAGATCCGAAGTTTCCTTGCCCTTCTATAAGTGGATAACGCATGGAAAATGGCTGTGCCATGCGGACGAGAGCGTCGTAAATTGCAGAATCGCCATGGGGATGGAAATCCCCCATGGTTTGGCCAACGATGGAAGATGCTTTTCGAGGACTAGAACCGCTTGTTACCCCTATTTGATGCATAGCATATAGAATTCGCCTATGGACAGGTTTGAGTCCATCCCGAACATCGGGAAGTGCCCTTCCTGCGATAACACTCATGGCATAATCAATATAAGATTGTTCCATTTCTTCTTCAATCCGGACACGGAGAATCCTATCTTCATTTGCGGGATCGGAAGGTTGGTTTTCAGAACTCATGGTGTAATTAGAGATAAAGTAGTATTGTCAAGTTGGTATTATATATCGACCCATGCTGCATCTGCAGCGCGATCTCGAATAAACTGTTTTCGTGGTTCGACTTCGTCGCCCATTAAGATTGAAAACATTCGATCTGCGTCTGCTGCATCTTCAATCGTCATTTGTTTTAAGTAGCGTGTGGAGGGAGACATCGTAGTCACCCAAAGTTGTTCAGGATTCATTTCACCTAGTCCTTTAAATCGTTGAATTCCAGCAGGGGATCCTTTGCATATTGTGTCTATTATATTATCGCGTTCTGCATCGGTCATTGCGTCGTATGTTGTATTTTTATAGCGAATTCGGTATAATGGAGGTTGGGCTGCATATACAAACCCACTTTCTATCAAAGGCTGCATGTGACGGTACAAGAAGGTTAACAGCAACGTTCGAATATGGGCGCCGTCAACATCCGCATCGGTCATTAGTATAATCTTGTGATATCTTGTTTTACTCAGATCAAACTCTTCCCCAATTCCAGTTCCAATAGCGGTGATCAGAGATCGTATTTCTTCATTCTCAAGTATGCGGTCGAGACGGTGTTTTTCTACATTGATGATTTTACCACGGAGGGGAAGAATAGCTTGAAATGCTCTGTCACGGGCTTGTTTTGCAGAACCGCCTGCAGAATCCCCTTCTACTATGAAAATTTCAGACTTAACTGGATCTCGGGATTGGCAATCTGCCAATTTTCCAGGTAGAGAAGTAGAAGAGAGGGCGTTCTTTCTTCGAGTTAGATCGGCAGCTTTTTTTGCAGCACGGCGTGCTTTGGCTGCTTGTAAAGATTTTTGTACGATTAGGGTTGCTGTTTTTGGGTTTTCTTCGAAATAGGTTGATAGGCCCTTATGGACAGAACTTTCTACAATTCCCCGGACTTCAGAATTTCCAAGTTTGGTTTTTGTTTGTCCTTCAAATTGAGGATCTGGATGTTTAATTGAGATGACGACGGTCAACCCTTCTCGAATATCGTCTCCCTTAAGAAATTCATCTATTTCTTTAAGCATTCCACGTTTATCTGCATAATCATTTACACACCGCGTTAATGCTGTTTTGAATCCAGTTAGGTGAGTTCCGCCTTCACGTGTATTGATATTGTTCGCAAAGGTATGAATCGAAGATTGGAGATTTTCTGTAGACTGTAAGGCGACTTCTACTACTACCATATCCACTTCGTTTTGTATGAAGATTACATCTTCATGAAGTGCAGTCTTATTTTCGTTAAGATACAATACCAACTCTTTAATTCCACCATCATATTTGAAACTTTGACTCTCGCCGGTGCGTTCGTCGGATAGGACAATGGTTGCTTCAGGATTCAAAAAGGCTAGTTCACGCAGTCGGGACGATAAGGTGGAAAAGTTAAAATCCAAACTTTCGAATATGTCGGAATCGGGCCAGAATCGAATTGTAGTTCCTGTGTCGCTAGTGGTACGGTCTAGTTTTTTGAGTTCTGTTGTTGGCGATCCAACACCATATGACTGCGACCACACGCCCCCTTCTCTCTGGACTTCCACGTCTAGTCTGGAAGATAGTGCATTCACCACAGAAATTCCAACCCCATGGAGACCACCGGAGACTTGGTAGGATTTATTATCGAATTTCCCACCTGCATGGAGGGTGGTCATGATGACCTCTAAGGCTGGAATTTTATATTCAGGATGTATACCTACAGGAATACCCCGACCATTATCAGAAATACTTGCGGAATTGTCCTCATGTAGAGTTACTTCTATTAAATCGCAATGGCCAGCCAGCGTCTCATCCACAGAATTATCCACAGTTTCATAGATGAGATGGTGAAGTCCGCGCTCGTCGGTAGAGCCAATATACATGGCAGGTCGTTTTCGGACTGCTTCTAAACCTTCTAGCACTTGAATATGTTCAGCGCTGTATGCATTTTCGCCTGACATTAGAACCTTGATAAATAAAGGGGTTCCAGGGGTTTAAAGGCGTGGATGGCGTTCGATTTGGATATATTAGGGATTGTAAAGTGAGATATGGTATTAAATTGCTTACAAATGAGAGACTAAGTGGCCTAATTTTAACACATAAGTGTGAGAAACGTCAATCGAACTGTTTTAACCCATCCCAAATATATTGCGGATTGAGAAATGGATTCGTCCCAGTTGAAACTAGGGGAAAATGATATAGCAGAGAAATTGGCAGCGAGCCAGCGGCAGATTTCAATAGCTGAATTTTTTGAGAAGAATAAACATATGCTGGGATTTGATTCAAAATCCCGGGCATTGGTAACTGCGATTAAAGAAGCAGTTGACAATGCACTAGATGCTACGGAAGAAGCAGGATATTTACCAGACATATATGTTGAGATTCAAGAATCTGGAAAGTACTATACGATCATCGTTGAAGATAACGGACCGGGGATTACAGAAAAACAAATTCCAAAGGTGTTTGCCAAGTTACTCTATGGGTCTAGATTCCATAGAAGAGAACAGTCTAGAGGTCAGCAAGGCATAGGCATTTCATCGGTGGTACTTTATTCCCAATTAACTTCGGGAGAGCCAGTCAAAGTGACTAGTAAAACATCTAGTAAGAGCGAGGCCCAGTATTTTGAATTGTTCATAAATACTGAGAAAAATGAACCAGAGATACGTACTCATAAGACGAAAGAATGGGATCGCCCCCATGGAACGAGAATCGCGTTTACACTAGAGGCGGATATGAGATCTAGAGTTCAATTGCATGAATACATTAGATATACTGCAATAGCAAATCCCCATGCTCGCGTGGAGTTAGTTGAGCCAAGAGAGCATTTTAAATTTGAAAGGAGTACAGAAGAAAAACCAGCGGTGACTGAACCAATTCGTCCGCATCCCCATGGTATTGAAGTGGGGTATTTAATCAAAATGTGCGGGGATTCAGAGACAGAAGCCATGTTGAAGTTTTTACAGGAAAAATTTTCTAGCGTTGGGCAGAAAACTGCCAAGGAGATAATAGGCAAATTTAGAGATATGCACTACGGTAGAGAAATGAAATGGGAAATTCCAGAATTGAAAGGAATAAAAGGTGAACTTGAATTGGGATTATCTTCGAAAGGATTGTCCAATGGGGAAATACCAACAAAATCCATCAATCGAATAAAGGATAGATTGGAAGAAAAGGATCAAATTACATATATAGAATTTGAAGAAGTAATAACAGAAAGTCTGAATTCAGTTGAGGATTCTCCAAAAGATAGATTGGATGGTGAATCTCAAAAGGTAGTTAGAAATATTATTTGGAGTAGATTTAAAGAGACTCAAATTTTGTATCTCATGGGATTGGTAAATAAAGTGACAGATTCTCGGAAAGAAGAAGAACTAGTGCGAAGAGTTTCAAGTAAAATCATACGTATTTTACAGAGAAAAAAATCCAGAGGTAGGATAACGAAAAATGAACTAGATCAGTGTGTTTTAGAAATAAATAATGGGAATGATGGACGAGTTAGTGGATCTATTGGAGAGGTTTCGAGAGAGAAAATAGTTAACGGGATCTGGGGCGAATTGAAAATAATTGAGGATCCAATTCCAAAAATTTCTGTACTTAAGAAGAACAAAAATGCTATGTCGAACTTGGTTACTGCAATGCAAGTGACAGATGTGAGAGCACCTCCAACTAATTGTCTTTCCCCTATTGGAATAGAGAACATAGAATCGGGAATGCGTAAAGAAGTGGATGCAGAATTCTTTTCATCAAATAGTCGAGAAGCGATAGCATATGGAGGAGATCCAATCGTGATTGAAGCGGGTTTGGCTTATGGGGGGAATTTGGAAAAAGAAAGTTCAATTGAGCTAGTTCGATTTGCAAATAGGGTGCCATTAGTGTACCAGCAGGGTGGATGTGCAATTACAGAGGTAGTAAGAAATATTGATTGGAGAAATTATGGGTTGGATCAATCGAAGGGCAAGGGGATGCCAAGAGGGCCTATGAGCCTAGTGGTTCATATCGCTTCGACAAATGTTCCATTTACAAGTGAATCAAAAGATGCAATAGCAAGAATTCCAGTGATGGAAGTTGAAATTGAAAAGGCAATAAGAGATGTATCTAGAAAGCTCAAGAGATATTTACAGAAAAGAGATGCATTCCAGAAACAAAAACTGAAACAAGATGCGCTTTCACAAATTCTTCCTAAGATTGCAGAAAGGGTGGCGAGAATAACACAAAGAGAAATGCCACCAGTCGACCTAGTTCTTGCCAAAATAATAGGGAATGTGACTATTTCCCGGGTTCGGAAAGATGACAAAATGGAATTAACGATTAACAACTATACTGGTGGGAATTTGGAATTGGAGATAACAGAAATTACATCTAGAATACCAACTGAGATTTCAGAAGGATCGGTGGTAGATATAGGAGAAGAATGGTTTATAAAATGGTCTCCTAAAATCAAGAAAAGTGAATCCAAGAAGTTGTCGTACAGTGTAGAAGAAGGTGCAAAATTCGATATAGATATTAAAGGGATTGAAAAAGAGAAAATGGTGCTAGATATATGAACTCCAAAGGGCACAAAAAACTTATTGAAATTGCAGAGAAATTTTATGACCAATTGATGGAAGGAAATGTCCCTTCAATGCAATTACCAACTAGAAATAAATCAAATATAGTATATGACGAAGACTTAAAAGTATGGGTCTATGGGGAAAAAAATACAACTAGAATTGCAAATAATATAGGAGGTGCAACGAAATTATTAAAGGCTGCGTTTACAATTGAATTTTTAACTAAACAGCTTAATGAAAATAGATCTTCAACGCTGAGGGAGTTATATTATATATCAGAAAGTTGGAGAGAAAAGGAAGCAAAATTTAACGCTCAAGAAGAATCTAATCAGCTAATTGAAGATCTAGAAATAGTATCAGGCGTAAGACGGGAAGATTTTCATATGCGTCCTGAAGAATCGGGTGCGACAGTAATTGGCCCTCTTAAAATTGAAGAAAAAACACGAAGGGGGGAGCGTGAAATTCACTGTCAAGAGGATGTTGGGGAGGGAGGTTATCAAATTCCAGCAAACACAGATAGGATTAAATTTATTGATCACTCTGCAGATTTTGTTATGGCGGTTGAGACAGGGGGTATGCGAGATCGACTAGTTGAAAACGGATTTGATGAAGATTATAATTCCATTATTGTGCATTTGAAGGGACAACCTGCCCGGGCGACCAGGAGGTTGATAAAGAGGTTAAATGGAGAGCTTAATCTTCCAGTGTTAGTTTTCACAGATGGAGATCCATGGAGTTATAGAATTTTTGGATCTGTGGCGTATGGATCTGTTAAAAGTGCACATTTAAGTCCAGAACTTGCTACTCCTGCTGCACAATTTGTAGGGATTCAGCCAGTAGACATTATAGAGTATGACCTCCCCTCGGATCAGTTGGCTGATGCAGATATAAACGCTTTAAAAAGTGAACTTCAAGATCCAAGATTTCAGAGTGAATATTGGACCAAACAGATAGAACTACAGCTCGAATTGGGTAAAAAGGCAGAGCAGCAAGCACTAGCTTCTAGAGGTTTGGACTTCGTTACTGAAGAGTACTTACCTAAGAGGCTTTCAGAAATGGGAATTATATAAATAACTAATTATAGGCAAATAAGGAGGTGTTCACTCCAGAGGTACCGCAATAGGTACATCCAAAAGTCCCTATTATATACCCTTGTTTACAATTGGGGCAAGTTGATTTTCTTGATATCATGATCTTTTATGAATATTCTTTTACTCAAGATTATATATATCTCAGCCTAGAGCGTGGTGAAAGTGAAAAGGGGAATACAGAGAGGTGATGATAAGCCGGCTCAATCTTTTGAATAGGGGGATCGTTTTCTCTCGGTGCGTTTATGCATATCGACTGGGTACACGATCCAATGGAACTTATACAGTTTGCAAATCGGCTAAGAGAAATCGAAGACGAGTCGTCAGATCTCTCGATTCGCGACCTGATAGTAGACCTAGTCAATGAGGAGAGTCCTGACATCAAAATTGTTGTCAGATTTCTCTTGGGACGTGTTTTTCCCGCGTGGGATGATCAAAAGCTGGATATCGGACCTAGTCTGTGTTATAATGCGATAGCTTCTGCGGCGAGTTCGGATGTTACAGTGGGGGATATTGAAAATGACTTAGCAAGCCTTGGCGAAATAGGGATTGTTGCTGAAAAATATAATTCGGGTTCTCAGCGAGGATTGTTTTCATTTGGATCGGAAGAAACGGCCGCAATGACCTTATCTGAATTATATTCAGATCTTTATACCATAGCTTCTATTCAGGGGGCGGGAAGTTTGGAAAAAAAGCGCCGTGTTCTCTCAAATTTATTCAATTTATGCGGACCTCTAGAAGCTAGATATCTTGCGAGATTGGTTTTATCAGAAATGCGTATTGGCGTGGGAGAAGGGGCAATTAGAGATGCCATATCAGCAGCTTTTGGCATACCAATTCCAGATGTTGAAAGGGCACTTCAAGTTTCAAACGATTTTGGTTTTGTAGCAGAAGTGGCCCGGGATGAAGGAATTGAAGGTGTACACGAAATTAAATTAAAAATTGGAAGGCCCGTTAGTTCCATGTTGGCTCAATCTAGTACTATCGAAGACGCACTTTCTACCTGGAAACAGATATCAGTGGAACCAAAATATGATGGTGCTCGAATTCAAGCGCACTATAATGGAGATTCGATTCGTCTTTATTCTAGAAATATGGAAGATGTCACTAATCCACTTCCGGAAGTGGTTGAATTTCTTCAAGAGAATCTTTCTAAGCCTGCTATTCTTGATGGAGAAGTCGTTGCCACAGATTCTGATGGAAATTCACTGCCGTTCCAAGAAGTTCTTCGTAGATTTAGACGCAAACATAATATTGAAAAGGCCCGAAGAGAAGTTCAGCTTAGGCCTTATTTTTTTGATTGCATTCATGCAGACGGGTTTGACCTATTAGATTCCCCATTATCCTTACGAAGGGAACACCTTGATTCCATTTTAAAAAAGGGGAGTTCCCCCCTTGTTCTCACCGATGATTCGGAGAAAATAAAGAAAATGGAGTTAGAATTTTTAGAAAGTGGGTTTGAAGGGATCATGTTGAAAAATCCAGATTCATTGTATGCACCGGGGAAGAGGGGGAAGAATTGGTTAAAATGTAAACCGAGTGTGGATACCCTTGATTGTGTGATCACAGGGGCGGAGTGGGGGAAAGGACGTCGGGCAAATTTTTTGGGAGCGTTTGAACTCTCGGTTATTTCGTCGGCGGAAGATTCGAGTATGGTGTATAAAAATATTGGTAGAGTGGGGACGGGAATTACAGATGCAGAACTAGAGTCGATGACCGAATTGTTACGTCCATATATAGAAAGCCAAGCTGGAAAAATGGTAACGTTAACACCAGAAATTGTCCTGGAAGTGGGATACGAAGAAATCCAGCGCTCTTCTAATTATTCTTCAGGATATGCGCTTAGATTTCCACGGGTAGTCTCTGTTCGTAACGATAAAAAACCAAGTGACGCAGATACCTTAAAGAAAATTGAACAATTATTTAATTCATAGATAGGAACTGTGTTAGATTTGAGATATTGAGAAAACTGATAGAGGGGGTTTGATTAAGCAGAAGTATCAGTGCCGAGATATGCGGCTACATCTGCTTGGGTTATGATTCCAACGGTGGTCCCAGAGTCCATAACAACAATGGCTTTGTAATGGTACAGTAAACTAGAAATTTCATCCAGGGTGGAATTTTTACTGACTGTTGGGAAACTCTCTCCCATGATTTCACTCACAGATAAATCGCCTATTTCTGCATATTTTGCATGAGACTGAATGATGTCAGAATCGCTAATAGAACCGACAGAAGATCCATCCTGGATTACAGGTAATTGGGAATATCCAGTGTCCTGCATACGCTTAACGGCGTCCTGTACTGTTTCTGCAGGGGATACACTGATAACATCCTGGTGCATTAGAATCTCTGCACGGACCAGAGATCCAGATTTTTCATCCATGGCGTTCACGATTCTGCGAAGTGTTGATAACCGGGGGTCGACGTCTCCTCCCTCTATTCTGGCTATCAAGGGTTGAGATACTCCTGCTCGCATTCCAAGTTCATTTTGAGTTAATCCAAGCTCGATTCTTCGGTTTTTCAGAGATTGGGGGGTAGGTAACTCCATAAAAATAATAACCAGGAGTTATACATAAGTGTTTCTTGAGGAGATTGGGGAGAGGGCATAGTGGTACTCCATCTTCGAAGCGTTGAGGCTTTATGTATAGAGGCAAGTAACATGGGATGATGACTACTACCTCAGATACGGATTCTCGAATAAGTACAAGAAGAAAATTATTTTCAAATCCATATGGACCCGAATTGGGGAACGTGCCTCAGCAAAAAATGGGTCGAGAGGAAATGGAAGAAGTTGTAAAGACAGGGACGACAACAATTGGATTGTCTACCGCAGAAGGTGTGGTATTGGCAACAGACATGAGAGCTAGTTTAGGAGGCAGATTTATCGCAAGTAAAGATGTTCAGAAAGTAGAACAAGTACATCCAAATGCCGCGGTAACCATGTGTGGGTCGGTAGGGGGAGCTCAGGCTTTTATCCGTTCGCTGAAGGCAGAAACCAATCTATACGGAATGAGGAGAGGCAAGGAAATGAGTATCAAGGCACTTGCTACATTGGCTGGAAATTTCCTTAGAAGCAACTGGACTGTATTTCTAATATCCCCAATATTAGGAGGAGTAGACAAAGGAGGAAATCAAGTATACAGCTTGGACATAGGAGGGGCAGTTATGCTAGATAACTATGTTGCTACAGGCAGTGGGATGCAGTTGGCATATGGGGTACTGGAAGACAAGTATGAAGAGGGAATGACCAACAAAGAGGCTTCTTCTGTTGCAGCACATGCAATTAAAAGTGCTAGTCAGAGAGATACTGCTAGTGGAGATGGAATTTATTTAGCGGTGATTACAGAAGATGGCGTGGACATCCAAGGTTTCAAAGATTTTAAAGGATTAATATAAGAATATCAAGGATATTCTCCACTCCTTGCAAAAGTGCGTCGAACAGAGCAGATATGCCGCCGATATCAGGGGCGATGAGGGGGATGATTACAAAGGGAAATAGAAAACTAGCGATAATACTCCCAATATTGGTCATTGCAACTATCATAATCAATTTGAATAAAGGTACATCATATAAACTAGACAAGAGAGATGAGGTTGGCGTATCTTTATTGTCAAATATTTCATTTAGTTTTTCAAGGTCAGATGTTGAAATCGAAAGGTGTTTTAGTTCAACATATCCTGCGAACCACCCAGGAGCTAATAGGGGATTGAGACTAGTTGCCCAAGCGACTAACCCACCAACGGTTGCACTAGTCCAATGTGCACCCGCAAGTTTGGCGAAGGTGAAAGCAAAAATGGCATTAAATAAAACCCAAGAAAAGAATAGTCGAAGTAAGAACGTATTTTGTACCCCTGCCATGACTAACAAAATGAAAAAGGAAATAAATGCCAAAGCGATGAGATATCCAATAAGTTTGAAAATTGGGAAATGGGTTTTATGTGAAAGTTGAGTTAAAGAGTCAAGAGGTGGAAGTTTCTCGGGATGGGAAAGGTATTTCTCAATTCCAGAAACATGGCCAGCCCCCACTACTGCAACTATGTTCGTTTCTACGGTGGCTATTTTTAGTAGTTGGTGGGCAATATACGCATCTCGTTCGTCGATGAGTGCCTGCGCCCCACGGGGGGAAAATTTACGAAATTCGGTTATCATGGCAGTTACTATATCGGTATCTTCCATAGCAGAGGGATCATATTCATTTGAAGTAAAGAAGGAATTCAAACTCGTGATACTAGATATGAGCTCCCAGACTAATTTTATTTTTTGTAATAGAGAAATGCTATTCCAAAATCGATTTATCGTTATTTGGATATCCCGGTCCACAAGGGCCAAATTAATTTGATTCTCTCGTGCCACATCTATTGCAGCTTTCATATCCGCCCCGGGGGTAACGCCAAAATGCTTTCCTATTTTTTTCTGGATTGTGGAGAGTAACCAATATGCTAAAAATTGGAAAATTGCTTTGTTATTTAGGAATTTATTTGGGGCTAATTCATCAGGTAAATCGTCGCAAAGTTGCTTGTATCTAATAGTATCTAACTCAACCGCGACCACATCGGGGAGATCATTTTCAATCGTGCGAGTAACTAGATCCACACTATCTTTTGAAACATGAGAGGTTCCAATGAGTTTGATGGAACCTACGTGGGTTCCAGAAGTCATAGGGTTGATTGTACGTTCGATGGCTTACATGTATCGAATTTGTAGATCCATTTAAATACTACAGAGATCAACGTGAAAGAGTATGTCCGATGAGGTTCGTTTATGTCCACCAACAGAACGCGAATGTACTTTATGCGGGAGGGTGGATGAATGGAGTGAAAAGACTAGTAATTGGGAAATTGGAGAGGTAGATGGTAAAGAGATGGTAGGTGAGAGGTTCTGTATGCATGAATGGGACATAACAGGGACTCACAAATCAATCATAGAAGTAGTATAATGTCGACGGGGTATGCAACAGTTCCAAGAGAATTATCTGAAGAAATAGCATGTAAGATTGTTGAAGAGCGCCTCGCTGCTTGTGTGAATATAATAGAGTGTAATTCAATGTATGAGTGGGGTGGCGAAATTCAAAATGTGGAAGAATCCATACTTATAATTAAAACTTCAAATGAAATGTTTGAAGAAATGGTTTCGAGAATAAAGAGTTTGATCCCTTATGAAATTCCATGTATCGAGAGGTTTGATGAAGATTGGACCGATGAAATGTTTAAAAAATGGAGAGATGGGTTTGTAAACGGGAGAAAAAAAGAAATTTAATCTGTTTTTAAAGAAGAGAGAACCTCTAGTAACCCCGATGCAGAAGGTAAAGTAGTCACATTATTTGCCATCTTTCGGACAGAGGGGGAGGCATTTGAAACTGCATACGAATTCCCGGTTGCAAGAAATAAAGGGATATCATTCTCAGAATCTCCGATGGAAACAAAATCCATTGGGTTGAGTCCGATTCGTTTGGAAATTGCACGCAGCCCGACCCCTTTATCCACACCAGATGGGCCAATATGATATGCGTAATTGCTATCTACTACGTTCAGATTGAATTGGCTAGCATATTTTTTGAGGAGATCTAAAGGGACACTGTGGGATGCTGCTATTTCTGTTTGTCTCCATCGATTTACCAGATCGGATCCCGGCCAGCCATAGTCGTGTCCGTCCCCACGAAACGCTTTGTCAAAATCATGGAGGGCGGAGAGATCATAGGTAGGAATGAGATCGTCATTATGAACTATGACCCCTCCATTCTCTGCAACAACCAATATATCTATGCCTATGTAATCGCAGAGTGCGATTGGGTAGGGTACTGCTTTTCCTGTTGCGACTACAATAGTGCCATCCCAATTTCTCAGAGCATCGAATATACGACCTTCAATAGAACGGTCTTCCCGAGACATTGTACCATCTATATCGATGGCAAGAGGAGGATTCATTGGTTGAGACTGACAATACAAAAAAATGAGCCTATCGATTGGAAAGTCTTGAGGAAAATCAAATCAAGTAGAAGAATTATATACCAGAGATAATATATAAGGTACAAATACCCCTGCTAAAAAAGAAAATAAAATCAGAAGGATTGAACCGAAGTTTGAAGAGGGGGTGTTGTTAACTATTTCAGAAATTGGAAATCTAAAGGAGCCCACCATTAGTGCAATTAGAACAGACATTGTCGTTGCACGATCTCGAGTTAAGGCAAGTTTTACAAATTTTGCAGAATTGATCAGTCCGATAGAGAATCCAAAACCAAACACAAAAAGAATCAGTGTTGATTTTAAGATAGTTTGATAATCTCCAGTGAATAATGCAGGTAAAGAAAATAAGAACTCATTTAGAGTTGTAAGCAAGAACTCGTAAAATCCGATAATATAAAGTAGAGCAGCCCCGGAAATTCCGGGGAGTAGCATGGCGAGACTAGCTAACACACCAGAGATAAAAATATAAAAAAATCCAGGGGAAGTTTGGATGACAGAAATGTTTCCAGATAAGAAAAAAGAAATCGAGAATGCAAGTATTGTTGATGCAATCCTAAAAATGGAATCCAATCTAACTTCATTATAAAGTAGGATTAGTGACATTACCAAAATGCCTAGGAAAAATGAATTTGCAGAAGCACGAAAATGTACAAATGCAAATGAAATAAAATTAGAAAGGATCACTATTGCGGTTAATATCCCAATTGATAAAGGTGCTAAAAATGGCAGATCCAATTCGCGGATAGAGTTCTGAAAATTTAATTTTGAAGAAGGATTTCGTGAATGGATCAAGTTAGATAAAAGTGATAGGTTAAATGCGGAGATGCTAGATAAAAGACGATCATATATACCGATTATAAGTGCAATTGTTCCTCCAGATAGTCCAGGGACTATATTTGCAGTTCCCATAAAAACTCCTTTCACATAGATATGAAGGGCTTCTTTCAGTGATTCTTTCATGATGTATTTTCCTTAGGCTTAATTGTGCCAATCTCACGGTCCCAAACGCAATTGCACAGTTCAAAGAAATCTTTTTCCAAGTCAATAGTGAGTTCGGGTCCGATACCATTTACAGAAGAATCAGGTACATGAACGGTCCCCGAATATGTTCCGAATTCGGTGGTAATATAATAAGGACCCACGGCGCGTACATCGACATTTGTATAACCGTCTTGAGGTCCAAGTTCATCATAGCCTATTGTGGAGTAAGGAACTACCATCGTGAATTTTCCAGAAGCATCAGAGGTAGTATGTTGGATATATCGAAATGTAGAATTGGTTGTGGGAACATGCATTGCTACTGCCCCAGATATAGGAGTATTTGGCGGGGCCGTGCCAGTAATGGTTGCACCAGGAACACGCTCAAAAATTTTAACCCAAGAAGAGGTGGTATGCACATAATAAGGGGAAATTTGAATTGCATTTGGCGTAGCATAAACTAACCTATAGTGCTTAAGTGCAGGGATTGGTTCTGTTGGAAATGTTCCAATTCCACCTATCTGAGAAGTGGGATTTTCTTGAGTGAAACTCTGAGCCTCTTCGATTGTTTCGAAAACTGGAAACATATCAGGATCCCCAGGCTGGGTTTGAGACAGTTTGTAGTATTCGGGGTTAAGTCCGGGTACGGTATCCCAATCAATGACAAGAGGTGTTGGGGCTATAGAACTTCCATGGTAGTGGTAAAGCCGAACCATTTGGGAGTTGTAATAAGAAGAGGGGTGAAGAATGTGACGTAGTCCATACCCCCCAGGAACTTGTTCAATCAAATAGTTTTGATAGTTCGTAACAGAAACTCCTTCTTTGAATGTTGCAGGGCCATGGAGTTTTGCTCCGGAAGATACTATTTGCCAATCTAAAACAATATATCGGACTCCAGATCCATCGTCAATAGTAGAAAGAATACTTTCAGATTCAGATTCACTTTGGGAAAGTAGATAATTTGCTGAAACTACTGCACCTTCCTGGAAGGGATTAGAAACCGGAATTCGTTCGGCCCTCAAGGTTATCCAATGTCCATAGTCCCACCATGACATTACACCATAGGCCCCATCGGGATATGCGAAATCACCTGTGGCATTTATTCCAAGATAGTTAGATTCTACAGTTCCATAATAATCAAGAGGATTGTTTGAACCACCATAGTTTCCTACTAGTGGGGTTTCTAGTTTCATCCATTGGAGCGCAGGGTCCCAGTTATATACTTCGCTAAGAGGGACATCCATGGAGATTTCGAAAGCTGTTGAAGTATGGATAGGACCATTATCATCAGATCCTATTTGCATAGGGATTGCCAAGGGGGCAAGTACAACAAGAAAAATTACGAGAATGACTCCAAATTGGTATGGCTTTATAGACCGAAGTTTATCTATATTAAATTGTTGGAAAATGCATTTTAACACATATGCGTTTAGAACCACAACAGGGATTGCTAGATAGTAATTGAACCTAGCTTGAGTGAAAGTTGAAACCCCAATTAGAAGGGACCAAATGAGCAGAAGTAAAATACCAGATTCGTATTTTTTTTCGTTTAAATAATCCTTCAAGATAAAAAATGGAGCAGCAAGTGCCAGGAAAAAAGCATAACCGTATTCTCGGCGGATTACATCGACCCGACTAATACCGAAAGCAGGATCTGCGAGTGATAAAAAAGAATTGGCTTCTTCAATGGTCCTAGTTCCTGCGGAAATATTAAAACCAAAAGTTCGGGTTATATTGTTATATAAAATTTCAAATACATAGGGTAAAATTAAATAGAGAATTAGAGCTGCAAATGATAGTAGAGCAAGAAGGGTAAGTGGATATCCCCATTTTGGGAGATTATTGTTAGAGAAAAATCTAGAGAGCCATGCAAGAAATGCACATCCTATCGCTATGGAGAGAGCCATTGAGGAGTGTAAAAGAGAAATGTTAGTAACTCTGAAATTTAATACAGACGTAAGTTCTTCAGGGTAAGGTATATTTACAAAAAAGAGAAGTGCCAATCCTACAAAAGCCATACTGACCACGCCGAGAAATGCAATATAATCGGGAGTATTTCCGGAGATATGATCCATATTCGATCTAACGAAAAAGAATATAGCGAAGATCCCTATTAGAAGTAACCCAGGGGGCCACACCAAAAGGTAAAGTAAAGTCGTCAGCCCTACCAGTCCCCCCCATATTAAAGACCTCTTTAATTTGGGAAAGTCCTTTAGTTCAACAAATTCCCACACGGGTTTGTCATCTAGAAAAACGGTGATTGCAATTAACAAGGTCAGTATTGCAATGGCTTGGAAAAATACCTCTGCGACATGATGATCTGAATAACCTGCTATGCTTCGCTGTAAAAATACCCCCGGTAATAAAGCCAGTAACAATGCGGCGAAGATACCTCCACTTTTTCCTCCAAAATGTTTGGCTATAAGATAAGTAGGGAATACAGTTAAAGAGCCAATGAGTGCAGGAGCGATGATGAGTACTGTTATGATTAACTCAGTGGATGGGCTTCCTACTCCGATAATTAGTGCAAATGTGGCTACAATTTGGTCATATAACGTTCCAAATTGACCTACTTGAGTCCCATAAGGGAAATTTGTCCAAGGGTCAAAGGGCATATTAAATGGCCAGTTATGAGTGGTATAAGTGACCATTCTGAGATGATACCAAGGATCGTTTCCAGCTAGATATATCTGATCACCCGTATAAGGGTGGTTGAAAAAATATAAAGAATACGCCCTCATTCGAATCCAAAGCATAAATAGAAAGATAAAAATGAGAGATATTTCGGCACACCATTTTTCAATGAAGTGTGCAAGTGAAGTTTGGGAGAGACTAGATGTAAGGCTGTTTTTCATTTGTGTGGAAATTTGGTTATGTCGGAAGAGCTTTTGCGGATAGGTAAAAAGTTGTTACGATATGTGGCGAGTGTGTATGGTTTATCAAGGAGAAGGGCCCCACTACGCCCATAAGGTGTTTGGGGACTCCATAAATTGTGAATATGAGCACTTTGAAGGGGGAAGAGTGGGCAATAGCATTGTTAGACGTGTAGAAACGGGTCTCAAGTTACGTAGAGGGTACGAAATAGTAGTTGCAGAGGGGTCTTCGGTGTTGCAAACAGTGCTTGTTTATAATAATATAAAAGATAGGAGATCCCAGGCAATATTTTTGATAGCAGATGAAACATTCCATACCTTGAATTATAGGAAAACTAGATATTTATGGAAAATGGCCAAACCGGTAACAAATAGAACGATAAACGGGTGCATTTCGGTGAGTGATCTTGCATATCAATGGTGTGAGCCATATATAGGCTCTTTACCATATGAAATTGTCCACCCACCCATTGAAAATGAAAAATATGGGCCACTATCGAGGTTAGAACCTCTATCGAACCAAGATGAATTTGTGGTGGTTTCTGTGGGAAATGCTAGGCCTTCGAAGAACTATCACCGATTATGTAAATCATTCGGGAGGTTTAGAGAGGATACAGATCCAAAATCGAAATTAATTTTAATAGGTTCGGGTCATGAAAATGAGAGTTATGCAATAGGAGAAGGCATAGAAACACCGGGGAAAGTATCTGTGAAAGAGTTGGTGCAGGTATTAGAGAGGGCAAGTGTGTATATTCAACCGTCCGTGGCAGATGCATTCCCAGTGGCTAGTTTAGAGGCGATGCTCTCTGCCACTCCAACTATTGTTACAGAGCAAGTGGGTACTAAAGAATTGGTTCCAAAAGATCAGGTGAGTTCGAGTACAGAAGATGGAATATACAATTGCATGGTCAATTGTCATGAGATGGGAGAGGTAGAAAGGATTGAAAGGGGAAAAGATCATAGACAATGTGTGTGGGGCCTAACTGAAAAAAATCAAGCAAAAGAGTTTAGAAATGCAATTGGGCGGTTAGTATAGAATAGTGAAATGGAACTAATCTCGGACAAAGGCATATACATTCCCATTCTCAAAAACGGAATATCCTGAACTTTCTAATTTGGACACCGCGGGTTGAATTAATCCAAATTCGTCATGAAATTCGATTATTATCAAAGGGCAGTGGCGTACGATGATGTCAAATTCGTGTTGGATTAAATCGAATTCGTCCCCTTCTATATCAAGGAGTAAGAGGAACTGATCTAGTTTGTATTGATCGATAATATGACCAAGGGTGATAGATTCTACTTGGATCGTATCGGGAGAATTTACATTAATACGACTTGATTCGAAGGGACCACTTGCATCGAATGTTACAAATCCGGGTGTAGGAGAATAGGCATGATTGAGTATTTCAAAGTCACAACCATTCAACATGCGATTAGAGTTCAGGGTGGGCAATATGAAGGGATTTGGTTCGATCACAATGTGTTTATTTTTAGGTTTTATTTTCTGTCCAACATAGCAAGATAGAAATCCGAGTCCACCTCCAAGTTCCACAACATCAAAATTTGGCAAGAGATGCTTTTCCAGTAGATAGAATTCGTTTTCTTCGAATTTATCAGAGACTAAATCGTACTTCAGAGAGTTGGTAATTCTATTATTTTTTACATTTAGTAAAATCCCTCTAGATTTGACTTTCCCCCCAGTTATAATTATCCAAATGCCTACTAAATGCGCTATAATTTGGTATTCTAATACACCACGAATTGTTGCAATGATATTTTTCATAGGTCGACTTGATTCTGTATAAGTTTGTGGAATTCTTTTACATTGTTCGCACAAACGTCGTAGCAAGTAACGTTTGAAAGTGCATGTTCAATGATTTCTTTTTCTTTTTCAAATAGCATTGCAGAATCAAAATCCGTGTAATAAGCATAAAAATTGAGAGAATAGATTCGGAAAGGATCAATTAGTTCAGTAGTGGTCATGAGTAATTTTTGAACTGCGACTGAAGATGGAATTGATGAAATTTCATTTTTATTTGCAGATCGCAAAAGGAATACGTTGCTGATCGTTCCAGAGGTATCTATGAGGGAAGAAGGAACGTCTATTCGTTTGCTGAGTTCAAATTTAAATACGCTTTCAAGTCCAAATAACAGCAGCTGATGTTTTGCAACCCATTGTTTCCAGGCAGGGGGCGTGTACGAGATCGAAGTGCCTGTCAAAGTGTAAGGAGAAATGCCTACACGAGTGGGATATGAAAATGCTTGGCCATTTTTGGATATTACGGTTAGATCGTCGGACATAAATTTGATGTCGATTCCGTCAACTAGAGACAGGACAGTTGATGTTTTTCCAGTATCTCGCATTCCAGAAATTAAATAACAACTATCAGAAGTGGAGATACAACCAGAATGGACTAGAGTGTGCCCTTTTTGGATAAATTTAAATAACAGAATTGTATTGAACAAATTTGTCAAATCTCCAAATCTTTTGAAATCTTTTGTAAATGAAATTTTAGTAGTATTTTCAAGATCGGTTAATAGAAGTTTTACATTTAGAAAGGGAAGCCTGTAATCGATTGCAAGTTGGGATTCATTGTGTCCAACAAAGAAGATGCTACACCGATGCATTTCTGTTTCTGTAAAAGGCATAGAGATAGATTCCTCAGATACATCAATATCAAAGTTAAAAGAAGTAGGTGGGGAAGAGATACGGAAATAGTCAGGAATGGGAAGATCGACGTTCGATCGGATATGGATGATGTCGTGTATAGAGTAATAGTGAGGACTGCTCGAGGGTGGAGAAGACATGGTTGTTGTTACAATAGGTGGGATTAGGATATAGTTAGGTTATACGGTTTCTTTTTTAAGGGGAACGGAACAGAAAATATATCAAAACGCGGAAGTAAAGTGATGCAGAGTTAAGAGAAGGTAGTGGAGACAATATGTTATGTTAAATTGTGTAGTCGTAATCCCGACATTGAATGAAGAGAGCAAGATAGGAGAATTAATTCAAAGTTTGAATGACGATGAGTACCCAAACAAAGAAATTATTGTAGTAGATGGTGGTTCGAAGGATAAAACCGTGGAAATATCTGAAAAAAATGGTGCTATTGTCATTCTAGAAAAAGGTGAGAATAAATCATTGCCAATGGCTAGGAACCAGGGGGCAGAATATGCGATAAAAAGTGGAAATGTGGACGTGTTGTGTTTTATTGATGGGGATCTGGTTTTGAGTCACAATTTTGTTTCTAATGCAATGATCCATTTTAATGAAGACTCCGAGATGGTGGCGGTTAGAACGGTGGCAAATTCCATTAGAGATAGTGTATTAATGAAAGCATACTCACCAGTGGAAGATATAACAAAGTTGATCAAGAAAAATACTAATGCACCGCCCCCTCCTGCTCACTTCTATCGAAAGGACATTTTTGAATTGGCAGGTGGTTTCGAAGCGCTTGGATTTAGAGAGGATTGGACATTTTATAATAAAGTCAGAAAAATAGTAGAAGAAAAAGGAGGTAAAATTATTTTAGAGGAGAAATGCACTAGATATGGAAAATTTGATTCGATTAAAGAATTTTACAAGCAGCAGGAATGGTATGGAAGAACATTTTTCCCATATGTAGAATATGCGGGTTGGAAAAGTGGATTAAAAGATCTCTTTGTTTTAATGCCCATCGGGTACATAGCTAGCATTATTGTAAGTCTGGGTGCATTTTCTATCACCGGAAAATCGATTTTCCTGATAGTAGGGGTTCCATTTTGTATTAAAATGATAAAGATAATTTATAGAAGCGTAAAGTATCAATCTGCATATGTGTTTCCACATTTTTTGCTTAATTCGATTGGGAATTATTTTTTTATCAAAGGCATGATAAAATATATTATTGGAGATGATAGATTATCAAGAGGAGATGAATGAAAATTAATTTTCAGCTATAGTTTGAAGAACAATAGTGGGGTAACTAGATAATTCATTAGATTTAATTTCGAAACATTGAGTAGAGGAGAGTCCAGAAATTAGAATTTCTCGCATTTGTTCTATTTTTTGAACGAGGTCATATCCAAAGAAATATGCATAATAGTTTAATATGAAACTGCCAAGTAAGTTGTGAGTATCCAGATGTTGATTCATTGACTGGACTATAGCATGAGAAGTGGATATTGGAAATGCTTTGTTTTCAGAGCCTCCAACTATAAGGAATAAATAAGAACATGTAGATTTGTCTGTGGTGAGATGTACCGGCATTTCAAGGTTTTTGGATTTGTACAACCACGGGAATTTCCCAAATATCAAAGATATCAGAGGGATTCGTGCAAGTTTACTACTGAAGAGGGGCTTAACGGATAATTCAGGTACTGCATTATTTTCGAGTACATAAGGACCAGTACCAATTTTTCCAGGGTAAGAATACACATCACCGCCATTACTAATAATGGAGAGATCGTCGGACATAAAAAGACGTTTTTTGCCATCGATCAGAGAGAGTGTAGTGAAAGTTTTTCCAGTACTCCCCATGGCAGGGATTAAAATTGCACCGTCATCATAGGTCAAGCACCCAGAATGTAAGAAAGTACAATTTTTCTCAAGAAGTTTTAATTGGACAATAAGACCGACCAAAGTGTTCAAATGTTTTTTTGAACGAGTTACAAAACCATCGCTGACTTGAATCTCAGTGTTACCTTCAAGATTGCTAAGGGAAATTTTGAGATCAAGAGATTCATAATCTATGAAAAGAGTACCTTCTTCCTGCCAAACTGAGTAATCTTTTCGTTTTTTCTTAGAAGATCTAGGAACGTCGTGATCGAAATTGCATTGGCGTACAGTTAGATCAGGTTTGGGCACGGGTGGGCATGAGAAATAATTGGGAATTGGGAGCCCAACATTTGATTTAATAGTAACTAGATTATGGATCGAATAGTATTTTTCCATTTATTTAATCTCCTTTTAGTATGTATTACTCCATATCTCTCGGTGAAAACCTTTAGGATATCGCGAGGGTATGCACTTAAATCGTCTGAAACAGAACGAAAGTTTTTAGAAGTGAAATCGGTGAATAGTTTTCTTAGCCGGATCCAAATCATGGTTCTAATTGAAAAAGTCCAATTGAAGAAAAAGGGATTATAAGGAAGTGTGATTTTGGAATTGAAAAAATCAGGTTCGGAAATAGAAAAATTTTCATGAAAAATCTGATAATGAATTGCATTTGCTGTTTGTAAAAATAAAATAAGTGAATCGCCCCAGCCATTCTTGGATGCAATATCAAATAGAGAAGGAATAGAGATATTTTTTGACGAAAATAGAGCGGAAAGCTCTAGAACATTATGGAGACTTACCCTCATGTTTCCACGTTCATACAGCATGTGTGCAGACGTGATTAAGATTTCAAATTCAGCTGAAGCTACAGGAAAAGAGATCCCATAAAAAACTCGTTCTGTGGCCGATTTGATAACATCAATTGGGTCTAAGTAAATTACCCGCCTCCAGGCAATTTCTCCATGGAGATGTATATTCACAAGAATTCCATCAATGGTGGAGAGGCACAGGAGTTTGTGAGGATCGGGATCAATACTAACATCGTAAGAATTCTGTTCAAGTAATTCCCCTGCTTTCTCCAGATCGTCGACCAGAATATCTACATCCCCAATGGGTTTTGCAACAGCAGGAAGGGACTTTATCACAACGCAGTGGATTCCAGAATGTTTCAATTCATGAATTATTCGGGAAACTTCACTGAGAACGAAAGCATCATTGGATTGGGTAGACGCGAATGGGAGTTCGAACCCTTTGTTTCGCAGAATTGCAGAAAGGTGGTTTATTTTAATAAATTGTTCAGGAAGAGGTTCGGGCAGAGTAGAAGCTGACTTCCCATTCTCTTTGACTATAGAAGTGACTAATTTCTCACTAGGACGAAGAGGCATTCTGTTTGTTGTTTGGTTTAGCACCGTATAAGATCCTGTTGAAAGGGGAAGAGGATATAAGATATTATTTGGGAGTGCTAAAAATGGAGTTAACAGTGTCTATCATTTTTTTAATTCGGGCGAGGAAGCGGAAGAAATGAATTAGAGATATACCAAGTTTTTGTTCTACTAAAAATTGGAAAATATCAAGTGAATATGCATATGTTTGAATAAGAGTGGATGCATAGTTTTTGTGAGAAAGTGAACGTAAAATTTTTGAGAATCTAATATAGATAACAGTGGGTAGAGAGAACTGATGGGGAAGATTTTTGAAGAGTGATGATTCTGAATCAAAAGAAGTGCGTAGATCACTTTCTATTGAAGATATAAAATGAAGGAAATAATCGAATTCTCGTTTCCACTGGTATTCTTCTGCAATGGCATACATGGCGGGCAAATTGTTTAGCTGAGAGGGGTTGGATTCTTTTAAAGAGAGTATATGCAAAATATCAAATAAAGATATTCCATTATGTTTGAAAATGCAATGAGCTGCAGTTATTAAGAAATCATGAGGAAGGGAAGGGAAGGGAACCTTGATGTCGTCAATGGACTTTAGTTGGCTTTGGTCAATGATTGATTGAGAATCCAGATAATGCACTCGGCGCCAAGATAGATGATGATGTAAATCGAGTGAAACTCGCGTTCCTTTTATCGATTTAACATAAGTGCTCCGGTGAGGTTCTACATCGTCTTCAAGAGAATATCCGAGCCCATGTAGAACTGGGCGGAGGTTATTGGTGTTGTGAACTAGAATGTCTATGTCACTAACAGATTTTGGTAGTTCGGAGAATTTGATGATGACGAAGGGGATTTTATTTTCTTGCAATGCTAGAGAAACCGCTTTGAGTTCATCGACGATTGTAAGAAGTGAATTTCGCTCTTTTTCAGAGGACGTAGTTTCAAATCCATATTCAGAAAGTAAGAGTAACAGTGTATTTTTTGAGATATAATTCATCGCAAATTCTTCTTCAAAGTTTTGAAGATGGCGACATAACTGAGTGATTATATCAGTGACTTTTGTGGGCATATTATAGCAACCTCTTAAACTCGGTTACATATTGTTTTGCCACAGTGGCTAAATTATAATTGGTCGAGATTAATTCATGTGCAGAAGTCCCCATTTGAGAACATAAGTTTCCATCATCTAAAATTTGAATCAAATAATTTGAAAGGGAATTAATTTTTTCAGGAGGGATTAGAAATCCTGTGATACCATCCAATATCATGCTATTATGATGCGCGTCAATTCCAATAACGGGCCGCCCAGTTGACATCGCCTCTAGAGCTGGTTGATTCCAGCCATCGGAATCGGATAGATGGCAGAAGACAGAGCAATTTTGGTAATGTTGTACGAGAGTTTTTGCGGAAACATTCCCGTGGAAATGGACTCTAGATAAAATACCGTTTTTAGAGGCTTGTTGTTTTAGAGAAATATGTTGAGGTCCATCTCCAACGATATCTAGATGGACGTCGGGGACTTCAGAGAGAATGTCGGGGAATGCATCAAGGAGGGCATCGATTCCACGGCGCTGTATTAATCTACTGACAACCAATATTCGTGGTTCTTTGGGGAGAGGAGTACAAGGGAATAATTCCTGGTTTACACCGTAGGGAACAATTCCTATTTGGTCGAGGGGGAAATATTTCGAATAATATTGTTTTGCGGCGCCATTGACGGTGATGAGCCTATCGCAATGAGAAAGTGTTTTTTTAAATCGAGGCATGTATGCAATTGATTTTCCCAGTTTCCGTAGTAGATGAGATTTCAAAGGACCAGAAACTTCGTCTCTAAGGCGATAGTGAGGCAACTCACACATACCGATTACAAATGGAAAATCTAATTTATTTGCTAAGTGTGAGATTGGAGTGTGCTCGGGTTCATGGAAGTAAAAGTGAGTAAGGATTGTTTCTTTTTCGTCTTCCAGATATTTTGGCATGATTTTTTTTACTTCACTGAAAGAAGTTGCATGAACTAAATTAAGTGAAGAAGGAACGGGAAAGGATAGATCAGTTCCTTGTGTAAAAGAGATTACATCCACATCATCAAGGGACGCAAGGGATGAGAGCAATTCATAACCAATACTTCCAATAGCGCCCCCATAGTAACTATGGGAATCATTTAGACGTAGGAGTGATAAATTTAAAATTCTCAATTTTCAAGCACCTCTTTATAGATATCTAAAGTACCTGAAGCTGTTTGATCCCACGTGAATGTCTTACTTCGGTCGAGGGCGGGTTGATCTATATCTAACTCCATTTTTTCAAAAATGTGATCACATATTTTCGAAGGAGGGATAGAATTCATATTGATTGTATTGGCAGGGCCAATTACTTCGGGTATACTTGCGCGATTATTGGCAATGGTAGGAGTTCCACAAGCCATAGCTTCTAAAATTGGCAGCCCAAAACCTTCATAATCAGAAGTGTGCAGGTAGACGTCTGCAGAATTATACAATAGCGGCATTTTAGTTTCAGGGATCCACCCTAAATTGATAACTCCATCCATCTGAAGAGAATCACCATAGCCAATCTTGAGTAGTTTTACATGAGGGTTGCGAGACCTGAGTTCGAGTAGAATGTCTTTTGCTAGATCCATTCTTTTATGGGTTTGATTTGAGGAAGCAACTAGAACATAAAGGGATTCGGGATCCAATCCAAGTTGTTTTCGAGAATCAATTTTATCGAGTGGTTTGAAAAGTGAGTGATCCACTCCTTGGGGGACCACGTGTATGAGTTGAGGATCGACTTCCAGATGCTTTATAAGTTCCTTGCGAGTGAAATCAGATATTGCAATTATTGCATCGGCCATTTTGAGTGCAGATGGGGTGAATTTCCATTGAATTCTGGTGGAAATGTCATGGGGGGTATTAGGAAAGATTGGCAAGATGTCATGTACAGTGACGATTAAATTTTTAGGGCGAGAAAAATATGCCGCGGGTGCTATTGTTTGGAAAGTGGCGTGTGCAATATCAAAATTATCCGACCCATACCTAGTTAACCAAGAAGAAATCGTATTTCCAAATAACTTGCTTTCACGTCTAAAAATTCGACTGACAGAGCCATCGATGGTAGCATTTAATCGCTTGAAAAGCTCGTCCTCATATCGACGGGTTGCGAACATAGGATGACTCTGTTTGGAAATATTCCAATGTACAACTTTCATTGCATGGCCATTTTCTAAAGAACGCTGTCGTTGTTGGCGGGAATGTTCAATTCTTGCGGCTCTGGCAGCCATGGATGATATAAGATGCACCGTCTAAGAACAATAAAAGCTCGGTTCGAAGAATATTACCTATCGGGAAAAGAAATTGATTGTTTTTCGAAGAGGGTCTAGGTTTATTCCGAAGAAAGCTTCTGTTTGGGAAAGTAACAATTCTTCCTCAGCCCCCATCGCGTCAGATCTAAAGATTGTTATACAGTAAATTAATCCAAAGATAAGTGTGAAAAGTAATAATTGAAGATTGTTTAAATCGATTCTAATAGATAAGAGGTAAACCAAGGAAGCCATTGAGGTGGCGACAAGTGAAATTTTGATGACGGGCTTAGAAATGGGGTGAATTCCGGTCATCCAATATAGTTCGAGGGAATGTAGTAAGTTGAGGCATATGTACGAAAGGGTTGTAGCTATTGCGGCTCCGATAAAAGAATATTGAGGAATGAGGATTAGATTTAGAATTATATTCAGAATTCCAGCCGCGGTGGTATTTGCCAAGAGGTGTTTTGTTTTTCCAATAGCTAGCAAAGTTGATTCATTTACTCCAGTAAGAATGTGGAAAAGGAAACCAAGCGAGAGGATGGAAAGCCCGATGCTTGCGGGGGTATAGTCATTTCCGAAAAAGAATTCGATAAGCGTATCGGGGAAAAAGAAAAGGGCTAGGAAGAGGGGGAATGTGGGGATAAAAATCCATTTAGTGATTACTAGATACATTTTGCGCATTCGTAAAGAGTGATTTTGGGCGTGTAGCTCAGAGAGAGCAGGCATAGAGAGAAAAGTGAAGGAGTTAAGAAAAATCATAAGAAGTGCAGATAGAGGATATATGACAGCATAGAGTCCTACCTCTGTGGCGGGTTGGAAATAAGCTAGAATGAGGGTATCTGCATCAACAAATAATAAAGCCATGATAGTGGAGATTGCTAAAGGAATAGAGAAATAAGTTAAGTCTCTAAAATGGTATACTGGGGTGACTTTTTTGAACATTTGTGTGTATCGATATAAGGCGTAAACTCCAACGAGTGCTGCAATGGCATATGCCAATAAATAAGCCCATGCTACTTTGACTGCAGATACTCCAATTAGAAGAACAATAATTATTAGAATGAATCGGGCGGATGGGAGAACTATATTTTGGATAAAAACGGTGGGGGATGCCTTTTTTTCGCCTTGCATGCTTCCGATAACCATCCGGATAAATGCTGCAAATGGGACCGCACCTGCAAATACCTTTAAAATGGGTGAAAAGGCGGGATTTGAGAATATATTAATTGCTACATAATCTGCAAAAATGAATAGACAAAACGCAAGAAGTAGAGATGTTACGGTGGTGATAGAGAAAGCAGATAATAAAATGCCACGTTTATCGGGGGCTTGTTTAAATCGTGGGAGATATCGTGCGACACCATGATGAAGGCCTAAAACAACAAATGTCGTGGATATGGAAAGGATAATTATGCCAACGGATACGATTCCGTAATCATATACCCCCAAATAACGGGCTATGAATATTTTTGCTATGAAAGCAATTCCAAGTTCAAAAATAGTCCCTATGAAAATTAGGCTGCTTCCAGACACTATAGAAACAGAATCGGAGGCTTGGGCCATTGGTACAAATGAATCTGCCAAGAGGATTAGCGTTTTGGTCAGTGTAAAAGGAGGATGGGAAGGAATGGGATTCGAAAAGGCTTATACGCTTGATAATGAGACTTGCCAGTATGAAGCTCCCATTTACAGTTTTTGAAGACACAAAAATAGATCAAATGGAAGTGGGAGTGATAGGAGCGGGCAAAATAACAGAAAGAATACACATTCCCATCCTATTGGAATATCCAAAAACGATGGTGAAATATGTTGCAGACATAGACATAGATAGAGCAAATAAATTGGCCAAAATATGTGGATGCGATGCGATTGGAGTAGGAAATGAGATAGAAAGGCTACCAGAATGTGATATTGTTCTTCTTGCAATACCTGTTGGCGTTAGAAGACCCTATATCGAATTATTTTCTCAGAGAGAGACCCCAATTTTTGTAGAGAAGCCATTTGCAAAAAATATTGAAGACCATCAAGAATTTGTTGGGCTAAACGACAAAATGGTTTGTAATTACATGAGAACGTGGTTCTCATCGACTAAACAGATGAAAGAGATCGTCCGATCGGGGGCATTTGGACCCCTCAAAAATGTGAGAATGCAGGAAGGACTAGTCAATAGTTCGGGAATAGGAAAGAAACATTATAGGAATGATGTTCGATTGGCGGGAGGGGGAGTATTAATGGAGAGTGGGTGCCACACTATTAGTCAGATTGTAGATATATTGGAAGGGTATGACATAACTGTCAAAAAATCAGATATAATGTGGAAAGATGAATTGGATATAGCGGTGGATGTTGCAATGGTAGCTAGCAAAGATTCAGATGTAAAAATTGAATACCGAGCTAGTCGTGTTGAATCATTTGAGACAGAAGCGGAATTTGAATTTCAAAATGCGAAAGTTAGGTTCGATCACACGGGATCGAATGAAAGACTAAGAGTACATGTAGAGGGAATAGAAGAGCCACTCATAATAGAATCTGGAGGATATGCTACATCGTTTGGTGAGGGAGTATTTTTAAAGTGGGCAGAATTCATCCAACAAATCGGTTCGGAGGGGGAAGTGAATACGAATCAAATGACAGGGATAAAAGTAACTGAAATCATTACAGGAATTTATAAAAAAGCAAAAGGGGGAATCAAAGTATGAAAATTGGTTTGGTTAATGCGATCGGGTTGAATTCTGCAGATGCCATGTTGGAAATGGAACTATGCTTGCTACTCCAAGACGAAGGGTTAGAGGTAGTCCCAATCGTACAAAGTGAAATTGGTTCTGCGGCAATAGTAAGCAAAGACTTCCCATATAGGATTGCGGATATGACTACAGAAGAGGATGCAGCAGATGCGTTGTCAGATATAGACGTAGTCGTGTTTTTAAAAGAGGCGACACCAAATGCGCCACATGGGCAGCCGAAGGTGGCACGTGAGGTTAATCAGAAAGTAGTTGATAATTTGGTCAAATATTCAAAGAGGAGTTCAAGTATTATTTACATTAGCTCAATAAGTGCATATGGAGGGAAATTGGCGGACAAATATCAACAGGATTTGCTTGTTAGAGAGAAACGGTTTATAGAAAAACGTGTGAAGAAGAAGTGTGCTATTTGGAATCGAAAATATAAAAATCAAAAACGGGCATACATACTAAGAATTGGTCATGTGATGGGAATGATGCAAAAACAAACAAATGATTTAGAAAGATTACTAGAGAAAGGGGGAAGAATTTACATTGATGCAGATGGGAATTTAGAATCAAATGTGGCCCATATAATGACAGTTATTGGGGCGATATTGATGTGTCAAAATGAAGAGATAAAACCCGGAAAGTATACGGTGGTGAATTCCCCTCAGTGGTCCTGGAAGGAAGTTATAGAATATTATGCTCCAGAAGGAACAAAGATACAATTTTATGGATCAAAGAGCGGGGGTAAGAAATCAATTAAGAATAACACGATGTCAATGGTCTGGAAAATTGCAGAATCACAGAAGTCGCGATTGGTCCCTCTATTGACGCATATGTCAGAGGAGAGAAACATTCAAGTGATTAATAAGCACCTTAGGGGAGAAAGTAAAGAGGCAATAAATAATCTTAAACGCAAGGTGGGGATACGATTGGACATATTTTCGTATAACCCAGCCCCGGGGAAAGTTCCAGAGATAGAACTAGAGGGGCCATTACAGAAATACGAAAAGGCGACGGGGAAAAGGAAATAATCAGATGATTTTCTTTGGGAATTAAGGTAAGGAGAGCACCTGATAGATACTTAATTTCAGTTTTAAATTTATTAAATTAAATAAAAAATTATACTAAATTAATAAAAAATATTTGTGAATAATAGGAAAGTTTAAATCTATTAAGAGTGTGTGATGAATCACAGTTATGCCTGCAGTAGAAGTCAAAAAATTAACAAAACGATTCATTAGCGGAGGTGGAAGCGTCGTAGATGCGGTTAAAAATCTTAGTTTCAGTGTAAACGAAGGTGAATTATTCACATTACTTGGCCCATCTGGATGCGGAAAAACAACAACTCTTCGAGCCCTAGCGGGATTCGAGGATATAACAGAAGGACAGATAAAACTGTTTGGGGAAACGGTTTCCACATCAGATTTGAACGTGCCTCCAGAGAGGAGAGGGATTGGGTTTGTATTCCAGTCTTACGCTGTTTGGCCACATATGACAGCGAGAGAAAATATCCTATATGCCTTGAAAAATCAAGATTATCCAAAAGACAGGAGAGAGGATCGAGTTCAAGAGGCTTTGTCTCTTGTAGGATTGGCAGGGGGTAATGTAGAGGACAGGTACCCATCAGAATTATCTGGTGGTCAGCAGCAGCGTGTTGCGTTTGCCCGGGCCATATCTTATGAGCCAAAGTTGCTTTTAATGGATGAGCCTTTGTCAAACTTGGATTTCCAACTTCGAAAGAGAATGAGACAGAGTATACTGGATATTTTGGACGAAATTAAGGTTACCACAGTATATGTTACACACGATCAAGAAGAAGCGTTTGAAATTTCGGATGATATCTGTGTAATGAAAGATGGAGTCAAGATGCAACAAGGAGGGCCAGAGGCACTATATGATTCACCTAACTCGCCGTTTGTGGCAAATTTCATAGGTGAAGCTAATGTATTCAATGCAGAAGTTGATTCTAAGACTAAGACATCTGCGAATGCAACGATTACAAAGGGAGATCAAAAACTAGATATGGTTTGCCGACACGAAGGTGCAACTTCATTAAAGAATCCCGTAATTGTGATTAGACCAGAGAATATATTCATAGAAGTTGCCAGCAAAGCTGGTAAAGGATCCAAGTACAACAAGACAAGTCAAACCAACGAATATTCCGGTAAAATTACACACAAGATATTTAGAGGTGCTTCTGTGTACTACGATGTCGTTATTGGAGACAATACGACGGTTCAAGTCAGATCGTCACAGAGTAAACTTAAAGTTGGTTCGAATGTGAAAGTAACGATTGCTAAGCAAGATGCACTGATAGTGCAAGGCGCCTCGTAATCAGTTGGAAATGGAAAATTTTTAGATAGATAAAAAGTTAAGAAAACCAAATCAAGGGGATTTTAGAAATAATTCCCCTTCTTTTTCGACTATTTCAAATGTACTTAGAGTTACTTCTGAATCCCCACAATGGGCCCCAGTTGAAAGGTCAAATTCCCAACCATGCCAAGGACAAGAGATAGTAAGGATAGTTTCGGAGAAAGATTCATCGAGTCGTTTTCCTGCGCTAACGAATGTTGCCTCAAGTTTTGGAAGAACTATGCCTTGTCCGAGGGGACCTGATTGGTGCGGGCAAGTTGCTTCGATCGCATAATAAGACCCATCTACGTGTAAGACTATGACAGGAGTATTTTCTACATTTACCGTTTTTCGAGTCCCTTCGGGGAGATCATTTGTGGAACAGATAGGTATCAAAGTCATATTCCAAATATCCTCTCTGCTGTTTTTCCAAGAATCATGCCTTGTTCAGAATCACTTAGAAAGTCCATATTTGTGATGACACTTGGGCGGTCATAATCCCAATGTGGGTAATCCGAAGCGTACATGAGGCGTTCAGGGCCTCCAATCATGTTGATAATTTGCTCGAGGTATTCAGGATTGTCTGGTTCTTCGAGTGGTTGGGTTCCATAATAAAATTCTTGCATGTATTTGGATGGTTTTTTCGTTAGAAGGGGCGCTTCTGATTGGCGTTTCATATATTCAGCATCGAGCCGGTGCATCATCAAAGGAACCCAGAAAATTCCAGATTCTTGAAATACGATATCGAGATTTGGATATTTTTCAGGAACCCCCTGGACGACTAAACTCACAATTTGTGCCATGTTATTCCATAAGAAACCCAAAGTGTGTGTTTCAAGGAATTTTCGATACCCTCTTATGAAGAAACTATCCACACTCGATCCTCCTGCATGAAAAACTACAGGGAAATTACGATCGTTGCAAGCTTCGTAAATTGGATCGTATCTTCGGTCTCCAAGGGGGGGTTCGGGTCCAGCGGTAACTAGGCAGAGTGCTACGACACCCTTTTCATCGGCTACTCGATCGATTAACGCGACAGACTCTTCCGGGTCGTGGAAGGGTGCAACCAGCATCGTATAGATGCCTTCAGAGGGATCAACAACTTTATCAAGCATATAGTCAACGAATCCATTTGCAAGGGGTACTGCTATTTCATCGCTAGATAATTTTCCAAATGAAAGCATTTTGTTGGGTAGTAAAACGATCTTATCAAGACCGACATGTTTCATCACGCTAGGTATTTCCTCGGGCGTCATATCTTTTTGAGGATATGAAGTTACGTTCCTCATAATTCTACCCCCTACCCACCTGTCACCGGTGCTACCGGGGATAAATCTACCCCTCGTTGCTCCGCTAAACCGTGATTTCCAGGGTTCGTCTAGATAATTTGAAAAGTCATGTAATGGTTCAAAGAAATGTGCATCGACGTCGACAACCACATGGCCATTTTTAGGCATATGTTAAAGAAGGGCATTGGAGTTTAAAAATGTGAAGATTTCAAATGGGTCGTATGAAATAAATTAAAATAGGTCGAGTATATCCCGAGAGATAAGTTCCATATCTGAGAAAAAAGTAGAGATGTCGTTTACCGCGAGAACCGTTGCAGGGAAATGAGTGACGCCTATGTCCATATATTCCTGCAACCTTTTGACTATTTCTTCAGAAGTCCCTATTAGGTTTCCATTTAAAAGTTCTTCTTCGGGTATATTTTTGAAAGTGGAATTTAAAAGAGATTTAAGATGAGTATATTGATGGGATTCTCGGAATTTTTTGTGTGCGGCCCGGGTGGTTTTTGCAATGCAGAGGGTCAATTGGGGCGCGATATCAATATCAGAAAGAGATCTTCCATGGTCAGATGCCAAGATTGAAAGGTGATTGATTTTTTCCTCGAGGTTTGAAGGAGACAGGCCTGCAGGGAGCCATCCTTGACCCCATTTTGCAGATCGTTCTAAGGCAGAGTGGTGGTTTCCCCCGATGTAAATTGGGAGGGGGTTTTGTTTAGGACGAGGATAAAGATCCAATGGTCCAAATTTAACATATTCGGAATTATAACTAGAGGGTTTAGAGAGTAAATCTACGAGTGCTTCTATTGAATGGTCGGTGATAATTCCACGGGTGAGAGGAACATTGGGAAATAGAGTGGAAAATTCTTCAGGGTATGCACCGACGCCGACTCCAAGGGTCAGCCTCCCAGTAGATAAACAATCTAAAGTCGCGGCCTGTTTGGCTAGCCAAACTACATTTCGTAGAGGCAAGACTGCGACGGAGGTATTCAAACGAATAGTGTGCGTCAATCCAGCTATATGTGCAAATGTTGTGAATAGTTCATAATATCGGGGGGGAACGTCCCAATGTTCCGACACATATGTTGCAGGGACGATGTGATCGTTCCCTCCTAATGAATGGAACCCGAGTGTTTCTGCTTTGATTGCAATTTCAACTAGATGAGAGGGGCTGCAAAAAGGAATTGGATAGTTTAAACCTTCACGGGCAGTGGGATACCCAAGTCCCATTTGTAAAGTCATTAGAGTTCTTTAATCACCGCATCATAGAAGAGTTCTAGATTCTCTACCTGATTATTTTCCTGATTGTCAAAGGGCAATAACGCACAATGAGAAATTCCAATTTCGTCGAGTGCAGAAATGTGATTCAGACATTGTTCTGGGGTGCCGGCTATTGCAAATAATTCTACGATTTCTCTAGATACTTTTTTTCGGAGTGAAGAAATAGAATGAGAGGATACATCCTGAATGTCCAATACAGAGTCTATCGATTTTGAGGAAATTCCAAAAGTCTCGAGGGTGCTTCTAGGAACCGCGTGCTGGACCAATTGGGCCGTAAACGGTATGACTGCATCTAGTGCTGATTTTTTATCGCGTCCAATGGATAGGAATGACCAGCAAATGATATCTATATCCGAAAGTTTTCTTCCAGTTGACTCCGTGCCCAAACGGATATGTTTTAAAGCATATTTCATGGCTTCAACAGATGTGAGTCCTGCTCCTGCTACGGCTCCGTCTGCAACTGATCCGGCTAGTTCTAATAATTTTTTCCCCCGTCCGGCAATATAAATGGGGATCTCATGTTTTGGTTTGAATTCTAATTTGGCGTTTATTAAATTAAAAGGCCCTTCGGGGTCAGAAACTGTGCCAGAATTTAGTAAAGTTCTAATTGTTTCGATTGATGTTTTGAGTGTGGAAATTGGAGGGGATCGTTCTTGATTGAATGGAGAAATTCCATGACCCCCTGCGCCAATACCAAGAATCGCCCTCCCATTGGATATTGAATCGATAGTGGAAATGGCAGATGCAGTGAGGAGGGGATTTCTAGAATATGGGTTTGTGACTCCAGTTGCAAGATTTATTCGTTTTGTTTTGAGTGCTGCGACGCCCAGCATAGCGTATGGATTTTGTTTAGTTGCGTGATCTGCTATGAAAAAAGTATCAAAATCTAAATTTTCAGCACAATGTACAAGAGAGACAAAATCGTGGAGCGATCCTACGGGTAAATGACCAACACTAAATTTCATGTTATTTATGACGCGGAGGGTTGTAAGATGTCAATAGACTTGAATATTACTTGTAATCAAGAAAATAAAAGGACAAAATCTACAAATGAGTGAGGATGGAAAATTAAAGATATACTTGGAAGCTGGGATTGCCATTTATAATAGCGGGGAGTACCATGCCGCTCATGGGGCATGGGAGAGATATTGGCTAAAACTTGAAAAGGGGAGTGAGGACAAGTTATTTTTACAAGGTTTAATTCAATTTACAGCCATAATATATCATGGGACCAATGGGAATTGGAAGGGAATGAAAGGGCTTGCAGAAAGTTCGTTTGCATATTTAGAAAAAATACCAGAAGTGTACAGGGGTGTAGATATTGGACTTATTAGAGAATATCTTATCGAGATAGGCCAGGATGTGGAATCGTTCTCTCAGGAAAAAATTCCCACTATAGTTTATGAAGGTGGCAAGATGGAATTGGAAGATTTAGAAATTGAATCTACATTTTTGGCTGCGGAAGTGATATCAGAGGAGATTGAAGTATACGAATATGAGATTATTAAAGAAGCGATTGGTTATGCGAGAGGGGGGTTTGAAGAGAGAAAGTATAAAAAAATTGAGCAATTGATAATAACTTTTGTAAAAAACCCAGATTTACGGGGGATGGCATATGAGCAGATGAGAAACAGAGTAGAAAGAATAAGAGAAAGTGGAAGTGATATTAAAAAGCTATTTGGATAATTTCTTAGAATTAAGAGATATGTTCTGCAGAGTTATCTTGAGGGGAATATCCCAAGAGATCTCTAGTATGGTCTAAGGAGTAGTAACTACCATCGTTGTCGGAAACACCATAAACTATTTCATACCCATAATTGGCTTGCAGACATCTATCGAAAAGATGGCCGCAGTCTCGATTGGAGAGCCACATAGATTGCCCACGTGCGTAGTCAACAGGGGGGGCATCTCCATTTAAATTCCCAATCCTAACACAAAGAACAGAGATGCCGTGCTCATCGTGGTAATACCGCCCTAGAATTTCTCCGATGGCCTTGCTGGCACCATATAGATTTCCAGGACGGGGTAGTTCAGTCCCATCTAGTGGAAATGGGCTATCGGGATTGGAAGGGTCAGAAATGGGATTGGTTTCATAGTGACCAACTGCGTGGTTCGAAGATGCAAAGATAAATTTTTCAACACCAGAATCCACTGCAGCTTCAAGTAAAATTTGAGTACCTTCGATATTATTTCGAAGAACTGATTTCCAAGATGCAGAGGTTTGAGGATCCCCGGCAAGGTGAATTATTGCGTTGGCCCCTTCTACAGCTTCTTTTACAGCAGTGGTGTTTAAAATATCAGCAGAAATTATTTCATAGGGAAAATCACTATCAGGCGATTGGTTATCAAGTAGACGCCATGTGTATTGGTCGTAGAGATGTGAAAGGATCGTGCGCCCCACATTTCCTAGTGCACCTGTAAGCAATACTACCTCCTTCATTGAAAGTTAATGAGGGGGGAAAGGAGAAGTAACTTTTTCTTTAGAGAGCAGAAAGTTCAAGTTGTATGAAACCAACGGAAACAGAAATTGCTTGTTTCGAGTCGGGCGTCAAGCTTGGATCGCTATACCATCAATTTTCAAGTGCCCCGATCAGTCTGAGTAATATCGAGAGTTTATCTTCTGCAATTGAAAAATCAATTCAAAATCAGCCGCATTGTGCAAATGTGTCAGTGGAGATATCTGAAAAGGAAGTAAAAAAATCAATGAATGATGAGTTTGGATATGCAGAATTAAAAGGAGACATGATGGCAGTTAGAATCGAGATTCAATATAAGGATACAGAGGTAGTATCCAAAATGAAAGTTGAAAATGGATATCCACTGATGTTTGTCGAGTCTGTAGAGACAAAGGAATGAATTAAGGAAAATGAAGATATCATCAAGAAAGTTTGAGCTTGGATACCACTTCTATAAGTTTAGCAAGGGAAGTTCCAGATTCTTTTAATAATTTTTCCCCGAGATTGCTAGATGCAAGAGATGGATCTCCTACAACACCATTTTTTGTAAATTTTTCAACGTCGTAGTTCATTTGCGCGCCTTGTTCAAAAGACCCCCAACTATCTCCAGAATCGGAACTTGCTTGCGATATCATATGGGAATTGACGAGGGTGGGGAAAAGATGCAATAGCATAGAGGTTTCAACTTCACCGGCGTGGCCCATGGGAAGGTCGTCTGAATAACGGAACCAGGTATAGGTAGTTGCAAATGCAGGTTGGGCGGTGTTTCGAGTTATATCAGCGCAGACTTCATTTAACGCGTCAATGTTACCTCCGTGTCCGTTTACTATGATGATTTTATTCCACCCATGGTGAATAAAAGAATTAAGCACATCAGATATGCAATCACGAAAAGTTTGTGTAGAAAGCCAAATCGTTCCAGAGAAATTCCTATGTTCCTCGGATACACCGAAGGGGAGAGGAGGTGCTAGAATGACTTCGCCTGGAAATTGTTTGATGCCTTCTTCTGCGACAGATTTGGCTAGTAATAGATCAGTGAAAAGGGGTGCATGAGGCCCATGTTGCTCTGTGCTTCCCACAGGAAAAACTACTATTTTTGATGCCGTATTTTTTGCATCTTCAGAAGTGACCTGAGATAGATCCATAAGATACCAAGGTTGCCATTGGTCTTGTAATCAACGGTGGTGATTTGAAGGGAAAATGGTCAGACGAATTAGATATCTCTAGCACTCCAGAGTTCGAAATAAGATCCTTTTTTATCCAATAGTTCATTATGAGTTCCATATTCTATAATCGCCCCATCTTGTAAAACTAAGATATTAGTTGAGTCTTGTATAGTGGAGAGCCTATGGGCAATAGCCAAGATAGTCTTTTCAGAATGGTGGGTCTTTATAAAATCCAGTATCAGAGATTCAGTGGGGGTGTCTACATCGCTAGTGGCTTCATCAAAAATGAAAATTGGAGGGTCTTTTAAAAGTGCTCGTGCAATGGCAATTCGTTGTCGTTGTCCACCCGATAGTTTGATTCCACGTTCTCCGACGATGGTTTCATACCCATGTGGTAAATCCATTATGAAATCATGAGCCTTCGCTGCTTTGGAAGATTGGATGAGTGCCTCCTCAGTGGCTGTGAATGATCCATATTGGATATTCTCCCTAACCGTGCCGTGAAAAAGAAAGATATCCTGGCCAACATATCCAATTTGGTCACGTAAACTATTCAGGGATACATCTCGAATATCATGCCCATCTATTGTGATGGATCCATGATCTATATCGTACAATCTTAATAATAATCTTAATAAGGTTGATTTTCCAGATCCGCTATGGCCAACTATAGCCAAAGATTCACCCTTCCCAGCGTTAAAAGAGATATTAGATAATATTTTGTCTTGAGAATATCCAAAGGAAACATCTTTGTAGATAATTGTTCCAGAATCAACGATTAGTTCAGAAGGATTGGGTTTTTCGGGGAGGGTATTAGATTCATCGATTAAATCAAATATTCTGACAGTGGATGCCCGGGCACGTTGGTACATATTTATCACCTGTCCAAATTGGGTCATTGGCCAAACCAACTGCTGGTGGAGCAACATGAATGTTACAAATTCCCCAGCGTAGAGGGGACGGGCGGAAATCCAGAGTATATCTCCAGAGATGACCCAGAACCCTCCAACTAGAAAGGTCATAGTGAATCCGATTCCAGATATAATTTGAAGCGAGGGGAAAAATTTTATCCGAGTCGTGATAGAATCCCAATTAGTATTGTAATAATTTAGAGAAGTTTCCTCTACACGACTAGATTCATAGGATTCAGTATTATAGAGTTTAATTAACTGAATTGCATTTAAATTCTGTTTAAGTCGAGAATGAAGCTTCCCCACACTATCTCGCACTTCAGCATATTTTGGTTGTATAGATTTTGTGAAATTGTATGTAAAAAACGCAATTATAGGAATGGTAAAAAGGGAAACTGCGGCCAAAGAAGGGTTCATATAAAATAATAAAGTTGCAATTCCAACCACCATTATTGCGAGACGGAAGACGGAGTTGAAACCATCATTTAGGAAAATTTCTAGCCGGTTGACATCATTAGATAGAATGGACATTAATTCTCCTTTGTGTTTCCTATCAAAGAAACTCATATTTAAATTTTGCAAGCGTGCGTAGGTATCGATACGAATTTGGTGTTGGATATTTTGAGAAAATGAATTCCAGCCCCAATTTCTAAACCAATGAAGAATTGCACTGAGAATAAATGAGAATACAATGAGAAAAACCACAAACCAAAATTGAGATATTGGGTGTATAGGAAGAGAGGATTCAGAGAAAAATGGAATTAGAAATGGTTTATCTCGCAAAATAATTGAATCTATTGCGACGCCGAGAAGAAAGGGAGGGACGAGATCGGATAGGCGGGCGAATAAATTTGCTAGGAATCCTACAAGAAAATTTCGAATATTGGAGGCCCCATAGAAAGATAAGAGACGGAGCATCGGGTTGGAAAAATTTAAAGGAGGAATGGTAGAATCGATGTCATCCATGGGGTATACATAGTAGGGAGGACAGAGGGAAGTAAAATTTTCTCGGTTTAGCCCAAGTGAATAGAGACGGTGTCTCCAGCAGATATGTTGTGGTCGAGTGTCCAATTATAGGGCAATTCAATAACCCATTTGCTAAATCCTTCATAAGGGGTGTAAGGAGGTAGTTCGGGGTGTGCATGATGAATAGAAACGATAGTGCCCTGGGAATCTATGAAAACAATATCGATGGGGAAGCTCATATTGCGCATTACATAAACGTGGTTTGTTTCAGAGGGATGGACGAAAAGCATTCCCTGGTTTTTACCGAGAGAGGTGGTTTGACTCAGACCTATATAACGGGTGATCATAGTGTCTGAAATTTGAAGTTCTGCTTGGGCAAGTGCAGTTTCGGAAGTGTCAAAAAAAATCACAGTTGCGGTGGGGGACTGAGTAGGCCCATAGAATGTAAACAAAATTGCAACGGCAAGGAAGATAACAAGGATGGCAGGTAGAATGAGAGATGGCCGAGGGAGTTTCCTACGTGTTTTCCCTATAATTAACCGGATCAGGGATAATTTAGGCATTTAAAATGGGTCGAGCAGGATTTGAACCTGCGATCCCCGCAGTGTAAATGCGATGTCATAACCAGACTAGACCACCGACCCGTACTGCAGTATATGTTTCTGAATTGGAATAACGATTATGAATGTAAAATGGGGTAAAACAACATGCTAGAGCTTAAGAAGTAGCTAAATTGAATAAAATATAGACAAACCAAAATGGCAAGGGAAATTGGCACAATATTATTTGGGAAGGGGGGAAATGTGATCAAAGATCCAAGAATCCAATCGCTAGTTCTAGCTAGCGGCGTGTTGATAATGGAGTCTGCAGTTCTAAGCCCAATCATTGCAGATCTTGCTGTTGTTTTCTCGGTGAGTGATGCTAGGGCAGGATTATTGATGCTTGCATATACAATACCGTTGGTCATTTTGGTACCGATAATGGGAATTCTTGCGGATCGATATGGAAAAAAATATTTTTTGGTCCCAGGATTGGCGTTATTTGGCCTAGCTGGTGCAGGAATTGCAGTAGTAAGCACGTTTGAAGCAATATTACTATTGAGAGTGTTGCAATCCGTGGGACATGCCGCTGCAGGTCCTATTGTAATTGCGATGATAGGAGACCTATATAGTGGAGTTCAAGAGACGACTGCACAGGGAATTCGAACTGCGGGTATAAATGTAGGGATTATAGGAGTCCCCATATTGAGCGGGATATTGTTTGTGTATTCATGGAGATACCCATTTCTACTCTATTTAATTGCAGTTCCAGTGGCTATTTGGGCGTGGTATGTCATTCCACAATCCACACAATCGGCGAGTTCGTCTATTAGAGATTATATAAATGAGTTGGTTTTATTTGTTAGCAAGCCGAGAATGGCGTGTTTAGTTACGACATTTGTGATTAGATTTTTATTATTATTTGGATTTCTCACCTATATTTCGGTTTTAGCAATAGGGGAAGCGGGACTCGATGTTAAAGCTGCAGGATTGCTGGTGGCGATAAAGGGGATTGTATCGTTCGTAAGTTCTACCCAAGTTGGGAGATTATCAAATAAATTTTCTACAATAAACATGATAATAGGGGGATTTTTCGTAGGGAGTTTGGGCATCATAATTATGGGAGTCGTTCCCGCACCTATAGTAATTGCAATAGGGGCGGTGTTATATGGATTTGGGGACGGGATAGTGAGTCCGGGGCAAAAAAGTTTAGTGAATCAATTGGCTCCAGAAGGTATGAGAGGGGGAGCTGTTTCGGTTGCGACGACATTCCAAAATTTGGGTAAAGTAGTAGGTCCAGGAATGATTGCACTTATGCTAATTGTATCTAATATTTCAATGGCGTTCACGATTGTGGGGTTGACGGGTTTGTTGGCAGGTGTTGGGCTCATGATAGGCGTTAAAAAACTACAATAAGAGAGACCATACTTATAAAAAAACATCAAGGTGACATGTCCAAATATATTTACTGATCAGACTCCAACTCTTTCATAGATCATATCATGGGGGAATACCACGTTGCTTCTTCAGTTGAGGATGCCCTAGAAAAATTATCGCGTTGTGAGGGTCGAGCGGAAATCGTGGCGGGGGGACAAACAATGATGTTATTGATGCGTCAGGGTCTAATTGATCCAGATTTACTGGTTGATATTAGCAAGATAGCAGAAATGAGAGGAATAGAAGAGGTGGGAGAATACATTGAGGTGGGGGCTGCTACGACATATGCTGAAATAAAGAAAAGTCCATTAATCGAAAAGGAATTTGGATTTTATACAATAGCGACTTCAGAAATCTCGGGGCCTCAAGTGAGAAACCAGGGTACAATTGGAGGAGGGCTAGTCTATGGAGACCCGGCGTTAGATACACCTCCAGTCCTACTGACTTTAGACTCGGAAATAGAGATACAGAGCTCAGAGGGGAGTAGAAGAGTTCCCTTGGACAGTTTTTTTGTGGATTATTATGAGACTGCAATAGAAGATGGAGAAATTTTGACCAAAATTTTGATTCCAAAATTGCCTAAATATTCTGGAGGAAAATATAGAGCGATGACTCCGAGGCAGGGGGATTATGCAATAGCGGGTGTTTGTGTGAGATTGACACTAGATCAAAAGGGGGTTTGTGCAGTTGCAAGGATAGGATTAACAAATGGCGGAGACACACCTATGCGTGCGAAAGAGGCAGAAAGGGCATTAGAAGGTACTAAAATCGAGGATGAAACTGTGGAGAATGCTGTAGAACTGTTGGGGGAAAATCTAGATTTAATAGGGGATGTTCAAACGCCTAAATCATATAAAGAGATAGTTTTTAAAAGGATCGCAAGACAAACAATAAAAGATGTAAAATCAGAAATAATAGGAGAAGCATAATGGAAGGAATAAAACTAGAAATAAATGGAAAAAGACACGTAGTTGATGTTTCCCCATATAAACCCCTCAGGGACGTCCTCAGGTATGATGTGGGGTTGACAGGTACAAAAGAGAGTTGTGACTCGGGTGTATGTGGTGTTTGTACAGTGTTACTAGGAGATAAAGCTGTTAAATCTTGCCTCATCCCGGTGGGAAAGGTGGTCGGAGAAAACATTACAACTATAGAGGGCTTGTCAGAGGAGGGTGAATTTTCTGTGCTACAGCAATCTTTTATAGATTGTTTTGCGTCTCAATGTGGCTACTGCATCCCAGGATTCATAATGGCGGCAACATCCTTACTGATAGAAAACTCAGATCCAACAATTCAAGAAATAAGAGAGGGGCTGAGTGGGAATTTGTGCAGGTGTACAGGGTATGTCAAAATAATCGATGCAGTTAAAGATGCGGCGATGAAGGAAGCGTGAAAGTATGAGTCAAAGTGGTCAAGTTAAAATTAGACTAGAGGGTCATAATGAAAATCGTCATGTCGGAAAATCCATTGCAAGGATAGATGCACCCGATAAAGTTACAGGTAAGGCGGTATATGCGATGGATATCAATCCAAATCGATTGTTGCATGCGAAATTATTGACTAGTCCCGTCGCCCACGCTCGGTTGATTGAAGTGGATGTGGAGGAGGCAGAAAAGGTCGAGGGTGTGGAAGTGATAATAACTTATAAGGACGTGCCTGATACTCGCAGGGGCCAATTTATTTTAGATCAGCCGATACTAGCAACGGAGAAGCTTAGATATATAGGAGAGCCGATAGCGGCAGTTGCTGCGGAAACACCAGAAATAGCAGAAGAGGCCGCGAACCTTATCAAACTTCAATATGAGGAACTTCCAGCAGTATTTGACTTGGAAGAAGCTTTTTCTGAAAATCCTTGTGCTACAGTTCATGAAGATGTTCGGAGTTATCAATTTGCTAAACAAGGAGATCCTAGATTTGAAAAGAGAGATCATGTGGACGAGGAGTATACAGATCGTCCGAACTTGATGTACACGGATTCGTTAGAAGTGGGAGAAGTGGAATCGGCTTTTGAAGATGCAGATCATATTATCGAGGGAAGATATGAGGTTAAATCTCTTCAACACTGTTCGATGGAACCTCATGTTTCAGTAGGTAGGAGAGTAGGAGGTACGATAAAAATTTGGACCTCCCAACAAGTACCGCATAATATTGAAACTGAACTGTGTATGGCATATCCGGAATTGAATCCAGGAAATATAGAGATAAAATCACCATATGTAGGAGGTGGTTTTGGTGGAAAAATTACTCCATTTGTAGAATCCATTTTGGTTGGAATTCTGCAGAAAACAGATCGTCCAGTAAGGCTTCAATTGACACGGGCGGAAGAGTATATGGTAGGAGTGAGCAGGCCTCAGGTCATAGTCAAGGTAAAAGATGGAGTTACAAAAGAAGGTAAAATCATAGCTAGGGATTCAGAAATTTTATTCAATGTGGGAGCATATAATGAGCAAGTTTTTAGATGCACAGTCAGTGGCCCTAGTGTTACAGTCGGGTCGTATAAAATTCCAAATGTCAAGTATACAAGCTGTGCAGTATATACTAACCTTCCAAAATACGCAGCGTTTCGAGGTTTTGGAAAGCCAGAGGTTAACTGGGCAATGGAACGTCACATGGATAAAATCGCCCGGGAAGTGGGACTAGATCCAGTGGAATATAGGTTGAAAAACCTCCTAAGAGCAGGAGACACAAATGCGAAGGGTGAGACGCTTGGTAAAGTTGATACCGAAGCTTGTTTGATAAAATCTGCAGAGGGATTGAGATCTACCGACATAGAGGGCAAATATCCAGAATACGATACGGAGGAATGGAAGATTGGTATGGGAATTGCATATGGGAACAAACCAGTATCTAGATCGTCTGCTGCAGCTACCATTAAAGTTCAACGCGATATGAATGTGATTGCATATATAGGGGCGCCTGAAATTGGACAGGGTGCAGAAACTGTATTGACTCAAATTATTGCTGAAGGTTTTGATATTGAGTTGGAAAAAGTTAAAATTATTGCAGGAGATACTGCAAATAGCCCATATGATAGAGGACCAACAGGGAGCAGATTTACATACCATACAGGAAATGCAGTTCGAAAGGCGATAGCAGATGTAAAACAAAAAATGTTTGATCTGGCAGTGGGAGAATTTGATGAAAAAATAGATTCGTCGGATTTGAAGACATCAGATGGAAAAATCATTATAAAAGGAAAAGGGGATAGTGCGATATCGGTTAATCGCCTATTCTCAAATTATGGCCAAATGGTAGGGGTGTCAAATACCATGTTAAAAGAGGGGGGTGAATTGATTGGAACTGCGACATATGATTCTAGAAAAGGTGGAAAGCATCATGCTTTCTGGACTCCGGTGGGCCAAGCTGCATTGGTTGCCGTGAATCAGATGACGGGCAGGGTCGAAGTTCTTCGGATGGTTACTGCGACGGATGTGGGATTTGCTTTGAATCCAAAAAATGTTGAGCAACAAATAGAAGGTGCAACGGGGCAGGGCATATCTAGTGCCTTGTATGAAGAGATTATCTATGAGAAGGGACTAGTTGTTAATCCCAATTTTAAAGATTATCGTATCCCAGGGACAATGGAATTGCCTTATGAATCAGAAACTATAATAATTGAAACAGAGGATGAAATGGGACCATATGGGGCCAGGGGTGTTGGGGAAATGGGAATGATGGCATCCGCTCCCGCAATTGGAAATGCAATTTCAAATGCTCTTTCTATTGAATTCGATACAATACCAATAACACCAGAAAGGGTGATTGAAGCACTAGAGAATCAGAGGGACTAAAACAATAAGAATAGTAAGACGGCTACTTTCCAGATACGTATTCTTTTCCTTCTATTTCAGGATCTAACGTGCTTTTAGCAAACAGATCTTCTGGAGAATATTTTTTAGGAGTAAGACCTTGGTCGTATGCGTAATCAAGTAGTTTGTCAAGAGTGCGCTGGTTGGAAGGAACCAGTCCATACGGCCAGGGATTCGTTCCTAATACCTTCTGCTGGTGATCGAGATGTTCTTGCGCCCAAGCTAATGCGGTCCATCGGGGGTCTTCTAGTTTTTGTAAGCATATGTCACGTGCTTCAGAGAATGCTTTATAAATGTTTGTTGCTATCCAGGGGTATTTCTCTAGCAATGTGTCTCGGATGACCACAGTGTGCATTAGTGGAAAATGGTTGGTTTCTTCGTAATAGCGCTGTTCTTCTAAGAAAGGATCTTCGAATATATGTTCTGCTCCTTTTTTATGTTTTACGGAGCTCAAACGGGCGGGGTAGAAAGCCCCGTCTAGATCTCCAGATACTAGCATTTCTTCAATATTCCGGTCCTCGGAAATTCTTTGAACATTGAATTTATCAGGGATGGTTAGTTGAACGTCTTCAGTATCATCAGTGTACCATTCAACAGAAGTTAAGTCCAGTCCGTATTGCTCTTGTGCGATTCCTCGCATCCAAATACCAGCCGTGGTTTGCCAAGTCCTCAAACCAATTTTTTTTCCTTCGAGGTCTCCAGGATTTGTAGAAGAGATTCCGCTATGCTTGAACATATATGAATGGCGGAATCTTCGGTGAGGGAAGACAGTGATTGCTGTAAATGGGTAAAGATCAGGGTGTTTTCTTGAGGCAAGGTAAGATCCTAAAGACATTTCACATATATCGAATTCTCCATGACGCATCATTCGCCAATGGCGTTCGGGGGATTCATAAGTGAGAACATTTAGATCAATGCCACTTGGTTGTACGAGGCCTGTGTGAAGAGCATATGTCAAGTCATATTCCCCGCAGGCCAATGTCAAATCTATTACCATTGGTCGCAATTGGCTTGCTAATGTAATAAAATAGATGCAATCGTGTTGAAGAAGGGGAAATTACAAGGAACTTTTAATATAATTGCGAAGTCTATAGGGACAAGTACTATGGATCATTGGCGTCTTAAATTTGGAAAAATTGAACCTTCAGTGTGGAATCATGGAAATGAATTTCGAAAAATGATAGTTGAAGGGGTAGAAATGTATGTCGTAAATATGGGAGTAGAGAGGTTTACACCTGAAAACCTCTCAGAAGCATTTGAACAGGTATATCCAGCAGCTAAAAGATTGGATGAAAGAGGTGTAGACTGCATTATTGCAGGGGGAAGTCCTATCTTTGCATTGAAAGGTGCAAAAGGAGAGGATGAGCTGCTAGATCGTATAAATGCAGAAATAAGGGCCCCAATAACAACTAACTTGAAATCTCATGTGGATGCCATGAAAGCTGTGGGGGCGAAATCCATTATAGCAGTCACTCCGTATCCCAAAGAAAGAAACGAGGAGCGTGTTAAATATCTAAAAGATCGTGGGCTCGAAGTTGTTGCACTATCAGGGATAAATCGCAGCGGGCCAGGAGATATAGATGGGGTTTCTTCATCGACCGCATACCGTGCTGCGGTGGAATTGGCAAAAGAAAGTGAGGGTTATGACGCAATATATATATCATGCCCTCAATGGGAAAGTGCTAGTTTCATAGAGGTGCTAGAGCAAGATACAGGAGTTCCAGTAATAGGAGATGCTCAGGCGCAGGTTTGGAAGGCGTATCAACTAGGAGGTATTTCCCCTAAAGTCGAAGGGTATGGCCAGCTGTTTGATACGCTGTGAACAGAAATGATCCAGGTTGGAAGAATTCAGAATATACTGGCTGAACGGGGAGTGGACGTAGTGATTGCTACGTCTCCAGAAAATGTGTTCTATATGTCTGGTTTTAGAGGCCCACTTGAACCAAAGCGGTATTCCATGTGGGTAGAAGGCAGAGAGTGTCCAGATCTGATACTTCCAAATGGAGATACAGATTTACTTATAACGAATCAATTGGAATTTGGAGAGATATACTCATATGGGGACTACTATTATTACGAAGGGCCCGACCTATCAAATCGCGAAAAAGAGATATTGGAACTAAATTTCAAAAATAATTCACCGGGTGCGAATGAAGCTCTACTAGATGCGATAGAGGAGTTAGTAGGCCAGGGGAAAACCATCGCTCTAGAAAGCAGAAATTTAACAGAAGAAGAGACGGTATTAATTGAAAAGAAATCGAAATGCCAGGTGACAGCCGCAGAGGGAATTTTTTCAGAATTACGCAAAATTAAAAGTAAGGAAGAAATAGAGAAACTAGAGAAGTCAGTGGCAATAACAGAAGCTTCGATTAAGTATTCAGTGGGGCGGATTAAATCAGGAATGACAGAAAAAGATCTGGAGAAAATATATAAGAAGAGGTTGATTGAACTGGGGGCAGAACCCGGATTTTGTTTGATTGGGTTTGGACCTCACAGTGCCGAGTCTTGCATTCCTAGTGACGTGACATTGAAAGGAGGGGACATAGTTCTATATGACGTGGGATGTTTGTATGAAGGGTATGCTTCAGACATTGCAAGAACGTTCTTATTTGAAAGTTCAAATGCAGAAATAGAAATTAAGTATGACATATTGAAAAGAGGAATGGATAAAGAAATTTCTCTAATTAAGAAAGGGGCATGTACTTCTGAAATATTCAAAACGACTATGGAATATATACGAGAAGAAGGTGCAAAAAAAGGTATAAAAAATTTGTCAGAATTCAAACGACATCACCTAGGACATGGAATTGGAATTTCAACATATGATGACCCACTCATAACATGGGAAAAGAATAAAATTGAGTCGGGAATGGTGATGTGTGTAGAACCGCCTTACTATGAAATTGGGGTTGGGGGAATTCAAGTTGAAGATGAAATAGCGGTAACGGAAAAAAAAGTGAAAAGATTAAGTCACGCGTCGGATGAGATGATAATATTATAGATATATTATTCCTCGAAGGGAAGCGTCCACGCTTCGTGGAATAAATCATCCAACAATAATGAGGAATTAGAATTTAGTGGAAATTCACCTTTGATTTTATCTAGTGATTGTTTTCGGTTAGAGAGTAAACTCGCGGTTGTAGATATTTTATGGTATTCTTGTTCTACCAGTCGTCCGAAGAGCCCAGGTAGTTTTGCTCGTTCACATAGTTCCCGTGCTGCATCGGGCCCAGCATAGATTTTGTTTTCAGAAAGAACGACTAAGAAAACGGCGAATGGTGAATAATTGAATTGGGCTTTCAAGAAGTCTTGGGCTATATTTTCGTGCCACGACACTGCCCCAAGATCTCGAGTTTGTTTCAGCCAGTTTGTTACGGCCGAGCAGTATGGGCATTTAGAATCATAAATAACAACAGATGCCAAATTGGTATCGCGTTCGTACTTAGTCATTGATAGAAAGTGGAAAGTTCTTCAATTAGATTTTTATTTCCAACGTAGAGAGGGGTCCTATCGTGTAGAGCATCGGGTGATAAATCTAGAATTGAGACATCTCCATTGGAAGATAATCCCCCCGCGGATTCAATTATATAGGCCACAGGGTGTGCTTCAAACAAAATTCTAAGTTTTCCAGTAGGAGAGGATAGGAGATCGGGATAGGCAAAAACCCCACCGTAGGTTAATATTTGATTAATATCACTTATGAGTGAACCGCCATAACGTAGTTTGAGTTTAGTTCGAATGCTATCTGCATATTTTTTAAAGTGGGGTTTCCATTCTTTTTCGAGCCCTCCAAATCCATATAACTGAGGGGTTTTTGGCAAGGTTATATTCTCTCGAAGTGGTTGGAGCTGCCCTTGATCAATTATATATTCGTTGACAGATCCGGAATGTGCAGTTACCATTGTGGTAATTGGGCCATATAGAACATACGCTGCCGCTATTAGATTAGTTCCGGAAGTGGGCAGAGGAGAATCATACACACCAACAATTGTTCCTATCATATTATTAGATAATAAATTAGAGGAGCCATCTAGAGGATCTATTGCAACTGAAAGTCCTTCTCCAGAAATTAATACATCTTCACGTTCTTCAGATGCATAAGATCCAACACCATCGATTTCCAGGATTTTTTTTGCGAAGAGGTTATCTGCCCAAATATCAGCTGCTAACTGAGCATCTCCAGTTGGATTCTGGGTAGTGGAAGAGTCACGTCTAGTGCGCAATTCATTTCGGATTAAAGGGGCAGATTTTGCTATAATATTGAATATATTTTCGATCATGTTAGAGAGGATATGGCGTCCTCGGCGGGCTCGCCGCCATGGACTATCCGTCCGAGTGCTTCTAGCATTTCATTTGCATTCTCACGCTGCCATACGTTTCGGCCAACTGCGAGACCAGACCCACCGGCGTCCATTACTGTTTGGACACTGCTAAGGAATGTCAAATCGTCTACTTTTGAACCTCCACTAAGAACCACTTTTACAGGGCCTGCTGCTTTGACTGCCCATTTCATTGCAGCTTCACTTCCAGGGTATTTTATTTTAGCAACATCCGCACCTAACTCTAATGCAAGTCTGGATGCATAGGCTATGACTTCATCATCGGTATCGTTTCCGTTGAATTTTTCGTTTATTCCTTGTCCACGGGGATAGGACCACATAACCACAGGGATTCCATGGGATCTAGCCTGTTCTTGGGCCAATCTGAATTCTTCTGCCATTTCAACCTCATGGTTTGATCCTCCGTACAAGGTAAACCCAATCGCGGATGCCCCAAGTTCGACTGCATAATCAACAGACCAATTTACTGAAGAGTTTGGTTCTCCGGCCCAAAGGTTAGAAGTCCCATTTATTTTTGCCAAAAGGGTAACATCATCTTTGTAAGATGGGAAATATGCCTCTGCAATGCCTTTTTGAACTGCTAGGGCAGTAACAGCTTCATGACATGCCAGGTCAAAGATAGATTCGGGATCGATAGTTTGGGGTAGATCGGTGAAATCTATAGGGCCATGTTCGAGTCCGTGATCGTATGCCAAGATTAGAATTTTTCCATTTCGGGATATGGGTGAACTGTCGATTGGTAGCATTTATGAATCAACAAATCCCTTGCTCCACGATAAAAGTTTATGCCTGAAGTTTGAATTCAATAAGCTGAAATTTGTTCGCAGCTTGTGAATAGGCATAGGAATTTTGCTCTATGAATAGTTTAAAACAGATCCTAAAACAAAATGTGATAGTATCGACAGGAGTGGCTAGTTTGGCGGGTTACATAATCGTGATAGGGACTTTTTTGGAGATATGGCCAGAAATTATCTTTCCCGATCTTACTATATGGGCAATAAATCGATTGGCAGATGTGATTGCAATTGTAAATTTGACTGCCCTATGTTGCATAATCATGGGTTGGTACTTTATCATAAAAGGAGATATAAAAAGGCATAATCGGTTTATGTTAGCTTCATTTGGGCTAATACTCCTTTTTTTAGTGCTATATTTGACGAAAGTTGGAGGAGGGGGGACAAAAGAATTCATAGGGCCGGTATTGGTTCGGTATATGTATTTGATTATGTTGGCAATTCATATTGGATTATCGATAGCGGCAGTCCCACTGGTGATATATCAAATAATCACGGGGATGACCCATAGTCCGACCGAGTTGCTCAGATTAAAATATCATAGAAAAATAGGCCGGATTGGAGCAACTGCCTGGATTGTTTCATTGGGCTTGGGAGTAATTACATACCTAATGTTGAATCACATTTATGAGTGGAGATTTATCGGGGGTTAATTGATACAGTGCAAAATTAATCACTGTGGAAAGGGAGTAGATAAGAACTAATTGCAAATGTGATTATATTAAGCAATATGAGTAAAATAAATCCATCAATTGGGAAAGTTGATGAAATGAATATGTCCCTAGTTGCCCGGGAGAAGGGGGTCAAAGGAGAAAACGAAATTAGTGGCACGAACCAAGTTGGGAAATAATTTAGAGGTATGAACGTATCTGAAAGGAAAAGTAATGGCAAGGCCAATGAATTGCTAGCTGTAATTGCACCATCTTGAGATTTGGTTATACTCCCCAATATGACTCCGATGTTGCAAAATAAAAATGAGCCTAAAAATATGAATAAAATTAAAGTGAGAGGAATGGTAAATATGAAATCAGTAAGTAGTGATGCAATAATCAATACCAAGAGGGTTGAAAATAGACAGATTTTAAAAATAGTAATGGCATGTGCCAAGAGCCACTCTGTTTGTGTAAGAGGGGTTGTGGAGAGTTTTTCGAATAGAGAGCCATCCCGTCCACGGGCGACGGTCATGGCCATTCTAGAGAGGGGAGTGAAGAGAATGACTATCGAGATGTAGCTTGCAACATAATATGCGGAGTCTTCTGAAAATAAACCACTATTCTGAGTCCCAACAAGAAAACTAAATATGGAGACTAGGATTATGGGGAAAAGAAATGTAAAGAAAACTGCTGTTCTTTTACGCAGGAATGATTTCCAAGATGCCGAAGATTCGGCTAAGATTCTAGTTAAGTTCATAGAGGTTCTCCGGGATGATTATTCATCAATTCCATGTAGACGGTTTCTAAACTAGGGCGATTCCAAGTCAGGTTACTATATTCTACATTTGAATTTTCAATTTGTGTTAATAGAGATCCAATTTGGTTTGGTTGGATGTTATTGAAATGTAAATTTCCATCCTTAAAAGATGGCGAAAATTCTTTAAAACCAGAAGAAATATTTGAAGTTGTTTTGATAGTAAGTGTGCAATCGCCGCCGAATTTAGTAATTAAATCGGACGGTGTCCCCGTTGCTATTATTTTTCCATTTGAAATTACCCCTATATTATTTGCGAGACGTTCTACTTCGTGCATATAATGAGTGGTCAAGAAGATGGTAGAACCACTTGAAGCCATAGTCTCTATAAGATCCCATATTTCAAATCTTCCTGCGGGATCGATTCCGGTAGTGGGTTCATCTAGAAAAAGAATTTCAGGGTCATTGATGATTGAAATGCCAACGCAAATTCTTCTTTTTTGCCCACCAGATAGTTCATAAAATTTCTTGTTTGATTGAGAAGACAGGCCGACTTTTTCCAAGATATGATGAGGGTCATTTTTAATTCCATACAAGCCGGAGAAATAAATAATCAGTTCAGAGACTGTTAGATGGGTAGGTGGTTCGAAGGACTGAGGTAATAAAGATATTTTAGATTTTTCCACGTTACGGGGCGTGTTGTTTAAAATTTGGATAGATCCAGAATCAAAAGGGGCTGCACCGGTAAGGCAATTTATGAGAGTTGTTTTTCCTGCCCCATTTGGACCAATTAAGGCGAATATTTCTCCTTTTTTGATAGAAAGAGACACCCCGTCTACTGCCGAAATGCCAGAATAAGATTTCTGAACATCAATCGCCTTGATTACATTCATTGGTTGTGATCAGAGGGGAGAGGAATTATGCGTTGGGATTTGCAATATAAAGAGATATTAAAATAAAGGTCTTAGGGGGGTGAATGGGAGTATTAGAGACTATTAAAACTCGAATTGAAATACAGGAATTTGAAAAAAAATCGGTGGAAGTAGAAGCTAAAAAGAAAATTCTTGAAGCGGGTAGACTTGCCCCGAGCGGGAGAAATTTACAGCATTGGCATTATATACTTGTTGAAGGGGAAGAAGAATTGGAAAAACTCGCTGGTGTTAGCCCCACAGGAGGTTGGGTGAGAAATGCGGATTTTGCAATAGTTACTACTACAGATCCAAAATATAATTTTAATGAAATAGATGCGGGAAGATCGGTAACACAAATGCAATTGGTAGGATGGGAAAATGGGGTGGGTTCTCGCTTGTATACGATAAAGGAACCAGACCAAGAAAAGGCCAAACTATCGTTGAACATCCCAGAAGAATACCATCTTACTGCCGTAGTGGGATTTGGATATCCTATAAAGAAAATTACAGGGAGGAAAGAAAGAAAAGCGATAGACGAGGTAGTTAGTTATAATAAATTTGGAACGCCTATTGAAATCTAGAAATCGCGTTTTGGTAAATTCCAGAAAAGGAGCGAAAGTGCGGTGATAAATATCAATGTCGAGAAACCATAAGATTGGTGTGTTGATAGAAAGAGAGGAAGGGAAGATCCCGAAATGCTAGCTAGATAAGTACCGATAAGAGGCCAAGTGCAACTTACGCAGGAAAAGACACCTATTGCACCAGAAAATGCAAATCGGTCAAAACTAAGGACGGACCGATAAAATAAGTAAGAAAGGGAGATATAACCAATCAACTCGAAGAAAAGTGCATATATAGAAATTAGATTTCCGCTATAGAATATAGAGGGTGCCCAGCCAGGGGGCATGGATGCAAATGCAACTCTTAGACCGAAATCGTGGTCGAAGCTTGTATGATTGTGAAAGATATGCCCAGGGTCCAAAATAGAGCTGAGATAAGCTAGTACTACAAAATATAAAAATCCAAGAAAAAGTGCAGGTAATCGCCGGGGAATAGGTACATTTGTGGGGAGAATTAGAAGGAGAACAAAGATACTCGAATTGATCCACAAGAAGGGGTAAAGAAGAATCAAAGGGTCGGTTAAGATGACTCCTGAATAAAGAAGGTAGACCAGTGTTAAAGAAAACTCCAGAATGAAAATGAATAAGAATAAAAATAAAAAGTTCCGTCTAGTGGGTGACAGAGTCATATCAATCATAATAGGATCTCTAAAATGATAGATATCAAGAGTGCACCAAGATACAAATTTGATGCGTAAAAAGCCCTCATTGAAGTTAGTCTAGAGGGTTGATAATGAGAAAGGATTATTGTCCAAAGGAACACTATGAAAAAGATAGAATTTACAGAGAAGAACAACAAAGAAAGTCCACTCACAAAAAAGAATAATAGAGCGGAAATGAGAGTTGCCCCAAAGTAGAACAAAATATGTTTCCTAGTTTTTGCATCCCCATGTACAACGGGGAACATTGGCAGACCACTTTGTTCAAAATCTTTCTTATAGGTCAAAGCTAGATTGTAAAAATGAGCAGGAGTCCAGAAGAAAATTAGTATTGCGAGTAAGATGGCATCAGTAGTGATGGTAGCGGTTGCTGCAACAGAACCAATAATAACTGGAAAAGATCCGGCAACCCCCCCGATTACGGTGTTTTGTGCAGTGTTTGGTTTAAGCAAGAGGGTGTAAATCACGCTATAGTAGAGGATTGCAGATAATGCGAGGAGGGCCGCGAAGAGGTTTAATGTTAAAAATATAAGAGTCGAAGCTGTTGCAAGGGCAACGCCAAAAATCCAAGCGTTCGATTTGGATATTTTCTGAGTTGCCAGGGGTCTGTTAGCAGTTCTACTCATATTTTTATCGAGATCGGCTTCAAAAATATGATTGAAAGTTCCACTTGCTCCGATTGCTAAAATTCCCCCCAACAGGGTTAGAACGATTGTATTGAAAGATAGAGATGATTTTGCGCTGACAGCCATTCCGGCAAATGCAACCAAACATAGAAGCCACATCAATCTAGGTTTTGTTAAGTGGATATAGTCAAATAGCACATGTTTGGATACATATGAAAAATGATCAGAATATGCAGACAAGAAAGATGGAGATTTCTGTACAGGGGGTTCATCAGGCATGTTTAAAGATGAGGTGGAAAATTCAAGAGAAAATGTAAGAGCTAGGAAGAAAATTGTGAAAATTAAAAGGTCAAGGAGTAAATTAAGAAAGGGCTCAAGGGGGAGATGGACCAGATTCGAAATGAAATACGAAATGGTTCCAATCCACAATAAAATTTTAACCTTAGTAGAGTTGATTCTATGTAAAAAAATCGTGAAAAGTGATACAATTCCGATTAGGATAAAAGGTAGATCTGGCAAAGGGTGCAGAGATGGATTTAAGATTTTTGCCATGGAAAATACATAGACACCTATGCATACAAGAGATAGTAAATAAATAGAGAGAGTGGGTGCCTTTTCATTCACAATTAAAACTAAACTGTACATCTATTTATGCACGACGAGTTTGGTTTAAACAGATATTAGAACGAATTCAAAATTATTGAATGGAATAAGAGGCTGCTAGAGTGAGTGCAAGGGCAGCCCCCAAACCAATGAGAATCAAATAACTCAAGGATGGAGGATCATATCGTAAGTGTTGGAACCATCCTGCAACCAATACTGCTTTCATAAGAGATAAAATCATGATGATCCAAAAGGCGACCCAATACATTGTATTTAGCCAACCGGCGAATTCGACAAGAACCTGTACTGTTGCAGAGATGAACAATGCCACGTATATTATTGTATAAGTTTTAAGTGATACCATTTTTTGATTGCCTCACAATATATAGAATAGGGGAAATAGGAATAACCACACAATGTCGACAAAGTGCCAGTATAAACCAAAGTACTCGAGGACCCTATTGTCTTCCAGATAGGCACCATTCCAGGCACGGCCTATAAGCCAGATACAAATTATAAGACCACCAATTACGTGTGCCCCGTGGAGACCGGTTGTTAAGAAAAAGGTAGAAGTTTTCACATTGGTTGAAAGCCAGTATCCATGTTGGAAAAGGTGATTCCATTCGATGCCTTTGTTTACTAAGAAACCAATTCCAAGAAGAAGTGTTGTGATTAGACTTACAACTACTCCATACCTATTCTTTCGTTCTGCTGCGACGAGGGCCAAGATTACAGTGAAACTGCTAGTGAGAAGTAAATAAGTGTTCATTAAACCAGGTATGACATCGTCCGGAACAGGAGTCCAATCTGTCCAACCATAAGCGACTCGAATGAAAATGGCAGTTCCAATGAAGGCTCCGAATAAGACCACATCTGATGCTAAGAAGATCCATACACCAGTTTTCATATTCTCTATATTCTGGAATGGCCATGCTTCACCAAATCCACCTTCCGGGCCTTCAAATCTTTGAAGACCAAGTCCAATCATGGATGCTGAGAAAACTATTAGTCCGAGTATGAGAGTGACTGGATAGATTAGAGAGGGGGAATTTCCCTGAGTGAATCCAGAGAGTCCAATGAGGAAGAATAGAACCCCTATAGATATGCAAAATGGCCAAATGCTCGCATGCGTTTCTACATGGGGGGTGGCAGTCTCATCGCTCATGGGTAGATTCACCTCCGTCGGTTTTGATATTATCTGGTAAGAATTCTAGTTTTCCGTTTTCATAAGTAGGAGTGCCTTCCCAATTTTCCAAAGGTGGTGGAGAAGGAAGTGCCCATTCTAGTGTGGAGGCATATTTCCAGGGAGAGGGTCCAGCTTCTTCTCCGCGGGAGAGACTTACAAAGAAATTGTATAGCATTACAGCAAATGAAGCTGCCAAGATTAATCCACCGATAGTGGCCATTTGATGCCAGGGTATCAAGGATGGGGAATAGGTGAAAACTCTACGTGGAGTTTCCCAGGCGATGAATAATGGGAAATAAAGTAGATTGAAACCTATGAAGTATAATACGAAATTCACCTTACCCAAAAACTCATCATACATTCTACCAGTTATTTTCGGGAACCAATAGTAAATTGCTGCAACTAGACCAGTTACACCACCAACCATGACGTAATGGAAGTGTGCAACTACCCAGTAGGTCCCACGGAATTCGTAGTCGAGTACTACGGCGCCCAAAAAGACCCCGGTGATTCCACCGATGATGAATAAAATCAACCCTCCGAATGCAAAGAGGAAGGGGGTGGTGAACTGAATTCTTCCTTTTATGAGAGTATAAATGAGAGCAAATACCATCAAATCGAATGGGAGCGAGATTCCAATGGTAGTTATCATGATAATTGTTTTTATTTCGAGGTTGATCCCCGTGAGGAACATATGGTGCATCCAAACGACGAAACTTTGGACAGTGACGAGAACGAGGGCTGCTATGAACCATTTCCTTCCAACAATTCGTTTGCCGGTGAACGTCTGGAAAATCTCTGCCATTGCACCTAGGGCTGGGAAAAATACAATATAGACTTCGGGGTGGCCGAAGAACCAGAACAAGTGAGTCCATAAGAGAGACCCTTGCGTTCCAGTAGTTGAAAAGTAGGTTGTTCCCAAGATCCTATCAGAGGATAGAATCATCAGTGCAGCAAGCAGTGCAGCAAATGCGAATAGCATCATCCATACTGTTAACAGTATAGTCCAAGTGAACAAAGGCATGTTAAGTAACGTCATGCCTTTGGCACGCATGCGGTGGATGGTGGTGAGGAAATTAACAGATCCTGCGGTAATAGCAACTGAGAAGATAAATAATGCCAAGATTGCAGAAGTTGCACCGACTTGGGGGGTAAATGCAGGGAGGTTCAAAGGCGCATACACAGTCCACCCTCCATTGAATGTTCCCCCTTGGAAAAATGAAATCCCAAGTAAAATTCCAGAAATTAAATAAAGCCAATAGCTCAAAGCATTTAGGCGGGGGAAGGCCAGATCTCTTGCACCTATTTGTAAAGGAACTATGTAATTGGCAAATCCAAATGCAAATGGAGAAAGGAACCAAAATACCATTATTAGACCGTGTGCGGTGACGGATTGGTTATACGCAAAGGCAGATAGTAATCCTTCTCCGGGAGCACGAGGTAGCCAGAGTTGTAATCGGATTAAGAGGGCGAGAACACCACCCATTACTAAGAAAAATAAAGAGGTTACAATATAAAGAAGTCCAATGTCTTTGTGATTTGTTGTTACTAACCAGCGTTTGATAGAACTCATTGGTGGAAGGCCATGTTCATCGGAGTGGCCACCATCAGTTTGCAAAAGTTTATTCATAGTTAATTACCATTATTTTTAGTTTTATTCCATTGTTCGAACTCGGAATTTTCTAGTATTATTATGTCTGCTTTCATGTAAGAATGACCAGCACCACATAGTTCATAACAAGCGGAATCGTATGTTCCTGTAGACTCAGCTAAGAACCAGGTTTCGGATATTTGCCCAGGGGCTGCATCAGCTTTTATACGGAGATCCGGAGAACCAAAATTATGCAACACATCTCTTGAAGTTATCTTCAGAACTGTGACTCGATCCACGGGTGCTCGGAGTACGCCTGATGATTGATAGCCATCAGGGTAAGTGAAAATGAATCCGAACTGGTATGCTTCGACTTCAACGGTTAGTGCACCATCTACTTGAGACGGTTGGGCTTCGACGTATAAGAGTGAACCATAGGTCCAGACGACAAGGGCTATTACTACCACTGCACTCAAAAGGAGAGACTTGAGTAATTTATTCCCATCGTCGACTGGAGGGGGCAATTCTCCTAGTTTGGGGCGGTCTACATCGTCTTTTTTAGGGGCAGAACCCTCTCGGTATCGGTATGCTTGGATGAGCATATAAGCGATAACAATCACACCAACGATAGTCCCAAGAAGTACAAATACGAAGAAAATTTGGTCGAAAATAAAATTCCTACTTCCTGTTGGGAAAATCTGGAGGATGTTTGATCCAGCTAAGAGAAAACTGAAACTAAAATCTAACACGTATAATTTTGGACGGTTAGGGTACTTATCTATTACGACCTATGCCCGTAAAACCCTTATACTGGTTTATTCTCGTTGAGTGGTTCAAAGGGAGATCAAATTTAAATTATCCGGCCAAAACAAATGCATAAATATACGCAAGTCCCATCAAAGTTAGCATTATTAGAGAACATATTTTTAAATGGTAAATAAACAATTTATCAGATTCTTTTAGAGAGAGTTTTGCATATTCCTCATTTATTTCGGCAGAACACTGGTCAGGGTGAGATTCGACCAGATGGAAGACCAGATGTTCTCTTGCCGAGCATATGAATTCGCAGAGGTGGCATTGTTCGACTATGTCGTTAGAAGTAGGAACTGAAAACTCTATTCCAATTAGTGAAGTTTGTTCCATGATGAAGATGGTAGAAAACGCAAAGAAATAAAATTATTCTTATGTTGCTAGAGGAGAAGTGACTATCCAAAGGCTGAACATAGTATACAATATCATAATGAAAATAATAGGATATTGACTACGGAGTGGTTGTAAACGGCCGCTGAAAAGTTTAAATGAAATGCAATGTGAAATCCAAACTGAGCATATATGCCCAAGTAAAATGAAAATTAAAGCCATTATGGGGAGCCAAAATGGAAGAGGGGATGGGTAGAATGAGGGGGGTTGTAGGGGATAAAAAATAGTGGATACAAAGGCTGTAGAAAATGTTAGAATGTATCCTGTAAAATGCGCGAGATGGTACCCAGCTGCAATGGGCAAGAGAGAAACTGCAAATTTAATATTAAGAGAGTGGATAGAAATATAAGTACCAGAAATTCGGTGCATCGTCATGATTGCATAATGATAGATTGCATAAAAAATTCCATGCCCAACTACAAGAGAAATGAAGTGGATCATTAAAATTGGAATTCCCAAAGAAAGTAAAGGTAATAAGACCCATTCATTCCAGAATTGTGTGGAGATTAAACCATCATAAGTCGTGATGAAAAGAATGGTAATTATGAATAAAACTTCGTGGCGTGCGGAAAGGCCAATGTTATCAGTTCCTTTTACGAGTTTTTGCCCAGGTAAATGAAGATTGAGAGAGTTGGAGGTAGGAGTTAGTAATGACATCTCTCCATAGCATCTAAAAAATTTAGAGATGGGGTCTGCATTCGTAAACCATGGTTCGGGTCCGTAGATGAAAGATCCTAGTAGTGTTAGGAGAGTATAAAAGATAAGAAAAATTGAGAGTGTAGAAGGAGAATAGGTGATATCAGAACCTACTTCGATTAGAACAAAAAACAGAAGTCCAAGAGAAGCGGGCCAAGAACCTAATTTGGAGGGATATGGACGGTTGAGGGATGGGATTATAGTCGAAATTGATTTCCAGGGATTGAGTTTTTCCCAGGTATTTCCAAATAAATATACAGTCATCGTATAACCGGCCCACCAGACAACCCATACGAAGAGAATTGCAAAATTAGAAGTGGGGTTTTGAGGACCAATAAATCCTAAAAGTAAAGTGTAAATTAACAGAAACACAGACAAAAACTGAATAATTGGGAGATTTAATTGGGGAAATTGGGGAAGTGGCAGACTTAGTTGGTAACCATTTATTTGATCGATGAGTTGTCTTTGGGTCACGAGGCTGACAAATAAAAATGAAACACCAATGATAACACCACCGGTAAGAACAAAAAGCCAAGTTGGGATGATAGCAGGTTCATTGGTCAGAGGCAAACCTCCAGCATGTGCTGCGACGGGCGCGGATAAGAGATAAACCGAGAGGGTAATTAAAAAAAGTAATTGTGACGTTTGTTTAAATAAAAGACGTCCCCTCATGAGAGAATTAGTTGTGTTACGATCACCACTAGAATTAGGATTGCAAAGGTGATGGTAATAATAGCAAGGGCCCATGCGTGGGACCCACCACGAGATCTTATAGACGCATAAAGGCCAGATAAAAGATAAGAGAAGAACAAAAGTGAGAAGAGTGCAAGGAAAATCATAACCGAAGTTTGAGCGTCAAAATCAAACGACGGGGAGCTGAGGAACACTACTGCAAATGCAGAAATACCTAGAACTAAAGTTGAGAACAAAATCAACCGAAGGTGGGGAAGGAGCTCTGTGAAATTTAGATTGAATTTAGAAGAATTGGTAGGAGAAGTGCGATTCCAATCCTTTAAACGTAGGAAAACGGCAACGATGGTGAGAAAAAATGCACCCATAAGGATAGAACTTAGTAAATAGCTAGGTCCAGACATAAGAAATATCCAGAAATCTCTTTTTCAGGATTATAAAAGTTATTTCTTAGTCGCCGCATCCAGAGCAGAAATTATGAGATAGTATTTTAAACGGTAAAAGTGTAGAATACATATGAGCTCGAATAACAGAATGGGTACTATTGAAGCGCACTTGGCGGAGCAAGAATATTACAAACCCTCAAAGGAATTTATTGAACAAGCAAACGTAAAGAGTGCAGATATTTATGAACGATTAGATAAATTTCCGGATGGGTTCGAAGAATATGCCAACTTACTCGACTGGTATGAGGGGTGGGATCAGACATTCGATGGGTCAAATCCTCCATTCTATAAATGGTTTGTAGGGGGAAAAATAAATGCGTCCTATAATTGTATAGATCGCCATCTTACCACTAGGAAAAATCAAACTGCATTGCTATGGGAAGGGGAAAATGGGGAACAAAAAAATATCAGTTATCAAGATTTATATCGAGAGGTAAATGAAATTGCTGCGGCTCTGAAATCAATAGGAGTAAAAGAGAATGACATAGTTACACTTCATCTTCCAATGGTGCTAGAACTTCCAATGACTATGCTAGCATGTGCACGGATAGGGGCACCCCATTCAGAAGTTTTTGCTGGTTTTTCTGCAAGTGCACTTGCAGATCGGGTTCAAGACGCAAATTCGGAATACATAGTTACAATTGATGGGTATTATAGGAGGGGTGAATTTCTAAACCATATAGAAAAAACAGATGCAGCGGTGGAAGAAATAGAAGGGGATCCTACAGTATTGGTATGGACACGTCACGAAAAACCCATGGTAGAAATCAAAGACGAATATATTCTATTGAAGGAGCTCCAGGGGGAGCATAAAAGGGAATGTATTGATCCAGTAGAAAGAGATGCAGAAGACGTACTATTTCTAATGTACACTTCGGGGACAACGGGGAAGCCAAAGGGATGTCAACATAGAACTGGGGGGTATCTTTCGTATGCAACAGGGACGTCAAAATATGTCCTGGATATTAAGCCAGAGGATACGTACTGGTGTGCCGCAGATATTGGGTGGATAACGGGTCATTCGTATATTGTGTATGGCCCTCTTGCTTTGGGCACAACTAGTGTCATGTACGAAGGGACTCCCGATTATCCGCATAAAGGCAGGATTTGGGAAATTGCTGAGAGATATGATGTGGACATTTTTCATACATCCCCTACAGCAGTGAGGATGTTTATGAAATGGGGGGAAGTCCATTTACAAGGGTATAACTTTAACTTTAGATTGATGACTAGCGTGGGAGAGCCGATTCAGCCAGAAGCGTGGATGTGGTATTACGAGCATATAGGTAAAGAATCAGCGGTAATTGTAGACACATGGTGGCAAACAGAAACGGGAGGCCACATGATTACTAACTTACCTGCCCTGTCAGATATGAAACCCGGGAGTGCAGGGCTTCCTGCCCCGGGGATTAAACCAATGATCGTTGATGGAGAGGGTAAAGAAATAGAAACAGAAGGTGGCCAGGCAGGGAATCTTATAATAACTAGACCCTGGCCAGGAATGTTACAAACAGTATATGGGGATGATGACAGATTCATCGACACTTACTGGGAAGAATTTTCAGATACTAGCTCGACGGAATGGGAGAAATGGGCATATAAAGCAGGAGATGGTGCAGTTCAAACTGCAGATAAATATTTTAGAATTTTGGGCAGGCTTGATGATGTTATGAATGTTGCAGGGCATCGATTGGGAACCATGGAACTTGAATCGGCAATAGTAGAGGTTAAATCAGTAGCAGAAGCGGCTGTTGCTGCTAGGAAACATCCAGAAAAAGGAGAAGTCCCAGATGCATATGTCATATTAAGAGAGGGTATCGAAGCGTCAGATTTGATTCGGGATGAAATAAACAAATCAGTTGAAAATGGTATCGGTAAATTTGCCCGCCCTGCAAATGTAATATTTGTTGAAGACCTGCCCAAGACTAGATCTGGAAAGATAATGAGACGTTTGCTAGAAGATATTTCAAATAATGAAGAACTAGGAGATACAACAACGCTTAGCGACCCAACGGTAGCAGAGAAAATAAGAGCTCAAATTCATAAGAATGGAAAATAGAAACTAGTTGTTTCTGCGAGTGGTTTCGACTAGAGGGTGACGAGCATAGTCTACAATGGTTATGTCGTGGATCGTAGTTAGTCCCTCTTTGGCGGCAGTCTTTGCCATCCCCAATTCTACAGAATCATCTAGGATTAATACATAAGCATCCATTTTTTCAATTCCTAAGGAATGTGCTGCTAGAGTTCGATGGTGCCCATCGGCGAGGTACAACAAATCATTGCAATCTATGACGACAAGGGGTTCTGCCAAACCATTTGAAAGCTCATAACTTCTCCCCTCTAATTCGTCTGCGTAAACCGTTTTTTGAGTGGGTATGAGTAAATTGATGAATATTTTTTTTCGTTTCTGGGTTATTTTGATTTCGTGGATAGACTCCAAGGTTCGCATGAGTTTTCCTACTTTTTCGGGAGTGGCCCGTTCTATTTGGCTTCGGATAACATCCGAATTGGAAATTATTCCAGCTAAATTGCCTGCATCATCTATAACGGGGAGTTTTTGGATTCCAGATCGCAAGATGACCCTAGCTGCATCTTGAACGGCCATTCCAGGATGGGCAACCAATAAATCCTTGCTCATGACTTGGAAAATGGAAACATTGTCGCTGGAAAGGAGTAAATCTCTGGCGGTGACGAATCCAACAACCTGTCGTCCGACGCAAACGGGGAAACCATCATGACCAGTTGAATCTATTTTTTTGGCCACCTCTGCAACGGAATCGTCGGGAGAAACTACCTCTACTTTTAGAGTCATATACTGCGAGACAATGGGCCGTGGTTCATTAGAAGGGGTGGCATAACTCATATGTTCGGATAAAGAAGCTTGTATGATAAAAACTCAATCATAGGGATTAATTAGAAAAAGAGATGGGAAATGCCCAGGTAGTTATGAAAGTAGAATAGCGGCAGCTTCCATTGCGAATTCTGCGATGACTGAAAAGAGGGGCAAACTTAGAATGGTTATTAGTGCAGCAATGAATATTGCTGCGTATATTCCAAGGGGGATTCCACGGGAAGAGATGTTCAGGTCGGAGGTGGGTTGATCAATCCACAAGGCTTTGACCATCCGAGAATAGAAATAGAGAGATACTGCGGAATTGATTGCCCCAATGGCTGCAAGCCACCAGAATCCAGCACCAACAGCGGCCATGAACAGAACATATTTTGTTAAGAATCCACCACCAGTTGGCAATCCTGCTAGAGAAAATAAGAATATCGTCATGGCAACTGATGCTAATGGTGCTTTGAGCCCTAGGCCGCGGTAGTCTTTGAAAGTTGGCCCTATCTTCCAATGTTCGGCGAGGGCGATGAATAAAAATGCCCCAGTATTCATGAAACCGTATACCATCAAATGCATCATACTAGCTCCGATGACTAGCGCGTCTTGAGACCCGGTTAGTGCCGCAAGACCGATCAGGACATAGCCTGCATGCCCTATTGAAGAATAAGCCAGCATTCTCTTGACATTCTCTTGTAGAACAGCTGCGAAGTTCCCAAGTGTCATTGTAAGTACAGCAAGAATTTGGATTGCAAGAGTCCAATCGAGTCCAATGGCGGAGACCACATCGATAGGAAATGCTTCAATTAAAATTCTGAACGCTAGGATGAATCCAGCAGCTTTCGAAGCAGAAGAAATGAATGCACTGATAGGAGAGACTGCGCCTTCGTAAGCATCAGGGGCCCAGAAGTGAAATGGGACGCTAGTGGTCTTAAATGCAAGACCTCCGATTACCATCAGAATACCAATTCCAAGAAGTCCAGAAATTGAAGAGGAATGGAGTATTGACTGGGAAATTTCAGTTAAACCCAGACTACCAGTTGCCCCGTAAATGAGACTAGATCCGTAAACAAATATAGCAGAAGATAGAGCCCCGATTAAGAAATATTTGAGTCCGGATTCGGTGCTGCTTTCATTGGTTTTTAAGTAAGTGACTAGAGCATAGGAAGGTAAAGACGCCAATTCCATAGCGACGAAGGCAATGACTAAAGAATTTGCAGAAGCCATGAGGCTCATTCCTGTTGCTGCGAGCAAGAGAAGAGAGTAATATTCTGCTTGATTGCCTAGTTTACTTATGTAGTCGTAGCTAGCGATAGAAACTAGCAAGGTTACGGAAGAAATGGCAACAACAAAGAATAGGCTCGATCCATCAACGATTAGCTGACCTCCAAGCAGAGAACCTACTTGTAGATTAGAAGAGGATAGATAGATAGCAGTTGCAATTGAACCAAGGGATCCGACCACTGCAAGAGCAGTCAAAATTATTAATTTTGTCGATTTGCGAAAAATAGTATTATATCCGAGTATGAAAAGGGCGGATAAAAGCAGGCATAGTTGGGGGAGGAGTAAGGTTAGCTCAGACATTGGATTGACCTCCGAATAAAGAGACTAACGGCTCGACTGCATCTTGAATCATTTCGAATATGATATTGGGTGCAATACCAAGGGCAATAATGATTAGCAAAATGATTACTAAAGGAGCTATATCATGTATCTGGGGGAGAATGAGGTCGGGATTTCCTTTGACTTCAAAGGGACCAAAAAATACACGCTGTATAGTTAATAGGAGGTATCCTGCCACGATTACGATCCCAAACATAGATAGTGCGGTGAAAAGTTTTGCAAATGGGAAATTTGCTTGAAATGCACCTAGGAAAATGAAAAGTTCTGCTGCGAAACCAGACATGAGAGGCAGTCCCATATAGCCAAAAGCACCTGCTATGAAAATTAAAGATGTAATAGGCATTTTATCAGCGAGACCAGAGAGATCTTTGATGGATCTGGTGTGAGTTGCGTTATAAATCAAACCGACGGACATGAATAAGAGTCCAGATAACAATCCGTGACTTATCATTTGAAAGGTTGCACCCCCTATGCCATATACCGTGTATGCAGTTAGACCTAGAAGGACATATCCCATGGAAGAGATTGAAGAATACGCAACGATACGTTTTAGATCCGTTTGTGCTAGGGCCAAAAATGCCCCATAGATAACGCTGATAACTGCAACTAGAGCAATTATACTAGCCCATTTTTGGGCGATATCCACGAGGAGTGTGAAATTGAACCTAAGAAGGGCATAAGTTCCCATTTTAAGCAGAACTCCAGCAAGTATCACAGATGCAGGGGTGGGGGCCTCTACATGTGCATCGGGGAGCCAGGTATGGAAGGGGACGATGGGAACCTTGACTCCAAATCCCACGAACATGGCTAAGAAGACTATGGACTTTAGATTGTGAGGATCTAAAAAGCCCAGCCCTCCTAATTTTCCACCCTGTAATGCGGCAGAGATCTCAATTAAATCAAATGATTGGATAGAATCTCCCAGTCCAAAAATCAGAGCTATGAAGCCAATGAACATGATTAAACTGGCAACGTTTGTGTAAATGAAAAATTTGATGGCAGCATATTTTCTTCGTTCGCCACCCCAGATGGCTATTAAAAAATACATGGGGATCAGAACCGCTTCCCAAAAGACAAACCATACAAAGAAATCAAAGGCTACGAAAACTCCGAAAAGAGCTGCCTCGATGAGCAGTATGAGTCCATAAAATTGTGATTTTCGTTCGGTTATTGGAGTCCATGCAGAAAGGATAGCAAGTGGCGTTAAGATAGAGGTCAGAAGGATAAGAGGCATGCTGATGCCATCGACGCCGACATGCCAACTCAAGGAATAAGATCCGAGGGATACCCAAGGTACGTATGTTTCGAATGCGATTACACTTCCACTGAGTAGAGCATTCCCACTCCCATCGAAATTAAGCCACATTAGGAGAGTTCCGAGTAGAGGGATCAGACTCAGATAAAATGAAAGTTTAGGGGAGTTTTCATTTGACGAAAATAATATGAATAATCCGCCGAGAAAAGCAGATAAAATAATTAATTCAATTAGCATATTAGAACCACCCACCCCGTATTGCGAATAGGAGTAGAATTAATAACAATCCTAAGGAGAGGAGGAAAGCATAATTGGTCACTACTCCGGTTTGGAGTTTTCGGACGACATTGCTGATGGAAAGGCTTGTAGAACTAAGTTTATTTACTAGTCCATCAACGTATTTTTCATCGAAAATATTTGCTATATTAGCAAATTTATTTTGGGTTATATTAGCAATCATTAGCTGATAATCGTCTTGGTAATAATTGTTCATTAGAATGTGGTAAATAGTACTGAACCGGTCGGAGTAAACAGCTCCAGATTCAGTGGGGTTGGGAGACTCATAAATTTTCCATGCAAGTGCCATTCCAGATAGAGCGATCAGGAGAGACAGGATTGCAGATATTAGGGAGGAGAAGTGAGCAGAATGATAGCCAGAAAATGACTCTATAAGTTCATGATAATGGTGAGCCGTTAGATTTGCAGGTGCGGTGTCGAGCCAATGATGTAGATAGGAAAGATCGAGTCCCAAGAGATCGCCTACTGGGACCATATTGATTGCCCCAGCTATGAGAGAAAGTATACCTAACACAGCTAAGGGTAATTTGATATTCCAACGTAGGGTATGGGGGTCCTTCGCGGCTTTTGAACGAGGGGATCCATGGAAAGTTAATGAGATCATTCTAAAGGTGTAAAAACCAGTTACAAAGACTGCGATCAGACCGAAGGCGTACCCAACCAACAAAATGGGAGAACCTCCCAGGCCATAATTCAAGGTTTCTAAGAGAACCTCATCTTTAGACCAAAATCCAGCGAATGGAAAGATCCCGGCCAATGCAAGGGATCCAAAAATAAAAGACCAATAAGTAATAGGGAGTTTTTCCCGAAGTCCACCCATATTCCACATATCACCATCGTGATGCATTGCGATTATTACAGCTCCAGCTCCCAAGAAAAGCAATGCTTTGAAGATTGCATGGGTGGTGAGGTGGAAGACTCCAGCCACGTAGCCACCTGCCCCTAAAGCCAGCATTATGTAACCATATTGACTTATTGTGGAATAAGCCAAGACTTGTTTGAGTTCGTGTTTGACCGTTGCCATCGTTGCGGCGAGTAATGCGGTGAACCCGCCAACGAGTGCAATGGTAGCCAAGGCGGTAGGAGACAATGCGTAGAACCCATATATTCTTGCTACTAGGTAAACACCAGCTGCAACCATGGTTGCGGCGTGGATAAGTGCTGATACGGGAGTGGGTCCTTCCATAGCATCTGGAAGCCAAGTATGGAGAGGGAATTGTGCAGATTTTCCGATGACACCACCTAATATTAAAAGTCCAATTATAGTGACCCAAAGTTGTGGATCGAGTCCATGTAAATTGTGACCTGCAAGGATAGCAGATTTTGCTAGAACTGGGAAAGAATTTGGACCCGCGAAATTGGCAGTTCCAAATATGACTAAAACTGCAACTACACCTATGAGGAAAAAGTAATCTCCAAACCTGGTTACTAAAAATGCTTTTGTGGCGGCTTTGGGTGGTGCGTCTTCGCGGAACCAGAATCCAATCAATATCCAAGAGCAAAATCCGACCAACTCAAAAAAGATGAAGGACATCAATAAATTATCTGAGATGACAAAGGATAACATGCTAAATGAGAATAAGGATAATCCTGCATAATAGCGGAACAATCCTTGCTCATTTTGGTCATTCATATAACCGAGACTATGTATGAAGACTAGGAGTGCTATGAGAGAAACGATGACTAGCATGAGTGCAGAGAGAGGGTCAATTAGAAATCCAAAATGGAGATCGGAAACTGTCCAAGTTGCCCATAGGTAAGCAGACTTGTTGAAGAAGTTTCCAGAGTAAACGAGAGGGAGTAGAGAGAGGGAAATCAAAAGGGATCCAGATAATGCAATTATACCAGGAATTGCCCCGCGTTTTGGTAAAATTGAGGGTGCAAATTGGCCTGCGAATAAGGTTATCAAGAATGCTATTAAAGGTAAAAGTGGTATTGCCGCAATTAGATCAAATGAATTCATAACTACCACCTCAATGTCACAGCTTTGGTGACATCAATACCAGAGAAATTTTTATACAATACTAAGATGATCCCGATTCCAACAGCAACTTCTGCTGCCGCAAGTGCCAAAACGAAGAGTGAGAAAACCTGCCCAGTCAAGTTTCCATGTAATGTTGAAAATGCTACAAAATTTAAATTTGCAGCGTTTAACATAAGTTCAATGGAAATGAGGAACATGAGGGCATTTCGACGCGTTAGCACGCCAAAAAGACCAATGGAGAAAATTGCTGCAGACAATAATATATAGTAGCTTATAGGAACCATTAATTTTCACCTGCCGTGTCTCTTCTGGCTAGCATAACTGCCGCTACAAGGGCGGCAACGAGAGCTACATCAATTATCTCAAATGCTGCTAAGAAACTTTCGCTTGGGATGGAGGCCCCAGGTAGATCGAGCATGGCGTAACCAATACTTTTAGTTATCAAAGCGCCATCTTGGAAACCGATTGATGGTGTAAAGGAAGTACCCAATAGTATGCTTGAAAATAAAATGAAAAATATAACTGCACCCACTCCACGTGCTAAGTGTGGTCCGAGATTTAATGCAGGGGATGTCATGGCTGTTGGGTCTAATTTTCGACGAATTAGCATTATCGCAAAACTAATTAGAATGAGCACACCGCCTACGTAAACGAGGACTTGCATTGCTGCGATGAATTCTGCTGATAAAATTACATAGTGAACTGCGATGCTCAAAAGTGCCACCCCCAAAAGAAGGGCAGAATGCCACACATCTTTTACCAAAACTACTCCAGCACTGCTGAGTATAGTTATCCCGGCAAAAAATGAGAATACCAATAAATCATATATGCTAGTTTCAATCATTGGTAATCAATTTCTCCATCTGTTTCGCCGACCCAAGCTGACCGCGTTGGTTCGCGGGAAGCAAGGGGATCAAGGCCTTTATACCAAGGAACATTTTTGAGCTGTTCTTTGTTGTAGACTAAGTCGGCTTTGGTATCTCCTGTGAACTCAAATTGTTGAGTCAATACAATGGCATCTACAGGACAGACTTCCTCGCACAATCTGCAATAAATGCACTGGCCTATGTGGAGGTTATATTCCTCTCCTTGGCGTTTGTCATCTAATTTGATTTCAATGGTGTCATTGGGACAAACTATCTCGCATTGGCGACACCAAATACAGCGTTCTTGGCTAAATTTATGGACTCCTCGGAATCTAGGAGAGACATGAGGGACCGACTCAGGGTATTCGATTGTAAATGTCTGACCATCCAGAGCATGTTTCATTGTTGTCGCCATAGATTGAAGAATTCCGATCATGCTATAACACCTACCAATACTGCGGTGAGAATTAAGTTAATGAATGACAAAGCCAACAAACCTTTCCATCCAATTTCGATCATTTGATCAATTCGAATACGGGGGATAGCGGCCCGCATCCATTGGGTGAAGAGAAATACACTCCAAATTTTTAATAAAAACCAGATAAATCCAGGTATAAAAGATAAGGAAGAAATGGGGGCTGCTGGGCCACCTAAAAAGAGGGTCGCGATGATAGCACCGCCTAGGAAAACGTGTAAAAATTCCCCGAGGAAAAACAAGACAAAGTATACTGAAGAGTATTCAGTTACATATCCTGCGACAAGTTCAGTGGGCGCTTCGGGTATATCAAACGGGTTTCTGCCGATTTCGGCCAAGTTTGCAACTAAAAATAAAATGAAAGCAAATGGATTTACAAAAGCAAACCAAGAGGGAATAGCGACCCCAGCAATTATTATTAGAGGATCTGCCTGTGCCGATACAATTTCGCTTAGGCGTAAAGATCCAGCGAATAAAACAACAGAAGCTGCAGTTACTATGAGAGGAATCTCATAGGCAATATTCATTGCGACTGCACGGAGCCCACCCAGCATAGAAAATTTATTATTGGAAGAATACCCGCCTATCACAACTCCAACAGATGCGATAGATGCTACAGCGAAAACAAAAACTAAACCGGTTTCTGGGTCTGCCAATTGAAGAGGACCCCCCATAGGAATGACTGCAAATCCTAATAGCGCGGAAAAGGGAAGAATCAGAGGTGCAATGTCCCAAGATGGACGGTCGACTCCTTCCGGGACTATGAGTTCTTTTGCTAGTAAACGGATAGCATCTGCCACAATGATTAGCAGTCCAAATGGCCCAAGTCGGTTGACTGCTATTCGGTCGGTGAAAACAGCGGTGATTTTTCTTTTTGCCCAGGGACCAGCAATTCCTGCAGAAATTAACATTATATTCCCAATTAAAAACGCTGCAATGAATGCAGATATGATAGTTCCAATAAACCCATCAAATCCTAAAAGGTGGTAGATTGTATCTACGAGAGGTGTCTGAGTACTTAGGGTGAAGTTGGTCATCGGTCGACCTCCCCAAGAACTATATCTAGACTTCCTAGAGCTGCAATTAAATCAGGCACTAATCCACCTTCGGCCATTTCAGATAGTGTGGAGAGATTGCTGAAACAAGGGCTGCGAATCTTAAATCGGGCTGGTTGTTGAGTCCCATCGGAACGTATGTAAATTCCGAGCTCTCCTTTTGCAGCTTCAACTGCCCTATAGATTTCTGCGTCTGCAGGTGGTTTGATGGTGCGAGGGACATTTGATTGGATTATCCGGTCGTCTTCTGGCCAAGATTCTAGCAAAGATACGCACTGTTGAATAATTTTTGCAGATTGTTCAACCTCGCCTAGCCTGACCAAAAATCTAGAATAGATGTCGCAACCATCTTTGGTTACAACATCCCAGTCGAGATTTGGATAGTATCCATAGGGATCGTCCCTGCGCAGATCGTAGTCAATTCCAGATCCACGGGCTACAGGTCCAGTTGCACCATACTGCCGGGCTACATCGGGAGACAAAATTCCAATATCGACGCATCTTAATTGGAAAATTTCATTGGAAGTCATTAAATCGGAATATTCTTGAATTCCTGCAGGGACTGCGTCCAAGAAAGTTTGAATTTTAGATAAGAACTCGTTTCGGGGTTCGGGTAAATCCCATACAACACCACCAAGACGGAAGTAATTAAACATCATCCGTTGACCGGTTAAGTCCTCTAGTATTGATTGAACGATTTCTCGATCCCGCATAGCGTACATAAAGATGGCGGTAAAATCGCCGTAAATATCTAATGCAAATGTTCCGACTGCTAAGAAATGTGCACATATACGGCAAAGCTCTGCACCCATGGTTCGGAGAATTTCGGCGTATTCAGGAACCTCTATATTAACCAGATCCTCAGCGGCCCGAGCATATGCCCACTCATTGAGCAATCCTGCAGATGCGTAGTCCCAGCGATCAGGATATGGCATTATCTGGTAGCGATAATTCAATCCTTGGGCCATTTGTTCTTCACAGCGATGGAGATAGCCGATATCGGGGTCAACTGCTACGACATGCTCTCCATCGAGTACTGTTTTTAGGTGCAACACACCGTGCGTTGCAGGATGGTGAGGACCTATATTGATGAACATGGTGTTGTCGTCCAGAGTATGTTGAAGGGGGTTTTCGTGCTCTTGTAGTGTTATAATTTGAGGCTTATTTTGATCATAATCTAAACTAAGGGGATGCCCTTGCCAAGTATCAGGTAGAAGAATACGGCGGAGGTCAGGATGCCCCACGTAATTAATTCCAACTAGATCGTATGCTTCTCGTTCATGCCAATCTGCAGTTCGAAAAACAGAAGAAGCAGATTGGTTCCAGGGGTTGTTTTTGGGAGATGGGACGACAATACTCAACTCGTGTTGAGGAGCATCATATTTTCTGAGATGATATATAGATTCAAAACGGTCCTCGTATTCTTGTGCAGTAACACATGAGAGATGGTCAAATCCAGCTTCGTCCCTAAGTAGAGTCAATGTTTTTTCAACCGCGTCTGGTCGAATTACAAATGCAGGGGCGTTAACGTGGTCTTCTTTTTGTAGGACGAGATCGCCGAGCATTTTTTCTAATTTGGTATAATCTAAAGTACCATTTTTAGATACCCCGATCGCATTTTTGATGGGAACGGTTGCAGAGCTCATGGGGAATCCCTCCAATTATAGCGCATGACTAGATCGTTTTCGGAGATTTGATCCGCGAGTTGTTCTATAAGCTCGTGGGTATCAAGATCACCAAATTTTTCGAGTTCATAAGGATCGACAGTTACAGGGGAACGTTGTCCACTGATGATACGTTCTTGTAGCTTTACTATTCCATAAACTAATGCTTCTGGTCGAGGAGGACAGCCGGGAACATGAATGTCAACAGGCAGAATTTCTTCAACGCCTTTCACCACGTTGTATCCTTTGTGGAAAGGGCCTCCTGAAATTGTGCAAGATCCCATACCAACTACAAATTTTGGTTCTGGCATTTGATCATAAACGCGCCTCATTCTAGGTGCGAATTTGGAAACGATTGTTCCGGGGACAATCATTAGATCTGCTTGTCGAGGTGAGGCTCTAGGGACACCTGCTCCGAAACGATCCAAATCGTGTTTCACTGCGAAAGTGTGCATCATTTCAATGCTGCAGCATGCTATCCCAAATTGAAGAAGAAACAGAGAAGATCCGCGTACCCAATCCATAAATGAATCGAATTTTGTCAGGATGAAAGGGGAGGACCCGAATGCTTCTCTCAAACGTGAATTGAGACGTGGGTCTACTGTCATGGGGACACCTCGGTTTCAGAAATGGCTTCAGAAACTATCCATTGGATTGCTCCAGTACTCCACGCCCAAATGAGTCCTACGAAAAGGACTGCTATGAAAATCAACATGGGTACAAGTGCCCAAAACAGATCATATGCCGCTACATCTCGGTATATGAGTGCCCAGGGGAAAATGAAGATAGTTTCTATGTCAAATACTACAAACAATAGAGCGACCATATAGTATTGAATGTCAAATCTAAAGTGGGTAGAACTAGTGGGGATCTCACCGGATTCGTATGCTGCTCTTTTTCCAGCGATGGGAACAGTTGGACGAAGTAGGGAAGAGATGAGGATCATCCCAAGTGGGATGAGCAATGCCACAAATGCCAGCATACCAATAGCAAACCAAGGATTCATGAGTAGGTTACTTGATGTTTACGTGGATTTGCGTCCGTATAAGTGTTAATTTGTTGAATTGCAAATTAGGAGGCATAGAGATTGGAAAAAGGTGTTAATTTTCAGGTAGAAAATAATCTTCGTGGATGAAGAAAACTATGTCAACATTGAACTGGCGAATTTCATGTTCAATTTGATGATATTCTGACAAGAAAGGTTGTATTTCATCCACTTCGTTTGAGCGTGCTATGATGACAGGAGGATTTTGGTTTTCAAGAATTGTTTCGAAAGATAATATGTCTGCAGTACTATCTACGGTTGATCCATATGACTCGAGATACCAGGGGATAGGAAGTCTATTATACCACTCTCCATCTCGGAGCGGAAGAGTGTAAGCATCTTCTTCGTTTTCAACTAAAAAGTAATCACCATAATAGAGCACGTCTAAATTGGAATGGCTAGCTGAAGCTATTTGGATAGATTGGAGAGTCGCATGCATATTAGCATCTGGTTGTGCATATTGGACAATGAAATTAGATTCGTCGTATGAGTTGACGTGACTCGTCGAAATGGAAATTCCAATAGTTCCAAGAGATATCAAGAGTAGTAAGATTATAGCTAGACTTGCCCCTATTTTATCATTTGAAGTGAAAGATTCAGAGGCCCAATCATAGATTATTGCAGCCCCAACCGCTGCGGGGATGGCAAGTGGCAAAACAGTATGGATGACTGCCCAAGATGAACTGATGTCTAGGGAAAGTGGGTAGATGAATAGACTAAATATTCCCCAATAAAATCCTAATGCGACTATGTTTCTGGGGTGTTTTCCCCCATAACGATCAGAGAGAAATCCGATGAATGATAATAGGACTAAAGCGCCTGATGCATTCAAAAGAATGAGGAGATAATTTTTGAAGAAAGGCAAATATGCATGGTTTGTGGAAGGTCCAAGAATCCACTCCGCAACTAGTTTTGATGCAGAATCTATAATCGCTACAGAAAGAACGCTTGGTAAAATCAAAGGGTGTGAGAAGATATGATCGATACCAATGCCACCAAGTGATCCCGTACGGGGAGAATAAAATAAGAATAGAATGAAAATGAATTCTAGAGTGACTAGTAATAGGTGCTTTCTCCAATGCCAAATTGACTCAGATAGATCAGAAAGGGTTTCAGTTATAGTAACGGCCCAGCCTGGCTTTTTGTCACGGAGTAAGAAGAGTTTGTGATCGAAGAGTAAGAATGTACAAGCAAATAATATTGCAACATACACAAGGGCATTTTCTTTGGCGGTGAATGCAAGAGCTAGAAATGCACTTGCATAATAGAGATACTGGGATTTGTGAGTAGAAAGGAACCGCAGGCAGTAGCCTACAAAAATGAAAATAAATGCCGCTACAAGTACATCGTTTCTCATGAATCGAGAGTAGTAAAGAAGTAAAGGATCCAAAGCTAGGAAAAGAGATAACGCTATTAGTTCCCGATTATTTAGGTGGTCGCGATAAAGCCAAACTGCAAGTGGTAATAAACTTCCTATGATTGCCACAGCGATACGAGCGGTAAAATCATTTGCACCAGCGAACTCAAAAATATAGTGATTTATCTGAGGCAAAAATGGACCGTGAACGATTGGCCTATATTGCCATATTCCAGTGTCTACGTAGCGAAGGATGTCATAACCCACTCTTCCTTCATCCCAATGGGCAACTCTAGATCCAAGATTTACTATTCGAAATAAAAGGGACACAAATGAGATGCAAATTATAGCAAGTAGGGTGTGATCAGTTTTAGACAGAAAAGTGCTAAATTGGGATTTCATTGATGGGTAAAGTAGGCCTACAAACTACAACCTTTCCATCTATCGTCAGAGCTATTAGCCAATCAAGCATTGGACAAATTATGGTAGTAATAGGAATGGTAGTAGCAGAGTTTAATAGACCGATTACAGAACGTATGGAGGATGCTGCAAAACAAATTGCAAAAGATCATGGCGCGACAGTGATAGACACTATTTACGTCCCAGGGATATATGACTCTCCGATTGCCGCCGACAAACTAGCGCGAAGAGGTGATATTGATGCAGTGGTAGTTATTGGAGCAATAATATCAGGGGAGACGGATCACGAACATGTGATTGCCCACGCGACGGCCCAAGGATTGATAAAAATTAGTTTAAACAGGGATAAACCAGTGGCGCTAGGGATAACTGGACCTGGAATGGATCCAAAACAAGCCATAGATAGAATTGAAAATGGGGGTTTTGCCATGGAGAGTGCGATAAAAATGGTTGAAAGACTATCATGAAATTTGCTCAGAGAGTTGAGCAGATACAGCCCAGCGCAACTGTTGCAGTTGGAAATAAAGCATCAATGCTTAAACAAAAAGGAATAGACATAATTGATCTAAGTGTAGGAGAACCAGATTTTAAAACACCAGAAAATATAGTCAACGTAGCAAAAAAATCATTGGATTTGGGAGACCATGGGTACACTTCTTCAAAAGGTATTTTGGAATTGCGAGATTCCATTTCTAAGTATTTTAGTAGCAAGTGTGGGCTGGAATATGGATCAGATGAAATAATTGTCACACCCGGTGCGAAACAAGCATTATTCGAAGCGATAATGACAATTATACAAGAAGGGGATGAAGCAATAGTACTCACGCCTGCATGGGTATCATATGAGCCGATCATTTCGATGGCTGGGGGAGAAATAACTAGGGTGGATTTGGAGCCTTATGGGTTTCAATTGGCTCCTGCGATAAGTGAACTAAAAGAAACAATTTCTTCAAGAACAAAACTGATCGTTATAAATTCGCCGTCTAATCCAACAGGGGCAGTATATTCTCAAAAGGCGCTTGAAGGAGTGAGGGATCTTGCAGTAGACAATGATGTGATAGTTATTTCGGATGAGATTTACAAAGAAATCACATACTCCCCAGAATATACAAGCATAGGATCGATAGAAGGTATGAGGGATCGAACAGTGACAGTGAATGGTTTTTCCAAGGCATATGCGATGACTGGGTGGCGTTTGGGATATATGGGTGCGCCTCAAAGTCTCATAAAACAGGCTGCAAAAATTCATTCACATACAGTTACATGTGCAACGAATATGGTTCAGCATGCAGGTATAGAAGCCCTAGAAAATACAGAAGAAGCGGTGGGAAAAATGGTGAGTTCTTTCAAACAGAGACGAGATTTTATTTTGCAGCTTTTGTCAAAGAATGGGATAGATATTTTAACCCCAAACGGAGCTTTTTATGTCATGATTCCAGTTGATGGAAATGGAATAGAATGGTGCGAAAAATCGATTGAAAAAGCCCACGTTGCGATGGTTCCAGGAGAAGCATTTGGGGCCCCAGGATATGCACGAATTTCCTATGCCAACTCAGTGGAAAACATTGAAGAGGGGATTGAAAGACTTTGCACTAATGGGTTGATTTGAGTTACACAATAATGTAAAATGAAAGGGACAATAGTACGCAGGTATAGAAACCAACAATTATCAGGGACGGTGGCAAAGTGGGCATAATGGCCAACATGGAGAAAGGAGATAGTTCAGAAGTTGTTTATAAACTTAGGCAAAATAGTGGTTTTGAGGAACTAGAAGTTGGGAAATATTACCACGCTAGAGTTGATCGTTTGGTTAAGTATGGAATGTTTGTTCGCTTATCGAGGCGCACTTCGGGATTAGTTCATGAATCTATTTTTGACAGAGAATATATAGAAGGTGAAGAATTGGTTGTTCAACTAAGCGAGATTAAAGAAAATGGAGATTTGAGTTTTTCTCCAGCCAAACTTAATGAATATAGAACTCAAATTCTTGGGGAGAGTGAAGGAATAGACATAGATCAACTAGAAAGACACATTGGGAAAACTGTCCGAATTAGAGGGTTTATTGCCCAATTGAAACAGACCATGGGTCCGGTTACATATAATGTTACAGATGGGACGGGGGTTATTCGGTGTGTGGAATTGGGTCAAGCAAATGGAAAAGCTTCAGAGGGTGTGGAAGTAGGAAATGGGATTCAGATAATAGGAACAATGAGAGATGGGAGATATGGAAGGCAATTGGAAATTGACCATATGGAAAAGGTAGGGATGGAGATGCTAGAAAAGATTACAGAAAAGTATGAAGAGAATATTTCTAGGAAGATAAATTTGAAAGAATTAAAATTTTTAGTAGATTGGCCTGCTCTTTTAAAACTAAGAAAGGAGGTAGAGTCAAGTGCAGAGATACTTATACGGTCGGTTTTGTCAGGGCGCCCGATAATAATTCGCCATCATGCGGACGTGGATGGCATTTGTGCTGGTTTGCCCATTGAAAAATCTTTGAAAAGTCTCGTGACAAAGATATATGGCGATGAAAAAGCTCAGCATAATTTAGTCAAACGATTAGCAAGTAGGGCACCATATTATGATATGGAAGACGCAGTTCACGATTTGAATTCCGCCTTGTCTTCTCGAGACCGACACGGACAGATGTTGCCATTGTTATTACTAATTGACAATGGTAGCACAAAAGAAGATACTCCTGCATATGAGTACCTCAATAGTTACGACATTCCCATCTTAGTTGTAGACCACCATTATCCAAATGAAGATGAAGTTAATCCATACCTAGTAGAACATGTTAACCCATATCTAGTTGGAGAGGATTATCGCATAACAACTGGAATGATTTGCGCAGAGATTGCTAGAATGATTGACCCAGATTCCATGGTTAAATTCGGCCATTTACCTGCTCTTTCGGGGATGGCAGATAGGTCGTCTGCAAATGCCATGACGGATTATTATTTGTTGGCTCAAGAATTAGGATTTGAAGAGGCGGATTTGTACAGAATATGTGAATCTCTAGATTATGCAACGTATGTCCTAAAGCGTAATAATGGAGAAGGACTAGTTGAAGACATACTGGGAGTTGGAAAAGAAAATCGATTTAAAAAAGTGACAGAATTGCTATCCAAGTTGGCGAAGGGAAACATGAAACGACAAGTGGAAACTTCACTTAGGCATACTCACTCCGAGCAATTAGAAACCGGAATTCAATTTAATAGAATAGAAATTGAAAGGGGTGCGTATAGATATACATATCCGGCCCCGGGGAAAACGACAAGTTCGATTCATGATTATTTCGTTGAAAAAAATGGGATCCCCATGATCACTATTGGGTATGGGCCAGATTTTGCGATATTACGAAGTGACGGTGTGGATTTGGATATACCCCAAATGATAGAAGAAATTAAAGAGGAGATTCCAGAGGCAGGGGTGAGTGGAGGAGGTCACTTAGTGGTTGGATCGGTAAAATTCATACCGGGAGAAGATCTATTAGTAAGAGAAGTATTGGAAAGAAAAATGGCAGAAACGCCGATAAAAATCAAGTAAAATGAGATATAATAGTGGGTTTTTTATCGATGGAAAATATAGGATAGAACAATGGTAGAGTACGATGTTGTGATTGCGATGATAGGATACCTAGTAGGAGCTTTTGGTGGTCTTTTAATTTTTATAGAGCTGTTCCAAGTACCAAGTTATGTAAGATACAAACCAAAGTTGAATCGATATGATGTTGAAATTAAACCAACTGAAGTTCAACAATATACGTTAGCGGGAAGGGTTGGGGCGTTGATGATCGCAATAGCATTTTCCTTGGAATTTATTGCTATATTAATATAAATCAGGATAAAGAACCGAGGAGCTCAGATGCTTTTATCGCTTCAGATTGTACCAAGTAGTCTGTGTCGTTGGAATGAGACTTTGCAGCTTCGAGTGCTCGATGTGTGCGTATTTGTACGAGAGCCCATATAGCACTATAACGGGCGAAACTAGAAGGATCGTTTGAGGCTATCGAGGATAATGGACCTATAGCACGTGTGTCGCCAATCATACCAAGCGATCGAGCAGCACTACTTCGGATTTGTTCATTTTCAGAAGTTAATTTATTTGCAATTGATTGGGTTGCAAGAGGAGATCCGATCTCTCCAAGAGCACGTAGTGTTACAAGCTGTAATTGTGGATCGGAATCATTGTCGACATAAGATAAGATGGAATCCACAGCTTTTTCAGAACCGATCTTTCCTAAAACTTCTATTGCAGATTTATCACGTCGAGAGGCGCGATCGATCATGGGATCTATCGCAGACACATCCCCCATACGTTTGAGAGCACTGAAACAATATTGTTGCATATACTCCATTCCTAATTTTTCGAGGGCTAGTAAAATCATATCAACGTTGCCACGTTTTTCATGTTCTTTGAGTGCAGAAAGTTCGGGGGGGAAATCTTTGGGCCGTCCTTTGAGGACGTCATAAAATCCTTGTGATTGAAGTAATTCTCTAGTGGAAAGTTTGGAAGGTTCACCGTCAGATGCATTTGTTTCTGTCGAAGAGTCTTCTTTACTCATGTGATAGAAATGGGGACGAATCGCCTAAGAGGGTTTCTATATTCTTTCTGAAAAATTATTCCAATAATAGGAAGGAGATAAGAAGAGATACGCAAGAGAAAGGATTAAAAGAGCATAGGGAAATGCATGCCCAATTGCATCGGGGAATGCGATAGTAAGTAATTGGATTATACTCAGTAACAGAGCATCGCGGAAAAGTAAATCAGGATACCTGATCGGGATAACCATGAGATAGGCTAAGATGAGTGTCAATAATAGAATGGAAGTGGTGCTGAAAGTTTGTACGAGAACTACTGAAGAAACTATGATAGCTGCCACGGGAGTTTGGGCCCCTACTGTGTGGTTATGTTCTATATCATATGCCATATAGAGAGAGAGCCTAACTGCCGACATGCTGAAAAATGCTAAGATGCAAAAAAGGATTAAAACGTGGTCATAGGAGAATAGAGAGGGGTTGGAAAATGAGAGGGGGTTATTTTGGGTAACGATATTATAAATTACTAAAGAAGGGGCGACACCGAAAGAAACTATATCGGAGATTGAGTCAATATGAGGCCCAATGGAAGATCCTCCAAATTGTCTAGCCACCATACCATCAACGCCATCTCCAAGCGCTGATAAAAGGATTAATCTACAAGATAGAATTGGGTCTACGAGAGCGAAAGAAACAGCAGCAAGACCAATGATGGCATTGAAAAGAGAAATTACATCTGCAGGGCCGAACTTCTTTTTTCCGTCTTGGTCGTGTCCTAAAAACCTAGGCCGCATAACACAGAAATTAATTTACGGCGGGCATACATCTTACGATTTACCTTTGAACTAAAGAAAAAATGTTATTTCGCTGTACTCATAAGTTTAAGAGTGTACAGAAGAGAATTTGGAAAGGGGTTGGTAGTGGGGTTGGGAGGAATTGCGTTTCAGGGGTGCATTAATTCGACCCCGGAAGTGGTTCCAGATATAAGAATGAGTGCAAGTGGGTTCTTACCATACCGGGTAGAAACAAAAGTTGGGGAGACTCTCAGATTTGTTAATACTAATTCTAGATTACATACAGTAACTGCTTATCAAGATAAAATTCCAAAAGATGCGAATTATTTTGCATCGGGGGGGTTTGAAACCGAAAAAGAAGCTAGAGAGGCTTGGGTTAAAAGACTAGAGGGGGCATTGGGAACTGGAGAGGTATTTGAGTACACTTTTTCAGTTGCTGGAACGTATCACTATTTTTGCGTGCCTCACGAGATAGGAGGAATGGTCGGAATAATAGAAGTTAGAGAGTAAGATGATTACTACGCTGCGGGGTGATTTTCTAGGGTTGCTTTTTGTATTTCAACGCGGCGAAGTGGGTAGATGTGTTTTGTTTCATTATAGAGATCTAAAGATAGTCTTCCTTCAGAAATCTCTTCCATGAATTCGTGATAAGTCTGGCTAGAAGATTTTGAAAGTAAGATCGACTGCATTTGTTTTCTGACTGCTTTTTCTTGACTATGATCTACTCCTTTGTTGGTAAATGCAAGGGGATGTATGCGGACTTGATAAGAGTCAGAGGTCAGTACAGTCATAATGAGATCTATTTTAGAAGCTCCTTTACGGATGAGGCTACGTAAGTAATCGGAGGAGATCTCATGTTTGATTAATTCTGTGTGGGCAGAATCCGCGCTAGCTTCAACGACTTGGAATTTAAGTTTTATGTGATTTTGGTTGGGATTTCCAGAGATGATTCCTAAAGTAGTTTCAAGGGTCCTGCCAATTAGTTTTTCAGGACTGTCTGCAGGGGTGGTTCCCAGCTTGACTCTGTCAAATTGTTCTGGTGCAAGTATATTGTACCACTGTTTATGCTGTCTTTTTTTGGATACGGATCTTTTGCTCATAAGTTTCTATTGTATTTTATCTTGTGTTGGGCGTGATTGGAGGTAATTTTGGGTTTGTTCTATTGTTTTTACTGCAACGTGAAGATTGACAAGTAAATCGTCTATTGTGGATCTAAGACTGCCAAGTGAATCTCGTTGGACGGTTGCAATGATTGAATTTCCTGAAATTTTTGTGTCTATAGAAGATGTATTATCAGGAGCTATGGACTGTGCTACCAGACCAGGTTGTTTGGAAAAAATGCAAAAAGTAGCTTTTACCATAATTCCACCGGTAGCGTGTGAAGAGTTTCAAATAATAACATTTAATCTAATAATTTCCTCGCGTTTTCTTGATTATAGGTGAAATCTTCGTCCAATTTGTTTCCACGGTAATAATTAACGAGTCGTCTTATTTTTGCTTCGGTGTTATGAAGAGATCGCTTATTTTGATTATCTTTAGGATTTTCCGAGATATGTTCGTGGAGCCGGATTGATTTTTGCATAAGATTTGTAAGATCTTCAGGAAGAGAAGGAGACTCTTGGTTATCAGATAGAATTTTTGTTATTTTCTTCCCGGTGGCCAATTTAACACTAGGTACAGGGACTCCAGAGATGCCCTCATCTCTTAACTTAAGTCCGATTTCACTAGGGGCGTAGCCATCTTTAGAGAGTTTAACTATCTCTTTTTCAATTTCTTTTGATTTGACGTTACTCCATTTGGGGAGCGTGGTGTGTACTGGCCGGGTAGAACCAGACTTACCGCGCCTACGAGTGTGCATTCGTGCCATGATGGTTAGTATGTGTGGAACAACACGTCAGCTGATATATAGTGGGCATATTGCCAGCACTACCACCTTCCCTAGCAATACAAATGTATAGCTTGTCGGATGAGCGGCTGCGCTGTCCCTTACGGGGGATTGAGAGGTCAAATGGATAAAAGAGTTACTATTAATTGCCATAAGCCAATAGTTCGAAGGGTTTAACTGCAATAATGGAATAGCATGTTCGCGGAGAGGGCTCATAGTTCAGTGGAAGAATGCGCGCATGGCATGCGTGAGGCCGCGGGTTCAAATCCCGCTGAGTCCATTTTGAAAGATCCAGAGAATTTCTAAAATTTGGGTACTTTATTGGAATAAGTCGTGGAGATAAGAAGACTCGCTTGTGTCTATATCTATGTTAAAATGAATATCTTCGGGTCTCACGGGATGGATTCGTTCGAAATGTTTTCTACATTCCCAGAATAGTGCCTGGAAGATACTAATTTGAAGTAATTTCTTGAAGCGCGAAAATCCTAAAGATGTGTAGAGAAAATCGATGCAATGCGAAACTCCTAGGTAGATTGAGGGAGAGATTAGAATGCGTTCGGAATGATTATCGAAATTGGGAAAGGTTTCTTGATCAAGTATAGGTACTAAATCTTTGAAAATTTCAGTTCTAGTATCAGGATCTAAATTGACTAAATATGTGAAGTCTATGAAGGCCCCAATGGTATTATCACGGATAGAATTTTTTCTTTTTTGTAACTCTGCAGCATCTATGTCTCCCTCCCCAAACAGGAGATAGTCCCGATCTGCAGGGGATAAAAATCCGAGAGATATAGGAGTATTTTCTGGTCTATTTGGATCTTCATTGGGGTTCATTTCTTAGTAGTGTGAAAAGTGCCGCACTGGATAGCTCTTTGGGAGCAATATCGGCAGAAGGACTAAATAGGTAGAATAATATGGTTTTTACATATGTCAGACAGAATGCAAATTTGGGCGATTTTGATGGTCATATCAATGGCATTTTCAGGAGCTGCAGCTGCCCAAGTAGGAGGATCGAGTTTAGAAAATCCAGGACTTACCCCAGACAGTCCGTTTTATTTTCTAGATGGGATAGGAGAATCAGTACAATTGGCGATAACGTTAGATCCAGAAGCTAAGATTGACTTGGAGCTAGAATTTGCAGAGGAGAAAGTGGCAGAGGCTAGGGCCATGGCAAAAGAAGGAAATTTTGATGCGATGGCGGTGGCAGAAGATCGACATGGTGCGGTTTTGAATAGAGTTGAAACTAAGATAGAGAATTTAGATACAGGAGAAAATACTCAAGAAAAACTTGAGACTCAATTAAAATTGGAGCGAAAAATTAAGAAACACGCAAAAAAGGTTGAAGCTTTCGAAGAGGAACTACGGGAAGAGATAATTGTAGAACTAGTACAGGCGGGAGAAGTATCTGAAGAAGATCAAAGAAAGGTTGCAGAGACAGTTAAGAAATTAGAAGAGAGGGCGGAACGGGCTGAAGAAGAAATGGAAGCAGAGTTAGAAGAAACTAAAGTTGTATTCGAAGAGCAGACTGGAAAGGATGGAGATGCAATTGAAGATCATCTAAAGCATGAACTAGGCATCAAACAAGAAGAGATGGAAGACGCGATGGAGGAGATGAAAGAAGCACACGAAGAAATGATGGAAGCGTTCGAAGAAGATGGTGAAGGGAATTGGGATGCAACTGCGGAAGCAAATCAATATCTGATGCAGGCGATGGAGGCATTTGAATCAGGAGACTACGATGCTGCCTTTGACTTCGCAGATCAAGCAGAAGATCACATACACGAAGAAACGTTCTGGGGAGGTGGGGATGGCCCAGGTTGGGAATACATACCTCCCGGAGAAGAGGGTTCAGGGCCCATGATGCCAGGAGATGAGGGACCATATCCAGGTGGACCTGGTGAAGGACCATACCCAGGTGGACCTGGTGAAGGACCATACCCAGGTGGACCTGGTGGAGATGGTGGATACTATCCTCCTGGTGGAGATGATCATGGGGGCGAGGATCACGGTGGGCCGATGCCGTGGGATCAAGGACCTATGATGTTCCCTGGAGGAGGAGGCGGTATGGACTTCAATTCGTGGTTCGGTGAAAAAGAATCAATGAGTTACGAAGAAATGTTTGCCCCACCTCCAATGGAAATGTGGTATTCAGAGGAGATGCACAGTGATGGGGAGGTGCACGGTGATGGTGAGATGCACTCTCCAGGCGGACCTGGTGAAGGACCATACCCAGGCGGACCTGGTGAAGGACCATACCCAGGTGGACCTGGTGAAGGACCATACCCAGGTGGACCTGGTGGGGATGGGCCTCCAAGTTGGTACGACGGTGGAGATAATCAAGGACAAGATCCAGGTTATCCAGGCGGAGATGGTGGATACTACCCACCTGGTGGTGATGATCATGGTGGTGATGATCATGGTGGATCCGGCGGGTACGGAGCACCTCCTGGTGGATCCGGCGGGTACGGAGCACCTCCTGGTGGATCCGGCGGGTACGGAGCACCTCCTGGTGGAGACCATGGTGGGTACGGAGCACCTCCTGGTGGAGACCATGGTGGTGACCCCAATTATCAAGATCCAGATTCAGCACGATATGATGATAGAGGAAACTTTGTTGGGAATGACCCTAATCATCAAGACGGCGGTCAGGGTGGTGACCAAACATACTGGCAAGATGGGAGTTCCTCACAGTTTGATGATCGCGGAAATTATCAAGGGGAATGTAATCCAAAAGAAGAGGAATGTGGAGATGAGGGAGGAGATGGTGGTCATGGCGGAGATGGCGGTGGTGACTATGCTGGCGGTGGTGGTCATGGCGGAGATGGCGGTGGTGACTATGCTGGCCGTGGTGGAGGCGGTGGTGGTCATGGCGGAGATGGCGGTGGTGACTATGCTGGCGGTGGTGGTCATGGC
>CAZQZO010000003.1:0-122438 GCA_964597855.1 uncultured Halobacteriales archaeon | reverse complement strand
GACTCGATTACTTCTTTCTCTTCTTCAGACTCGATTACTTCTTTCTCTTCTTCAGGTGTATTTCCTTCTTCAGGCTCGATCACTTCTTTATTTTCTATACTTTCTATTATTTCTGTCGCCGGTTCCATTTGTAGTTTCACCTTCTATACACTTGCATTACTCCTAAAATCCGCATAAAATTAGCTAACTAAATAGCCTCTCCTCTGATAATGGTCAGTTTGCTTTTCTATTCGTAATGAAGTACTCTAACGAGTTGGGCTACTTGTCCTATGGCTTTAATAGTTTCGAGAGAAAAATCTCCGTTGACACACCCTTTATATGCTGAACTATTACTATCTTCTATTGTGCAATGTATTGAGAATTTGGTAGCTTATGGTAATCCAAATGTCACTGCAAATCATTCTTCCACCCTCGAAATCACCACTGATTCTTATCTAACCCCTTCTGGAGATTGCATAGTTGGTATCTCTTCTAACAGATCCCCCGCTACCTTTTCCAACGATTTCATTACCGCCTGCCAAACTAAAAATGCAAAAATAACTGTCAAATTATCAGTTGGCCGCTACGAACAATATATTTCCGGCCGAGGCCACCCCGATCTAACATTTAAAAGTACCAATTCTGCCGTCATCCGAACAAGCGGTTATGTTGATGATAGAACTATCATGATCAATTCAGATACTGCAGCGAAGAATTTGAATAGAAATATCATCTCCCTATTACAAAATGAAAGTAAAATCCACCTTCGCTTAACTGTTCTATAGAACCAATTCCTTATATTTCTCGAACCCAATCTATTTTTTCATGATAACTCCATCTGACCTCACTGTAGCAATAGTTGATGGTTATGTGGACGAACCTGCCCATTTCGGAGTCCCTCCTTATATTTCCACTTACCCCCGATACACTGCCGGAGCATTGGTCGATGCTGGGGTGTCTCCCCACAATATAGTTTATCACACAATTGATGCACTTCGCCAAGAACACAATCGTTGGGATCACATAGAGAATTCAGACCTATTAATTTACATCGGAGGCATGACCGTTCCAGGAAAATACGTGGGTGGGACGCCTGCCGAACCAGATGAAGTCAAAAAAATATCCTGGACGGCAAAAGGAGTATCTCTTCTTGGAGGTCCCATCAAATTCGGTGTTGGAATTAAAAACGAAGGAGCTAGCGATATGCACAGAGATGACCTCGACTACACATTCGTCGCAAAAGGAGATGTAGAAGCCGCTGCTTATGATTTAATCAATCAAAATCTTGAAGGATTTTCTGATAGAATGCGCGATAACGATGAGATCCAAAAATGGGCGTCAAAAGGTTCGTTTATAGTTAAACAACACCCCAACCATCCTCATTACCTCATCTGCGAAATTGAAACTTCCCGTGGCTGTCCTTATCGATGTTCATTTTGCACCGAACCACTCTACGGTTCCAAACCATCTTTTAGGTCTGTTGACTCTATACTACAAGAAATCTCTGAACTTTATAACTCTGGAATTCGCCATTTTCGTATTGGACGTCAAGCGGACATACTAGCCTACGGTGGAGATGGAAAGTGCCCCAATCCCTCTGATCTATATGATCTTTATTCTGGCATTCATAGAGTAGCCCCGTCACTTGAGACTCTCCATCTAGACAATATGAATCCAATTACCATTGTAAATTGGCCTTCAAAATCCGCAGAATGTCTGCGTATTATTTCTAAATTCAATACACCAGGGGATACTGCAGCATTTGGCCTCGAATCTGCAGATCCAGTGGTGTACGACGAAAACAACCTCAATGTAACTGCAGAAGAGTGTTTTGTAGCAATAGAATCTGTTAACAGAGAATCTGGCTGGAGGCCAACTAAAGATTCACTACCAAAATTACTCCCCGGAATTAACCTTGTACACGGACTCAAAGGAGAAACTAAAAAAACCTTTGAGCTCAATAAAAAATTCCTTAAAAGGGTTCTAGATTCTGGATTTTTAGTCCGCAGAGTCAACATACGTCAAGTCATGGCCTTCCCTGGAACTCCTATGTCCAGTACTGGAGCGTCCATTGCAATGGGTCACAAGAAGACCTTCCGAAAATACAAGGAGGAAGTCCGCCACACTTTCGATAATTTAATGATTCAAAAAGTCGCCCCCATTGGCACTATATTGCCCCACGTACATATAGAATATCAGAATGGAGGGTCCACTTTCGGAAGGCAACTTGGCACTTACCCAATTCTTGTAGGATTCCCTGGAAAACTTCCCCTTGGAACCATTCTCGATGCCATTGTGGTCAATCACGGCCAAAGATCTGTCACGGCACTCCCCCTAAAATTGAACCTCAATACTGCAACATTCTCCGAACTGTTAGCAATCCCTGGTGTCGGAAAAAAAAGGGCACAAACTTTGATTTCAAATCGCCCCTACATGTCCATCGAAGCCGCATCCAATTCGATTGAAGTAGATATATCTCAATTTGCTACTACCCCTCTATAGAGGCTGAATTCTTTTACTCTAACACGTCTTCAACAACATTTGCCATGGAAAAATTTGGTTTGACGTCGATGATTTCTATCTTTACTTGTTCACCCACACTTGACCCTGGAACAATTATGACATATCCCCTCTCAGCACGTGCTATGCCATCTCCTTGTTTCCCCAAACTTTCGATTTCTACATATCGTATCTCTCCCATTTCAACTGGTGGTTGCGGGTAATCAGGTGCAGTGGTGAGTTCGGTTTGAACCTCCATTTCAAAGTCTTCCCCTTGCTTTACTAGCGCAATTCGATACACCTCTCCTTTCTCCAAACTTTGATTCTCAATTTCTTCATTTGGAATCCTAATAATATGGTCTCCGTCTACCTTTTCAATCCCTGCATTAAACAAACATAAAACTTGATCTAAATTTATCATACCGATATCCTCAAATGATTTGAGTTGCACTCTAACTTAATAGCCCTGTCGGTATTTCTATATAATTTTCCCATCTCTATCTTTTGCTCCTTCTGAGTCATGAACAATCAATCTCTCCCTCCCTGTCTTTAAACTTCTATATTCCCTTATCAATTGTATTGATTCTTCTATTTCACGTATGGTTCTTTCTTTTAGAACCTCTGCCATTTTCACCGCCTCTTTGTACTCTATTTCCCTACCAATTCCCTCGCATTCATGTACCAGTATCTCCCCTACTTTTTCTACAATTTCACCCTTAGGCTTACTGCTTCCCCCCAAGTCAACACTGAATGGATACGTCTCACAAATCAAAGGTTTGAACCCATATATGCCACACATCCCCTTCCCATCCGTTTCCTTGTAAAATGAACAATCTCCACACCCTCCTATTTGCAAAGCCCACTCGAATGTTTCTCCAACCAATTCTCCTTTCTCATTTTCCCGAACTCCAAAAGGCATCGGACGAGCAACATCTCTCCATTCTCTTTTACTAACATTTTGTATTTTTCTGATTTCACTTGGAAATATTGTTGCCGTATGGTCCTCATCTCCTCCTTTACAACAAGCCCCGCAGTTAGTACACTCAAACCCAATCCCCACGATGGTCTCTGCCAATTCTTTCACGTCTAACATTTGCGCAGCTACTAATTCTTCTTCCAATTTCACATCTAATATTTGCAACGCATTTGTTAAAATCCATCGAAGAAAAATCGCCCTACCATCTATGTTTTATTCAATTATCTCCTATATTCTGATTGTAAATGAAAGGTAAAAGCTGGTATCAAGAAACTCTAACCGCTACTCAGTATGATGCCAAACGTTTCTCAAAAGGAGGGCGCCTAATTGACTCCACTGAGAAACAAATAGTAACTAATTTCATAGATTCAATCGATGGAAAAAGGATTTTAGATATGGCCTGTGGAACTGCAAGATTTAGTCTACTGTTAGCAGATCTTGGAGCCGATGTCGTTGCACTCGATATCTCCGAACCCATGATCAAAATTGGAAAAAATAAATTGGGCCCCTCGCCCCCTTCTGGAGATCTAACTTTTTTACATGCAGATGCAGGGAATTTACCATTTGAAGATTCCTCTTTTGATATAATTCTGGCCATGAGATTTTTCCACTTAACTCCAATTCCCATGTATTTCTTTTTAGAAATGCTTCGCGTCGCCCGTGAACAAATTATTTTCGACACTTTCAACAAATATAGTGCACGATTTTTCTATAATTGGTTATTACCAATGGGATCTACGCTCCACGATAGATCCTATATACGTCGATTATTATCGTCTGTAGACATGACAATTGAAGATTCGCACCAGGATTTTATTTTTCCGTATGGAATCTACAGAAATCTCCCACTTTCCCTAGCAAAACCCATACGATCTATCGATTCTTCAGTCGTTTCAACTCCACTAGGCCAACGCATTTCAACCGTATCTTATTGGTCTGTATCTCTTTGAAGTCTACCGATTCAAGTCCGTTAAATTAATATAGACTCGCTAACCTCCAATTAGTAATCACTATGGCACACAATCAGCCTTTCATCATACTAGGCGACAGTACTCAACGCACACAAGGACGGGATGCACAATCTATGAATATAGCTGCTGGAAAAGCAGTCGCAGAATCGGTTAGAACTACATTGGGCCCTCGAGGAATGGATAAAATGCTGGTAACTTCTTCTGGAGATGTAATCATAACAAATGATGGCGCTACTATTTTGAAGCAAATGGATATTGAACATCCTGCTGCCCAAATGATTGTAGAAGTATCTGAATCTCAAGAAGAAGAGGTCGGAGATGGTACTACAACCGCAGCTGTCATAGCTGGCCAATTACTAGCCAAAGCCGAGAAACTCCTAGAAGACGACGTCCACCCAACAACTATTGTGGAAGGATATTCTGAGGCAAATCAAATTGCACAAGAAGCTATCACTTCCCATATTCTAAATGAACCTCTAGACGACAAGACCCTACAAAAAGTCGCCACGACTAGTATGACTGGTAAAGGAACTGGGGATGTTTCTCCCTCTGAACTATCTAAAATCATTGTCGATGCAGTCAAACATGTCACTAAATCTGAAAAAGTAAGCCGAGACGATATCCATCTTCAGACGCGTGTAGGTGCTTCTTCTAGTGCAACCGAACTAGTGAAAGGATTCATATTGGAATCTGAAAGGGCACACGAACACATGCCCAAATCCGTTTCTAAAGGGAAAGTTCTAATTCTAGATATGGACCTAGAAATACGTGATCCTGAAGTTGATGCAGAATTTACAATAACCAGTGTTGATCAACTAACCGCTGCCTTTGAAGCCGAGGAAGCCGAGCTTCGTGGCTATGCGGACACAATTTCCAAAGCTGGAGTGAATATCGTATTTTGTACTGAAGACATAGATGACCGAGTTGCAGGATTTCTGTCCGATAAAGATATTCTTGCATTTGAGGACGTCAGCAGCGACGATGCAAAAGCCCTTTCTCGTGCAACCGGTGCAATGAGAGTTGCAACCTTACACAATCTCTCCAATGAAGATTTAGGTACTGTAGACTCCCTCGAGATTCAAAAATTCAACGACGATGAGTTGACCTTTGTAGAAGCAGGATCAAAAGCAGAAGCAGTTACTGTTTTCTTACGCGGCGGAACCCAACATATTGTAGATGAACTAGAACGTGCTGTCAGCGATGGATTGGACGTAGTTACTGCAGCCGTGGAATCTGGCGAGGTCGTTCCTGGAGCTGGTGTAATTGAGATCGGAATCGCCAGTCATGTCCGAAGCGTAGCAGCTTCTATTGAAGGAAGAAAGCAATTAGCCGTCGAAGCATTCGCAGACGCCGTAGAGGTAATCCCTAGAACTCTAGCAGAAAATGCGGGCCTAGATCAGATCGATACACTTGTTGATCTCCGTGCTGCAAATGACTCTGGTCGTGCAGGAATAATTGCCAAAGGGGAATCTGGAGAGCTAGACGATCCGGTAAAACACGGAATTTTGGATCCTGCTGCAGTAAAAAGAGAAGCAATTGATAGCGCCACTGAAGCAGCAACTATGATAATTCGCATAGACGATATTATTGCAGCGAGTTAAGTTTCATCTCTCCGAGTCACTTTCGTTAATTTTTTGAATTCTTCGAATCCCATCTATCTCTTCTATTATATCTTTCACTGGAATTGGAACTAGAGACTGCCAATCCTCTTCATTTTCCATCCTCCTTCTCACTTCTGCCCCTTCCAATACTTCCCGATCAAACATTGGAACTTGACGGATTTCTTTTCCCGCTTCTCTAAATAATTGAATCACAAGTGGATTATTAGAATAAGCCACATCAAAACTTGGGCTTATGCTCTCAACATGACTCACCCAAATAGAATTTCGTTTTAAATCCTCTATTTGTACCACATATGAAGGAACATCAAATTCTTCAATCGCCCTTGTAACCATTAACATTCGCTCTCCCGCAGTGAATGGATTTTTCTTCGTGTGAGAGTCCCCGGCACTTCCTATTCCTAACACCATCTCGTCCACTTCCCCCGAAATTTTTTCCACCACTTTATGGTGGCCATTATGATAAGGTTGAAAGCGTCCAATGTATATCCCCCTGACCATACCTTATCGATCGTTTTCATCTGTAATAACCATGCCGCGTATGGTTTGAAATTTATCTGCTACATTTACTAGTTGTCTACAAAAAGTATATCAGTCCTCTTAACCCCTATATTAATACCGCGTTTATGACTAAAAAGAGCCAGAAGCTTTCAGACCAGAAAACGGATAAACCATCAAATTCTGATGCCCCTCCTATTAAAAAAAATCCCCCCAAGAATTTGAAAATAAATGAGGAAATAGCTGAAGAAGATATACTTGGTGGATTGGTCTTTTCCACAACGGATGAAGTGCCTATACCTGAAAAATTAATTGACCAGGTAATTGGCCAGGACCGGGCAACAGAAGCCATTACCAAAGCCGCACTTCAACACCGACACGTCATGATGATCGGGTCCCCTGGAACTGGAAAATCCATGCTAGCCAAAGCCATGGCAGAGCTGCTGCCCAAAGAAGAGTTGCAAGACGTTTTGGTTTACGAGAACTCCGATGATAAGAACGTTCCTAAAATTCGAACAGTGCCTACTGGAAAAGGACAACAAATCATCGATGCACACAAAGAAGAAGCCAAAAAACAAAACCAAATGAGATCATTTTTAATGTGGATGATCATCATCGCTGTAGTTGGTTATGCACTCCTAATTGCGCAAGACCCTTTACTTGGAATTCTAGCAGCTGCAGTCATTTATATAGCATTTAGATATAGCTCCCGAAACGCAGACGCCCTAATTCCCAACCTATTAATCAACAACGCTGAACACGACACTGCACCTTTCCATGACGCAACTGGATCTCACGCAGGAGCCCTTTTGGGAGATGTTCGGCATGACCCATTCCAATCAGGTGGTATGGAAACACCTGCACACGAACGAGTAGAAGCTGGTGCCATACACAAAGCACACAAAGGCGTCCTCTTCATTGATGAGATCAACACCCTTGAACTCCGTTCTCAACAAATGTTAATGACTGCAGTACAGGAAAGAAAATTTTCTATAACTGGTCAATCTGAACGCTCTTCTGGTGCAATGGTCCAAACCGAGCCAGTCCCCACAGACTTCATAATGATCGCTGCAGGAAACCTAGATGCAATGCAAAATATGCACCCCGCATTGAGAAATAGAATCAAAGGGTATGGGTATGAATTGTATATGGATAACACAATTAAAGACACCCCCGAACTCCGTAGGAAATATGTCCAATTTGTAGCACAAGAAATAACAAATGATGGTAGGATTCCCCATTTCACCAAAGAAGCAGTTGAAGAGATCCTCGTCGAAGCCCGAAGAAGAGCCTCACGAAAAGGACATTTGACCTTGGGCTTCCGATCATTGGGTGGTCTCATTCGAGCAGCCGGGGACTTAGCAAGTTCCGCCGAGGCAAAATATGCAACTCAAGAACATGTTGTGCAAGCAAAATCACGTTCACGTTCTATAGAACAACAATTGGCCGATGAGTATGCCCAAAGACGGAAAGACTATGCTCTTTCTAATAATGATGGAACCTCCGTTGCCCGCGTTAACGGTCTAGCTGTTATGGGGGAAGATTCCGGAATAGTTCTCCCCGTCATGGCCGAAGTCACACCATCCCAAGGACGTGGAAAAATAATCGCAACTGGGCAACTACAAAAAATAGCTGAGGAATCAATAAAAAATGTCTCTGCCATTATTAAAAAATTCTCTGAAAAAGGTCTAACTGACCGTGATATCCACGTTCAATTTGTCCAATCGTATGAGGGAATTGAAGGGGATTCTGCGAGTGTCACGGTGGCAACAGCTGTCTTATCTGCTCTCGAAAACGTCCCTGTTAAACAAGATGTGGCCATGACCGGATCTCTTTCTGTTCGTGGAGATGTTCTCCCCGTTGGAGGTGTGACTCATAAAATTGAAGCTGCGGCAAAAGCTGGAATTTCCCGCGTTATTATTCCTAAAGCAAATGAACAAGACGTGATGCTTTCAAGTGAATATACAGGCGTAGTCGAAATGGTTTCCGCAACCAATATCTGCGACGTTCTTGATTTCGCTTTAGTTAATTCTGCTAAGAAAACTAAGCTCATTCGTAGGCTCAAAAAATCTTTTACCTAATCTCCAATTTCACTTCTCAATTATACTTTCATCAATTGCTTCACCAAAGTGACGAGCAGCATGTTCGTAACAAACCAATACTTCATCTCCAACCTCCAAAGCTGTAACGGCTTTTGGGCCTTTCTGGGTTGCTACTTTGACAGTTTCTGCATTCTGCAACAAAGTCTCGATTCTATCCTCTCCCTTTTCTTTCCCAATTACAGCCTCGATTTGAAGCATAGGGCGTTTTTCTATCTTGCATCTTCCTACAACCGCTTCTCTAGTTTCTCCTTTGATATTTACAATTTGAATCTCATCTCCACTTTGCAGTTCTGCTAGATATCTGGTTTTCCCCTCCAAAGATCTAACGTACGCATGGACTGCTCCTGCATTCACCCGAAACGGCCGGGAGGCAACATATGGTGATTCTGCAGTTTCTGCATGTACAAAAAATAACCCCCTTGCCATTGAACCAATAAGCATTCCTTCTTCTGAATGCATGAGGGAACCTGTATCTACACATACTCTATCTGCCATACCTGTACTTTTTACAGACACTACGGTTGCCCATTCCAATTCTAAAGCTTCCCGATCTGCTGAATCTCTTAAATCCACCGTTGATCTAATCTCACTTGGATCATCGGAATCTATTAACACCCCATTGGCTCCTATCTCTAACGTCTCGAAAGCGGTTCTAGCTTCTTCAGCGCTATTTACTCCAGCAACCAATTCCGTCTGGTCTCCAATTCTAGCAATTAAATTTTCTAGAGGGATAATTTTCCAATCTTCCCCACTAACTATCGTATATTCTCCCACCTTCGCTATCTCCTCTGCCAATGATTCATGCCCCTTCGATAATATTCGAATATATCCTCCATTTGCCCCTCCCCTTCTAACGGCTTTCACGTCTATAGAATCCGAGATTTTTTTAGGCAATTCTACAGTCCCATCACCTTCGCCTTTTTTCCCTATAATCACTGCATCAGCTGCCTCCTGGCCACTATCCGTCCCTTCTGCCTCCATCACCTGAACATCGTTTGTAGTAAACGCAGCAATTTTTATATTTCCCAACTCTCTAACGGCATTTACATCAACATCATTCACCAACACCCAATCCACTCCGGCTTCTAAACCTGCTGTTATGCGCCTCTTTTTGGAATCCCAATCTCCCGCATCCGCTTTAAGCCAAACACTCCGTTTCATTTTTCTAACAAACCTGATTTTTCCATGGCTTTCTCAACAGATACTCCATTGTGCACTATCTCTACCACTGCACGGGATATTGATTCTGGATCTTTATGTTGGAATATACACCGGCCCATTGAAACTCCCGATGCCCCTGCCTCCATCGCACCTTTCACCATTTCGATAGTCTCTTTGTCCGTTCCTTTCGTTCCTCCTGCTATTACCACAGGTTTGGAAGTCGCAGCGACCACCGATTCAAAACTTTTTGGATCTCCGGTGTATACAGTTTTTATGATATCTGCCCCGAGCTCCTCTCCGAGGCGAACTGCATGAGAAATCTTTTTTGGATCCTTAGTATTTTCTTCGTGTCCTCTAACATAGCACATGACTAGCACCGGCATGCCAAATTCATTGGCATCTCTCGTTACCTTTGCAAGAGATTCTATCTGGTTCCCTTCATACTCACTTGTAACATTTATATGGTATGAAACAGCGTCTGCACCAATTTTAACAGCCTCTTCAACAGTCCCAGTCAAACGCTTATCTGCTGGAGCTGGTCCAATATCTGTTGACCCATTTAAGTGCATAATATACCCTGCCCCATTTTTATTCTGATGAACCCTCTGTGCAATCCCTTTCTGAGCAAGAATGGCATCCACACCACCCCTTGTAACTGCGTCAACAGTTGATTCTACATCTCTCAATCCATCCACCGCTCCTTGAGTCAAGCCGTGGTCTATTGGTACAATGACGTATTTGTTACCTTTTCCAATTCTGCATAATCTTGCAGCCGTTCCTGTATTCATTAGTGTGTTATCGTGTCGCACTCACCGGTTATGTGCGTTACGGTTTATTATTCCCTGTTCCTCCTCCAATACCTCGTACCAATTCCCGAGCTTTCTCTTCTAGTAATCTAACTGTATCCTCTCTGTCAACTCCTTCCATTCGGCCTTTATCAATCATATCTACAAATACACTCCCTGCTATCACTCCGTCTGCCCCCGATCTGATTATCTCCGCTGCCTGATCTGCGTTACTCACACCAAACCCTACTGCTTTTGGAATGTTATATTCTCTTAATCTATCCAAACTTTCATACGTAGTTTGACTCACATCTTTATGGACCCCCGTTGTTCCTAATCTGGCCTGCACATACACAAAACCTGAAATCTTTTCCATTATCTTTTTTATTCGTTGCTCACGTGTAGTAGGTGCAATAATGAATATCAAATCAACCCCTTTTTCATTGCAAATTTTCAGCAACGGCTCTGCTTCTTCAACCGGTAAATCTGGAATTATCATCCCACTTATGCCACACTTCACAGAATCAGAAACAAACGATTCTATGGGGATTTCTCCATATTGATGAACTATATTGTAATAGGTCATTACCACTATCGGAACCTCACAATCCATCGTATAAACTAACTCGAAAAATTTTCCTGGAGTCATGCCGGCTTCTAGAGCTCTATTTATTGCCTCTTGAATTACTGGCCCATCTGCTATCGGTTCTGAAAATGGTAATCCCAATTCTATTATTTTTGCCCCTCCTCGGACAAGAGCGGCTACATATTCTACCGTAGCCTCTTGATCTGGGTCTCCTGCCGCTATGTATGGGATCAGTATTGGCCCCTCTGAAAATGCATTCTTAATTAAACTCATATTCCTTTTTTAATCCGGTCCATTGTCTGATTTTTTAATCCCAATCTGTGTGATTCTTCGATCACGGTTTCTACATCTTTGTCCCCTCTGCCCGAAAGATTTACAATTACTACTTCTCCTAGATCTCCTTGCACACGATTCTCTAAGTATCCAATCGCATGAGACGTCTCGAGTGCCGGAATTATCCCTTCCATTTCCGATAGTAAGAAAAAGGCCTCTATTGCATTCTCATCATGGATAATCCTTGGTATCACTCGACCCTCATCAACCAAATAGGCTAATTCTGGCCCCACCCCCGCATAATCCAATCCTGCAGAAATACTATGAGATTCTACTATTTGTCCATCTGCATCTTGAAGTATTTTTGTTCTCGCGCCGTGCAACACACCTTCTTTTCCTACAGTCAAAGATGCCGAATGGTGTGCTATCTTACCCTCCGATCCAGCTTCTATACCCTTTCCACCCGCTTCAACTGCAATTAAATTAACCTGTTCATCCTGCAGAAAGTTGTAAAATGCACCCATTGCGTTTGAACCCCCTCCTGCACAAGCAACAACACTATCTGGAAGTCTCCCAATTTCTGCTTGAATTTGTTCACGTGCTTCCTGTGATATTACCGATTGAAAGTCTCTTACCATTTTAGGGAATGGGTGTGGTCCCACTACCGACCCAATTACATAGTGTGTTGTATCTACACTCTTTGACCAATCCCTTAGTGTTTCATTTATTGCTTCTTTTAATGTTCCACTTCCTCTTTCAACAGGATTTACCTTCGCACCATTAATCTCCATACGAAATACATTTGGGCGTTGTCTATTGATGTCTTTTTTCCCCATATATATTTCACAATCCAACCCTAGATATGACGCAGCCATGGCAGTTGCAGTTCCATGCTGGCCAGCCCCAGTTTCTGCAATAATCCTATCTTTTCCCATGTATTTAGCTAGCAAGCATTGCCCAAGGGCATTGTTCAATTTATGCGCCCCCCCGTGCAAAAGATCTTCCCGTTTAAGATATATTTCCTTCCCATATTTTTCCGACAATCTTTCTGCTTTATACAACGGGGTTGGACGTCCTCCGAAATCTTTTAATCGAGCAAAAAACTCATCCATAAATCCATCTTTATTATTTCTCACATAATTCTCATATGCCGAAGTCAATTCTGATATAGCTGGCATCAATACCTCTGGCACGTATTGTCCTCCATATTTCCCAAATTTAGTACTATTCATATTTCGATCTGAGCAAACCGCTTTGTGTTCTCTCCTATGTTTCCTTGCATGATGGCCGTTCCGATAAGCAATCCATCTGCCCCCGCCTCATACATCATTCTAGCATCTGCCACATTTTTGATTCCACTCTCTGCAATCAAAATAACATCAGAAGGAACTCTGGGTGCAAGTCGTTTGAAAGTATTTAGATCTACTTCTAGGTTTTTTATATTCCTATTGTTTATCCCAATAATTTCCGCCCCAGACCGAATTGCCATCTCTATTTCTTCCTCCGAATGCACTTCCACCAACACCTGAAACCCCCTTCGTTTCGCAGCCAAAACTAGTTTATCCATCTCCTCTACAAAACTAGCTATTATCAACACCATATCTGATTCGACGGCATCTAGTTGCGTTTCATTCAATATGAAATCCTTTCTTAAAATAGGAACTTCAACTGCTTTTCTCACACGATCAAGAGATTCAATCGACCCATGAAAGTGCTCTGGCTCAGTCAAAACAGAGAGGGCAGTTGCCCCATTTTTTACCATAGAAATGGCCATATCCACCGGATCCTCGTGACGTATTCCCTCTGTAGTTGGGCTCGTGGGCTTTATTTCCGCTATAACTGGAATGTGTCCCCTTTTTCTAGACCTTTCCAATGCCTCTGGAAGCGATCGTGCAGAAACCTCAACTCTATTGTCAGGGGACTCTCTTCGCCGAGCCGATTCCAGTATCGCTTGAATCTCAGGTGCCAACCCCTCTTTTTTGTTCATTATTGTACGTTTATGAACTTATATGTACATAAGTTTAACTGTTCTGGAAAATGAGAACATGACTCCGATGTGGCTCATTTTTGTTTGCTTTTTTTCTTTTTTCTAGCTTCCCTTGCCGCTTTATATGCTTCAAAATTACAAATTGGGCATCCTATCTCCCATGGATCCTTCCCCTTATGAATCACTAGTTCTGGAAGCTTATGGTCTTCACACACCCTGTCTGATATTTCTATCTCACCCTCACGAGGGAATGGAAGTGTATATCCACATTCAGGATACCTAGTACACCCGACCAACCGCGACCCACTCCTCATCCTCTTAACCGCAAGTTCTCCTCCCTCTTGAGAATTGCACTCTGGACACGAACCTATGATCAAATCTTCCTCTGCTTCTGCATCATCTGCTTCACAAATGGGACACCCATACACGAAAGTTCCCCTCCCTGCAATCATTTTAATATTTTTCAAATTGTGCTTTTCACAAATATTTTTCACCACCATTGGCTCTCCTTTATTGGGCAATGGCAATGTGAACTTACACTCTGGCCAATTATCACATCCTACAAAGAATGATCCCTTTCTTCTGCTCTTCCTAACAACCAAATCTTTGCCGCAATCTGGGCATGGGCCTATTGTTTTATCAGCTTTCAATGCATTCCTTATATGCCCTCCTATTTCTTCCTCTGAACCTCTCAATTCTTCAAAAACTTCCGCTAAAATTTCTCTAGATCGTTTGGTAACTTCTTCTAATGTTGAATCCCCTTTGGCTATCTCCGCCATGTTTGCTTCAAGCTCTGCAGTCATTTTTTCCGATACTACTAACCCTGCATATTTCTCCGCCGCTTCTACAACTCCCCTGGCCAAATTTGTAGGCTGTGGTGGATTCTCTTCTAAATATCCTCTCTGATAAAGTTTTTCTATTGTATTATGTCTTGTAGATTTTGTCCCAATTCCCATCTTTTCCATAGTCTCAATCAATCTAGCCTGTCCATACCTTCTTGGGGGCTGGGTTTCTTTCTGTTCTACCCATGCCTGTTTCATAGATAACTTGGATCCTTCTTCGACCCCCGGAATATGACTTTCTTCATTTTTGTGATATGGGTATACTCTGTGATACCCCTCCTTGACTAGCCGTCTCCCACTTGCCTTGAATAATTCACTTTCTGCCTCTACCACCACTCGAAGATGGTCCCATTCAGCAGGCTCTGCAACAGTTCCCAAAAACCGTCTAACTATTAATTCATAAATTTTCCACTCCGCAGGTTCAAGAATTTCCTTTTTTGGAATCTGTACTGTAGGGTGGATAGGGGGGTGATCTGTTGTTTCTTTCTTCCCCCTTGTTGGTTTTTTATTTAGCCCGATGAGGTATGTGGCGTCTTCTTTAAATATAGGATTTTTAGAGAGAACATCTAGCAACTCTTTATAATCCAAACTTTTCGGATACACGGTATTATCCGTCCGGGGGTATGTGACATAACCTGCAGTATATAGTGATTCTGCTATATTCATGGCACGTTTTGCAACCACTCCGATTCCCCCTGCCGCCCGAATAAACTGAGTTGTATTAAATGGAGTCGGAGGCTGGTCAATTCTGGTTTTCTGCTTCACTTCTTCGACTTTTACTTCGTCCGCACCTTTGATAACCCCAAGTACTCTCTCAGACTCTTCTGCTGATAGAACTCTGTCACTTTCTTTCCCTTCTTCTGTGAAGAAATATTTCACTTGAAATCCTTCTGAACTCTTCCCACTTCCTCCCACTTCTGCAAATATTTCCCAGTAATCTTCAGGAATAAAATCATCTATTTCCCTCTCTCGATCTACTATCAGTTTAAGTGTCGGAGATTGAACTCTTCCCACTGAAATAAAGTCTTTCCCATACTGTTTTGATGCAAGAGATAGGTAACGCGTCAAAGCAGCTCCCCACACAAGATCTATGATCTGACGAGCCTCCCCCGCTTCTGCTAAATTAAAGTCAATTTCTTCCGGATTACTAAAACTATCTTTTATTTCCTTTGAAGTAATTGAGGAAAATCGAACTCGTTCTATCGGAGTTTCTTTGTTTACCCCTCTAACAATTTCATATGCCTCTTTCCCAATTAATTCCCCTTCTCTATCATAGTCTGTTGCCACAATCACTCTGTCTGCTTTCGAACTAACTTGTTCTAATACTTTTACAATATCTGATCTAATCGGTTTCTTTATGATCTCTGCTTCAATCAATTCTTTCGGATCTATTTTATTCCAATCTGAATATTTTTTTGGAAAATCCACCCCAACCACATGCCCCGAAAGACCCATACATTTTGCTCCATCCCATTCATAAACATTGATTTTATTTATTTTCTTAACCTTGGCAGATTTATCTGATAATATCTCAGCAACCCGCTTGGCAGCTATCTCCTTTTCCGATACAATCAATTCCATCTTTTTTCCCTCTATTTTTTTCCGAACACTGTGGCCGTCGAGCTCAAGCTATTGTAAACCTTTCCTTTCATTTTTATCAATCTAGAAGCTCTTTTAGAATCTGATTAATGACAGCAGGATCTGCATTTCCTCTCGTCTTTTCCATCACCTTTCCAACTAAGTAGTTCATAGCATTCCCTTCTCCTCTGTTATAATCTTCCACCGCGGATTCGTTTTCTTTGACTATTTCCAAGACAATCTTTTTGACTTCCTGATCACTACTAATCTCTAATTTCTCTTGATCAATTACTTCCTCTGGACTAACATCCTCATCTAACATACGACGTAATACAATCGATCTAGCATTTTTTTCTGTGATTTTCCCCCCCTCTACCAGTCCCATTAACCTTCTAAATTCATCTAGCCTGTCTACTGCATCTTCTATATTCATATCTCGATAATTGAGCTCCCCGAGTATTATGTCTGCCACCCACCTAGCAGCAATATCTGGATCAAACTCTTTAACCACCTCCTCATAAAACTCCGCAACATCTCTCGTTGAAGTCAATTTCGAAGCCACTTCCACTGTGAGTCCATACTCTTCATAGAATCTATTTCTTTTTGCTTCTGGCAATTCTGGAATCTCTATATTCTTCACATAATCTTCCCACCATTCTCCCGTTAAACTAGGGAGATCAAACTCGGTAAAATATCTATAATCCCCCTCTGTTTCTTTAGACCGCATGGATATGGTTATCCCCCGATTTTCATCCCAATGCCGTGTTTCTTGTTTGATCTCCCCTCCATGCATAATGGTATTTTTCTGCCTGCTGATTTCATATACCAGTGCCTTCTCTGCTCCTTTATGACTGGATATATTTTTTATTTCAATTCTCTCCGCAGATTGTAGAATTTCCCGGTCAATAGTACCATCTTCATTCACATTCGACCTACTGATCAATGAAACATTTGCATCCGCTCTTAGTGACCCATCTCTTGTCGAGTCAAATACGCCTAGATATTCTAAATCTTCTTCTAACTTTGCTAAAAATAACCTCACTTCCTTCGGAGCACGCAAATCAGGTTCTGTCACAATTTCCACTAAAGGAATCCCTGCCCTATTATAATCCACCAGCACATATTCCTCCCCCCTTTTTCCTTCTGATATATGCTGCAGACTACCTGGATCCTCTTCTAAGTGAGCACGTTCAATTCTTATTTTCCTTCGATTTCCCTCTACATTAATTTCCATTTCACCATTTGTACAAATGGGCTCATCATATTGTGTAATCTGAAAACCCTTGGGTAGGTCTGGATAAAAATAATTTTTCCGATGGAATGAAGTCTCTCCTGAAATATCTGCCCCAATTGCTTTACCTATCTTCACGGCCGCTTCCACTGCTGCTTCATTCAACGTAGGTAGGGCCCCCGGAAGCCCCAGACATACCGGGCATACATTCGCATTTGGCTCTATAGACATTTTCGTGCTACATCTACAGAAAATTTTAGTATTAGTCTCGAGCTGAACATGAACCTCTAGCCCAATTACCGGAATAACATCGCCCCCTCCTATTTGAACCATTTGTTCCAAATTCGACGTGAAAGAGTTAAAGTATACTGTTTATTTCATCTATGTCCTAAAAAACCAAGAAGTATAAACAATTGAATCCCTCATAAGTGATATAGAGTGCGATTAAATTCTACATTTAACACATCACTCACGGGCAACTATGTACATTGAAAAGCTCGTCCTAGATAATTTCAAGAGTTTCGGTCGAAAAACCGAAATACCCTTCTATGAAGATTTCACCACCATCAGCGGTCCAAATGGATCTGGAAAATCAAATATAATCGATGCAATTCTATTCTGTCTGGGACTCTCTCGAAGTTCCCGAATACGGGCAGAAAAATTAACGGATTTAATCTATAATCCTGGAACTGAATCTAGTACCCCTCCTCCCAGTGAAGCGACAGTAGAGGTCATTTTAAATAACACTAATGGGTCACTTTCTCACGAACAATTAGTTTCTATCCTCGAAACAGATCGAATAGGCGATATATCCCATATACGTATAACTCGGCGTGTAAAAAAGACCTCTAAAAATTATTATTCTTATTACTATGTAAACGACCGTCCAGTCAAACTGTCCTCCATTCAGGATTTACTAGCACAAGTCGGCATCACTCCTGAAGGCTATAACGTTGTCATGCAAGGGGACGTGACAAGCCTAATCCAAATGACACCCCTCCGACGCAGACTCATCATAGATGAAATAGCAGGAGTCGCAGAATTTGACAATAAAAAAGAAAAGTCACTCGCTGAACTTACCACTGTAGAAGAGCATATATCCACTGCAAAAATTCATATAACTGAAAAGAAGCAGCAACTTACTAAGCTTTCTGCAGAACGAGAAGTTGCCCTCAAATATCAAAAACTTCGAGATGAAAAATCTGTTTTATCTGGTCATTTGAAAGCTGCAGAATTATCCACTAAATCAAACGAACTCAAGGAACAACTTCAATCTATATCTGCTGAAGAAAATAACCTATCTGTACTCGAGCAAAAACTCAAAGCTATATCTGACTCCGTAAATTCTGTAGAAAAAGATCTTGAAGATCTGAATCTTCAAATAGAACTTAAAGGTGGGAAAGAACAGTTTTCTTTACTTAGAGAAATAGAGGGAATCAAAGGCAATGTAGCTAGATTTGAAGGAGAATCTCTCTCAACCCTGAATCAAATCAAAGAGATTGAAGTCACTCGAAGAACTGCATTTATAGAACTCGATAAAAAACAAGAATCTTTATCTGAAATTGAAACTCAAATTAGAGATCAAAAACTAAGCAAATCCACACTATTAGTTGAACTAAATTCGAAAAAAGATCAGTTACATATCATTCAATCAAAAATAAATGATCTGGGTTCTGAATTTGAAGACTCTCAAAATCAGTTAACCAATCTCAAAAACGAACTAACTTCTGCCCAGGAGGATAGATACCTCCAACAACGTGAACAAGATGAATTGCTCGACGAAGCCCGCCGAAGATCAAACGAAATAGAAAGTGTTTCAAAAGAATTAGAACAAGTTAACTCTCGTTTCCCCGAATTTGAGGATTTACTCGAAACTCTACAATCTGAACTTGAGTCTGCCCAACACTCCCAACTAAAAACCGAGGAAAAAATATTGGAATTGCAACGGGAAAAAACGCTTTTTAATACTCAGTTAGATTCACTCTCTCTTACCCTATCCAAATCCAAAAAAGATTACTCCACACTCGAAAATAAAACAAAGAACAAAGGAGTTCTATCTTTTAATAGGGCAGTTATGTCCATCCTGGGTAGTGACATTGTTGGTGTACATGGGACCGTCTCACAGCTCGGAACTGTGGATAAAAAATACTCACGTGCCTGCGAAATAGCAGCTGGAATTCGACTTTCCCACATCGTAGTTGAAGATGATCAGGTTGCCCAAACGTGTATAAATTATCTTAATAAAAACAATGTTGGCCGGGCAACATTTTTACCTCTTAATCGGATAAATAAACCCAATAAAATTGAACTCAAAGATGAACCTGGTGTCATCGACTTCGCGGTCAATCTAGTTAATTTTGATCCCATCTATACCGGCATTTTTTCTCATGTTTTTGGTTCCACAATTATTGTTGACAATTTAGAAAACGCACGTTCCATTTCTGGTAGACGCCGAATCGTAACTCTTCCCGGAGACCTTATCGAATCTTCTGGGGCAATGACCGGTGGACCTCTCAAACACCCCACATATACTTTTCTAACCGACGACGAGACCCACCTCAAAAATATGGCAACCGAAATCATCCAATTAGAATCTCAACAATCTTCCATTCTTGATTCTATAAACTCTACTGAATCTCAAATAGAATCGGCCCGGGAGAAACGAACCGAATCACTTGAAAATATTCGCGGAGTAACTTATCACATAGGTCAAGTGCGCAAAGACTATGAAGATTTTTCTACTCGTTCCTCTCCCCTTGAAAACCGTCTTAAAGAACTCAAAAATGAAACAAATTTGGTGAAGAGTAAAATGAAAAAAATTGAGAATAAATTAGGCGAATTTGACATTTCTATACTCTCTATTGAATCTCAAATTTTTCATGTGGAATCTACTCTAACTGGATCTAATTTACCAAAACTTTCGACAGAATTTGATTCACTTTCAGATTCAATCTCGACAATTGAAAAACAAATAGAAAAACTTGATTCAACATTAAACGAATTAAATCTTGAACATAAATATATCGAAGATTCCATTTCCGGTTTACATCTCCGAATAGAAACCTCTCAAAATACGGCAGCCACCATGTCAGAACGAATCGAATCTCTGCAATCAAAAATAAACGATCTAGAGAAGGTTCTCTCACAAAAAGAAAATTCATTTAATGCATTGGAATCTGAACTAACTGAAATTAAAGCCGAACGAGATCTCATCCACGAGCGCCTTAGAACTTCTAGAGAAATGAAAGATTCACAATCTGAAAAAGTAGCATTGAAAAAATCTTACATAGCGAATCTTGTTTCTACTTCCGATTTACTTTCCAAAGAGATAGTTGACCTCGAGTCAAACATGGGCGATGCTCCCGAAAAAAGTTCCTTTGACCTCCCAACTTTGTTATCAAAAATAAATGACCTTGAACAAAAAATGATTCAACTCGAACCAGTAAATATGCTCGCAGTATCTGAGTATGAATCTGTTGATTCTTCATTATCTGGTCTAACTGAAAAACTAAGTATTCTATCAGAAGAGTCAAAAGCAATCCATGAGAGAATTGAAAGTTATGAAGATGCCAAAAAAGAAGCATTCTTAGAGACATTTCATGGGATTGATAACCAATTCCAAGAGATATTTGGGAAACTTTCTGCTGGAACTGGAGAACTACACCTTGAGAATAAAAGTGACCCATTTTCTGGTGGCCTAACAATGATGGCCAAACCACGAGACAAACCCCTCCAACGGTTAAACGCCATGTCCGGCGGTGAGAAATCACTTACGGCGTTATCCTTCATATTTGCCATCCAACGGTATAGCCCCGCACCATTCTACGCTCTTGATGAAATCGACGCGTTCCTCGATGCCTCAAACGCGGAGTTGGTTGGAGAACTCCTAGATGAGCTTGCCATTGGAACGCAGTTCATAGTTGTATCTCATAGATCTGCATTACTCGAACGATCCGAACGTGCAATAGGGGTCGTAATGCAAGAAAATAATATTTCAGCAGTCACTGGAATATCACTCACCACCGAGGCGAATATTCTGATATGAGTTTCCCCGATGAACAAGAAAGTTTTTCTTTCTCCTACGATCCTCTCAATGAACCAATCAATATATTAGTGCAACTTGCAAAAGATGGTGAGATTGACCCTTGGGATATTGATATAGTGAGTGTAACTGACAAATTCTTGGCGCGACTTGACAAATCCGATCTCCGAACATCTGCCAGGGCACTTCTCTACGCTAGTGTACTCCTCCGAATCAAGTCAGATATCATTTTTCCTCCTGAACTACCTCCTGAGGAAGATCACCTTGAAAATGAAATAGACTCTATATCTAATGAAGACCCACTTTTCATTTTTGAAAAAGAACTTGATAGAAGATTGACTAGGAAACGAGTTAGAGGTTCTCCTAGAACTCTAGAAGAACTCGTCCGCGAATTAAGAGACGCTGAATTAAATTCAAATTGGAAACTATCACGTCAGTATGACACTTCGGATTCTCCCCGTGGTTTCTGGAGGGGGGTACAGCGCCTTGATTATCATGACGGCGATCAATTCAGACTCGAGAATGAACCCACTGAAAAAGATGTTATTGGAACTGCCCATGTCGAACCAATCGAAGAATCAATTTCTCAACTATCTCTTCTACTCCAATCTTTGTATGAAGACGGAAAATCAGAAGTCTCCTTCGAGGAACTAATCCGATCCGATAGATCTAGAGTTTCTTTATTTTTGGCACTTTTATTCATGGCTCAAAGGGGGAATGTATATCTAGAACAGGAAGAATTATTTGGAGATTTACGAGTGAAGAATCTTCTCTTATAATGTCATTTTTCATAAACACGTCGCATTTCTTCTATCGTTTCAATCGTACACAACTAGCGATTCAATCTTAGCATCCGAAATTTCTTCGAGTCTCTTTCTTCCATTAAGCTGGCTCAATTCCACCATGAATCCGAAACCCACCACCATATCTTCTGGAATCAATTTAAACGCGGCAATTGCTGTACCCCCTGTTGCCAACAAGTCATCTATTATTAACACGTTCTTCGACTTTTGGAATGCATCTTTGTGCACTTGAATCTCAGTTTCTCCATATTCTAGCTTAACAGGCTGTGAGTACACCTCTCTGGGCAATTTATTTGGCTTCCTCAACGGGACAAAACCCGCGTTCAATTTGTAGGCAATTGGGGCCCCAACAATAAATCCTCTCGATTCAATAGAAGCCACTGTATCAATTTCAGCCTCTGCCCATATTCCGGTCATTTGATCAATCAGAACATTGAATAATTCTTGATTTTTCCATACCGGCGTTAAATCTTTAAACCCAACACCTGGTATTGGATAATCCCGTATTTCTATAATTTCCTCCTTTATCCCTCTCATTCTTTTTTCGATCCCACTTCAATTAGATCTTGACGCATTTCTGAAATTTTATCCTCCATAACATACATCATATCATTTTTCAATACTTCTATATCCCAACTATTCTCCGAATATTTTTCTATGGACCACATGAATGCAAATTTTGTTCCTATGAACCAGACAATTATGCCCAAGATTATCATGATGACCCCTGCCCCTGGGAATATTCGATAGTTAATTATTGCTGGAGTATACCTTTGTAAACCAATTGGAATTAGTCCTCCCAACCCCACTCCCGCAATCACTATAGCTACAGATACTGCAGTTATACCAAACCACAAACCCATGTATATTCCCATCTGCTTAATTGCATTTGAATTTCTCATACACCCTCTAACCTCGCGCTCCTTCACTAAAAATAATTTGGTCAGATTCTTGCCCCATTCCAGCTACCGGAAGCTTCTTTTCCCGGCTAGCCGATTTCCACAACAAGCATAATGGCCACAATTTGGTTAACCGACGTGTCTAAATCCGACATAAAAATAGCAGGGGGAAAAGGAGCTTCCCTCGGGGAAATGACACGTTCTGGGTTCCCTGTTCCTCCCGGTTTTGTCATCACTGCGTCAACTTACCGAAATTTCATTAACGAAGCCGGAATCGCCGAACAATTATTTGATATAGTCGATGTAAATGTAGATGATTCTGATGCCTTAGTGACTGCTCATTCAAAAGCAGTGGCCCTAATCCAAAGTGCATCTATTCCTCTACCCGTTCAAGAAGACATACTCCTCAAATTCGATGAACTGGTTCAACAGATAGGTGAAGTCGATACCTTTGTTGCGGTGCGCTCTTCTGCCACCGCTGAGGATCTACCCGAAGCATCGTTTGCTGGGCAACAAGAAACTTACCTAAACGTAAGAAGGAGTGATTTACTAGATCGAGTCAAAGACTGCTGGGCCTCTTTATTTACCCAACGTGCCATCTATTATCGATCTGAAAAAGGATTCTCAACAGAAGATGTCGACATCTCCGTTGTCATTCAATCTATGATCGATGCAGAATCTTCGGGTGTTCTTTTCACCCGGCACCCCACTACTGGGGATCTCCACATGGTCATCGAAGCTGCGTGGGGGCTTGGAGAGGCCGTAGTATCTGGAGAAGTCTCACCAGATAATTATATCATCGACCGAGAAAATAAAACAATTCTCAGTCTGACCATTTCTGATAAACAAATTCTCTACGAACGCGATCAATATACTGGCGAGACTTTGAAACGTAATGTTCCCGCTGACCTACGAGAAGTCCAAGTGCTATCTGAATCAACCTTGCTAGAACTAACAGAATTGGGAGAATTAATAGAGGGCCATTATGGGTCTCCTCAAGATATTGAATGGGCAATTTACAATGATAAAATCTATCTATTACAATCGCGGCCCATCACGACTCTTGATATTTCTTTAAAACCTGACGACTCTGCCCCCCCTAGTATAATCGATATTGAAGACCAACCCTCCACTTCCATTTTGGCCCACTCTACCACTCCAATTCTAACTGGAATAGGATCTAGCCCCGGTGTCTCTTCGGGCCCCGTTCGAATTATAACAAACTTAGATCACCTAGACAAAGTCATTTCTGGGGATATCATTGTAACCAAAATGACCACCCCCGATATGGTACCTGCAATGAAACGGGCAGCAGGAATTATCACTGATGAAGGCGGTATGACTAGTCACGCCTCTATCGTTTCACGTGAATTGGGAGTCCCTGCGATTGTTGGAACCAAGTTCGCCACGACCCAGCTGGAAGATGGAAATTTTGTTACTATGGATGGGAATTTAGGTATAGTCGTGGAAGGCGATTCTCACTATGATTCCCCCTCCACTGCCAACAACACTCCTTCCAATATCCTATTTTCTAAACCTATGACTGCAACTAAAGTTTTAGTAAATATTTCTATCCCCGAAGCAGCTGAACGCGCGGCTTCAACAGGGGCTGACGGCGTTGGATTACTCCGAATAGAACATTTGATACTTTCTACAAACAAAACCCCTGAAAAGTATATAGAAGATCACGGATCAAAAGCATATGTCGAAGAACTCATTCGTGGGATAAGTGTCGTCGCAGATGCCTTCTACCCCCTCCCCGTCCGAGTAAGAACATTGGATGCCCCGACGGATGAATTCCGCCAGCTTCAGGGAGGTGAAGAAGAACCCCAAGAGCACAATCCCATGCTAGGCTATAGAGGAATCCGAAGATCTCTCGATACGCCCGATCTCTTTTCATACGAATTACAAGCATTCGCCAAACTTTTCGATATGGGATATGACAATATTGAGATCATGTTTCCTCTCATTAACGATGCAAGCGATGTATATCCTGCAGTACGTTTGATGGAGGAAGTGGGTATAGATCCCGATAAATGCACATGGGGGGTTATGATAGAAACCCCTGGAAGTGCCCTGATGATCGAAGAGCTCCTCGATGCTGGGATTAAATTTGCAAGTTTTGGCACGAACGATTTAACCCAATACACGCTAGCTGTCGATCGGAACAATGCTAGAGTAGCTGACCGTTTCGATGAGTTGCACCCTGCCATCTTAAAACTAATTTCCCCTGTTATCCGCGCATGCAACAATCGGTCTGTAGCAACATCGATTTGTGGACAAGCAGGATCAAGACCTCCTATGGTTCGATATTTAGTCTCTTGTGGAATCTCTTCTATATCTGCTAATATAGACGCAGTTCAGGACGTTCAACAGGAAGTACAACGTGTAGAACAACAACTCATTCTCGATTCAATACGATCCACTAACGAGTGATCTATGTTCTATGGGAGTTTACAATAGCACATGAGCGCCGACCCCTTCCCATCTAACAACCCCGCAGTTGTAACTTGTGGGCTGCCATATGCAAATGGAAATTTACACATTGGGCACATGCGCACGTATGTTAGTGGGGATACTTTGAGCAGATCGCTACGGAAATTGGGACAAACCACGGCATTTGTATGTGGGTCTGATATGCATGGAACTCCTGTTGCAGTAAATGCTTGGAGAGAAGGAAAACCCCCTCAAGAATTTGCTTTATCCTGGCATGAAAAATATAAACAGACGTTCCTCGGAATGTCTATCGAATTCGATAATTATGGCCATACCGACGACGAAGTTAATACTCTACTCACCCGCGAAATCGTTAGAACACTAGATGCTTCTAACCATATTTATGACAAAGATATCCTCGTTGCATGGGACCCTGCCGAGGATCAACCCCTTCCTGATAGATATGTTGAAGGAGTCTGTCCACATTGTGGAGCAAACGCTAGGGGCGATGAGTGCGACGATGGTTGCCAAAGGCATCTAGAACCTGGAGAAATATTAAATCCCAAAAGCATAATCACAGGAAATGAAGCAGAATATCGAAGCAAATCCCATAAATTTTTCCGAATTTCCGATTTTCAAGACTACCTGCAAGAATTCATTAACAGACTCGAAGGAACTACCAATGCAAAAAACCAACCTAGAGAGTGGATCGAAGGATCTCTACTCGATTGGTGCATCACACGGAATATAGATTGGGGAATTTCTTATCCGGGCGAAGAAGAAACAGACTTGGTCCTCTACGTATGGGTTGATGCAGTCGTCGAATATATTTCTTCAACCAAACAGTACTCCGATCGCGTTGGATCGGATGTCTTTGATTGGGAATCTGCTTGGAAAAAAAACGGAGAAATAATTCACGTTATTGGGCGTGATATAATCCAGCATCATGCAGTTTTCTGGCCAGCAATGTTGCATGGATCTGGTTACACTGAACCCCGTGCAATCATGGCTACTGGATTTGTAAATCTAAACAAAAGAGCATTTTCAACTAGCAGGAACCGTGCGATTTGGGTAGATGACTATTTCTCTGAAAAATTTGATCCAGATCTCTTAAGGTATTATCTAGTCACCGTGGGCAGTCTTCAAGACGATATAGATTTCTCTTGGTCAAATTTCGCCGATAAGGTTAATGGAGAATTAGTCGGAAATGTAGGAAATTTCATCTACAGATCTTTACTATTTGCCCATCGCGAATATGGCGGAACTCCTAAAACATCAGTAAGCGAAAATGTGAGTAAAAGAATCCAAGAAGCAATGATAGAATTCTCCGATTCAATTAACAAATATTCCCTACGAAATTCTGCCTTGGCTGGTACTAAATTAGCCCAGTATGGAAATGCTTATATTCAGCAAAACGAGCCTTGGAAACTTAAAAAAAGCAATCCCGAATCTGCTGCCCAGGTCATTAGGGATTGTTTGCAAATATGCAAGGCGGTTTGCATTTTGCTATCTCCAACTATGCCAAATACAACCCAAAAAATATGGAATGAAATGGGTGAATCTGGTTCTATCCATCAGGCAACTTTAACCGAAGCCCTAGAATCTCCTTCTGCCTCTTTCCAATCCCCAAGTGAGCCATTTATGCCAATTAGTGATAAACACCTCAAAAATCTCAATACAAAGCTCGATCAAAGAACAAACCCCGATAATGAAAAATCGTCCCCCGAAACTTCATTTTCTGACCGCATCTCCTTTGAACATTTCCAAAAACTCGATCTGCGAATCGGAGAAATACTCGAAGCAGAAAAGATATCTGACTCCGAAAAATTACTTTTGCTCACCGTTGATATCGGATCTGAGACCCGGCAGATAGTCGCAGGCATACAAAAATTCTACGCCACCGACGATTTAATCGGAAAACACGTGGTAGTTGTCACCAATTTAGAAAAAGCAACCATTTTTGGAACCGAATCGGATGGAATGGTGTTGGCAGCAGGAGACTCCGCGGACTTACTCACCACTTATGGGGAATCTTCACCAGGACAACAAGTACGATAGTAATATCTAGACATTCTTATTTTTTCGGCCCCACTATAACTATGATATGGGGAAAACTAAGATCGTCTGTACACTAGGGCCTGCAACCTCCGATGCACCTACGATCCGTGGATTAATCGAAGCAGGAATGTCTGTCGCAAGAATCAATGCGAGTCATGGATCACCCGCCGAATGGGAACACTATATACATCTCGTTCGAGAAGCCGAAAAAGAATTTGAAAATCCTGTTTCTATACTTTTCGATTTGCAAGGCCCCGAGATAAGAACAACTTCTTTGGACTCACCTTTGCAGCTTGATTCTGGTGATTTAGTTCATTTTGTTGAAGGCCAGGGGTCCTCTCCTCTGACTATCGGAACTTCCCATCCACTGACTGGGGTTTCAGTAGGTGACAATATACTCCTCGACGATGGCAAAATAGAAACGACTATTGTGGAGCTCACACCCAGTTCTGTAATTGCCAAAGTGATCTCAGGAGGTGAATTAACTAGTCAAAAAGGCATCAGTATACCCGGGGTCCGACTAAATTTGGACCCTGTCACCGAAAAAGATCATAAAGATCTAGAGTTCATCTCGTCTCAAAATGTAGATTTCATAGCAGCCAGTTTCATTCGAAGTGCAGCTGATGTACTATCCGTTCGATCCTCAATGGAGAATTTCAATCTTGATATTCCTATCATCGCAAAAATAGAGAGATCGGACTCTTTAGCAGAATTAGATTCAATAATCGAAATCTCTTATGGAATTATGATTGCACGAGGAGACCTTGGTGTCGAGTGCCCACTCCAAGAAGTCCCCTTGATTCAAAAAAGAATCATTCATAAATGCATTGATTCTGGAGTACCGGTAATAACTGCAACAGAAATGCTAGAATCAATGGTAACCTCTCCCCGCCCAACACGAGCCGAGGCCTCAGATGTAGCAAATGCCGTCTTAGATGGAACTGATGCAGTTATGCTATCTGGAGAAACTGCCATTGGCATTGACCCCATCGGCGTGGTCAAAACCATGAATGGTATCATATCTGAAGTAGAATCAAGCGATGAGTATGCAAACCTACTCGAACAACGCGTATCTTCAGTTGTTTCTTCCAATACTGGCGCCCTTTCCAGATCTGCACGCTATTTGGCTAGAGACATTGGCGCAAGCGCCATAATTGTCGTTTCTGATTCCGGGTATACTGCACTTAAAACGTCAAAATTTAGGCCTAGTGTTCCTATTTTTGCGGTTCTCCCTTCTGATAACTTATGCCGTAGGCTTTCACTTTCTTGGGGTGTATCTTCTAAGCAAGGACTCTTGCCAAACGAACAAACATTCGAGATAACCAATCATGCCGTTTCTCAGGCATTAACCTCTAAAATAGTACACGACGGAGACACGGTTGTTGTAATTTCTGGGATGCTGCCTCATCTCTCTTGGAATACCACAAAAACACTACAAGTACACGTCGCATCTGAAATCATTGATAGGGGTGAAGGTATAGTTTCAGGACAAGTTTCTGGCCCCCTATTCCGATTGTCTTCTTCAAATCTCGATTCCATTCCCGCAGGCGCTATTGTTTTCATTCCCAACACGTTTGCAGGAGAAATACCCACATTAGCTAAAAAATATTCAGGAATTTTATACGAAAACCCCGGCTTAACGAGTTATGTTGCACTTATAGCTCGTGAACTGAACCTCCCCATGATAAGTGGAATCTCGCTCCCCGATTCTCTTTCAAACAAAACTATTGTCACTCTTGATGGGGGGCGGGGCCTTCTCTATTATGGCAATATTCTCTGATCAAGTAATTTTTCATTTTTATAACTTTCCCCCCCCTCATCTGCGATTTCCCATCGCAAAAATTAAGTCCATCACGGATAATTCGATCTTGTGTCTATCTCATCCAGCCCTCCTCAAGTCTCCTTAGCTTTAATCTTACTCTTGGCAGGTATCGTCTTGACCACCGCGGAAGCGATAGTCCCCGGTGCCCATTTCATAGTCTTGGGAGTTGCACTTATCTCGGCCGGCCTATTGGGAGTGGCCTTTTCTCCTTTAAACAATCCCATTGCCCTTTCCGTCCTATTGATAATTTTTGGTGGAATCGCCCTATATCTGTTTAGAACGCTAGATATCTATGGTGGAAAAGGCCTTTTCCGAACGTCGGATGCTGATAGTCTGCGTGATAAAACCGGATATGTTGCCGAACAGGTCACTTCAAAAGGTGGAAAGGTAAACCTGTATGATGGTGGATTCGACTCACTATATTCCGCTAGAAGTACTGGCGAAACCATCTCCACCGGAACAGAAATAAGGGTAGTGGATCCCGGTGGCGGAAACATGTTGGTAGTCGAACCTGTAACTGCGAAAAAATCTTAATTTTATCAACATATCTATAGGCTTTAATACATAGACATCTAACCCAATTTATGTTCGATTTACTACCATTACAAATTGGATTACTCCCTACTATACCACTGTTAATTCTAGCGATTATCATCGTTACACAGATGGTCGTTATAGTAAACGCATATGAGAAAAAAGCACTAACAATTTTTGGTGAATATCGCGGTTTATTGGATCCCGGAATCCGATTCGTTCCCCCATTTGTTTCAAAAACTTATACATTTGATATGAGGACCCAAACTTTAGATGTCCCCCGCCAAGAAGCAATCACTAGAGATAATTCTCCTGTTAGGGCAGATGCGGTTGTATACATACGAGTCATGGATGCGAAGAAAGCATTCCTAGAAGTCACAAACTATAAAATTGCAGTCATGAACCTAGCCCAAACAACGCTAAGGGCGGTTCTTGGAGATATGGAACTCGACCAAACTTTGAGCAAAAGAGGAGTCATCAACACACGTATTCGAGAAGAATTAGATAAACCAACCGATGCATGGGGAATCCGTGTCGAGTCCGTTGAAGTCCGTGAAGTTAGTCCTTCCGCAGAAGTCCAAAATGCAATGGAACAACAAACATCTGCCGAGCGACGCAGACGTGCAATGATCCTCGAAGCACAGGGACAAAGAAGGAGTGAAATCGAAATAGCAGAAGGTAATAAAAAATCAGCTATTATTCGTGCTCAAGGGGAAAAACAAAGTCTTATTTTACAAGCACAAGGAGGTGCCATTTCAACCGTCCTCCGAGCAAAAGCAGCAGAAGCAATGGGCGAGCGAGCAATCATAAACAAAGCTCTCAATACCATCGTTTCTGTTGGGGAAGGGGAATCCTCCACGATAATCATACCCCAAGAACTCACCTCTCTCTTAGGGCGCTATGGAAAACATCTATCTGGTAGTGATGTAGCTGACACCGAAGATACTTTGGAAAGCCTCGATTTCAATACCAAGACTCTCAAATTACTCGGACTAGACAAACTCGATAGCATCTTAACTGAGTTGGACAAGGATCTAGAATTAGAACCCGTTACCAAAGAAGACATGGATCTTCCTGACAATTAACTCTATTTTCTATACTAATTTTGACTATAGTCCGCGTTCTCCCTCAGAAGATTAATGCTCCAGGAAGTTCAGTCTCGGTGCATGGCCCCCCCGGTCTCGGTAAGTGTAGTCCTCCCTGCATACAATGAATCTCCCACAATCACTTCTGCAGTTGAGGATACTCTAAATCATCTCAAAAATTTTCTCCCTGCTGGTTCGTATGAATTAATTATAGCTGAGGATGGGTGCACCGATAACACACCCAAAATAGCATCCGATCTTGCTATCAAGCACGACGAAGTGAGACATTACCATAGTCCCTCTAGGTTAGGCAGAGGAGAAGCATTAAACAGAGCATTTGAGATCGCCAAAGGTGATACTTTAGTTTATCTAGATTCGGATCTAGCCACTGACAATGTACATCTCGAGCAACTCATAACTGCAGTTCACTCTGGATCTGCGGATATTGCCACAGGATCTCGATGGTTCCCCGGGGCACAAACCAAACGCCCTTTCCATAGATCTATTTTGAGTAAAGGGTTCAATACTCTAGTTCGATTTCTCCTAAGGTCTAAGCTATACGACCACCAGTGCGGATTCAAAGCATTCAATCGAGAGATTTTTTTTAAACTTTCCCCCTCTTTGAAAGATACTCATTGGTTCTGGGACACTGAAATTTTAGTAAAGGCACAAAACTCCAATTTCAATGTATTCGAATTCCCCGTTTCTTGGACTCCTCAAAAAGATACCAAAGTCGATATAGCCCGAGACGTTTTTGCCATGGCAATAAATATCCTCCGACTCTGGATCGAATTTTACATTTCTCCTCGCATAACCGCTCTCAATTCATCCATTTTTGGTTTTTTTATCTCCTTTTTGGCTTTATTCTTGATGGGATATTATCTTGATTTAGATCTCAATTTGTTTTACACTTTTATGTCTAATCCCATTTATCTATTACTAAGCATTTTTATCTATCTATTATCTTGGCCCATCCGGGGGATCCGTTATCAAAAAATCCTTTCCCAATTAGGCTTTCAGGAACCCCTTAAATTCTTAACCGAATCTATATTCCTGAGCCAAACCTGCAACTTAGTTGTCCCTGCGAGGGCTGGGGATGCCGCCAGAGCATACATACTAAAGTCCAAGAAAAAAATTCCTTATGTATCTGGATTCGCTTCATTATTTTTCGAAAGGCTATTTGATCTTTTAACAATCACCACGCTTGCCGGAGTAGTTTTCATACTAACTTCCCTTTTAGGAAGTGGATCCCTTTCTTCTCTTGATATTGCAGTTGGAAATATATCTCAGAGCGGTGAAATAGCAATTCAACTTGCGATTTTCGTTGCTATATCCGTACTATTTTTATTAACTTTGATACTCATATCTTCTAAAACTAAAGGAAATAGGATCTCTCGGTTACTCAAAATTTTTAGCAATGATTTGTACGCCCAGCGTTTCTCATCCTCTCTAGAACATTTCGTAGAAAATATTCAAAAACTTACTATTAATCCAGCAATTTTTGTTCGCGTCGGCGTGCTTAGTCTTATAATCTGGTCTTTAGATGTATTTGTAGCAATCATAATATTGTATTCTTTCGACCCATTCATATCTCTTCCAACCCTAATTTTCACCTGCTTCTTTGCTGTCAGTATTGGAAATTTAGCCAAAGTTCTACCTCTATCTCCTGGAGGAATTGGTCTCTATGAGGGTGCATTTACCCTTTTAGTTGTAAGTTTAGCAGGTGTCTCCCCCTCCCTCGCATTAAGCGTCGCAATTATCGATCACGCCATCAAAAATTTCATTACAATTTTAGGAGGATCTATTTCTTCATTAGATTTGAATTTATCCTTAAAATCTACTCTACAAGGAAAATAAATTGCACACCTTTTCAAATTTATTCTGAACTTTAACACATCTCCTGTTTATGCCTGCCCCGGATAAGCTAAATACTATGCGAGCGGGATCTTCATATGGACTTTAGTACGTTTGTACTTGCTGCTAGTATGACTAGTTTAGATAACCTCTCCACCTCGGTCAATCAAGCAGATGCTATCGAATTCAGAATGGACCTTTCTCCCGATCCTTTAGCCGAATTATCTCAATATTCCCTTGACCTTCCCATTATTGCTACCAATCGAGTAGCACATGAAGGAGGGAACTGTCCAGAAAATGATTCTCGCATCGATCTACTCTGCGATGCTATGTCCAATCCTTCGGTCAAGGCAATAGACGTCGAATTATCTTCCATCACTTCTGGGCACGGGCAACGAGCCATTGATCATGCACAAAAACACGACATTTCCATTATTATTTCAACACATAATTTTAATTCTACCCCCTCCCTGCTCGAACTAGAATCCATTTTGACAGAATCAACTAAAATAGGCGACGTTGGAAAGTTATCTGTCACAGCAGAATCTCCATCTGACATAACCAATCTTCTGGTAGCCACTTGGAACCAAACCCAATCAGGAAACCTTGTGGCAACGATGTCTATGGGGGCCCTTGGAAGTCATTCTCGTGTAATTGCACCCTTTTATGGTTCTAAAATTGGATATGCTCCTCTTGATTTAAACACCACCACCGCACCTGGGCAATATAGTCTAGAAACCCTACGAAATCTGATAAATTCTTTATCTTAACCTATTGCATACTCTCCTCTCACCGAAACATTAAATTCAATCGAACCGCATCAGACTCCTGTGATAGCCCGAAATAGGCGTCTGATAATCGCCATTTTATTTGCTCTAATCTATCCCGGTTTGGGACATATATATCTCAAGTCCTGGATACGAGCAGTAACCTGGTTTCTACTCGCAATGGCCACTACAATTTTAGTCGTACCCACTCCCGTTATGGATGCAATTGAATCTGGAGGAATATCTGTTATTTTTACAGACGCTGCCCAATTACCATTGGAAGCATATCTGGCCCTTGCGGCTGTTAATCTCCTGAACATAGTAGATGTATATATACTCGCAAATGCACAAAAAAATATCAAAGAATCCTCTTTTGCATGTCCCACTTGTGGCAGAAATATGGACCCGGACTTATCATTTTGCCCCTGGTGCACCGCGGTTTTGGAATGATTTTTTTGAAATTATGTTTCCAAAGAATTTATGCCTCTCTCTATTTCAAATAGCTTATAGTGAAGTTTCCTTGGCAAAAATGGGATCATATCCTCAAACTAGACCCTGATAAAGATCTGCCCCCTGGTATCTCCTATGAAGATGTGTGCTCAATAGGAACTGATGCAATCGAAATAGGTGGGACTACTGGAATTACCGGCTCAAAAATGGAGGAAGTAATACAAGCATGCAGCGATTTTAATGTCCCACTCTATCAAGAACCTTCCAGTGTCGGCGCTGTCGTTCACCATGAAGGATTGGATGGGTATCTCGTACCCATCGTTCTAAATGCAGATAGTTCTGCATGGGTCATCGGAGCACACAAAGAGTGGGCCAAAATAGATCAGAATATAGTCTGGGACCTAACCTGGACTGAGGCTTACATAGTTTTAAATCCCGATTCTGCAGTTGCGCGTTACACTAATGCGGATTGCGACCAGTCCCCCCAAGACGTCGCAGCCTATGCCAAAGTAGCAGAAAAATTCCTTAGACAGCCCATAGTTTATATAGAATATTCTGGAATGTTGGGCGACCCCAAAATAGTAAAATCCGCCCACAACGCTCTAACAGAATCTTCTTTATTTTATGGAGGTGGAATCTCAAATTATGATTCTGCATATCAAATGCGAAGCTGTTGCGACACCATCGTGGTGGGGAATACACTTTACAACGATGGGCTCGATGCTGTAATAGAAACCGTAAGTGGAGCAAAGGATGCTGCATAGTCCCGATTATAAACATAGTATTTTAAACCTCACAAAGTAGTTAATTTCTATATGTACGACCGAACTTTAATTAATGCCTCTTCTCCTGGAGATGAAATAACCGTAGCAGGATGGGTCCATGAGATGCGTGATTTAGGGGGGCTTACATTCTTATTATTACGAGATAGAAGCGGCATCTTACAAGTAAAGTTCGAGAAAGAAACACTTTCTTCAGAAACGCTTTCTATACTCGATCAATTATACCGCGAAAGCGTCGTTCTATTAACTGGAACAGTTGTATCTGAAAAACGTGCCCCAACTGGGATTGAAATGGTGCCTAAAACGATTGAAATTCTATCACTTTCCGATCCAAATCTCCCCCTTGACCCTTCCGGAAAAGTCACATCCGAACTATCCACGCGGCTAGATAAACGTTGCATTGACCTCAGGCGAATCGAAACAAGGGCAATATTCGAAATTCGATCGGAGATCCAACGATCCATACGTCAAAGATTCTACGATATAGATTGTATTGAAATAAATACCCCTAAAATAGTTGCAACAGGAACTGAAGGTGGCACTGATCTTTTCCCCATTGCATATTTCGGAAAAGAAGCCTTTATGAACCAATCTCCTCAGCTTTTCAAACAACTTGTAGCTGGAGGGGGGGTCGAGCGAGTATTTGAAATAGGACCCATTTTTAGAGCAGAGGAACACAACACGACCCGTCACCTAAACGAAGCAACTTCAATCGACTTTGAAGCAGCATTCATAGACCACGAAATAGCAATGGAGGTGGCTGAAGATATAATCTCAATTGCTTACCGTTCCGTCTCTGAAAACTGTCCACAACAACTCCATACTCTCGGTCTAGATGGACTATCCATTCCCGAAACACCCTTTCCAAGAATTTCCTATGATTCCGCGATTGAAATAGCAAACAACTCTAGTGATCTCCCCGAACCACTAGAATGGGGTGATGATCTATCCACCCAGGCAGAAAGAATCATTGGGGGCACTATGGATTCTCACTATTTCATAACAGATTGGCCTAGTGAAATCAAACCCTTCTATATCCAAAATTACGATGACTCTCCCGAAATATCAAAAGGGTTTGATCTAATGCACCCTTCAATGGAATTAGTATCTGGAGGGCAACGAGAACATAGATACGATTCATTGATCGACGCTCTCCAAAACCAGGGCCTCAATCCTGGAGATTTCGAATTTTATGTTGACATGTTTCGCTATGGTATGCCTCCTCACTCTGGTTGGGGAATGGGTGCAGATCGACTTGTTATGAGCATGCTTCAATTAGACAATGTACGTGAGGTTGTTCTTTTCCCCCGCGACCGCAACCGACTCGCCCCATAGAACAAACAATGACCTCCAATTCCATTTCTACCTTCATTCCTGCACACGTTTCATTATTCTTTTCGCCCTTTTTATCTCCAAACCCGCTCAAATCTGGTTCTACCGGCGCCGGGATCACACTTTCTGATGGTTTGACTTTTACAACTTCTCCTTCAAATGAGCCTTCACTAACAATAAACGGATCCAAAGTCCATATGGAGGTGGCAAATATAATCTTCAATTCCCTCCCTTCGCCACTACATGTCGAGGTACGGACAAAACTCCCCCTTGGAGCTGGATTTGGACTTTCCGGCGCAGTCGCACTTGGGATTGTCTCATCCGCGCAAACACTCCTCAACTTACCTTTCTCCCCTCAGGATATCGTACGAATAGCCCATTCAGCTGATGTTTCTGCAGGCACTGGTCTCGGAGATGTAATGTCCCAGTCATACGGTGGCATTCCAATTCGAGTCAAACCCGGCGGTCCGGGACATGGGGTTCTTGAAAAAATATCTGGAACAAATCGAATTGAGTATCTTTCTTTCAATAGTATGGATACTTACACTATCCTCTCTGGAGACCTCTCCAAAATCCAATCTATAGGATCTGAGTCATTACATTCTCTTTTACAAAAACCCTCCTTGGATTTTCTATTTGATCTCGGTTACAAATTTACTCTTGAGACCAACCTCATGACTCCTGAGATCGAAGAAATAATAAGTATGGTTATAGACTGTGGAGGTAAGGCATCTATGGCAATGCTAGGTGAAACTGTAATTTCACTCGGAACTGGCTTAAGCGACGCAGGATATACTCCAAATATTTGTGAAGTTTTTTCTCCCGAAAAGCCGCTCTTTGAGATAAACTAATTTTTGAAGCTTGGCATCTACCTCTATACCATGGGAAATATTCCTTCTGATCACCCTCGGTATACTTCACTCCTCTTGAGAGACCGACTTATCTCTGGAATCCAGAATGGGATCACTAGTCAACACGGTTTGATAGCCCACGGGCGCGGAGAATCATTTGATTATCTACTATCCGAGCGCTCCCTGCCCACTGCGAACCAAGCTGCAAGAGCAGCAGCTGCACATATCACATTGGCAAAAAATCCTGTTATAAGTGTAAATGGAAATTCTGCAGCCCTTGTCCCCGCCGAAATAGTAACTCTTTCCGAACTCACCGGGGCAGCGGTAGAAGTCAATCTATTCCATCGAACCGAAAAAAGAATTGAATCAATCATCTCCCACTTAAACTCGCACGGCGCATCTAATGTGAAGGGCATTTCTGCCACTTCCCTAATACCCGGCATCTCTCACGATCGTGCAAAAGTTGCACCAGATGGATTATATGCGGCAGATGTCGTCTTGGTCCCACTTGAAGATGGAGACCGCGCGGAAGCTTTTAATAAGATGGGAAAAACAACACTTGTTATTGATCTCAATCCCCTATCTAGATCTTCCCAACTTGCCACTGTCCCTATAATCGACAATATAACCCGTGCCATTCCCAATATCATCTCCCATTTTGAAAATATTTCTCACCTTTCTCCCAAGGAGTTGATGGACATAACGATAAATTTCGACCGCGAAGCTGCACTCGAAGAATCGGAGAGAGTAATCCGAAATGGGATCAATAAATTATGAATTTAAAATTACAAATAAATCTTATTTTTTAAATTCAGGATCCAATTGAATTTTTGAAGCCTGGGGCCCTTCCTGATCTTGGTATTTCGACCCTCTTCCCTTTCCATATGGGTTTTTTGCAGGCGTTTTTAATTCGGTAAATATCACTTGCGAGATTCGCATCCCCGGGGTTAGTGCAACAGGTGCGGTTCCTAAATTCGAGAGTTCTAGTGTTATCTGCCCCCTGTACCCTGGATCGATAACACCTGCAGTTGCATGTATCACCACCGCCAATCTGCCCAGTGAAGATCTCCCTTGGACATGCGCAATAAGATCTGGTGGTATCTCTACCCGTTCTTTGGTAGTGCCTAAAACAAAATCACTTGGGTGTAGTATGAATTCTTCCCCTTCTTTTACAATTGTCTTCCGAACGTATTTAGTAACCTCATCTTCCGAATTTGGATGGATGCACGGTATATTGGTCCGACGAAATTCTAAAAATTCTTCTCCCAATTTTAAATCCACACTTGCAGGCTGAATTTGCAGATCTGGATCATCAAGTGGATCAATTACAATTTCCCCCTTTTCTATCCTCTGTCGAATATCTACATCAGAGAGTATCATCACCCTGTATGTCTTCGCCACCAACATAAAAGTTCCCGCATGCAGCAGAATAGACTTTTATTTCACTATCGCCTCCGACTATTCATGAAGCAGGCCATTTTAGCACGTTCCGATCTAGGCATGACTCCCGGAAAGCTAGCGGCACAGGTCGCCCACGCTTCCCTTTCTGCATATTTAAAATCGGATAGCAAAACACAAAAAATTTGGAAACGTGATGGTCAAACCAAGATAGTCTTAAAAGCTCCCGATCAGAACGCCCTTTTCGAATTCAAAAAAATTGCAGAAGAGCATAATATCCCTGCTGCAATCATAAAGGACGCTGGCCGAACTCAACTGGAGCCCGGAACTATTACAACTCTCGGAATAGGTCCTGCAGAGGATTCTCTTCTAGATGAAATCGTCTGTGATTTATCCCTTTACTAATGCTTTCTTCTTTACCCGAAGAACGAATAATAGGAATTGACCATTTCATAAGCAACCATGCTGGTATTGGTGGATCTTTGAGAAATATTCCTGAAGATTTTCAAGTTTATGAAATTGAAAACGTAGATTATAAATCACTCACTGCTGATCCTTCTATTTATCAACATCTCATTTTCCGCGCGACCCTCTTAAATTGGGATACTAACTCCTTCACCCGTGAATTATCTTCCCATTTGGATGTCCCTCAGAATTATATTTCTTGGGCTGGAACAAAAGACAAACGCGCACTTACCACCCAACTATTCTCTCTAAAAAATACACATCCCATTTCTCTTCCCGAAATCCCTGACACAACTATGCAACCCGTGGGCCGTTTGGGCAGAAATTTATATTTTGGAGATTTAGCTGGAAACCACTTCGAAATTATTGTTCATGATCCTGCTGAAGTTAGTACTATCTCTGTCATCACAGACGATCTCAAAAATTTCGGGGGTGGGACTGTATCTTTTCCCAATTACTTTGGCCACCAACGTTTCGGTTCAATTCGGCCAATAACACACCAAGTGGGATTGTGCATCGCACGAGGGGACTGGGAAGGGGCACTCATGTCTTACCTAGGCAATCCCCATTCCTCTGAACCCGAGGAAACCCAAGAAGCCCGGTCCTTAGTCCAATCTACCCACGACTGGAAACTTTCGCTTTCTCTATTCCCCAAGTGGTTACATTATGAACGTAATATGCTAAAATCTTTAATCCATACTGGAGGGAAGACCGAACACGATTACAGGATTGCCCTTGAAACGTTACCTCGCAATTTACAATTACTTCTCATCCATGCAGCACAGTCCTATATCTTCAATCGCATTTTAAGTCTTCGGCTAGATAAAAAAATACCATTCCACTTAGCTACTGTTGGGGATACTGTTTGTTTCTCAAAACCTATCCACGGACTAAATCTCCCCACTATCACTAAATTCCAGACCGCCACCCCAAAAAATTTGAATTCCCTCAATCGGCATTTAACAAGAAACAGGGCATTCGTCACCGCCCCACTCATCGGATCTGAAACTACATTGAGTCCAGGCTCTCCTGGAGAACTAGAACAAATAGCCCTATCCGAAGTAGGACTTTCTCCCTCTAGTTTCGATCTACCTGGTCTATTCAACTCTTTTGGTTCCATGCGACCCATTCTAACAACAACCCAACTAGAACTTCAAGAGAACCCCTTGACATTTTCATTTGATCTACCACGCGGCAGTTATGCTACTGTATTTTTACGAGAATATCTTAAATCCCCCCTCTCTCAAATGTAATTTTATTTATATTTTTTTTTCGCCCATCTGATTACTATTCCTATCAAAATAATCAACCCAACATATCCAAATATCTGGCTGGCCGTGGACAAATGCCATCTGTAAGATTCCATTTCTTGTCCTACTTGCAATTCTGTTTCTGATTTAGAGTATCCCACTTCAGGCTCTTGAGAAATTTCCTGCGCTATCTTTTCAATTGCAAGAATTATTCTGGGGGCTGGCTGATTGAGATGTTCTACCTGCACTACAATTATTTGATCCCTCTGAGCCGCAGCTGTTTTCTGTATTATCTCATCATTTTTTATCTCCTCAATTTCATCAGAGTTAATTATGATCCATTCTGGTTCATTCTGAACTATTGATTCTGCATTGAGCTGTCTGTATCCTGAAATTCCCATCAATTTCGCACTATTTTTCGCCCCCGATTTTTCAATCACTTCGTCTATCAATGTTCCTTCTCCTGCAGTCCATCCATAAAACACGTAAAGAACCACGGGATTTTCTTTTCCTTTTGTCTCTTCATAAATAAGATCCAAACTAGATTGCATCCACGTTGTGACTTCTTCCGCCCCTTCGCATTCCCCTGATAACCTGCCTATTAACCTGGTCTCTTCCATTATGTCTTCAACCGTTCTAAGTTCGGAAGAGTAGTATACCACCATTCCAGTTTCTCTGAGTTTCTCCACTGTCTTTTCAGGTATTATGCTTGGGGCCAAAATCAAATCCGGATTCAAAGAAACAACACTCTCTAAGATAATCTCCCCTTCTGAGCTAGAGATAACCGCCTTTTCATCTGTCCCCTCTAAATACTCTGCGTAGTGGGTTATCCCAACTACTTTATTTTGCCCACCAATCTCCCACATAGTCTGGGCCGCACTAGGGGCAAGAGTCACTATTTTCTGTGGCTCTTTCTCAATCTCAACTAATGCACCACTAGCATCAATCTCGCTTATTGGGAATGTACACAATTCCTCTATGCCATTTTCCCCACTTTCAACTCCAACCATTCCTATTGTCAAAATAGATATTATTAGTAAACAACAACACACAGTTCCCATCGATCTCATATATTTATCGAACTTGTTAAACAATAAAAATGTTATTAATGAAATTTATATTGATTTATTCCCATATCTTTAATACTCCTTATAAAATATAGGCCCCTCTCAAAATATCATTTAAAAGGGTTTATCTCCAAGTCGCCGCTACACACAATCTATCCATGGCAAAAAAATCTGGTTCAGCCGGCCGATTTGGGGCTAGATACGGTCGCGTTGCCCGCCGCCGCGTATCTGAAGTCGAAGCCCTCATGCGCGCTGATTATGCCTGCCCCAAATGTGGAGCATCCAAGTCCATCCACCGTGTGGGCACTGGAATCTGGGAATGCAGGCGAAAAAATTGTGATTATCGATTTGCAGGAGGCACTTATCGACCTGCTACACCAGGTGGTCTGCTTGGCAGTCGTTCAATCACCCGTTCTGAAACTGAAGCTCCTCAAGAAGCACTATTTCTCACAGCAGTCCCGTCCGATTCTCCAACAGAGGTTGAAGAATAGTGGCATACAAATGTTCCCGCTGTAAACGAGACGTCGAATTAGAAGGAGTATTCGGGGTCAGATGCCCTTATTGTGGTCATCGGGTACTTCTCAAAGAGCGTAGTCCTTTGGTCAAAGAAACTCATATAAGGTGACAGAGTTTCCCCCCCATTTCTCTCTTTTTTCCAATCCATAATCTGATTGTAGAAAACGTGGGTTTTTGAGTTCAGGCCGTTTACTGCACTTAAATGTCAGAACAACTTACCCCTGAAGCACGGGAGAAATTAGAAAATCTTCAGGCATTCCAATCTAAAGCCCAACAAGTCACCGTACAAAAACACCACACAGAAGCACAATTGGCAGAAAATAAATCGGCTCTATCTGTTTTATCCAAAACCGAAAAAGATGCTACTTTATATCGTCACGTAGGAAACTTATTGGTCGAAACAGATCAGAAATCCGCCGAAGAAGATCTTAACCAACGTGTTGAGGCCCTCGAAGTCCGACTACAAACTCTCAATAAACAAAGCGAACGAATACAAAAACAATTTGAAACTTTACAAAAAGAGATCCAAGAAATTTTAAATATTTCTTGATCGCCCCTCGCATTCTTTCTACGCCGCTGCAAACAAGAACAAAAGTATGCTTATCGAAACGGTTGCAATTATCATTGCAGCCGTGAGCGCCCCGCCCATTGAAATCATCGCATTAGCGTGACTTGCTAGAGTTTCTGTCATATCATTCCCAAATACTGTCACTGTTGTTTTTCTAGATGCCATCCCTGCTACAACTGACTCGTAATCTTCTTTTGCCTCTTTTATTAACTCTTGGATCTTACCAATCAATTCATTATGAGGTATCCTTTGTCCCACTTGATTCACAGCATCAATGGTATTCACAATATGTGTATCTGTTGTGATGATCTCAATCTCGTCTACCAATTCATTTTCTTCTACAATTCTATCTCTTAATCCTGGATCCATATTGTTCCCATCTATCTGAACATATGCCGTTTCTTGATCGCCCGATTTTATCACTGCCACTCGTATTCCCAACGGCCCCATTCCCTCTTCCAATCCCCATTTAGTTTTATCCCATGCCACCCCTAGTTCAAACGAATTTTGATCTTCTTGAACCAATTTTTTACTTACTTCCTTAGCAGCTTCAAATAAATCAAATGACCTCTGACTACCTGGAGTTACATGTCCTATCTCTCCACCTCTAGTACCATTATTACAATTATGTGCATCAATCAACATGACATTTCTTAAACCCTGTCCTCTGGCTTCTGCCATGGTGGACAACCCGACTGCATAGTCTATGTCATCTGCACACCCTGGCGAGTATGTTACTATCAACATAGCACTATCTCCGAACATTTGTCCAACTATCTCGGCTTCACCAACTCTACTCCTCACACTCATAGTCGCACTTTCATATAACTCCACATCTTCTGTCGCCCGTTTTACCACTGATAATATTGAATCCACTTCCCGGGCGGTGGTTAGATTAAAATCATGCCCGGCAGTCGCGTGAGGCGTGAATGCCATCCCCACTGTATCTCTGGCAAGACTTTCTGGAAGGTTCCCCCCTCCAATTGTCCCCATAGGTCCTGGATGGAGCATTGGCAGCGAAAAACAAGCTTTTTGTTTCCCTTCCAAATCTCTATAAGACATCACAGTGACAGGAATTACTGCCGATTCCCCTATACTTTCAAAGAAATCTTCCAGTCCTCTAGAATCCTCTGCAATGTAGTCTATGAAACCTCTAATAAAATCGAAACCAGATACGCCAAGTGTCTTACGCCAAGGTCTGTCTATAATTACAATTAATCCCCATACTCCTAGCGCGTATATTATACTCATCCCCACGAGTAATAGTAATTCCCCCTGTATCCCCACCGATATTATTTCTGTAATACTATTCTTTGGACCCATAGCATACGATTGAAAATATAACTTACCCGATCCAGGACCTATCAATAGGTCTGGGCCCACTCCATTTTTCACCACTTGCGATTGCGCAACAGCATAAATAGCAGCAGCAGTCACAGTCTGAATACTCGCAGGTATACTTGCAATAATCGGATTTTTATGTGATATCGCCATTACAATTGCCAATCTAAATGCAAATATAATTGCAAGGGATGCTATCAATACTACATATACAACACTTTCAATATTAAATAGAAGATCTACCACCTTCGCAAATAATAAACACACAACAACAATGATTTCACAAACCAATGCTAGTAGAGAAGACCTATTGTATGTAATCTTCCCACCTAGTATCCGATCAATCGGTGGTGTGAAGAAACTAGCTAGTAATGTCGGAACTCCTATGAAAAATACCCCTAGAACCATATTGTCTATGATTGAAGAAAAAATGGTTGTATTCCCCTCCGCCGACTGAAAAGCACTGGCTCCTACTACTGCAGCCAAAGCCAATGAAAAGAAAACGCTAATCGGCCAATTTGGAGATTTGAACACATATCTAGATAAATCTGAAAGATTACTTTGGGATGTTGTCATTCGTTACTCCATTACATTTGAAATCGGAATCATAGTTATTACATTAATCTCTATTGTGCCTTTCTCTTGCAGATTCAAATTTAGTCTCATTCATCTCTGCACTTTTCCTCTCCTCCATCATTTCCAATGCTTTTCTATCTGGTTCCACTTCATCGTTGATTCTAGCTCCTGATTTATGTACCTTTGCATGGCACCACCTACAAAGAATCACAATTATTTCGTGGTCCATCTGTTCTCCTCCACCTACCCTTTCGCCTGCATATGAAAGATGATGCCTCTCCAATAATGGTCGGCTATTATCATGGGCATTCAGACGCTCTTCCAATCCACAGCGGGCACATCTTTTTTGGTTCGCTCTGTACCTAAAGTAAGGGCAATTTTCCCATTTCCATTTTTGTTCTACCACTGGACACACATAGTCGCCCCTTTCAAGCTCTACTTGGAACGATCCCTCCACATCTCTGTTTTCTAGTATCAAACGACAAAGTCCTTCCCCCGTTAGATGGTCACATTTATCTACATATATGTAGGGATCATCAACCCCAACTGGGGTTCCTTTAGGTGTCTTTTTCATAAATCCATCTCCATTTTTTTAAACAAATAACTTTACCTATGACTCTGTTTTTACTTTCCTATATCTATTCTGTGCCTGTAGACATCCCCCTCAAGACGACACCGAATGAGGCAATTTAAATACCCTCTCTCCCCCCTGAGTAATTAGGGCAAACCATGACCCATGATCGATTTATTAGGGAACTTATCCCAACTCAAAGATAATTCCCCCAAAACTATAAAAATCCTAGACACCACGCTCCGTGACGGAGAGCAGGCGCCAGGAATAGCACTGACCACCGAAGAAAAAGTCTCCATCGCTACTGAACTCGATAATATAGGTGTATCTGTCATCGAAGCAGGCAGCGCATGCACTGGCCAAAGCGAACGAGAAGCGATCAAACAAATCGTGGAGCTAGATCTAAGTGCCAAAATAACTAGCTTCGCCCGTGGGATTCAATCCGATATTGACGATGCACTCGATTGCGGTGTTGATGGTGTCACTTTAGTCGTTCCCTCTAGCGACCGCCATGTAACTGACAAAGTTAGAACAACCCGGGAAGATGTTATCTCCAATTCTATCTCTCTAATTGATTACGCTAAAGACCATGGCATTTGGTTAGAACTTCTAGGTGAAGACGGAAGCAGGGCCGACCTAGATTTCCTAACAGCTTTAATGCAATCCGGAATCGATGCGGGGGCAGACTGGATCTGTTGGGCAGACACTGTTGGATATGCTAGCCCCGAGCAAGCCCATCTCGCAGTTTCTCAACTATCTAAAATAGGTCCTACAAGTACTCATACCCACGACGATTTAGGTCTCGCAGTTTCTAATGTTTTGGCGAGTATAGCCGGAGGCGCATTGATGGTACATGCAACAGTAAATGGTATTGGGGAGCGATCTGGAAATGTCGCATTGGAGGAGGTTGCAATCGCCTTACACCATTGCTATGGCATAGATACGGTCAAGTTAGATGGGCTATTCAATCTCGCACAACTTGTCTCCCGATCAACTGGTGTTTCTCTCCCGCCTAATAAAGCTGTAATCGGCGAAAATGCTTTCACCCATGAAAGTGGTATCCACACCGATGGAATTCTCAAAGACGACCGGATGTATGAACCCTACCCTCCCGAATTAGTCGGCAGAGGGCGCCGCCTTGCAGTTGGAAAGCATATAGGTAGGGCAGGAGCTAGAGCTGCGCTCGAGGAACATGGAATCACTGCTTCGGACGACCAAATTTCCACCATTGTTAATCGGGTAAAAGTACTAGCCGAACGTAATAAGCGAGTAACAGATGCCGATTTATTGGCAATAGCAGACGATGTCTGTGGCATCCCCCGAAATCAAAAAATCACGCTAGTAGACCTCATCGCCGTCAGTGGTGGGGCGACGCCAACTGCAAGCATTCGTCTAGAAGTCGATGGAGAAGAACGTTCTTCTTCTGGTATCGGTAGTGGTCCAGTCGACGCAGCAATTAACGCAGTCCGAGGTGCATTAAACGATTCACGTTTTAGATTGGTTAGTTACCACGTGGACGCTCTGACTGGTGGTACTGATGCATTAGTCACTGTTTATGTTGAAGTTGCCAGAGGAGACCGAACCGTTAGTGTGGCTAGCAGCGACGCTGATATAACTCGAGCTAGTGTTTTAGCACTGATAGATGGACTAGACCGTTTGATGTTTAGTTGAATTCTATTCTATTAAACCATCTTTTACTTTGCAGTGCTTACAATTTTTATAACATCGCCCTCTTTCAACTCATAATCTTCTGAAATTCTTCTATTCGAACGGGCATCAACCGCATATAGATATCCTTCTCCTATATCTGTATGAACTTCATAAGCTAAATCTCTAGGAGTGGATCCACTTGACATTAGATATGCATCTGGCAACTTATTCCCCTTTCCATCTGTCCAGTGACTCTCATTTTCCACTGGGAATACTGTTATCATTCTCATCATTTCATATACTGCCCGATTGAGTGAATTTTGAACACCAGTACCTCCGTATTCTTTCATCATATTTTCAATTTTATCCAAGCCCACTTCTTGTTCTTCTGTCAATTCTTTAATAACCTCGAACGTACTATCTCCTGGATCATATTGTATGATTCCCCTCCCCTTCCCCTTCCGAAGTATTAATTCATATTGTGCAGCAACCACGGATATTTCTTCTCCCATGTCTCCTAGACGTTCAATATTCTCTCCCGGTGCTACATCTATTTTATTGGCAACTACTATCGAAGGTTTGGACATTTTCCTAAGTAAACGTGCCAATTGTTCGTAATCTGAATCTTCCCATCCACTTGGCATCGGTGGATATTCGATCTTCCTAAGACATGACAAAATATCTCGAGATTTTATGCCTAATCCTGACAAAACACTAGCAATTGATTTTTCCATATTGAAGTTTGGACCCCGAGCTAAGCGTTCAACAGATCCCCAATTGCGCCTAATCACTCCCGCCAGCCACAAATCAATTTCTTCTCTAATAAACACTACTTCGTTTAGGGGGTCATATTCGGGATTTTCTATTTTTTCCCCTTCTTCATTAGTCTCTCCTGAAAAATCAATTATATTGATAATTGCATCTGCATTCATCAAATCGTCTAAAAATTTATTTCCAAGACCCCTCCCCCGATGGGCGTCTGGAACCAAACCCGCAACATCGATCAATTCAATTGGAATGTATCTCTTTCCCTCTTGGCAGTGACTATTTTCACACCTTGTGTCCATATCCTCACAAGGGCATTTTGTCCTAACGTAGGCCACGCCCCGATTTGGCTCAATTGTGGTAAATGGATAATCTGCTATTTCTATGTCTGCTAATGTTGCAGCTTTAAAGAATGTTGATTTACCTGCATTTGGTTTTCCAGCCAGTGCTAAAACAATCATATTCTCTCACTTCCCTCTAAAACAAATCTCAAACTTCCATTTCATTCTTGGGGTTTCCTCTCTTTCGATCGAATCTGCATACCGTCCTTTGCTCTTATAGTTCCCTCTACGCGTGCACCTTCGTAAAGCTCCAATTTATTACAGGAAATGTCTCCCAATATGTGGGACCCTTCTCTAAGTATGATGTCTCCCTCTCTAGTAGTGACATCACCATGTATTCTTGTACCATTTCCTATAACCACACCTTCGCGCGCCCGAATACTTCCAAATAAATTCACGTTCTCTCCAATGCTTATATCCACTGCCCGAAAATTTCCATGCAATCTACAATCATTTTTAACTACCACCGGTGTAGACACCCTCCACATCTCATCCGAAATATAACTCCCTCGTGGAATGACCAGTGGATCTTCATCCTTTCCGTCTCCCCTTTCTCCTTCAAGGATTTCAGAAAGTAATTCTTCTGCAGCTTCCTCTTCACCAAGACGCAGCAATTGTGTTAAATACATAAATAAGAATATGATTGTTGGCAATGGATTCCGTATATTGATCCATCCATTTGCTTCAAATCCCTCTTCAATCTGGACATCATCTCCTATGTCTAGGTCTCCTCCAACTGCCAATCTTCCTGAAATACTAACCCTTTCTCCTAAATAAGCGTCTTCACCAACCATCACGTTACCTTCAATTTCACACCAAATGTCAACTCTACACTCTCTTTCAACTTCTATATCTCCTTCAAAACGAACTCTCTCCCCCACTAGTATGTTTTGCGATCGAACTCCAAAACTAATGTTACTTTGTCCTCCTATTATCACATCTCCCGGTGCAACCAAATCCCGCTCCTCGGCAATAGTTCCTGTTGGGATTATAAGAACATCTAGTGGGTCTTCACCAACCGCCATATATTATTTTATCTGCGACCCTTAATAAAACCCACGTGTGCCATTTATCTTTTTTAACTAACTACGGCTCTCTGTAAAAATTATCTCCCCGACCCTACGACACGCTTTTACTTTCTTACATAAGAAGTGACTCATGGAGCCTCCCAATCCCAACAGGGATTCACTCGCGGTACGGATTGCGGGAGAAATAGCGCTAAGCGAAAAACCCGGAGAATCCCTCCGAAAATGGCGCCGGGAATTTAGTCTAAAACAAGTCGAAATATCCAATAGGATTGGAATATCTTCTTCCGTTTTATCTGATTACGAAGGGGGCAGGCGACCAAACCCTGGGGCAAATTTCATACAAAAAGTTGTAACCGCAATATTAGATGCAGATCAAGAAACGGGTGGATTTAATATCCAACGCTATGCTTCTCTATCCGGCTCTACTGAATCTCATCCCTCTATTCTGGCAATTCACGAGTACTTTTCATCAGTACCCTTGCCCACATTTTACGACAACATAGGCGGATCTGAAATAGTGACTGGCCCCGAAGGTATTACTGGCTACACAGTTGTTGATAGCATATTGGCAATCACGACACTTTCTCCTGGGGACTTGTTTAAACTCTATGGACAAAGTACAAACAGGGCTTTGATTTTTACTAATGTTTCTCGTGGAGAATCTCCTCTAGTTGCAATGCGTGTCGTTTCCCCCACACCTAGTGCGGTCATACTCCATGGAATCTCATCCGAAGCCCTTTGGGAACATGCCCCCTCCCTCGCCTCGATAAGTGGATTTTCACTTGGGGTGGTAAACACACCTTTAGATACTTTACTCTCAAATCTCGAATCCACACATTAGTCCTATCTGACTCAAATGAATTCGTAGGTATGTTCTCCCATTTTCCCATACCCTTTAAACGCAAATTCATTTTTGTAATCTGTCAGTTCTTTTAACAAAGTCTCTTTAGAATAATTGTGGACGTCATGAATTTGTTCATATTCTTCAAATGACAACGGACGGCGAGATTCGAGTTGATCGTATATGTCTATTTTTTTAACTTTTTCGTCCCAGCCCTCTCTGATAGTTTCAGTATGAATTTCCGCCTGAGCACCACTTCCGTATGAACCAACTAATATCTTTTTCCCAACCAAATCTAACTTTTCCCTTACAGCATATATCAATCCAGACGTCCGTGCAAGATGGACTGACCCAGTGTACCAATTGCCAGCCTTTCCTGATATTTCTATTGTGGGTTCTATAACTCGCTTATACCATTTCTGATATACTTCAGTTTTCTCCAAGAGTTTCATATATTCGCGAATACTTCCGGTATACATTTCATACTCTGAAAATTCTTCTATCTCCGGTTTTGGTCCTATAATTTTTTCTAACTCCTCCTCAATAGATGTCCCTCGCGTCATATGCCGATACCCCAAACTAGCCGCTTTCCTAACCATCCCTGGGAATGGCACATGAAACGGAACAAATTGAAACTCTTCTATATCCATCTTTTTACTCCGCTCCTCGAAGTTTGTCAGGGCATCTCTCATTAAAGAGAGATATACTTGGACGGATCTTTTTCCATCTACACTAGGAAATTGTTGATTCGGTTTCAGAAAATCCGTCTCATCCACACTAGAATATCCCTGTTTTAAACTCAATTCCACAATAGAGGGGTCTTCTGCAATTAACATGGCAACAGCACCAGCGCCCTGTGTAGCCTCCCCTGGATTTCCCCTCTCATATAATGCCGTATCTGTTGCAATTACCAATGCCGATTTTCCCTCATTTCTCCCCGAAAGAATCCAATTATGAGCGTCGTCTATACATTGTGTCCCCGCTATACACGCAAATTTTCTTTCACCTTTGTTCACATTACGAAATTCTTCCCCAAATACCTGCTCCAAACACCCTGAAATATATGTAGAAATAGGTTTGGAAGAATCAAATGAACTTTCAGTTGCAACATCTATTCTACCAATATCTCTTGGATCTACTCCTTCATTTTTCATCAACTTATACGCCGCATTTGCTCCCATTGTTACTATATCCTCACGAACATCTGGGAACGAACATGTATACAATCCTAATCCCTTTGTATATTTTTCTGGATCTTCCCCAACGGAAGGTGCAAATACATTTGCCAAGTCTAGGCTTAATTTCCCTGACCAAATGGAAATTCCATCTATCCCTACGCTTTTCATAACGCTGTATAACTTGACCCTCTATAAGGAACTGCCGGTGCATTCATCGACAATCAACGAGTTAGTCTCTGGTTTTTATCCCATAAACCATCTTTGGAGTATCTACGTGTGCCACTTCCATTAATTCTTCATACCCCCTCTCTCTCAACAATTTAGTTCTTTTGGGGACTGTTTTCATCCCCAAAACTGCACCCGGCCTTCTTGGGTCATCCAAATAGTCCGTTTCCATCATAAATGGCTTTCCACTCTGAATGGCCCTCTCTAGTTCTTCCTTCTTACTGATCACACTCGGGGTCACACCCTCACAAACCCCTCCTGCAAAATGTTTAACAATTTTTTGCCAAGGTAGGCCCATTTCACTTGCCCAACCCGACACTTCAAAAAGATCCTCCGTCTCCTCTGTATGCAGTTGCACCGCAATTCCCATTTTTGCTGCCAATGAAATCGCATGGCGAAGTACTTCATTCGACGTTTCCCATATCTCCTGCGAAACTTCATAATGCGGCCGCCCTGATTTAAGAGCAATCGCATCTCCTTTGTCAATCATTTTTGCGGCCATATCTAGGCCCTCGCACATGAATTCTCCCGCTTCTTTTGCAGTTTGACCATCTTCTACTAATCTGGATATCAACGCAGGATGAATTCCTAAAACAGACCAAGCGCGCCCTTGCAGTATCTCTGTCGCTTGTTCTACCATTTCAATAGTTTGATAGAATCTCTCTTCAAAATCGGACATGTCTGTTGGATTTTTTCCACTCTTCCATGAATGCTGATTCACAACCAACATATGTGTCCCCCCACTTTTACTAAAATCTTCAACGGCAGCAATCCCCATTCCTTCTTCTGAATCCAAATGACAATGATTGTCAAGAATTGGATTCATTTCGAATTTAAAACTATTGTTTCGTGAGCTGATTTGGCTAGGCCTTCTGATTTTCCATGCTCACTCGGAGCAATGACAACCGTCTTAAGACCATATCTCGACGCAAGCTCAATTGCAGGTTTAAAATCCATATCTCTAGATGCAATTGCAAGAATTTCAGTCGTCCCATTAACTGCTATCTCTACTGCATCAACTGCTAATCTGACATCCACATCCCCGCTAGTTATCACCGTTTCAAAACCCCGAGATTCTGCAGCTTGAATTAATCCAGGGGGTGCATATGAGTCCAAATAACATCTAGCAACCACCAATCTCCCATATTGGAGCGCAACCTCTCTCAATTCGTCCAAATCACAATCAAATTCCTCGCGAAAACAATTAGGGCCATCAATCAACAACCCAACCGATTTCCATTCCATCGATTGCCTTTTATTTGGTTTTCCATTAACCAATTTTTTGAAATTCATGCCTATTATTATAACTTAAAGTGGATATGTCTGGCGATACGACCCATTTTCAATTCAATTATTTTAATTGAACCTTGCCCAACCCAAACATACAAAAGGGATACTGCCCACATATAATTGCTAGTCATGCTCCCTCGGTTATCCCCCCTAATTACATCTCATGAACAATTGGGTGCCAAATTCACAACTTTCGGAGGCTGGAAAATGCCCATCCGATTTGGATCTATAATAGAGGAGCATAATTGTGTTCGAAACGCGGTAGGAAAGTTTGATGTTTCTCATATGGGCCAAATATATTTAGATGGAAAAGATGCAGAATATTTGACAAACAAATTGGTTTCAAATAATGTCACACGACTTCGCGACAACCAAGCACAATACGCCATGATAACTGACGATAGTGGGGTTATCTTGGACGACACCCTTGTTTATCGAAATTCTTCAGAATCATTTATGTTCATACCAAATGCGGGACATGACGAAGAAATGTTTCTTAGGTGGGTGCATTTCCGCGACGAATGGGATCTCGATGTCACAATAAAAAATTCTACCAATGAGATTGCAATGTTCGCCATACAAGGTCCACTTGCAGTCGATTCTATCGATGCACTCTCCCCAGACCCACTCTCAGATTTAAAGAGGTTCACAACCACTGTTACAACCATTTCAGGAATCACTTGCACTGTTTCCCGAACGGGATATACTGGAGAAGATGGGTTTGAACTATTGCTTTCTTCTAGCGACGCTGTAACTCTGTGGGATGCATTGGATTTTCCATCATGTGGACTTGGATCTCGGGATACTCTCCGGACCGAAATGGGATTTTTACTTTCTGGTCAAGATTTTAACCACCAAAAAAATCCAAGAAACCCATTCGAAGCCGGAGTCGATTTCACCGTCGATTTGAAACAAGATTTCATCGGCAGAGATGCATTGTTAGAACTCCATTCACAAGAACTTAATCTCAATTTTATAGGATTTTCTCTCTCTGAAAGATCAATTCCTAGGCCTGGGTCTGCTATACTCAACAACATGGGGGAGCAAATAGGAGTGGTGACAAGCGGAACTCTAAGTCCCACTCTAGATCTTCCCATAGGATTAGGTTATGTCCCTCCTTCTTATTCTTCAATTGGAAGTTCCCTCCAAGTCGCCATACGAAATTCATTCAAACCAGCAACCATATGTTCCACACCGTTCATTAATCTACAATGACCTTTTCTATACCTGGCGATAGAATATACTCCCAATCACATGAGTGGGCATTGGTAGATTCTAATATTGCACTAATTGGAATAACCGATTTCGCACAAGACGAATTAGGAGATATAGTTTTCCTAGAATTGCCTACCGTCGGAGATATTTTAATAAAAGAACAAATATTTGGTCTCGTCGAAAGTATCAAAGCCGTTTCCGATCTCTACGCTCCACTTTCTGGAACTGTTTTGGAAGTTAATTCCACCCTCGAAACGGAACCTGAGCAAGTAAACGACGATCCTTACAACACAGGGTGGTTGCTCAAAATAGAATTAAAAAACCTCTCTGAAATCGAAACACTACTCACGGCAGAAGAATATGGGAGTCAAACAAGCTGAATATATTGGTAGGTTAGCATGACGAATTTTCCTTCTACTCAAAGTCCATATACTCCTCATACTCCTGCAGACGTCGAAGCAATGCTTTTGGACCTAGGACTTGAGTCAATAGAGGATCTATTCGATATTCCTCCATCTATTCAATTCCCCGATTCATTCAAAATCCCCCCTCGCTCAGAACATGAAATTAAAACTGAACTGAAGGAAATTTTTGATAAAAATCTACCCCTTGTTGAATTTCTTGGCCACGGTTATTATTCTCACTATATCCCTTCCCTAGTTGATCACATCTCTGATAGATCCGAATTTTTGACATCTTACACTCAATATCAGCCCGAGATTTCTCAAGGGTTTCTTCAGGTTTTGTTTGAATACCAATCTTTAATAGTTGAACTAACTGGATTGGAAATAGCTAACAGCTCAATGTATGATTTCGCCACTTCCATAGGCGAAGCTGCCCTCTTGTCTGGAAGGATATCTCCTACTCGTACAAAAATTTTAGTACCCGACATCCTGCGATCAGAGCGCCTTAGCGTTTTGAAAAATTATACTTCAAATTCTGGATTCAAAATAGAATCTTACCCCACTCGTGATTCCAACACCGACATTGAAAAATTAGAAAATCTATTTTCTGATGATGTTTCAATGATCTATATTGAAAGTCCCAATTCACATGGTGCACTTGAAGAATCCATCAAAGAAATATCTGATATAGCTCATGCTTCTGGATCTCTTTGCTGCCTTGGAACCGATCCCCTCGCACTATCAATATTAGAGAAACCGTCATCTCTTGGTGTTGATATAGTAGTTGGAGATGCATCTGTACTTGGTCTTCCAAATGCGTATGGAATGGGCGTCGGCCTATTCGCGTGTCGGAGTGAATATTTGCGAAAAGTTCCCGGAAGATTGGTTGGAATCACTAAGGATGCAACCAATCGTAGGGCATACACACTAACACTTCAAACAAGAGAACAACACATTCGGCGCGAACGTGCAACTTCAAATATCTGCACCAACCAAGCATGGGTCGCCCTACGAACTGCAATACATGCCGCATACCTGGGACCTCACGGTTTAATCGATTTAGCAAAACAATGCATAGAACTGCCCCTTGAACTTTCTTCTAAACTTAACACCATAGAAGGTGTACATGCCCCTCTTCATCCTCGGCATTATTTTCGGGAGTTTGTAGTTAGAACTGATAAAACAGCCACGGAAGTGGTTCAAGCACTTGAAGCAAAAGGATATGCAGTTTCTTCAATAGGCGATCACGAGTTACTCATCTGTATTACTGATACTAATGCCTCTCATCTCGATGCTTTTGTCGACGCCTTCAAGGAGGTAAATTCATGAGCAATTCCCCTCCCCGTTACGATCAAGCAAAATGGACTTCTCAATCTGTTTACGAGCCCCTCTTATCTGAAAAGAATATGACTGAGGTCTCTTTGGATGACGTCCCTCTCCCCTCAAATTTAAAACGAAATTCTCTCACTTTGCCTAGCTTGTCCGAACCTGAATTGGCACGCCATTACACCCGCCTTTCTCAAATGACCTATGGGGTCGACAGTGGCCCCTACCTCTTGGGGAGTTGCACTATGAAGTACAATCCAAAATTCACCGAAGATGTGGCCGTGCTGCCTGGCTGTTCTATACATCCTGATAGGGCACCACATACTATTCAGGGAACTCTTGAAATCTTATATGCTCTACAAGAACATCTAGCCACCATTGGTGGAATGGACGCTGTAACACTACAACCACCCGCAGGCGCAGCGGGGGAATTTACTGGCATCCTGATAATCAAAGCGTTCCACGAATCTAATGATGATTTTTCACGGAATGAAATTATTATACCTGAAAGTGCACATGGGACCAACCCTGCGAGCGCAGCACTAGGGGGGTATAAAACAATTGAAATTCCCAGCAATGAACAAGGGACGGTTAACATAGATGCACTCCAAGCCGCCCTTTCTGAAAATACTGCAGCGTTGATGCTAACCAATCCAAATACGCTTGGCCTATTTGAGTTAGAGATCGAACTCATTGCATCAATGGTGCATGAAGCGGGCGGTTTACTGTACTACGATGGTGCAAATCTAAACGCCCTCCTAGGGCGTTCCCGTCCTCGTGATATGGGCTTTGATATCATGCACTATAATGTACACAAAACTTTTGCAACTCCTCATGGTGGGGGTGGCCCCGGAGCAGGCCCCGTTGGGGTGGTATCCAAACTTGAAAGTTTCTTGCCAGCACCCATTGTGATAAAAACAAAATCTGGATTCGATCTATCCACGCCTGAAAATACCATTGGAAAAGTACATGGATTCTATGGAAATTGGCTTTGTTTGGTAAAAGCACTCGCGTACATACTTCGGCTCGGGGACAGTGGCCTTTTAGACGCTAGTGCAAAAGCAGTTTTGAATGCAAATTATTTAGGGAGCAAGATCCAGTATGAAATTCCATTCAGACCTTTCTATCATGAATTTGTTGCTAGTTCTGGAGATCAAGATGCCGCAGAAGTCGCAAAACGGTTGTTAGACTATGGGGTGCATCCTCCCACTACCAAATGGCCCCTGATAGTTCCTCAAGCATTGTTGGTGGAACCAACAGAATCTGAAAACAAATCAACTTTGGATCAAATCGCAGCTTCATTCAATGCAGTCCTAATTGAAGACCAATCCACGCTAAAATCTGCTCCAAATTCAACCGCATCAGCAAGAATTGACCAAACTGCTGCAGCCCGATTTCCCATTCTATCTTGGCACGCTCTCGACCCATCTCTATGAGTGACTTCACTTCCATTTTTTCTCGATACGAACCCCTCCTTGAAGATTATTCTCAATTCTTAGACGCATGCAACACCCCTCTCCCTTATGTCGTTAGAATAAATACAATTAAAACAACGATACAAAAATCGATTGATGCCTTTTCCGACTTATCTATTGATGTCATTCCTTGTGAATGGAACCCTCTTCTTTTTCAGATAGATACTACTTCTCCTGGTAATACTCTACCTTACTTACTTGGGTGGATTCACGGACAAGAAGAAGTATCTTCATTGCCTCCTCTTGTCCTCAATCCTTCTCCTGGAGATATAGTTTGGGACACCTGTGCATCTCCTGGATCTAAAACATCACAATTAGCAGCTTTAATGGATGACCGGGGGCTCATCGTAGCAAACGATTCCAACCTACGACGAATGCCTGCATTAAGATCAAATCTTGAAAGGTTGGGGGTTACTATCGCTGCAGTTACCCATTCAGACGCAAGACATTTCTCCTTAAAACCATTTGACTTCACCACTTTTGATTCCGCTCTAGTCGATGCCCCTTGTTCTGGAGAGGGAACTATACGAAAAAACCCTAGTGCCCTGCGAAAATGGTCACTTGAAAAATTATTTTCTCTGCAAAAACTACAACTTTCTATTTTAAGAAGGGCGATCAATGTAGTCAAGAGCGGGGGCACTGTTGTATACTCAACATGTACCTTTTCTCCTGAAGAAAATGAACTAGTCATTGATAAAATACTCTCGGAAGAGAATTGCACTCTCGTACCTTTTGATCTGCCCATATCATCTTCCCCTGGGACAACTGAATGGGATGGGATCCAATTGGACTCTTCACTCCATCTTTGCAAACGAATCTGGCCAAATCAAAATAATACTGGGGGATTTTTCATAGCAAAACTAGAGGTAAAATGAATTCTACAAATACCACTTTTAATTTATTACCTTTTGATAAATTCCACGAACAAAATCAATCCACAATCACAAGAACAGACCTTCTAGAATTTTGGCACGATAGATTTGGAATTTCTTCCGAAATATTCAAAGAATATACTTTCTGGGAGAAAGGATCTGGAAAAATATGGGCTTTCAAGGGCAACCTACCACAAAAAACTGAAATAGAAGCACTAGGCATTCGATTTACCACCACCAACCAAAAGAGTTGGAAACCCACAACAAATGCTGCACAAAAATTTGGCCATCACGCTCACAAAAATATTTTATCGTTGCCCCTTGATCAGATCTTAAAATTTGTTCAAGGGAACTCTTTACCTCTAGATTGGAATGGTGAATCTGGATATGTCATAGTGCGTGGAACTTTATCGAACCATACCATTCAAATAGGAGTTGGTTTGTATTCCAATGGAATTCTCCATTCTCAGATACCCAAAAGTAGACAATTACACCTCTCCTAATTTTTCAGTCTATTCTATGAACATTTTTAGATCTCCCTCTCTTTCAAAATCCTCGAAAGAAATTTCAAAAACGGTATTATTCTCCACCTTTTCATTTGGTCCAATATCTATAATCTCGGATTTTTGTTCCTTCGATCCATCTACCTCCACTACTATGACCAACTTACCAACTCTAGGGGCCCTCCCCTCATTCACTACTACTGTGTCTACTCTAAGTTTACCTTCAGACGTGGCGTTTATCCCAAAATCTTCTACTCTGACCAATTCTTTCACTCGGCGGTCCGAAGTAGGCGCACTCCTAATCTCATCTCTTCCCTTCGATTCCACACAGCCCACTAGTACTATTGGGGCAATCAACACCTTTGAGAGAAACCATCGTCTTTTCATTTCTACCATAGCAATGCTCCCCAGTAAAATTAATCTTAAGGAATTTCTGTCACAATATCTTTATAATTCCACAACACCTCTTACTCCATATGTCAAATCCTTCAGAACAAGACTCAAAAAATGATTCTGAAATGGATGTAGAAAAATTAGACAATACTCAAGAATCAGGTACAGGATCTGAGATGAGCATTTTATCATCTTCACTCAATACAATATTGCAAAATAATTTTCAATACGACTTGGAAGATCCCGCCCTTTCCTCATCAAATAAAGTAAAATTAGATCTAATTGTAACTGAATTAACACAACAGCAGGACCGAATGATTGAACTGGAATCTATGCTCAAGCGTGCCCATGCTGATCATCAAAATTATAAAAAAAGAAAACAAAATCAATACGAATCAGAGAAACTCAGATCCATTGAAGGTATTTTATTTAGACTATTTGATTTGCGCGAAGGTTTGGTTCTTCTCTCCGAACAATATCAAAATGAAAATGCCAGCTCAAGTATTGGGGCAATATTGGCAAATTTAGATTCCACCATATCTTCTTCTAATGTTTCTCCCATACTCCCTTCTCCCGGAGACCAAGTGGATCCTCATATCCACGAAGTTTTCTCTAGTGTTGAAGGATCCCAGCCCCCTGGAACTATTGAATTTATCCATCGAATTGGATATTCTTCCAATTCAAAAATTCTGAGACCCGCTCAAGTTTCTATTAGCTCCGATTCTTCTGAAGTTCAGTAAATTAGTAACCTTTAATGGGTTAAAAACAGTATTTTCTCCCACATGACTAGTAGTAAAATCATTGGCATTGATTTAGGAACCACTAATTCTGCGTTCGCGGTAATGGAATCTGGGGATCCTGAAATCATAGTAAATGCAGAAGGGGATCGAACTACACCTTCTATTGTCGCTTTTACTTCAAAAACGGAAAGGCTTGTCGGGAGGCCTGCAAAAAACCAAGCAATACAAAACCCCGAACGAACCATCCGCTCGATAAAACGCCACATGGGCGAGGAAAATTACACGGTTGCTATCGATAAGAAAAATTATTCACCGGAACAAATTTCTGCGATAATCTTGCAAAAAATAAAACGTGATGCAGAGGACTATTTAGGTGAACCTGTGACTCGGGCAGTGATAACTGTACCTGCGTATTTTAACGACGCACAACGCCAAGCAACAAAGAACGCCGGAGAAATAGCGGGCTTTACAGTCGAGAGAATAATCAATGAACCCACCGCTGCTGCGATGTCTTATGGGATCGGAGATTCCGAAGCCAAGACGATCCTAGTATTCGATTTAGGGGGCGGAACTTTCGATGTTTCAATTCTCGAGCTGGGTGGTGGGGTCTATGAGGTTTTAGCGACTAATGGCGATTCTAATCTGGGTGGTGATGATTGGGATGAAGCTTTGATATCTCATATGGCAAACGAATTCAAAAACTCACATGGAGTCGATCTAACGAAGGATCTTCAAGCACTCCAGCGTCTAAAGGAAGCCGCGGAAAATGCTAAAATAGAACTCTCGAGCGCTATAGAAACAACAATTAATTTGCCCTATGTGACGGCAACCGATTCCGGTCCTCTTCACCTCGAACAAAAAATAACACGATCTACTTTTGAATCACTAACTAAAGATCTCCTCGAAAAGACTTCTACGCCGATACAAACGGCATTGAAAGATGCAAATTGCTCTGCCTCTGATATCGACGAAGTAATCCTAGTTGGGGGCTCAACTAGAATTCCCAATGTGCAGGAAAAAGTAATTTCCATACTTGGGAAGGAACCTCGAAAAAACATCAATCCGGATGAATCTATTGCATTAGGCGCTGCAATCCAAGGCGGGGTTCTCTCCGGTGACATTCAGGATATAGTCTTACTCGATGTTACCCCTCTATCCCTTGGAATTGAAGTTAAAGGTGGTCTCTTCGAACGGCTGATCATGCGTAATACTACTATCCCCACCGAAGAATTCAAAGTATTTACAACAGCGGCAAATAACCAACCATCTGTTCACATTAAAGTTTCCCAAGGGGAACGGGAACTTGCAGAAAAAAATGAACTTTTAGGCGATTTTGAACTTTCTGGAATTCCTCCTGCTCCCGCTGGAATTCCTCAAATTGAAGTTACTTTCAAATTAGATGCAAATGGAATTACTCACGTGTCTGCCGAAGATAAAGGATCTGGTAATAAAGAATCTATCACCATTGCCGGGGGATCTGGACTCCCTGAAGATGAAATAGAACGAATGAAAAAAGAAGCAGAAGAACACGCCGAAGAAGATCAACAACGACGTACCCTCGTAGAAGCTAGAAATAATGCAGAAGCGGCTCTAAACCAAGCCAAAAATTTACTTGAAGAACACAAAGAACATGTAGATGAACCCCTCAAAAATGAAATAGAATCTTCAATGTCCGACTTAGAATCCACTTTGCAAAATGAAGAGTCGTCGGCAGATGAAATACTAACCTCACTCGAGAATTTATCAACTAAACTTCAAGAAATTGGAAAACGGATCTATGAAGAAAGTAACGCCAATTCCACACCCGAAGATGATCCTGCAGAGGAATCCATTGACGCGGAATTTGAAGATTTAGAAGAATAACTTTCCTGGTAGTTAAATAATCCCTCCTCCTATTCGATTTTGTTTATGAGTGAGAGTTTTTACGATATTCTCGGTATCAATCGAAACGCTACCACTCCTGAGATCAAACAAGCATATCGTAAAAAAGCTGCTCAGCATCACCCCGACGTTTCTAACGATCCAAATGCAGAAGAAAAATTCAAAAACATAAAGCGGGCAAAGGATGTTCTAACCGACCCATCCCTTCGAAACACATATGATCAAGTCGGCCATTCTCAATTTGAACAAGCCCAAAAACAAGGCGGTTTCTCAAATACTCGTTTTGGTGGAGACCCCAGTGATTTCTTTAACAATACCAATTTTTCTGCTTCTGGGTTTGGAAACCTCTTCGACACTTTTTTTGGAGGAACCTCTCGGTCCACCCCTCGACGTGGAAAAACTCTCACAACATCCCTTGAGGTAGACTTAGAAGATGCATATTCTGGAGTAACCAAAACCATACGTTTTACTCGTCCCGAATCTTGCGCAAAGTGCAACGGAACTGGTCACCCACCCGACGCAAAGACTACCAATTGTTCTACTTGTAATGGGGCCGGAACTGTCACCCGGATGAGCTCGACCCTGTTTGGTCAAATCCAACAGGTAACTACTTGCCCCACTTGCAATGGAGAACGTGTGTCCTATTCTAAAAAATGCAATTCATGTTCTGGTTCGGGGACTTCGATAAACAAGACGGAAATTCCATTTCAAGTCCCCCCTGGAGTTTTGGATGGGACCACTTTCCTCTACGAAGGGGAAGGGGCCGCATTAAAAAATGGTGCCAACGGCGATCTCAAAGTAACAATTTCTATCAAACCACATCCCGAATTCAAACGTGAGGGTTCGCATATCTATTACTCCTGTGAAATACCCTTCCAAAATGCAGTTTTTGGAACCAAGGTAGAAGTACCAACTATAGGTGGATTTTCTGAATTAACTATTCCTCCTGGGACTCAAAGCGGCGACATTTTCACATTAAGCGGTAGCGGAATGCCTCAACAAGGTAGGAAAAAATCTTTCGGCGATCAAATAGTCAAAGTACAAATACCAACTCCCCATCCTTCCTCCCTCACCAACGAACAGAAAAAAGTACTCAAATCCTTCGAAAAATCCACCGGAACTAGCGCAAAATCTGGAATTTTTGATAAACTTAAAGAACTATAGCTTTATGTCCGTACTTTTACAAACTGTTCCAAATTTAGCTTCCACATTTTTCTCAGTCAATTTTTGCAATTCTGGCAAATCTGTACTTGAACAATCTGAAAGCAGTGTCACATCATACCCATTGTCATAAGCATCGTATAATGTGGTGGCAACACAAACATTAGTTGCACAACCTGCAAACAAAGTATCTGTGATCCCATTACTCCTCAAATAATCATCCAGATCTGTATTGTGAAATCCACTATACCGATGTTTGATGACTACTATATCCTCTTCCCCAACTTCTAATTCTGGTGCAAACTCCGCCCCCTCTGTTCCTGGTCTACAAAACCATTTCCCGATCCTTTCATATTTCTCAAATAACGGCCTAGACACAGTTTTTTCACTATGCGTGGCCCCCACAAATATAGGCGTCCTACCCGATTCTCTATACTTTTTAAGAAACTTCACAGTCGCATCTATTGCTGGCTGATGAATTGGGTCTTCTACAAACCTCCCTTCTTTCTCTGAATACTTTTTGCAAAAATCTAGTTGAAAATCAACAATAACAAGGGCTGGGTCACTTAACATATTACTTCTCTAACTCTTTTTGTGCCCCACTCTGATTATCTTTCCGATCAACTCTCGCTACAAATACTTTTTCCATTCGGAACACAATGATATTTCATGTACGTTCGAGCAGCTAAGAACCGTGATGAACTTTGGCTTCTTGATCAGATAGAGTCCCTCTCTGCGGACGATGTCGCTTTTCGTTCTAGAGATTACGTAATCTCAATAGATTCAGACAAACATTCCCGATTAGGATTCGGGCGCAATCGCATTCACAAAGAACATGATGAAGAAGATTTCTGTGAGATAACTAGTATTTGTATCTTAGATGATTCCCAAAAAGAATCTATACTTGCCCAAATTTTTGAGAGATTAACCAAAAATGCTCAGAAAGAGGGCTTCGATGAATCTTATTTCTTCACAGAACCAACAGGATATCTATCTCAACTAGGATTTGACCCAGTTGAAGAACTTGAGCTCTCCCCCTCTGTCCAAAATAGACTGTCTGAAAAACGGGATACAATCTCCCCAAAAGCCGTACCCCTTTTACTTAAATTTGAATCATTCAAAATACCCCCTCATATCCAGGCAACTTTTGATTCTCCCAAATCCAATACCCCGCCCACTCCAAAATTAACCCCCGAAGATTTTGGAATAAACCCTGAAAAAACTAGTTATAAATACTCTACTAGGAAATAAAAATCAAGACGCCTGCAATCTCTTCCAACACCCATCTCTAAAACAAGATGTTTGCAGAAAATTTTGAAAATTATGCCAAACTTCATGGATGTCAGAATTTAGGCGTAAAGTTTAACTTAATTTGTCGAAACGTTACAGAAGCTTTTTGTTTTACCCATGCACATTTCCGTCAATGATCGACGATCTAAACTGGGCCATCGGGGGCGAGGCTGGCCATGGGATCGATTCCACTGGGAAAATTTTCGCACAAGCACTTTCTAGAGCAGGGCGGCACGTTTTCACATCAAAAGTTTTTGCATCTCGCATACGAGGTGGCTATACTTCTTATAAAATAAGAACTGCACTGGTCCCTGTCCAAAGTGTTGTCGACCGCATGGATGTTCTAGTTGCACTCACCAAACGAACAGTCGAAGAAAATTTGAGTCAATTACACGACAAATCCCTAATCATTTATGATGGAGAACGGACCATGATGAAAGATTTCGAACCACCTGGAAATATGACCAGTCTAAATGTACCACTTCAAAGATTGGCAGAAGAAGCCGGGGGTGCAATTATGAGAAATATAGTTGCTCTTGGAGCCACTTGCGCCGCAACCAATTTTCCACTCTCCAATCTGGACGAGTCTCTAGAAAAACAGTTTTCTCGAAAAGGATCTGAACTCGTTGAGAATAACAAGAAAGCTGCATTACTAGGCCATAACCATATCCTTGAAAATTACAATCCTAGTGATTTTGGATACATATTAGAGTGCACCGATTCAACATATGTTCTACTCAATGGGGATGAAGCTATAGGGATGGGTGCAATAGCTGCAGGGTGCCGTTTGTATGCAGGTTATCCCATCACTCCTGCTACCGCAGTAATGAACTATATAAAAGGTAGAATCGAACACTTTGGTGGCCATGTAATCCAGGCAGAAGACGAACTATCTGCAATTAATATTGCATTGGGTGCTGCTAGAACTGGCGCACGGGCAATGACTGCAACATCTGGTCCCGGACTTGATCTCATGACGGAAACCTTTGGCTTGGTATCTATGACCGAAACCCCTCTTGTTATTTGCAATGTTATGCGGGCAGGACCTTCTACTGGAATGCCCACCAAACAAGAACAAGGGGATTTAAACACCATGTTGTATGGTGGCCATAGTGAATGTGAGCGATTCATACTTGCTCCTACTACCGTTGCAGAATGTTTTCATAAAACCGTCGAAGCATTCAACCTAGCTGAGAAGTACAATACTCCTGTATACTTGGCAGGAGATCTATCTCTCGCAATAACTGAACAAACTTATTCTCCGGACGAATTTGACATCAAGTCCACCAAACGCGAACGTGGTTTATTTCTCACTGAAACCTCCGAACTAGAACCTTGGCTCAATCCACAGGGACAATTCAAACCCCATGCTGATACTGAAGATGGTGTGAGCCCCCGAACATTACCCGGAACCGAAGGTGGGATCCATATGGTAACTGGACTCGAACACGACGAACTAGGGCGCAGAACTGAGCACCCGTCCACTCGGGAAAGGCAAGTCCAAAAAAGGAAACGAAAAATAGAAACTGCAATCGAACAAGAGAATTTCGACTACCGCGAGTTTGGTTCTCCCGATTCCGACATTTTGGTTATTTCTTGGGGCTCGAACGAAGGCGCGATATTGGAAGCAATGGATCAGCTAGAACAAAAAATTAGATTCCTTTCTTTTCCTTATGTGTTCCCGCGGCCTGACATATCTGAAGCGATCCAAAATGCTTCCATGGTGTTTGTTATAGAATGTAATGCAAGTGGTCAATTTGCCACTCTTCTGGAGCACGACTCCCTCTCCCGTGTTACAAGAATATTAAAATATGATGGAATACGGTTCTCTGCAGACGAAATCGCAAAGGAGCTTAATTCTTATTTACTTCCCGAGGAGGTTGTGTTAAAATGAGTACTGGTGCAAATTTCGCAGATTTCAAATCCGATAAAAAACCGACTTGGTGCCCTGGGTGCGGCGATTTCGGAACTATGAATGGAATTCTAAAAGCACTCTCGAACACCGGAGCTTCCCCTGAAAATACATTTTTTGTTGCAGGGATTGGATGTTCCGGAAAAATTGGAACTTACGTCCGAACTTATTCAATTCATGGTGTCCATGGCAGGGCACTTCCAGTTGGTTGTGGAGCAAAAATAGCCAATCCAAATCTAGAAGTCATGGTGGCAGGAGGCGACGGCGATGGATTTTCGATTGGAGCTGCCCATTTTATTCATGCCGTACGTAGGAATGTAAACATGACTTATGTTGTGATGGATAATCGTATCTATGGATTGACCAAGGGACAATATTCGCCTACAAGTGGAACCGACCTTAAAACAAAGACAAGCCCAAGTGGGACTTATATGCCGCCCTTGGACCCTCTGGCTTTGGCTTTGTCCTCTCAAGGGACATTCATAGCACAGGCATTTTCTTCCGATTTAAAGCGACTCGTCGAAATCGTAGAAGCGGCGATCAACCACAATGGATTTTCATTTGTCAACGTCTTCAGTCCGTGTGTTACTTACAACAAGGTGGATACTTACCAGTATTTCCGAGAAGCCCTCGTCGATGTTAACGACATCGGGCATGATCCCACTGATCATGAGGCCGCGAAAAAACTAATTCTCGATAGTGAAACAGAATACCAAGGGATACTATATCAGGATCCAAACTCAGTTTCTTACGAAGAATCCCATGGTCTAGATTCTCCAATGTGGGATCTATCTGAAAATCCACCCGAAGATATCCTGAATTTACTCCGTGAATTCTACTAACTATAGTCCTCTCCGTATACTACTTTTCTCAACCAATTTTCTTCTCACACACAAAACTTCTCCTCCCGTGCAGATCCCATGCATTTTTAACTTCTCCTAACAACACTTTTCCATGGGCGTTCAATCGTATGATATTATTATAGTTGGAGGAGGCACTGCTGGTTCTTTTGCAGCTGCTACAGCCGCTAGGGATGGATATTCAGTCGCTGTGCTAGAACGAAAAACAGCTAAAGAAGCTGGGAATATAGCCTGTGGAGATGCGGTCAAGGGAAAAAGTACCTTCCCTGATGTAATCGATCTAGAACGACTCGCAAAGGAATCTTTTACCAATAGAAATATTCAGCGAGCAGTTTTTGAAAATCCAGCATCTGGACAAACAATTAACATCCCTTTCGGTGAAACAAAAGGGACAATCCTTGATAGATATGCATACGGCCAGGTATTGTTAGACGAAGTAAAATTATCAGGGGCAGAAATTCACTACGACACTGTAATTCAAGATGTTGTCCAAAATGGGCAAGTCACAGGAGTCACTGGAACTTGTAAGGGAAAACCCGTTTCTTACCAGGCACCTGTCACGATTGATACTGGCGGTTCTATGTCCCTTCTTCAAGACAAAACGGATTTTTCTGGAACTACTTTTGATACAAATGTTTCCTACAGACAATTTTGTTCTGCCTACCGGGAAGTTATTGAATTACCCAATCCAGTAGATTGGCACGACGCTATCATCTTCAAACCCACTACTGAGTTAGGATATCTTTGGTATTTCCCACGAACACCAACTGTGATTAATGTGGGTGTGGGATTCCAAATGAATAAACCTCCTATGGAACTTGTTAAAGCAGTTCAGGATGACATCCGTGCACATCCCGATTTCAAAGATTGCACCGTAGTTGACAAGCTAGGAGCTGCACTTCCCACCCGAAGGCCATTCGACTCTGCAGTTGCTCCCGGTTTCATAGCCGCAGGAGATTCTGCTGGCCATGTAAATCCAACCACCGGTGGTGGAATCGGCGCAGCAGCCACCTCTGGACACTTCGCTGCCAAAACCGCAATGAATGCCATCGAGTCTGATGATGTGAGTGAATCCTCTCTTTGGGACTACAATGTTAAAGTAATGGAATCCTTTGGCAAGAGATACGCCGCGATGGATTTATATAATATTTGGGGAGGTGCACATGATGTTTCTGAACTAACCGATGTCATTTCCTGTATCCCTGGACAACAACTCGTCGATATCATGAGCAAACACGGAAGCACAACTATGGGCCTCTGGGTTAAATTCAAAACATTAACAAAAGCATTCCGGCACTGGGGTCTCTTATTTGAACTTTATAGAATAAATAGAGAAGCAGGACGACTCAAGGAACACTACGATCTCTATCCTTCATCACCCACGGGATTCGATTCATGGAAACATGAAAGAGATCTAATTATGGATTCTGTCTATTCCATTTGCAATGCCGAACCAAAGTATTAAGGGCCTTTTATCCGTCTTAGCATCACAAAGACATGGACACATCCGACCCAACAATTACAATTCCTCGAAAAAAAGGCATGCCCGTGTTGGGACTAGGCACTTGGAAGATGTCTGGCCCATCTTGCTCGGAAACTATCAAGTTTGCTCTTGAGCTAGGATATCGTCATATCGACACCGCCCAGACTTATGGAAACGAAATAGATGTTGGTAATGGCATTTCTGAGGCCGAAATAGTTCGAGATGAGTTATTCATCGCAACAAAACTCCACACTGATAATCTCTCCTACAAGGGTGTTATGAATGCAGCAGAATCTAGTGTGGATAGACTGCAAACAGAATACTTGGATCTTCTTTATATACATTGGCCCTCTGGAACCTACGACCCTGAGGACACTCTAGCCGGATTTTCAGATCTTCGAGACGACGGTGTTATCTCCCACGTTGGAGTCAGCAATTTCGAACAGCAACAGTTAGACATAGCCTTAGACGAATGCGACGCACCGATATTCGCAAACCAAATTGAAATGCATCCCTTTCTACATCAGGACTCTCTTCGTGCCCATTGCGAGTCAAATGATATCCTTGTCGTGGCATACTCCCCAATCGCTAGAGGGGCAATTTTCAACTCCTCTGAGCTGGCAACAATATCTAAAAAATATGGGGTGACCGAGGCAGAGGTAAGTTTATCTTGGATTCAAGAAAAAGGCGCGATCCCTATACCAAAAGCCTCCTCCGAAACCCATATCAAAAACAATATAGAATCCTTCCCCCTAACACTCTCTAACGAAGATATCAACCTGATTGATTCTATTGCCCATGAAGAGCGTCAGGTAGACCCCGAATTCGCCCCCTGGAACCTCTGACGTTTTCCATTTCGAACTACATATATCCCAAATCTCTAAGGCGTTGCATGATACCTTCTTTATCTTGTGCCCGTCCTTGTCTTTCTGGTGTTTCCTCCAAATCTTGCAACCATGCGGGTTTATTTTCCGATTTCATAGACCCCTTTTCTGTACCCAATGATCTAAACCCTTCAAAATATTTTGGACCGACTGGCACGTCCTCTAGAGAAATCCCATCTGGAAAATCACTATAATCCATTGGAATATGGCCTATAGGATATTTTTCCACCGAATCTGGGACAACATATTTCCAAATGGCATCCCACAAATTCCTTTCGTCAAATTGTAAAATTGGGTGGATTCTGTCATGAGGTGGGTATTTCTCAAAATCATGACGGGGGCTAAAAAAAGTCTCCTCCGATCTAGCCTCTTGTTCATCCCACCTGACCCCCGAAAAAATCCCATCAAATCTATTTTGTATAATTGTTTCGTTGAGAACTGCGGTTTTTAATAAGTGATTTCCTACAAATGAATCTGGATCTACAATTACACTTTGTTCTTTGTATCCTAACTTTTGTAGTTCTTGTCGATTCGCTTCATTGAGATCTTCGACCTTTATCTCCTGACCATCCCTTTCCCTAAGCTTGGCAATATCTTCATTTTGAGCTTTAATTAAATCCAAATTCCATATCTTTGCCCATCTGTCTATAAATTCTATATTTTCTGAAAAATGTGCAAAATGATCAAGAAACACTACGGGGGGGACCTCTTCTTTCCGTTCACGAACAACTTCCATTATCACATAAAGTAGTAGGGTGGAATCTTTCCCTCCTGTCCACATAACCGCTGGAGATTCATATTGTTCTAGGCCTTTGCTCACCACCCGGATGGATTTTTCTAGTTTATCTTCAAGACTATGGTAATCCTCCGCAGACTGACCCTTTCCATCTGTATAATCAACTTTAACGTAGTTTGGAAATTCAACAACCATTCTCTAACGCACATATTTGTCTCAACGAACACAAATCACTTTTGTATCTCACCTCAATTTATGTACTTATTGTCTCTCCAATTCACGCCGCTTTCTGTGCTTACGTCTTGTCTCTCCTCTGAAATTTTTATTATAGCTGGTTTTATCTCCCCTTCTGTAATCTTCACAACTTTTAATTGGTCATCTTCAATAAATATCGCCTCCAGTGACCCTTTACTCCCCTTCTCCGCAATCTCACACAAAACCTGAAACATTTGATACTGGAAAGCGGTATTCTGTAATATGGCATCCAATTCTCCTTTAAATGTGGCTATTTCTATAATGTCCATGGGGCGCTCTTGATCCGGATCAAGAGCTTCTATCTCCTCTTCCGTTAGTTCTTTCATCAATTTCAATTCAGTTACTGTTCCCTTTATGACTGCAGTTGGTGTGTATTTCCCAAGATCTGAATCTTCCACTACTGCAGATATGATCAATGTGTTACTCCTTCTTTTCAGATCTGCACTATCCAACCCCTCTGGAGGATTCAAATTTTTTATGTGATCTTCTACTTCCAACAAAGGAATTTCTAGAGTAGAATGCAGGTAATATACCTTATTCTCCATAATTTCCTCTCCAATCTCCAAGATTATTCATGCCTTCTATAAAACCCGCTTGGATATAGTATTGCCCTTATCTATTTTTTTAGCTTTAATGCTACTTTTTCCCAATTCCTTTCAACTGGTTCACAACATCTTTCAGTGGAGTAACATCTGCGTATTTCATGTCCATATCAAATAAAGAAGCCTCATTAGCAAACGTAGACCTATCTGCCACACATTCAATCGGGATTATAATTCTAAAATTACTCGAGTGCCCATCTACCACTGTAGCCCTCACACATCCTGATGTAGTCATCCCCGTTACAATCACTGTGTCAATTCCTCTATTATGTAAAAGCATCGCCAAATGTGTATCAAAAAACGCACTCGCTCTCGGTTTGTCTAGTACAATTTCCTCTGGCAATGGGGCCAATTTTTCGTTAATATTCTGCCCCTTTGATTCTTTCTTTTCAACTGAACTCCTCGCACCCGGGCGTTTTGTAGCACCCGGATACCCTTCGGGAAAGTTCCTAGATGGTTTCACATAATACACTGGGACACTGGCATCCCTAGCAGCTTCAATTAATTTCTTATTCGCATCAACAGCGGCAGAACCTGTATCCTCTCTACCAACTCCATAATCTCCAGTAGTAAATTCGTCTGTCATATCTACGATTAATATTGCAGCTGATTTACCCCACCCAACTCTGTTCCCATATCCTGCTTTTCTAAAATATTCTAAATCATCTTCTGGAACGATGTCTGGAATGTATGAATTTTCAAGTGACATACTTATTTTTCACGTGGTTACTGTTAAAATCTGTCGAACAATTCTATTTCTCAAATGGCAATCGTGATACGCACTGTCTCCCTAACTCTCCCATGAGCACCAAACCCAAAATACATATCCTCGGAACTGGAGGTACTATCGCCAATATCACTGGAAATTACATATCTTCGGCAGACTTTGTCCCTATAGATGCACTTCTCGATTTAGCACCCGAAGAGGTAACTTCGCATGGCGAATTGTCTTTGACAGAAGTAACTCACCTCAATAGCGGCGCCCTCACCACTGAAGTTTGGTTCGATCTCCACGATGAAATCATGCAAAAATCCTCTTCGAACAACCCCCCTGATGGTTTCGTGATCACACATGGGTCTAATACTTCTGAAGAAACAGCTTATTTTTTAAATCTAGTTTTAAAAACTGAAATCCCTATTGTTGTTACTGCAGCACAGCGCAACATAGGGAAGCTAGGGTCTGAGGGATTCAGAAATTTATACGACTCCATCCGTGTAGCTTCTTCTCCAGATTCGGTAGGAAAAGGAGTCCTATTCGTTGCAAATGAGGAAATTCACCATGCTCGAGATGTAACAAAAGTTGCAGCTAGCCGGCCCGATGCATGGAGATCTCCCAATTTTGGCCGTATAGGTGATGTTTTCGACGAAGTTCGTTTCTATCGCACCGCTACTCGGGCTTCTACCGTAAAAACCGAATTCGATATCTCCAATTGCACTACGTCAGATTTCCCCCTGTTAGATGTCCAGATAGTTTATTCATCCTTCTCGGATGATGGAACAATGGTTCGAGCAGCAGTAGATTCAGGAGCAAAAGGCATCATTTGTGCTGCATTTCCCACTTGCAGTCCCGCCTGGCCTGACAACCACCCCACCCAAGGCGATGCCCTCATCGAGGCCACAAAAAAAGATATACCCGTTGTACTATGCAATCGTGGAACCTCTGGTTTTAAACCAGTAAAAGAACCCTTCTTAAATGGTGGAACTCTCCGGCCCCAAAAAGCACGTATACTATTGGCATTAGCATTGATGAAGACTAATGACTACGAGGAATTACAACGAATTTTCAAGTCTTATTGAACATATCTTGGAACTTTCCCTTTTAATTATTTATACATTCGATCTCCGGAAGTCTAAAGATCCAAACATTCCATCGTACTGTACATATGATCAACGAACCTATTAATCTCAGGAGGGCTCATGAGTGTTAAGTCCGAACAAATAGAGGTTTCTTCATCCGATTTCGAGCAAATGAAGGAGTTCGTTTATGGACAGCTAATTTCCAGTACCCAACACGATGCCGATGGAAATAGAATGAGGTGGTATCCTTGGCATTCTGCAGATTACCGTTTCATCCATACTCTAAATGTCGTTTCAATCTCTACACAAATAGCACAAAAAGAAGGCGCAAACATAGACAGCGTCCGCATTTCTGCTCTATTCCATGATATTGCAAAATTCTCTTCGCCTCAAAAGAATCATGCCCAAGATGGTGCAGATCTCGCCATAGATTACCTACAAAATAATTTTTCTTTCCCTGATTCTTTTCTCGATGACATTCACAAAATAATTTCCAATCACACTTATGAAGGCCACCTATCTGATCTGTCCCTCGAAGAGAGGTGCCTGATTGAAGCAGATATGATCGATAAAATTGGTGCCAATGGGTCTGCACTTCTAATCCTCAGAATGGGTTATGATTCCCGCCCATCTTCCCACACCTCCGATACACTACAAAAAGTCATCACCCGTGGAAAAGAAACATTATCTAAAATCACAAGTGACACTGCATATTCCATCGCATACCAACGAGTCCAACGGGCGACATGGCTAAAAGAATGGATCGACGAAGAAACCCCCGGGGCATTTGAATTATCCAATAAACAACATTGAAATCGATTTCGCTAAAAATATGCCGCCAAACACGGCTAGTATCCCCGAACTAGCCAACGAAATCACTCGGAAAATCTGTTCATTTTTCTTTCCCGCCATTATCAATACAGTTGGAAACACCAAAATCCATATGAGTATGCCAACAAATATTCCTATAATCACTTCTATGCTCTGCAATTGAATCTCCCATCCTGTAATCCCTACGACCATTTCTGCCACTGTTTCTACACCTTTATTCTGGAATAATGCTGCAGATATTCCTGCCCAGAAAGCCACTTGCCATGGATTTGTTATTCCCAACCCTAGTGCCTTTAAAAACCCATTTCTATCATTCGTCTTCACTTTCCATTCGATTTTATTCTTTCCATCTCGAAATAGCCTATATGCAAAAACTAGCATAACCAATCCTCCGATCCCTATCAGTGCCCCTTGCAACCACTCTCTCGAAGTTATAACTGTAATCACTCCCATGTAAGCCAACAAAAGTAGAACCATATCTGACGCCATTGCGCCAAAACCAGTCTGAACTCCTGCATTCCACCCTTTGTTTATACTTTCATCAGCAATTATTGCGTTCATTGGGCCCGGGGGTGCAGCCAGAACCAACCCAAATAATATTCCTACTATTATTCCCCCTATCATCCCCTTCCACCTCCTTCAAATTTTTTTAACGTGTATGGACATGGATACCTCTTTTGGTAGGCTATGTTTCCCTTTCTTATTGCTCACCGTAATCATCCCAAATGGGGCCACATGTTCAACTTTCACTTTTTCTCCTGGTGTTATCCCTATCCCTGCCAGATATTGCAATTCCTCACTATCTCTAGTGCGTGGGGAATTCTCAGAGCCGATGTAGTTCTCCTTCACTCTTTCTATCACTACCAGGTCTCCAGGACTGTGTTCTCCTAATTTTGTAGTCTCATCTTTGGCAATGGATGCCAGATCTGCACTTGGTATTGGCGCACCATAAAGGCCGTATTTTGGATTCCCAAGCGCATTCGCAATCCTGCGCTCTAATTCCTCAGAGATGTGATGTTCTAATACATCTGCTTCTTCATGCACCTCTGACCAATCATAGCCTAGAAACTCTACAAGGTATGTTTCTATCAGTCTGTGATGGCGTAATACTTCTAGTGCAATCGTTTCTCCTTTCTTAGTAAGAGTTGCCCCCTTATATTTTTCATATTTTATAAATTTCTTTTCCCCAAGTTTGACCAGCATACTTGTTACAGTTGGTGCACTCACTCCCACTTTCTTGGCAAGCTCAGAAGTCGATACAGGTTCTCCACTTTCCCGATTAATTAGATAAATACCTTTTAAATAATCTTGCATCGATTCGCTAGCTTCTTCTCGCATTACTTATATTTATTAGATCTATCTAAACATATATTTTTTGGTACTTCTAAATTTATAATCTAACCCGTCTAACTCTTCACAAACAATAAACTTTTTTCACTTAATTAGATCAAAGGTGTTGGATTTTTATCTCCCTGGTAATGCTCTTCTGTGTAATATTTCAACCAAGCTTCTCCATTAAGGAAGTTCTCTGGAATATCTTCTTCTAGAGAATCTGCGCTTATCTTGACCCAACCTTCACCCTCTTCTGATCTCCACGAATATGACGTTTTTCCAAGAGCTATGTACACTTCACTTTTCTCTGGTTTAGATTCTCTAAGTTGGAATATAGCCGCGGATAGTGTAGTTTCATCATTATAATCGTTCTCTTGGTACCTGCAGATAGAATTCAACCCGGGGCCATTTTTATGATCTATTGACAAATCTCTCATAGTTTCTACAGTGACGTTGCCCTCATTTTTCTCCAGCATTTCCATAACTCTCTCATATCTGCAATAGCTCGAAGGTATTTCCGATCTAGGACGTGCCAAGTGACTCAAAATTTCAAATTTATTCGCTCGCCCTGTTACTCCATTTTCAATCCATTCTGAAGCAAGATGCGTAAACTCACCTTCAAGTATGACTGCCCTCTTCGCATCAGCGATATCAATACTACCCGGAGAAGACATAGGATCTGAAAATAGCAACGGAGTAATAACTTGTGCTGCCTCCACTGCCGTGTTTCCTTGAATCAATCCTTGTCGCATAAATTCGCCCCTAGATGCCGCTGCCCACTCTTTCGCACTTTTCCCCTCTTCGTCAAATGTAATGGTACGTGATATATTTGATCCGATTGCAACACCTTTGTCATTTATTCCCATTTTTACAGCAGTGGAACCCGCAGCAGCAACCATCAACACATTGTTTCCGTCTTCGTGTTCTTCCACTCTAATCACATTTACTTGCTGATTCTCGTAGCAGTTTTCTCCAGTAAACTCACTGGAACCTTTTTTATCTGATTGTTTAAAGAAAATGGTTTCTCCAGTCGCTGAGGCATTTCCTGCAGCAATAGCAACCGTACATCCATCTGGAGTGATATTCTCTTCAAATAAATTGAATGCTAACAGATCCATATATGGGACCGAAGCCGATCTTGCCATACTTTTAATTTCTACTTTAGTCAAGTTTGGCAATCTGTGGGAATTTTCTCGAACCGCGGCATATATATCTTCTTTGTAAATCTCTTTATCTCTTGCAGAAACCCAAAAATTCTTCAGATTCTGTCCAATAGCCCATTTGAGCATTTCTCCCCTTTTTTCACCTTTCTTTACAGCTTCTCTCCGATTCATACTATCTGACATTTTGAAAATATTATTATTTTAATTATTTATAGATCTCGCCTTTTATTTATCTATAATTTTTGTATTCTCCGAGCGGTTCCGTTAGTTTTCTTGGAGAGTTCCAAGGCATACTATCTACGTCAACAAGAGTTCCGTACCCTCTTTCACCAACTACTTCTCCGTTCTCATATACGACACTACCTCTAACTACCGTCATTGTAGCTTTACCTGTGAATGTTTCTCCATGGAATGGTGTCGCCGTATTCTTAGAATGAAGGTTCTTCCTATCTAGAGTCCAAGTTTCATTTAGATCAAAGACGGTGAAATCTGCATCAGTTCCAATTCGAAGGGATCCTTTCTCTGGATACATTCCCCAAACCTCTGCGGGTCTTTTACTGTGCATCTCAACCCATTTTTCCAATGTGAGCTTTCCGTCGTTTACAAAAGTGAGCATTGCTGCAACTTCTGATTCCAATCCGACAAATCCTGAGATGACATTCCATGTGTTCTGGAATGGGTCGTCCATTCCTTTCTCCTCATCCGTGTGAGGCGAGTGATCCGTTGCTATGCAATCAATCCCCCCACCATGGATTCCGATATCCCAAAGCATGTCTTGTTCAATCTGATCTCTGATTGGCGGTTGAATTCGAGCAACATTCCCTTTCTCCCGCATGACTTCTTCATTCCACCAAAGATAATGCGGCATAGTTTCAGCTGTTACATTAATGCCTCTTTTCTTAGCGTCAAGTACTTGTTGAGCACCAGATCCAGAAGCCAAATGGAATTCATGTATCGGGCATCCTGTATGCTCAGAAAACAATATAGTTCTTGCAACAGCTTCCCTTTCACACACAGGTGGTCTAGACAATGAATGGTCTATTGGTTCATTCCTGCCTTCTGCTTTAAACTGTGCTTCATAGTGTTTTAGGATCTCGTCATCTTCTTCATGGAATCCTAACCGTTTCCCAGTTTTTGCGATTGCATGCATCGCATCAAGAAGTTCCCCATCATTTGGAGGTGGAATTGCTCCAATTGTTGTTCCTAAAAATACTTTGTATCCGACACATCCTGCTTCGTTCAATTCATTAACCGATTTAGCATTCGCGTTATCGGATGTTATTACACAGTATGATTGAAAGTCAACATAAGCTTTCTCCTCTCCCAATTTAAACTTCAAAAGTAGGTTCTCAGCAGTGTCAATAACCGGTATGCAGTTGGGCATCCCTATGACTGTGGTCACGCCCCCTGCCGCTGCAGCTTGGGTTGCGGTTCCCCAATCTTCTTTATATTCGAGTCCAGGTTCGCGATTGTGAATGTGACAGTCTATGATTCCCGAGGTCAGGTATTTCCCCGTAGCATCAATTTCTCTACTGCCACTTGGCAGTGCATCAGACGAACCTACCGCTACTATTTTTCCGTCTTTTGCAGCTACCCCTGCATTCTCCATCAATCCATCCGGAGTTACTATCGTACAATTCTTAATTACAAGATCTGCTTGCATATACATCATAAATTCCTTTTGTGACAGGTTATATTTATCGAAACAAATATGCTCTATCTCATATTTGATTACCTTTTTAACAAATGGCTCGCGTACTAGACCTATATGAGACCTAATAATTGGATTCGTACATCGTTGATCCTCTTAATAACTATAATGCTAATTATCCCTGCCCCGGTACTCGCATCTGCGCAAGGAAACCCCAGTATAAGTGTATTCTTACCCGAAGACCGAGTTTCACCTGGGGATGAAACAACCCTTTCTTTTTCTATTCTTAACGCTGGTCAAATAAGCGTTGGTGGTGGTGCAAGCGCCGAAGCCCGAGTCACAACTGCCAGAGATGTAAAATTGACCATCTCTCCTGGGGATGCACCCATTCAAGTTCTAACCGGGACCGTACCTGTTGGAAATGTAGCAGAAGGTGAAAGTGACCCCGTCCCCGTCAAAATTTCTGTTAATGAGAATGCTGCTCCCGGGACTTATTCACTCCCTGTAGAAATAGAATATGTCTATACTTTCATAATTTCAACAGGGGATGTAGACAGCCCTGGACATTATCAGAGAACAAAAACTGTAACTCAGAATGTCAATTTGATAGTTGAACCCAAACCATCCTTCGAAATAGATCAAATCACTTTAGGACCCGTTCTCGATGGGTATGGTCCTCTCGATATTGTTCTAAGCAATGATGGTAGTGAGACTGCTACAGATGCCACCCTAACTCTGACCTCTGAATCCTCTCAACTCACTTTCAGCGGTGCCCACGGTTCTCAAAGTGTAAGCGCTTTTGTTGGAGACATGTCTTCTGGAGATTCATACTCCATCCAATTCGAGGCCCAACTATCAAAAGGATCGATGGGTATCGTTCACCCCGTCTCTCTCTCCATATCCTACACGGATGAATTTGGAGAAATTCAACAATCAAAATCGATTAAATCAGGAGTCTCTCCTGTGTCCGATTCTGGAAGATTTTCTGTAATATCCAATCCAACTAATCTATCCTTGGACCAAGCTGCTGATATTTCTTTTACCATCACTAACGATGGTGAAGATGCCATCTCTGACGCAAGAGTATTCTTACAATCAACAGATCCAAAACTCTCATTTGGTGGTTCTCAAACTGCAGAATCTGTGGTTGGAGATTGGCCCTCTTCCACCTCTAAAATAGTTTCTTTCAAAAGTAGTCTCGAGGAAGGTTCTAATGTACGACCATATCCTGTTATTATTGAAGTCATCTATAAATCCAGCAACAATTCTGATAGGACCTCTTACCCGGTAACCGCTGGGGTGACGCCTCTTGGAGAACAATCTTTCTCAATCACTGACGTTTCCACCAAGCTATCTGTTGGAAGCGAAGGCGATCTAAGTGCAACCTTAGTCAATGACGGACCTCAATCCGTTGAAAATGCTGTGATTGTTTTCACATCCGATCTTCAGACCATTTCTTCTCTCGAAGAAGAATACGCTGTTGGAAGTCTTTCTGCTGGGGACTCTAAGTCTTTTAAATTTTCATTAGATGTAAGTGAATCTGCAGACGAAGGCCAAAGACAAATCTCACTTTCGATACGTTATAGAGATTCTGATGGAAAATCTCATGTTTCCGACCCAATCGATGTTATCCTCACTGTATCTCCTGAATTAGATGTATTCGAAGTTTCACCCGTCAGTTCAACTTTCTCACCTGGAGGAAATGGATTATTGGTATTGCAAGTCACAAACGTCGATGATGAAACCCTCACTGATATCTCTGCAAAGGTATTCCCCGAGAGTCCCATAACTGCAGGAGACGATACTGCATTTATACCGCAACTATCCGCTGGGGAAAGCACTGAAATAGTATTTGATATCTCCCTCTCGTCTGCGGCTTTGGATAAAATCTATCCACTAGATTTGGATTTCCAATATGACACAAACTCTGGAGAAACTCTACTATCTGATACCTATCAAGTACCCGTCGAAGTTGATTCCTCTGCGAATGGTGGCCAAAGCACTATCTCTACCTTCTTACTTCCTGTGGGGATTCTCATAGCTGTAGTAACCGGAGGGGTCTATTTCTATCGAAGACGCCAGAATTCACAAGTAGAAAAATAAGTGACCTAAAATGGATCTCCAACCATATGTAGAACCAATAGTCGATTTAATCACGTCTCGTACGAAGACGATAATCGTTTTATTTTTGGTCCTATCTGTAATTTTCACGGCAGGTCTAGGAAATATTTCTACAGAATCGGGGACAGAACAATTCACAACCGACCTGCCCTCTGAAAAAGCTCTGCAAGAAATAAACCAAGAATTTACCCCCCGTTTCACTGTTGACCAAACGACTAATACTGGAAGTACTCAACTCATTCAAGTAAGTACGAATGTATTGTCCAAACAATCGCTCTTGCGAATGTTAGAACTCCTCTATGAACTAGATCAAAACGACGATCTCCGTGTAGTTAGCACCTCTAGCGTAGCCCAAATAGTCGCCACATCTATCGATCCATCCGCACAAACACTCAGAAAACAAATCTATGTAATCGAGCAAACTCCCCCTTCGAAAATCAAATCCACACTCCGCTCTACCAACGAAAATTTCCCTCTATCTGGCCTTCTCAGCAACGACTACAACGAAGGATCTATGACTGCCAGTTCTACGATAGGTGTCGTAGTCCATTCCTTGCCTTCTTCTGCACAGTCTGCTCAACAGAGTTCTGGAACTAGTGGAACTGATCCTTTAACGGACATGCAAGTTAGCATACAAGAAGTCGCTTCTATTGGCGGCGATGTAAGGGTGTTTGGATCTGGTATATTTTCAAGTGAATTTGGAAACGTTATTGGTGATACAATGATCATCGTAACTCCTGCAGCAGTCCTATTTATAATTCTATTTTTGATATATGCATATAGAGATTTAGTTGACCTACTACTGGGAGTTTTGTCCTTATTTATGGCGATTATTTGGACGTTTGGATTCATGGGAATTGCAAATATACCATTCAGTCAAATGCTCATTGCAGTTCCCCCCATTCTCCTCGCTCTGGGTGTCGATTTTGGTATCCATGCTATCAACCGTTACCGCGAAGAAAAAGATGATGAAACTAGTGTAAACGAAGCAGCATCACGTATGCTTCGACAAATTCTCATCGCATTTTTCATAGTCACTGCAACCACTATAATTGGATTTTTATCAAACCTGACTAGTGCCCTCGCCCCGATCAAAGATTTCGGAGTAGTTGCTAGTATTGGTATAGTATTTACATTTTTAATTTTTGGGATATTCCTACCTGCGGCAAAAATACACCTAGATCAATTCCGAGGCCAAAAACAACGCCCTAAAAAACCTCTTGGTGTAGAGGGGTCGTTTTTAGGTCGCTCATTAAAAATAGGCGTATGGATCGCTAAAAAAATCCCTGTCATCTTTTTAATTTTTGTTATCATTCTCTCTGGATTCTCGCTCAACTACGCTACTGGAATTGATACTACGTTTACAGTTGAAAATTTCTTACCTCCTGAAAAATCCGCTTCTTATTTGATGGTCCTCCCCGAACCTTTCAAACCAAGTGAATACTCTTCAATTGGCACTCTTAATTACCTAACCGACAATTTCGGCACATCTCAAGGGGGTTCTGTAACGTTGTTTGTGGAGGCACCCATGCGTGATGATAGTGCTTTAGAATCCATCTACAAACTTAGCCAGAACCCTCCTGATACTTTTGCGACTGAAAATAGGATTGCTGTCTCCAACAGTATTTTGACAGTCATCCAAGACACTGCCGCAAATTCTCCCGAATTCGCTACACTAGTCTCTAAAAACGATAGAAATGGAAATGGGGTACCTGACAAAAACCTTGATGACATATACGACGCCTTATTCTCTTCATCCTCTGCACGTGGAGATGCACTTAAATATTTATCTGAGGATCGTCGCAGTACTCTAATCATCTACTCACTAAAGGCTGGTGCCAACACCGGAGAAGCCGCTTTAGACGGTAAAACACTGGCAGAAGAACAAAGATACTCTGCAATTTCTACCGGCGAAACTGTGGTTCTAGAAGATGTTGTAGAGTTGCTGCTTCAGTCTGCTATAAAAAGTCTTTTAGTTGCGTTATTCCTCACTGCAGTTTTCTTGGTTTTCCTATATTGGCTGCTAGACCGGCGTCCCTTGCTAGGTTTGATCAATGTGTTTCCCATTATAGTTACCGTGGCCTTAGTAGGTGGAAGCATGCGCCTAGCAGGACTCTCATTCGACGCTTTTACAGCAACCGTGTTGGCTTTAACCGTTGGACTTGGAGTTGATTATTCCGTACATATAGTACACAGGTTCGTGGATGAATATGACTCAAGTAACGCCCTTTTTGAATCTCTCAACCGTACCTTACAAGGAACTGGGGGTGCTCTCACTGGAAGCATGCTTACAACAGTATTCGGTATCGGTGCACTCTATCTCGCCGTCTTTCCTGCTATTGGTTCTTTTGGACTTCTCACCGCACTAAGTGTCTTGTACGCATATCTCTCCTCTATTATTGTTCTTCCTCCATTACTCGCACTTTGGACGAAAATAGCATAGTCATTTACTCACAGTTCCAGGAAGGTGGATTTAATAGTATAGACCTCGGCGTTCGATTATGGAGCGTGCAGATGTAGCTGTCATTGGAGGTGGCCCCGCTGGAGCAATCGCAGCAAAATCAGCAGCATCTCATGGCGCAAAGACAATTCTATTCGAAAAAGGGGTTCCCCGCGAGGATAGAAAAAATATTGGACCCGATTCCACTGATGCAGCTGGAATTCTAGATTATTGGGTCGATTTAATGCAACTTGATCCGTCGACATTCCCTGAAGGCATTCTTCTTCGACATCTCGATTGCGCCGAATTCATCTCGCCTTCGGAAAGTGTTTGTTTGTACAAAACTGGAATTAAATCTTCATATCCTCATTTTGGATATACTTACAATCGAGCGATGTTTGACGATTGGATGCTCGAAAATGCCAGTTCTGCGGGAGCAGATTGCCGAATCGGGGATACTATCCGCGAAGTAGTAGTTTCAAAAACAGGCCCCCATGAATTAATCTTAAGAAGTGGGGAGTCTCTTTTGGCAACCAATCTAATTTTGGCTGATGGACCGCAACGAAGCATAACTCTAGGTGTATTGGATCATTTTCTCCCCCCTGGAGTGGCCACAAAAGCGCTCGGAACCACGACTGCAAATCATATTGCTTACCAAGAATACCGAGAACTCCCCTCCGACCTATTCGAACCAAATAAGATTAAATTTTGGTGGGGACACATACCTGGTCACACAGCGTACCCTTGGATTTTCCCAAATGAAGGCAACACAGCTAGAATCGGCATCACCATGCCAATTGGGATGGATATCAACTCTCTACCAAATCGAGATTCTTACCTGTTGCTTCACCCCGAAGACACTCAAATACCACGATGCAGTGATTATATCGAACGTCTTCTTTCATTTGTTTACCCTGATTTTGATTCATCCGATTTCCCGCTTGTAAAGCAAAAGGGAAAACGGAAAGGAACTGAAACCTATCCTATCTCTTCCACTCGCCCAATAGATTCTCCCGTTCACGCTAATATAGCCATCACTGGCGGCGCAATGGGGGCCACATCCGCCTTCCACGAAGGCGGTGCGCATGTTGCTATCCGGACTGGTCAAATCGCTGGGACTCTTGCAGCCCATGGCCAATTGGAACAATATAATTCCCAATGGAAAAATGCAATAGGAACTGAAGTCCGCAGAAACGTTGCGTTTGCCAATCTCGTTCGCGGATTCAGTCCAAGTGATTGGGATGATGTATTCCAAATTACCAACAGGGTTCTAGATGGAGACGACACTAGCTCTATCTTATCTGCACTCCAGAGGGCAGGTGTTGGGGGTTTCAAACTTTTAAGTGCTTACAAAAAAGAAAAGTTCAAACTTCGGAATGGGCGTTATGTGCAAATAGCCGAATCAGATTATCAACCCCTCTGATATCTCCTTAACATGAACATTCCCCCTAAAAAAATACCTGCCAATTCCTCCAATTCTATGTTGGATTTATACACTCATTATGGTAGGAATCACCGTTTCCACATTTTTTGCGGGATACTTGGAACCCTTCTCGGACGCTTTTCTGGTCTACTCCCTGCATTTTTCTTAGGTCTAGCAATCGATCTAATCTTCTTCGATCAGAGTCTCCCCCCTTCTCATGCATTTTCATCCCAACTTGAATCATTTTCTCCCTCTTCGATTCTCATACTTTTTTCTGTAATAATTGCACTGTCATTTTTTCTTGGAGCAGTTGCCATGTGGATTGGAGACCGAGGTTGGAATGCGTTCGCCCAAGAAATTCAACACGCGCTTCGAACAGATGCCTACGATGCTTTGCAGGCTTTATCAATGAGTTTTTTTGAGGATTCTAGAACTGGGGAGTTATTGAGTATAATCAACAATGATGTCAACCAATTAGAAGATTTTCTTAGTACTAGTTTTAGCGATGCACTCCGACTTGTAGTAATGGTCATTGGAGTGGGTTTAATTCTTTTTTTACTTAATCCCGAACTCACTATCATCGCAATGTTCCCAGTTCCTATAATTGCAATTTTGGCCTATTTATTTGTTAGGAATATTCATCCAAAATACGTCGCAATGAGGTCTAGTGTTGGGGGATTGTCATCGAGGCTAGAAGACAATCTTAGTGGGATCGAAGTAATTAACACAGAATCTACCAAACCATATGAAAAAGGTAGAGTTTCTGATTCTTCTTCCGAGTATTACAATACCAATTGGGCAGCAATCTCGACCCGGATAAAATTCTTCCCCATGGTGACTATCATTACTGGCATTGGATTTGTGTTAACTTTCACTGTTGGTGGACTCTGGGTCCTTTCTGGTCCTCCTCTAGGCTTCAGTCGCCCCCTAACCCCTGGAACTTTTGTAACTTTCGTCATTTATGTCCAACAATTTGTTTGGCCAATTGCCCAATTTGGACAAATAGTTAATACGTATCAGCGTGCCAAAGCATCGAATTCTCGTATATTTGGTTTGTTGAAACAATCCCCCTCTGTCGTAGACTCTCCCAAAGCAATTGATTTCTCACCCCTAAATGTGAATCTCAACTTCAATCAAGTTTCTTTCCGATACCCATCTCTTGAAAACTATGTCCTAAAAGACATCTCTTTCCAATTGGAAAAAGGAGAAACATTAGGTGTTGTTGGGGCTTCCGGAAGCGGAAAAACTACTCTTGTAAAACTTCTCGCACGTCTATACGATGTCAATGAAGGATCAATATGCATAGAAAATAAAAATATTCAAGAAATAACTCTATCTAGCCTTCGAAAATCTATCGCATATGTTAGCCAAGATAGCTACCTATTCTCCGGAACTCTCCGTGAAAATATAGAATATGGGCAAAAAAATGTCACTGAACAACAGATAATAGAAGCAACAAAAACCGCACGAATTCACGAATTCATTTCCACTTTGCCAGATGGGTACGACACTGTAATCGGAGAACGTGGCGTGACCCTATCCGGCGGACAAAGACAAAGGGTGGCATTGGCCCGGGCATTGATAAAACAATCCCCAATTTTTGTAATCGATGAGGCAACACGATATCTTGACACAGAAACTGAATCTGATATTCGAGAAAGTCTATCCACTTCTTCCTCCGACCGAATCACAATTATAATTTCTCACCGCCTCGCATCCGTTTATAAATCGACCAAAATCATAGTGTTAGACCATGGGAAAATAATTGCAAGTGGTTCTCATGAAGATTTATTGAAAAATAGTCCTCTTTATGCCTCTCTCTGGAAAAGTCAGTCAACTTCTACTTAAGATTAATTTTCCTTATGTTGACTCTCTTCAAACAAAAGACAACAATGTCAACAACACCGCACCGATAACTACAACAAACGCCCCCATTATTAACCTAAAAGTAACTCTTTCTAATCTCTGTAAGAATAAAAATGATATTCCCGCAACCAATAATGGGCTGGTTTGCATTATTGGAAAAACAATCGTCACAGGTCCTAAAGATATGGCAACAAAATATGCTACCAAAAATCCCGTGTTACATATGGCAGCAATCAACATCCATTTCCACTGTGAACTATTCATCTCTCCTAGTTTTGGTAATTTTCCGCTCCACCAAAGATAAGCAAAGAAAACAATCCCCCCTGCCGTAGCCTTGAGCGCCAACCCAACTAATATCGGTGTGCCTTCTTCCAACCCCATCTTATTAAACACCGGATCGAGGGCGTAAAAAAAAGAGGCACACAATGTAATTAACACGCCTTTCAATGACCCTTTCAATTTTTCCTTGTCTGTCGCAATTTCCGCCGAGACCAACGCGACCCCTGCGACTATCATCAATATGCCTATGATAATTTCTATGGACAACGTTTCGCCTAGCAATATGACTGCAGCAATGGCTGCAAGCACTGGATTTGACGCTTTTATTGGTTCTGCTCTACTAGCACCAATATGTCTAATCCCCTCATAATATAGTGATCTTGCAAATACTGTGCCCGCAATACCTGCAGCAATGAACGCCCCAACCGACCGAGATGTCAGCCCATAATTGGGATAGTGAATCAAAAATGCCAGCGGAATGAACACAATTAAATTCACAATAACAACAACTGCCAAAATGTCGGATGATCTACTCTTTTCCGTTCCTATCCTCACCGCCACCGATGTCATCGCAACAATCAGCGCAGCCAAAACAGCAAATAAAATGGCATTTATTTCTGACATAATTTCTCTATTTGTTGACGATTTTATTGTATCTTATCAAGTTTGTTCTCACATCAATACACTCCTATACTTCCATAAGATTATTACCCTTCCTTTCAATAAAACAAACAAACCCATGCAAATAGCGATCATTGGCGGTGCAGGAACTATCGGCTCAACTGTAGCATATTCTCTATCTATAATGGATCCTGAACTTGAGATTTTCTTAGTTGATATCAACCAGAACTCTGCCGAAGGCCACGCGTTAGATTTATCCTACTCCTCTTCACATTTGTGCCATCCTGTAGGCATGCCAATCCATCCTACTAACTCAAATATCATTAAAACATTGCCTCTTCAATCCCTGCACGATCTAAACCCCGACCTTTTGATTATAACTGCAAGTATCCCACGTCCTGTAGATTCATCCTCCAAATCTTCAACTAAAGGTTGGAGGTTGGAATTTCTAAAATTAAACAAACCATTAATCACCTCGATAGGGGCATATTTGGAATCAATGACGCCCATCCCTGTTATCGTTGTAACAAATCCTCTTGATAGGATAACCTATCACCTTTGGAAAAGTTCCAATTGGCCAAGAAAATTTTTCGTTGGATATTCTCTGTCTGAACAAGCTAGAATGGCATATTACATTTCTCAACTTAAGCAAGTGGACTCTTCTGATGTATATTGTCCCGTACTTGGAGAACATGGGGACCATGTCGTTCCTATATTTTCCCGAGCAAAAGTCCAAAATATGCCTCTTGAATTTTCTCTAAAAGAACGCCAAAATCTCACTGAACAAGTACGAGATGCGGCATACGAAGTAATACGACTACGGGGTACTGAAGATTCTTCAAGATGGGTAACTGGAAGGGGAGTTTCTCTACTAGCTTTGGCTTTATTGTCTCACGACCTTTCTTCCCCTATACCCCTCTCTGTACCTCTAGAAGGTGAATATGGTTTCAACGACGTTTGTTTAATAGTCCCTGTTTTATTCTCTAATAGAAACGTCACGAAAATAGTAGAATGGGACCTTTCCGAAGAAGAAAAACTAGAATTACAATCGGCTTATAATTCAGTCAAATCAGATTGCGTGCTATAATTATACTAAACTTCCGCCATCAACTGCAAGCTCAGAACCTGTAATGAATCCATTTTCTGGGTCTACTAGGAATAATGCCGCGTTAGCCTGATCTTCTGGTCTGCCCCATCTACCCACTAATATCGCATCTACGACTTTCCCCGATCTTTCTTCTTCCTCCCCCACTGGAGATCCCGTTCTAGTTGGAGACAGTGTATTGACCCGTATTTCTGGAGCAAGTATCCTGGCCATAGACCGAGAAAAATTAACTATCGCTGCTTTTGAAGCAGCATATGCCGGAGCATCCGTTCTACTACGATGAGCCGAAGTCGAAGAAACATTTACTATTCTCCCACCACCACCCCTTTTCATCGATCTAGCCACTTCTCTTGTGCACAAAAATGCCCCTCTGACATTCACAGCAAAAACACGATCAAATGTCTCTACCGAGAGGTCAAAAAGACCATCATGATCGCTAATGGCAACGTTATTTACAAGAACGCTTATCGGGCCCCATTCATTTTCAACCGATTCAACCATCTGCTTCACTTGGTTTTCATCCGTAACATCTGTTATTACTGATATGGCTTCCCCACCTGCCTTTTTTATTAATTCTACCGTGCCCGATGCACGTTCCTCATCAACATCAACCACTGCAACTTTGGCACCTTCTCTAGCAAATAATTCCGCAGTCTTGCGCCCAATGTTTCTACCCGCACCCGTTATCACCGCAATATCTCCTTTAAGTTTTTCTGAATCTCCTGTCGCCATAACCTACAAAAACTTTCATTTATAGATATATCCTTCTATCTGGCCACCTTATGAGAAAACCAATGAGCTATAGTCTCAAACACGCGGAACGATCCCCTAAAAAAATCCACTATGTGGGAAAATCACTCCCCCGCCCTGATGCTAAAACAAAGGTAACTGGAAGTGCCAAATATGTGATGGATTTCTTCCCCGAAGACTTACTCTATGCAAAACTCATCCAAAGCACACATTCACACGCGAAAATAGTTGACATTGATATTTCAAAAGCAGTTACTTTAGAGGGCGTTGTGGGAATTTTTACTTCAGACGATGTCCCATCTATTCGTAGGGGGCAATTCATATTGGACCAGCCCATTTTCGCCATTGGAAAAGTTAGGTATGTGGGCGAACCAATTGGAATCGTCGTAGCCGAAACAGAAGAAATAGCAGAAGCTGCACTCACTCAGATCCAAATTAAATATAAACCCATTCCTGGGATTTTTTCATTTGAAGAAGCCCTTTCCAAAACACCCCCTTCCACCATCCATGAATCAGTTCGAGACTATGAAGTCGCAGTTTCAGGGGACGATCCCCGGCATCAACAAATAGCCCATATACCTGATTCAGAAGACTGTCCTCCCAATTTACTATATACTGTAGATGGTTTTTCTGGAGATTTAGAATCTCAATTTAAATCTTCAGATTTGATAGTAGAGGCAACATACGAGTCCAAAGCTTTCCAAAACTGTTCTATGGAACCTCATGTAGCAATTGCCCATAACACTCCCGAACGATTGCTTATTTGGACTTCACATCAAGTCCCTCACCAAGTAAAAAAAGAATTACTCGAAGTCTACCCTATATTATCTACAGACGATATCGCTGTAAAAACCTTTTATGTAGGGGGCGGATTTGGCAACAAGGAAACCGCGTTCATAGAACCACGTATAGTTGCGGCAGCATTGCACCTCGACAGGCCCATCCGATTATCCTTCTCACGCGCAGACGAATTTTTATTGAGTCGAACCAACGTTCAAACCCATGTCAAGGACGGTGTGTCTAAAGATGGAAAACTTCTGGCACGTGAAGTTTCAATAAAATTCAATGTGGGTGCCTACAACGAAGAAGCCATTAGAATGGTCCGAGGACTCCCTCATGTAGTCTATGGATCTTATCACATAAGTGCAGTAAAATGGCATTGCGACGCTGTCTATACCAATCTCCCTCCTGCCGCAGCATTTCGCGGATTTGGGAAACCAGAAGTAAATTGGGCCTTGGAACGCCATATGGATAAAACCGCACATCAACTAGGAATGGATCCTCTAGAATTCCGTGCAAAAAATCTACTGAGAGAAGGAGACCAAAATGCAATTGGAGAGGTCCTCGGACCAAATGACACCGAAGGATGTTTGCGCCTGCCAATTTACCACCTGCGCGAATTGGATCTATCCCCTCTGAAATCTCTTTATCCTTCTTCAGAATGGGCCCTTGGGATTGGGTTTGCTTACGGGAATAAACCAGTTTCCCGTTTACGTACTTCCATTTCTGCCCAATTAAAACATGGACCCCTACTTGAAATCAGTACGGGGGCACCCGATATAGGCCAAGGGGCAGAATCAATGCTCACCCAAATAGCTGCAGAAGAATTTGAACTCGACCCTTCTCACATTAAGATAATAGCTGGAAATTCCGAAGCCGTTCCATTAGACCCCGGGCCAACTGGGAGTCGATATACTTACCATGCAGGAAACGCTCTAAAAATAGCTTTATCTGAAATAAAAACAGAAATGTTTCGCATAGCTTCTTCACAATTTTTTAATAACCTCCCCATAGAACAGCTTTCCCTGTCGAACGATGGTACCATTTCTTCGATAACCTCTCCGAAAAACTCTATTTCTGTCACTGATCTCTCCCTTAGAAAAAATGATTTATCCCACACTGCTATATTTGACTCCCGCGTCTCCGGTGAGTATCACGCGTTCTGGACACCAATAGGACAAGCAGCAATTGTCGCTATCAACAATCTCACTGGTCTAACAAAAGTACTTCATTTTTGCACAGCTTGCGACGTAGGAAAAGCGATCAACCCTGCTATTGTAGAACAACAATTAGAAGGAGGGGCGGCCCAAGGAGTCTCTAGTGCCTTGTATGAGGAAGTTCTCTACGAAAATGGACATATCATCAATTCTAATTTCAAGGATTACCGGATCCCCAAAGCATCCGAACTAGATTTTGGTTCTACAACCCTCATTCTAGAGTCCAATGAAACTTCTGGTCCCTATGGGGCAAAAGGGATCGGTGAAATGGGGGTGATGGCTGCAGCACCTGCAATAGGGAATGCTATTTATGACGCAATTGGGGTCGATATGGATATAATCCCCATAACACCAGAACGAATTCTAGAGGCGATGCTTGATAATGATTAGCACTATGATTTCATTTGATAAGTTATAAATCTGCAGTATTCTAAATCTGAGTCATATAATGAGTAGAAACACCATTGATTGGATTGGACTGAGAGAATTCATAAGCCGTGCAGAACAAGTACCCGGAGAAATTGTTCATATCGACAATGCACATTGGGACCGTGAGATGAGTACAATATCTCATGAACTTTGCCGTCATCACCCCCGCCCTGTACCTGCACCGATTTTCGATAATATTCCAGACTACGAACCTGGATTCCGGACCATGTATGCGATGACCAATTCTATGAATCGTCTCGCTATCGCCCTCGGGATGGAGCCAAACTACCACCACGAGATGAAATTTTTACAAGACTATCGTACAAAAGCCAAAGAAATGGAGGATGTAGATGCTATAGATCCTGTCTTCGTCGAAAAATCAGATGCACCCGTAATGGAAAATGTGGACCGTGGTAAGGATGTTGATCTTTTCAAATTCCCTGTACCCAAACACCACGAATATGATGGAGGTCGATATATTGGAACTGCAACTAGTTTTATAACCGACAATCCTGGAATGGGAAGAAAAGCCAATCTCGGTGCGTACCGTGTTCAGGTACACAGTAAAAACGAAGCAGGAGTGTACATTTCTCCTGGAAAACACGGCGCACTTGATATAGATGATTATTGGCAACGAGATGAGAGAGTCCCCGTAGCCGCATCTTTCGGCCAAGACCCCATTCTATTTTACTACACGTCTGTCGGAATTGAGCATACCCACCCATATGGTGAATATGCCCACACAGGGGGACTCAAAGGACACCCATTCCCTGTCATTGAAGGACCTGTAACCGGTCTTCCACTTCCTGCCCACGCAGAAATTGTAATGGAAGGATTCATCGAGCCACATTCTACTATGTTAGAAGGCCCATTCGGAGAGTGGCAAGGATATTACGGAAGAGACGCAGATGAAGAACCTTTGATAAACGTCGAAGCTGTTTATTACCGGAATGATCCAATCATGACCTGTGCGGTACCAGCCAGGCCCCCTTATGATTATTCCTATCACAAAGCACTAGCCAGGTCGGCAACCACTTGGGATTATCTTGACACTGCAGGCGTTCCTGGTGTCAAAGGTGTCTGGAGAACTGAAGCCGGTGGATCTAGGTTATTCAACATTATTTGTATAGAACAAAGATACCCTGGCCACGCACGCCAAGCTGGATTTATAGCCCAACATGTGCGCGAAGGTGGTTATGCAAACAGATTCACTGTTGTCGTCGACACTGACATTGACCCAACAAGTTGGAATGAAGTTGCCTGGGCCATGAGTACTCGTTGCGACCCTGCAACTGACATAGATATCCAACGAAGAACCTGGAGTACTCCTTTGGATCCTCTTGTCGAACACCATGGTACCGAACCCGGTTTAAAGAATTTAACTTTCAACTCTCGTGCTTTGATTGATGCAACCATTCCCTACGAACGTCTACACAACTTCCCCAAAGTCGCAGAAGCACCTCGCGAATATACTGAGGAAATAATCGAAAAATGGCGTGAAGTAATTACTGGTGTTAAATCCGCCGAGAAAGAAACCGTTAAAGAATAACTCTTCAATTTTCACTCTGTAAATTTTTCATTTCAACCTAGGAAACCCTTTTTAGTTGCAACGAAAAATAACAATCTATACTATGAACTCCTCTAACAACCTCCCTCTCTCCAGGCGTGCATTGTCTGCTGAAGCATCCCCCATCCGAGAAATGGCCAATCTGGCCTCTCAGTACAAAGGAGATGACCTGGTAAGTCTGGCAATCGGAGAACCTGATTTTACCACGCCTTCTCATATAATTGAAGCTGCTGCAAAAGCAGCTAAGAATGGGGCAACACATTATACTCAAAACGCTGGATTTCTCGAGTTAAGGGAAGCTATTTCTGAAAAAATGCTATCAGAAAATAAAGCTAATTTTGACCCAGTTTCTGAAATAGTTGTGACCAACGGGGCAATGCAGGCGCTTTGTTTCGCATTGCTCGCAATAGTCAACCCCGGGTCCGAAGTTATATTCCCCACCCCTTGCTGGCCAAATTATTTCTCACAAGTCAAACTAGCGGAAGGAAAGTCAATTCTCGTCAAACTTCCTCAATCGAATGGTTTTCAGTTAGACCCTGATTTGCTAATCAAATCAATAACTAAAGATACGGCAGCAATTGTGTTAAATTCTCCCAACAACCCTACAGGTGTTGTTTACGATCGAAAAGCTATCAACGAAGTAGTATCTGCTGCTGCAGATAATAATGCATATGTCATCGCGGACGATGTCTACGAAGGATTGATCTATGAAGGCAATGCGGATAGTATAGTCTCCTATGTTGATCATCCAGAAAATATTTTAGTCGTAAATTCCTGTTCTAAAAAATACGCCATGACCGGATGGAGGCTAGGTTGGTTAGCTGGGAATAAGGATATCATTGAGGCTGCAACAAAACTCCACCAGAGCACTACCTCTTCCGCTTCAAGTGTATCTCAAATGGCAGCATTGGAAGCCATAACTGGAGATCAGGGCCCCATCGATTCAATGAAAAAAGAATTCCAATCCCGTCGAGATTATGTAGTGGACCGGATCAAAGAAATGCAATCAGTTTCCTGCCCAAAACCAGGTGGTGCTATATACGCTTTTCTTGATGTGAGCTCCCTGGATGGCTCCGATTCTGATATCGCAAAACGATTGCTTATGGACTACGGTGTAGTCACTGTTCCTGGAAGTGGGTTTGGGGCGGAAGGGTCTTTCCTTAGACTTAGTACTGCAACCAGCATGGATCAACTCAAAATAGGACTAGACCGCATTGAGAAGTTACTAGAAAACGAGTTAAATTAAGATCTCTGATCGATGTAGTCTATCACGTCTTGCATTTTTTCCACCCGGCCGTATTTTAAACCCATTTCTTCCATGTGGTATTCGTGAGCTTCAACTCGCTTATCTGCCACACATTCTTTGGGGAGTATTATATTGAGATCATTTGAAAATGCATCTGTAACAGTGGCACGAATGCAACCCGATGTCATCATCCCTGTTACAATCACTGTATCAATTTTCATTGACGAAAGGTATGTATCTAACATAGTTTTAAAAAAGGCACTAGATCTACTTTTTTCCAAAACTATTTCATTCCCCATCGGGGCTATCTCCGATAAAATTTCCATATACGGTATCGCCTCTTCTTTACTCTCCTCTCGAATACCATTTTTCTTCGCCCAACCACCTCTCTCAGTATCTGTCATGGGTATTCCGCCACTCGTGTGGGAAAGTTTTCCACCCTTTGTAAATATTATGGGTATACCTGCTACCCTCGCTTTTGCTAGCAGTTTTTGTATGGAAACTGCAGCTTCAATGCACGGAGGGTATGAATTTTTCACCTCTTCATCTGCCAATGCTCGAGTCACGTCGATAACCAAAAGTGCTGGATTATTGCCCCATTTAAACTCTTTCATATCGATTCAGTATTCGATGTACTGGGTCTTAAATGGTTATTTTCTCTAACGAAAGTTTTATTTAGAACCTTAACTCCATAAATAGTGAATATATTGAAGATTTTCGGAGTTAAATAAAATGGCTTATCAACCTATAATTGTCCTGAGTGAGGGCAGTCAACAAACAAGCGGTCGAGATGCACAGAGAATGAACATTGCTGCAGGTAAAGCAGTTGCTGAGGCTGTGAGGTCTACATTGGGTCCCAAAGGAATGGACAAAATGCTCGTAGATTCTCTCGGAGATGTTGTGATAACAAACGACGGTGCCACAATTCTTTCTGAAATGGATATTGAACACCCCACCGCACAAATGATAGTTGAAGTTGCAGATTCTCAAGAAGAAGAAACTGGAGACGGTACTACCTCTGCAGTCGTTTTGACAGGGGAATTACTTCTTAAAGCAGAAGGATTGTTAGATGAGGATGTACACCCCACCATAATCGTATCCGGATACCGACTTGCTGCCCGACATGCCCGCGGAGTTCTCGATAAGCTTGCTATCGACGCTGCCCCCACTGAAACAGAAACTCTGCTAAAAATAGCAAAAACTTCCATGACCGGGAAAGGAGTCGGCGATTCTCACGACCATTTGGCTGATCTCGCTGTCCGAACAATACAGGCGATCGAAGAAGATGGTAGAATTGATCTAGACAATGTCAAAATAGAGACGGTTTCTACTGGATCTATTGAAGACTCCGAATTGATCGAAGGCGTTTTGATAGATAAAGAACCTGTCCATGAAAATATGCCAACCAAGGTCACAAAAGCGAAAATAGCATTGCTAGGAACTGCAATTGAAATCGCTGAGACCGAAACTGATGCAGAAATAAGTGTTTCCGACCCCAGCCAATTACAGCAATTCCTCGATGCGGAAGAACAACATATGAGGGATCTAGTAAATGCAGTTGTCGACGCCGGGGCAAACGTTGTATTCGTTCAGAAAGGCATAGACGACCTCGCACAACATTATCTTGCTAAAGCAGGAGTCCTTGCTGTCCGACGAACTAAGAAAAGTGATTTAACAAAACTATCTAGAGCGACAGGAGCAAAAGTAGTCTCTAAAATCACTGACATATCCAAAGAGGATTTGGGATCTGTTGGGTTAGTAGAACAAAGAAAAATCGGAGAAGATGAAATGCTATTTGTTGTCGAATGTGACAACCCAAAAAGCGTATCTCTCATCTTGCGTGGGGGAACTGAACACGTTGTAGAAGAAGTAGAACGGGCCCTAAATGATGCACTCGAAGTCGTTAGAGTAACCATTCAAGATGGGAAAGTTCTTGCAGGAGGCGGATCCCCCGAAGTTGAAGTTTCTTTATCATTAAGGAGCTATGCAGATTCCGTTGGCGGTAGGGAACAACTTGCAATTGAAGCCTTTGCAGACGCAGTTGAAGTCATCCCCCGAACTCTAGCCATCAATAGTGGATTAGACCCAATAGATTCTATAGTTGATTTACGAGCACAACACACCGCTGGTAGTACCTATGCTGGACTATCTGTCATTGAAGGTGGAGTTGCAGATATGCTGGCAGAAGGTGTTGTAGAACCTCTCCGTGTCAAAACCCAAGCAATTTCTAGTGCACAAGAAGCAACAGATCTGGTCCTCCGCATCGATGATATCATTGCAGCTGGAAATCTATCCAAGGGCCCTGGCGATATGGATGATGATCCATTCGAACACGTGTAATCTTACACTAAAAAATATTTAATAAATAGAGAAGTTATTATCCGAGACTTCCTTCCATCTCCAATTCTACCAATCGATTAAGTTCAACAGCATATTCTATAGGCAGTGATTCTGTTATTGGTTCAATAAACCCTGCAACGATCATTTTCTTTGCATCTGTCTCTGAAAGACCTCTGGATTGCAAGTAGAATATATCCTCATCTCCAATTTTACCCACTGTTGCTTCGTGAGCCACGTCCACATTATTCTCGTGAATTTCTACATGAGGCATTGTATCTGACGTAGAACCATTGTCAAACATTAGTGCATCACACTCCACAGTAGAAGAAGATCCAGTAGCACCTTTTGCAATATGGACTAGTCCTCTATAATTTGTCCTTCCACCATCTTTGGAAATAGATTTGGACTCTATACTGGATTTAGTATCTGGTGCATTATGGTACACCTTTGCACCAGTATCAATATTTTGACCAGAGCTAGCAAAAGCTATCGTCATATGTGTGTCAGTTGCCCCTCTTCCTTTGAGAACCGTACATGGGTATAGCATAGTGGCTTTTGATCCCATTGATCCTGAAATCCACTCCATACGACCTTCTGTCTCTACTATTGCACGTTTGGTATTCAAATTGTATGTGTTCTTCGACCAGTTTTGCACAGTTGAGTATTGAACATGGGCACGATCTTTAACAAAGACTTCTACACAACCAGAGTGCAGATTAAAAGCCGAATACCTTGGGGCAGAACATCCCTCTATGTAGTGCACTTCTGATCCCGCTTCTGCTATTATCAAAGTATGTTCAAATTGACCCATACCTGCAGAGTTCATTCGGAAGTAAGCTTGAACTGGCATTTGGACTTGAACATCTTCTGGGACATATACGAACGAACCTCCCGACCAAATTGCCCCATGCAACGCTGCAAATTTATTATCACTTGGAGGGACGCATTTGGTCATAAAGTATTCTTGCACTATGTCAGGATGTTCCCGAACTGCCCTATCCATATCCATGAATATGACTCCTTTATCTTCCCATTCTGTACTCATATTTTGATATACAATTTCAGATTCATATTGTGCACCAACACCCGCAAGAGATGTTCGTTCAGCTTCTGGAATGCCTAATTTATCAAATGTATCCTTTATTTCATCAGGCAAATCGTTCCAATCTTTGACACCCCCTCTAACTTCCACATCCGGCCGAATGTATGGGATTATCTCATTAACATCTACTTCTGATAAATCAGGCTGCCCTGGCCAGTCAGTTGGCATTGGAAACGAGTTCCAAAACTTCAACGACCGCAATCTACGGTTCAGCATCCATTCTGGCTCTCCCTTGTCCTCCGAAATTACCCTTATGGTATCTTCTGTAAGTCCTTTTTCCGCTTTAAATGCAGATTTTTCTTCTTTTTTGAAGTCAAATCGAGCACTTGTATCCGTTTTACGCAGATACTCTTCTTCAGCATTACTCATTACAGATTACCCTATGGTTTCTAACCACTTAACGATTTATTCCTATCATTCCATCTGGATCGAACATTCCTCTCTAGTTCCATCCTCATTATATGTATACAATACCCCTTCTTCTTCGTCTTCTGTCTTTCGGTGCGATCCATTACAGAAAGGGAGGTTAGATGATAAACCACACATGCAAATTCCCCTCAACCTGGTGTTTCCTTCCTCATCAACTACTTGAACTTTATGTGAAGCCTGGGCTTCTTTCATAACTATTCTTGCCATACCTATTGATAAATCCCCTCTGGTGAAAACAACATCGGTCGACTTTCTATAATAGTCTATCCTGTCGAAGGGTAACTAATTTTTTTCACGATGTTTAATGGATCCCATCATTTTCAACAGCTGGTGATCCTATTATGAGCCAAATGTGTTCCTCCTCTGTGTCATTGTACACTTGCCTCCATGTTTCTGGAGGGACACTTACTACGGATCCTTCTGGCACCTCAAGAACTTCCTCTCCCCCCTTCCCAAATAATATCTTACCTGGTCCTTTTATTTGATAATATATTTCTTCTTGAACACCATGCTTGTGAGGTGTAGAAATATTTTCTCCTGGAGGGATAAACCAAAATCTTCCTCTCATATTTTTTAATTCCAATGCGTCTGTAATCCCTGATTTAAAACTATCCGAAAACCTTCCGCTTATCCTTTTCAGTGTTTCAGGAGACGCTATATTATACTTCGCCATATCTGAAATATTCATCCCAGCCCACTTAACATACCATGCTGGATTCTCCGAAGTTCTAGAAACTCCTCTGGTTATCACGTCACACCCTTTAATATTGGTCCATCCGGGATTTGAACCCGAGTCTTTACCGTGAGAGGGTAAAATGATTGGCCGGACTACACCAATGGACCTATGGCAATTTGATTTCTTTTTTGTATAACAGTTCTGTTTTAATACTCCCTTTCTATGGGGTCAATCTAAACGGATGTTTTTCCTCATAATATGCAAACGTTTGAGGCATCCACTCTTTCGCTTCTTCAAGCAACATCCGGGACATTTCTCTAATCTCCCATTGGGCATCTGCTTTCATACGCATATCTAGAAGGTGCATCAACGACCTCGCATTCATGCTAAACGTCAAATTTACCTTTGTCCCAATTGGAAGTAGCATTCTTGCATCTTCTTTTGGTATTCCTGCATCCACTAATTTACAATATGCAGCCGCGCAATTTTTATAGATTTCATCAACTAATTTTTGACGCTCTTGGACTGGCATGTCGACATTTTCAACTCCCTCTCGTGAAACCACTTCCTCCTGCTCAAATGTATCTGGATAAATAAATCTCTGTTTCAAGTCCATCCCTTCTGATAAATCCACGTATCGCAGGGACATAACATCAAAAGAAGCATGCCGGTGTCGAGTCAATTGTGCCATGCAAGCCCGACTCATACCTTGTATGGCAAAGGTCGCTTGGGGATGTTCAAATGGTCCCCAATGACCGGATCTCATTAAGTGATCAAGCAAAGTTCTTTTCTTTTCTTCGATGGTTTCTCCCTTTACCCGTTCCATAACTTCTTCGAACGATCTACTTTTCCCAACCCACTCATCAGAATAATCCCCCCTTGCACAGCGACACACAAGTTCTTCTGGATTCGGGGTTCCTTCTAATAATTTTACTCTCATTATTGTTTATCCTCTATGTTCTACCTTTATTTAGTATATCTTCCTGTCTTTTATACATTCCTTTTACTAAATCAGCTCTCTGATTTTCTCCCTTCTTCCCTCCAACACATTAAATTTTTGTCCCCGTTGTTCCTCGAGCAATAGTAACAAAAACTCTGCCCATTTTAACTTATGTCTTTTTTCAATTCCTACTGACTCATCGTCAAAATCCCATCCTGTAAAAATCATCTCGCTTGCCCCTAGTGCATCCCCTAAAAAAGCTGCCCTATCGCCATCTGTAAATCCTCCATAATTCACAATATTTCCAATTGGTTCCACCTGGGTGGTCCCTATCACATAGTTTAAATCACATCTTGGCACCCACTCTTTTAAATCTTCTATATTATCTCCATGAGCTGCCACCGCAACAGGAATTTTCATTTTACTTAATCTAACTGCTGTGCCTGGATTTTTATCTAAATCTGTTACCATCATATCAATTTTTATACCTTTCTCCAATAACACATCTGCTGCAGTCGAAACTGCAATAACTCTATCTACTTTTTCCACTACGTTTAGTTCCTGTTCTATACACCTCGCGCCACCTGCAATCGCCACCTTCACACTTTCAAACTTAGTTAATTCTTCAACTCTATATTTTGGAGCAATATTGTTCAACACATCTCTAGCATGTTCATCATTTTCTCTCTGGAACTTAAATTCCATTCTTATCTTTTCATAGATCCCCTCCCATACTTCAAATTCCATCTACTTTCTCCTCTGAAAATATGTATCCCACCATGGCCGCATCCCGAGTTTCTGAAATATCATGTGTCCTTATCACCCTAGCCCCCATTCCAACTGCCATAGCAGTTGCAGCAAGGCTCGCTGGAAGCGCATCTTCAGTGGATTTGTTAACTATTTCTTTAATAAAATTTTTCCTATTCACCGATATTAAAACAGGAGGGCCCAATCCACAAAAACTTCTCAATCTCTGAAATGTTTCTCTGTCCAATTCTAATGTTTTTCCCTCACTCCATCCACCAAATGCTGGATCTATTATTGTTTTATTTGTTAAATCACGATCCAATTCTGCATAAATGTCCTCTATATTTTCTAGCGCACCCGGACGTCCCAAATCTTGTGCACCTGCCATCTTCACGACCGCAGCATCATATTTTATACAAATCTTTGGCATTTCTGTGTCTGCAAACCCACAAATATCATTTACCATGTCCCACCCTCCCTTCAATGCCTTCTCTGCAACACTTGCATACCGAGTCTCGATTGAAAAAATAATTTCCTTACGAACGCCACTTCTGATATCCATTGCTAGTCCCAACCTTTCCATTTCCTCTTCTTCTGTCAATGGACTAATCTTGCGATTTGCAGATGATAATCCCACATCTATTATATCCGCTCCCATCTCTGTCATATTTTCAATCCTCTCTATTGCTTTTTCTGGATCAACATATATGCTCGGCCCATACGGTGATTCTGGACTCAAATTCAGTATTCCCATTATTCGTGGTGGGTGTAATCTACCAATTGACAATCCCTTCACATCAACCGTTTGAAATCTACTATTTTGACTTTTTTCCATGTGAAATTCCTTATTTTTCTACTAGTATCTCCTTTCTTTCTATTTAGATTATTTTTCCTATACCCTTTTAGAGATACCTTTCCAATTTAACACAATGGTTCTTGACATATCCATCGTCCTTGTAGGTGCACAAACTCCTGGAAATATAGGTACTGCTGCAAGGGCAATGAAAAATTTTGGATTTTCAAAACTTCTTTTAGTCGATCCCCCTCCTCTTTCTCGAGATGGTGATGCATATGGATTCGCTGGACAAGCTCGAGATGATATTCTCCCCAACCACAAAATAGTATCTTTTGATCATGTAGTGGAGAATTACCACACTATTGCTTTTACGGCAATAACAAACCAAAGTGGATCAAAACACATGCGATTCCCATTTCTCACTACCCGGGAAGTCCTGGACGAAGTTTCCCAATTATCCGGATCTGTCGCTTTAGTTTTCGGCCGAGAAAGAATTGGACTTACCAATGTAGAAATAGCAAAATTAGATCGGATCTGTTCTATACCCGCATCCCCTACTTATCCGACTCTCAACCTAGGACAAGCTGTAACTGTAGTGTTATATGAGTTAAGCCCCTTATCTCTTTCTGAATCTCAGCACCCCGATCTTGAATCCGATCTAGCGACCCCTTCTGAGTTGGAAGATTTCTATGCTCATTTCTCTTCTTTACTCTCCGCATTGGACTATCCCTCCCAAAAACATGAAAAGACTCTGAGATTAATTCGCCGCGTTTTCGGGCGAACCCATCCCACTTCCCGTGAACTCATCACCCTCCGTGGAGTATTCCGACGAACAATTAGGAATTCAAGCCATACCACCTCCCCTTCCCAAGAAGAGGATTCTCTCTAATCACAATATTTTTTCAATTTCTTGTTGTAGTATAGAACTCACTACGGATCCCTTCGTTTTCCCCCTCAATTCTGCCATGCATTCCCCCATAAGTGCGGAAAAAGATCCTTTTCCTTCTATTTTTATTTTTTCCTCATTATCTTTCACTATCTGTTCAATTATTTGCCTCACACCTTCTTCCTCCACAACCACCAATCCCATCTCTTCTAGCGCAGCATTAACAGTAGTAAACTTTTCTCCAGACATCAATTTTAGTACCTCTGCTATCCCTTCTCTCATAAGTTTTTTCTCCGTTATGAGTTGGAACATTTCCTCAAAATTCCCATCTGATATATTTTCCACTTGAACTCCTTCTCGGCGTAGTTCTGTATATTTATTTTCAAGAATATCTATTGCCAAAGTTGGCTTAACTCCAGTCTCTATTGCCTTTTCAAACAATGGCATTCTCTCTGAATAAGCAATTTGTCTCGAAAGATCTTCCCCAATTCCCAAATCCTTGTTATACCTTTCAGCCCTTTTTTCTAATGTTTCTATTACTCTTATTCCTGCAGTTTCAACTTCAACCGGAAACACATCCGTTTCTGGATACATTCTAGCTTCTCCTGGTAACGGACGCAAATATCTCGAGGTGCCATCTTCCTTTACTCCTCTAGTCTCTTCTGGAACTTTTTCTAAGCATCCCCTCGCCCTATCTGCAACTGAAAAAATAGCTTCATTTGCCACTTTTTTTTCTGCCGCAACAATGGCAAAAGCTGATTTATTTTTTATCCCTATTTTTCTTCTAATCTCTTCAACTTCTTCTTTCGTAATCCCATAATTAGGCAATTCATCAGTGTGGAATATTCCCCCTGCTCCATACTTTTTTGCATAGTCTGATAGTTCTGTACCAAGCCTTCTATCTGGTGCTATCATTTCTCCCAATACTCCTTGAAACCCCTCTATAGGAAGTGCAACTACAATCCCGCCACGATCCATTTCATTTCGAATTACCTCACTACTTGTTTCTTTGAATATCTCGGTGACCTCTATGGGGGATTTTATTTCCACTTTCTTTGAACCTAATGTTTCCTTAATCCCAATAAGATTTTTCTGACGACCAATTTCAATCTGTATAATTTTTTCAATATCATCTAGATTTTGGACACCTTTCAATTCGACGCGAGCACCCGAATTTATTGAGATATTGATATCCTGTCTTATCGTTCCAATTCCCCGTTTCACCTTCCCCGTAGATCGAAGTAACATCCCAATTTTAGCAGCTACATTTCGTGCTTGTTTTGGCGTCTTAATATCTGGAAGTGTACTAATCTCAACAAGTGGAATTCCAATTCTATCTAAACTATAAATTACTTCTCCATTCTGTTCTTCTACCCTTTTTGCACTTTCTTCTTCTAACATTAGTTCTCCCAATCGAACCACACCCTCTTCAGTTTCAATCTGCCCGCCTCTCGCAATCAAAGCAGTCCGCTGAAATCCAGAAGTATTCGACCCATCTATCACCAGTTTCCTCATTATTTGAATCTGATCTACCGGTTCCATTCCCAATAATAGTGCCACTTCTAACGCTATTTCTAATGCTTCCTGATTGAGATCTCCTGGTGGTTCCTCATCTTCTTCAACAAGACAGGTACTCCCGAATGAAAGATATCTAAATTTTTTCCCCGTCTGACTCTCTTCTAACGCAGCCTTATCTATTTCTCCCATCTCCGACATGGTGGCATGCAAACTCCGTGAAAATGATTTGACATGCTCTTCTGGATCTCGAAATACTGTTGGGCATTTACAAAATAGCTTATGTTTCGTGTTGAGTTGCTGGTGTATTTCTAAACCTGCTACCAATCCCAATTCCGCATACTCATGTTCCTCCATTGAACTGAATGGGTCTTGAACAGATAAAAAGAAATCCGTATAATGCCTATTTCCCGACTACTCTTCCGCCCCAAGTATCCCCGGTTTTGTCATTCTCCTAGCATCCAACATATCATCTGCATCTGCTTCAGAAATTTCCCCCATTTCAATCGCAACTTCCCTAACTGTCTTCTCATTCATGTATGCCTCTTTTGCGATTTTAGCAGCTTTATCATACCCAATATGGGGGCTTAGCGATGTGGCAAGAGCAATGCTCCATTCAACTTGATTTTCGCACTTTTCTTTATTTGCACTTAGCAGGTCGATGAATTTTTCTGCAAAAACCATTGCAACATTGGAAATTATTTTTGTTGAATTTAAGAAATCATTTGCTAGGACTGGTTTGTATAAGTTTAATTCCAACTGCCCCTCTGCCGCTCCATATGCTATTGTCATATCGTTCCCAATAACTCGTTTATGAACTTGGTTAACTGCTTCTGCCATAACCGGATTTATTTTGCCTGGCATTATTGAAGACCCTGGTTGATTCTCTGGCTGCTTGACTTCGCCCAACCCATTTCTAGGTCCCGACGCCAATAATCTCAAATCATTTGCTATTTTGTTCATTGATCCTGCCACAACTCTTAGGGCTGCATGCGCCTCCGACATGGCATCATGTGCGGCTTGAGCTTCAAAATGATCTGCAGCTTCTCTAAATGCAATCCCTGTTTCTTCTGATATGTACTTACTAGCTACCTTTGGAAAATCGGGATGCATGTTCAGTCCAGTTCCAACAGCAGTCCCTCCAATTGGGAGTTCAGCAAGACTACTTCTCACATTTTCTATTCTTTTAATTCCCTTTTCTATTTGTGTTTTGTATCCTCCAAACTCTTGCCCCAATGTTATTGGAGTTGCATCCTGCAAATGAGTTCTTCCTGTCTTTACAACCTCTGAAAATTCCTTTTCTTTTTTCTCCAATGCACTTTTCAATACTTCCAATGATGGTACTACTTCTTTGTCAATTGACTCTAGAGCAGAAACATGCATCGCCGTAGGAATTATATCATTCGACGATTGCCCAAAGTTAACATGATCATTGGGGTGTATAACTTTTGATCCAATATCTTCTCCTACAATCTCACAAGCACGGTTTGCTATCACCTCATTTGCATTCATATTCGAAGACGTTCCCGATCCTGTCTGGAATACATCTACTTGAAATTGATCTATAAGTTCTCCTGAAATAACCTCATCAGCAGCCAAAACAATTGCGTCCACTACTTTTTGTTCTAGAAATCCTAGTTCCCCATTTGCTTTTGCTGCAGACTTTTTAATAATCCCTAGCGCTCTTATAAATCCTGGCTCAAATACCTCTCCACTAATTGGAAAGTTCTCAATCGCCCGCTGGGTCTGTGCTCCCCAGTATACATCTTTTGGAACTTTTACTTCCCCAAGACTATCTTTTTCAATGCGATAATCTGTCATTGCAATTCATTCTTTGCGAGCAATGGCCTAAAATACTTGGGTCTGCACACAACTGCCTCCCGCGTTTAAAACCACCTATTTAATCCCGTTTGTTTGGTGAATTCTTCAATTCGATTCAAACCACGATCTACCTTTTCTTTCGGAATGCCCCATTCCTTTACTATGTAATTTCTTGCCTCTTCTATGTCTGGATTCATAGAAATATCCAATTCATATTTATCTGTAACTGCCGGCTGTAGGAATATCTCTCTAATCCGGTCCACATATTCTATGGACTCTGATCTCACATTGAGCACTTCCCATATATCTCCATATTTTATTATTTCTTTAAGGGCCGTTTTGGGTCCAACTCCCATCAGCCCCTCATTGAAATCTGTCCCCGAAAGAATCCCAATATCAACCAATTGTTCCCATGTAATATTATTGCGATCTAGAGTCTCTTGTAATTTCATTATCTCTACGTCTCCAGACCCTGTGAGCCTTCTCAAAGTTATTGGAGATCCAAACAAAAGAGTATCATAATCATCGCTACCCGCGCAATCTATCCTTTCATCATGCCGGGCCATATATGAACATTGACCCTCCCCTTCTGCCGGAGCTTCTACGTATGAAATATCCAATAACTCAAATAATTCCCTTGTGGTTTTGTGTATTGTTGAAGTCAATCTCTGAGTTTGAGATTCTAACCGAGAAATCTCTGCCTGGTCTTCCGATTTTATAGCCTCTTCAAGTCGAATTTCTCTCATCTCTCTTCCCCTCCTTCTTTCTTCAATTACCTCATTTTTTAATTCCGTTGGAATTCCATCAAAAACCATCACGGGTTGGATTTTTGATTCGAGTAGTTTTGATATCCCTCTCACAATCCCTATTAAGTTTGCAACTTCTACTCCATCTTCTGTTGTGTATGCTCCCCTTTCTGTAAATCTAACTGTCGTAGTTAGGTATTTATACAACCAATTGTGAGCATCTATCGCCACCGTTCTGCCCATGAAGTCCTCTGGTTTTGCCGATTGTAAAGCAGCCAAAGAACGTAGTGCAGCGTTTCCCATTATCTAATCTTAAACCTCTCCAAATTTGAAGTCTACCTTCTCATTCTCACATCGGTGGGTATTTCTACCTTCCCTCTTTATCTGACTTGAGCTGTTATGCCGACTGGTACAATTGTATTCTTTCATTCGAGAAAAGGCTATGGATTCATAAAACAAGAGGACTCCTCTACTGACGTTTTCGTTCACATGGACGATGTAGAAGGACCCGATCTAACCGAAGGAGAAGCAGTAGAGTTTGAGATCGAAACTGCCCCAAAGGGCCCCCGCGCAACTAATGTAAAACGCATTGCGGGCGACTCTGGGGACGCGACAGATGCGGACGCTTCCGACGAACCATCAGAAACTGAATAAAGTCTTAGTAGGCATATTTTTTATATCCTCTTTAGACACGAATTCAACTTCTTCATCCGTGAGAGATTTCACCGATCGAAATATCTCTATTCCCTCTAGATATCTCTCCTGCGTCTGAGCTCTTGGACACTCCAACACCAATTCTAATATACCTGTTTTCTTCCCTGTGTACTCAAAACCAGATTTATACAAAGCCCTATATGCAAAAATATTATTCGTTGCTATTTTAACCAACCTCACCCGTCCCACAAAACTCTCCACGGCATATGATAATAATTTTGGGCCAATTCCTCTGCCTCTAAGATTTTTTTCTACCACTACGTATCTGATCCAAATAACCTCTTTATCATTTCTATCTCCACTAAATGAAAGAGCTGCAATTATTTTTTCTCCATTTTTCGCTAAAATTTTACCCGTGCCCTTCCCAACGAATTTCCCTGCATAACTAAATTTATCCCTCTCAAGAAACACCGACGGTCCTCCTTCTATATCTCCCAGAGTACTATATCTAATTTTTTCATCCAATATCTTTCACCATTCCAACCCCATCATTTTTATCATAATCGCCCCTGAATATAATCTATGGTGGCTACACTATTGCTCACTAGCGAAGACATCTCCGGTCTAGCTTCACCCAAAGAATATGTAGACGCGGTGAAGAAAGGATATCAACAACATGGGAGTGGGGCCCCCCTTGTCCCCCGGGCATCTCTATTCTGTAAAGATCCTCCTGGAAAACTCACCGGGTACTCTACCATCCTCCCTGAAGATGGTGTAATGGGGGGCTACCTCTATTCTGCAGGTTTCACTTCCCAAGATGCTTGGTTTGTCACAACAATTTTCGACGCAAAAACTGGGGCACCACTAGCTATACTAGACGGGGCTTCATTCAATCCCTACAAAACAGGAGCAGTAGGTGCATTAGGCATCGAAACACTAGCTCGAAAAAATGCATCAACTTTGGCAGTTATCGGATCTGGACCTCAGGCAAAAGGCCAACTACGAGCAGCAGTAACTGTCCGAAACTTCGATAGCATAAATGTCTATTCTTCTACCAAACGCCACAGAGAATCGTTTGCAAAAGAACTCACTGAAGAACTTGACATTCCCATCAAACCTGTTAGTTCAAGTAAACTAGCCATATCTAGTGCAGATGTCATAATAACCGCAACCAATTCTAGTATTCCTGTTTTTGATGGCCGCAACGTCTCTACTGGGGCTCACATAACCGCAATCGGACAATACCATCCCCGAAAGAGAGAATTGGATGAACATATTGTGCAAAAATCTCTCTATGTCCCTGACTTACGCTCCAGAGTTTTCACCGATGCTGGATCTTTTTTAGCCGCATTCAACATGGGCCTCGTAGATGAAACTCATATACACGCAGAACTCAGTGAAGTTATTAATGGAGTTTCACCTGGGAGAACTACCGATTCTGAAATCACAATTTTCGACAGTGGGGGAACTGCAATAGAAACCATTTCTTCTGCTTATATGCTGTATCAAAAAGCTTTACAATCGGGACTAGGGACCACTTTACAAATTGAACCTTCTAGCACTGCGATGAACTAATTCCCACTTCACAATCCTATTGCGGATGTCAACGAAATGCCAGCTACGATCGACCCTATTAGATATCCTACGATTGCACCGCCATTAAGGAATGGAAGCCCTGCGTGAGCTCGTCCCTTATTCACTAACCATAGTAGTATAATTAACCCCCCCATCGTTCCAACCATGCTTCCCACCACTGGCACATTTATTGGTATCTTCGAAAAGATGTAAGGTGCTTCTGAAAAGCACGCCGCGCTTGCTACCATTATCGTAGGCAGTATCAAATCTCCCAAGCCTATGTAAAAAGCATCTCTTTCTTCTCTCCTATTCTCTCCCATACCATCTTTGAAAAATGAATACTCAAGTGACAACGGCACTATTAATATTAATGGTAATCTCAATCTGCCAATCTCGTCTGCCAACGTTAACATATGCTTAGTCTTGTACACACTTATAACATCATAAATAATCAAAAATATCAATAAAATCAACGCAGGAAATGGACCAAAACTAATTCCAAATAAACCTGCTGCACTGGCACTTACTATTATTCCTGCCCCATCGATGACATACCATTCTGGATATGCAAACAACGCAACACAGAGTCCCCCTGCTAGTACCAACGCAATCATTTCTGTGGGTCCTTTCGGTACTATCCACTCCGCCACGACCACAAAGGCATACCACGATATAAACCCACACATCGATACTATCACAAGACGAATCAGGAGATCCATTTCTTGCCTCATTGTGTATAATAAAATCCCAGTAGCCACAAGAACCACTGCTAAGTAGAGTACTCCATTCAGAGGATCATCTGGATTCTCAACCGACTGATAACCTTCTTCTAAAAATGGATTAATAAGTGCTATTGCCCCTATCTGAACTATTAATGCAAAAGCTAGTATCACGCCCACTGCAATTATTTTCTTGTGTTCTATTTTCATTTTTCCTCGATTTCTGGATGCACCCTTCAGCGAGAATACAAACGTTTTTTCAGTATGTCCTTCGCACCATCTTTGATTTTAACAACCATGTATGGTCTAGAAACCGGCCCAATCACATCAACAATGCGTCCTACATTCTCTAATTTTTCATCAATCACTTTCGTCCCTATTTTTGGACGTGTTTGATCCTCCCCTTGTACTATTGCTATCGTACCTGTAATTGTTTTTACCTCACCTATTCTCTTCATTTCTAATCGCCTTTACGTATGCAGCAACAGCTTGAATTATGTCATTCTTCGCCGAATCACTTGAGTTCTTTACCCTTACTCTTCCTGTCATTATCCACGGTTGTCGTGAATATGATTTCCTCTGTTCGATCTCCGAAGAATACCCTATCTTTTTCAATGCCCGCTCTATCTCCTCCACTGTTGGACTTTCCACTGCAAGATTCTCTGGAACACGCCTACCTCCTGCTCTAGTCTTTTGAGAATCCAAATATGCTGGGTAGATGAGCTTGTCCACCATACTTTGATTTGGTTTCCCTCCGAATTTATACTTCTTCTTTTCCCAACTATCTTAATTTTATAGCCGCTAATACAACACTTATTTATTTAATCCAAATTTAATTGTGTATCAATGCGTTACATTCGCCGCGTAACTGTTTGGTGCTTAACTCTTTCCACTCTACTGATTCTGGTCTCTTTAGTTAGTTCTGGAATTGGGCCCGTCAAGCTATCTTCCAATTTATTTCTCAAAGTCATACTCACTATTTTCTTCGGCGAAACCAATCTCCTCACTCCTACTGACGTGACCATTTTGGTCACTCTGAGATTGCCCCGTATAATTCTCGCTGCTATAGTGGGATTCGCACTAGCAGCAGCCGGAACCGTTATGCAAGGGTTTTTTAGAAATCCCATGGCTGACCCTTCTATTATTGGTGTGTCTGCAGGAGCTGCAACTGGGGCAGTAGCAGTGATAGCCTTTGGACTTTCTATTCCATTTGGCATTGAAATTGCAGCTATTCTTGGAGCACTTGTAGCTGCGTTTTTTGTTTTCTACGTTTCCACAGAAAAAGGACATACCCCCGTTGCAACTCTTCTACTTGCTGGAATTGCAGTCCAAACCTTTCTCGGAGCTATGGTATCTCTTTTACTCCTTCTTAGTGGAGAAAATCTTCGGCAAGCAATCTTCTGGTTGATGGGGCATCTCCACACTGCAAATTGGATTGATATTTCTTTCACTTTACCCCTCGTCTTACTTGGATTTTCATTCTTATTTTTCTTCACCCGTGATTTGAATGCCCTCTACCTCGGGGAAGAGAGTGCCCATAGTTTAGGCATAAACGTCGAACAAACAAAGAGACTACTCTTAGGAGTGGCCAGTATCCTAACCGCGGTCGCGGTTTCCGTATCTGGAATAATTGGATTCGTTGGTCTCATCATTCCTCATATCATGCGTATTATAGTCGGGCCAGATCATCGTATACTACTCCCCACGAGCGCGTTATCTGGAGCCATATTTTTAGTTGTAGCCGACACTGTAGCTAGATCCGGTGTCGCAGAAGTGCCAGTTGGAGTTGTCACAGCACTAGTCGGGGCTCCATTTTTTATCTATTTATTGCGTAACAGAGGGGGTTCTGTGTGATGACTTCCATCAAAGTGGAAAATGTTTCTGTTCAAATTGATGATATGCCAATCTTAAAAAATGTAAGTGCAAACTTTTCCGAATCTAAATTCATTGGAATCGTGGGTCCTAATGGGTCTGGAAAAACCACACTTTTGAGAGTATTAAATGGACATATCACCCCTGCCCAGGGAGATGTCTATGTGGGGTCTAAACCGATAACCCAACTTTCCGCACATCAGATAAGTAAAAAAATTGCTGTAGTTCCTCAAAACACGATGGTTTCTTTCGATTTCACTGTACGAGAAATTGTAGAAATGGGTCGTTATCCTCATAGTCCACGTTTCGGAGGATTCGATTCTCACATTGATATAGTTACTTGGGCACTCAAACAAACTGACCTATCAACTCTTTCTGAACGAACTATAAATTCATTAAGCGGTGGCGAAAAAGCACGTGTTTTCATCGCTAGAACACTCGCCCAAGAAACTCCAATTCTCTTACTTGACGAACCAATAGCAAGTCTTGATTTTCGCCATACTGCGCGTATTCTTTCTCTCATTAAAGACCAAGTTGATACTTTTAAAAAAACTGCCATCGTAGTTTTGCATGATTTGGAATTGGCAGCTAATTTTTGTGACCAACTCCTCTTATTATCTGATGGTGAAGTTTTATCCATGGGGACTCCAAAATCTGTTTTAACTCGTAGAAATATTCAGAAGGCATTTGATACAAATGTCTCTATCGATACACATCCACTCACAGGTCTATTAACTATCAATGTGATTGACTAAATCCCGCCCATTGACACTACGTTTAACCACCGATGGTTGTTATAATCCTTCCAACCAGGAAAATATACTAATACCTTTCCCTCTTCTCTCCATACAATAAAATGAATTCAATTCTTCCCGCTAACGCACTCAAATTTTTAGATTTGATATCTCCAGAACCTACTGAAATTTTACTAGAAATGGAACTCCTAGCACAAGAGAGAAATTTCCCCACTGTTGGTCTCCAAGCTGGAAGGGCAATAGAACACATCACCACTATGTCTGGTGCAACAAGGGCGTTCGAATTTGGTTCGGGTTTCGGTTACTCCGCATATTGGATTGCACGTGGACTCCCCTCCAACGGATCTGTTGTACTAACCGACCGAAATCAAGCTGAATTAGATCTAGCCCAGGATTTCCTCACCCGGGCAAATCTCTCTGACAAAGCAATATTTAAAATAGGCGAAGCCCGAGAAATTTTTGATAACTATTCTGAACAATTTGATCTAATTTTATTTGATCATTATAATCAAGATTACTTACCAGATTTCCATGTTGTAAAGCATAAAATTCTTCCTGGAGGTGTTATAATCGCCGACAATGCTATGTCAGGATTGACGGTGAATTTCGAAGGTCTGGTCTCCTTTTTCGACCCAAATTCTGATGATATACCACTCAACGAAAATACCCTTGGAACTGCAAATTATCTACTTGAATTGAAAAAAGATCCTTCTTTTAAAACATTCGTCATACCTCTTGGAGATGGACTAGTTGTAAGCGTACGCACCTAATTTTCACACACCATTCTCATTTCAACGTACACGCCCCTGTATATTCTACATCTTTAATATTTTTTATAATTGGACTCTTTCCACAAATAGGACAATTTGGATTCTTCTTAATGTTCGTTTCTTCAAACTTCATATTCAACGCATTGTATTCTATAATCCGTCCTTCCACCAATTCTCCTATCCTTGCAACATTTTTTATGGCCTCTGTCGCTTGTATACTCCCTATCACACCTGCAACACTACCCAAAACCCCTGCAGTTGCACAATCAAGAACAGTCCCCGGAGGTGGGGCAGTCTTAAACAGGCATCTATAACATGGAGAACTATCCATTGCTGGAAATGTCATTACCCTCCCTGAAAACCTAAGAACTGCCCCATAACTATATGGTTTTTTAGATAAAGTACAAGCGTCATTTATTAGAAAACAACTCTCAAAATTATCAGTACCATCAACTATGAAATCATACCCATCAACCAAATCTAGAATATTGTTGGGATTTACTTCTGTATGGTGAACTTCTACCTTTACATCTGGATTTATGTCATTTATAAATCTACTTGCACATTCGACTTTTGGCTTCCCTATATCTTCCACCCCGTAGATAATTTGCCTATGGAGATTGGAAATTTCCACGGAATCTCCATCTGCTATTCCCATGGTCCCAATACCTGCGGCAGCTAGATATTGGATCACCGGCGACCCAAGTCCTCCTGCACCTATAACTAATATCTTACTTCTTAATATGGCATCCTGCCCTTCTGGCCCGATCTCTTCCATTATAATCTGCCTAGAATATCTCTCTAGCCCTTCTCGATCGAGGTTTGGACCATTCATATAGTCACTTAGATCGCTTTTGAGATAAATACACAGCTAATTTTATCTAATTTTTATACCCTCAATAAATGCTTTTAAGTCCCCCTCTCTGTTACCCTCTATCATGTCAAAGACTGGGAGTATCACTTCCATAGAGCTAAATGACAAAATAGAAGCAGGGGAAAATGTTCAAATAATCGACGTTCGACCCAAACAAGATTATCTATTAGGTCATATACCTGGATCAATCAATCTGCCCCTTTCTCATTTTGCAAGAGACATTTCTACTATAACTTTTGAACCTAGTATAGTAGTTGTTTGTGCAATAGGCGAAAGTTCTCTACAAGCTATACGTTTATTAAATTCTTATAGCGCTGTTCCTCAAGAAACTGAAATTTTGAATCTTATAGGTGGATACCATCATTGGATTTTTTCCATCTCCCCCAACTAAATTCTAAACTCCCCATCGAAATTGATATATCACTTCTGTCTGGTATTGCGAGTATATGGCAATTGAATTCGACATAGATGGAGATATTTTCACAGCCCAACTCCTTGAAAAAGACGCTCCAGAGTCTACCAAAGCATTCCGTTCTCTCCTCCCCTTGGAATCAAAACTTTTCCACGTTAGGTGGAGTGGATTTGCAGTTTGGATTGACATAGACGATATAGAGCTTCCCAATTTACCTCGTGAAAATCATACAGTTTATCCCTCCATTGGGGATGTATTGCTGTACCCCGGATTTCGTAGTGTAAAAGAAATACTGATATCTTGTGGACCGACGTGTTTCAAAAGTACCGCAGGAGAATTAGCAGGCAACCACATAGCCACTCTCGACGCCTCCCGAAAAGAACTAATAGAATTAGAGCTCTCATCACTTGAGCATGGATCAAAACCCGTGACCATTAGGGAAATCTAAATTTCTCTTAGAAGCATTTTCACATCTGATATAAGTGTTTCCGAGTCTACAAATACTAACTTTAACATCGGTTCTTTTCCATTAGCACCTCTGTCAATTACCTTCGCCACGAGTGCCCCCTGATCACTAAAAACCTCTCTCGCACCCCATTCCATGGTGTTGCCTTCATTTTCTCTGATAGATTTTTCTTGATTCATTCGACTATATTCCCTTGTTTCCCACCCAATTCTTTTAATTCCCAATTCAATTTCTTCATCAAATTTACAATTCATAGCAAATCTCAAATAAGGGTGATATTCTCTAGCTTCCTTTAGAAATCTCGCGACATGACTAGACGCTCCAAACACAATACCTTCTCCTATATTTACCCCCCTAGATGTTTTTGTAATTCTCCCTTCCACTCCTGCCATTTCTTCGATACTTTCTGCATATGGAGTCGATCCCACAATATTCATTCCAACCTCAGGAACCAATGGTCGTATCTCCATTCGAACCAATTCCGACACGATAGACCTAATAGCCTTTATCGTCGCTTGTCTCTCCCCCTTCTCCCTTAACTCAACAAGATGGTGAATAGCTCCTGGTCCTCTTCCCACATCTATAGGGTACCGCAGCGCACGTTCGACAAACGCTATGCTTTCATAGACCGCATCTTCGATAGTTTCTCCTTTTGCTACATTCGCAGTAATCGCACTTGACAAAGTGCATCCCGACCCATGCGTTATATCTGAATCTATCCATTTGTGTTCCATCTGGATATTCCCCTCTTTTGTCACCAAAATATCTACCACCGTATCTCCTTTGATATGTCCTCCTTTTACCAACACATTTTCAGTACCCATCCTGAGTATCTTCTCTCCTGCATCAATAGCATCCGATATGTTCCGTATCTCCATCGCTGCCAATACCCCTGCTTCATCAGCATTTGGAGTTACAATTTGAGAATTTTTAATTAACTCTTTATACGCCTCTTCTGCCCCATTTTCTAGCAATGCATCCCCAGAAGTAGCCACCATGACAGGGTCTACTATAAGTGGAAATTCAAAACTTTCCGAACGTCTTGCAATCATCTCTATATTTTGAGTGTTAGCTAGCATACCCGTCTTCGCCGCACTCACTTCAAAATCCGATAAAATAGAATCTATTTGAGCTTCCACTTCTACAACCGGTATTGCCATAACAGAATCCACTCTACTTGTATTTTGTGCCGTAATTGAAGTAATGGCACAAGTTCCAAAGACTCCTAATGATTCCATAGTTTTAAGATCTGCCTGAATGCCCGCACCGCCACCTGAATCACTCCCTGCTATGCTCAAAACTACAGGTGGATAAATAGGGGCAATTTTTCTTTTATTGGATTTTTTATCCATAATTCTTTTGTCTATTGATTTTCTGCCCGATCCCATATACTTTTGTACTACTATCTCTTGATGGGATACTATGCAATCTGTAGTTTTCCTCTCAATTTTATTTTTACTACTGGCAAGTTTCACCGCACTTGGATTCTGGCACTCCCGGGGGCGAGTCAAATCAGTTGAAGATCTGATCACTGCAAGAAATTCCATTGGTAGGGGTGCAATTACTGCAACACTCATTTCTTCTGTTATGGGTGTGTGGATCCTATTCATTCCCGCAGAAGCAGGAGCAGTTTTTGGAGGCGTTTCTGCAATAATTGGTTATGGTATAGGCGAAGCACTGCCTCTCTTAACTTATGCAAAACTTGGCCCCAGAATTCGGAAACTCATTCCAAATGGACACAGTCTCACCGAATACGCATATGTTCGATATGGTCCAGCTGCGTACTTCTTAGTCTTAGTCGTTAGCATTTGTTATATGCTCCTCTTCCTCTCCGCAGAACTCACTGGAATGACTGGAGTTCTAGAATTAATTATGGAAATACCACGATGGCAATCCGCTCTTATGATTATCTTTTTTGTGCTCTTATATACGGGGTACGGTGGAATCCGAGCTAGTATCTTCACCGACACAATCCAGACGCTTTTAATTTTACCTTTGATGATTGCATTTGCCCTTTTTATCGTCTACACTCTGGGTGGGGCCACCACCATCTATACAAACGTCTTTTCTGTCGACCCCAATCTGCTCAATCCTGGATTTAAGACCGGGCTCTTTTTCGGATTCTGGGTGGCGATCGCAATATTGTCTGCAGAATTAATGAACCAAACTTGGTGGCAAAGAATCTATGCGTCCCGGGACGACTCGAATCTTCAAACTTCTTTCATCGCAGCAGCATTGATCAACATGTTCATCGTCATACTCGCAGGTTTATTCGGAGTTATAGCACGAGGCCATGTGGATCTCATAACTGACCCATCTAACCCCGGCTACAACGCTAGTTCTTCTCTCTTCCTACTATTCCAAACTGTTTCTCCAGAACCAATACTAGTGGGTGTTCTCATCTTAGCAATCCTATTGACAATCGGATCTGCAGATTCCTTATTAAATGCTCTTTCGAGCCTCATCACGGCAGATCTTCCTAAATATTTCAATACACCTTCGGACAATTCTTTACGCTTCGGCGCTCGACTTCTCACGGTTATAGTGGCCTTCGTCGCAATTTATATTAGTCTTCAAGCACGAAGCGTTCTTGGATTATTCTTACTAGCAGATTTACTTTGTGCCGCGGTAGCAGGTCCATTCTTATATGGACTTTACTCAAAAAAGACGACAGGATCTGGATTTTTAATTTCTTCTCTAAGTGGTTTGGTGGTTGGAATTATTTACTTCCCAAACCAAACCATTTCTTCTTTCCTTGGTTCTCTTCCCTACTATGGATCCATACATCCAACTCCAAATTTCCTCTTCGCCTTTTTCGGAGCTGCATTCATTTCAACTTCTCTGACAGTCATCCTTTCTCACGGAAAATACTATCTCCCCCAAAAGATATTTTCGCATGAGGATTTTGATTTCGATCGATTAACCACAGAGATTAAAGACCTACATGACCCCACCACTACTAAAAAGAAATAGACCATATCTCCAATTTCACGTAAAATTATGTTACTAAATTTATCATTTGTTAACTCATGGAAATCCCACATCTCCCAAATAGGACCTTCCTGGATAGTAGGTGCAATTGCCGCGGGACCTGCGACCATGGCTGCAGTCATAACAGCTGGAGCAACATTCGGTCATGTTTTTCTTTGGATAGTAATTTTATCTGCAGTTCTAGGTTCTCTGGCACAATATCTTTCCATGCGTCTGGGGTTATTAACCGAAGCCGGTATAATCCAAACGGTTGAAAAAAATTTAGGTGGAAATTGGGCCTGGCTCCTCGTAATCGATGTAGTAATCTGCGCAGGTCTAGCGCAACTTATCATTATGAAAGGTGTCGCTGACATCAGCGAAATAATCACCGGTGTCGACTCTCGATTATGGGGCATTATGTGGGCAATTATACTTGCAATTGGACTCGCAGGAAAAGGATACCGTTTCATAGAATTAGTGGCGAAAATTCTCGTCTGTACTATTGTACTAATTTTTATATTTTCTCTCTTCATCGTACCTATCAACCTATCGGATGCGGCGAGTGGTATCATTCCCTCTTTCCCAACTGGAGTTAGCGGAGCTTTAGTGGCTGCTGGAATCTTGGGCGGTGCCGTCCATGTCTCTCTGATCACTGTTCATTCCTATGTGATGATGGCTAGAAACTGGACCAAAAATGATTACTCTCTAGCCTCTTTCGATATTGGGGCATCCATGTTGGTTGCATTTGGTATCTACAGTGTGGCAATTTTTCTTGTTGCGGCCAGTGTTCTTCATTCCCCTGCAATTGATCCAAGCAACCTTACCGCTGTGAAAGCAGCTCAGATATTGGGTCCCATCGCAGGCCCACACGCAACCTGGCTGTTTTTATTTGGACTTTGGGGTGCGGGAATTTCTACTCTAGGTGGGAACACACTCGTTCCTCTTTATCCACTCGCAGATAAATTGGGATGGTCATTTGATGGATCTAATGACTCTTCACTCCCCCTTACGTTCAACAAACTTATAGGCCGGTCTCTTGACCAACCGATAGCAATATCCAGACACAGACTCTTACTTGTATTCTTTGCTCTTTTTTCTGCTAGTGGTGCATTCATATCTGGTTCATTTTTCCCATTACTGGTGGTAGTATTGGCACTCGGGCTTGTCGGAACTCCCTTTGCATTACTCATTGTTCTATATCTCTTGAATAGCTCTGCAGTCTCTGAAAGAAATCATCCTATTATTAATCTTGGAGGAATCGCTTTGATTATTATTACTTCTTCTGTCGCCGCAGCTTACATATTAAATAATCATCTCGAATCTGCAATTTCCGATCCAATCTCTCTATCTGGCGTGGCGGTGATATTTTCGACTATTCTTTTCTTCTCAATGCTACTCTTGATTCTCCAATTTATTCTCACCGAATCTCCTCTCGCCCCGAATAGTATCAATGAATGATTTACCATTTCCTCTCGATGGATCTACTCTGATCACCGGCCCCTCAAACACCGGAAAAACAATACTCACTTCCCAGGCCCTATCCAATTGGATCTTCAAAAACGGATCTGAAAATATTATCATTTTGGAGTTTGGCCCCGAATATTCTCACAATGGAAAAATACTAGGGAGACACCTCTCCCGTTTCATAGATTTTCCCCCTGATATTTGGTATGGATATTTAGAAACATATGCCCCTCGCGCAGAAGGCAGGAATCTTGCCGAATCCATGGAACTAGCGGCTATAAATGTCGAAAGAGCTTCGTTTTTATTGGACACCCTCCCCCCACATCCTGCAGCTGTTTTTGTAAACGACGCAACAATTCCTCTCCAATCTCCTTCCTCCAATTTTGAAACTTTGGTTGACTACTGCGACAAGGCGGATTGTGCAGTCTTGAATGCATTTACAGGAAACGAATTAGGATATGAAGATCCCATTTCTCAGTCTGAAATATCTTCTATAAGTGCCTTGGAAAATTGGGCAGATCGTTGCGTAACTCTCCCTCTTTGATTCTTCCATTTAATATGGAAATTCTGAAACCCTAGTTTCTCAAATCTTCTAGTAGTTTTTTAGAGTGGTCTGCCACCTTGACCTTGAAATATGTCTGAATAATTTTCCCCTTTGAATCCACTACGTATGTATTTCTTTTAACTCCCATATATGTTTTCCCGTACATTTTTTTCTCCCCATACGAATCATACATCTCACCGACTTTCCCTCCCTCATCACTCAAGAGATCAAATGGAAGATTATATTTAGCGTGGAACTTCGCCACCTTTGCGACCGGATCGTCACTTATTCCCACAACTCCTATATTCCCCTCTTCAAATTCAGCCCAATCATCTCTAAAACCACATGCCTCTGTAGTGCAACCCGGAGTATCTGCTCTTGGGTAGAAATATATTATCAACTTTCTGCCTTTGAAGTCTTTCAATTCGACCCTTTCCCCCTTTTGATTCAACAAACTAAACGACGGTGCGGATTCTCCTACATCTGGCATTATGTATATTTTTGTTCACCAAGAACGGAGATAATAGTTGCTCTTTTCACTTTTAGACCTCTAAAAACTTTCTTCAAAACCTATAAGTCTGCATGTCATTAATTTATACGAGTATGCCGAAAAGTTTGCAAGGATTTATCCAAGAAGTCAGCGATGAAGTTCTCACCGTTGACCGTGAGATCCGACCGGACCTGTTTGAAGCAAGTGCAGTATTAGCTTATCTAGAAAAACGCAGTGAATGGCCATTAGTCCATTTCACAAATCCACTCGGTATTAACGGTGTGGACACAGCGCCTGGAAAAGTAACACTAGCAAGCAATGTTTTCGCGGACCGAAAACGTCTAGCTAGGGCACTTGGTATGCCACGTAGCCAATACCGTATGGAGTTGGCGCTTGAAATGGCACGAAGAGAGCGGGAGGCAATCGCCCCCGAAATAATAAAAGCAAAAGACGCTCCTGTAAAGGAAGTCAGCCAAGTCAAAGAATATGGTGAAGTCCGAATCGATAAATTGCCTATGATGCGCATAAACGAAATGGACCCTGCTCCTTACTTTGACATGGCAAATGTCATGCGCGGTCCAGAGGACCAAGAAGACGATTTGAACGAAGGAAATCCCTTCTACAACAGTGCGTTTTTACGCACGCAATATAAGGGACCTGATAAACTCGGGATCCACATGTCACCTCGACACAATCACCGAATCGTTGCAGAAAGCTGGAAGAACGATGAACCCACTCCTGTGGCTATCGTTCTTGGCCACCACCCTGCATATTATCTAGGATCTTTGACCCTTGCAGCATATGGTACCGATGAATACGGTGTTATGGGTGCTGTTATGGACGAGCCACTTCGCCTCGTTCCCTCAGAAACGTGGGGAGATGATTTCATGGTACCTGCAGATGCTGAGATAGTTTTAGAAGGTGAGATTCCGCCTCACGAACTTGAAGCAGAAGCACCATTTGGTGAGTACCCTGGCTACTATGGTCCTATGAGAATGCGACCTGTAATCAATGTCACAAACATAACTCGACGTGAAAACGCAGTGTTGCAGACAGTCTTCGCTGGATACCGTGACCATTGGCTCGCAGGAACTTTATCGAAAGAAGCGGGAATGTACAACGCTCTCAAGCACTACGGTAGGATCCCTTACCTCACAGCTTGCCACCAACCACCTAGTGGTTGTGGTCGATTCCGAGCGTATGTATCCATAGCAAAACAGTCAGAAGGAGAAGGTAAAATGGCAGGACTCGCAGCGATAGCACAAACCGACCAAATCCTCAAAGAAGTCGTCGTTGTCGACGATGATATTGATGTATTTAATGAAGCCCAAGTTCAATGGGCCATTTCAACAAGGTGCAGGTTCGACCAAGATATTGATATCATACCTGGGGCAAAGAACAACACATTAGATCCAACAATAGCACCCGGATACGATGTAAAGGGGCCAAAAATGATCATCGACGCAACTCAGCCACTCGAATACGCTTATGCAGCTAGAGTGAATGTCCCCGACGACATCAAAGCCGTTGTAGAAGAAAATGCTGCAGAATGGATTAATGAATCTGATCTACAGAGTTATCGTGCCCTAGGTGGGGACGGTGAGTTGGGAGATTTCAAAACGTCTATCGTAAAAAAAGGAGGTAAATAATAATGGTAGGTATATTCTGGGTAACATGTCCTAAGTGCGGCGGTGAATTCATGGCCCAAACTGCAGATTTCAGAGGCACTGGAAATCAAATGATGTGTCCATTCTGTGGCCATTGGTTCACAGACGACGAAGCGGCCAAAATCGTAAGCCATGGGGAACGCGGTTCCACTGGCGGACATCTCTAGTCACCTCAAATTTCTTCTTTTTTCTTTCTAATGTTTGCTGTTACTCTTATTCCTCAATCTACATTTTTGAGTGTATATTTATACGTTCCAATATATTATTTTATAATCGACTAATATTAATATTAGGTATGACTAAATATAAGTTGGAGTGAATCAAAATCTAAACCAAAATAATCGAAATCATCGCGAGAAGAATCTTCTTTCGTTACCTCGAGAGCGTTTACTAGGGGGCTACCATGGCAGACTTCTCCTAATCCTCACCCTAGGTGCGGCATTAGCTAAATTTGCCAAATTGGTGTTGCCTCCGTTGTTACCTGTAATCGCGATTGATTTATCTATTACTCCAGTTTTAGCAGGTGGTGCGCTTTCACTCCTTACATTGACATCTGCATTTCTCCAGTACCCTGGAGGAAAGTTTTCGGACCATCTGTCAAGAAAAACAGTGCTCGTCGTCAGTATTTTTTTCTTGATAACTGGAAGTATATTACTCTTATCCGCCCCCTCGTATTGGGTATTCGTCGTGGGCGTTATTATTATTGGAGCATGCGATGGGCTATTTCATATACCTGCGCGCTCCCTGCTTTCTGATTTTTATGTAACTAAACGCAATCGTGCATTCGGGATTCACTTAATTGCCATCGATATAGCTGGTATCCTTGCAGCTTTGGTTGCGATAGTAGCAGTAGCGACTTGGCGCGTTGTTTTTATTCCTGTACTTTTTGCAGCGATAGGGGTGTTGATTCTATACCACACTTCTAGCCGTGGCCACTATGTATTCCATTCAGTATCTCTCGAGTTCACCTCGACAATGAAGAGACTTTTCCATTCACGTTCTATCCGAAAATTAATCTATGTTAATGGGCTGTTCTCCTTCGTATTCCAAGGATTCATAGGATTTCTCCCCCTCTTTTTGATGGCCTACCATGGATTTTCCCCCGCATTTGCAGCTGGAGGATTTGCACTATTATTCGCCATTGGATTATTCGTCAAACCCCTGTCCGGTGAATTGGCCGATCGTTTCGGAGGGGCCCTGGTTACAATGGTATCTTTATTTCTGATAGCAGCAGGCATTTTGTCTCTACTAGTATTCTCCAACTTCCTCATTCTATTCGGTGGAATAGCCCTTGTAGCAGTGGGTCAAAAAGCTTTCACACCACCTATGCAATCAATACTTCTAGACGCCGTTTCACAGGAAAGCAGTGCCGGAGATTATGGTGCAGTACGAACTATATTCTTTGGAATTGGAAGTATGGGGCCTTTATACATAGGAATCGTGGCAAGCATACTTGGATATGAATTCGCATTTGCAGGATTTATACTCTGTATGCTCCTCGGTGCTTTTATGTTGCTCAAGCTAGGTACAAAATACAACCATAATTCTGCCAACGCCACACCCTGATCATTTTTATTCTCTTCGGACTTATGTTCTCTCATGAACACTCTAGTCACCGGCGGAACTGGAAGCATTGGTGCATGGGTGGCCCATGAATTACTGGATCGCGGCCACACTCCTATAATTTTTGATATCAATATTCGAGAACAATTTCTAGATGACATCTCCGAAAAAATCCAATTCGTAGAAGGGGATATCACTAATTACGATTCCATTTTCAACTGCGTCTCTAACTACGATGTCGACCGGATAATCCACCTAGCTAAAATTTTACCTGCCTATTCTGAAGAACGCCCCGTCCACGCCCTTAATGTGAATGTATCTGGAACTGGAAATGTTCTAAAAGCAGCAGCAAACGTCGGTATAAAACGGGTAGTTTTTTCAAGCTCTAAATCCGTCTTCGACACGATAACTGAGGAATATGGTCCCCCTCTTTTCAAGCCACTTCCCATCGATTACCCAAAGTTTTCTAGAACTTCTTTGGATCATGTTCCCTTTTACACTATTACAAATAAAATGGTAGAATACTTTGCAATACGATATTCTCGCGCCAACGATCTCGAATTGGTAATAACGCGCTTTGGCAGCACTTGGGGTCCTGGAAAACTCCAAACACAACATGAGGTATATGATAAAAACCCGCAGTCCACTGGTGGGTGGCTAATCTGTCGTATGATCGAAAATGCAGTATCTGGGTCCTCAATCGATGTCAATGCTTCCCAATTAAAAACAGATAACGTGGTTTATACAAAAGATGTCGCATTGGGGGTGACACTCGCAGCATTAAGCGATAATGTCCACTTCACTTCTGGACATCGGGAATTTCTACTCGACGCTGGATGTGTTTTTAATCACAAAGATTTCGCCGAAGCGTTACACGAACTCTATCCTAGTTTCAATTTAGTTGTCAATGAAGATGACGGTGGAATGGCTTCGCATAGAGGAGGTGTTGCTTGCCGATTCGATCTCTCTAGATCTAAAGAAGAACTAGGGTATTCTCCCCGATTCGCAGACGTCAAAACAGCAGTTAAAGATTATATAAAAACGTCTGAAAAATACGCACAATAATTTCGCTTCTAATAGGAAATGGGGTGCTTTTATCTAGTGCCCACCACTGTGACCGCCTCCACCGCCACCGCCGCCTCCACTGTGACCGCCTCCACCGC
>CAZQZO010000002.1:0-201332 GCA_964597855.1 uncultured Halobacteriales archaeon | reverse complement strand
ATGCAAAAACAGCCACTCCAACAGCTACTCCTGAAGCAACCCCAACAGCTACTCCCGAAGCAACCCCAACAGCTACTCCTGAAGCAACCCCAACAGCTACTCCTGAGAAAGACTTGAATGACAATCCATATGGTACTTATGAGATTTTAGTATCATATGAAAACCCCGGATCAAAACCGCCACTCGATTTCACATACGAAGAGGTGGTTAAAGAATCAATTATATATTGGAATGGAGTTCAGAGTAAACTCCCCTATCCTGTTTCATTAAAATACACTCCGAAAATAGCAGATGCACATATTTTAATCCAATTTCAAGTCCCTGGTATCTGTGGCGACAAGGAGGGAGACGAAGTTGTAGGATGCGCACAGGTTATACATGCAGGATCTCGACAACCCACTTTCCCGGTAGAACTTCAAGTATCAGACCGATTCCAAAAAGAATACACTTCCCAAATCACGAGACATGAAATAGGACATGCAATTGGATTGAAGCATTCTAATGATCCTGCATATGCCTATCAATATGAAAGTGCCAATAACGAATTAATAGACTTAATGGCACCTTCTTTACTCTCACAACTTGGAGATCTAAGAGTGGGTGTGTGGGAACGAGGTACATATACTTGGAATATCACTGATTTTAACGTATACATAGATTATGGGGAATTTTACAACGATACCCACAACCGAATAAAACGTCAGGTAGAATATGCGTTAAGATATTGGGAATCTGATCCCCACAATTACCTATCAAGACAAGTTTCGTTTGAACTATCTGATAATCCCAATTCTGAAATCATAATTAAATTTGCGGATGCTACAGACTGCCCGGAAGGTGAAGACTTGTTTTGTGGGGACTTTACAGGAAATGATTATGACGGCGATGGGGTGTATGATCAATACTATCAACTAAGACTTCAAATCCCAAGTAAGACCGTAGAATATTTTTCATGGTTGGTTGGGTATGGGATTGCACAAACATTTAGAATTGATTCGAATGCAAACCGAGACCTCCCCGCCCCCTTCCGCAAACCATATACTGAATCACAATGGACCACCTGGTGGAAACTATATCAATACTAATTTTGAGAACATTAACTCTCTGACGGTGGGTAAATATCACGGTAAACTCGACCCCAAATAGACCACATCGTTAAGGTCCCAATGACGCTTACTGGGATCGAAATCAGCCATCCAATTAGTGGGATGATTGCCACAATCGAAGCAATAACTGTGATCAAGAATATGGCCAATAAAACGTATAAAAAGCCAATGAAATAGGTACGATCAAACAACAATGAGGTTATTTCACTCACTGAAAATGCAGTAACAAGCTCTCGGCTGTTTGCATATGCCAAGATGGGTGCGGGGACGATATAATAACCATATAGGGTCAGTAAAAGAATGATCCCAATAAATGATAAAATTGCAGGCACCATCTGTTCAGTTAGTAACGCTATGTCGGACTCTCCTGCAGCTGCCAAAGCCGTACCGTATTCTATAAAACTAGAAATCGGATATATTGACAGAAACAACAATGAAAGCAGAACAATGGGGGCAATTGTATAAACCGTGGAAATCACCGCTAATGAGAATCCATCTTTGAGCATAACCTTAAGACCTGAGAGCGATCCCGAACGGAGAGCAGGGGCCTGATCCTCCCCCGAAGAACGAGACCGAATGAGTTTTATGACGTATCCTTGCAGAAATAACATCATTAGTACAACTGCGATTAGAGATACTATCAATAGTATCATTGAAAACGAATTTACACCATTCTCTGCCAAAGAAACTACCGCAAACATAGTGGCTAAAGTAGGGAGTATCACTAGCACACCGAACAAGGAGAAACCTAGCACCATTCTGAGGTTGTTTGTAACATATTTTAGCGACTCAATGAGCATGAATGTGATATGCCAAGAGGAGTAGATAACACCTTTGGAATAATTAACCTTTAAATTATACGTGTGAGAGTATAAGACACACTCACGATGCCATATAGAAAAAGCAAGGAAGAGATAGTAGACAAAGGAAATTATGAGGATCACGCAGAGATATTGGAACAATATTCTGCAGAAGATTACCCCTACTATGAAGCAAACAAAGTTCCAAATTTTGTGAAATATCAAGAAGAAGTAGGATGGCTTGATGAAATGGAAAAGTATTGGGGCAAGGATTGGGGTTCACAAGGAATTGGCCGTTTGACAGATGTGGCTGTTAGATATCCAATGCCTCACGAAGTCCATCCTATGTGGTCCGACGATTCAGCATATTTCATGGCACCCAAAGAATTCCCTTCTATAGAGGAGATTAGGACAAATCATGATATGATGACTGATATACTCAAAGAAGAAGGAGTCAATCTCCATTGGTGGGAATTTGACTTCCCCCCTGAGGGACCTCATGGTTTACTAAAAAGAACCATGTCAAATATCGGCTTGGTGATAAACGGAGGTGCAATCATGCCGAGAGCGGCTGCACCATGGATACGGGGAAGAACTCGACATGCGATGCAATGTTATGTGGAAATGGGAATTCCCATACTTTTGACCATACACGGACATGGAATTCACGAGATAGGGGCAACTCAGTGGTTGGCAGAAAACATCTGGATGACCTACTTATCTACTGATGGAAACCAAGAGGCAATCGATCAAATCACTCCTGTCATGCGCGCTTCTGGAGTTGAACATATACAAGTCACTCGCCCCCCCGGGCCCCATGAATCATTTTCGTGGAGGGACGGCCATTGCATGCACCTAGATATGTGGTTTGCACCAGTAGATATTGGACTGGTACTATTATATCCTGGATTCTGTGATTATGAAACACAACGATGGCTGAAAAGTCAAAACGTGGAGATTATAGAAGTATCTGAAAAAGAACAACGAGAAAGTTTTCCTTGCAATTTGATAATATTGGAGCCAGGTAAAGTGATGATCAATGGTGCAGCAAAAGAAACAATCAAAAACCTAGAATCTAGAGGAATCGAAACGATTTCAGTCGACTTTGATTACGCCAAAAGCTATGGTGGCGGTATTAAATGTGCAACTTCATTCCTTCGAAGAGACGAGGGGCCGCACATTGAAGAATTGGGAGAAGGACCGGCACATTAAACTCAAAAAAATTTCAAAAATTATAGTCTAGAAATATAATCTAAGATCGAGTCGGACAACGAAGTCAATTCATACCCAAAGTCTTCTGCTGCCCGGGAATGACTCACAATTGGTGGTCTCCCCCATGGCTTCGCATCGTCATTCCAAGTAACTGGTGTACCTGTGAGTTCCTCAATGAGTGATGCTAGATCCCTAACTGAAATCGTATGGCCTCCTGTATTATAAACTGGATGTGAAGGCGAATCTGCGTTCAAAATGAGACCAATTAGACGTACTGCATCGTTTACATACACCATATTGAGTTGGTCATCTGGGGACAGATCTATTTCGCATGCATCTCCTGCCACCGCCTTTTGCACAAACTCCGCTGCCCACATAAACTTCCTCCCCGGGGACGTGATGTACCCGCGAATCCTCCCAGGCCCAAATACCAAACTAGGTCTGACTCCATGAACGCTCAAACCATGATTTGCCGCATAAACGAGAGATTGGTGCTCATTCAATTGTTTGGTGGCTGCGTAAAGAGTTTCATTCGGATACCTATAATACGAAGGTAGTGGTTTTGATTCCTCTGTGATAGTATGCCCATCTGGGTAGTCATAGGATTTTCCATAGATTCCATAGGTACTCGTCCAAACAACTCGAGATACATCGTGATCAACAGATGCGCGGAGTACGTTGTCAAAACCCATGCAATTTACTGCAACCGCTTTGGTTGGGAATTTGTGGGATGCACCACCTACTATGGCAGACAAATTAACAATTTTTTCAATACCTTTCGTACCGATCAAATCTGAAAGATATTCATAATCTGTCACGTCACCTTGAACCAACTCGATAGATGGATGTTTCAAAAGTTCGTTCGGGGCCACATCCATGCAGATTACTTCATTACCCGAATCTGCTAGATAATTAGCCAGATCGATTCCAATGAAGCCAGATGCTCCAATAATTAAAATAGTCATTATCTCCTCTATATTGTACAGGGAACATTATCAAATATTGGATTTGAACAAACGAAGAATCTGACGCAAAATTGGCATATTTTGCCTATACGAAGAATTATCCCAATCAGTGCACTATATTTGCACAAGTACACTTATTATTTCATTTTCATTCCACTATGCCTTCTCCATTTTCTCTACAAAATCTGAGTTCGGGAATTCAAACTTTTAAAAATGATGGAAGAAGCAAAGTTCTAGTCTCTGTAGCACTTGGTTGGTTTCTAGTTTTAGGCATGCGTCTTGTTATGCCTGTTATTTTGCCAGGGGTCATCCTTGAATATGATTTGTCTTTAACCGCAGCAGGCGGTGCACTCACCATATTATGGATTGCGTATTCAGTAGTCCAATTCCCCGCTGGAATTTTTTCAGACAATTTCGGTGAACGCAAGATCCTCACTTTGAGCATTTTGATTGGAACTTTTGGAGTTCTTCTCTTTTCATTTTCCCCTAGTTTCAATTTTTTTATATTTGCTTGTATAATTTTCGGCCTTGGGTCTGGCCTATTTGGAACTCCTCGCGTAACTTCACTTTCAAAAATATATCCTGAAAACGATGGAACCGTTTTGGGATTCACCTTTTCTGCAGGAAACTTTGGATCTGCAGTTTTGCCCTTCATTGCGGGAATTTTGGCGACTTATTTAGGGTGGAGGTATGGATTTCTTTTTTGTATTCCCATTTTTATCATTACAATTTTCTTACTTTGGAACTCTCCATTTAAACCACCCTCTTCTTCAACCTGGGGGCGTTATGAATTTTCTAAAAATATTCGACTACTTGTTGGTGGACTGTCTAAGAGAGACGTTTTATTAGTTAGTAGTGCAACTCTTTTGTCAGTTTTTACATTTCAAGGGTTTACATCATTCTTTCCCCTTTTTCTCATCACTATGAAAAGCACTAGCACCACTATGGCAACAACCATTTTCTCCGTATTCTTTATTACGGGTGCAATATCCCAACCCATTTCTGGAATAATTTCTGATAAATATGGAGAACGGAAGCTACTGTTATCTCTTGCAGCATTACATGCCATTTGTCTCTTGTCACTACCTTTCATCCATGGCACTGTACCCTTAATTCTCCTCACGATCCTACTCGGCACACGTGCAGGACTTGCACCTGTGAATAATGCCTATTTGGCCTCTTCTATTCCCTCCAAAGTACAGGGATCTGGATTGGGGCTTCTAAGATCCATTTTCATTGGTCTCGGGGCTTTGGCATCTTTTATGGTTGGATTTATAGCAGATAACTATTCTTTTGATCTCGCTATGTCTCTAGGCGGTTTGGATCTCGCTATGTCTCTAGGCGGTTTGGATCTCGCCTTCATGTCTCTAGGTGGTTTGTTTTTCATAGCCACGTTGTGCTATTTTTCCCTCCCTCAGTCGCGAGAATAGTCCCTTTATTCTTTTATCACTTCTATCCCTTGATCCCGAATCCTCACAGGGTCTAATGCTTCCCCGCGTAGAATTTGGTCGTATTCCCTCTCACATTGTTCAGATGTTTTTTGTAGATCCTGTGCTCGCTTACATAGCTCATCTATATTTTCAGGAATCTCCTCCATGTGAACAATCCAATGATTTATTAAATCACTCATTCTCCGAATCGGAGATGTAAAATGTCCATAAACATCGAAGTTCAATGCGTGGTGTCCTCCAAATGGATCTGCCATATACATGGCCCTTGGCATCACTTTTAACACTGATCTTTTTATTTTTTCAATTTGATACCCTTCTGCTGATTCTATAGCAATATTGACAGCTATTCTTGGGTCCTCCAAGGACGCAGATGGAATATTTATTCCTGGGAGTTTTTGTATTTCTTGCAACGCAGAATCCCATTCCCGTGGAGTAGGTTGTGGGTGGACTCTATACATAGCTTCTACCCCTCTATTCCACATCAATTCGTGGGTCACAGCCTTATTTGCTTTAAGCATGCATTCTTCCACTATCATATGAGACCGATCCCTATGTTGATTAAGAACAAGTGACCCGTCATCCTTTCGCTGTTTTTGCAACCTCTCTGTAACTTCACAAATGGTTTTACACTCTTTGTGTAGTGGCAAATCTGGATTTTCTAATCTTTTTTCACATTCTCTATATGTTAGTCGTTCATCCGATCTAATCACAGATTTATATATGTCTATTGACTCATAACTCAGTGTATCTCTGTTAATATACATCTCTACAGTATGTGCCAATCGATCTTCTCCCGGAACCAGGGAGCAGACATCTTCTGCTAGATATCTGGGTAACATGTGTATCGTGTGCCCCGACATATATGTTGAATTCCCCCTTTCCATGGCAAATTTCCAGGTTTTCGTATCAGGAGTTACATAATGCGTTACGTCTGCTATATATACCCAAATTCTGTATCCCTTTTCTTCCACGGCAATACTAAGGGCGTCATCAAAGTCTTGTGCGCTAGCCGGGTCTGTTGTCCAAGTTGTAAGTCCCCTTAAATCTCTTCTATTTTCAAGTTCAAGTGAGACTTCTTCTTTATTTCCATCCGCCCACCCCTTCGCCTCTTCAATAACCTCTTCTGGAAATTGGTCTACAATCCCCAATTTCTCCAATAGTGCCTCCCTTTTTCCAACTATTTGCTTGTAGACATCTGCTGGAATTTTAATCGGCCCATCATTTCCTTCATTTTCTTCTCTCTCTTCGGTCATGTTCTATAATACAAATTTTAAAGCCTCCTCCGATTTATTTTTTTCCATGCAGGTTATTTCTCGCCATAATCTCCGAAATGACACTATACGCGCCTTTGAATCTTCAATTTTATCTACTTTTGGCGTCGAGTTATCTGGATCAACATATGAGTTAGTAGAACTATCTCATCCTGAAATTGATTTGGTTCTACTTGACAAGGAACCTCTCGCATGTTATATTGATGGCATTCCTTCTCTTACAGTAAAAGGTGCAAATACCTATGTCCCTTCTAAAAACATTGTTGTTGTGGATCAAGGGGCAATCCGCTTTGTTTCTAATGGCGCCGATATAATGAAACCCGGAATAACTCGAGTGGATTCTTCAATAGAACCTGGAGATCTGGTGATAGTCCTCGAAGAAACCCACGAAAAAGCACTCTGCATAGGGCGATCGATTGTACCGGACACGGATATGCTTGGAAGTTCTGGAAAAGCTATTGAATCAATCCACTACGTTGGTGATGAACTCTACCACTTTTTCTGATAAAATTTAACTTACTTCTTCATCCACATCATAGCGTGTATCACCGTCATATACGTATGTAATCTCCTCTTCCTCATCCAGCGTTTTCATATGGGAGTTATCACAATACGGTTTGTTCTTCGACAAACCACACATGCAGATAAACGTGGGCTCCTCAATAGTCGATATTTTAAAAGGCCCTTTTTCCTCATGTATAACAAATCTTGCCATATCCAATCTTTCTCTTTCAAATGTAAAAGCATTACAGTTTATTCCTAATATTTGACATATTTAATCCTTAAAATCTCCCTCGTTCCGGCAAATTTAACATAAAAATCCGGCCGTAAGAACTATGCTCTCTCCTGCGCTTTATCAACCTATGGGATTTGTGGACAAACTTCTTGGTGGCGGCAAACATACCATCGAAGATTACATAACTCTAGATAGCGACGATATCGAGAAAACAGCGGAAGGAACATTGACAGTTCACATCGCTGACATTTCCAGCATGGAGGATGTCATTGAGGTTAAAGACAAAATCTATGACGGTGACCTAGTAATTTCCAATATAACTCGATTAAGAACTAAAGATTCACTAAATAAGCGTATTACTAATGAGTTAACTCAGGTAGTACGAGAAGTCGGGGGGGATATTGTTCAAAGCGGAGACGATCAAATAATTGCTACCCCTGATGGGGTTATGATCAGCCGCGACAAGATTGGACAGAAGTAATTTCCACAAAAATATTTTTATTTAACGTCTTTCTTCATAGCTTTACGCCGTGCTTTGGAATCTTTCCCAGTAGCTTTAAGTAAAAATTCATTTTTCACCGAATTGGCATCACCAGCTAGTTCTATATCTCCATTTGCAATTATTTCTGGTATTGGAAGCTCTTCAAAATCCACAATGAGCGTATCTTTCTTACCTGGATACTTTCCCGCACCAACGCTCACTTTTTTAAATATAGGATTCACTGGATTTTCCACAACGTACAATTCTTGACCTTCTTGAATTTCTGTACCCGTTATTGGTCCAAAATATTCTTCAACTGCTCCTTTTAGATCCACTATTCTCTCTTCTAACGTAGCTCCTCTTTTAATTTCATATTCTCTCATTTTATATTTTTTATCTCCTGTCTTTGTTGAATCTTCTCTCAACTAATTTTTCGTCAATGTATCCTTTCCTACACGCAGGACAAATATCTCCTTTCCGTAGGGACGATTCATATACTGGGGTCTGATATTCACATTGCCCACATACATATACCGTTTGAGTGTCTTTCCTCCTTCCTCTTATTTTCCCTATAATTTCTTCGCCCTCCCCCTCTCCAAATTTCAACTCCATTTCCTCTTGATCTGGAAATTCTACCACTACTTCTTCCTCCATTTCTTCTTCTCTCAAAGATTTAGGAATCAACCCGCCTCCGAATTCAATATTCTCAATCGATGCGTCTGGAAGGCCTGCATTAAACCCTTCATCCTCACCAGCAACTTCCGGCCACTCTTCTATATCTTCTTCAACAAATTCCACTCCACTCCCTTTCTCACTATCTTCTAAACTTTCCTCAACCACTTCTTCCAAATCCATCTCAATATCTTCAATTTTTTGCTCTTGATCCTCTTCCACCATTGGGTCTACACTGACTTCTTTGTGCTCACTTAAAATCCGAGTTTTACCACACCTAGAACACATCCTGTATTCTTGAATGACCGCAACAATCTCTCTCCCTTGTTCATTTCTTTCTTCTGATCTCTGAACATCGCCATACGAGTGACCAAAGATACATAGAACTCCCATTAACCTATCAGATACTTTCCTTTACCAAAAAGCCTACCTTTTATCATTTTAATTTTTTACTCCCTTTCATGGCTTCGAATTGTTTCCTTGAAAACAAAGATGTAGGGCGGTCCATGTGGACTCCAATTTCCCCTGAGAAAACTTGTAAGCCAATTTTCTGTACCACTCGGGGAAGTGAATACCCCTTTCTGATCCATTTCCCCATCTCTATTTCTCTACCTATTTTTTTTCTCCAACTTTGCTCATATATGCCAATCGTATCTATTTTGTTTGGATTAACTACGCTTGCTGCACAGTCCGATGCTATCAAACTATAGACTATCCCGCCCCCTGTGAATGGTTTTGTTTGACTCGCTGCATCTCCTATTAAAAATCCCCTCTTAGTACTAATACTTCTAGGGGGGCCAATTGGTATCATTCCCGAACATCTATTCTCTACTTGAACCCCTTGGGAGTCAATCAATTTCTCAAATTCTCCAATTATATCTATGTCTGGGGATCCCGCAATTCCATATTCTACACCTGCATTTCCTCTTGGTATTCTCCACGAGAAAAATCGTGGAACATTTAGATGCACATCAACAAAATTACCAAAGTCCACTGTAGGTTCGAATCCAAGAATTCCGTGCAGTAATTCCTCTGGCTCTCTTATTCCTAGTGAACGTCTAACTCTAGAATTTGGTCCATCACACCCCACTACCATCTTAGTATTCACTTCTTGTTTTCCATCGGGCCCTCTCACCTTGACAACTACTCTCTCCTTTAGTTCTTTAACACCAATCACTGTGCTTCTTTCCTCTATTTCTGCACCAGAATCAATCGCCATTTTTGATAGACAACGATCCAATTCCACTCTATCAATTACATTGGAAATGGGTTCATTTTTATAAAATGTATGGGCCTTTCCATTCGATCCATTCACATGGAATCTCGCACCGAAAATTTCATTTTGAATTAATTTGGATTTATTTTTATCAGATATGTATTTCCATAAATCCAAACTCACATGCCCTGAACATGATAATGGGGCCCCTACTACTCCTCCTTCAAACACGACGATTTTGTTCCCCAACTCCGCACTTTTATGTGCAAAGTGAGACCCAGCAGGACCTGCACCCACAACTACAAAATCATACATTCTATCATCTATATTTGTATTCCACTACTTGAGTTTCTCTTTTAGATACTGTGCAGTGTATGATTTCCCATTTCCAATTATCTGTTCTGGTGTTCCTTCAGCTACTATCTCTCCCCCTTTCTCTCCTCCTCCTGGCCCCAAATCAATTATGTGGTCTGCATTTTTTATCAAATCAAGCTCATGCTCAATAACCACTACTGTATTTCCTCTATCAACCAATCGGTGCAATACCTCAATCAATTTAGCTTCATCTTCTGAGTGAAGACCTGTAGTTGGCTCATCCAATAAGTATAATGTATTCCCCTTTTCTCTTTTCCCCAACTCTTGAGACAACTTCACTCGTTGGGCCTCTCCCCCTGATAATGTCGTAGATGATTGCCCAAGTTTCATATATCCCAATCCTACATCATATAGCAAATCTAGACTCCGTAGAATTTTCTTATTATTCTCAAAAAATTCTCTTGCTTCCTCTATCGACATATCAAGAACATCTGCAATATTTTTCCCCTTATATCTGACCTCTAAAGTCTCATCATTATATCTTGATCCTTTACATTCTTCGCACACAACATAAACATCTGATAAAAAGTTCATCTCTATTCTCACATTCCCTTGGCCATTACAAATCTCACACCTCCCTCCTTTGACATTAAATGAAAATCTACCCGGTTTATACCCTCGCTGAAGGGCAACTTTAGTTTTCGAAAACAATTCCCGGATATGTGTAAATACTCCTGTGTACGTTGCGGGATTCGATCTAGGAGTTCTACCTATTGGATTTTGATCAATTAATCTTACACTTTGAATTTGATCATACCCTTCTATACTCCCATGATCTCCTGGAATAATCGATCTATTTTTATGAATTTTCTGAGCTAAACTTTTGTATAACACTTCATGAATTAAAGTAGATTTCCCAGATCCCGAAACACCTGTAATAACCGTGAAAATGCCCATTGGTATGGAAACATCAATATTTTTTAGATTATGTTGAAATGCATTTTTGATCTCTATATTTCCCTCTGGAGATCTCCTTTTTTCTGGTATTGGTATTTCCTTCTCCCCTGAAAGATATTTCCCAGTCAGTGAATCTTTGCATTTCATAATTTGCTCTACTGTCCCCTGTGCCACTACTTCTCCCCCATTCCTTCCAGCACCTGGGCCTATATCTGCAATATAATCTGCCCGAAACATGGTTTCCTCGTCATGCTCCACAACGATGAGTGTATTTCCCATATCTCGCAATCCCTCAAGGGTATTTAATAACCGACCATTGTCCTTTTGATGGAGTCCAATAGATGGTTCATCCAACACATACAGCACTCCTACCAATCCAGATCCAATTTGTGTTGCAAGTCTTATCCTTTGACTTTCCCCACCCGAGAGAGTTCGTGCTTCCCGGTCCAAAGTCAGATATTCCAATCCCACCTCACACATAAATCTCAGCCTAGAATGAATTTCCTTTATAACCTGTTCCGCGATTTGTTTTTCTCTATCATTTAACTCTTGATCCAAATTTGTAAAATAAATCAGGGCATCCCCTATGCTCATTTGATTAATTTCTGTTATGCTATTCTCTGCAATTTTGACGGCTCTACTTTCTGGTTTTAATCTGGTACCCTCACACGAAGCACAAGTAGTTATGGCCATGTATTTCTCAATATGCTCTCTAGTCGATTGAGAATCCGTTTGAACATATCTCCTTTCTAAACTCGGAATTATTCCTTCGAACGGACCTTCTCTCCATCTCATTCCCCTTCTGGTCCATCTTCTTAATTGCACTTTTTCTTTCGTACCCCACATAAACGCATTTTGAATCTCCGGGTTCAGTTCCCCAAATGGGGTATCCACTGAAACTCCAAAATGATCAGACAATGAGTCTATCCAACCCTTGTAAACTGGTGCTTTATAATTCCATGGACCAATCGCTTCTTTCAGAGGGGCATTCTTATTTCTTATTACTAAATCCTGGACCACTTCTTTCATGTGCCCAAGACCTTCGCATTTCGGACACGCACCATGTGGACTGTTAAACGAAAAAGATCTGGTTTCTATTTCTGGTAAATCTATTTTACAATTACTGCAGGCAAATTCTTCGGAAAATTCCACGATTAGTCTCGAATCCGTTTTACCCGAAAGATCTCCAGTTCTTCGAAATTGGGCACCTAGTTTTATATCCGAAGAAGGATCTGGAACAATAATTTTTATTACGCCTTTTGCTTCTGTTAATGCCGTCTCAACCGAATCTGTAATCCTTGAACGCGCATTTTCAGATACTTCTATTCTATCTACTATTATATCAACCGAATGATCATATGTTTCTTCCAATTCTGGAATCTCCACAGCCAAATCATATTCCTCCCCGTCCACTTCCGTCCGTGTATACCCCCTCGCAATCAAATCTTTGAATAGTTCTTTGAACGCCCCCTTTTGATCCCGAATTATCGGGGCTGCGATTTTTATTTTTGACATTTCGGGCAGTTCTAAAATACGATTTACCATCTGCTGAGCCGACTGTTTTCCTACTTCTTCCCCACAAATTGGACAATGTGGAATTCCTATTCTCGCGTACAATAACCTCAAATAGTCATGCATTTCCGTTACAGTTCCCACAGTCGATCTAGGGTTATTCGCTGCGTTTTTTTGATCTATCGATATCGCAGGAGATAAACCTTCTACCGATTCAACTTCTGGTTTATCCATTTGACCAAGGAAATTTCTCGCGTATGCGCTCAAAGATTCTATATATCTCCTCTGCCCCTCTGCGTAGATCGTATTGAACGCCAACGATGACTTTCCAGACCCCGAAACACCTGTAATTACTATTAATTTATCTCTTGGGATTTTTATGTTCAGATCTCTAAGATTGTTTTCTGCCGCCCCCCTCACTTCAATATATTCTTTTACCATTATTATTATCCACTATAATTCCAATACAAATTTCGCAACAACCACTGCTTATTCTCCCTATTCATTACACCCTTTCTGGCAACCATCCCCCGTGGATTTCTAAATTTGCACCACTGATATAATCCGATTCTTGGCCAAGGAAAAACAACATGGACTTTGCCATTTCTTCCAACTTAGCCGGTCTTCCCATCGGAATTTTTGCGGGAAAAGTATCTGAATTTTCTACAACATACGGGGACAATAAATTAACTGTAATCCCACTTCCTGATGTATCCGAAGCAAGCATGCGCGTAAACATCTGAACTCCTGTTTTGGAAACGAAATATGGGAAATTCTTTGTGCTAACTAACCCCTTTCCACTCGAAGCATAACCTATGTTTATTATTCTTCCCCAGGCCTTTTCACGCATATTTGGAAGTGCTCTTTTTGAACATAAATATGTGCCAGTGAAGTTAGTTGCCATCACTCGCTCCCACGTTTCAAAATCAATATCTTCCCAATGTGTTGGGGCATGATCTCCCACATTGTTAATTAATATGTCAACCGACCCCAACTTACTTTCTATCTCTTCGAATAGACATTCTACCCCCTCTGGATTTCTTATATCAGATTTCACTTTTACCGCATCAACCCCGTTTAATCTAATTTCTTCCACTGCCTTTTCTGCTAGTTTTTCATTTTTTAGATAATGTATCGCTACCCCTGCTCCGCCCCTTGCCAATTCCAATGCAAGCTCTTTCCCTATTCCTCTAGAACTACCTGTCACCAATGCAATTTTTCCCGAAAGATCTAGTAGACTATTCATTAGTTTTCCCTACGCTTCTCTACATACTATAGACTATCCATCTCCGTGTTCATCAACAATTACTACTTTTCCTTCAATTACATCTATATTTATCAATGTTTTAACTTGATACCCCTTATTTCCTGCTCTATTCTCGCCCCCCACTTTGTTTATAACTGCAATAACATCAACAACCTCTGCACCTATTTTTTCTAATGCTTCCATTATTGCAATTATGGTCCCTCCTGTGGAAATAACATCATCCAACAAAAGAACCCTGTCACCCTCTCTAATATCATTTATATACATCTCATTTTTCGAATACCCCGTTTCTTGCATCAATGACACTTCCCCCTCTAGTCCATATTCTCTTTTCCGGACAACCACTAGAGGTATGTCTGTAACTAGTGACAAGGCAGTGGAAATGTGTATTCCCATAGCTGCAGGTGTAACTATTTTATCAATGTTTTCTAAGTTCTCCCTCTTGACTTTATTAATTATTTTAATCACAATTTCTCTCAAAAGCCCAGGTTCTAGCATTGGGACACCATCTGATATCGGGTGTACAAAATAATGATATCCATCCTTTTCTATTATTGGAGCATCTAAAAGTGACCTCTTCAACCAATCCATATTCTACATGTCCCTTGGGCCTAAAAAAAATCTTCGGAAATATATTTCCCCCACTCTGAAAATTCTAATTTACCCCTTTTCGCCGCCGAACGAAGCCCTTAATTCAGTTTAGAGTCAGAAACGTTTGATTGTGGAACTTAATTTCCTTTCCATGGCTGTAATTATTTTCCTACCCTTTCTTGCAGCTGCATTCACATTCTTCATTTATCCGGTCTTAAAAGAAAAAACAGCCTACTTCGCAGCATTCATAGCTCTAATTTGTGCGTTTTTAATCCTAAATCTCATTGGAACCACTGGGTCAATTTCCATCCCTCTAATTTCTTCCCTGGATATCCATCTCCGTTTTTACGTCGATGGATTGTCAATCCTTGTTGGTTTGCTGGCCTCTGGTATGGGGCTATTGACTTTCATTTATTCTTTTGGATATATGAAAACAAAGACCCAAAGCCCGACCTATTATGCATCTTTATTAGTATTCATGGGGTCCATGCTCGGAATAGTTTTCTCCGCAGATTTGATCGTTCTCTTCGTTTTCTGGGAATTGACATCCCTCTCCTCCTATCTACTAATTGGGTATTTTAACCACGAATCCTCTTCTAGATCTGCTGCAAAGAAAGCACTAGTCATCACTTCCCTCGGGGGCTTTTTCATGCTTCTTGGATTTTTACTCATCCATTCCCTCACTGGTAGTTTCGATCTAACTTTCCTCCTCTCTCAACCTGAATCCATCCAATTTATTCTTCGGGAAAATGGAATTTTCTTGCCCATTCTTTTTGCTATAATCATTGCAGGGGCATCCAAATCTGCACAAATACCATTTCACATTTGGTTACCAAGCGCGATGGTTGCCCCGACCCCCGTTTCTGCATTTTTGCATTCTGCTGCTATGGTCAAAGCAGGAGTCTATATCTTTGGGAGATTTCACCCAATTTTAGCTGGAGATGAGTGGTCCCTTATTCTCATCACACTTGGAATTTCCACAATGGTAATCACCGCATTTTTTGCTATAATCTCTACCACTCTCAAAGAACTTCTTGCATATTCTACCGCGTCCCATATCGGGTTAATGCTGATCGGTTTTGGTATACCTCTGACATTAAATGGTGTACCTCAATCTCTTGGTTTTGTATCTGGATCTTTTCACTTATTCAATCACGCCCTGTTCAAAGCAACTCTGTTTTTAATTGCAGGAATTATAACTTACCAAGTAGGGCTAAATACAATTTCTGAAATCAAAGGTTTGCGGAAGAAACTACCCCTGACTGCAGGTTTTGCAGTTTTTGCTTCTCTATGTATGGCTGGAATTCCGCCCACTAGTGGATTCTATTCTAAAGAGCTACTCTTTCAAGGCATATACGCCGTCGCTAATACTTATGGTGGGATTTGGTGGCTTCTACCCCTCCTCACAATCATGGCTAGTGCATTCGCAGTCGTCTACTCTCTCAGATTCGTAATGATATTTTTTGGCACCCCCTCCTCTGATCAACAAGGTGTTTCCCCCCTTCCTCTTTCCATGATGCTCCCTACTTCTATTTTAACCCTATTGTCTCTTCTCACTATTTTCTACCTCCTCCTTCCAATAGACCTTATTTCCCAATCAGGATCTCCGTATTTACAAGATATTTCCACTTTGCACGTTGGATTCCCTGCCCATATCGACCCACCCTTATTAATGAGTCTCTTGTCCATACTCTTCGGAATTGTACTGTTCTCAAAACATGAACAAATTCTAAAAAGAATGTCTTCAATTTTACCATTCACCCACTTCAGTGTAGATTCAATATACTTCTCTATAATCTCCACACTAGAGACTTGGAGTTCTTCCCTAACTTATAGGACCGAACGAATCCTTTTGAGAACTCACATAATTTGGTTACTCGGGCTTATCGGAACATTGGCTTTGGCGAGCTTTCTCTATTTGAAACCGCACTTCCTTATGATGTCGGGCCCCCCTCTCCGACTTGATTTCTTGGTATTTCTCCTTATTATCGCTCTAGGCGCTTTGGCGGTAGTCCGGGCAAACTCTCACATCATGGGCGTTTTATTCCTTTCCATTCTCGGATTTATGATTGCAGTATTTTACCTACTTTCAAATGCACCAGACGTCGCATTAACCCAACTTGCAGTTGAGACTCTTATTCTTGTAGTCTTCTTAGTTATAATAGGAAAACTCCCTGCTTACTACGGGGAGGCATCTTCCCCTCGTGTGATGCGGGATATCCTGCTATCTCTTTTCATAGGGGTGACCATTTTCCTCACAGTTCTCCTCGCAACTACTTCTTCAGTTTCGAAAAACATAGCAACATTTTTCATTGATAGGGCTAGCTATCCTCCGGCATACACAGAAAACATCATAGTTGATTATGGGGGAGGAACTAACATTGTCAATGTGATCCTAGTCGATTTCCGTGCATTGGACACCTTGGGAGAGATATCCGTTGTGGCACTCGCTGCACTTTCCATCTTGACCATTTTATCCTCACGAAAACCTGGGGGCCAATCATGACTACGTTGATTACCCGAACTGCAGCAAGAATCGTCGCGCCTCTGATTTTTGTTACCGCTGCGATACTCTTTATCCAAGGGCATAATTCAATCGGAGGGGGATTCATATCTGCTGTTTTAATAGTATCTGCTATAGCTCTACTTTACATAGCTTATGGGACTTCGGACCTCACCCGGCTACTAAACATTTCTCCATCCACACTCAATAGGAGAATACTTGTATCCGGTCTGCTGCTGATCCTTATCACCGGCTCTGTACCTATTTTGTTCAACATGCCTTTCTTAACCCAGGCATTTTTAATTCTCCCACCTCTTCCATTTTTAGGAGAACTAAAAATATCAGGGGCAATCTTATTCGACTTAGGTGTCCTTTTGACAGTCACCGGATCTCTGCTTTCTATATTGTCGGGGGTGAGCCGCTAAAATGACCCCATTAATTTTAGCACTAATACTTGGTTCTCTCTTTTCACTTGGGACCTTTCTACTCTTGCGAAGAGATCTCTTGAAAGCAATTTTGGGCGTTATCATTCTCGGCCAAGCAGCAAATGTTTATTTGATCACCATGGGGGGACTTTCTGGTACTGTCCCTGTTCTATCTACTAGCAATTCTTCAGTTTCTATAACCGACCCTCTCGTTCAAGCATTGGTCTTAACTGCAATAGTTATAAGCCTAGGAACGACTGCATTCGTACTTGTACTTTTACTCCGAGTTTACGATGAACATGGAACATTAGATATAGACAGACTCTGGGGGCAACTATGAGTACCTCTACATCGATAGTGAGCCACGCCCTCGTACTGCCCCTGCTAATTGCACTGCTAACTGCATCTTTGACCCTACTATCTAGGCAATCTCTTAAACTGACAATTTCACTGAGCTTACTTGGCACCTGTGCTTATGTTGCGTCCATCATATCCCTTCTATTTTCAGTTCAACATGGCCCTCTTGTATATCAATTTTCTGCATGGCCAGCCCCCTATGGAATCTCATTCGTTGCGGACTCTTTCGCACTTCTTTTACTATGCATCACCGCCATAGTCACTGCAGGGGTCCTACTCTACTCAATCACCACAGTAGATGAATCAAAACAAAAATTCTCTTACCACTCCCTTTTACACTTCATGCTCTTCGGCGTTACTGGTGCACTCTTAACTGGAGATTTATTCAACCTCTTTGTCTGGTTTGAAGTAACTCTCATGACGAGCTATGTTCTTGTCACATTCTATTCAACTTCCAAACAAACCAAGGCAGGGATGACGTATGTAGTTCTCAATCTTATTGGCGGCGCATTTATGCTAATTTCTATCGGTGGGATCTATGCCACCACCGGGACTCTCAATTTGGCAGACTTGTCCTATCGGCTGTCTCACCCAGATCTATACAATATTTCTATACCTTCTGTTATATTATTTTCCATGATTCTTTTTGTTGTTTTTGCTCTTAAATCTGGACTGGTCCCCCTTCATTTTTGGGTTCCTCTAGTCTACCAAGCAGCACCTTCTCCCATATCTGCTCTTCTTTCTGGGGTAGTAAAAAAAGTAGGTCTGTATGCCATGATTCGAATATTTTTCACAGTATTTCCATCAGGCGATTCTGCCCCTCTCGGAGAATTCTCAATTTTGACAATTTTTGGAATATCACTTTTTGTATTATCTGCAACAAGTATAATTTTCGGTGGAATATCTGCACTCAGTCAAGATAATATTGACAATTTGTTGGCTTATTCTAGTATAAGTCAGATGGGTTTCATAATGCTGCCACTCTCTCTCGCAGCTCTATTTCCATCTATAAGGGAAATGGCGCTCATAGCAACTATCATCTTAACTTTGAACCATTCCCTCGCCAAAGCCTCTCTTTTCCTCGCTAGTGGTTGTATAAAAAATGCCATTGGATCTGCAAACCTTTCCGATTTGGGTGGCCTCTCTCGCCACTCTCCAATTCTTTCTATTTCTGTATTTGTATCTATATTTTCTTTAGTGGGATTGCCCCCCGTTTTTGGATTTTTCGGAAAATTACACCTTCTAATTCTGCCCCTAAATGCAGAACCCATTCAGACAATGTATTCTAGCCTTTTCGTTTTAATCCTACTATTGGGGACTGTTCTATCCTTCCTCTATGCCATACGTCTATGGAATACTGGATTCTGGGGTGCAATTTCATCTACTGTATCCGATTCAACCATTCCTGTGCAAAATCAGTACGTTCTTCTATTCTTTACCATCTTGCTAATCTCCCTTGGGATCGGTTTCGAGCACATTTCTCCTCTAATTGAATCGGCTTCCCGTTCCGCGATAGATAGTTCTGGCTATATAGAAGCCGTTCTGTATCATAGGTAGACTTTCAATCATGTACATTTTAGAAAAAACCAAAACTTGGATTCCTTTCGGTGTATTCTTATCCATAACTTGGATTTTCGTTCGCGGTGTCCATCCGCCTCTTTCTAATTTTCTCATCGAATTTGTTTTTGGTCTTGTAATCTGCTTACCCATTGCATACGGTTTCCGAAAATTTTTCCCCGAATATGTTTCGGTAGGTGCTATCCTCTCGTCATTTCCTTACATAACTCTGTTTGTGATAGTCTTCCTGAGGGACCTAGTATCTGCAAACATCGATGTAGCACTCCGTATTTTAAACCCAAATTTACCCATTAAACCCGCGGTCATTGTGGTCCCCCTTCGCGTAAAAAAACCCTTCTCCATCACGACTATAGCCAACAGCATTACTCTAACACCTGGGACCCTTACTCTAGATTATATAGAAGAAACCAATAGCCTATTGGTCCATACAATTGACAAAAACGATACCGAATCCATCCTTAAAACTATCTATATTTGGGAGGAGTATGCACTCAATATTTTTCACGAATTGCCTACAAAAACCCCTCTAAAAAAAGTTTTCTCCGACTCCCTGGGGGGCAATCATGGCTGAATTATTCTCCTTTACTTTACTTCTAACATCTGCCCTAATTCTAATCTCCATTCTCACTTTGTTTTGTGGCTATCGTGCATTCATAGGCCCTACCATCCCCGACCGTGTGATCGGGATCGATGCTATTGGAACCAACATCACTGCTATAGCAATATTGTTAGCCATTTTAACCTCATTTGATTACTTTGTTTTAGTAGGACTAGTACTGGCCATTATTGGATTTATAAGCACCATCGCCGCGGCAAATTACATTTCAGAAAGTGAGGTTATCCAATGATCAATACGCACATCCTTTCTATAGCCCTCAATTCAACACATTCACCACGGAGCATGTCTGTTATGTTCTTTATCATCTTAGGATGTTTCTTCCTCACTGTAGGCACACTTGGTCTCTTGAGGCTACCTGACGTTTATAACCGTCTCCACGCTACTAGTAAATCCACAACTCTCGGTGCAGCTTCTATTTTCTTTTCTGGATTTTTACACTATGGATTCCAAGGAATGGGGTTGACATCTTTAGTTGGAGTTCTTTTTCTCTTTTTAACTGCACCAACCGGGAGCCATATGATCTCTCGGGCAGCTCAAAAAATGGGAGTTGAATTTTTTGGCGATATCGCGTGGCCCATCCACTCTGATTCCCAAACCCCCTTAAACGAAGACGCAATTCTGGATGAAACAGAGATTTAATCCACTCTTAGATTTCTTTCTAATCCGTTTTTATCTCTTTGGATATTTCTTCCGCTATTTTTAGACCAATTGCCTTTTTTGAACCCTCCACTTCCATGACCTCCTCCCTCCGAATGATCTTCACTTCTGTGTCCTCTAAGCCCATCACTCTTGCATTGTTAGCAACAACAAATGCGAGCCCAACACGTTCTAAAAGCTCCTTCGACCGTTCAAGAACTATTTTTTGATCCTCCACCATCTCTGCTTTGAAACCCACTATCACCATGTCTGGAAATTCTTTCCGAACTGCATCCAATAACTTTGGTTTTTGATGCAATTCCAATTGTATACTTTCCCTGCCCGATCTCAATTTTTGTTCTAAGGGGTCCATGCCATAATCTGAGATGGCAGCAGCAGAAACCAATACATCTGCTTCGCGTGAAAGATCTATCACCCTCTCAATCATTTCTTCTGCACTTTGTACTTGGTGTGTATCGACATATGGAATATTCTTTCCACTATGCACAAGGCTCACTTTTGCTCCCTTTATGTAACAACCTCTGGCAACACTTTCTCCCGTTTTCCCCGAGGAAAGATTCGTAATGATTCTTATAGGGTCAATTTGCTCACGAGTGCCCCCCGAAGTAACTATTATATGTTTCCCTTCGAGTGGCTTTAAATCAACAGCTCTCTCTACCTCAACAATTATAGTCTCTGTGTCTGCTATTTTTGCCTTTCCTTCTTCCACAACCGGATCTGCAAAATTTACCCCCCACGACACGAGCCGTTCTTGTGCTTCAATAATCCCTGGATGATTTGCCATAGGTTCATGCATCGCAGGGGCAACGACTATCGGTATTCCCGATCCGATTGCCGTAGTTACACATGTAGTTACGCAGGTATCGTCAATCGCCGCTGCCATTTTACCAATCGTATTTGCCGTTGCTGGGGCGATTAATAGTACATCTGCCCATCCATTCTCCCCACATAGCTCTATATGTTCCACTTTACCTGTTATCCCTTTGACCACTGCATTCCCCGTTGCATATTCCACTGCCCATGGATGGATAATTTTTGTCGCACTTGGCGTGATGATCCCTCTCACATTAGCCCCTCTTCGTTTGAATTCATGGGCAAGTTCTACAACCCTGACTGCAGCAATGCTACCTGTAATTCCTATTGCCACATTCACTCCTTTGAGCATCTATTAGGTATCTCTGAATTCCCTATTTAATAACATGGCGATGTGTATGGGGACTTTTTATAAATTTTCCCCTTTTTGATTTATTTCTACACCATTTTTTCTAATAAAAAACGATTGACTGAGACTCATTTTTTCTTAATACGTTTAATCTCATCTATTCCCTGCATAAGCGCAATACACTTATACTTACCTTGGCAATCGGGCGAATAGGTACACGCAAGTGCGCATTCTTATAATTGGCGCCGGACAGGTTGGATACAGTATCGCAGAAAGCCTATCCGAAGCCCATCAAATCGTCGTTATGGATATCGATCCCGATCGCGTCTCTGAGTTGACGTATTCACTTGACGTTCTGGCAATATGCGGAGATGGGAACGATCTTCAAAATATAGAAGAAGTAGGTGAAGTCGACCTGACTATAGCTTGCACCAACGACGACGAAAAAAATCTCATTGCGTGCGAGTCAGTCAAGTTACTTGGAGACACGTTCACCGTTGCCCGAATAAAGAATTCCACTTTATTTAATTCATGGTCCCACTCCGAAGGTGCATTTGGGGTCGATTTCATGGCCTGTTCTGATCGATTAACTGCAGAAGCAATCGTCAATATAGCAGGGATACCTGCTGCCCTCGACGCTGACTCTTTTGCAGAGGGAAAAGTTCAAATGGCTGAGTTTGAAATCCGTCCCTCTAGCACACTTCTCGATCAAACTATAAGTGAAGCAGATCAATTTGAGTCTTTAACCTTCGCCGCCATCATCACCGACGATGAAATCATTATACCTAGTGGTTCTACCAAAATCCCTCTTGGATCTAGACTGGTGGTCATTGGGACTCCTGAAAGCGTTCAAGACTTTTCTTCCACACTTGAACCAACCACCACTGACATTAAAACTACAGTTATCCTTGGAGGGAGTTCCATCTCTGCAGAAATCGCGTCCATCTTTGCAACCCGTGGTATGTCTTCTACCTTGATGACTCCCGAAAAAGAATTATCACTTAAACTAGCAGAAAAATTACCTAACACTGTGGTCATGTGCCATGATGTAACGGATATTGATTTCCTTGAATCTGAAAATGTAACCCAATCGAATTTAGTAGTCGTACATCTAGATTCTGACGAAGAAACTCTCTTAGTCTCTTTGTTAGTCAAACAATTAGGTGTTCATCGAATCGCAGCAGTTGTCAATTCCGGAAACTATATTTCTTTATTCGAAAATGTTGGTATAGATGTGGCTGTTAACCCTCGAGAAGTCACTGCAGAAGCCCTTATTCATTTCACCCATAATATAAATACAAAACATGTGGCAATTCTAGATTCTAACAGGGTAGAAATCCTTGAAATAGAAATTGATTCCAGTAGTAAACTATCTGGTAGGAATGTCCAAGAAATAACTTCCAAAATGCCTTCATCCATCGTAATAGGGGCCATAGTCAGAGACGGTGAAGTTCTTGCCCCTAGAGGTGACACTATGATACAATACGAAGATAACATTGTAATTCTTATCGATGTATCTGTATCTGATAAAATCCTTAAACAATTATGACCATTCGGATAAATTGGAAAGCCGCACTGAGTCTCACAGGCACCATCACTAAATGGTTAGCAATCGCACTCTTGCTACCCTTTTTTGTTGCAATCTATTATGGAGATCCCATTCTCCCATTCGTAATAACAATGGGGATTGCCCTGTTTATTGGGTCTTTTTTTGAAAGACTAGATCCCGACCCACACATGAGTCTGAGGGATAGTTTTCTGATGCTAGTGCTTGCTTGGATCACCGTCGCCTGTATTGGTGCAATTCCCTATCTAATTGCAACCGCGGGAACTACCGCTACCCTGGCGAGCCCGATAAATGCCCTATTCGAAAGTGTTAGTGGTTTCACGACCACTGGAGCCACAGTTATAGGCGATTTATCTGCCGATCATTATACACCTTCCATTTTATTATGGCGCCAATTTACCCAATGGTTAGGTGGGATGGGGATTGTCGTTCTTGCCCTAGCCATAATACCCGAACTATCTCCTGGTGGGGCACGCCTACTCGACGCAGAAGCACCCGGCCCTCGCATCAAAAAACTCACCCCCCGGATAGCCGAAACAGCACGTTTCTTTTGGATAGTTTATCTTGGAATTACCTTCCTTGAAGTCTTCCTATTGTATGGACTCCATATAATTGGACTCGCTCCAAATATGGACTTTTACAATGCACTTTGCCATGGATTCACAACGTTAGCTTCTGGAGGGTTCTCTCCCGCAGCACGTAGCATCGAGACATTTTCAGCAGCGGTCCAATGGGTAATTATTCCTTTCATGATAGCTTCAGGAACCAATTTTGCTTTATTCTTCCATTTTCTAAAAGGGGATCGAAAAATTTTCTTGAAAGATAAAGAATTCAAATACTATTTCATTTTGATAGGCATCATTGCGACAATATTTGCTATCTTATTTTTAAACAGTAATTTCTCAGGCCCTGCCTTCCAAGAAACAACCATTCTTACTACTATTAGGCATGCCATTTTCCAAACAGTTTCTGTAGTCACTACCACTGGTTACGTAAGTTTTGATTTTACAACAACAAGTCTGCCCGTTCAATATCTATTGCTCTTTTGCATGTTCATCGGAGGTAGCATTGGATCGACTAGTTGTTCTATTAAAATTCTTCGTTGGGTAGTTATTTTAAAATCTCTTAGAAAAAATCTTTTTTCACTTATTCATCCAGATGCGGTCTTGCCACTCCGGTTCAATGATAGCATCTATGACGATTCTGAGATCAAAAAAATCCATGCATTCACCCTTTTGTTCCTTTTAATTTTCGCCATTTCCACCATTTTTGTAATTCTCGATACCTCTCGCATTGGACTTAATCTATCTTTACTCGAAGCGATGGGAGCTGTCGCAGCAACTCTTGGAAATTTTGGTCCTTCTTTCGGATCATCTGGTCCTATGGGTAATTATCTCCTATTCCCTTGGACCTCAAAACTTTATATGTCCATTCTGATGATCGCAGGACGATTAGAGATTTTCCCCCTCATCGTTTTATTAACAAGAGCGTTCTGGAAATCCTAACTCTTTTAATATAGTTGCCTCAATCTGCCATTTCTATTCTATGCCGAAATTGATTCCAATGCCCTTTCTATTAATCTAAGTGAATTGGGCCCGTCTTTCCATTCCACTACAATATCTATTTCCCCCATCACAACGCTCGCCTCAATTATGCGTATCTCATTCATATGACAAACCAAGATTAAATGGCTTAATGCTTTTGCATCTACCGGACCCTCGATCACGATCTTCGCCCGTTGCTTAGTTTCATCGGAACTAATCGTTATGTTCGCATCAATGCTTGCCATTTCTAACGGTGGGAGCTCTTTGCTTAAACGTTGCAATGATACTGAAATTGCCGCGTCCTGTCCTTCCAAATTTAACATACGTGCAGCTGCAGAGTAATTGACTATTCCTGCCCTGAGCGCATCATATAAATATGGGGTTTTTCTTACTGCTCTCCGCGTAATGGCTGCGAGTGACATACTACCTGATGTAGTGCCCTACAAAACAAAAACTATGCTGTGTTCACGTTCTGATTAATTGATATGCAATATACATCCCTGCTATTATCACTGCCACACCTATTATGATTATCCAATTTTGTATAATTGCGAGCGAAGTGGCTGCCATTGTGATGGCAATCATCATCAATGCCACCAACGGGAGTTTCCCCGTAAGCATTACGGAATCTTTATTCACCACTTTTGGTTTTGGAATTGCCAGTTTCTCATCCACTATAACCTGAGTTCTAATCTCTTTTGAATCTTTGATTCTAATTGTGGCATACGCAGTTTCAGACCCGTGGCCGGTTACTATTTTGATCCACCCCTCGGTCTCTGGCGCATTTTCTCTCATTCGGACGTCAAGTCTCACATTTTCCTGTTCTCTTAAGAACCGATTCGATACACCCATATATGCAAACTCTGCAATTTCGTCACTAAGCTGTAAGTAAACGTGACACGGACTCCCATTATTATACAATATCACTCCAAATGATCCACTCACTTCTATCGGAGATTCTTCCACTTCAATCGAATTTGGGAAGACTCTATTAATTTGAATCTCTAGATCTGCAGACACAGTCTGTATATGGCCGAACAAGGTAAAAAGATATCTGGCAAGCCGGTTTGAATTTTCTAACGTAAATTAGGGGGGAGCATATTTGGTATCTCCTCTTCAATGGGGTATTTTTCCCCACACCCCGTGCATGTAAGGGTTCCAGTTATAATCTTGTCTTCTTTCTCTTCAATCACGTTTAGTTCTAGTTCTTTCTTGCAAACCGGACAACAAAGAATATCAAGAAGATCTTTCCTCATGACCCTTAAGAAAACACATGGTATTAAAAATGTGACGGGATCTCTACCAATTAAATGGTCTTCTTTTCAAAATAGTATCAGATCGACTCGGACCCACTCCAATTGCTATCACGTCCGCATCAACTTCAGATGCTACGTAATTTATATATTTTTGAGCCTGTTCTGGCAAAGAATCATACCCACTTTCCGCTACCTCTGACCAATCACATTCCGGCCAACCTGAAAAATTTCTATATTCAGCTTGGCACTCTCCCCACAATTCTGTTGTGGGAGGCAAAACACGTATACTCTCACCCCTAAATTCATATGAATCTGCTACTTTTATGTCTCCCATTCCTGCAAGTACGTCTATATGATTAATGACAATTCCTGTAAACCCATTCACCCGTGCAGCATGGCGCAACATTGGCATATCTAACCACCCAACTCTTCTCGGTCGACCCGTCACTGTTCCATATTCTCCTCCTCTTTCTCTCAGGTCATCTGCAAAATCGCCTTCCAATTCTGTAGGCAAGGGGCCCGTGCCCACTCGCGATAGATACGCTTTCACTATCCCTATGATCTCTCCCTTTCCTATTATTTTAGGAGATACTCCACTCCCCGTCGCAGCATACCCCGAAGATGAATTAGACGACGTAACATGTGGATAAATTCCGTGATCTATATCTAGTGATGTCCCCTGCGCACCCTCAAATATGACTTTGGCCCCTAATTTTATTTGCTCTGTTATAAATTCCCCCGATACAATAGCCATATTTTCCTTTTCAATTCTTTCAGCGTAAGCACAATACTCTGTATATATGGTTTCTAGATCAAATGCTTCACCAACAACTGAACCAATCACGTCCGAAGCCATTTTTGACCTTTTCTGAGTTAAGTATTCAAGCTTCTCCCAAAAAAGATTTTTATCAAGAAGATCTCCTATTCTGATCCCCCTCCGCGCCGATTTATCCTCATATGTGGGCCCAATTCCCCTTCCTGTAGTCCCCGCATCCATTTTCTTTTTCTTTTTCGCAACCTCTTCTAGGTTATCTGCAACCTTGTGAAATGGAAATATCACATGGGCCCTCTGGGAAATGTATATCTCAGGATCAATTCCCCTCTCCCGTAAACCATCAATCTCGTCAAATAATGTCTTCGGATTTATCACACACCCATTTCCTAAAACCCCAACCTTTCCACTAATCGCACCACTAGGCACGAGTGATAATTGATATTTCTCCCCCTCTATGACCACTGTGTGGCCCGCATTATCGCCCCCTTGATATCTAACAACTATGTCAGCTTCATCACAAAATATATCGACAATGCGCCCCTTTCCTTCATCCCCTAACTGAGAACCAACAATTGTTACGCTCATTCCTTCCACTTCCCTTTCTGTACACTCTGCGTATACCTATTCCGATCTCTCACCGTATACAAATACTCAATTACACCCTCCAAAACTAGAAAAATGCACCTCCATTTTCCTAGTTTTTTTTATTTTAATCACCGAAAAATAGTCCTCCATTTTACCCAAAACCGTAAAAAGACTTTTATCATCCTTTCACCTACACTGGCTATGATCGATCGTCTTGAAAAAGAAGTCGAGATGTTACATAGACATCTCGAAATTCTCCAGTTAGTAATTTCTAGTGAACCCATTGGGATCGTAAAGATGTCTAATGAAACTGGACTCCAGCACCATAAAATAAGATATTCTCTCCGTGTTTTAGAAGAAGGTGGTTTGATAGCTCCCTCTAGCCAAGGTGCCATATGCACTGAACACACTGCAGCATTTGTTGAAAGTCTAGGTTCTAAACTAGACGACATCCGATCTAGTTTGAACTCACTAGGCATTTCTACCTCTGACGATTCCTAAAATTCTATAATTCTGGAAATACCAAGTGCACTTCTTCCCCCTCTCTACAATCGACCAATCCGAGATAATATTTACTCTTTCTTGAAACCTTGACTCTTGGATCTTTGATCTTTGAATCTCCCTTTCTTGAACGCCTTTTTCCTTTTATTTTTTTCGTAGCAACCTCTCGAGTTTCTTTTGAGTGATAACTTGAACTAACTAAGAATGCCGCTACAAATGTATCTTCATATTCTGCAACCTTAGAGGCAGAATCTACCAATTCTGTTATCATCTCCCCTCCTGTTGGGTCCACATCATCATTTACGTTGGCCACAATAAGCGGTCTTCCTTCTGCATCATCCATAATGACATCAAATCTATATCTCCGAGAGTCACCTTCCTTTTCAAAAGTTTCCACCACACTCCGTAGCCGAACCCTTTCAATCCGTGGAATCGCCCTATACAAAGATTTCAAAAGTTTGACATTTTCTGTTCCTTTAATCTCATAAGGAAGTGTAAGATATGCCCATTCTGCAAACCTATATTCTGGCGTTTTACGTATGTATTCCTCAACCTCTTCTGTACCTCTTTTCCCTTTCACCAATGTGTTATCCACCTCAAACCTACTATAGATCTCATATTTTAAATTAGCTTTAACCGCATCTATGCCATATTTTTCCTTCCTTTTTAATGATTTTAAGAGAGTCGGACCATCATCTTTTTTATACCTAATAAATATATTCGATTTCTCTTTGGCAAATTCTTCATCTACTATATTTTGAGCAGATCTTCCCCCCCTTTGAGATTCTTGGCTCCCTTTGGAAGGGACATTTTCTGGTATGTCGGGATCATTTTGATTTTCTTCTATTTCTTCTATGATCTCTTTCAACTCCTCTCCATCTTCTATTTCTCCCTTAATTTCTTTTTCTTTTTCTTTTTTGAGTGCAGTCACCATAGCCCCATCTCTAGTAGGATCTATTGAAGGCACTACTCTAGATTTTCTCCATTCCGCTTCCCCCTCGAATATCCTTCCTTCTTCTACATCTTTTTTTATCACTTCTCTTGGAGGCTCTTCACTTGAGACATCTGGGATTGATTCTACCTCTGGAGCAACCTCCTGTTCTCCCACGATTTCACCTTCACTTTCGACTGCCATTTCTATAATTTCTTGGTGCAGATTTTCGGTACTTTTTTCCTCTGGAATTGAGATGGGTTTTATCGCCACCGAATTCACTTCATAAATTCCAACCTCCCCTTCCGTCCCTTCTCGTGCTTCTTCATCTGTAATCAATCGTTTGACGTTTCCAATAAATGCCACATTCATCGATCTGCCCCTGTGGTACACAATATAATAATCTCCACTCAGAACATTCTCCGAAAGTTCTAAATATCCCGTAAATTCCGCTTCTCTTAGCATGGCATCAACCTCTTCAATTGGCTTATCATCTGTGTAGTATTGCATCCCCTTTTCTTTAACCGAAGTCTGCATCGAAAAAAGCAAAGGTAGTGAGGGGTGAGGTGAAACATAGATGCTTCCTTCAGTCCCCTCAAAGTCTTCTATCCCTCCGTTATCTATCCCTACAATTTTTCCATTAAGCATAAACATCCACGAATCCCCCACTCCGATAACTCCTGAAAAACTTTCCCCCTCCATTCCCCGCAGTTCTGCATATCCTCGTAAAAAAGAATGCCTTTCCCACGACTCTACCTTCGAGAGTATGCTCTGCTCCATGCATTGTATTTCGGCCCGAATGTTGTAATTAGTTTCGGTTCCCACCGAGCACTTGTTTCAAAATAACAAATGACGAAACTGCAAATGGAAACCGAACAATTTCTAGACACTCATTTATCGCTATCGCCACTGCTATATTACCCACTGTTGGGTCAATCGATTCGAGGGAAATAATCGAATCCAATCGAATCCATTTAAGAAATGAAATTGCATCCGCCCCCCCTATCAGCCCATATTCAAGTAGTAAAAATATTATGACTCCCGAACACGCCCATATTGCAGTCCAATATATGAAAAAAAATATTCCATATTCCTTGACAATTTTTTTCCAACCCATTATTCACACCCTAAAAACTTCCTGTAAAAATGGCTATAATCTTCTCTCAGCATCCTCTGCTAGCTCTCCCATTCGCTTGGATAGTCTACCCGCATTTGAAAACTCATAATCACTCATCGCGTTCGCAAGAGATTGTCCCAAAACAAACACCGCATGCTTGTGTTCACTTTTAGATTTGTGTACATGAGATGGATTCACGTCAAGAACTTCATAAGGTGAAAACACTTCAACATCAATTTCTTCTTGTTGTACAAAATAATCCATTATTGTCGCTAAGTGACCATGCAATTGAATTAACTCCTCTTTGTGCATACCCTTACTCTGAACCTGTACTCTGTTAAATATTGCCTGTGACGAGTTAAACTATGACTTACCCCCCTATTTTCACCCTAGTCTATTGATTTTAACACTTTTAAGTACCCGAATTTTAGTGATGCTTTATCGTTCTCTTTGACAAGGTCCAAATACGTGCTTGAGGTATCATTACTATAGATGCCCGCATCCGCTCAATACGACAGTGTAGACCTTGTGCATTCTTCCCTTGAGAAAGGGATCTTAGTAAGCCGAAGCGTCAATCTTCCCCACCTCGATGTTGACTCCGTTTTCCACACGATGGAGTCTCCCCGAACTATTTGGTCTTCCCCCCAACAACCCCTCTCCCTCTCCTTTGGAGCTGCAATTACCCTACGCGCTTCAGGAGAACACAGATTTGAACAAATAAAAAAAGCGGCAACTCTTTCGTTATCTGATACTGACATTGAAACCGCCAGTGACAACATACCTGCACTAAAATTTTTTGGCGGATTTTCCTTCGATGCACACCATAAAGAATCTCCACTTTGGTCTGGATTCCCCTCTGCCCTTTTTGTCTTGCCAAGAGTCCAACTTGTCCAATCTAAAAATGGATTCGAATTGACTTTGAATGAGTATGGAACCGATATCGATTCCACCCAAGTTGAACTCAATCTTTTATCTTTAAAATCCAGTTTAGAATCAATATCAACCCCCCCTCCCCATCTCCCCTCTGCCGAAATACTCAAATTGACCCCTTCGGTTTCCAACAAACTCTGGGCCTCTCAACTAACCGAAGTTTTAAACATAATCGAAAATGGACCTCTAGATAAAGTTGTTCTTGCCCAGTCACTCCGCGCAACCCTGAAGCAACCTCTCATTCCTCTCAACACATTCTACAAACTACGTGATCAAAATCCAGGATGTTATCATTTTCTTTTCGAACCCATTGATGGGAATACAATGTTTGGGGCCACACCAGAGCTCTTAGTTTCAAGAGATGGCAATGTTATCCAAACGGAAGCATTGGCCGGATCTATCGCAAGAGGGAATTCCGAATCCTCCGATTTAGATTTATCAAAAGAACTACTAAGAAGTTCTAAAAACCAACACGAACATTCAATAGTACTCGAAACCCTGAAATCAAAAATCAGCTCTTTCGCTACCGATATTGAAATCACACCTCAAAAAATCAAAAAACTAGAAACGGTTCAACATATCTGGACGACCATGAAGGCAACACTAGATGCAAATGATCACATTTTATCTATAGCAAGTGCATTCCATCCTACACCTGCTATCAGTGGCATTCCTTCAAACATAGCCCAAGATATAATTAACTCTACAGAGCCATTCGAACGTGGTTGGTATGGTGGCCCATTTGGTTGGTTTGATTCTGATGGGAATGGCGAATTTGCCGTTTCCATACGATCTGCAATCGCACACAAAAATGAGGTTATGCTGTACGCAGGTGCTGGAATCGTGCCCGATTCCAATCCCCAAGAGGAGTGGAATGAAATCCAATTAAAATTCCAACCCATCCTCAATTCCCTTACACAGTCATGATTTCACATAATGCAAACACCTTGTGGGGTCAAACAATCGTAGAAGAATTACTCCGAGCGGGAATCAAACACGCCTGCATAACTCCAGGTGGCCGATCCGCCCCCTTGTCTTTCGCCATGCTAACTAATCCCGAATTCACAACATATGTCCACTTAGACGAACGATCAGCTGGATTTTTTGCACTCGGGAGGGCAAAAAGAACCGGGGTTCCCACTCCTATTGTTTGCACATCGGGAACCGCAGTTGCAAATCTACATCCCTCTGTGATTGAAGCAGACCTCTCTCGTACACCTATGCTACTATTCACCGCAGATCGGCCCTCTGACCTTCTTCATAGTGGGTCAAACCAAACTATTTCTCAGGATAATATTTTTTCAAAATCAACACGCTGGAATCGCACCCTCCCTGAGCCCGAACTCAACGAACGGAAATTTCGCTCTCTTCGTTCTGCCATTGCTAGATCTTTGTCCGAGTGTAATGGCATGTCCCCTGGTCCTGTGCATCTCAACGTCCCATTTAGGAAACCTCTTGAACCCAATGACTCCCCCGACGAATCTGTCATTGATTTTATAACAAACAACCCCCTTGCGGCCAAAGGTAGGCCTGGTCCTTATACTAAAATTACATTTGGAACTTCTATCATTTCCGATGAGGATCTACTAAGAATTTCCAACCTACTTTCTGAATCTGAAAATGGTTTAATCATAGCTGGGCCCTCCAATCCCAATTCAATTTCTCCAGATTCCCTCTCTCTATTGTCGAACTCCCTTGGATTTCCTATTTTGGCAGACCCTTTATCTGGAATTCGATTCGGAAAACATGTCGATTCATCACTCATTTGCGGAGGATATGATTCTTATCTAACTCCTACTACTACCAAAAATTGGCCTAACCCCGATGTTGTAATTCGATTCGGCGCTGCTCCCGTATCCATCCCTCTTCAAAATTATCTACTTAGAAGTGGGGCCTATGAATTATTGATAGACCCAACGGGCCAAGCACGCGATCCCGTATTCTCATCTTCCGAACTCGTCTCATGCGACCCAACTTGGTTCGCACATTCTATATCTAGTAGATTGTCCCTTGACCCTCATGATCTATTCAATCATTTCCTTTCTGCAGAATCTGATTATTGGGCATTAATTGATTCACAGAATGTTTTCTTTGAAGGTTCCATAGCTTCATCTCTCTTAGGTATCATTCCTACCAATTCCACAATCATTGTCTCAAATAGCATGCCCATTCGAGATATCGACCGTTTCGGAAAGCCCTCCTCCAAACAACTTACTTTAATTGGAAATCGTGGTGCAAGCGGGATTGACGGAGTAATAAGCACCGCTCTTGGAGCGGCCAGTTCTACAAATGACCAAGTCACTTTACTAATTGGAGATGTCGCCTATTATCACGACCTATCTGGATTATTAGCGCTTAATAAATTTAATCTTAAATTGATCATCATTGAAATTAACAACAATGGAGGTGGTATATTCTACCGATTGCCAATATCAAAACACGATCCACCTTTCACTTCCGGTTTCCGAACACCCCATGATCTAGATTTGTCCCACTCCTCGGATTTATACGGATTTGATTTCACCCGAGTATCTACCATCGAAGACTTCAACTTGGCATACGAATCTGCCCTTAACGAAAACAACTCTTGCGTTATTGAAGTTATCAGTGATCCCCTGGAAAATCAATCAACACGTGAGAATTTACAGAATCTCGTAACCCAAAATATCTAACCAACAAAATAAAACAAGAAACCTCCATCTTTTTCGATTCTCCCTGCCAACTACTCTTATATGACGTCTTCCATTATGGACGAAACCAAATGGGTTTCTGTAGATATAACAAAATTTGAGGATATAACTTACCATAAAGAAAAAGATGGAAATTCCGTACGAATAGCATTCAACAGACCCGAAGTCAGAAACGCCTTTCGACCGAAAACAGTCGATGAGCTATATGCCGCGCTAGACCATGCTAGAATGCAAACCGATGTCGCATGTGTCATTTTAACAGGAAATGGACCTTCTTCTAAAGATGGAGAATGGGCTTTTTGTTCAGGAGGGGATCAAAACTATAGGGGCAACGATGGGTATGAATATCAGGATACTTCTTCTACCGGCCGTCTGCACATACTTGAAGTCCAAAGACTCATTCGATTCATGCCAAAACCCGTTATCGCAGTCGTACCCGGATGGGCAGTTGGAGGGGGGCACAGTTTACACGTCGTTTGCGATTTGACTATAGCAAGTAAAGAACACGCAAAATTCCTTCAGACAGATGCCAATGTAGCAAGCTTTGATGGTGGATTTGGATCTGCATATCTATCAAAACAAATTGGTCAAAAAAAGGCTAGAGAAGTATTTTTTGTAGGAAAAACTTACACCGCAGAAGAAGCAAAAGAAATGGGCATGGTTAACAAAGTGGTTCCCCATGCAGAATTGGAATCTACCGCCCTAGATTGGGCCTGCGAAATTAGCTCCAAATCTCCCACCGCCATTCGGATGCTCAAGTATGCTTTCAATTTAGCAGATGATGGTTTGGTAGGTCAACAATTATTCGCCGGAGAGGCAACTAGACTCGCGTATGGAACTGAAGAGGCAAAAGAAGGTAGAGATGCATTTCTCTCCAAACGAAAACCAGACTTTTCAAAAAGTCCCTGGCATTTTTAATTCTACCTCCATTCCAACTTCGTAACTATTTTTTCTCCCCATGCATTCAATTTAAATTGCTATGATGCATGTCAAAAACTTTTTTACTAATCCGTGGGTAATTGCCATTCGTCTACATACACTTCCTGCTATTCTTGCGCCCATTTTTTTAGGAACGAGTATCGCATTTTATGATGGAATTCTCCACCCAACTGCGGTTGTTGTAATCGTGGCGTGTGCACTTCTAATTCAAATAGGGACGAATCTAGCAAATGATTACTATGATGCTCTAAATTCTGTAGATACTCCCGATAGAACTGGATTCGTTCGTGCAACAGCTTCTGGACTTATATCCCCGCTTCATATGAAACGGGCTTGGATATTTGTTTTTAGCATTGCAGTGTTACTTGGTTTTTATCTCTTGTACCTCGGAGGAATTCCAATTCTCTTAATAGGTTTACTCAGTATTGCCGCGGGAATACTTTATACAGGAGGCCCGTACCCATTCGGTTACCATGGCCTCGGAGATCTATTCGTATTTATTTTCTTTGGTATTATTGCAGTTACCGGGACTTATTATATTCAAGCTGTAGCTACACTTTCATATTTTCCACTATGGTTCCCCTCTGGCACAATCACCACAATGTCGCTTATAGCTAGTATATCTATGGGCGCTCTCACCACTTCTATACTGGTTGTAAATAATATACGAGATATGGAAACAGACAAAAAAGCTGGGAAAATTACTCTATCCATCTATCTCGGAAAATTCTGGAGTAAAATGGAGTATTTATTTCTCATCTTATTGGGATTTTCTCCCCCTGTATATTTCTACATATTTCTCAATTTCCCAAAAACCGTGTTACTCCCATTACTCGTATCCCCCTATGCAATTTCATTGGTATATCTAGTCCTTTCAGACCCCACTCCCACGTCTTTCAATCGCATTTTAAAACATACGACCTTCTTGACACTATTCTTCTCTATTCTATTTGGATTTGGAATTTTCAACCCATTTTAACCCTCCAAACGTTCTCGAAAAAATTAATCCGATGGGTGGCATTTGTTATTATAATGATTTCACTTCGCGAATTTTCTCTAACTCTCAATAAGCCCTTCTCCACCTCTTTTGGTACTCTTACTTCTAGAACTGGATTTCTCCTAAAAATTTCAGATTCAAAATCAGGATTTGGGGAATCCACTCCACTCCATGGTTGGACTGAATCCTTGGCCTCTTGTAGGGCTGCATTAATTTCCGCAAAAAAGGATGCATTACTTGGTTCTCCCCCTGAAACCATACTAGAATCTTTATCAACTACTCCCGCTGCACGACATGGGTTTTCTCTTTCCTTACTCGACGACATTTCCCATTCCAAAGGAATTCCATTGCACCAGTACCTAGGTTCCGGCCCTATACATTCTATTCCTGTCAATATTCCAATTGGAGATTCTTCACTAACCTCTACTGTAAACCAGTGCACAGCCGCAGTTAATTCTGGTGCGAAATCTCTAAAAATAAAAATTGGAAAAAGACCCCTGAAAGAAGATTTAACAAGACTATCTGCTGTCAGAGCTGCCGTTGGACCTGATATAGAGCTCAGGGCAGACGTAAATGGGGCGTGGTCCCTCAAACAAGCACAAAAAGCAATCGAAAAATTGGAACAAATCAATTTGGATTACCTAGAACAACCATTGCAAATGCAAGATTTAGAAGGGCATGCAACTCTTCGAAATGGCCCTGTCAATATAGCCCTTGACGAATCTTTAATTTCGAATACTATGGCAGAGATACACAAAATGGGGGCTGCAGATTTTGTCATACTAAAACCAATGGTGATAGGGGGGATCGACAATGCCTATGCCCTCGCAAAAGAGGCTAGATCCCTAAACATAGAACCTATAATCACCACTACTATTGACACAGCTGTCGCCCGGACTGCTGCAGTCCACCTAGCTGCTAGCTTATCTCCGATAAAAGCATGTGGCCTTGCAACTGGGCATATGCTGAAAGCGGATATCTCTCCCGATCCTACTGCTCTAAAACAAGGGAACCTGACAGTTCCACAAACCCCCGGAAATGGCGTTTTTGTAGATTGGAGTTCCATATGAAAGATCTCCTTTTTTATCGAGGCCAATCTACTCCAAACCAAGTCTCTCTTATAGACACTTCCACTGATGAACATTGGACCTATTCTTCTCTCAACAACGAAGTCAACAAACTTTCCACAATCCTCTTTCAAGAGGGCATCCGCCCCATGGAAAAAGTTGGCCTCTTTCTTGACACATCTGTGAACTCCATTTTAACCATTTACGCTCTACTTAGAATGGGCACATTATGCGTTCCAATTTCTAATGATTCTTCTTCGGAAGAAATATCCAATTTCATTACTACAGCGAAATTAAACAGACTATTCTGGCAAAGCAATTCACCCAAAGAATCTCTCGATTTTGGAATCCCATCCACCTCTCTTGAAAATCTTCCCTCCGCCTCTTCGATTAATCTGTCTGATATTTCCTCCTCTATTCCTCACGAATCGAAGCTTGATGACACATGCCTTTTGCTTTTTACCTCTGGTACAACTGGAAGCTCTCCAAAAACCGTGTCTCTCACCTATCGAAATCTACTATCCAGTTCCATCTCCTCCGCACTCCGACTCAAAACAGATTCAAATGATGTTTGGATATTATATTTGCCGTTACACCATATGGGGGGCCTTTCTCCACTTTTCCGATCCATCATATCTGGAACAACCATTGCCACAATAGATTCCCCATCCCCTCAAAATCTGCAATTATGCATGCAGAAATATAACATAACTTGTCTTTCTGCAGTACCCACTTTGTTAACTACGCTAATAAATGAACAAGTCGACCTATCAACTCTCAGACTCCTCCTACTTGGCGGCGGGCCTATTCCCGAAAATCTAATAGCCCAGTGCAAATCACTTTCCATCCCCGCCTATCCCACTTATGGGGCAACAGAAGCCTCTTCCCAAATAGCAACAGCAACCCCCTTCGACTTGATAAAAAATCCTGGCACCGTGGGGCGCCCTTTGAATTCATTAAACTTAACTATCCAAAATGAACAAAACCAACTTGTGAACGAAGGTGAACTCGGAGAAATAATAGTTTCCGGACCAATGGTTTCAAAGGGTTATTTCCCTCCCGATGCCCATTCATCTCTAAAACTATCAAATCATACTTTTAGAACAGGTGACATTGGATATATGAGGGACGGTTTCTTGTGGATAATGGGCCGTATAGATGATCTAATCATAACCGGGGGGGAAAAAGTATATCCTGTAGAAATCGAAAATATTCTCTCAGCCCACCCTGCCGTCTCCGATGTAGCAGTTTTCTCAGAACCGGATGACAGATGGGGTTCTAAAATAGTAGCCATTGTAGTTAAAAATAGTCCCATCCTCTCTGAAGAAGAACTCCTTTCCTTTTGCCACAAAAAATTATCAAAATATAAAATTCCAAAAACAATCCATTTCGTCGATTCGATACCCAGAACTGTAACTGGAACTTTCAATTCTCTCGCGTTCACATCTAATAACAAATAAATGCCTTCCCCTCCTCCTCACTCTTTATGGCCACTTATCGAGACGTCCAAAATTTAAGTGAGGACGAAAAAAACGGTCTTAAGTTTATTTATGAATCTGGAGGCACTCATCAGAGTTTATTTTGGAAAAACCTTGGCTTAACCTCTGCAAAAGGTGGAAAAATCATTTCCAAGTTAGTCGAACTAGGTTTTGTCACCAAAGAAGCAGTAACATTTGAGGGGAGCAAGACCTACGCTATCACTCCCTCGCCTATTGAAATTGATTATTCTCTTCTCATGGCCGAAGGCCACCTTTCTCCTTTTATATCTCATCAAGACATCGATGAAAACTCTTCAGAATTCACCCAGTGGATATTGAGCCTGCCCTCTCTTGAAGATCAACCCTCTTAAGACCATTTTCAGCTATCTTTCCGCTGCACTTCCTGCGCGTATCAATTTTTCCTCTTGAAACCTTGCACCAACAAATTGAATCCCAACGGGCCCTTCCTCTTTATCCCATTCTGCAGGAACTGTGATGGCTGGCAATCCTGCAAGATTTACGGGAACTGTATTTGAGTCTGATAAATACATTTTAAGAGGATCCTTTTCACCCTCTCCTAATTTGAACGGGAGTACTGGCATCGTAGGGGATGCGACAACATCAATCTCCTCGAATGCATTTTCAAATTCTTTACGGACCCAAGCTTTCACCCTCTGTGCCTTTGCATAATATCTATCTTGGTATCCTGCTGATAATGCGTATGTTCCTAAGAGAATTCTTCTTTTTACTTCTTTTCCAAACCCATTCTCTCTTGAAGCAGAGAACATTTGATTCCAATCCCCCCCAAAACCACTAGAAATACCATACCTGACGCCATCATATCTAGCCAAATTAGAAGATGCTTCCGACATGGCGATTATGTAGTATGCTGCAACAGCCTTCTCAAGCGATGGAAGTGTGATCTCTTTGATTACGCACCCCCTCTCTTCCATCCTTCCCATCGACAATTCAAATGGCTCTAACACATTTTTGTCGATCCCTTTTACCAGTTCTATCGGGATTCCCACCGTCATTCCTTCTACCTCTCCGTCTGCACAGTCTGCATATCTGATATTTCTTCCATCACTTGAACTAGTTGAATCTTTCACATCCTTTCCTGCTATCACATCTAACAATTTTGCCGCATCTTCTACCGTTCTTGCTATGGGTCCAATTTGTTCTAACGAATTCGCATATGCAACCAATCCGTACCGGGAAACTAGTCCATAAGTAGGCTTGATACCCACGACACCACAGAATGCAGCTGGACATCTAATAGACCCTCCTGTATCTGTCCCCAAACTAAACCTAGCCTCCCCTGAAGCAACCGCAGCAGCCGATCCCCCCGACGATCCTCCTGCAACTCGATTCTCATCGTGCGGGTTCACTGTGGGCCCGAAATAAGATGTTTCTGTAGTCGTGCCCATTCCAAATTCATCCATATTAGTTTTTCCCACTATAATTGCACCTGCTGCCTTTATTTTATCCACTACCGTGGCATCATAAGGTGGAATATAATCCTTTAACATAGCAGACCCACACGTGGTACGTATGCCCTTTGTGGAAATATTATCTTTTATCGCAACAGTACACCCTTCTAAGGCCCCTTTCTTATTGCCTTTTGACTCAATTTTTGTTATAAAAGAATTAATATTTTTCATCGAACTTTAGGACCCTTAAAATAATCTTTTTTTGTGCTTTCGTCTACATTCTGAAAAACTTCTCCTCGTGACAACGATCCCTCTTCTTCATCATCACGCAATACGTTTTTAACATCTAATCGAATTTCAATTTCCGGGACTTCATCTAGGATCTCAAAATAGTCGATAATCTGCCTAAATTGTTTAGTAAAAATCTCTACTTCTTCATCTTCAAGATCAATTTTGGCCAATTCTGAAATATGTTGGACCGTTTCCACATCAACTACAATCCTCTCACTCATGCCCTAGCTACTCTGGATCAGGCGGTAAGCTTTTCGAACCCGCCTTGCTATTTTCCCTTCTTCTTCATTCGACGTTTTACCACTCTATCTATCCCCGAAACCCCTTGTGAGATGGTGGTCCATAGAGGGGTCCTTTGTCCCCAAACTTCCATTTTACCTTCTCTAATGGATTCTATTATGCTCTCCACCGTGCCCTCTTCTGTTTGAACTTTCACACCTGCCATTCCCACCATTCTTGCGACATGAGCATCGGAACCACCCGTCATCGCAATCCCGTACTTTTTTGCAAAATCCTTCGCCCGTCTATTGCCCCTTCCTGTAATCAATCTAGAATTATACACTTCAATAGCATCCACTTTGGATAGTCTCTCGTTTGAAATTTTAACTCCAACTCCGTGTCTTGTTTTTTGGAATGGGTGTGGTACTACTGCAACTCCTCCCAATTCTTGAATGCGCTCGACAGTTTCTTCAAAAGAAAGCCCCTTGTCAACACGCTCACGAATCCCAATAGCTAGGACGTGACCAACATCACTAGTCACTTCCATCCCTGGGATTGCAATAATATCATATATGGACGATTTTTTTTCTGCCTCCAGACTAGCATCAATTTCATCATGGTCCGTTATTGCTATTGCATCCAACCCAACGAAGCTAGCCATTTCTAATAGATCTTCTACAGAATCTTTACCATCAAATGATAATTTCGAATGGGTGTGTAAGTCGGCTTTGATGAACATATTATCCGAATTTGGTCTCAATTTGTCAAATTAAATCCTCTGCTTAAAAGTCACTCGAATCATTTATGCTCCCTGTATCTGCACAATTTGCGTCCCGCTAAAGTCATGTATTCAGTAAATCATACATTTACCAAGGGCCCTTTCCCTTTCAACATGACACTCACCAATCGCATCATTCCTTGTATCGACGTAGATTTAGATCCAACTGGGAATGCAGTTGTATATACTGGCATCAACTTCGAAAATTTGCGTTATACTGGTGACCCTGTGGAAATGGCACAAAAATATAATCAAGCAGGTGCTGACGAATTCGTTTTTCTAGATATAACTGCATCTTCCGATTCGCGTTCTACAATGCTCAATGCAGTTTCGAACGTTGCAGACGAACTGTCCATTCCTCTCACAGTGGGGGGTGGAATCCGAACCAAAGAAGATGTTAAGAACACTCTCCGAGCCGGCGCAGACAAAGTTTCAATAAACACTGCTGCTCTATCTAGGCCCTCTTTAATAACTGAGTCCTCCGAGGCATTCGGCAATCAATGCATCGTGATTTCAATCGACGCACGAAGGAGATTCGACGAACAAGGAGATTACTATTCTAAAATCAATGGGGAGTCTTGTTGGTTCGAATGTACTATCAAAGGTGGCCGTGAGGGAACTGGAATTGATGTTTTATCTTGGGTCCGAACTGCACAAAAACTTGGAGCTGGGGAGATATTTGTCAATTCGATCGATGCAGATGGAACTAAAGATGGATACGATATTCCCCTAACAAAATCTGTATGCGATTCCGTTTCTACCCCTGTCATCGCTTCATCGGGGTGTGGATCGCCTCAACACATGTACGAAGTATTTGCAAATGCTGGGGCAAACGCGGCTCTAGCAGCCTCCATTTTCCACTTCGATGAGTACACCATTCAAGAAACAAAAGAATATCTCCAATCCCGTGGAATTCCCATTCGACTATAATCTTATTTAAGCCCTATTTCACTGCGGCTTGATATGCTTTCAAGAACTCTCCATATGACTTCTCTATACTTTTTGTTGCATCCCCAAGGGCCTCTAGTGGGTCTCTTCCATCAGTCTTCAGAGACAAAATAGGGTCTATCTGTCCTCCTGACTGTATTGGATTTAAATCATATGTGGCAGCAGTTACGCCCTCCGTTTCCAGGAGGGCTCCTTTCAAAACATTCATGAACGTATGACTCTCCCCTTTGATTTCTATCATCAGCTCACTACTTTCTTTACTTAAAACCCGCAATTCCATGGTGTGCTTAATAATGTAGTGCATCTAAAAGTTTCGTTCTCCTAATAACAAGCCACTTTTATAGTTAATCGGCTTTTCATTTCTTAAATATGAATCCAAACAAAATGCGTGCCCTTGTATTTAACCAACATGGGGGGCCCGAAGTTTTGGAGTATGCAGAAGTAACTGTGCCCACTCTATCTCCAACTGATATGTTGGTCAAAGTTCATGCATGTGCCCTGAATCACCTTGATATTTTTGTAAGAGAAGGGATACCTGGATCTCACCTTTCGTTCCCTCACATTTCTGGAGGTGATATATCTGGAGTTGTAGTCGATGTTGGAACTCAAGTAAAAGAAGTGGCAAAAGGAGACCGTGTATTAGTAGACCCTCGGATAACTTGTGGGAAATGCAGCTACTGTCTCGTCGGAGAATCCAATCGTTGCAAAGGAAAAGAACACGGAAACTTAGGTGAAGAGTACTGGGGTGGCCTGGCCGAATATGTCGTAGCTCCTGCCAAAAACGCTATAAAAATGCCTGACCATGCAACCTTTGAAGAAGCCGCAGCTTTACCAATTGCATATGCCACCGCATGGAGGATGCTTGTCACTCGTGCAAAACTCCAACCCGGAGAATCTGTTCTAATTCTTGGGGCTTCCGGTGGACTTGGGACTGCAGGAGTTCAAATTGCAAATCTCATGGGGGCCGAAGTGTATGCAGCCACTAGCACCGAAGAAAAAATGCAACTCGCACTCGAACGTGGTGCACACCACGTGATTAATTATGCAGAAGAAGATTTTTCACGCTCCATATGGGGCCTAACAGATAAACATGGAGTAGACGTTGTATTCGAACATGTCGGAAAAGAAACTTGGAATGGCAGTATTCGGTCCTTAGCAAATGGAGGTAGGGTTGTCACCTGTGGCGCAACCACGGGATATGACGCCATGACTGACATTCGATATCTATTCAGTAGAGAAATATCCATTTTAGGCAGCCGTGGATGGCAGAGGAAAGATCTGCAACAACTCTCTTCTGTTGTTTGGCGCGGCGAATTGACTCCCATCATCGACCGAACACTGCCTCTTGAAAGTGCTATTGATGGCCTTTTAGCAATGAAAAATAGAGACTTGACGGGCAAGGTAATAATAACCCCCTGATGCCAATTTCAACTACGAATTTGGGGGAACTTTTCCATTCTTCTGTTATAAAAAATCCCAATAAAATAGCTCTCATTGATGTGGAGAGTGGGATTGAAATATCATTTCAACAGCTTGAAACCAATACGGCAAAAGTAAGATCGATTCTCGATTCCTTGAATATTTCAAAAGGGGATCGAATAGCATTATTTTTTCCAAACCAGATAGAGTTTCTGTATGCACTTTTCGGTTCAATGAGGGCCGGGGCAGTACCTGTGTTAATAAATATAGAATTACCAATAGAAACCTGTTCTTATATAGCACGAGATTCTGGCGCCTCCCTTATCATATCTAGTTCTCAAAAAAATATTTTTCAAAAGGCCATTCAAGCCGCCCAATCTTCCAAAATATCTAACATACTCGTACCCTGTGATGAAAAAGACCGTTTACCCGCGGATTCCTCCGATCTTTCTTTCCATAACCTTTCCCGCCTAATGGATATTGCTGTCCCTCTGAGTGGGTCTGTTGAAGTCTTATCAAATGATGCTGCATTCCAATCTTATACGAGTGGGTCCACTGGCAATCCAAAAGGTGTTGTGCTGACTCATGGAGGATCTGCCTGGAATGCTAGTACCATTTGCAAATTCCATAGACTACAAGAATCTGATCGTGCAATTGTTGCTGCCCCTATGTACCATAGCAATGCACTAAATGGGGCGATAAAACCCATGCTTCTTGTTGGAGGGTCCACCGTCATTCTTCGTGGCTTCGATTCGAAAAAAATGATTAAATCCATAGACAAATTCAAAGTCACTTATCTTCGTGGTGTCCCTGCCATGTTCAAACTTTTAGTCGACGATACTGATTCTTTATCCAAATATGATGTTTCTAGCATCGAATGGGCCGTGTCTGGAAGTTCTAGCTTACCAGAATCTCTGATAACCTCTTTTGAAAGAATTTTCAATGCATCTATGGGGATGGCATATGGCCTCACTGAGGGTGGGCCAATTGTCACTTTATCCCCTCGTGATGGGACTAGAAAACTAGGGAGCTCTGGTGTACCGTTGCCTGGTGTGATAACTCATATAATTGACCCAACCACCAATAAGAAACTCCCTCATGGGGATATAGGCGAGTTAATCATTTCTAGTCCCGGACTGGCGTCCTACCACAATCTCCCTGATATAGAAAAATCCACTTTTGAACTGATCGGATCTTCTCGATTTTTACATACGGGGGATCTAGCTTATATAGACGATCAAGGATTCCACTACATCGTTGGAAGAATTGATGACATGATGAATGTTGGTGGGGAAAACGTCTACCCGGCAGAAGTCGAATCCTTGTTATCTACGCACCCTTCTGTTAGAGATGTTTGTGTAATTTCACTTCCCCATTCAATTAAAGGATCCGCACCCGTTGCCCTCGTTATTGCAGATGAAATAAGTGAAGAGGAACTTAAACAATTTGCTTTAAACAATGGCCCTGCATATGCACATCCACGTCGGGTTTTATTCGTCCCAAAATTACCCCTTTCAGGGACTGGAAAAATAGATCGACTCGCAGCGAAGAACATGGCACTCCAACATTTCCCAGATCCGTTATAACTATATCCCACTCTACATTCTCTAATTTCACCTCTCTCTTCTTCTAGCACACCACACCGACGACGTTTTGTCCCGAACCCTATTCTTTTCCATTATGGATTTATCTGCTGCCAAACATTTGCTCCATAATTCTCCATTTCATCAATTCCTTGGAATTCAATTCGAAAAATATGAACCGGGCGAGGTTATGTTAAAAGTTCCTTTTCGCGAAGAACTTCTAGTCAATCCCGAACTAGGTATAATTCACGGCGGTGTCATAGCAAGCCTGTTAGATATCGCTGGTCATTATGCCATTTTCTCTGTTGTGGGGTCTAAATCTCCTACTATTAATCTCAGCGTAGATTATCTGTCCCCTGCAACCAATTCCGATTTATTAGTACATGGAGAGGTGATTAAAATCGGATCCTCCACCGGCGTCGCAGACATGAAACTCCATCAATCTGAAGACTCTCAAAAAACCCTTGCAATGGGTCGGGCGACCTACAAACATAGTTAGAATTTCATTTCCATTTTATTCGGTGGACTTCTGTTTCAATTTTTTTCCTCATTTTAGTATGGAATTTCTGACTCTTTTTTAATTCCATAGTCACCGAGTACGAATGTGAAATAACTCCCCCTCTACCTTCGACAAAAGCCTTTATAAAATCTATGCTATCGCAGTTGTGTACGGAATATGAAACCGATGAAATTTCTGATATTTCTTCCAAAAAAATTCTATCTGCATATTTGTGATTTTTTTGCGCACCAAACGGTGGATTCATTATCCCTGTTACATCCTCTTTCCCCACCATTTTAATTGGAATGCATTTTACATCTGCCAGTATCCATTCTACCACCACTTCTGGAGAAACTGTATCTTCATTTTTTTTGGCAATCGAAAGGGCGTTTCTGTCCTTTTCTATTCCTACTACACTTTTTGGATTTCTCAGAGCAGCTCCTATTGCTAGCATTCCAGTTCCTGTCCCCAAATCCACAATATTTTTGTCTTCTATATCGCCATTCATATCTGCCACATGGATCATTGTAGAAGCCACTTCTGCAGAAGTCATATACTGTTCATATTTGATATTCGGATTCTCAAAATCAGCGACTCTCGATAAATTTAACTCCAATTTCTTCTTCCCGCTTGCCATTTCTACCACGTTCCATGGAACGTATCAAAAGCCAGCGACTCCAATGGATCTCTTCCCGTAGCAATCCAATACTCTTGCGGAGTTAGCATGGGTTTTTTGAATCTGGGACCATCGTCTGTAGATATCCGTGGGCAGCCCGTGTTGACAAAAGCATCTAATTTGAAATTCAACAACCTATCTGGAGTGATCTCATCCAGAGTAATTACATATGCATTCTCATTATCTTCAATTATTTCTTCTGCCAATTCCCACCTTCCCTGTCCAATTTTTGTGCAGTATATTATTCCCCATGTTTTCGCACCCATAGCTTTATGGATCGCTGCATATCTCTGCTTGATAAATTTATCCGCATCTGCAATAGAAACCAAATTATTTACCGGATCTGCAATCACCACTCGTTTATCTCTGTGTACCATCGCCAATCCAAGTGGATGGAACTTTCCCCCTCCTACATACATTATCTGACTAGCGTCCACCTCGGCAGATGCATAGTTACAACCCAAAACTTGTCCTTCGTGTGTTAATCTTTCGTCCCCCCTTCTAGTATGGACTGTATATCCTTCATCTTCCAAGAATTTTCTCATTTCTCCAAATCTATTCTGGTGCTGGGTGGTTGTCACGAGCCCAACATCAGGATCCAAACTTGGACTTTCCAATTCTTTAAGAGCAAGTTTCATTATTGGCACAACCTCCACATTGGAGTATAACGGAACATATATTATTTTTTCAGAAGTTTTCATCGGACTATGTCCAAAATGAACGAAAAGGTCCGATCTCTTCAATAGGTGCATATCCAAGTCACAAGCCCCATAACAAGGTTGTCCTGAAATCGCGACGACCACCTCTTTTGGTAATTTCTCTTTTAGATCATTTACTATCGCTGGACCCCTGCGTTTCAATCCCTCTGGGAATTGCAATCCAATTGTTTTTGCCCCTTTCTCTTTGATGGATTCTAATATTTGGTCAAGTTCATAATCCCACTCTCTCTCGTATGTAAGTTCCATCCTAGATTCCGGTTGGCCTTCAATATCTGATTCCAATTCCCCATCCATTATGTTTCTTGTATATCTCGAATCTTTTAACGTCGGCGCTTCTACTTTCTTACTCGTTTCTGTACAAACACCTCTCTTTATCACCTCTCCCCTTTTTGATTATGCATGGCAAAAAACTTACAAGACTTCATAACCGAAGTTGAAGAAGAAGTTTTAGAAATATCTAGCGTCATTCGCCCTGACAAATTTGAAGCTAGCGCAATACTTGAACATCTTGAAGAACGTGGAGAGTTTCCTCTTGTTCATTTTACCAATCCCTCTGGAATTGATGGTTTGGATACTACCCCTGGAAAAGTAACACTAGCAAGCAATGTATTTGCCGATCGAAAAAGAATCTCCCGAGCACTAGGATTATCCAGAACTCAATATCGAATGGAACCTGCACTCGAATATGCTCGCCGTGAAAGAGAACGAATTTTACCCGAAATTATTGATCCTAAAGATGCCCCTGTAAAAGAAGTAAGCCATGTCGATGCGTATGGACATGTCGATCTTAGGCGACTCCCTATTATGCATATCAATGAGATGGATCCTGCCCCTTACATTGATATGGCAAATGTGATGCAAGCCCCTCCTGAAGATGTAGATGAATTTGGCCATGAATTCTACAATATAGCCTTCCTACGTACCCAATATAAAGGACCTGATAAACTTGGAATTCACATGTCCCCTCGCCATAACCATCGGATAGTGAATAAAAATTGGGCTAGCGACCGCACGACTAAAGTGGCCATTGTAGCAGGTCACCACCCTTCATTTTATCTAGGTGCTCTAACTCTTGCAGCATATGGGATCGATGAATATGAAATTGCAGGAGGGATGATGCAAGAACCCGTTAGACTCGTCCCCTCAGAAACATGGGGCGACGATTTCATGGTACCTGCAGATGCAGAGATAGTCATCGAAGGTGAAATTCCACCCCATGAATTAGAAGCAGAGGCACCATTTGGCGAATACCCTGGATATTACGGGCCGCAAAGAATGCGCCCTTTGATAAATGTCACAAACATAACTCGTCGTAAAAACGCTGTTCTGCAAACCGTTTTTGCCGGCCATCGAGATCACTGGTTAACTGGAACTCTGCCCCAAGAAGGCAGTCGCTATAATGCTCTAAAAATTCATGGTCGCATCGCAGGCCTCACTGCAATACATCACCCCCCTAGTGGATGTGGCAGATTTAGGGCATATCTGTCAATCGACAAAAAAGCAGAAGGGGAGGGAAAAATGGCAGGTCTTGCAGCACTAGCCGCAGGAGATCTAGTCAAACATGTTATAGTCGTCGACGATGATATCGATGTGTTCAACGAGGAGGAAGTTCTTTGGGCAGTTTCTACACGATGCCGTGTGGAAGAAGATTTGGATATCATCCCCGGGGCAAAAGGCAATACCCTCGACCCCACAGTTCGGCCCGAGTATGATAACAAAAATGCCAAAATGATTATAGACGCCACTGTCCCACTTGAGTATGCATACCCTGCAAGATGCAGTGTTCCAAATCACGCAAAAGAAGCGATACTTTCACGTTGGGACGAATTAATTGACCAAACTTCTCTCAGACAGTACCGAGAATTAGAGTAATATTTCTATACTCTTTTCCTTCCCCCACTCAATTCACTAATACTATGTCAAAACCGGGCATCCCTCTAGATCACCAAGTCCTGAAGCCACAAACCCAATACAACGGGCCTTCTCCTGCAGCATTTTTCCTACATGGGTATGGGGCAAACGAATTAGATCTCTTGTCTCTATCAAATTATTTCCCCTCTGATATCTTTGTAATTAGTCTGCGCGCTCCCTTTTCTATCCCCGGTGGTTATTGCTGGTATCCCATCCAACTGTCTCCCACAGGTGCAGTACCTGACCAACCAGATCTCGATCACCTGAATCAAAGTATGGATTTACTCAGTAACAGCCGTAATGCACTTATAGATCTATACAACCTCGACCCTGAAAAAATTGGCCTCCTTGGATTTAGCCAAGGTACTATACTTTCTCTATCAACCCTTTGCGTCTGTCCTTCTGATTATTCTTGGTGCGTTGGTCTGAATGGATATCTCCCCCACTCCTTTTCCAATTCCTCCGCTCCTGAACTCGTAGACAAACCCATATTCTTATCTGCAGGGGCCACTGACGAACTCATCCCTCTGTCTAAAGTTGAACTAACTCAACACAACTTAGCTGAACTAGGTTGCAATGTAACGTTTTCGTCCCATGATGGGGGGCATTACATAGGAGAAAATGTACTTTTAGAACTGCCCTCGTGGCTCTCTAAATATATCTATTAATGCCCCATTCGGCACACCTAAATCCTCTTCCTGCAAAATCACTTACATGAGCACCAAAACAGATTCAGATCTATCGACCCCTTCCTCCGAAGTAGAAACATTTGGAAAGCTACTCGGGGAAGCAATTTCAAATCTACCAGAATATAAAGAATATGAAAAAGCTCGCGACGAAGTCAAAAATGACTCAGAGGCACAGGAACTTATCAATGACTTTGAAAAACAAAGACAATTATTCATAGTAAAAAGAGCTAGTGGTGAAGCAACCAAGGACGACTTAGAAAAAGTCAGCGAATCTCAAGAAAAACTTAATAATTTGCCCACAATGATACACTTCTTGGACACTCAACAAGAACTTTTAACACGGTTCGAAGAAGCAAATGAACATATCTCCGAGCCCCTTTCTCTAAACTTCGGAGATCAAATTGGCGGCTGCGGCTGTTCTTAATAGCTAACATTCCTATATCTCGATAATTATGAATGAAATTATCCACTCAACTTGGGGGGATTATCTACCTACTGAAATAAATAATTCAACCCCCTTTGGGGTGTCTATTTGGTACCTGGGGTGTCAAGGATTTGTTCTCAAGGCCAGCGATGGAACTACTCTCTTCATCGACCCGTATCTTGGAACTGGCGATCCTCCTAGAACCATACGAATGATTCCTGTCCCTTTCCACCCTTCTGATATAGTCCGAGCAGATGCAATTCTTGCAACCCACGATCATACCGATCACGTTCACGCAGAATCTCAAGCACCAATCCTTTCGAAAACCAATGCATCCTATTATGCCCCTGGCGCCAGTCTGCGAAAAATTGAGTCCGAAAATTGGACCGAAAATTGGGACGTCAAACCATCTCAATTCAGCGAAGTTTCTGAAGGTGACAGTTTCACAGTAGGGTCGTTTACAATTCATGTAGAACCTGCATACGACCCCGGAGCACAGCAACCCGTTTCTTATGTAATTCAACACGAAACAGGTACCTTTTTCCATGGAGGAGACACGAAACCACACCCTTGCCTTGATGATATCGGTAACAACTATGAAATAGACATAGGGGCATTGGCATTCGGATCCTCTGGAATTATTCTTAACAAAAAAACACGCAAGCCAAAACTCACTAAATGGTATTGCGATGAGTCTGACATCATTCAAGCATCTTGCCAATTACGTCTAAAACGATTGATTCCTGCCCATTGGGATATGTGGAAAGGACTGACCGCAGACCCATCTTCTTTGGTTCCTCATGCAAGAGGCTTCGAATTTCCCCACCACATCGAGGTAGTTGAAATCGGAGATATGCTAACTCTATAGTGAAAAAATCTCTTTATTTACTATATTCATTGGTTCCCCTCCTGTCAAAACAGCCCTGATATTCTCTGCGACAATTTCTCTTTGTTTCAGCTCACTTTCAACGGACTTAAAAGCAACATGAGGTGTCAACACAACTTTTTCTATATCTGATAGGGGATTGTCCGATTGGAATGGTTCATCTGCATAAACATCAAGCCCCGCGCCCGCGATTTTTCCATTTTCTATCGCCCAGACTAGACTCTCTTCATCAATGACACCCCCCCTAGATGTATTGATAATAAAACCATTTTTCCCTACTAATTCTAGTTCTCTCTTCCCAATCATTCCTCTCGTCTCATCAGTCAATGGAACGTGTAATGATACCACATCTGAAACCTTGAGAAGGTCTTCAAGATTTTCAACACACCTTGCCCCTGCTTCTATTATCTCATCCGGGTCGACATATGGGTCATAAGCCACTGCATCAAAACCTAGTGCCACCGCCTTTCTGCATACCTCTTTAGCTATCTGTCCAAAAGCAACAAACCCTATTGTCTGACCCTCAATTCTTCTCATATCTGCCCACTTTGACCGTGCTACACTCCATCCATTTTTCCTAATATCTCTATCAAAACCAGTAATGCGCCGTTCCAGTGACAAAATTAACCCTATAGTGTGATTTGATACTTCTGGTATGCAGTAATCTGGGACATTACTGACATATATTCCCATTTCAGTTGCGGCTTTCAAGTCTACATTTTCAAAACCAATGCCAGTTCTACTAATGACACGGCATTTTTCTAGTGATTCGATTACCTCTCTATTGAATTCCATCTGGCTCACAATAACCCCATCCGCCTCTTTAATTAGGTCTCTAACAGGCCGATCTGACAGCTCTGCATCGATCAAGTCCACATCAATTTTCCCTAATATGTCTCTCTCTATATCTAAACCTCCCTTCGAATTATCTGTATACACTACCGAAAAGGGCTCCATACATGTCGACTCATTTCCACCGACTAAAAATAATCGGTCTAATTCCTAATCGACTGTTGAAACCATTCCGACGGTATCTCTTCCCCTAGTTCTTGTTCCTTTGCACGTTCATAGACCAAACTTCCAACTGCTGCGAATTGTATCCCCGCAGAACGATTATGGTAATATATGGACTCATTTTTACCCCTTCTACCTATTTCATTTTCACAAATAACTTCAGACAAAGTGGGATATTCCGTCTCTACAAAACCCCGTTTTCCCCTCTTAGATTGATATTTGTCAACTTTTCCGCCACCTATTATTTCTGCCTTGTGATTTTTGTTTGTCGTTGAAAATATCTGATCGACGTTTTCTATAGTCTCATTGTCAATTTCAGTGCTCCTCACATCTATTATGGTCATCCCCGGTTCTATCCATTCTTGGGAAAAAACCGGAGTTTGGGATGCCGTGCATGTGGCAACAATATCCGATCCCTTTGCCACTCCCTCTGGACTCTCCATAGCATTCACTTCTATACCCAAATTCTCAGACATTTTTTCCGCAAATATTTCCCTGTTTTTTTCTGTTGGGGAATATACTTTTATTTCTTCTATTTCTCTCACCTCTGAAATATTCGTGGCATAGCTCTGGGCCATCCCTCCCGACCCTATTATGCCCAGTATCGTCGAATCCTCGTTTGAAAGATACTTACACGCAACAGCCGCAGTTGCCCCCACTCTTTCATGTTGTATCACTCCATCGTTCATTATTGATAATAAAGCACCGCTCCTTGTATCAAAAAGAAGTATGACTCCCATGAATTTACCTGGGCTCTCATTAAACTTTTCCTCTGCAAAATATCCTCCCTTGTCTACATATTTTATGACATCCGATTTAAAACGGAGAGCTAGTCTCGGAGGGTCTATTGTGGCGCCAACCATCGATCCCCACGCAAAATAATCTCCCATCGTGGTCGGAGAGACTACATCTGTCCTGGAAAGAAATGTGGCATTCCCTCTCCCTAGTTGTCTGAATGCAGTTTCTATAGAATCTATGACTTCCCCTCTGTCCAATACTTTCTTCGCAATTTCATTGTCGATCAAAACAACCATACAGTATTAATGATATGTTTACCAATGAACTTAGGTTAATCTCCTTTCATTCCGTAATCAATACGCGACATTTTAAGTGAATGAAGAGTTAGCCGACATATGAATGAAAAAGACCTAGAACATGCTTGGTTTTATCAAACCAATCCCGAAGATACCCTCCCCGGGGCAATTGCAATAGAAGAAGGGTCTTGCATTTCTCCCCTCCCTTGGCCGTCTATGGCCCTCGAACACGGTTACGCCACCACTCCCGATGAATACTATTCTCGTCTATATAATTCGGCATGCGAAGCTGCTCAAAAATCTGCATTAAATCTTACCCAAACTCCTGACCGACAAATCTCCCATGCGATTCGTACTATGGACGACTACTCCCGTATTGAGAACGAACTCACAGCTCGACTCTCTGAATGGATGGGCGACTATACTGGAATATCCCAAGACCTCCAAACCTCTATCGAATCAATCGCCACCAATTCTAACCATTCCCACTTTGACGCCCACATACTTTCACTTCATAATCAACTAATATCTCTCTCCGATAAGCGCGAAAAACTTGCACATTTCATCGAGTCTGAAATGCCCAACATAGCACCCAATCTAACACAAATGGCAGGTCCTCTTCTAGCAGCAAGACTAATTTCGATAGCTGGGAGCTTAGAAAAATTAGCAAAAAAACCATCTGGAACTCTACAAGTCCTCGGAGCAGAAAACGCACTATTTGCCCATCTCAGGGGGCGTGCTACCTCCCCAAAGCATGGGGTCATATACACTCATGAATATATCTCTAAAACACATCCTAGTTTGAGAGGAAATATAGCACGTGCCTTCTCTGGTAAACTTTCAATTGCTGCCCGAATCGATTATTATTCTGGAACTTTAAATCCCGAATTGCATTCCGAGCTGCTTACCAAAATAGACCAAATTCGTTCCCGTGGTGGAAGCAAATGACAAAATCCGAGTCTTATCAATATTTAGACATCCGTGGAAAGACCCACTTAGTCACAAAAGGCCTCCCCATTTATGGAGAGCAAACAAAAAGTGGGTGGCGAGCATGGGATCCTACCAGGTCCAAACTTGGATCCGTCCTCGCTCAAGATGTCGATGTCGGTTTGTCTAAAAATGCAAAGGTCCTTTATTTAGGTGCCGCAAATGGAACAACAGTCAGTCACGTTGCAGATGTTGCATCTATAGTTTATGCGGTTGAATTTTCACCACAACCAATGAGAGATCTCCTCAATGTGGCACGATCGCGAACGAATATTATTCCTTTGTTAAAAGATGCCAGGCATCCCCAAACGTATTCGCACATTGTAGAATCCAATCTTGATCTAATAATACAGGATGTCGCAACCCGGGGTCAGGTCAAAATCGCTCTTGATAACAAAAAATTCCTATCCCCTACTGGAAAGCTTTTCCTCATAATCAAGGCCCGAAGTGAAAACGTTGTTACTCCCCCTGAACTTATTTTCAAATCGTCTATAGAAGATTTATCCAAAAGCTACGCCATTCTCCAAACTCAAAAACTTACTTCTCACCATAAAGACCATATGGCCATTGTTGCAGAACCCCTTCCTCAATAATGAGTTAATTTTTATTCCCATCTCGGCTAACTATATCCAATGAAACTAGGTTCTGCAGCCAATTTTAACAAATTTGGCACTCTTGGAATTGAAGAGGAGTACTTCGTCGTGGATTCTAGTGGCAAACCTGTCAATACCACTGGCCAACTCGTAGAAGGATCCGATGCTCCTGGTTTCCTTAAAAATAATATTGACAATGAACTCTTCAAATTCATAGTTGAATGTAGAACTCCTATATCAAACAACCTCGATGAAGCAAAGTCAGTTTTATTGGAAATGCGGGAACACATACAATCACACGTCCAAAACCATGGATTTGAACTAGCAGTATCTGGGCTACACCCTGCAGCATTATGGCAAGAACTTGAACACGTAGAATCTTCTAGATATGCTGCCCAACTCGACCGAATTCAATACCCTCAACACAGAAATACTACTGCAGGATTGCATGTTCATTTTGGTATGGACGATGCCGAAAAAGCAATATGGGTAGTAAATCAATGCCGCCCTTACCTTCCTCTTTTGCTGGCTCTATCTTCGAATTCCCCCTATTGGAATGGTTTCGATACCGGATTAGAATCTGCACGAGCACTCATTTTCGAGTCACTACCTAATACTGGAATGCCCGCCGAATTTTCAAATATGGCCGATTATTTACATTTCGAGCGTTTAATGGTGGAAACCAACTCAATCTCCGATCGAGGCGCACTTTGGCACGACGTCCGTCCTCATACCAAAAATGGAACCGTCGAAGTGCGAATCATGGATGCTCAAACACAAACCGAAAGATCTGCACTCCTTTTGGAGTATATTTACTACCTATTGTCCGATCTATCTGAACGATATGAAGATGGGGAGTCTGGGAAGTCTCCTCGATTTGAAATCTTATGTGAAAACAAATGGAGATCTATTCGGCACGGTTATGATTCCACTTTTATTAATTGGGAAAACTCCAATCAAATTCACTTGGCCGATCTAGTCGAATCCGAGTGCCAACGCCTTGGAACTTCAAGCTTACGTACTCTCTACGATTTAGGATCCGGATCTTCTTCCCAAAGGGACCAATACGATAGTGGTGGACTCGACACTCTTTGCAGGAGTTTAATTATTTGATGCCTCCTCTTAGGAATATCATTTTTGGAGGTACATTCGACCCCATCCACGATGGACACCGGAGTTTATTCAAACACGCATTCGAGTTAGGAAACGTTACCATTGGACTCACTAGCGACGAACTAGCATCTAGTACTCGACCCAGTTCTAGGCCAATTCGTTCCTTCCTTGATAGAAAACAAGATCTCATATCCGAACTCCTTCTCCTTTCACAAACCCGTTCAAGAACCTTTGAAATCCTCGAATTGATGACTCCGACTTCCATAGCTTCCAATGGTGAATATGATGTACTTGTCGTCTCCCCTGAAACTGAACCCATTTCCCATTCAATAAATCAAATTCGGACTGATATTGGTCTGAAACCCCTGTCCGTAGTAACCATCCCCTTTATCCGCTCAAAAGATGGGGGGATCATTTCTAGCACTCGGATACTCTCCGGAGAAATAGATTCTAATGGAAATGTACTTTCACCATGACGGGGGGTCAAAACCTGCAGTCTTCAAAGTTTCCTTCCATCTCCCCTGTATCGCCAAACGAGATACGCCCATTTTTTCTGCAATTTCTTGTTGTGACCTTTCTTCCCCTGCAATCAACGAACCAACATAAATCCCCGTTGCAATAGCTGCGGGTTTCGACCTATCTTTTTCTGGTATGTTTGACAAGTATATCTCCACCGCATACGATTTAGTACGCGCACTGAGATTCAACTCTTTTGCAACCCGACCGATCTCAGAAATCCATTCTGATTGTTCGACATGATCCTTTGCTTTGTGCACAATACCCTCTCGTTTTTCTGGTTATATATAATCTCACCTTCTATATTTTCTTGACTCAAAGAAAAACATATTAAACCACCCCCACAAAAAGTCATAACCTGCATGGGTAGCCGAGCCAGGTCAAAGGCGCAGGGTTTAGGACCCTGTCTCGTAGGAGTTCGCAGGTTCGAATCCTGCCCCGTGCATCATTCTTTCACTTAGTCCAATTCAATACTAGGGGGATATATACCTCTCTTTAAAATCAAATCACTCTGAGGCCGAGCCATACAAGTCAACGCATACTTTTCTCGTTCTTCTTTGGTCAACGCATGGGCTGCGGGCTGCACAACCTTTCCTTGGACAATCTCCGCACAGCAAGCTAGACACATTCCCACTCTACATGAATATTCTTGAGCGATCCCGTCTCTAAGACATCCTCTTAATATCGTATGCTTATCCGAAACTTCTAGAGATTCACCCACATCTTGGTATTCTACCTTGTATTCTGCCATTGTTATTGTTAGACTCTCTCTTGCTGAATTAAACTTTTCCCATTTTTTCCTGTAAAAACTAATAACTAATATATCTCCCCCTCTTATCTCGCACATGGATTTATCTGAAACACCCCCTGAACTGATTTATGGGGGCACACTCGCAATCGTATCTGGTATATACTCTTTTTTAATGGGATCTAGCTCTGCAATGTCTCCCTTCACACTCTCCACCATTCTCGGGGTAATTGTTTTCATCCATGGCGCATTGCTATTATTCTCTCCCGACTCTATTTCTAATTTTTCCAGAGAAAGTGGACTACTGATGATGGTTTATTCCATTCTTATGCTTACAAACCAAGTGATCATGCAGCTGACTTCAATGATGATGGCAGAGTGGGATCTCGGGATGGTCTCCTTGGCCATTCTGATGTTAGTCAGCGGCAGGCTCATGGTCTCCAGTGCAGTATCTATGTAAGATAAAAATGAATAAGGAACCCTACGTCACTAGTTTCGATGTTCGCTTTAGAGATCTAGATCCTATGGGTCACGTAAACAATGCAGTCTATGCAACCTACATAGAACACGCACGAATAAAATATTATGAGAGTCTGCTCAACATATCTTTGGCAGATGTAGATACTGTCATTGTCCATTTAGAGATCGACTATATCAAATCCTTACAATTAGGCGAAACGGTCGAAGTATCTTTGTCCATATCTTCGATAGGAACTTCTAGTGTTACTATGGATTATGTTTTGACAAATGGTTCTGAAAAAGTTGCCACTGCAAAGACAGTCCAGGTTCTACTTGATGGAAAAACAGGAACTTCTACTCCAATCCCACCCGACTGGCGAACTCTAATGGAATAATTTTTATTTTACCTCTTTGGAATTATCCCTATAGATTGAAGCAGTTCAATATCCTCTTCCGTATAACCCACTCCATGGAGTATTTCCTCAGTGTGTTCTCCAAGCAACGGAGGTGGCATTCTAAAACCCGCCCCTGCATTACTATAATTCAGGGGGTGATTGATAACTGGAATGCTTCCAGACCCTTCTCGATCTATCTCTGAAATAACCCCCCTTGCTCTTGTTTGTTCGTTATACATGGCATCTTTTACGGAAAATAAAGGCCCCACAGGCAATTGCTTCTCTACAGCTAGCAACTTGACCCACTCCTCTGTGGATTTTTCCTCGAATACCGCATTAAGAATCTCTTCCAATTCATCCACATTTTCAACACGATCTGCATTCTGTTTAAATCTCACATCCTCTACTAAATCCGATCTTTCAATAGAGTCACACATTTCTGCCCATAGCTTCTGATTCGCACAAGCAACATTGAGATAGCCATCCCTGGTCTTGTATGATTGATACGGGGCCAAAACAGGATCTTTGGTTCCCATTCTCGTTGGAATTTCCCCTGCAAATACTTTGGCCGCTTGCTTAGTTAACCATGGCAATGCAGCATCATTCATACTGAGTTCAATAAATTCCCCTTCCTTTGTTTTTTCCCGACGGCGCAGCGCACACACAATTCCAAAAGCAGCCCACATTCCCGTAATAAGATCCGTCTGAGGCAATCCAACCTTTGTAGGGTCCCCTCCCACCTGTCCTGTGACATCCATGATTCCTGCAGTACCCTGTATGAGCAAATCATACCCGGGCCTACTAGACCAAGGCCCACTTTCTCCAAAAGCAGATATTGAACAATAAACAATATCTGGTCGGCATTTTTTGATGTCTTCATAACCCACACCAAGCCTTTCCGCCGTCCCCGGCCTAAAGTTCTGGATGAATACGTCCGCCTGGTCACACAACTTATACAACACCTCAACCCCGCCTTCTGCTTTTAGATCTATTTCTACACTTCGTTTTCCATAATTCACAGTCCAGAAATATGGCGATTCCCCCCGATCTGACGCTGTTATTCCTGGCCCTTTTTTATTTTCCATTTCAATAAATGGGGGGCCAGAATGTCTATTGTCATCTCCCACATTCGGCTTTTCTACTTTAATGACATCAGCCCCTTGAAAACTAAGCATGAGTGTTGCAAAACCCCCTGTGACAAATGTGGTCAAATCAACGACTTTTATTCCTTCGAGTAGACATTCTCCACCTTCCATGTTCCAGAGAAAATAGATTCATGAACTAACCAGTTTCGACTCATTTTTGTCTGTCACTCACATTGGTGACCATATGTACGACTTAACGTTACCACTCGATGAAGGTACTATTCGACCCGCCCAGCGTGTTGGATTCGAAGCAATACAAACTGCCTCTGGGGAATTAAAGAACTTCGCTAGCGACGTCCGAGCTTTCTCCACCTATGTCCATACTGGCACTCACATAGATGCGCCCATCCACTATTCTCCTGGTGGAAAAACCATAGACCAACTTGATGTAAGTATTTTCTGTGGACCCGCGCGGGTTTTTGATATGAGGGCCCACGCAAGCAAACTCATTACTGCAGACATACTGGACGAATGTGACCCTGGCATTTCCCCTGGGGACCGAGTTGTTTTGCTCACCGGAGATATCGACAAACAACTAGAAAGTGGGGATTATCCCGATGGAGTTTATGTTGAGTCTTCCAGCCTCTCCCCCGATGGTGCCACTTGGCTCGTCGAAAAACAGGTCTCATTGGTTGTAGTAGATTTTGTCACTGAATCTGTCGATGCATCAAAGTACCATGTTAAAGATCCCTCTCGCCCTGTGCATGTCACATTGCTCGATGCAGAAATACCCATTGTTGAAAACATCTGCAACATTGGCACAATAGTTGATCATGATGCCATTGAAATATTTTGTTTACCTCTATTGATCCCCCGATACGAAGCCGCTCCCGCACGTGTAGTTGCACGATTGCCCAATTAAAATAATACCTAATTTTCCTCGACTCCCATGCCCAAAATCAAAGTTCCCCAAAGTCCGGACCCCCCGATACGCCAGCCACCATCTGACGATTCCATTTCATCCGAAATAGACTTTTCCTGGGAACTAAATACTTCCACACATCACAAAATACGTTTATTTTTACTCTTGGCTCCAGGATCTCTGGTATTTTTACTCACAATTATAACAATGAACTGGGCCGATCCAAAACAACACATCTACTTGGCATTGGGTGGGTTTGGACTAACATTATGGGCTATCTTGAAAGGTGGGGATCTAGTTAAGATCTATGACAATCGATATAAGAAAAAGCGATTAAAAGAACTCAACTCTTAGGTTTCTATACTTCTTTACAGTCAATCCCAACCACTTCTTCAATCGATGCATGCCCATCCCTTTCTAGTAAATCTACCAAACCCATAGTTATCTGACGTGCAAGTGAAGGCCCTTTGTATACAAAACCCGTGTATATCTGTACTAAAGATGCGCCATGCCTAATTTTCTTATAAGCACTTTCTGCTGAATCTACCCCTCCTACTCCAATCACTGGAAGGTCCGTTAGCCCATATATACATTCAACGGTATCTGTGGCTTTCTGCTCTAATGGCCTCCCACTAACCCCGCCCCATTCTTGCCCATGTTTGGACTTCAATTTAGAATGATCTGTAGTCGTATTTGTCGCTACAATTGCTTTTATATCATGATCCTCTGCAACTTCAATAGCCTTTGATAAATTGGCCAACTTTTCTTTCGAATCATAATCTGGACCAACCTTCACAGCAATCGGTTTGTTATGTTTATTCTTTTCTTGCAAAGCCCCAAAAACCTCTGAAAGCCGTTCTGGACTAGACTCATCATACACCTCTGGGGTATTCGGGCATGAAACATTGATCACAAAATAGTCTGGAAAATCATATAGGGTCTCAAATACCTTCACATAATCTTTAACGGCATCCTCTGGGCCCGATTGATTCATTTTTCCTATATTCACCGAAATAGGTGCCGCAACATTTCCCATGGATTCCATCCTGTCTCTCACTCGATTCGCACCCTCTCCATTGAACGCAAGCCTATTGATCATTCCTTCGTCCTCTGGCAATCTAAATAATCTTGGTTTGGATTCTCCTTCTTGGGCATCTGGAGTAACTGTTCCTATTTCTGAAAACCCAAATCCTAGATCGATTAAACCTTTTGTAATTTCACCATTCTTGTCAAAACCCGCTGCAACTCCTATTGGATTTGGAAACTCAGATTCTAGACATTTTATTTTGAGAGCGGGGTGATCAAATTGATAGTAAGATCTAATCCGTTCTCTAATTATTTCCGAAGAACAACCCACTTTGAGAATATTTTTTCCAACACTATGAGCAATCTCTGGTGGTAATTTGAAAAACACCGGCCGAACAATATCATACAACGTCACGATTAGTCTTTATCCTACTCATACGTACTTTTATCGTTCTCAATACCTAGATTACAATAATAACCACAAATAAAAATCATCACCCGTCTACTAACAACAATTTATCATGGCATCCACTTCCCACACCGTACGTCTAATCTGGGATGGCGGCCATGTCGACACCATCGACGTTCCTGCTGGTAAAACTATTCTTGAAGCTGCAATTTCAGCAGGCTGTGTCGTCCCATTCGAATGCCGTTGGGGGTCTTGTGCAAAATGCACGGGCCATTTACTTACAGGGGATGTAGTCCACACCTCCCCCCCTCGAGTACTCCGAAAAGAGCATTTAACTGCGAACTATGTTCTCCTCTGCGTTGCAGAGCCAGTTTCCGATTGCTCAATCGAAGTGGGAGCCCATCTGAAAGATTCTCTTTCTACCATCTCTAGAGATTCTATCACCTCCGCCACTTCCCCTCCTCTTTCACCCGCATTTGGTTGGAAATCTCAAAGAGACAACCCGTAGGGATATTGGATACACCACCAAGCACCCACTCCTTCACACGTTTTTATTTTTCACATATTCCTCCGAAGCATATTTATACTCCTCTCTTATTATTATAGCAAAATTTAAATACGCTAATCATAGATTAAGTTCAGGTTTATTGATGATGATTTCTGTCAGAAATGTAAACGCAATAACCTGGAATAATTTAAATTATGAAAGAAAATCTTAAAAGACGACAATTTTTAAAAGTTTCAGCCGTAGGTGCCGGTATTGCCGGAATCGCTGGCTGTACGGGCGGCAGCGGATCCTCTGGATCTGGAGCAACCCGAGAAAAGTCAGGGTCTAGTACCTCTAGTAGCGTTGTAAAAGGTGGAAGTTCATCTTCCGCCGCTGGACGTTCCGAGAGAAAACCTGCCCCTGGAGCATCTGCAGGATTAAAAATTGGGTCCATAACCGTTCCTAGTGCTGTTATAGCAAAAGCACAAGAAGAGGGAGAATGTCTCCTTTACGGTGCAATGGATGAGCCAGATATGCTCGACCCAATCAAACCAGGATTCGAAGAATCCGTCCCTGGTGTAAAACTTACACCATGGGGTGGCGGTTCATCTGAAATCGCATCCAAACTCATTGCAGAAAAGAAGGCCGGCATCGTTAGTTCTGATGTAAGTCTTTATTCACTTCCAACAGCACGTGCTGCAGCAAGTGCCGGTGTATATCGTAGACTCGAAAACGATCACTGGCTCAAACAAGTAGCAGGTACTCTTGGTTACCCAGAAGGCCAATGGAAAGCACCTGGAGCCCCTCGATACGAGCTTCCAGGATACGGACTTCCATACACCCTTCACTACAACACTGACATGATCTCTGAAGGAGATGTTCCAAGTACATACGAAGCATGGACTGATTCATCTTACACAGGGACAAACGGATTTGTTATGCAAGACCCACGCCAGCTATCTTCAATCGGATCTCTATTCGCCACACTATGGGGCCTATGGGGAGAAGAAAAGACAAGAACCTGGGCCGCGGACTTCATGGCAAACAAACCACAGTTTACCACTGGTAACACTGGTGCTTACAACGTCTGTGTGTCTGGAGAGAAAGCTCTCTGTAACACATACATCAACGACCTTGTTGGACAAACAGCAGCTGGAGAATCTATCCCACTCAAACTCAAGTGGATCGACCCAGCATTGTCCTCAATGGTTCCACTCCACATGACAGCTGGCGCTCCTCATCCAAATGCAGGAGAAGCTTTCTGTGCATGGATGATGTCCGAAGACGGTCAAGAGAAAATTGCAGATACAGGTCGTACACCGGCCCACGGACCATCCGCTGCAACACATGCAGACTTTGCTGCATTTATCCCATCCGACCAGGTTATTTTACCATACGCGTACAACAACCCAGTCTACGGTGGAAAGACATACATTCAAGAGCCAGCAGCATTCCTGCCACTCTTTGAAGAACTCTTCTGAGTTACGAGCGAAACCCGCTCATTTTTTTATTTCCAAACAACCTATGTAAAGAAATTTCTACTTACCATTTATTGAAATTCTGTTAAAACTTCATCAGAAATAAGTTCCATACACTCTTCCATTTCTTCAAACCTTTGCCTCAAATCAAACACAAGATGGTTGACTCCTGCCTCTTCGAATTTAACCACTTCTTGGACTATATCTTCTGGACTCCCTGCCATTAGAACGCCCTCCAAATCCTCCACAGTTTTAAACGCTCCCGAGTCCGGTTTTATCCAAAAATCTTTCGTCGAGTTCAGTAGCCCTTCTAAATTAATTTTCCCCCTCGCAGTATCTCTATTTCGGTCCACGCTTGTTATTGGGACTGCTCCTATCATTGGCATGGATTCTCGTTCTTCTTTCGCCCATTTTCTTAGTAATTTTACCCCTGCTCTAAAACTTGGCATATTAATTCTCCCTGGAAACCACCCCTCGCACAACTCCCATGCACGTTTAACCGAAGCCGGAGAAGAACCCCCTCCCCATATTGGTATTTCGCCTGGCAACGGATATTGAAATGCGTCGTCAAATGAATAAAATTCTCCCTGGTAGCTTCCATCACCTTGCCAAACGCCCCTTATTATTTCCACAGTTTCTTTAAACAGCTCACTCCTACGATCAAAGGGCATTTCCATAATTTCATATTCTCGCTTTCCGCTTCCCATCCCCACTCCTGCAATTACATCTCCCCGTGCCATGAAATCCAGATTAGAGTACAACTGTGCCAAATGCAAAGGGTGGCGGTGTGGAAATGTGACCGAAGTACCTAGTGTTAAATCAGTTATCGTCCCGACCGCAGATAGTGTTATGAATGTCTCTATAAAGTTTGGGGTAGGGTCTTCAAGAACATGTGGCTTAAATACCAAATGATCCCGTGCCCAAACTGAATTGAAATTTAACTCTTGAGCCTTTATAGCAATATCCAATATGGTTTCTCTAGCTGCAACCTCTCCAAAGTGTGGCAATGTCAATCCAAATTTTAGACCCATAATATTCACTACCTTTCTATTTCAGAAAGCCGCTTTGATCGATCCTCCATCTACTTGCAATGCTACTCCATTTATGAAACTAGAATTTTTGGAACACAAAAATGCAACAACTTCTCCAAGTTCCACGGGATCCCCAATTCTTCCGATTGGAATTCCGCTGACGTTCGCCTTCTCGTTGGGAATTTTTCTAGCCAAATCTCTCGGATCATCTACCAATCTAGGCGTATCAAATTTCCCCGGCAATACTGAATTAACTCTAATATTTGGGGCAAATTCCCATGTCAATGTTTTTCCAAGTCCGATAATTGCCATTCGTATTGCACTAGATAGGACATTCGTAGAAGTGGGCTCTTTAACAATCCGAGAAGTAATTGTCACTATAGTCCCATTTTCAGATTCCCGTAAGTAAGGTTCTGCCTCCCTAATCATTCTCACGACACTCATCACTAGCAATTCATATGATTCGTACCAATCCACATCTTCCGCTTCCTCAAAATGCAAACAAGGCGGCGGTCCGGAGTTTGTTACAAGATGGTCTAGTTTTCCAAATTCTTCAATGGCGAATTTAACTATCCCCGCTGCTGTCATTGAATCTTTTATATCCCCTTGAAAATAACGTACCTCTCCCGTTGCAACTTCTCTTATACTTTCCACTGCAGATTCCAATCTTTCTAAATCCCTCCCGTTGATTACAACATTTACTCCCTCCCTAGCAAGGGCCATGGCAGACCCTAGCCCCAATCCACTACTCGAAGCCATCACAATCGCCACATCCCCCTCCATGTATAATTCCATAACTCAAGCTAACTTTCGCACCCTCTGGATTTATTTACATTGGTACTAAGCACCAATCTCTATTCGTGACAGGTAATCTTTAACTCCGGCCTCCACATCAAATTTGGGTTCATACCCCACATCGTGTCTCGCCCTTGATATGTCCAATTGACAGTAAGTCGGTTGAACCTGTTCAAAATAGTTTAGACCGCCTTCAATCGTCAAGAGCGAATCTGGGAATAAATCTGCTAACACGTCTCCAAAGTCACTTAATTTAACAACCCTGCCCGATCCAATATGATACACTAAATGCGGCAAAAATTTTGCCCCTGCCAGTCTGACAAGCCCCTGTGCTATATCTGCATAATATACCAAATCATTTTTTTGATCCCCCCCGCTCACATGGATCTTTTCACCACTAACTGCACCCTCTATCATCCGAGATATCAAATCCAATTCTCCATGACGAGGTCCCTTTCCTGGACCCCACGTCGAAGCAAGGCGAACCACACTAACATCTACATCCTTATTCGAAGAATATGCTTGGCAGTATTGCTCAACTGCCATTTTTGTCGTTCCGTATACATTGACTGGATTCTTATAGTGACTTTCGCCAACCGGTTCATATCGAGGGTGGGCATATTGGCCAGTCATCGACCCCAAAGCTCCTTTGGACGAAAGGCATACTACTCGTTTTTCTGTCCCTTTAACCGCATCCAAAACATTCAACGTACCTCCAACATTGATTTTTTCAGCCCTATGTGGGTCTTGCTCACATGCTGGCGGGAGTATGGCAGCTAGATGTATCACCGCCTCCACCTCCGAAACCGCATCCAAAACGCCCTCCTGGTCTGTTATATCCCCTTTGACAAAAGATACTTTATTTTGCACAGGTGAATCTATGTCAAATACTGTAACCTCCTCACCTCGATTGACTAATTCTTCAACAACAAACGATCCAATTGCCCCCGACCCTCCTGTAACTAATACATGCATTACTTAATCCCAAGCGCCCTGAAGCTAAACTTTTTACCCCTCTATTGAATGTGTTTTCCCATATGAGTTAGGTTAAATTGCCAAACCTTCAAAAAATACACGACAAACCCATTTTAAGTTTCACATGACTAAACTGAACAAAGAAGAATTTAGATTTGCCATTCTGATCAGCTCTGTTCATGGAATGCAACACTTCTTCTTGAGACTTCTACCCCCTCTAATCCCTTTAATAGCAATTCAAACTGGACTCCCTTTGTGGAAGTTAGGCCTGTTGATCACTAGTCAGTATGCTGGTTCCGCAATAGGACAAGCACCCGCCGGGATAATTTCCGATAAATACGACCGTCGTCTGTTTTTGCCATGTGGCCTCGCCGTGGCGGGACTAGGCTATGCTCTATTGTTATTCACCCCCTTATTCGGAGAATCCAACCTCTCTATTTTAGGAGAGCCATTCCCCATTCAATTCCTTTTTATGGCATTTGCATTATTCATTAACGGAATTGGTATGAGTGTTGTCCACCCCACTGGATATCCCATAATTTCTCGAAATGTCCGTGCAGAAGTCAAAGGCAAATTTTACGGCATGTGGGGTAGCGCATCAAAACTTGGCGATGCCATTGGACCTGCAGTATTAGGCCTATTTTTCTTATTCTTTGTTTGGACTGACATCCTCGTACTCTTAGGTCTTATTGGACTTATTTACGCAATCATTCTTTATATCGGACTTGGTAATTATGACACCACCCCTCTTCTCACACCTTCCACGAAAAACCCCTCTAGTCCTTCAACTTTTTCCAATTCGCTCCCTCCTAGAAGAAAATACCTATACCCTCTCCTTGCGGTCTTTACGTTCTTCACAATCTATTCATTTGTGGCCACCGGAGTGATGGCATTTTTACCCGAATTTATAATCCGTGAATATTCCTACACTTTAACAGTCGGATCTCTATTTATAACTCCTGAATCTACCGCAAGTTTCTACCTAGCCGCGTTACTATTCATTGGAGGGTTGGCACAACTTCTTACTGGGGAACTTGTCGACCGTTACGACGCAAGAAAAGTGATCACCATTTTTGTTATCTTTTCTGCATTTATTATAACTATGTTTTCTGTACTTTCCCTAAGTCCTCTCCTACTTTTCCTTATTCTAGGTGCAATGGGGATTAGTTTCTGGGGAATCAGCCCTGCACGAGACTCTCTACTCAGTACCATCACGCCCCCCGAACGAGAAGGGCGAACCTTTGGATATCTCTGGACTGGGATCTTTATCTTTTCTGCATTTTCTCCTATTATCATTGGATACGTTGGCGACGATCTAGGCTTGCGATTTGGATTTGGAATATTGTCTCTGATGACTTTACTCAGTCTCATTCCCATACTATTCCTTTTCAGCCGCTATTCAGACCTTTCTTTGAAGTAATCCTTCCTCTATTCAAGATATTTTCTTCCAAATTTTCATCGACGTTCAACGGTTTATGGATCGACACTAACTTATATTTTAAAACAAAACCAGGAACATGGTCTCCCAAAAAGAGAGAACGCACACTCGGGAAAATGAGCCCGAACCAAAAGGAAATTATGAGCAACTACTAGAGTACTTCAAAGAAGCACGTGACCGTGTTCACCTCCCTCATGTAACCAAATCCACCGATGTCCCTTGGCAAATTGGGAGGAATGGGACTTCGAAGTATTATTCGACACCCTTCATGAACACCGTCTTACCAGATTGGTATATTTTTAGAAAAACAATCCGAGATAAAAACGGTAGACATACTCATCAAGGCGGATTGATAATATTTGGTTTACATGGGGACGGAGAATCTCTAGTCGACGATGAACGCGTTCCTTGGGGCAAAGGGGACTTATTGATTTTACCCGTAAAACCAGGTGGGGTGGAACACCAACACTTCAATATGAGGGGGCCCGATGATCCTGCAGAATGGCTGGCTATGGTTGATATACCATTCTTAGAACTTTTGGGAGCTCAGCTTACTCAAAACGAAACTTACAAAGAGTGGCAAGAGAAGCACGCTCATATGATGGCTGCAGATGATTTTGAGGATTACAAAGACGAGTACGACCAAGTCAGTGACCTTTTTGGAAATTTCAATTTTGACGATTGGTTTGATTACGAACCTCCTGCACCCGAATCTATCAAAACATATTATGATGCATCCATCGTTCACCGAGATAACTATCGAAAAATGGTGGCAAAGTCTAGGAAGGCAGGCAATTGGGCCATAGTTCGCGGAGATGATCTCGAATGGGAAATAAACCCGCAAGGAAAAATGAAATGGTACCTCCATCCTGCTATGGATGATAGATCTGTAATCTCCTCTTTATTTGCAGTCCAGGAAATTCCCCCTGGTAGCCGTAGTGGAAAACAACACCGCCAAGGTGGCCAAGTCCACTATATCATGGAAGGCGAAGGTTACACTGAAATTTCTGGCCCCCGTTATGAGGGAACTAAACGCTACGACTGGGAGGAAAAAGATTATTTAGGAATTCCTGTTATTCCCGAGGGACTCGCGGTCCAACATTTCAATAAAAACCCCGATAAACCCGCAACTTTCATAGTATCTGAATCCACGCGATACCTGTCGCTTGGGTATGACCTTGGAAGCGGATTCGTACAGTTAGAAAATTGTCCCGAATATGAGGCACTCGACGACTCTGAAAAATCAGTAGTTGTCTAAATCCGCCAATCTCACCCGCTTAACTTCTTTAACGCATTTTCTAAATGCTTCCCTTCTACTACTACCGCAACTTTGTAATCCTTTTCTCTTATAGCTGACAATTTTGCCTCTTCACAAAGGGAAGCCAGCTTGCCGCCAGACCATCCCTCTGATTTTTTAGAGATGCTCTTAATTTCTTCTTTAGTCACCTTCGTTTCCACATCTCGAAGATGTATTTTTATTACCTCTTCTCTGTCGCCTGCACTAAGTTTTGGAAGGTGAATTACTTCTCCAAATCTGCTTGGAGACAGTAATGATTCATCAATATCTTCAATTCTGTCTGTTGTCCCGATGACCTTCACATCATGTTCTCTCAGTCCATCCATTTCCGTTAAAAGTTGATTTATCACACGGGTACTAACCGATTCGCCCCCACCTTCTCCAATCCTACGTGCCATCGCATCAATATTATCTATTAGAACAACCGAGGGGGCAGCTCTACGTGCAATAAGGAATGTTTCTTTTATCGCCTTTTCCGATCTTCCCACCCATTCACTAAATATATCTGAAGATTCAACTTGTAAAAATGTCGCCCCCAAATCGTTACCAGCCGCCTGGGCCAAAGCCGTTTTCCCCGTCCCTGGGGGTCCTACAATTAATATCCCTGGAGGCGTCTCTATCCCCATTTTTGCAAATGTTTCTGCATTTTCCTGTGGGGCTTTAATTAATTCATGCAGTCGGATTTTTGCTTCCCCAAGCCCTCCTATATTTTCCATAGTCATTTTTGAATCCCGCGAAAGTGGACCTCTTAGAACCGAAGGTTGAACAGTTCTCAGCGCATGCTCAAAATCACCAACTTTAACCACCAGGTCTACAAGTGACATTTCTTCTCGGTTTGCAGGCCCATCTGAAGGAAACTGCCTCCTCAAAGCATTAACTCCTGCTTCCCTAGCCAATTCTCTTATATCTGCTCCTGTATATCCATTCATTCTCTGGGCAAGGTCTGGTACTGCTTCAGAAAAGTTTTCTTCCAACAACATCCCTCTAGTGTGTATTCCCAATATATCTTTGCGTGCATCTTCATTAGGCGGCCCTACGTACAATTCCCTATCAAATCTCCCCGGCCGTCTTAAAGCAGGCTCTATCGCATCAATCCGATTTGTAGTGGCAACCACCATCACGCCTTGAACTGACTGCAGACCATCCATTAGCTCAAGTAATTGTGTCGTAACCCGCAAATCAGTAAACGACCCCGTATCATCTCTATTTGGGGCAATAGCATCTATCTCGTCGATTAAAATTATTGAGGGCAAAGAATGATTCGCTGCATCAAAAATACTCCTCAATTTTCCCTCTGTTTCCCCATACCCCGCACTAATGATACTGGGCCCATTTATGTAATGGAAATTGGCCTCTAATTCATTAGATATGGCCTTAGTCATTAATGTTTTTCCCGTACCCGGGGGACCAAATAAAAGTACCCCCCTAGCAGGGTTTATTCCAATCTCCTGGTAGACGTCTGGGAACTTTATCGGATATTCGATCAACTCCCTTATATGTTGTAACTCTTCTCCAAGCCCCCCCACATCATCAAAAGTAGTTTCTCTAGCCGTTCCCCATGTATCAAAAGCATACTCGACATCCACGTCAGTATTTTTATCGACAATTCCACTCTCTGGGTCTGATTCCAACACCTTAAACGCTGTTGCAGATCCTTTCCCTGGAAGTGATATGTATTCAATTACTCCTTGATTGACCAACTTTCCTCTAGCAACAAAACTTTCTTTTATATACTCTGAAAGTTGCTCTGCTTCTACTCCTGATACATCTGAAAGAGGTGCGAACTTAACAGACTTTACCACTTCCACTTCTGCCGGTTCAATCTCAACCATTGAACCGATTGTTGTTTTAATTGCTCCCCGAATCCCCCTATCCAACCTGATGTACCCTCTTCCCTCATCTCCGTCTTTAGGGGTGCCCACGTGAGCCAACGCAAATTTCCCACTGGATGTTTTGACCACAATGGTATCCCCCACTCCAATCCCTTCTTGCTCCATAACCATCGCATCGATTACCGCTTTCCCCCCTATTCCATGTTGGTGTCCCGTAGTTTCTACTTGCAGAATAATTGCCATTGTTATTAGTTCTAGTATCTCCAATATAGATCTTCCTATGTCGATTCCAAACTCGCCGATTGTCGAATCAATAACACTCTAATATTCGCTAAATACACATCCATCATCATTATAATGTGTCGCGTACTACCTTACAACATGGCAGGTCAGAAAGAAAGAACCCATGTCCGAGAGCAAGAACCAGAACCAGCTGGTTTTTACGAAAATTTCCTCGAATATTTGAAAATAATTCGTGATCGAACAGAACTACCTCATGTAACCAAGTCTTCAGATGTTCCTTGGCAAGTTGGGAGAAATGGAAAGTCGAAGTATTATTCAACCCCGCTTAAACCCGATGCAGTACTTCCAGATCGACTTGTTTTTAGAAAAACGATAGAAGATAGGAATGGTCGGCACACTCACCAGGGCAGTCTTGTTATCCTCGGATTGAAGGGATCTGGGGAAACATTAGTCGACGATGTTCGGCACCCATGGGGGCCAGAAGATCTTATTATCCTTCCTATAAAACCAGGTGGAATTGAACACCAACATTTCAATATGAGGGGGCCCGATGACCCTGCAGAGTGGATCGCATTCATTCACGTACCGTATCTAGAAGAACTCGGCGCGGAACTCACTCAAAATGAAGTTTACAAAGAGTGGCAAGAAAAACACTCCCACATGATGTCTGCAGATAACTTCGAAGAGTACGATGACCACTACGATTTATTTCTAGACTTCGACTATGCAGACTGGGCTGACTACACGCCCCCTGAAACAACCAACAGCTTATATGACGATCTAGTCGTTTTACGAAACAATTACCGAAAAATGGTCGCCCAGGCACAAGGAGCTGGAAATTGGGCTGTAATCCGAGGCGAAGATCTAGAATATGAAATCAATCCCCAAGGAAAAATGAAATGGTACCTCCACCCTTCCTTTGAAGATCGATCTATGCGATCTCTTCTGTTCTATATTCAAGAAATTCCCCCCGGGAGTCGAAGTGGGAAACAACATCGACAAGGGGGTTTAGTTCATTACATAATGGGGGGGAAAGGACATACTATTATAGATGGAGCTAGATACCCAGATGGGCCAAAACGTCTTGAATGGGAAGCCGAGGATTATATGGCAATACCTCTATCTCCCGAAGGATGCCAGTTCCAACATTTCAACGACGACCCAGAAAATCCGGCAAAAATAGTCGTTACAGAACCCTCTCATGGATATGAACTCGGATGGCTGGATTTGGGATGTGGATTTGAACAGTTAGAAAATTGTCCAGAGTACGACGCACTAGATGACTCTGAAAAATCAACAGCAATCTAACTAATTTTTCAAAAGTAAACACTTTATCTTCTCCTCCGCCCGATATAGTCTCATGTTAGATTATGCAGCAATACAAATCTCAATGCGGGAGTGGATTCGAACAGAACCTGCGACTGAGAAAGAGATCGAGTATGCAGCAAAAATTCAACCCGGAATGTATGAAGTCTATTCTAATAAGTTAGACGTGGCTCTCGATGAAGCTAGAACTGTGTTTGTTCGAACTGGGGTTTCTGCGTTCCTTCGAGCTGGGGATTTAGTGGTTGGGTTGCATAATGCACAAGGAGATCTAGTCTCTGCTAGTTGTGGTACTTATATCCACGCCGCTATAGCCCAATTGCCCATAAAATATATAATTGATCTATATATTAACGGAAACTCCAATGTCAAAGTTCGTCCAGGAGATATTTTTTACACCAATGAAGCACTTGTTGGGGGTCTGCACAACCCCGACCAATTCGCAATCATGCCCATTTTCTTCGAAGACGAATTGATAGCTTGGAGCTCTGCCGCAGTCCACCAACAAGAAACGGGCGCGATCGAACCTGGTGGGATGCCCCAAACAGCAACTTCTCGACACGACGAAGGCATGCGTCTTACTCCCATTAAAATCGCTGAGAATTATGAAATTAGAGACGATTTGATGGATATGATGGTCAACTTTATTTCTCGTGCCCCGCAAATGCAAGAAATAGATGTCAGAGCAAGGTGCACTGCTACGGACAAACTACGCCACAGGGTCCAAGAATTGGCCCAAGAAATTGGACCCGAACATGTCCATGGACTCTTCCGAAAAATAATCGATGCTGCAGAATCCGGGGCAAGAGCTAGAATCTCTTCCTGGACTGATGGAGTCTACAAGTCAGTTGCGTTCGTCGATACCACCGGCAACGATGAAACTTTATTAAAAGTTGCATTATCTGTACACAAAAAAGGGGATTCTATCCATTTAGATTTCACTGGCACTTCACCAGAATGTGATGGATCTTACAATACCTATGGGCATGGGGTTGCCGCATTCCTTGCGACATACATATACCCTTATGTTTTTTATGATCTCCCCGTTTCTACTGGGACATTGGCACCTTTCACTTTTGAAGTCCCCGACGGATCTCTTCTCAACGCGGGCCCTGAGAAATCTGTCTGCAATTGCGTCTATTTAGGAAGATCTGTTATTTCTCTGTGCTTCGACGCTTTCACACGCCTACTTTATTCCACAGACCCCACCCGTGCTGTGGCAGCCCCTAGCGCCCATTCTGGAGGGGGATCTTTCAAAGGAATCAATAATATTGGGTGGCCAATTTCCGAGAGCTTTTCCTTTACACTAAATACCGATGGCCAAGGGGCACGCCACGACAAAGACGGCATGAACGCTCATGGGTTCTTTTACTCACCATGGGGGAAAACAAACAACCTAGAAGATTTCGAAGAACACGGGATTTTCCTTGGCTTGACGCGAAGGCATTTCAACGATGCCCATGGGTTTGGTAAATACCGAGGCGGGGTTGGAACCCAAAATGTCAATGTGGTCCTCTCTGGTCCTGTCGAAGTAACTTCTCGTGGGAAAGGGTCCAGGATTCCCCATGATAATGGGGTTTTCGGAGGATATGCTTCTACCTCCTTACCAGGAATCTCTATCATTGGAAGCGACGCACTAGACCTTTTAGAGAATGGAATTGATTTCCCCGTTTCCGTTCGGGACTTGGTCGTTGACAAATCCATTTCTGGCGATTACCGATTCGAGCGGATCAATCGAAGTAATCGGACCATTGACAAGGGCGATATCTGGATAACTCTATCTTCTGGCGGTGGTGGCTTTGGAGATCCAATCGAACGCGACCCCGAAGATGTTCTTTCTGATTTTAATAAACATTTCATCTCCGAATGGACTGCAAAAAATGTTTACCATGTTTGTATCTGCGATGGTGTTTTAGATCTCAATGAAACTTCCAAACTTAGGGAAGAAGCATTAAAATCCCGTTTATCTCGTGGAACTTCATACGACACCTTTTCCAATACCTGGTCTAAACAAAGTCCTCCGATACCCGTTTCTACATTTTAACCCACTTTTTTCTTTTTTCTAAATATACAACTTAATTACGACCACGGATCTCTAAACTTCCATGGAACCTTCCGATTTCCTTGGAAAAACTACCATTGTCACTGGAGCGGCCAGCGGCGTTGGAAAGGCAATAGCTACTCGTTTTATGAATGGAGGCGGCAATGTCGTGGTCGCAGATATCGATCTAAACCAAGCAAAAGAAACTGCAGAATCTCTCAATGGATCTGGAACTTCTCACGCAGTACAAGTAGACGTAAGGGATGAACAGTCTGTCCAATCTATGGTTGACTATGCACTCAAAAACTGCGATTCACTTGATGTATTAGTCAATAACGCAGGAATCTTTCAAAAATCAATTCCATCTATTGACCAATCTCTAGAAGAATGGACACGTGTCATGGATGTCCATGTACAGGGAACTTATCTATGTTCAAAAATAGCTGCAATTCCCATGTTGGAACAAAAACAAGGTGCCATTGTAAATATCTCCTCAAATGCTGGATTCGCTGCATTCCCTTACCGAACCGGGTACAGTACCGCAAAAGCTGCGATCAATATGTTGACAAAAGTGTTTGCCATTGAATGGGCCTCCGACGGAGTTCGAGTCAATGCGATAGCTCCCAATTTTGTAGAAAAAGATCGGACTATCGATAGATCCCTTGGAGAAGAAACTGTGAGAACAATCGGAGGCGGGGCGGATTTAGATTCAATTTTGGCACGAACACCAACCCACCGTTTAACATCACTTGAATCCATTACCGAATCTGTTGCATTTCTAGCTTCTGATAAAATCCCAGATGTTACCGGGGCCATTCTCCCCGTCGATGGGGGTTGGACTGCATACGGTTATTATTGAATTCATTAACCTTTTATCCTTCATATACCTCTGTTACTACAAGTATGGTATCTGTCGAAATTACTCCTTACTTGGATATCAACTTGGATTCCGAGATGTGGGTTTGTAGCACCTGCAATGGAGATTTGATAGATTGTAATTCAAATTACAAAACTGGATGTAAAATTGCAGAAAGAGATCCCTCTGAAATACACCATTCCGAGATTGACACTGAATATAAATTTTCTCCAGACCCCGAATGGTGTAAAATCATTGAATTTTATTGCCCCCATTGCGGAATCATGATCGAAAACGAATATTTGCCCCTTGGCCACCCCATAACTCACGACATAGACATAGATATCGATCAACTTCGCACGAAAATATCTGAAGAAAATAATCACCTGCGCACCAAACCATGACAAAACAGCTTAACACAACTATTGATGTCGATATCGGCGGGACTTTTACCGACTGTTTCGTTCGCTCAAACGGAACTATAGTCACCGGGAAAGCAGAAACTACCAGTCATGACTTATCCATTGGATTTCTCAATTCTATCATTTCTGCATCTAGAGATTTAAATGTTGACTCTAATAATCTAATTGCCAGCGCAACCGCAATTCGATACTCTACAACTTTCGCGTTAAATAAACTAATTTCCCGGAGCGGTTCAAAACTTGGAGTTCTTGTTACCAATGGACTTGAAGATATAGTCCCAGTCGGACGCGGATCACAATGGACTGACGGGATGACTGTGCACGAACAACGAAATGTTTCTCGATCTGATAAACCAGAACCCATAGTCCCTCAAGACATGATAATTGGCGTTCGAGAACGGATCAATTTCAAAGGCGAAATCATGCGGCCACTCGACGAAGCAGACCTTCGTGATAAAGTAAGATATCTGGTTGAACAAGGGGCCCGGGGATTCGCCGTGTGTCTCGCCTGGTCCCATCGAAATCCTGCCCACGAACAAAAAGTCAGGGAAATAATATCTGATGAATATCCCGATGCATATCTTGGCAGTGCACCAGTATTTTTATCTTCTGAAATAAGTAGAAAAAAAGGCGAATACGAACGAACGATAACAACCATGTTAAGTGCATATCTCCATCAATCTATGATCGATGAATTGTATGGTATCGGGGACGAACTCAGGCAGCGAGGATATCTCAAACCACTTCAAATGATTCACAATACAGGTGGTACTGCGGAAATTTTCCGAACAAGTGCAATTGATACGTTCAAAGGCGGTCCTGCTTCTGCTCTAGTCGGTGGTTCTTACCTTGGTGGTATCTATGGTTATGAAAATGTGATTGCAGCAGACATGGGGGGGACCAGTTTTGATCTATCTTTGATCGCTGGAGGATCTTCTCGGACTTACAACCTTGAGCCTATTGTAGATCGCTGGAGGGTCCATAGTACTATGCTCAAAAGCCAGTCCATAGGTGCTGGTGGAGGATCTATCGCACGGGTAAGGGTAGATCTAGACAACAAAATAGAAGTCGGACCCGAAAGTGCCGGATCAAATCCTGGCCCTGCATGTTACAATCAAGGCGGACGAAACCCAACTGTAACTGATGCGGATGTTATCTTGGGATACATAGACCCATCTGGATTTTATGGGGGGGAAAAGCCATTGAGCACGCGACACGCGGAGCGTGCAATACAGCGACAAGTTGCAGATCCACTTGAAATAGATGTAGTCGAAGCAGCAAGTTTGATCCGCTCCATAACCGATGCTGAGATGGGGAGTACTATTTACAAGGAAACGGCACTCCGGGGGTACGATCCTCAAAATTTTGTTCTATTTGCCATCGGCGGCGCTGGACCAACGCATGCAGAAGGATTCGCAAAACATGCTGGAGTGAATACAATCATCGTATTCCCTTATTCTTCTGTATTTTCTGCTTTTGGTTCTAGCGTCATGGATGCAAAACATATCTATGAACAGTCTTTGCATATCCCTCTACTCCAGCCAGGGACTTTGGACCCTTACCAAAATTTCGATGAATTTAATCAAACGGTACTCGATCTTCAAGAACTAGCAATCCACGATTTCAACGGAGAAGGGTATGGGGCAGACCAACTTTTATTTGAATTATACCTCGACATGAAATACGGGGGACAATTGGATGTCACCCGTGTAACTTCTCCTATAACTGAACTCACTTCTGTCCAGGATATTTCCACAATCGCATCCGCATTTGAGAAAGAATACAATGAAGTGTATAGTCCGATATCTACCACTCCCCAAAATGGCGTGGAAATAGATAATTTTGTACTTCAAGCAACTGCCCCTCGCGACAAACCACTTCTAGCAGAATATCCCCTGTCCGGGCCCGATCCACAATCCGCCGAGACGGGATCCAGACCTGTTTATTGGCTTCCTGATGGTTTTCAATCTTCTATCATTTACGACTGGGGAAAATTACTCCCTGGAAACATTGTGAATGGACCTGCAATAATCGAAGCCCCCTTTACAACCATAGCTGTCCCGCCCAATTCAACATATGTAGTCGATAACAAATTAACTGGAATCCTGTCCCTCCCTTCTAAATCTTCTTAAATTATCTTATCTCCACGCCATCTGGAATAACCGAAGAAGTGTCTATGATCTTCTCCGGAAAAATCTGAATTAGGTATCGTTCCTTTTTCTTTTGGAATGGGTATTCTTGTACTCCCCATCTCCGTTGAGCTTCTCGATCTAGAAATTCTTTCCCCCCTTGATTTGACATACTTTCCACCTTCCCCCTAACTAAATACACTTCATATGGGTTTTCTGGAGCAGAAATTGTAAGTGCAACTCTCGGGTCCCGTTTCATATTTGCATGCCTTACGTGCTCTACCCCCCCTGCCGTTATTATATATTTACCATCGATGCCCACCCACACTGGAACCACATGGGGGGATCCGTCCTCCATTATGGTGGCGAGACTGGAAAAAACATTTTTCTCGAACATTTCTATGAATTTTTTTGGCATTTCCATACCCCTTCCAGGGTTCACCCGCTATTAATCCTATCTCCGCCCCCTTACCATTTGATTAATTGACTTGTTATCTTATCAAATAATTATTATACTCAAATGATCTCTCCCTACTCATGGTAGATACTGAATTTGGATATAAAGACGAAAGTTATTACAAAACCCCTTGGAAATCTTACCAAGGCCATAATGCAGACCCAATTGATACTCTGGATACTCCCCTGATAATAGAAGTCGCCCCCTGTGGATCGTTTATAAAAAGAGATTTGAACCCCAATCAGCCTTATGTGGCAGAAGAAGTAGCAGACCAGGTAATCGGAGCGATGAATGCTGGGGCTTCTATGGCCCATCTTCACGTTCGTAGAGAGGATGGAATTCCCGATGCTTCCCCCGAGACTATAGTTAAAACGATTAAACTAATCCAAAAAGAACACAATCCCATCACCACTATCAATGTAAGAAGCAATATTGAGGGTGCTACTTTTGGGGTCCCACTTTTAGAACAAACTATCGGTAGAATTCTCGATGAGTATGGTCCTGGATATGTTGATATGGTTACTGGTTCTCCTCTGGGAGATGCATTGGACCCTAGAGCCCCTTTCGTGATGAACCCTGATATTTTACAAGGGTGGGTGAATTTTCTCCAAGACAATGGCCTCAAACCAGAAATGATGGCTTATTCCTACAAAGCCTACCCCCGACTCAAAAGATGGCTTGTTGACACCGGGGTATGGAAAAAACCCTACTATGTAAATACAACCTGTGGTGATCACGCATACTTCACCTCCGGTCCAACATCTCCTCACCCCTGGGGGGCATTATATTTGGCTTCTATGTGGGAAACAAACCCCCTCCCCCGAGAAGACACGGTTCAGGGAAGTGTTGTAGGTGGGCGAAATTGGCTACCCCTGACAGTCGAGGCAATAATGATGGGATATCAAGTCGTACGCATAGGCATGGAAGATACCGTATACATGTACCCTCATAAGGATGAAAAAATAGAGACCTGCCAGCAAGTGGTCGAAACCGTAGTTAACATATGTGAAAATCTTGGTCGCGAAATTGCCACGCCAAAGCAAGCCAGAAAAATTTTAGGAATTTAATTCCATTTTTAATACAGTTGGAAGTATCTGATCACTCCTATGCTCCATGCTATGATCCAGATTATTAGAAATCCCATTACTCCCACCCTCAGTCTCCTTCTCCATAGATCGATACCTTCTCCCAATTCTTCAATTGGAATCGAGTCATCTGGAACTTGATACAGGTTCAAAGATCTCTTCGCATTAAATATTTTGATTATCCCTGTCAATGCAAAGATCAAAAATGCATATGCCTGGAGGCCCACAAAAGTGTGCAAAGCAATGTACCCATCCAACCGAGAAAAAGATCTAGGTATCATCCACACTATAATGGGAATTGTAGTAAGTGCAAGCCCTGTAAAAATAAATTTTAAATGGTGGATCAAAATACCCCACGTAACCACCTTTTCTCTAAGAATTATCCATGCACCATATATATAAAATGGAAAACTAGCCGTGACAGTAATTAGAACTATTGTGGCAATTATTGCATCTTCATTCATCCCGTTCGTTCAAACCAAACACTCTAAGATCACTTAATTTTTGCTCTTCGGTTGACAATATGAAAACACCTTGCCAAGTCCCACCGAAGAATCACTCACTACACCCGACCCCGATTTCCCCTCAGATCTAGAATTTTCAATAGTTGGCAAAGAATTGTTAAATCGTGTAGACCTAGATATTAAAGACCGAATCTCTAGACGGAATATCATAGCCGCAATAGAAACAATCCATATCGACGACGAAGAGAACCTTTTAATCTATGATGATGCTGGATATGCTCTCATAGCACTCGATGGCTCAGTGAGTGGGATGGGTTCAATCCGCACCGAGATAGAAAACATAGTTGTACTTTGTTCTATGGACACTTACGATGTACCTGAACTGCCTGCCGGAGATTTTTCTCTCAACATTAACACATCCTCCAAATCCCCCTCTGGAATTGGAAATAAATTGCTTCAAATATTGGCATCCTCTTTCTTGATCATTGGAATCCTGCTTCTTTTTTCACCCTTTTTTGTAAACTTCCCCCGCCCCGGTTCGGGAATTCTCACCACGGTCTCTGGATTTGGTTTTATTCTTACCGGGTTATTCTTACTTTTAGTCGTGGTCCATTCGCGTCTATCTGATCGTTTTCGGTCCATGGAGTACACAGATCGACTAAAAAAAATTGGAATTGGATCTGATTTTCGGCCTGATTTCCTTCCACCATCTGATAAAAAATAAGATCGATTTTCAGATATTTTATATCTCTGTTTATTTTACACATATCGGTGCCTTTATTGGCCTCCTCTACTCATATTCTACTATATGCATCGGCGGCATTTCCTCCAATCTGCTACCGGGTCTCTTGCACTTCTTTTTGCCTCTCCAATTGTTGCAGCGGCAGAAGCACCACCGTCAACAGGAGATTCTGCCCAGACTCATGTGGTCGAAATGACCGACGCTATGATTTATGATCCTGAGGTGATCACCATCGCCCCTGGAGACACGGTCGAATGGATCACCGTTGGCCAAATGGGACATTCAGTCACCGCCTATGAAAATGAATTGCCCGAGGGGGCACCCTATTGGGCATCTGGTGGATTTGACTCCGAAGACGATGCTAGAAGCGGCTACCCCGATGGAAACATTGCAAAAGACGAAACTTACTCCTACACCTTTGATATAGAAGGGGAATATGGCTATTTCTGTGTTCCTCACGAAACCATCCAAATGATCGGTAAAGTAATAGTTAGTGAAGGAGGTGCAGCCACTGCATCAAGTAGCAGTGGTGGCCACGCAGCAGGAATGGGGATGGGCGGCGACGATCCTCATTCCGAAGGAGAAGACCCCGAACACATGGGTGTGGCATTCCAAGCACATTGGGTCGGAATAGCAACATTTCTTGGAATCTTCGCTTCTCTAGTATTCACATTTTTCTTCTTAAAATACAACGAAACACCACATTCAGGATACCCCAAACAAAAGTGATAATATGACATCTCCAAGTAGTAAATATGGTTCTATACACCGTTACGAACCCCCACGGGAAAGCACGGCAGCAACAATAGCCATAGTTCTACTCACTGTATTTGAAGTCCTGTTCGCGACCATATTTACCTATGGTTTAATTCTCGGTGGATGGGGATTTTCTGGAGTGGGAAATATGTATTTGGGGGGCCTACTAGCCCTGCTATTTATTAATTTATCCTTCATCTTGGTTCTGTACCGAAGAGATTTCTTACCAGATGTCGTAATTGTAAAACAGCGCAGGAGAAAATGGGAAGACCTCTACACCAAACCAGAAGATGTACATGGCCATTCAATAATTACCACTATGACCGAAAAGATGAAAAACAATCTATACCTCTATAAGAAAAAATAACCATGACTTCAGATGATAAATACCCCAAAGTTTCTGGAAGAAGGCGATTTGTTAAAGGTGTCGTGGGCGGGGCCGCACTAGCAGGTATTGGAACTGCAACTAGCGGAACTGTAAACACCATGACCAATCCTTCTGGAGCTGGCGGTGGCGTGACCGAATACTTTGGAATCGAAAAATTATTTGGTCCTGCCCCTCGCGGAATGCCTCAAATACCCATTGTCATCGACGACGATGGATTCCTCATGGGATTGTGGCCAAAAGTGTCCGAAATAATTGAAGGTGGGCGGAAGGTAACTGTAGCCCAACAAGAAATAGCCGGTGTCACTTATTCCTCCGATTGGTTCCAATACTGTGGTGTCCAAACCTATCCTGGAGTAAAACCCCTTGCGGATCAAGACAACTATTTCAGATATGCAAATAACCCACCTTATAAGTGGCAAAAAGAAGAAGTTTCTCCTGGAGAAAAAGTACACATCGACGATTTTGAGGATTATGTGACTTGGGGGAATTCAATTGGAAAGGCAGGCGTGGGAAAGCCCGCATTTGCCACCTGGAGGTCTCAAGATGTACCTCCTCAAGTACAGATGCCCGTGCAGCTCATTCGTAGTACGATAGTTGATAACCTAATATCCAATGCACAAGGCGAAACAAAACAATGGCTTCAGGAAAGCTGCAGCCAAGGGTTTATAGCCATCTTAGACAAATGCACTCACTTTTGCTGCGTTCCCGGATTCAAATCATTCACAGATAGTGAAAAATTCGACGGCGCAGATTTAATTTATTGCCAGTGCCACCAATCCGTATATGACCCTTTCAGCATAATCAAAGATCGATTTGTAGCTTTACCGAGGACCGAGGAATAACATGACCCCTGATTTAAAAGAACATTACGATTATTCTAAATGGCTATCCGAAAAGGAGCTAACTCCTCTCGAAAAAACCTATTTAACAATTCTCATCTGGGCGGACAAACGTCTCCGAATAGTAGATTACCTGGAGTCTATGGAAAATTTATACTACAAGATAAATATGCAAATGCCCCGTAGTCACACCGAACAATACAATCTTGATAATAAATTTTGGTATTGGTATCCTCTATATGCACTCGGAACCTTCTCTGTAATTGCATATCTAGTCGCTGCCATCTCTGGGGCTTTACTAGGATTCTACTATTCTCCTGCAACGGCCGGGGACCCATCAGTTGCATACAACCAAATAACATACATAATGACTGATCTTAATTTTGGATTCATGTTACGTTCCATCCATCGATGGTCTGCACAAGTTATGGTAGCTGCAGTTTTCCTCCATATGCTGCGTGTTTATTTTGTAGGGGCATACAAAGAGCCAAGAGAATTAAATTGGATAATAGGGATCATCTTAATTTCACTCACCTTGATGTTCGGCTACACAGGTTATCTTCTTCCCTGGGACCAGCTCTCGTTTTGGGCCGGGCAAATTGGAGTTGAAATGGCTCTCTCAATTCCTATATTGGGCGAATGGGTCGCGCAACTAATGTTTGGTGGGTTCTCCCTAGGACAAGCCACTTTACAACGTATGTACATCCTCCACGTATTCGTGCTTCCGTTTGCAGTAACTACTGTGATCGCGATCCACATTGGAATTGTTTGGATGCAAGGGATTGCAGAACCACATTGATGATATTATGAAAAACCAAACATACAAAAAACAAAAAAACAACGTGGAACTTCCCATCCTCACTGATGGCTCTGGATTAATGCAAACTCCAGTTCCTCCCGATGATCAAACCCCTAGTTGGTCTGAGCGTAAATCTAGATCCACTGGACTAGCCCAACTTACGTATGAATATTTCGAACGGGCTAGACTTGAGGACCAAGACATCCGATCCCGAGCCGACTACTTGGAACGAGAAGTATTGGGATTTCCAATGTGGCCCCACGAAGTCGTCCGTGGATTTGCAATTACTAGCTTTTTCATAGGCATCATATTACTTCTTTCGGCCGTTGCACCCCCTCATATTGCCGCTCCTGCAAACCCAAGCCAAACACCCGCAGTCATCCTTCCAGATTGGTATCTATATTGGTCATTTGGCCTTCTTAAGCTCGAACCGCTCAACCCTGCACTTTCCATATTGGGGGGTGACAAACTAATGCTAGATCGAACATTTGGAGTTCTTGCAAATCTAGTCGTTGTAGGGTTCTTGGCAGTCCTGCCATTTGTAAATAAAGGCAAAGCTAGACGGCCTGTAGAAGAACCATTTTGGGCAGCTTTCGGCGTCGCAGGCGTAGTTTTTGCATTCACAGTAAGTGTTCTTTCTGTGAAAAATCTAGTCCCTCTAAATTCCCACCTCCTCTTTGATTTAACTTTTATCCTGCCCGTTCTATTTGGGATTGTAATTTATTCCTTACTAAAAACCATGAGAGAAGGATATATGTATGAATTAAACAGACGTTACTACCGCCTCAGGCCTCCTAAAGCTTATAGGCCCCCCAAAGCTCCCAAATAACTCATTATCATGGGAAAAACAGACAGAGAAGTAATTGTTCCCAATCAACTTTATAAAAGTATAGTTGTACTTTCAACTACCTTTTCCATACTCGCCCTCGTAATTGGTTTCATCCTACTTGATACTGCAACCCAAAGGGCAACCACACCCCTTTCTCAGATAGACCCTTTACTAGCGTTAGTCGGTCTTTTTTCAATTGGAATCGGAACTGTAGTATATGCATTTACTAGCCGTTTCAAAACACAAGGAATGACAATAACTAAGGGCAAGGAGGATTAATTACAGACCATGGCCGACGAATTCATGAAAGGTTTTGGTATATTTGCAAGCGCGGGACTAGCTTGGATGATACTCTCTGGGTGGTTCACAACCCCTGGGTTTGAAACCACACAGCTAATAGCACCCGTTCCTGAAAACTTGGATTTCTATGGACAGTTTTCAATTGTACTTCGGGAAGTTATGTTTTGGTTTGCCGTTGTCGGAGCGCTTACGTTTTGGGTTCTTATCCCTGCCATCAACGAAATCAAAGCCAAATCAAACGAAAAGTAAAACTAATTTTATTTATATCGGTATTAATGTGAGAAATTGATCTAGTGGTCCTGCAGGGAGTATGACTATGTATAGTATGTATACTAATACTAGCGCAGATCCGACCATCGAACCCTTTGGCAATTCTATTTCCATCCCACCTCTAGATTCTACAAGTCTGGCTTCAAACTCAAATATATCTGCCAAAACCATTGCCAAAACCATTAATGACAAAACCATTCCTCCATGGTGGTGAAGGGTCATATAGTATAGTGAAAATATTATCAATATCCCATTAGAAATCTCATGAAACACAAAGCGTTTCAGGGATCCTTTCTCTTCTTCATTTTGTTGAATATGGGATCTATGGGCCAAATGCCGAGTGACTAGATTTATCACCACCCCAATCAGTAATATAGGCTCTATGATCGGAGAAAAAATAACATCAATTGGGCCTAATATAGCTGGGTCCATACTTATTGTTCTTAACGCAACCGTTTAGCGGTTATCATTTTAAATAATCCCCTTTTCCTTCATCCCATCTATTAGGTCCTCTATCAGATCTTCCACAGTTTCATAAGGAAAATCTTGTTTATCTGACAACCGCATGCTCAATTCGATCACTGTCATCGAAAAGTCCCCTGACTCAAATCTAGTAGACATGCCATTTGGCAGTGTTGGAACTAGATCCATCTGATTTGATATCGGATATGCGGCGGGAGAGAATGCTTCAAAAAACTGTTCACGTAATTCTTCTTCTATGTTCCCCATGACACTTTAGTAAACCCTACCCCTTAAAACATTTTTGACACCTTTCCAATCGTATCGGTGCCTTTATGCAATTCCCATTCCGAGACTTCACTATATGGGATTCTCGCATTTTTTTAAATTTGCCATGGGATTTCTCGCACTCCTTTTTTACACGGGTGTAGCCACAGCCGCAGGATCTTCTTTCCCCGATTCCGCGAAAAGCGTATTGATAGCTTCTATTTTTGGAATGATTGCAATTCTTTTTTTGTGTTATATTCTACTCAAATACGGTGGAGAGGCGCAATAGTTAATTTAATGCAGTTGCCAATCCTTTCGTTTTTTAGTGTCGCTATTCATAACCAATTCTCTCACTGGGAAAAAAGAGAAATTTAAACCAATAACTCCAAATTCCGTTTCAATATATTTTTGTGGTTTAACCGTTTCCGACTTACCCCACTTGGGACATGCACGAGCATGGGTCCACGTAGATGTTATGAGACGGTGGCTTGAATATTTGGGATTCTCTGTCACTTATGTTGAAAATTTCACTGATATAAATGAGAAAATTGTAGCTAGACTGGGCGAATCCGATTACGGGAGTTCCGAATCGGAAGTTGCTACTTATTTTATCAACAAAGCCCTTGAAGATATGAATTCATTAGGTCTAAAAAGTGCCCAAGTTTATCCAAAAGCATCCGAACATATACCCGAAATCATCGCCATTATTTCTTCCCTCATTGATTCAAATCATGCCTATGAGTCCAATGGTTCGGTATATTTTGACGTAAGTTCATTTAACAATTATGGGGCACTATCCAAACCAAATTTAGACGAAGAATTTTTTCCAGATGTTCCAGGAGAAGCGAGCGAGAAAAGACATTCCCACGATTTTGCTTTATGGAAATCGGGCCAAGTTCCTCCTGAATCCATCTCCAAATACCGCGATCCAAACCTACCTCCTATAACTGCTCCTTCTGGAGACGTTTGGGATTCTCCATGGGGTCTTGGGAGGCCGGGATGGCATATAGAGTGCTCTGCGATGTCTATGACCCACCTTTCAAATAATATTGATATCCATGCAGGGGGGCAAGATTTGATGTTCCCCCACCACGAAAATGAAAAAGCACAGAGCGAAGCAGCCACCGGGGAAAATTTTGCTAATTTTTGGATACACGTACGTCTTCTAGAAACACAAGGTGAAAAAATGAGTTCGAGTCTAAAAAATTATTTTTCTGTTTCCAATGCAATCTCCGAATTCGGTTCCAATTCCATTAAAATGTTTTTAATTTCAACTTCTTACCATCGACATCAAGCTTATTCCGAGTCCGCCCTCCACGAGGCGGTAGAACGCTGGGGGCGATTGGAACGCACATACCTTCGAACTACAAATGCACTCTGTGAGTCCTCTCCCCATTCAATAATAACCGACGAAACTCTCCGAAACTCTATAGAATCTTCTGTACAAAATTTCCAAACTGCATTGGATGATGATTTTAATACTAGAGAGGCACTCGTAGCAATTTTCGACATTATCAATTCACTCAACCAACACTTTGAAACACACGAAGAATATGACCATTTTGGATTGGATCTTGCAATTAAAACCCTGGACAACCTTGCCAGGGATGTACTTGGATTCTCTTTTATTGCGACCGATTCGAACGAACCATTTTCCGATACAATCACTTCCTTAATAGATTCTCGTGAGCAAGAGCGTTCTAAAGGTAATTATGGCAAAGCAGACGAAATTCGAAAAGAATTAGAGCTTCTCGGAATTATTGTAGAAGATACTGCAAAAGGATCTACATACCGACATAAATAATCATTTCTACCTGTCATACCGATCCCCTCCTCCGTAACAAAACTTAATAGGAATTTGATCCCCTTCTGGTAGTAAGTTTACCCGAAAAGATCCCCAAGTCCTGCTGCGGATGCTGCTTCTTCTTCTTCTGCCTTTTTCGCTTCTTCTTCTGCAGATGCTTTTGCTTCTTCGGCGTTATCCGAGTCTGCAGCAGCCTCTCCACCAGCCCCGCCACTTCCAACTGCTACTGCAGCGGGTATGGCGACTTGACCTGCTTCCAATGCCTCTTCGATATCAACATCTTCTAGTGCTGCAACTAGTGCTTTAACACGTACGTCTTCGACTTTCACATCAGCTGCTTTTAGCACTGTTGTCAAACTTTCTTCGTTTATTTCTTTTTCCGATTCATGAAGGATTAATGCTGCGTATATATATTCCATTTTAATTCCTATTTGTTTTATTTATTTTTTTATCCGAAAAGATCCCCAAGTCCTGCTGCAGACGCTTCTTCTGTTGCATCTTCACTTTCAGCTTCAGTATCTTCTGTATTCTCTTGTTCAACGCTCTGTTCTTTTTTGTCTATCGATTCATTTTTAGTCACGTTCTTCAGTGTTTCGGGCCGTGCATCCTCCTCTAGAGATACCGCCAATGTATGGGACTCTGCAGCTGCCTTGTTTATCAATTCCACGGCCAAATCTGGACTTTCAATAGCCGCTGAAATGCCTACTGCTTTGGCATTTCTAAATGCAGTAACCAACATGGTGGATATCGTCTGAGAAGTTGGATATCCACTATTTATTGATAAACTCCTTGCATTATTTGCCGCCTCGGCGAATTTCACTTTATAGTCATCTGTGTCTATGTCAAGGGAACTTATCTCATAGACAACCCCTCCTGAATAAACTGCTTTTAAGTTCAACCCAACTTCTTTTGGTTCTATTCCAAGAGCACCTAACACATTAGCTAACTGTGGGGTGATGACATCTCCTATCTCCGCAACAACACTATCTGCAGTCACTTGAATAGACCCCTCTGTTATTTGGGCAGCAGCTCCTACGGCCTGTAGATCTCCTACAAACGGACCCGGAGGAAATCCAGTATCTCCTATGGGTATGATAATTTGTTTGGTGGCCACATCTCCTGCATTTATCGGAGCAGGGGTTTTCGAACCTTTGAGCATTTGATACAATGTAAATGGATTGTTATTTGTACCAACAACGCCTACCTGCCCTTTGAGCTGATCTGCTATTGGCTCTAATCCTTTTACGCCCTCTGCAGCAAGCCTAACTAGTGTGTTTCTACTTACCTTGATTGCCACTTTCCCTCTAAGACTCGCCCGCATTTGTTGAAACTGTCTACTCGGGATGCCTGAGACATCACAAACTCCAATACTCACGTGACTCGAAAGCCACTCTTTGACTTCTTCAACTTCTTGCGTTTTCCACTCCGGCAAATTATCTGTATGACGTTCTACTTGTGTAGACATTATGCCACCCTCTCCGAAGGCCCCATAGTGGTCTTAACATAAATTGAATCCACATTCAGGGACCCATTTTTCAGTGCTGCATGAAGTCTCCTAATCACCACTTCTATGTTTGTGGCTATATCTGTTGCAGACATATCTTGTGCCCCAACACGTGCATGGAACGTCCGATTATCTCGACTCCGTAGTTGAACTGTATTTTTCATTCTATTTACTACATCAACCACATCTTCTTCTGGCTGAAGTGGTCTTGGCATTTTCCCCCTTGGTCCTAGTACTTTCCCCAAGAGCCTTGCGATATCTTGCATCAATCCAACATCTGCGACAAAAAAGTCAGTTGAATTTGCAAGCTCCTTCGCAGCCTCTGCGTCATCTCCCAATTCTTTTATCTGTACGGATCCCAGTACTTCTTCAACTACCTTCTCGCCCAAAACGGCGTTTTCTCCCGTTGCAAATAATACAATCTTTGTTTCTCGGCCAGTACCACTAGGGAGCACCACCGTTTCATCCACACGATTGGTTGGATCTCTGAGATCCAATCCTTTTAAATTAATTGCAAGATCAACTGATTCTCTAAAGTTCCGACTCGGGGCGGTTTCTAGTGCGCGTATAACAGCTTCTTCTATTTCTTTATCTGCCATTTTTTCCTCCGTAGTCTGCCATACGGCTACTACAGTATATGTCAGGCGTTCGCCTGTTATCTGAAATTTGGTTTATGTGGAGGCATAAACCCGTCGTAATGAATATTCCTCTACTTCCTATAGTCAAAGGTCAATTTAATTTTCTCGGAAAATTTTCTACCACGCGTCAGACGCACCCCTAATCATTCGACTAGGATATCATCGTACGTACCGCTGTCTACTTTCTCTTTAAAATCTCTTGGATTTTTCCCATCTATAGTAATGCCCAATGCAACACAAGTACCTGCAACTTCTTTTGCAGCATTTTTCACATCATAGGATAGGAGCCCTGGTAACTTTTGATTTGCGATCTTTTTGATTTGCTCCACGGATATGTCTGCAACAAAACTCCTCTTTGCATATCCCGATCCTTTTTCAATACCCAGCTCTTTCTTGATCAAAGCGGCTGTTGGCGGACTGCCAACTTCTAACTCAAAACTACCATCATCTTCATAAACTATCTTGACTGGAACTTGTGTTCCATCAAATGCAGCAGTCACTTCGTTTATCTTACTAACCACTGCTTGGACATCCACTGGTGTAGGGCCTAAAACTGGTCCAATAGGTGGCCCCGGATTTGCCCGGCCACCTTCTACGAGTACGTCTACGGTACCACTCATACCCTGACGGAAACCTACCATTGGTTTTAAACTTTCTCTTTTGTCCTACCGCGTTCGCTCAAAGACGCAGATTTTTTTATCTATCCGGATACAATAGTGAACAGTGGCACTAGAGCAGGAAATCGAAGAACTCGAACGAGAAATACGTGAAACGTCGAAAAACAAAGCGACTGAGTCTCATCTTGGCAGATTAAAAGCAAAATTAGCAGACAAAAAAGCACAGGTAGAACGACAATCCTCTTCAGGTGGAGGTGGGGGATATGGAGTTCGAAAAAGCGGTGACGCGACCGTGGCTTTAGTTGGTTTTCCTAGTGTGGGGAAATCCACTTTATTGAATGTTCTTACCAATGCCGAGAGCGAAGTCGGAGAATATGCTTTCACCACCCTCGGAGTAACTCCTGGAATGCTTCACCTCCACGGTGCAAACATCCAAATTCTAGATTTACCTGGCTTGATCGAAGGGGCTTCTTCTGGACGTGGGCGCGGAAAAGAAGTCCTCTCAGTGGTCAGAACAGCAGATCTTGTGATTTTCGTCCTAGATGCACAACACATACAATTATATTCCACTCTTTTATCGGAACTTCATGAAAACCGCATTCGCATCAACGCAACCCCTCCTCAAATTAAAATATCTAGGACTAGCAGGGGTGGAATCACCATCTTTCACAGTGTCGACTTGGGACTTGAGGAATCTACCATTAAAGGAGTCTTGATGGAATATGGAATCGTCAACGCGGACGTAACCATTCGAGAAACCCTTGATCTTGATAGTTTGATTGATGGGATCATGGGAAATTGCGTGTATAAAAAATCATTAGTTGTAATCAATAAATCCGATTCCATTAGCACTTCCACATTCAACGCCATCTCAAACGAATTGATGGAATATGGGGTGTCTCCCGAATGCATACTCCACATAAGTGCAAAAGAGGAACTTGGAATTGTAGAATTCAAGGATGCGATTTGGGACTCCCTAGGTTTCATTCGAATATATATGGACAAGCCGGGAAGGGGACCTGACTATGAAGAACCGCTTATCCTCCGAAAAGGCGCAACAGTCAAGGATGCCTGCCATGAACTTGGCAGCGATTTCTTAGCAACTTTCCGATTTGCACGCATAACGGGCCCTAGTGCAAAACACGATGATCAAATAGTGGGAATCGATCATGAACTTTTAGAAGAAGATGTCCTCCGATTAGTCCGCAAACGACAATAATAGTCCGTCCCTTTTCTTAAACTTATAAGTGCATTTCTGTAAATGATTCTAGCGCTTCCATTTCCATATGGTGCAAATCCCCTGGTATTACCATCAAATGTAATGGTTCTCCGAAATCCATTTTTGACAATTTTTCCAATCTACCAGTGACCACGCGCGGGTTTTTACTCCCTGCCCTCGCTATGATTATGCCTATCCAATTTTCTTCGATTCCCATTAATTTTTTCGCAGCCTCATTCCCCTTCATATATTTATCTTGCTCAATCTTTATATCTAAATATACCAATGTGTGCAAACCCCGTTCTCTATTTTCTCTAATTGTCTGATATACACTATCTGGTAACTTTCCCACTGGTTCAAATGGCACTGTAGTGGATTTTCCAAATCGATAGTTTTGCAATCCTGTAAGTCCGCACGCAGCGGTACTTGCACTAGTCCCATGTATTATCTCAGTTTCTATCCCCTGTGCGTTCGCCCGGAGTCTAAGGTCTACATGAGTGGTAGCAATCATGGGATCCCCTGCTATTAGTATCGCAACTTCTCCTTCTTTCGCAGCTTCTAATATCTTCTCCGGATTCACTTCTACATCTTCTCTTTGAAGAATCTCAATACTCTTTTCATAGTATTCTTCCAATTCTTCAACCCTCGATCCTCCCAGTTTGCTCGTGTAATTCTCAAGAAACACAAAATCCGCCTCTCTAATCACTTCTGCACCCCTCACTGTGACCGATTTCGTATCATATAACCCCAAACCGACAAATGAGAGCATACTCAATTCTCGTTTTCGATCGATTAAACCCCTCCGTTAAAACACCCTCCAAATTCGAATAAACATCCTTATGAATTTGTTTGATCTCTGTACAACTATATAATGGCAAAGGACCTTCGAACTTATCTAGAAATCCTCGAGCGAGAATCGCCCTCTCAGTTGGCTTATATCGACAAAGAAGTCGACCCCAAATATGAAATAGCATCCATCGTCCGGAAATTACAAGACGAACCAAACGGTGCTTACCCTGCTATATTTTGTACAAATGTCAAAGGGTTCCCTGACTGGCGGGTAGTCACCAATTTGTGCGGGACCGATTATCGCATGGCACTTGGGATCGATGCAACACCCGAAGAAGCAATACAAGAGTACACCGAACGCGTTACAAACCCCATACCACCCATCGAAGTATCCACGGGGCCTGTAAAAGATGTAATCAAAATAGGGGATGAAGCCGATATTAATGAAATACCCCTTTTGAGTCACACAGAAGAAGAACCTGCCCCCTTCATGGATGGGGAAGTTTTTGTTCTCTATGACGGAGAAAATTCTAGATATAATACGGGCATCTACCGTATGATGAAAAAGGCTCCTCGAAAAACTGGAATATTCTTCGCCCAAGGGACGCATGCATATTCCATTCTCAGCCAAGCTGAAGCCAGAGATGAACCTTTAGAATTTGCTGCTGTTGTTGGACACCATCCTGCCTTTATTTATGGCTGTCAAGTCCAAACAGTTGAAGACGAATATAATGCCATTGGAGGTGTAATGGGCGAACCGCTCGAACTAGTGGACTGTGAAACTGTTGATCTCAAAGTCCCCGCAAATGCAGAGTTAATAGTAGAGGGTGTAATCCAACCCCATGTCCGAGAAAAAGAAGGTCCATTTTGTGAATTCACATACTTACTTGGAAAAGAACGTGAATCTCCCGTCTGCGAAATAACTGCGATAACACACCGAAAAGATCCCATTTACTTTGATGTGTATAACCCCGGGGTAGAACACGTGAACATAGGAAAACTCCCCATGGAAGTTGATATCTATCGAAAAGCAAAAGATTCTGTCTCTCAGGTCATGGATGTATTCATGCCCGCAGAAGCTAGCAGGACCGTAGCAATCGTCCAAGTACGAAATGAATATCCTGGAATTGGAAAACAAGCAGCAATTGCCGCAGCATCTGCAAAGTACTTCCCAAAAATTATAACCGTCGTAGACGAGGAACAAAATATTAGGGATCCTCACGATGTTTGGTGGGCAATGGCAATGAAATGTCGCCCCGACCGGGATTTCAATTTCGTCAAAGACGCTTATGTGGAAAACTTAATTCCAGTCGCTACTACTGGGCGGGGATGGCCCGACACCCATGGGGGAGTAGACACCAAATTATTCATCGATGCAACCAAACCACTCGACGTCGACTATCCACCTCATTGTGAGCCCCCTCAGGAAATATGGGAAAATATGGACCTCGACGAATATGTTCGAGGAAGGTCTTCTAAAACTACTTAAACTTTCTCTCAACACGAAAATATTAATATCCTATTATATTCTCCAAATATTTAATACACCTTTGCTCGTTAAAGCACAGATATATATTGTTTCAAAAACTCTCTTTAGGCACGTTCAGTCGTACTTAATTCATTATGAAACAAAACTTGAGAACATTTTTAAAACAACTTGACGACAATTGCCCAGATCAAATTGCACACGTCAACAAAGAAGTAGATCCTAAATATGAAATAGCATCTCTCGTTCGTGCCCATCAAGATGAGGGCCAGCGAGGTAGGCATGTTGCTAATTACCCTTTGATACATGTAGAACGCGGAAATGTCAAAGGATATCCTGAGTGGGAAGTAGTCACCAACGTCCTGGCAACAAGACAAAGGCTGGCTGAAACTCTTCAAACAACACCGGACAATCTTCTTTGGAAGTATTTAGAACGAAGAGAGAACTTATTAGACTATAATGTCGTGTCCAAAGGGGCCGTCCAGGATGTAGTCAAAACAGGAAAGGATGTAGATCTTAGTTCACTTCCTCTCTTGACGCACACTCCCGAAGAACCCGCACCATTCATTGACGCGGAGGTGTTCGTTGTTTGGGATTCCGAAAACGAACGTCACAACTGTGGTATCTACCGCATGATGAAGAAAGATAAGAATAAAACTGGTTTGTTCCTCGCCCGTGGAACCCATGCATATTCTATTCTTAGCCAAGCAGAAGCTAGGGACGAACCCCTTCCATTCGCAGCATATGTCGGACACCATCCAGCTGCTATTATGGGGTGCCAAGTACACACTGTAGAAGATGAATATAAAGCGATCGGAGGTGTTCTAGGAGAACCTATGGATCTAGTAAAATGCAAGACGAATGATCTCCTTGTACCTGCCGACGCAGAGCTAGTAGTCGAAGGGGTAATCCAACCCCATGTCCGAGAAAAAGAAGGTCCATTTTGTGAATTCACATACTTACTCGGAAAAGAACGTGAATCTCCCGTTGCTGAGGTAACCGCGATCACTCACAGAAAAGATCCTATCTACTATGATGTTTACAACCCCTACATAGACCATCTCATGCATGGTGCATTGCCAATGGAAACTGACGTTTACCGAAAAGCAAAAGATGCTGTTTCTCAGGTCATGGATGTCCACTTACCACCCGAATGTAGTAAATTTGTGGCCATTGTTCAGGTACGAAATGAATACCCTGGTGTTGGAAAACAAGCAGCAATCGCTGCTTCGTCTGGAAAATATTTCATGAAATATGTCGTGGTAGTCGACGAGGAACAAAACCCATATGACATGCATGACATCTGGTGGGCAATGGCAATGAAATGCCGTCCCGACCGAGACATCAATTTCATCAAAGACGCTTATATCGAATGTCTAGATCCTATCGGAACCGATGGAAGGGGATGGCCCTACACTGGCGGTGGTGTCGATACTCGTGTGTTCATCGACGCGACCAAACCACTCGATGTGGACTACCCACCTCACTGTGAACCTCCAAAAGAGATCTGGGAAAATATGGATCTTGACGAATATATCCGTGGAAGAAAATCAAGCTAACACTATTTTTTAACGAATCTTCTTGCAGCTTAGGGATATATTAAAGCCAATTCCCACTTGATAGCCCATATATGCGCCACGAACTTGAATGTTCATCTTGCAATTCTATATACCCTCCTGGTGGGTATCCCTACGGCTGTCCCGCGTGTTTTGAGTCTGGGAACCAAGGACTTCTCCAAGTCCTCTTCGATTACGACGAATTAAATTTTGATTTACTTCCATTTGAAAATAGAACTTCACTAACCAGTATGTGGAAGTATCAAGAATTACTCCCTCTAGTTCCTAAAAATCCCATAACCCTCGGGGAGGGGGGCACCCCTCTACTACGAGCAAACAATTTAAGTTCGAATCTTGATTTAAACGTCTTTTATAAAAATGAAACTGTAAACCCAACGTGGTCTTTCAAAGACCGTCTATATTCTCTGATGATATCAAATATAGTCGAATTTGGATATGACAAAGTAGTTAATTCAAGTACTGGGAATGCAGGAGCCAGTGCCGCTGCATACGCTTCACGTGCCAATATACCCAACATTCTTATTTTATCCCCCCATGAGTGTGAATTGCCACTTCGAAACCAGATTCTTTCTTATGGGGCAGAACTTGCAATTTTAGATTTTGAATCACGAAGTTCATTGCTTAATTTACTTGTGAACAAAGGATGGTACCCTGTAACCAATGGGCTCCATTATTCTTCAGAAGGTTACAAAACGATAGCATTTGAGTTAATCGAGCAGTTAGAAGAAGTACCCGAAGCCATCGTTTTTCCCACCGGGATCGGCGATGGACTATTTGGCATTTGGAATGGTTTTAAGGTATTGCACAGAATCGGTATAATTTCAAAATTGCCCCGAATGATTGGGGTGCAATCTGAAGAAAGACAACCTCTCGTGCGTGCTATCTCTTCCAATTTAAAAGAAGCATCCCCCGACGCGGGGCCTATGCCAATTACAATTTCAACTTCAGGAACTATGACGGGTACTTATGCCCTTGACGCTGTCAAAGAATCACAGGGATGTGCCTATGCAGTCTCTTTTGATGAAATTAAAACGTCACTGAAAGAAATGGGGAAAGACGGTTTATTCGTTGAACCCGCAACCGCTCTAACTGTAGCGGGGGTAAAAAAAGCCCATAAAGAAGGTGAATTCGACAAAGGGGATACTATTATTTGCATTGCTACTGGAACGGGGATCAAATGGCCTCGTGGAATCTCACCTCTATTTGACCCGGCACCTACAATTTCCCCCACATTAGAATCTCTAGAAGGTGCCACTTCTTTTATTTTTGAAGAACAAGAATAAAATAGCCTATCACTTGGATTTTTTCGACTGATTTTCCATGTGATGTATTTGTTCCTGGTGTAGTGAAATCAACATACTCGATAGAGATGATAGAATAAGCATTTGAACTCCTAATAAAATTCCAAATGCAGAAACTATAGCGAGGACTTCGTGGCCTGTATGATTCACAAACCAATCATATCCTACAAAAACCGCCATCATAATTCCCACCAATGTGGACAACAATCCAGTTCCTATGATCAATCTGTGGCGAGTTTTGATCACTTCCAGTCCTTTATTTCCCCATTCCATGCGTTTCTCTATGCTCTCCCCGTTCTTATTTTCTTTGATATCTAAACGCTTAACACGCCCAATCACTGAAATATCCATATACCTATGGATTCTGAAGGCCCAGATTCAAACGCCGAATTTAATTTTGATAATTTCACAGCACCCTCTGTAGTTGATTATGACGACTCTCTCATTCTGACACAAACAGTCGATCCCTCTGGGAGTAGCGGAGTCCGTTTATATCAACTTGAAGATTCTGTCTTCGCATTTACAACCTTTAGCCGTGATATTCATTCTGGAACCGGGTGGTCTGAATTTTTACTCGCGAAAGGAACTCTCAATCTCCATCCTCCTTCTTTTGATATGGATTCATTATCCAATTCAATCGGCGATCTCTCTGTAAAAATATCTGAAAATCAATTGAATGACGCCCTTGAAATCTATAAAACCCAATGTGTCACCGTAGTGGAATCTGCTTTATTTGACCCTGCTTCAAAATATGAAGTTGTTTTTAGAGGGCCTATTGCATACGTCGAAGATTTCTCATGGCCAACCCCCCTTCTAGACAAACTTTCCCCAGTTTTGGACCCCGACCAACTAGGTTTGGTGCCTCCCATTTTTCTCCAACACCGAGAAGGAATGGAAGAAGATTCCTGGATTCACTTACGTGGTCACTACATGGCTCTACTTGAAATTCTATAACTAAGCTCTCTAAACTTCTATTTTTTGTTTTCTTGAAGTCGCTTCTTCTCTAATTACTGCGCCAAATTTTTCTGAACTAATGCCGTATATCGTATTTCCCTCTTGAGTTCTATATTTTTTAATATCACATACTGGTATGTCGTCCATTCTAATTTCCCAATCATCTAAGTATCTCACATCTATCCCTATAAATAGAATCTCACATTCTAGCTCTTCCTCTAGTACCGGAACTATTGCATGGGTGTATATTCCGTCTTCAAATCTAGGGGGGTCATAAACTGGGAGGTCCATTCCTGATTTTATGGATTGGTTTTCAATCCACCAATCAGGTAGCTCTTCTCTCCCATTTACCATCATAAAGTAACTATGATCTTTCCATCTTCAACACGAACAGGATATGAAGGAAGTTTGACAGATCTCCTCGATAAGCAAGTCCCTGTTTTTATGTCATATTCCCAACCGTGCCACGGACAATTCAATATTTTTCCTTCTTTTACCCAGTTCAGCCTAGTTTCTAGAGTGTCTCTATTAAACTCACCCTCAAACGTACCTGTAAGGGTCCCTTCACACCAGGGTCCCCCTTGATGGGCACACCAATTAGCAAATGCAAAATACTCTCCATCTAGGTAAAATATCCCCACTTCTCTTCCCTTCAATTCAACAAGAATTCTCTCCCCATCCTCTATCTCTGAAACTTCTGCAACTATGTGGTCGGCCATTAAATCCCGTACACCTCTTTGGCATTTCCTGACAATACCTTTTTTCTATCCTTCGCGGGTATATTTACCCTAAGGAATTTCTCCAAACCCTCTGGATGGTCAAAATCAAAGTGTGGATAATCCGAAGAAAACATCATTCTATCAAATCCAATCACTTCCATTATTTTCCTCATGTCTTCTTGATTATTTGGTTCCCCAACGGGTTGGGTAGATATGTAGAATTGATCTTTGATATACTCTTCTGGAGTTTTTGTTAGCATCGGCGCGTCAAACCTGCGGATTGAGTGCACTTTGTTCAATCGATACATCATGTATGGGAGCCAGGTAACTCCTCCTTCTAAGAAAATGAATTTTAGATCTGGGAATTTTTCGGGGACTCCATGTTCGAAGAGACTAGTCATTGTTAGGAAATGGGCATATGGATGTGTTAATACATGCACTGCGAAGAATGATTCAACTCCTGCATTTTGCCTTGGAAAATCAACGATAAATCCACTATCATATGCATGATACGATACGGGGAGCCCTTTGTCTTCTGCAGCTCGATATACCACGTCATATCGTGGGTCTCCTAGTGGTGGGTTTGGGCCTGTATTGTCTATAAAAACCCCAATATACTGCTTTTCGTCCGCCATTCTGTAAATTTCTTCTGCCGCAGCTTCTGGATCTTGCATTGCGACCGTTATCAGACCATAAAAATGAGGATAATCGTCCAAATATTTCTGCAGAACTAAATCATTATACCCCTTCATGAGCGCAACAGCAAGTCGCGACATAGACGCCTTTCCCAACTTCCCAAACGAATTTATTATTGGATGGTCAATGTGGAACTCTTCACATAACTTTTCATGAATATCCTCTGGGCCCGTGATCTGTCTCTTTTCAATTTTCCCCGCCATACTTCTGTCCCACCCCGAATCCGGAAGTGGGTTCCCGATATGACCCTTTGTCATTATGCTCTTAAATGGCTCGTCAATCCATTTTGCAATTTCAGCAGGTTTCACCTGGAGGTGAACATCTGTGTCAATGATCGTCTCTTTTTTCAGTGATAAATTTCTTTCATTTCCCATTTTAATTATTTATTCCGATCTCCTCCGTAATAATTACACCGAATGGTGACAGAAAAATTTAATACCCCTGACCAACCCTTTCAATTAATTCTGCCAATTTGTCATAAAAGAATGGTAAATATTTTTCTTCTTGGTCAATAGTAGGCCTGGCGTTCGTTTCATTTATCACGACTCTATCTTTATTTACCAAGATATCTATCCCTACATATTTTATTTCAAGCAAAGAAGCAACATCCTCTGCAATTTTTCTGATGGAATCTGGCATTTCAGCCCTCACCGCAATTGCATCTCTATGGACATTTTTTTTCCATTTTTTACCTTCTAAGTTGCTATCTATGAACCTCCTTTCAACAGCGCCCACATATTCCCCATCAATTACCATAACTCGGTAATCTCTCGCATCAGGGATGTATTCTTGAATTAAGAATGACCTATCTCCCGTTTCTGCCCTATCCTGGACCAATCTAATATAATCTACAATCCCTTCAAATGAATCCACATCATTTACAAGGGCAATCCCCAATCCCCTCGTGGCCGAATTTGGTTTTATTACCATTGGATTTTCTATTTTTTCATATGCATTTATTAACTCTTCTTCTCCAATAGGATTTGAAATCATGACAGTCGATGGGACATCAAACCCATTCTTATTCAGTATTGTTAGCACCCTTCCTTTATTCCTGGAAAGTACGACCGATTCCAATCCATTTACCCATGGAACTTCTAAAAACGCATCAATTACTCCACCTTCCATAATGCGGGATGGATATACAAAACCCACATCTATATCTTGGAGTTCAATTGGATTTTCTTTAGAAATTGGTATCCCTCTCCCATAAACGTCAATATATCTGGCCAGTACCCCCCGATCTTTGAGAGGATCCTTCATTCTCCTAAAGGTCTCCTCATGGGTGATAACTGCCAATTCGAGCATACTCTTCGTTGATCTCACTGAAATTTCAACGTTACTACTTTATAAGTTCTTGGCCACGTTCAACCACAATCCTACATGGGGGGGATAACTTATTGTACGCCCGTCTTAGTGCTTCTTTTGTAACCTTCACTTGATCCACATCACAATAAACTGTAAAAACAATATCCCCTTTGTTCACCCTAGCAGCGGTTCCAACAGGTTTCCCAAAAGACAACCTCATCCCATCAGAAACACGGTCTGCGCCCGCCCCTGTGGCAACCTTGTTTTCACGGAGAATTTGATGCGGGAATTTATTAAGTAAAAATGTGTAGTTCCCCTCTCCCAACTCCGCAGCCAAGTGACGATTGGAAGTCAAACGCGCCGCTTCCAGAGAAGTATGCCTCAATTGACATGCCTCTTCTACTTTTAAGCAAATTTTAACAGGATAATCTTCATGGGATTTATGCACATCCCCCATGATATGTCGTACAATTCTCGATCCAGGAACTCCAGTTACGTAATCTCTCCGTGTATAGGCGACTTTATTCTTTTTCCTATACATGGAAGCAGGCTTTCGGGCCATAGTTATCAGAAAGAAGCTCTCACCCCTGGATAAAGGCTCCGAACCGTTCCTATCTTTTCATGTCAGGATTCTTCATATTATATAAATTTTCCCCCATCGAGTGACGTCCGTCGGACAAGGTCTGACACACCTTTATGTAGTTACAGATCTCAAAATCCTATACTCCTGCTAAACCCATCGCAGCGGAGATACTCTTCGCTGTTCGCCTCGACAATTAAGGAAAACAGCGGGAGTGGGTGCCAAATACAGCAAATCATGGCTGATCTTATTGGCACCGTTACTATCTCTTCAAGTGCTAACTTTGTTTACTCCTTACCTAACAAAACGTCGGACCATTTCTCCATTATTTCTTTTTTCAATTCAGGAGATGCCTCTGCAACTTTCGCGAAACTATCTTTTTGTTCATATGGTATGCATGCATCAACCATAATTCTAGAATTAACTGGAACATATTCGTCCACTTCTGGAACTGATTTGTGCGCCCATCCGCCATCTGAAATTTCAATATCTCTCGCGGGGAGGCACCTAGATGCCATTGCCCATGCAACTTGATTCAAATCCGTGATATCGATATCTTCGTCCACTACAATCGTCCATCTGTTTGACTGGCCCCCTGCTCTACAATGGGCTGCTATGTGTGCCGTTTGTCGTGGGTGTCCTGGATATCTATTTTTAATACTAACAATGTTGAACAATCTCGATCCGCCAGCCTCGGTTCTCCACACTCCAGTTACACCTGGAACCCCTGCAGCCTCAATTTGATCCCACAAATTTGCAGATCTGGTTAGACTCTTATGATATGAATAGTCATAAGGAGGTTTTGCGGGAACTGCGCATGCCATTATTGGATCGTTTCGGTGGTATAATGCCTCCACTCTTACTAGAGGTTCTGGAACGGGGTCTCTTCCATAATATCCAGCCCACTCTCCAAATGGACCTTCAATTTTAGTTTCCATTCCCTTTCCCCTCCAAGAACTTTCTATCTCAGTTTCTCCTGGATATATCCAACCCTCTATCGCTATTTCTGCATTTGCAGGGAGGGGCATTCCTGTAACTGGCCCCTTTACAACCGGGAATGGCTCTCCCATCACCGCGCCTGTCGGTTCATATTCTCCCCATTCTGTATCATGGTGAAGTCCTATGGATGCAAATATGAACAAAGTGGGATCCTGACCAAACGTTGCTGCTATTGGCATACGTTCCTCACCATTCTCAAAGTGATCCATAATATCCAACCACGCATGTTTCCCCTCTACTACAAATGCACCCAAATGATTCCGGTCAAAGACTTGCATTCTATACGTCCCTAGGTTAACTCGACCCTCAACGGCACTCTGGGTTATGATGCAGTCTGCAGTCCCTATGAACCTCCCTCCATCCAATTCATGGTGCATCGGCACTGGTAACGTAAGTAAATCCACGTCTTCTCCTTTGAAACTATTCTCCATTAGAGGGGCTTCCTTTTCACTAACAAATTTTGGCCCCATTCCCTCTAAATTTTCAATTTCTTTCGATCGTATTCGATAATCTTTTATGAATTCTATCGGATCGCTATATCTTGGCTCCATCCCATACGCTATCGCAGCCCTGTTAGCCGAATTTGTCTGTCCATAAAATGTCCTATATCCCTTTGGGTAGTCTGGAATTTCATCAAACAATAATGCCGGTGCAGGCTTCGAGTGAGTGCTGCAAATCAAATGAGAAATATTGCTCATTTCCAAATCCCAATGTGCCCCCGATACGCACTTTAATTCTCCTATGGAATCCACCCTTTCAATGAATTTTCTTAATCCAAAAGGACCATCCAACTTACTATTGCTCATACTTCTTCAATAGCAACCCAAACTATAAAATTTTGTACGCTTATTCTATTTCTATTTCCCTAGTTTCAAAACCTTCTTCGATTTTTGGACACGTTACTACTAGAATTCCATTTCTGTATTTTGCCTTCACCAAATCTGAATTTCCAATTTTAGGAAGTACAATCTGTTCATTAACTTCTAGATCTATGTTTTTTGCGTTAACCAGGAGGACAAACCCATTACATTTAATTGATATCTCTTCTTTTTCAAATCCCTGCAGGTCCACTGTGATTATCATCTCCTCCTCTAATTCCTGAATGTCCGTTTGGACTTCCGAACCACTTTGGATTTGGCCTCCATCTTCTAGCGAGCCCATTATGGATCCCACCATTTCCTGAATCTCTTCAAAAATATCTTCGAAAGGGTCGTCAAAATCGCGCATTTTACACCCTAAGAAAAGTCATGTATCAGCTTAAGTTTTGCATTCTGATTTATTTTATCTCCCCAGTCCCATTCCCATTGTTTCATCTGTTAAACTCATGCTCTCCTCCCGGCCGCATTCATTAACTATGGCACGAATTGCATCTATATTTTCAGGAACTACGTCCGCTTCTTGATGTATGGCTTGGAACAAATACACTTCTTTGTTTTTAACTGAGACTGATTCTTCCCACACACAATTTTCCCACAAATCCCCTCGTGGCCGTCCCAGATCTAGGGCCAACTCTTTAAGCCCTGCGATCCCCTTTATCCCTTCTTCCGCCGCAACCATGTGGATTCTAGACTCTCCAGATAACAATTTGCACATGTCATCTTTACTTGTATCTTTTTTCAATGTTATGTTCACCACATGGACGTGCATTAGCGTTGTAGGTACCTTCAGAGCAAGTGTGTCTATGTTTATATTTGGGAGGACGCTCCTAACATCTGGTCCATGGTGAGATGGGAGGTATACGGGGTCTAAGATCACGTCATTGATCGGCCCTTTCCCCGGTTGACCTGGGTCTGCCCCTCTGCGAATCAATGTAACGCGAACTTGGTCAATTCCACATGTTTCTTCTATAGGAGTTAGCAACCTAGCCAATCCTGTTGAATTACATGAAACAACTCTCACCAAGTTCTTCCCAATTGAGTTTTCAAAGTTAGCCCTCGCGTTAAAACTAGACTCTACCGAATCTTTTGATTCGCCGCCTTGTACTATTGCAGGGGTTTTCACTTCCTTATACAATTCATAATTTCTAACCCCAACACCTGAAGGAGTCGCATCAACTACTATATCCGCACCTTCTAACATCTCTTCTACAGTACCTTCGAATTTGATACCTGCCTCTACAAATGATTTTTTTGATTCTTTAACCACGTACAATGGATATTTTTTCCCCACTGCCGTTTTGGCTTCATGATTCGGTCTAGTTTTTGAAACCCCTATCAATTTCATGTCTGGCTGTTGGACTATTGCATCAGCAACTCGTTTGCCTATCGTACCATACCCATTAACCGCAACATTGATCATATGTCCGATGTCCATTTCTACCAAGAAAACGATTTCGGGGCGGCGTTTGTGGCATTTGGCTCCTGCATTTCTTTAAAAAAGGCTATCTAAGTTGGTATTAATTACCATAGTATGCTCCTCAAACAAGCCTCTTTTACGGCACTTTCCCAATGCATGGGAATCCAACAAGGAGAGTCTTGCCTCATAATCACCGATTCTGTCTGTAAAGAGATAGGGGAATGTCTTTATGAGGTAGCTTTGGATCTTACCACCGACGTCACTCTATTACTTTATCCTCCTGGGAATCAACATGGGGAAGAACCTCCTCCCGATGTGGCAGCGGCCATGCTAGAATACGACGTTTTTCTAGCCGCAACTAGTAAAAGCATCACTCATACTAGGGCTAGAACCGAAGCCACCAATTCTGGGTCCCGTGGTGCAACTTTACCAGGAATAACCAAGGAAGTAATGACCAAAGGTCTGTGCTCCAACTATGACGCAATTCGATCAACATGCGACGATTTAATCCGTACCCTCCAGGGCTCTAAAACAATTCGTCTAACATCACCTTCAGGAACTGACATTGAGTTCAATCTAGGTTCTCGTAGCTGGCGCTCTGACCATGGTATAAATCACAATCCTGGAGATTTTTCCAATTTACCTGCCGGAGAGGTCTATATTAGCCCCATCAGTGCAGATGGAAAATTCATAGTCGATGGCACTATGATGCCCCACGGACTTTTAAAAGAACCAATAGAATTTGAAGTCTCAGATGGATATGTAACTTATATTTCTGATAACGACATTAAAAATCAAGTCGAAATTGCCGCAAAAGATGTTGGGAAAAATGCGTATAACTTAGCCGAGCTAGGAATTGGAACCAACCTCGATGTTGTTGAATTAATTGGATCTGTTTTACTAGATGAAAAAGCAGCAGGAACTGTCCATGTGGCAATAGGAGATGACAAAGGAATTGGAGGTGATGTAGAAGCACCACTACATCTCGATGGGATCATTCGAAATCCCACTATTTATGCAGATGGAGTTAAAATTAGTCTACCATCTTCCTCAATATAACTGTAACAATTCATGACCAATACACACCCCACTCGCTGCCCCATTTGCTCTCCTAGCGTGGAACTCGATCACACGATATTACATACTACCAAAGATACACTCACTTTACAATGTCCAAATTGCAATTATGTCTATAAAAACCACCTCCCCTCTCCAAAATTAATCAATTGCAACGTTATTGTTTCTCAACATGAAGATTCTCTCTCAACTACAATCCCGCTTTCCCAAGACACCATCCTTCAGCTGGGCGATGAATTCATAGTCGACACCGAAGAAGCCATTTTCGTTGTTACAATAACTTCTCTCGAATCCTTATCCTCTACAAAACGTGTTACAGAGACAACTGCACAGGATGTAAAAACCATATGGACTCGGGCCATCGATAATGTTTATGTTCATGTCACTATCCATTCACTCGGGTCTAAAAGACACCAGAGCAGGAGCATGAAATTTGGGGTTCCAGGGGATTACCTCTTCGAGATAGGGAAGATCACTACTTTGGAAAATTCTTCATTTTTAATTGAAGGAATACATCTCCGCCAGGATCTTCAAAACAACCCGGTTCCTAAGCTTAAAAACAGAGGCGAAGCGGCGCTAGCGAAAGATATCAAGCGCATATATGCTAGTGAACCAAAGTATTCCATTTCTTATAGATGAATTCTTCAACCCTCTCTTCAAAAAAAATCCCCCCACATTTCGTGGATTCCATTGTATTTCTCTCTTTAGGGGGGTTTCTCGGAGCAACCACCAGATATGCTTTCACAATTCTCTTCCCCACTCTGTTTGCCACAATTTTTATAAATACTCTTGGGAGTCTCTTCATAGGAATACTTTTTTATACAGGAACTTTCACCGAACGTTCCAACCCAATGCTTCATTTTCTTTTAGTAATCGGATTCCTTGCATCATTCACTACGTATAGTACATTCGCCCTCGAAACCTTCATCTCCCCCCAATTTGCCATGTTGAACATTCTTCTGACCTATATTTTGGGATTTGTTGGAGTCCTCTTTGGAAAATTTCTCAGTGAAAAATTACAACAGGTGGGACTATGATGCCCGATCTATATTCAATAGAAACTTTCGCTCTAGTTGGTATCGGCGGCATGTTTGGGGCCCTCGCAAGATATGCCGTAATCCAATCTGTCCCCTCTCAAAATTTCCCTATGGGCACCTTCATAGTGAACGTAATTGGCAGTTTCATATTGGGTGCATTTACATTTTCTAATAGTTCTTCTGAAATTCTCCTTATAGTTGGAGTTGGTATCTGCGGATCTTTCACTACCTTTTCAACATTCTCTCTTGATACTGTCCGTTTAATTGAAGAAAACAATCTATTGTATGCAGCTATCAACTCTATGGGAACCCTCATTGCATCCTTATTCGCAATTTTAATCGCCTGGGTAGTCTTCCTCTGAACGCGGCCTTTACTCTTCTATTCCAACTTTCTGTATGTTTCTTCCAATCCGGCCTTTACATCTATTGTGGCCCCCTCCTTTTGAAGTGCACTCCCAAATGCCATCATGAAGTAAGAAATATTATGTGCATTTGCAGAATGTCCCATGCAACCAACTCTAAATATTTTCCCACTCAAATCTCCGAGGCCCCTTGCAATCTCTAAGTTGTATTTCTGAAGAAGTAGCTTTACCACATTTATATCATTAACCCCCTCTGGAACTCGAATCGCGTTAAGACTTGGAAGCCAATATTCTTCCTTCGCATTCATTTCTATGCCCATTGCTTCCACACCAGATTTAAGTGCGGATGCCAACCTGAGATGCCGTTCCCATCTATTCTCTATCCCTTCTTCATTTACCAATCTAAGTGCTTCTCTTATTGCATATATACTTGTTATTGGGGCAGTGTGATGGTATGTCCTATCGTCTCCCCAATATCCATTTAAAAGACCCAAATCCAAATACCACGATCTGCAAAGCGTTTCTCTCTTCTCAATTTTTTCGAGAGCACTCTCATTCAACGTTAATGGACTTGCCCCTGGAGGGCAGGAAAGGCACTTTTGCGCACCAGAATATGCAACATCAATACCCCATTTGTCCACTTCCAGTTCCACCCCTCCCAAAGATGTAACTGTATCTGCAATGACAATGGCCTCATTTTCATGTGCAATAGAAGTTAATTCTTCAACGGAGTGTTGAAGTGCCCCCGTGCTCGTTTCGGCATGCACAAATGCAAACACATCCGGGGAATTTTCTTCAAACGCACGAGCAACTTCATCGACTTGTAGCGGCTCCCCCCATGGGGCATCTACATGAACTATTTCTCCACCTGCTCGCATTGCCATTGATTCCATTCTTTTTCCAAAATACCCATTTGTTGGAACCAACACGGTATCTCCTGGTTCAACTACATTTGCAAAAGCAGCTTCCATCGCAGCAGACCCGGTACCACTTACTGGAATTGTATATTCATTTTTTGTTCGGAACGTATCTCTAAGCAATTCTTGTGTTTCTTCCATAATTTGAAGGAAATAAGGATCTAAATGCCCTACTAAAGGAGTACTCATAGCTCGCAATACTCTTGGATGGACATTACTTGGACCTGGTCCCATCAATATTCTGGTAGGGGGATTTAAATCGTCTATCTGCAAATTTTTAGTCATATTCTCCTAATATTTCCGCATCTGCAACCAAAACTCCATTGAATCTTTTTTTACATTGAAAGAGATGTTTCGGTTAAATTTTCTGCCAGCTTAGAGAATTCTGAAAGGTACTCTTTACGCTCTTCTTTCAATGATCCTAAGATCCCCCCGTAATTCTCGAAATAATCCGGTGGGTAGAACTCTTTTATCTCCATACCATTCACATGTAGTGGAATGCTCAACCCTATCTCGCTATCTCTTTTCCATTCTATATCTCCTTTGGCTATTTCCCGTAAAATTGCCACGCTATGTTCTATTTCAACCGATCTTGAATTCACGTTCCCAACTTTTCCCGTATTGATTATAAAACACTCCACTTCTGCTTGTTTTATCAGTTCTAAAAATCTATTACCTTCCTCTCCTCTGGAACCAATTATGAATGGGTTTGTTCCCACAACTCGGATAGGTTCTCCAGCTTTCGTAGGATCTCCCGCGCTTGTCTCAATCGATTCGCCAAGCATGAATGCAGCAGCTGCTTCTTCTTCTGTCAATTTAGCCACGGGTGGCATTAACGGATTTCGCGTGATGAAAAATATTTGATGTGCCTCTTCCAGATCAATACTATTTGCAGCATTTGGCAAGTCGGAACGCAAAATAGATGCCCTCCCATTATCTGTTAAATTCCCGTCATAAAAATCCACATCCCCTGACTTTCCCACGGCAACATTTTCTAAAACAGCATTGTCAGAAATAGTGGCATCATATATCTCCGGTTGGTCCTCTCTATCCAATCCAATGGTTTTGATATACAGCCCACCTCCTTCACTCCCCGCAACCAACCCATCAGGGAACAAGGCACAGACGTCATCCTGGACCAAATTTGCATTTTCAGAACCCGTAAGGCCAAACCCATGGCACGTGAGTGTCGTCTTCCCCGTGGCACTTAGGCCCATAAAGATCTGCCCAACTCGCTTTTCCCCACCTTCCGTGTTTATGCACACTTGTTTAGTCCCTGCATGTAATCCTAGTCCATCTCTTTGCTTGGCATAATACATAAACATCCTCAAAAATGATTTTTTTGCCTCCCCTGTGTAATCACTTCCTAGTACATATGTCACACCATCTTCTGGAAATATCCTTATCCGAGTTTCTTTCCAATCTGGAATGTGAACCGTACATAAATCTGGCTCCCCCCCGTCACTTGGTTCAAGCAAAGTTGCCCAAGAAAGTGCGATCCTTGCGTACTTTTTAGGAACGAACAATCGACACGTAAACGATAATCTCGGATGGCTCCCCATCTTTCTATCAATGCAGACAAAAGACTCTGAGAAAATCCGCTCTGTGGCATTGGAGATATGAATTTCATCTTCGCTATCAAATTCCTCATCTATGTTGTTCTTTGTCTTACTTGAACTTCGAGATCTAATCTCACTAACATAGTTTGGACTCCCGTATTCTGTAGCTTGTTCTAATTCTTCAGAAAACCGACGCAAATCCTCGAACGTGGGATTATAAATAATATTACTTGCGTCTATGCTTGGAAACTTATGTTTCATTCTATATCCTCTTGTGGCGAACTCCGGCTGTTCACCTAGATATCATTAGATATTTCTTTTTCGGTATTTATTGACTCCGCTATCGATCGCGCCGTGTCACTCATAGTCATTATTCCTTCCATTTAATCCCACACCCTATCGCCGGAGAAGCATTCCCTTCCCATTTTTCGCCCTTCAAACATTTATCAATAACCTCTCTCATTTCGTGTCGTTTTGGCACACCATCCGGATTTGTCGCATCGTCCAACCTCCCATGGTACACTAGCACGAATTTACCACCTTTTGCAATAAACAAAAATGGATCCGGAGTGCACTCTGCCCCATAACCCTTTGCAACAGTTTGATCACCATCATATAGGTAGTAATCATATGAAATTTTTCCATTTTCAACCCAATTGGTCATCATTTCAAGCGAATCTTCAGGGTACGCTTCCACATCGTTCGAACTAATCCCCACAACTGCCATTTCTGAATATTTTTCTGCCAATTCGTTAAGAACAGGAATTTTTGCTTGGGCATATGGACAATGATTACACGTAAAACAAACCAGGAGCAGTTTGTAATCTTCAAAGTCCTCTATGGTGTATTGATTCCCATCTGTGCCAATTAATTTAAACGCAGGTGCTTCACTACCAATTTTTAGTACTTCATTCGATTCTGAAAGAACCATATCTTATAATTTCACTTAAACCTTACAAACTTTTTGAATTTCATTTCTCCCACTTTGGATCATTCAATTTTCGTTGGAATGCTCTCTCCCCAAATTTAATATCAAGCTCCCTATATGCAACCAATTCACTCCTCTTTTTTGTAGAAGCTATGATTTCTTCTATAGCCAATTCTATCGTAGGTTTTGCTATCAAATTCGGTATTGGCTGATATTCTTTCCCACTTTGTCCTTTATCTATCCCTTCAATTCTAATTCCGGCTTCTATTGGCACTATTGCCTTTGAAATGTGGGTGGAAAAAATCCCCATTGAGTCTCCTCTCTTCGCAAGATACAAAATCCATCTAAGTATCTCTGGCGCGTCCTTCATTCCAGTTGCCATCTCTATCTCATCAACTAGTAATAATGTTCTTTTCCCTTCCACAATTGGAGGGACCATTGACTTCAACATTTCTCTCGCTTCTGCTATTTTCTGCTTCCCCGAACATTTTTGTAATATAATCGAATCAAATAATCCTATCTCTGCAGATTCTGCAGGAACTGGAAGTCCCATATTCGATAGTGCTGCAATCTGGAATACTGTGTCTAACAATGTGGTCTTTCCACTCCCTGCCCGCCCCGTCAACACCGCGAGCCTCTTACTTTCTACTTGGGACAAGGTTTCAGACGTCCCAATAGTGTAGTCTATTGGTTTTAATTCCTCCCTCTGCGAACTCAACATAGACAAATTCCGTCCCTTTTTGACTTTTACACATAAGATATCTTTCTTCACTATCGGTTTAGACATGTCAAAATATAGTGCAAAAAGAGCCAACGACAGATAAAACGCAATTTTATCAATTGCCTCAATGGATTTGTTTATGTCGCCCTTTGACCTTTCAACAAATTCTCGATTCTCTTCATCTAGTTTTCTTTTTTCTTCATCAATTTCACTTCGAAATTTAGTTTTTAATTTTCTAATTATTTCTAATATAAACTCATCCGCTTCCATTAATTCTTCCACTTCTATATTTCTTATTAGGCTCCCATCAATTCCAGTTTTTCTAGTTAGGGATGCGTATACTTCTTCTTTAAACTCTATGAAACCACTAATATTCTTCCTCTTGATATCTTCTATAATTTGGTAGACCTCCTCTTCCATTCGAACCAAACTCTCGACACTCTCTACAGACAGCCTTATACTTTCGGCATCTACTTCGAGGGGGGCCTCCCTTAGCTGCTCCATAGCACTTTCAACTTTCTCCAGAGTTTCTATGTTCAAAGTTTCTATTTCTTGAAAAACACCACCCAAACTCCCCATGTCGTATAAAAATGTAGAAATCCCAACAGTGGTTTGACCAATCCTCTCTGCACCATCGCACCACTTCAAACGCTCCAATATCACTTTTCTATTCTCTTCTGGCAGTAATTTCCATGCCTCAACCGTGTCAAAAATTAAATCAAGCTGTTCATTAATCAAACCAATCGAGGACATCGGCGCTAAAATTTTTATCTTATTTTTTACTCTTGAAGACACAGAAAATTTTTGCACTATTTCAAGTATATTTTTATATTCAGTTCTAGAATCAACTGACGCAAAAGCATCTATATTCTTTCCCTCTCCCACTCTTCTCAATATGGACACTATCCTTCCAAGGCCAACATCTGTGGATAACAAAGAATCAAAATCTGAGTAAAGGATCGCCTGTTGAGCCCCTTCTACTCCTAATTTATCTTCAAATTTTGCCCTAGTCTTGGGCCCAATCCCCCAATACCTCTCAAGTTCTAATCCCATTTCTTATTCTGTATTTACTTTTCTTTCCGGGCGGTAAAACTAAATTCACCCCCATTCACTTTCCATCTCCATAGGTCGTAACCAAACGCCAACATCCCAACTATAATCAATCCAATTCCCCATTTTAAATCCCCATTCAACAATGAGTTTATGCCGAACAGAAAAAACACCGCATCCAGGGCCCATTGCCACCATTTCACATTTTCTACTTGAATCTCAGCCATTTTCCAACCTCACTTCGTCTCCCCACGATGGTGCCTAAAAGTCTCCACAGCCAATTGAATTCCCTCTGTATTTGCACTACCTTTTGCACTAATCCGATGGCATATACGATTCCAGCGTATATTTTCTTCTACTTCCCACATTTGGTCAATATCGTGCATTATCTGTATTCCTTTATCCTCTCCCATCGTTTCTTCATAAAATTCATAATCTTCACCACAAACCGGACAATTTTTTGCTCCCATACTTCCCTCCTTGTACTTCCTCCAACTTAAGTCGATTTTCTCCCAATTAGTTTGGTAACTAGCAAACTTCTTATCAAACATGTGACATATATTTGTCTACATGGATGAACAAGAAGTCCAAGATTTACTTAGTTCTATTCCCGATCCGCGCCTTGGAAATGACATAGTATCTCTCGGATTGGTTAATTCTATAACCATCGAAGACTCTACAATTAAAATCTCCCTTGTTCTGGGGGCTCCTTACTCCACCGAAGAACAATCAATAGCCAAACAAATTAGAGATTTATTTTCAAATTCTAAATTCGAAGTGGAAATATCTGCACGCTCCGAAAAAAATGTTTCACCCGAAGACGACCTTTTGCCCACTGTCAAGAACGTAATCGCGGTGGCCTCCGGAAAAGGCGGAGTGGGGAAATCCACTGTTTCTGTAAACCTTGCTACTGAATTAGCGAGACTTGGCGCTAGAGTGGGCCTATTCGATGCCGATGTTTATGGTCCAAACACCCCTCGAATGATCGGCCACACTGGCGAACCCATTGAAACAAAAGATGGGAAAATTCAACCCCCTGAACAATTTGGAGTAAAATTCATCAGCCTAGGCCTTCTTGTCGGAGAAAATGACCCTGTAATCTGGAGAGGTCCTATGGTCCATAAAATAATTTCACAGTTACTTTCAGATGTAAATTGGGGGACATTGGACTATTTAATCATAGACTTGCCACCTGGAACGGGGGATGCTCAGCTGACCCTACTTCAAATTGTATCTGTAACCGGGGCTGTGATAGTCACCACGCCACAGTCCGTTGTCCTCGACGACGCAGAAAAAAGTCTTAAAATGTTTGACCGGCATGGAACTCCCACTCTGGGGTTGGTAGAAAATATGAGTGGGTTCTTATGTCCTTCCTGCAATACCGTCCACGATCTATTCGGAACAGGGACTTCCGAAATATTTGCAAATGAATTGGAACTTCCATTCCTCGGACGGATTCAATTAGACCCCCTTGTTAGAAAGGGATCCGACGACGGATTTCCCGCCGTCCTCAATCCCGATTCAATAGCCCAGTCAGATTTTCAGACGGTTTGCCAAAATATAATCAATAACGTAGGTGCATTAACCCGGAAATTACATTCTGATAATTATGCAGATTAATTATTTAGGTTATGGTTAAATCGATATCAATAGTCGCATTTACACCATCGTTATAAATTAATCTATCATGATTATTCATACTTATTTGGGCAAAGTCTTTTACATGTCAAGTTCCAATCAAATTCCAGTGCATAAATAATGGATTCAGAGCTCATTTGGCGTATTGCGGGAGGATCAGGGGATGGTATAGTTTCTACTAGTGATAATTTTGGCAAGGCGATCATGAGATCTGGCCTGAATGTTTTCACCCACCGACATTACCCATCTCGTATTCGAGGGGGGCATACCTACGCCGAAATAAGAGCGGGCCCTACAGAATTAAAATCACGTGGAGATGGTTACAATTTCCTCTTGGCATTGGGGGATTCATTTGGCAGGAACCAGAAGATAGATTCTGCATATTATGGAAATGAACGAATAAAGCCCTTAACTGAGAATCTATACGATTTACGCAATGGTGGTGTAATTGTATACGACACGGGTATAATCGACATAGAAGATGTGCCTGACTTCTCCGAACAAGTAGCTGAAAATAACTGGCATGTCTATCCAATTGATCTGCGTTCTATCGCAAAAGAAGAAGGCAGGGACATCATGCGAAATACTGCTGGTGTTGGGGCCACAGCCGCGCTATTGGAAATGGAATTGGCCCCCATCGAAGCACTGATGAAAGCCGCAATGAAGGGATCTATATTTGAACAAAATCTAACCATTCTTAGAAATACGTACTCTATGGTGGCTGACACCTTTGAATTTACACATGACCTTAGATTCCCCTCTGGCGAGCACAATGAAACCCAAGCTCTCGTATCGGGAAGTCACGCAATAGCTTATGCTGCCCTTGATGAAGGGTGTCGATTTATTGCAGGATACCCTATGACACCTTGGACTGCTGCATTTACGATTATGTGTGGGATCCTTCCCGATGTTGGTGGTATATCCGAACAAGTTGAGGACGAAATAGCCGCAGCAGCACTTGCCATTGGGGCGTCCCACGCAGGGGTAAAAGCAATGTCAGGATCTGCAGGAGGTGGGTTTTCATTAATGTCTGAACCACTAGGCCTAGCAGAAATGGTTGAACAACCTATAGTCCTCCTAGAGGCCCAGCGCGCAGGCCCTGCAACGGGGATGCCAACTAAGACTGAACAAGCAGACCTCGAGCACGTTCTATATACTAGCCAGGGAGACTCCACTCGCATAGTGTTGGCCCCCGGGGACCCCGAAGAAGCATACGACCAAACTCGTATGGCCTTCCAAATTGCGTATGGGTATAATATCCCTGTGATTCTTTTATACGATCAAAAACTCGGGGCAGAATTGCGAAACATACCTCTTAGTTTCTTTGACCGCGATCCTGATCCTTCCATGCCTGGGACCATTCCCGAATCTGATCTAATAGATGCTCCTCATCACCCGTCCGGCAAGTATCATCGCTATAACTATGACGCAAAAGATGGGGTATCTCTCCGATCCATACCTGGACAGAAACACGGAAGATTCCATGCTTCTGGAAATGAACATACTCAAGAAGGACACATATCCGAAGACCCCATCAATCGAGTTCTACAAATGGACCGGCGTAGGAGTAAAATAGCCGCAATAAGGACTTACCTAGATGCCCAAAATGTGTCAAATAATACTCCGTATGGTCCTAGTTCTTCCCCCTATGGGATCTTAACATGGGGCTCTAACAAAGGAACCGTTGAAGAAGCGGTTGACCGACTTAATTCGTCTGGAACCCCTCTAGTAAAAGCACTTTCTGTAAGTGACCTCTGCCCATTCCCTATCCAAGAAGTCACTTCTTTCGTTGAAAGTGTTTCCAAGATCTTAGTCGTGGAAATGAATGCAACGGGCCAATTCCAAGGACTTGTGAAACAACAACTTGGAGCCTACGGCGATAAATTATATGGGTTGCTCAAATATGATGGGAACCCATTCGAACCCGCTGAGATTGTAGCAGGATTCGAAGAAAAAATACTGGGAGAAAATTAATTATGAATACTACTTTTAGTGCCATTGGAGAAAATAGAACTGTTGACGCAAATGAATTTACACCCGAAATCGAACCTCAACCAACATGGTGTCCTGGGTGTGGGGATTTCGCGGTACTAAATGCTTTGAAGAAAGCTGTCTCTGAAGTCGGAAGGTCTCCTGAGGAAGTTCTTCTTGTTACTGGAGTTGGCTGTTCTAGTAAGATCAGTAGTTATTTCGAGTGCTATGGGTTCCACTCCTTACATGGCCGGTCTCTTCCAATCGCACGGGCAGCAAAGTTGGCGAATCCGGATTTACTTGTCATAGCTGCCGGCGGAGATGGAGATGGATATGGGATTGGTGGAAACCATTTCATGCATACTGCTCGTGAAAATCATGATATTGTGTATATAGTATTCAACAATGAGGTTTTTGGATTGACAAAAGGCCAAGCATCTCCCACTTCATTAAAGGGACATAAATCCAAAGAGCAACCCCTAGGCAGTGCAAAAGACCCCATCCGGCCTTTGTCCATGGGACTTGCAGCTGGCGCATCTTACATCGCAAGAACTGCTGCAGTAAATCCTTCCCAAGCAAAGGACATTCTTGTAGAGGCAATTCAACACGAAGGATTTGCACACATCGATTTCCTTACACAATGCCCTACTTGGAATAAGGATGCAAAACAATATATCCCCTATGTCGATGTTCAGAAATCGGAAGAATATGACTTTGACCCCCGGAACCGCGTGCAAGCGGCACAGATGATGTATGAAACTGAAACTTCACTAGCCGACGGGAAAATACTCACCGGACGTTATTTCATCGACGACCGACCCTCTTACCAGCAAGAAAAAATAGCTCGTGGATCTATGCCAAAAGATCCTTTAGCATATCGATATACTGATGCAAAATACTCTTGGGAAAGGTCTTTTGACTATGTTCAAAACAGACACACGTAGTGGCTTCAACTTCTATTGATTATCTTCAATAAATTTTCCGATTCTTTCTACTGCTACCTTCAAATCTTCCATACCTGTGGCGTACGAAAGCCTAAGGCAATTTTCTACAGACCCTCCAAAATCGGGCCCCGGTGTAGTGGCCACTCCCACTTCATCTAACAATCTATTGGAAATATCAAATGCATCTCCCAACTCACTAACATCTATCAAAAGATAATAAGCCCCCTCTGGGACATATCCCATTCCCACTCCTAATTTCTCCACTCCTTCAATGAGGACGTCCCTTCTCTTTCTATACACCTCTCGCATCTTTGGAACTAAATCATCTGACATTTGTAGGGCAGCTATCCCTGCATCTTGTACAAAGTTGGTCGCACAGATGACCAAATTTTGCGTCAATCTGTTTACTGCATCTATACATTCTGGTGGACACACAATCCATCCCAAGCGCCATCCCGTCATTGCAAATCTCTTTGAAAAACCATCCACCACAAACGCATCATCCGTGTGTTCTAACACGCTGTGTGTTTCTGTATCATAGTATATGCCATGGTATACTTCGTCCGAAACGATCGTTGTGTTATTCCTCTGCGCAATTTCTGCCAACTCTTCTATTTCCGAATTTTTTAACACGGAACCTGTTGGATTCGAAGGAGAATTCAATAGCATCACCTTGGTACTTTCACTCATAGATTCTTCAAAAAGTTTTATATCCGGTGCAAAACCTGCAGAGATATCCAAGGGAACTGTGTTAATGGTACCGCCAGTTTGCCTAATAAAATTAGGGTAACAGGCATAATAAGGATCTGTAAGAATTGCCTCATCTCCCTCCTCAATTAGAGCTAAACAGACCATAGTAAGTGCCGCAGAGGTCCCCGGGGTGATTACTATTCTATCCACTCGAATGTCTAGATCGTACGTCCTTTGATAATAATCCGAAACTGCTTCTCTTAGTTTTATTTTTCCCCTAGAAGTTGTATATCCCGAATTGCCATTCAACATAGACTCGATTGCCGAATCTATCACTTCCGCTGGAGGTTCGAAATCTGGCTCTCCAACTTCAAGGTGAACCACGTCTTCCATTTGTTGTGCCCGTTCTAATACGGACATGGCTCTAAAAGGGGTAGTTTCCTTCGCACGTTTCGTTAGCATTCTTACCCCGAAAACGGCAGAAGAGAACATCAACTTGGCTATTTTAATTCCCAATCTAAAACCTATATCTTATATTCGTTTAGAAGGAATCAAAAACCATGCCTGTTTTCACTAAATCTGCTCGTGTAATTTCTCACTTTGATGCTGTGTGGGACTTCCATTCAAATATAGCAGGACTTGAACAATTAACTCCACCTTGGATGAATCTTAAAATAGAGTCTATAGTAGATTCCAAAGGAAACCAAATTCAAGGTAATCTCCCCGAAGGAGCCAAAATCGTAGCCACAATTCAGCCTTTCAAAATAGGTTCTCCCATTGTTTGGAACGTCCAAATACTTGAAATTGATAAAAGATCAAATAGTGCATTTTTCCGGGATGATGTGTCTGGAAAACCATTCCAAAAGTGGATCCACACCCATAGTTTTTCATCTCGCGGGAATCACACAATTTTAACAGACAAGGTCGAATATAGCCTAGGTGGATTTCTTAGCCCATTTTCCATTTTCTGCTACCCATTATTCTGGGTAATGTTTTCCATGCGCCATTATCAACTCAACAAACTACTCCGGGCAAGCTAACCCCTGCCCATTTGATCTACCGTCATACAAGCGCACGACATATTCTGGGGATGGTTTAATTTATCACCGGGTCCTATCCCTCTGTATGGATCGAACTATACCCAACGCCGGAGATACCTTCCTTACACAAAGACAGATCGAAGTGTTGTCTCTTAGAGAACGGGGTGTGACTCAAAAAAGCATCGCGTCTCAACTTGGAACAAGTGTAGCAAATATCAGTACAATAGAAACTTCTGCACGTGTTAACATATCTAAAGCAGAACAAACAATCACTTTATCCAAACTCCTTATGTGCAATATCATTTTCAATGCACCGGAAGGAACTGAATTATGGGATCTAGTATCTCGAATTTACACCATGGCCGATAACAGCGGTACAAAATTAGCCTACACCGAACCCGAACTCGTGGCATTTCTAAACCGGGGGCTTAAACACGCTTTTAGAGATAGAAAACTGACCTCTGATGCTGAAATTGGATTGACCCCTGATGGAAACTTGATTATAAATCCTATAATCTAAAATTAAATGGATTTAGTTGATAAATTTGATAATATTAAACCCTTAAGCTTAAATCCTCTTGATGGAAATATTCTCCTGTGTTAAAAGATTCGTTTGGAAGAGAAGTTAACAGCGTCCGAATATCGCTGACCGATCGGTGCAATTTCGATTGTATTTATTGCCACAACGAAGGTTTGGGAGATACCCGGGGGCCCTTAGACCCTCAAATGGATGAAATCTCCACCGACGATGTCGTTCGATTCCTCGAAGTTTGTGAAGAGTTTGAGATAAATTCTGTTAAATTCACAGGGGGGGAGCCCATGTTACGTCAAGATCTAGAAGAAATCATACGCAGAACCCCCAACTCCTTTGAGATCTCTCTTACAACTAATGGGACTTTCTTACCTGGGCGGGCCCAAGCATTGGCCGACGCCGGGCTCGATCGTGTAAATATCTCTTTGGATGCACTTGATAGGGAATCATTTGCAAAATTAACAAAAAGTGGGGCATTCGACCGGGTGCTATTGGGGATCGACTCCGCCCTCGAAGCCAATCTCGCCCCTGTAAAACTCAACATGGTTGTCTTTCGACAAACGGCAGGGTTCATTCCTTCTATGGTCGATTTCATCTCTGAAAGAGAGGGACTTCACCTACAACTTATCGAATATATGCCTGAACTAACTGGTAATTCCAGTTGGGCAGTCAACATATCTGATGTCCATGATTGGTTCGAATCCCGGGCTGATAAAGTGGAACAGCGATATATGCATTCTAGAAAACGATATTGGTTTGGTAAAGGAATGGTCGAAATAGTCGACCCCGTTGGAAATTCGGATTTCTGTTCCAATTGCCACCGTGTGCGTGTCACACATGACGGATATTTGAAAGGATGCTTAAATCGCAACGATGATCTAAAATCGATGGGGGAGATGACTAAACAAGAAATCAGAGATGCTCTAATCGAAACCATATCTGAAAGAGTACCCTTTTATGGCGCATATTTAATTAAAAACGAAGATGACCATTGGGTTTTCAATGAAAAGTATCAAAATTCCATTGGAGACCGAAAGCCATACTCCTATAGTTAAACTAAACTGTAAGATTTATCATGAAAAAACTCACCAGCCCCACCACCACCACCGTGACGAATCCAATCAAAAATGATTGAGGACCGAGGTCTCTAATTTTTTGAAGTTTGGTGCTTAGACCCACTCCCGCCAAGGCCACTATGAACAATCCATTAGATGCCATTTCAACCGAACTTATCATTTGAATCCACCCAACTTGATCTATCACCCAGTATGCATTTCCACCCTTTCCAATTTCCCAATCTCCTATTGTACGGACCATAGAAAGAATTAAAAATCCTATGATAAACTTTGGGAAGTATTGGAAATAATCCTGCCTAATCCTGCTCAATCCCCAATGGCCTTTCAAACCAATTTCACTAGTTTCCCTCAGGCCCCTTGAATAGACGATCGCGACTATAGGTATTATTATGACCATGAACACGTTTCGTATTACTTTTGTGAGACTTGCAATGTCTAGGGTCGTGGGGGCGCCCCACACCTGTGAATATATCAACGCCGCCCCTACCACTTGTGATGTATCTTGAATGGAGGTTCCCAACCATAACCCAACTTTTGTTGGATCCCCTCCAAATAGAATATGGCCTAAAATTGGGTACGTGAGGACTGCGATCAATCCAAAGAATGTAATCACCGCGACGGCGTAGGATGTTTCTTCTTCCGTGGCTTCAATCGCAGTACTTGTTGCTAAAATAGCAGATATACCACATATCGAGGTCCCAACCGCTATTAACGAACCCAAGCGTCTCGGTTGATTCAATTTATTACTTAAAAAATATGTGACCAACAATGCAGCCCCTATACAACCAATAATTATTGGCAATCCCATCAACCCCAGCTTAAAAACATCCCCTATTGCAAGTCTAATCCCAATTAGAACAATCCCTACTCGTAGCAATACCCCTCGGCTAAATTTAATCCCCGGGCGAACCGAATCTGGAACTGTAACTACATTTCCAAGAATGATGCCAAGCAACAATGCTAGTATAACTGCAGGAATGTTTATCTCAATCCCGTCTATTACTTCGAATTCCAATATTTGTCCTAAAAATAGCGATGCACCTAGCAAAATAGTAGTCAAAACCAACCCTGGAATTAATGTACCTATCTCCGAAACGGGAATCCCCAGCAATCCCCTCGCCCATTTTCTAAACCTTTCCCCAAAAAACTTTATCACTACTACTCTGACCCATTCTCCTCGCTTAGGCATTTCTGTCTGAACATCGTACAGTTTTAATCCGTTGTCCTTAAATAGCACACACGAATACCATATTCCACGTAATAGATGTAGGGGTCCTTCCCCGAGTCCACTGTGGGCGACGAGAACCAACAATGTCGTGGTAGCCAAGTCTGGTCCAAGGCGCAGGGTTGCTAACCCTGTGGCGATTACCGCCTCCGGGGTTCAAATCCCCGCCGCGACGTCAATCACATCTATACAAAACTATGAAAAAATGAGCACCAAAGAAGAACCTACTGAAACAAACGAAATACGATACTTCGTCAGGATAAAAAACTTTGACCTTGATGGGACGAAGAGCATAGAGCGTGCCCTTCTCAGCCTGCCTGGAATTGGTAGAAGGATCGCTGGTCTAATAATTAACCAAGCTGGCCTCAACTCAAAAGAAACACTTGGTCTACTCGACGATGATTCAATCGAAAAACTCACCGCCAAGGTAGAAGAATTCCCATCTGGAATTCCCACGTGGGCCACAAATCGACAAAATGATTTCTTTACAGGTGAAGATCGTCATCTTATTGGAACTGACGTCAACCTAGTCCATCAACAAGATCTTAACAGGATGAAGAAAATAGGCACTTATCGCGGCCTTAGACACCGAGAATCGCTTAAAGTGCGTGGACAAAGAACCAAATCAACTGGAAGAAAAGGGGCAAAAGTCGGAGTAAGCGTTAAAAATAGAGGGGGGAGTTAATTTTGGCCCTTGGGAACAATACCAAATTCTACGAAACCCCTAACCACCCATTCCAAAGTGGACGTATAGCCGAAGAACGTGAACTACTAACACTCTATGGGTTAAAAAACAAAGTCGAACTTTGGCGCGCCCAATCAGAACTTCGATCTTACCGGCGCGAAGCCCGAAAACATCTTGCAAGCCTCGGCGAATCCGATCAAGAAGAGACTCTGTTTCTTGCTAAATTAAAACGATATGGAATTGTGGGCTCGGACTCTCAGTTAGACGACATTCTGACTCTTGATGTTAACACAATCCTTGAACGCCGTTTACAAACCATCGTATATCGTTCCGGGCTAGCAAACACAATTAAACAAGCTAGACAATTCGTCGTCCATGGTCATATTTCTCTAAATGGACATTGTGTGGACGTTCCTTCTTATAAAGTCAAAGTAGAAGAGGAATTAAGTCTTCAATATGATCAATATAGTTCTATTTCAGACGAATCTCACCCCATTCGAAAGCCACCCGAACCGATAGTAAAAGAGGTGTCTGAAGAAGTAAAAGAGGTGTCTGAAGAAGTAAAAGAGGTGTCTGAAGAATGAGCGAAGCCGATAAAACATGGGGAATAGCCCATATATATTCTTCATTCAACAACACTATCATCACACTAACTGATGAAACTGGGGCAGAAACTCTAGCTAAGTGTTCTGGAGGCGCTGTGGTGAAGCAAAGTAGGGATGAAGCTTCTCAATATGCCTCGATGCAAATCGCAGAAAGAATCGCAGAAGCTGCCGTAGCAGCAGGAATTTCTTCTATTCATATACGCGTCCGAGGACCGGGGGGAACTTCTAGAATGGGATCTGGACCTGGGGCCCAGGCTTCAATACGAACTCTCGCCAGATCAGGGCTCGAAATTGGAAGAATCGAAGACGTAACGCCACGCCCACACGATGGGTGTCGCGCTCCGCGGGTGGCGAGATAATATGGCCAAATCCAAAGTAAAAATTGATATGATAGATCACTCTGATAGATTTGTCACATTTGTTGTCCAAGGTTTGACCCCTGCGTTTGCAAATGGCATTCGAAGGGCGATGTTAACTGACGTCCCTACTCTTTCCATTGATACAATCCGTGTAACTGAAAATACCAGTGTTTTGTTCGATGAGATAATAGGCCATAGATTGTGCCTTGTTCCTCTTACAACACCTACAGACGAATTTGAATATACGGACGTAGTCACTTTGACACTCGATGTACAGGGACCTGCGACTGTTTATTCCGGCGATCTAGTTTCGCCCGAAAAATTGGTTGAACCGGCCGATAAACGAATACCTATTGTAGACCTCAAGGAAAACCAGCGCCTTGCCTTTGAAGCAGACGCAATTCTTGGAACCGGACGCACTCACGCAAAATTCCAAGGTGGTGTGGCAATTGGATATACCTACCTCCAATCAATCAATGTACTTGGTACACTGAAAAAAGGAGACGAACAAACTCCTTTAATTGTTCGTGGGGCCATCGAGGATTCTGGAAAAATAATCCCAACTAGTGAATTTGGACATAATCTCTCGAACAAATATCCTAAGAAAAAAGTAGAAGTAACTGATGTACCCAATACTTTCGTTTTCCACGTGGAGACGGATGGTTCTATGTCTAGTGACGAACTAATTACTAGCTCAGTCCAATCATTATGCAATCGTGCCGGTGCATTAGGGGAGGGAATAAGTATATGAGTAAAATGGACCCAAGACTTAACAGTCTTATAAGTGAATTAAAAGCCGTTTCTCGCGAAACAGGCACTGAATTGTGGAGTGAAATTGCCCATCAATTAGAAGGCCCTCGAAGAAATTACGCAGAAGTAAATCTCGGCCACATAGAAAGATATGCCAAGGAGAATGAGACTATTGTCGTTCCTGGAAAAGTCCTTGGGAGTGGCATTCTTAGCAAAGGTGTTACTATTGCTGCAGTTGATTTTTCCAAGAGTGCAGAAATGAAAATAAAACAAGCCAATGGTGAACCAATACGCCTAGAGCAAATCCTTGGGCGGAATAAAGATGGTTCCAATGTGAGGATTTTCCGATGAATCATCGAAAATTCCAACCCGATCGCATAATCGATGCAAGTGGATGTGTCCTCGGTAGGGTTTCTAGCCAAATAGCTCAACTTTCACTTGAAGGGAATAAAGTGGCTATTATCAATGCGGAACGTGCGGTGATCACTGGATCCGAACAAGACATTATGAGGCGATTCCAAAAACGAATGGAAATTGGTTCCGACCAAGGGCCTTACTACCCCAAACGCCCCGACAGAATAATCAAAAGGGCGATTCGAGGCATGTTGCCATACAAACGAAAGAAAGGGAGGGATGCACTCGAACGTATCCGTGTCTATGTGGGAAATCCATTTGAAACCGAGGGTGAGATTCTTGCCAATACTTCTCTTGATGACCCCTCTCAAATACGATACGTTGAACTTGGACTCATATCCGAAAAACTAGGAGCGAAAATAACATGGTAAAAACTATTAATACAAGTGGTAAGAAGAAAACAGCAATAGCGAGGGCGTCAATTAAAGAAGGGACTGGAAAGGTTCGAGTCAATTCAATTCCAATAGAATTAGTAGAACCCGAATCCTCCCGCCTTAAAATGTTAGACCCTTTCGATATAGCAGAAGACAAATTACGCGACAAGATTGACATAACTGTTAAAGTCAATGGCGGTGGATACTCTGGACAAGCAGATGCTGTTCGAACCGCTATCGCCAGGGCCTTGGTGGAGTTCACTGAAGACATAGAACTCCGAGACCTGTATATGGCCATTGACCGAACGCTTCTAGTTAACGATGTTCGTCAACGCGAATCTAAAAAGTGGGGTGGCCCCGGCGCAAGGGCACGCTTCCAAAAATCTTACAGGTGAGTTAAAATATGATAATTCCAGTTCGTTGTTTCACATGCGGAAAGGTTGTCTCTGAGCATTGGGAAGACTATGTTTCAAGATCTAATACAAAAGATGGAGAAGAAAGTCCTGCTGACGTACTTGACGACCTTGGTATTACCCGGTATTGTTGCCGAAGAATGTTTGTTTCACACATCGATCTTATAGACGTTGTGTCCCCCTATCAATAATGCAAAATTTAGAACATAATAGACACGAAAAAGCCCGTATCATTGGTGCAAGGGCATTGCAAATAGCCTACGGCGCCCCTTTACTCATAGACACCGACCATTTACAGCCCATATTAGTGGCAGCCGCAGAATATGATGCTGATGTACTACCCTTCTCAGTTCAAAGACAGACACTTTCAAAAGAGGGGGCCCCCGAATAAAGTGTCAATAATCAGTTCAATACACCTCGGCCGCGTTTTCGACTCCCGGGGAAACTTGACCGTGGAAGCCTCCATTCGAACACAAAATGGTGGATTTGGAAGGGCAATTGCCCCCAGCGGAGCTAGTACCGGAGAACACGAGGCAATTGAATTGCCTGCTTCAGATGCAATTTCTGCTGCAAAAAAACATGCCTTACCCATGTTAGAAGGAAAAGTGGATTCTACCAACCAAACCTTAGTTGACAATACTCTTAGATCTGCAGATGGGACTGAAAATTTTTCAGTCATTGGGGCAAATAGTGCAGTTGCGATTTCTTTAGCCAACGCCAAAGCCGCAGCTAATTTCTTGGACGTTCCTCTCTACCAGCACATAGGATTTTCTAAAGGGGGCCCATTCCCCATTCCTCTAGGAAATGTAATAGGCGGTGGGGCCCACGCTGCAGACTCTACATGTATACAAGAATTTCTTTCAGTCCCAGTAGGTGCTCCCTGTGTTTTCGATGCAATTTTCGCAAATACAGAAGTACATAAACTAACTGGAACACTGTTGACAAACCGCGGGCATGTTCGTGCCAAAGGCGATGAAGGCGGGTGGGCGGCATCTATCTCCGACGAGGTAGCTTTTGACGTCATGTCAGAGTCGATCTCTGAGATCTCAAACAAAGTTGGTTTTGAAATTAAAATGGGTGTGGACATGGCCGCATCCGAACTCTACGACCCCACTCAAGGTTGTTATAATTATGGAGACATTTCCCGATCTGTAGACGAGCAAATCGACTACGTTTCAGACCTCTCCCGTATTTATCCCCTAGCCTATATTGAAGATCCACTCGACCAAGATGACTTTGAAGGGTTTTCTAAACTCACAAATTCTATTGGGGCGGGTTCCCTAGTCTGCGGAGATGATTTGTTCGCAACAAACGTCACGCGCTTAAAGAAAGGAATTGATCTCAAAGCGGCAAACTCCATCCTGATTAAACCCAATCAAATAGGGACTTTAACAGAAACCTTGGAAGCCATTAACCTCGCCAAGAAAAATAATATCACCCCAGTTGTCTCCCACCGAAGTGGAGAAACTGAAGATACTACAATTTCCCATATAGCCTTTGCAACCCAAGCGCCCTACATTAAGACCGGAGTTGTTGGGGGCGAGAGAACTACGAAATTAAATGAATTGATAAGAATTGAACAAGAGATAAAAACACTATGACTGACACGGAAACTATCGACACAGAAACTCCAGAATTGACAAACGAACAACAAGAAACCACTCCTCTCGACGGAGGGGCTCCTGAAGATGCTGCCGATTTCGCTGACACAGATTCCGCTCCAGAAGCTGAGGAATATGAAGACACTTTTGATGACGAGGGGGTTGACCTTCTCCTGCCTGTGGAAGATTATCTTTCCGCAGGAGTGCATATTGGAACTCAACAAAAAACGAAAGATATGTCTCGATTTATCCATCGTGTTAGGGCAGATGGGTTGTATATTCTAGACATTATCCAAACTGATAAACGCATTAGAGAAGCGGCCCGATTATTGTCCCGTTATCCACCTGAACGGGTTATTGTTTCTTCGTCCCGGCAGTACGGCCATCACCCTGCCACAACCTTTGCAGAATCTATTGGGGCTATGGTTTCTACCGGGCGGTTTATACCCGGGACACTTACAAATCCAGTTTATCCTGGATTCATAGAACCCGACATAGCAGTTGTAACCGACCCAATCGGAGATGCACAAGTGATCGGAGAGGCAATTGCTATTGGAATCCCTGTCATCGCAATGTGTGACTCAAACAATGCAACTAGTCACGTAGACCTAGTTGTTCCTACTAACAACAAAGGCAGAAAGGCCCTTGCTACTGTTTACTGGCTTCTTGCAAATGAAACATTAGACAACCGAGGCGTAACTCCGGACCTGTCATTATCCGACTTCGATCTAGAGTTGTAGAGTCAGCTCTATGTTTTTATCCCTTCCATACAATTTGTAACACAATGCCATTCTCATCTGCTCCCGGGAAGGTCTATTTATTTGGAGAACACGCGGTAGTTTACGGCGAGCCTGCAGTCCCCTGTGCGATAGATAAAAGAATAACTGTTTCTTGTACTGAATCGGAGGATAATTTAATTTCCATTCAAGCGCCTCAAATAGATGCAAACGATTTCAGCATAGAATTTTCTGAATCATCTCTGAAATCGAATCTATCAAAAGTAGAACCTCATCTTCACTACATTCTCACTGCAATTGATCTATCTTTGAATTTTTCCGAAACCACTCTTAATGGGTTAGAAATAGTTGTTGAAAGTGATATCCCCCTAGGGGCTGGACTTGGATCTTCTGCAGCCGTTTCCGTTGCCACTGTAGATGCAGTGTCTAGAACATGTGGCGTGATCCATTCTTTGGAACAAATAGCCACTCTCGCCCACAAAGTAGAACAAACCGTTCAAGGTCGTGCATCTAGGGCAGATACTTTTTGCTCTACGATGGGCGGATTTGTCTGCGTAGAAGGAAAAAAATGCAATAAATTACCTTCTTCAAAATTACCCCTCACAATCGGGTATGACGGTGGCTTTGGGTCCACAAAAGAATTAGTCTCAATGGTGCGGACTAACAAAGAAAATTATGGGTTTATGGAGTCCATTATAACTTCTATTGGTAGTATTTCTAAACTTGGAATGGCCGCTCTAGAAAATCAAGATATGGCCACCATAGGGGATTTGATGAACATTAACCACGGTTTGCTATCATCTCTAGGGGTTTCTTCCAATTCTTTGGATGAGATGGTGTGGGCGGCAAGGAATTCGGGGGCCCTTGGTGCCAAACTTACTGGGGCAGGAGGTTCCGGATGCATTGTTGCATTAGATCCCAATATGTCTGCCATTCCGTCTCTACTTTCCACCGGTAGCTGCAAATCTGCATTTTCAGTTGATATATCTGAAAAGGGGTTACTCCGAAAATGACTTTGATCGAGCCGGTCACTTTGTTAAAACTTGGAGGTAGTGTAATCACCAAAAAAGACCAACCCGAGACACTGAACGAATCTCATATTGACACCGCAGCAACAATCATTTCCAACCATCGTCCAAAAAATCTCATTGTGGTCCATGGGGGTGGGAGTTTTGGCCATTTCCACGCTTCCAATTTTAATGTGACCATTGAGGATGGGACTCACAATGTGGCCGAGGTGGATATCATACATTCTTCCATGATCCACCTTTGCGATGCCGTAGTTCGCGCGTTTCACTCATTAGACGTGCCCGCAATCCCCGTGCATCCATTATCCGTTGCATGGAGAGATTCAGACTCACTACTCCATTTCCCTTCTCGGCATGTATTGTCGCTTCTAGAATCTGGATTTGTACCTGTGATTCATGGAGATATTATAACTACTGAAGAAAAAGGCGCAACCATAGTCAGTGGGGACGAACTAGTAACTAATCTATCTAACTCAATTCCTACCAAACGTATCGGATTTTGCACATTAACGCCTGGTGTTTTAGACACATCTGGAAGTGTCATTCCCCATCTTTCTCCTCATCAAAAAGAAGATAGTTCAATCACACATTCCTCTGCAACGGATGTCACTGGAGGGATGGCCGGAAAGATCAAAGAATTGGCAAATGCAAATGCTCCAGTTTCGATTTTTGATCTTCCCAATTTAGAAGCGTTCCTAAAAGGATCCAATCCTGGAACTTTGGTACACTAACACAGTTAATGCAAAACCTCTGTTGTCTACTTTGTCAGACAACCAGATCAAATTCAGTTGACTTTTACCTCTACGAACCATAACGTGTACCAACCGGTAGTCACACTACCTATAAACATGCCATATTGCGAGGCGTCTGACGCCAAACTTTATTGCCGGCATTTTACGAGGTGGTTCTACTCGGAGGGTTAACTATGGAAATTGAAATTGCCACAATAGGTGGATTCGAAGAAGTCGGACGGCAAATGACCGCTGTTCGTGTAGGCTCTGATATCGTTATCTTCGATATGGGTCTGGACCTTTCTAAGATTCTCCTTCATGATGATATTGAAACTGAAAGAATGCACAGCCTAGATCTAATCGACATGGGTGCGATCCCCGACGATCGTGTAATGTCGAATCTCCCTGGAGATGTCAAAGCGATTGTCCCCACTCATGGACATTTAGACCACATAGGGGCTATAACCAAGCTCGCTCATCGTTATAATGCCCCCATCATCGCAACCCCGTTCACGCTTGAACTTGTCAGACAGTTAATACAATCTGAAGAAAAGTTCAAAGTGAACAACGATTTGGTAGCCATGAATGCAGGAGAAAGAATACCTCTAAGTGATACCTTAGAACTAGAATTTGTCAATGTAACACATTCTATCATTGACGCGATCAACCCAGTTCTGCATACTCCCGAAGGCGCAATCATTTACGGTCTTGACAAACGAATGGATCATACACCAACGTTAGGAGATCCTATTGACATGAAACGTTTTAAGGAACTAGGAAATGAAGGCGTATTATGCTACATTGAAGACTGTACAAATGCAAATGTGAAAGGTAGGACTCCCAGTGAAGCAGTAGCCAAGCAACATCTCAAAGATGTAATGTACTCCATGGCAGATTACAAAGGAGGAATTGTTGCAACCACGTTCTCTAGTCATATAGCCAGGGTTTCAAGTATTGTTGAATTTGCCCAAGAAATTGGTAGGCAACCTGTCTTACTCGGGCGTTCCATGGAAAAATATTCTGGAACTGCAGAACGATTAAATTTTGTTGAATTCCCTAGCGATCTAGGGATGTATGGGCATCGAAAGTCAGTAGACAGAACTTTCTCTAGAATCATGAAAGAAGGAAAAGAAAAATACCTTCCTATCGTTACGGGACACCAAGGTGAGCCAAACGCAATGCTCACTCGAATGGGCCGGGGAGAGACTCCCTATGAATTAAGCGAAGGTGATAAAGTCATTTTCTCTGCACGACTCATCCCCGAACCAACCAACGAAGGTCAGCGCTATCAGGCAGAAACTCTCCTTCGAATGAGAGGGGCCAGAATTTATGATGATGTTCACGTTTCTGGACATTGTTCACAAGAGGGTTTGTACGAGATGTTAACCACACTTAAACCAACTCACATAATTCCTGCTCACCAAACGATAAAAGGAGCATCTGGGTATGTCGACATAGCACGAAAACAAGGATATGTTCTAGGGCGCGATATTCACATTTCATATAACGGAAACCGAGTCTCATTGACAAATTAAATTTATGGATCAAAAAGATTCTTCTCGAATTTTAGATGCCCTTTCTAGTAGGAGAAATGTAGTTAACCAATGTTTGGCTAGCCACATAGATACTATTGGGCCAGGCCATCTTTCTGAAGCGTCGAATCATCTTTTCATTGCAGGTGGAAAACGACTCCGCCCAGTTGTTTGTCTCATAGCTGCAGAAGCAATCTATAATCAAGACTTGTCACCATTCCCCTATGGGAACCTCATTGATTCTACGGGCACCTCTGTAAATATGCTCGATGCAGCATCAAGCTTAGAACTCATTCATATTTTTACACTCATTCATGATGATATAATGGATGACGACGACCTCAGACGCGGAGTCCCCTCTGTGCATCAAAAATTTAATACCAATACTGCAATACTTGCAGGAGATATTCTTTATTCAAAGGCCTTTGAAACACTAGGAAACTCTGCAGAACATTCTTCAAATGTATCTCGTGCGCTAACAAGTTTGGCAACTGTTTGCTCAGATATCTGTGAGGGCCAAGCGCTAGATGTTCAATTTGGAAAAATGGATTTGGTATCTATTGAAGAATACCTCAGAATGATCGAACTTAAAACTGGTGTTCTTTTTGCAGAATCTGCAGCTTTACCTGCACAGCTTCTTGGACAACCTACCGAGGTCATAGATGCACTATACAACTTTGGATTGTTCGCCGGAAAGGCCTTTCAAATTTATGACGATCTACTCGATCTAACCACTCCTAGTGCCATTCTTGGAAAACAACGTGGAAGTGACATATCTGAGCAAAAACAAACCATACTTACAATCCACGCCACCAACTCCGGCGTTGATTTAAATTCATTCCATGATGATCAGAGTTCTTGTCCTTCTGAATCTGATATGGATTCTTTAGTCGAAGCTCTTGAGGACTCGGGGACAATTTCCTATGCACATGAACTTTCCCAGGATCTATCTACTCAAGCCAAGCAACAGCTGGAACTTCTCCCTTCTAATCCCTCTCAAGAACTATTATCAGACATAGTTGACTTTTTCTGTCAACGGGACCATTAACCCCTCAAGAATGGACGCTGCGCTCAAAGAGATCTTATTAATTGAGGCAGAAAAACATGCCCTCTATAACGCACTAAAATATCAAGGTCCCTCTCAAGTTAAAACAGTAATGGGAATCCTCATGGCAGATTATCCTGATTTCCGCCAGTTCGCAAATGAAATCCCCGCTCTAATTAGTCCTCTTATCGAACAGGTAAACTCTCTTGAAATTTCCGCCCAACTCCAAAGGTTAACAAATATAGATTCCGATCTAGCCGAACGATTAGAAGAAGAATTCGTAGAGGAGCCCAAGCGCCAATTGCCCGATCTACCAAATGCCAATTCCTATGGTCAAATTAGAATGCGAGTTGCTCCAAACCCCAATGGGCCCTGGCACATTGGACACGCTAGGATGCCTTCTGTAATTGGGACTTATAAATCTCTATATGATGGGTGGTTCGTTTGTCGTTTTGACGATACAGACCCTGCAACCAAACGTCCCCTTCTTGAAGCATACGATTGGATTCTGGAAGATATCCAGTACCTCGGGTTCGAACCCGATGAAGTCATAATGGCGAGCGATAGATTGAATTTTTATTATGAGCACGCCCTCAAATTAATTAATTTGGGTGGGGCCTATACTTGCACCTGTCCCTCTTCAGAGTTCTCCAATTTAAAAAATTCAGGCCGCCCATGTCCCCACCGGGAAAATACCATTGAACAAACACTCAACGAATTCCAAGATATGGTAGACGGAAATTTTTCTGCAGGGGATGTAGTCCTTCGTGTCAGAACCGATCTAGCTAACCCGAACCCTGCAATCCGAGATTGGGTTGCCTTTCGGATGGTCGACGTCCCTCACCCCCGGGAAGTGGCGCAAACACATCGGTGCTGGCCGTTATTGGACTTCCAAAGTGCGATAGATGACCATTTACTCGAAATTACTCACATAATAAGAGGAATTGATTTACAAGATTCTGCAAAACGTCAACAATATTTATATGATTATTTCAATTGGAATTATCCTGAAGTTGTCCACTGGGGGCGAATTAATATTGACGACCATCCTGTTCCATTATCCACATCTAGTATGTCTGATTCCATTAAATCTGGAAATTTTACAGGGTGGTCCGACCTTCAATTGCCCACCTTAAAAAATTTAGAAAGGCGGGGGATACAGGGAGGTGCAATTACGTCTTCCATGATTGACCTAGGGACTTCTACAAACAATATTACATTATCCATTTCTACGATCTATTCTAAAAATAGATCTCACATCGATGAAGTTGCAGATCGTTTGTTCTTTATTAAAAACCCATCTGAGAAACAAATATTTGGACGAAACCTTCCTGAAACTGTGGAAATTCCCGTACACCCTGATCACCCCGACCGTGGCTTTAGGAAACTTGCAATAACACCTTCCATTTTCATCGACAGTTCTGACATACCTGGGGCTGAAGACATTTTATACCTAAAAGGAATTGGTTCGGTTAGATATACTCGAGACTCCTTCGAATTTATTGAAGACGATTTTAGCTCGGCCCAGTCACAGTCTATGCCCATTATCCATTGGCTACCTTCCACCCATGAACAACTTTGTTTAAAAACTTCTCAAGGGGAATTCAATGGGATTGTTGAATCGACTATTTGTAACTACAATTCTGGCGATTTAATCCAATTTGAAAGAGTGGGATTTGCAAAATTAGATATTAATTCTGGAGTTTATGCTGCTTACTTTTCGCACCCTTGAGTATGCCACCACTCCCTTTTAACCTCCATGTTAGCAATATGCATGGCCCACAATCACATGCAGTGACCTTTATAGGGGAGTTTTTATGTGAGGCCTAACTACTGTTGCGTAGAATCTCTATAAAAGTCAATGATCCATATACTCTGTAAGGAGTTATCTCAGGGTTTATGGGTGAGCTTTTATTGAGACCAAAGTGAACAATCATGCCAATATACGTAACATTTGACGTACCTGAAGATCTCCAGGAAGCTGCTCTAGAAGCACTTACGGCCGCACGAGATACTGGGTCTGTTAAAAAAGGAACGAATGAAACGACAAAAACCATTGAACGTGGAACTGCAAAATTAGTTTTCATAGCAGAAGACGTACAACCCGAAGAAATCGTAATGCACCTGCCTGAACTTTCCATTGAGAAAGGAATTCCATTTTTATTTGTACCAACACAAGAAGAAATAGGAAATGCAACGGGATTGTCTGTACCAAGTGCAGCAGCTGCAATTGTTGATCCGGGAAGTGCAAAGGATTCTGTCGAAGACCTAGCCGCCAAACTTGAGGACCTCCGTAAAGCATGAGCATTGAAGATTCCACACCCGCTGAGGTAGTGGAAATCGTTGGTAAGACAGGTATGCACGGAGAAGCGATGCAAATAAAGTGTAGAATTAAAGATGGCTCGAACAAGGGGCAAGTTATAACTAGAAATTGTATCGGGCCTGTTCGAATTGGAGATATAATTCAACTAAGAGAAACGGCAAGAGAAGCAGATTCTATCGGAGGTAGGTGATTATTCATGCCCAATCTTAGATCTTGCGACTTTTGTGGATCTCCTATGGAACCTGGCACTGGAATGTTATTCGTACGAACCGATGGGAGAGCTGCCTATTTCTGTTCCTCAAAATGTGATAAAAACTCAAAGCTTGGTAGGAAATCTAGGAGACTCCCTTGGACTGCCCGAGGTAGGCATGTCAAAGCTAGTAAAGCCCCTCAAACTTCCACGCCAACCGCACAGCCAATAGAAGTAGATTTGGAATTAATTGAAGAATAATGGCCCCAGAGCGAACCTTCGTGTTAATTAAACCAGACGGAGTCCAACGCGGCCTTATAGGCACTATCACTTCTAGATTTGAAAAACGTGGCCTCAAACTTGTGGGTTCGAAGCTTTTAACCATTGATTTAGAACTAGCACAAAAACACTATTCAGAACATGTCGGGAAGCCCTTTTTTGATGGACTGGTAGAATTCATCTGTTCCGGTCCTTCTTTTGCTATGGTTTTAGAGGGAAAAAATGCTGTTAGCATCGTTCGTCAAATGATGGGCTCCACCGACCCCTCGGAATCTCCTCCAGGGACTATCAGGGGCGATTTTGGGATTGACCTTGGGCGAAATGTCATTCATGGGTCTGATACCAATCCCGGATCTAATGAACGTGAAATAAATCTATTCTTCGATGAATTTGAATTTTCATCATATGAGCGTATAGATGAAACCTGGCTCTACGAGTAGCATTTCACTTTACTACTTCTATTTCTCCTCGGTCCAATTCTTCTTCAACCAAGCGCGTGGCTTTAACCATGTTTACCATCTTTTTATAAGCCACTTCTCTCGATAGGAGCTTAAGCCCGCAGTCTGGACTAACTGTTAATCGATCAGGAGGGACCACTTCCAAACCTTTTAAAATTCGCCCTCTAACCTCCTCCACCGATTCAATCCTAGAATCGTGCACATCGATTACTCCGAATCCAATATCTTTTGTGAAGGGAACTTTCTTGAATACCTCTAGCTGACTATAATTCCCATTGGCCAGTTCCACATCAAATTCATCAACCGGAAAATCCAATATTTTTGGAAAAATTCTTGAATAATCTCCATAACATACATGAAGCCCAACTCTCACATCATCTGCAATTCCATTTGTTATTTTCTCTAAACACTTCCGCACCACCTTATGATCCTCGGGGGTGGTAGCTAGTGCTGGTTCATCAATTTGAATATATCTTACCCCTGCATCAACCAAATTCTTTATTTCCATGTTGACAAGTTCTGCCAATTCATAGGATAGCTCGTCTTCATCTTTATAGAATTCATTGAAACTCCAATTTGCTAACGTGTATGGCCCGGTTATAGGGACCTTGATAGGCTTTTCAGAGATCTTTACATTGTATTTGTATTCTTCGAGAAGCCACGGTTCTCTGTATGATACTTTTTCAACCACGGACGGTTTGTCAAAATAATTATGGCCCCAGACTTTTACTGGCCCGTTGAATTCGTATCCTCGTATTCTTTCTGCAAAATATTCGACCATTTCATTCCTTTTCATTTCCCCGTCCACTACAACGTCTAGTCCGGCTTCTTCATGCTCTTTTATAATTATTGTGGATGCGTCATTTTTTGCTTCGGTATATTGTTCCCTTGAATCTTTATTAGAATGAACATGGTATGATTCACGGGCTTGATTGAGCCATTTTGGTTTGGGATATGAACCAACCACTGTTGTCAGTATAAAGTGGTCATTCGGATGATCCACTGGACGGAATTGAGATCTAGTATCTCTCACAATGTTTCCCCCATGCCTGCAATAGAACCTAATACTCCTAATTTTTCTGTGAATCGATTCTCAGGTAGATAAAATAGTCCCGTATTGGGATTCACAACTACACTCTGTATATCTGGATTTTTCTCAAGTATTCCTTTAATCAGCGTTTGGACTTCTTCGGTGGACTCGACGTTGGTATTTTGCCCATTAATTGCTCCTATCGAGGCCATTTTTGGGGCTCCATATTCACTTAATAATTCCAAATTGGAATCCGCCGCTGTGACAAAATCAAAACCAATTCCCACTCCCAATTCAAGTAATGCTGCATACGTTTCTTCATCGAATGAGCCCCAATAAGTTTGGATAATAAGTTCCCTTTTCACCACACTTTTTATTTTTTTGAGCAAATCGGTGATTAATTCCTTTTCGTCGCCGTGAGGTGGATCGACCGCAAATGACGGTTCTAGTAATGTTAAATAACTTGTTTCAGGGAGCCCTTGAATTTCTTCTTGTACAAATCCGCCCATTGCTTCCAGAAAACTAGTTTCCGAACCGTAGTATTCATCAGTAGCAAGTTTGGATAGGGAATAGGGACCTGGAAATATCGCACTAGGTTTGCTCACCAATTCAGACGTTTTTTCTAGTTCTCTTGCCACATCTCCGCTGCTAGTAAGTTCGCCGACCACTGTCGGTTCCCTGTAGAAATTATTATTGTCATAATACCGAACCAAACCCCTTGCTTCTACCGACTCATGAACAATAAGCGGGTGGGCCAGCATATCGTCCCATCTAAGCTGCCCTTCCACAATTAAGTCTATACCCGCATTTTGCTGCTCTCCTATTATGAATTCTCTCGCGGAATCATAAACAGAATTAATTAACGAACTTTCATTTCCACTGATAAGTCCATCCCTTTGGTGACCTTTTAATTTAGACAATTCATCTTTCGTCCAATCGGGGAGTGGATACAAACCCAATGAAGACGACATAATCTCAACCATAAAACTATACTCGTTCATGTGACCACATTAATATTCCTTTTCCAAATTATGTGGGATAATATATATTGATATATATTCTCACAGTTCCCTTTCCTAAATTTTTGTTCCATCGGAACTAAAGGGCACAAAAAATGCAATACGAAGAGCTAGGTGAAAGTGAAATTTTTAGTAAGGCGTAATATTAAAAACAACCAATTTTTCATCGTAGTACGTATCTTCTGCAATGATATTGGCATCAAATCCCTTTTCTTTTGCGTACGTTTCGATTTCAAATATTCCGGTTTTGGTACTGGCTAGTAGTAATGCATATCCCCGCGGTGTTAATACACGTTTTAAATCATCAAGAAAATTTTCTATAATCTCTCTTCCCGTCTCTCCCCCCACAGTTGCCCTCTCAAACCATTCTTCGAATGTATGTTCATCTTCTGGTAGATAAGGGGGATTGAATAACACCATATCAAACGAATTTTCTTTAAATGCATCCATTAAGTTTGATTGTATAACGTCAATGTTCTTCTTTTTTGCGTGAGCACATGCCTGGGGATTGATGTCGGATCCAATAACTCTCAAACACCCCTTTTCTATTTTTGAAGCCACATAACCAGAACCAGTACCAAGATCTAACACACAATCCATTTTTCCGACATTTTCCATTGCACAGTTACCCAAAAGGGCCGAATCTTCTGCAGGGACATAGAACTTTTTTTCCATCATCAATCATCTGCAGAGTTTGCCAGAATATTGGCCAATATCGCAAAATCGGAGGGTGTCAATTCCCCCGGCCGAGAGTTCATCAATTCTTCATCTGCCAATTCAATCAAACTATTAGGATTTTCTAGGTGAGAAATATGGGTGGTATTTTTAATAGAATTAACCATTTTTTTACGCCTTTGTGTAAACACTGCAGTAACCAGCTGTAAAAAGGCAGCCTCATTTTCCACAATATAATCTGGTTTTGAAGGAACCAATCTAACGATTGCACTTTCCACAGCGGGTCTAACGTTAAATGCAACAGGGGGAACAGTTTCTATAATTTCTATATCTGCATAATGCCCCGCTGTTATTGTGAGCCTACCATATTCTGGTGTGTTTGGTTTTGCAACGAGGCGTTGGGCAAATTCTTTTTGCACCATCAAGACTAGTGGTATTTTGTTTGGAAGTAATCTAAATAATATTTTACTAGATAGTTCGTATGGTAAATTAGATACAGAAACAGTATAGGGGGGCAATTTGACTTCCAGAACATCCCCTTGAATCAAATGCAATTTTTTTGTAGAGATCTCCTCTTTGAATTCAAGCGAGAGAAAATCCACCAATATAGGATCTATTTCTATCGCAGTAACCTCCTCGGAGATTTCAACGAGTTTATCCGTTAAATTCCCAATCCCTGCCCCGATTTCAAGTATGTGACTGCAGTCAAATTCGCGTGCATACACTTGCAACCTATCGAGGATCCCCTCATCCATCAAAAAATATTGGTCCAAATTTTGATTTCCTTTGGTTCTTGCCCTTTTTAATAGATCTCTCGGTTTCCGCATTATATTAGATAACTACCCTGCTATTCATTTCGTGTCGACGAATATATGATATTTGATATCTGGATTTTTTAGTTCATCTAGAATTCGATTGAGTATTATCTCCTGGGGGTTGTACAACCCCTCAATTTTAGCTTCTAGGTCCTCAAAGCTTTCAAAAGAAGAATATTTTCTCGAATTGAGGATTCTATCTCTGATTTTTCCTCCAACCCCTGGGAGTAGATTTAGTTGATGCAATCTGATACTTATCGGATTTGAATTGTTGAAAAAGTCGACAAATTTTTGGCTATTATTTTGAATAACCCCCCGTATAATATGTTCTAATTCAGCCTTTGCCCCAATAGATAGGTCCTCATACCCAATCTCTCGAATGGATTCAATATGTTCGATATGCTCGTTCACATCCAGTGGATCTCCTATAGTCCCCAATGGTCCTTGTTTAAGAATAAGTTCACACAGAACAAATCCCTCTTCTTTTACCACTTGCAATAATTGTGGTTTTCGGTATTGGGGGGATTCATCCCCCTCCCGTCCGTGTGCTAAATAGTCCAAAACTGTTACCAACTGGATATCGTGCAACATAGACCTATCACTACATGGTTATAGATTTAAACACTTAAATAGATAATGCCGATGGCTTCAATTGTTTTTAGACGTATTCGGCCACTATTGATATAATTTTATCCAACTCGTCACCATCCAGATTATGGCGATCTTGTGCATACACCGAACGCAATTCATCTCGAGATTGAGGGAGCAAATCCGCAATTTTACATGCATTTTGTGGACTTACCTTTTCCAATTCCGACAATTTTTTTACCAATGCTTTCGCGTCTTTTGCACTTAACACTGCAAAACGATTTACATGCTCAATTGTTCTCGCAAGTTCATAGGGCAACTCTCGTTCCTCATCCTCTGATCGTTCTTTTTCTATTTTTTGTAGATGTTGTTTTACCTCAGATACGGTCAAATATCCTTCTGAAATAATTTCTTGAAATATGGTCATAATTGTTATTTTTGGGCTTTTAGGTGGGCAGCAACTGAAATCAAATCTTTTACTTTCCCCCCATCAGTTATTCGGACTTTAAAGGCGGATCCCTGCTTTCCAACTACCTCTCCCGTGTGCCCATTGAATCTAGGATGAAATCTCCCATCTTGTACACTTGGATCAATCCTAAGATGAACTTTTTGTCCATTTTCAAACTGTTGAACTATTCGTTGAGGCGGAGAAGTCCCCCTATCTCGAAGTTTATTCGTCAACTTTCGTCGAGTTTTGCTACGTGGTCCCTTTGAACTTGGCATAATCTTATATATGAAATGTTAATTTAAGCGTCTTAAAACTCTCTATATTAGCCCCACCGCCTCAACAGCGACACTACCAACACCTTCTACCTTGGAAATTGCTTCTTCAATCCCGTCTGTTCCACCTTCTCCATCGGGGATTAACACCGTGGGATATAGTGCAACTAGTCCAAATGCAATGGGCTGGCGTTCGATCCCTTTTAATTCAACCCCATTGGGGATTGCACTTTCAATATTTTTTTCTAGCTCTTCGATATCAATTTCTGAAGTTTCCGGCATGACCTTGATTTTTGCGGCTACAGTCCCCATAGTAGCTATGGTCCCTCAAAATTACAGCCCGGACATTGATATCTATTACTCTGTTTTTTACATTTGGCACATCTAGAAATGATGGTGTCACAGTTAGGACATTCAAAAGATGTTGCATGTACCCCCGAAATGCTAATACCGCACGAAACGCAGAAAAGCATTTTCTCCATTGCTGCACTCATATTCTATTTGATTTCACCCGGGCTTTAAACAATTTCGGATGTGACTTTTGAGAAACTAGTTTCCATCTGCTAACCACAAGTGTTTTTTAAAGTGGTTTTTACCTATTCGTATGGATGAAACTGCCACGGCAAAAGAAGTGCTACACACCACGGTCGATATGGCCTTTGAAGATGCAGTTCTCGCGATACAATTAGAACACGAATTAGCTGACTTTGAGACTATAAATGTTAGCCATCTCGATAAAATGATACAAGGGACATTAGGCGAAACTGTATCAAAGGTCGCATTGATAATAGTTTGTCACCCTCAAATCGCATACGGTGCTTTGAAAATTGACCCCGAGATAGCAGGAATGTTGCCCTGTACCACTGTCGTATATGAGTCCCCGGAAGATGGATTAGTACACGTTCACCACGTTTCTGCAACAAAAGCCATTCGGGACTTGGGATTGGTCTCTTCTGAGTCTAAGGATTCTCTTGACCAACTAGTCAAGTTGACGGGGGAGAAAATGCAAGTTGTTTGGAAAAATATCCAAACGTATGCAAAATAATTCTTGGTTGGGTTTTATTCTATTATTTTAAATCGATGACCCGACCAGGTTTGACTTTCTTTCTCTCGTTGACAGTATTCAGTGTCTCTAAGATTTGAAACAGGTGTGGCTTTGACAATATCACCTATGCTCACAGATTCGCCCTCGACACCCCCCAATAAAGCTACTGTTTCACCTTCGATATGATATTTAACAATTGCAATAATATTTGGTTTTCGTACTCCGGGTGGGGGAACCGTACTTTTTGTCCAAGTGACAACCGTCCCTTTCAAATTTGATAAATCCACCGTTTCATTTCCTATCGAAACTCCGCATTTGGAACATACGCTATGCTTTGGGTAACAAAGATGACCATTAGGGCATTTGTACACAATTAATTTATCACTCATATAGACTCCAAAATGGTAGTAATAACACAATTCCCAAATCCTCCAATGTTACATGCCAATGCAGTTTTTGCATCCACTTGTCGCTTGTCTGCAGTGCCCATTAACTGATGATATAATTCGTGTACCTGTGCAACACCACTAGCACCTAGTGGATGTCCCTTTGATTTTAATCCCCCTGACGTATTTATTGGCAATCTTCCATCTCGGTCAGTGAGGCCTTCTTCTACCGCCTTCCACCCTTCCCCCTTATTGAAAAATCCTAAATCTTCCGACTGCAAAATTTCAAGTATTGTAAACATATCGTGCAATTCTGCAACATCTATATCCTCGGGTGTTTTATTTGCCATTTCGTATGCCTTTTTTGAGCTAACCACCACCGCGTCCAATGTCGTGGGTTCTCTTCGTTCATGAACCACGTGAGTATCTGTTGCACCTCCTATTCCTGTAATCACTGCGTAATCGTCTGTAATTTTTTTTGCGCGGGATTCGGGACAAACCATCAAGGCAGCACTTCCGTCTGTTATCGGACAAAAATCATACAATCTAAGGGGATCTGCAATTATAGGGGAGGACAGTACCGTTTCTACATCTATTTCTTTTCTAAAGTGTGCATGAGGGTTGTCAACCCCATTCTTATGGTTTTTAACGGCGACTTTGGCAAGTGATTCTCGAGATGCATTATATTTATGTAAGTAAAGTTGAGTGATGAGGCCTGCAAAACTAGGCAATGTAACTCCGTGTTTGTATTCTACAGGGTGGGTAAGTGTCGAGATTATGTCCGTTGCGTTTGAAGTGGACGTGTGAGTCATTTTTTCACCACCCACAAGTAATGTCATATCACTTTGGCCGCTAGCCACAGATTGCCACGCTGCATAAATACCCGCCCCTCCTGATGCACTAGTTTGGTCAATTCGGGCAGTATATGCAGGAACTGCCCCTATATCGTGGACCAACGCATTCATAATCCCTGTCTGCCCCTCGAACTCTCCGCTGGCCATATTAGAAACATATACATGATCAATATCATTGGGTGATACGCCTGTAGTTTCTATGCAACCCATCGCAGCCTCTGAGAGTAAATCGCGTATCCAAGAACCTTCTCGGACTCCAAATTGCGTCATAGAAGCCCCTATTATTGCAATTCGATCCATACCTGCGAGATGGTTAGCCATAACTTTAGTTTTTCGCAAAGTCTGTGAACTCATATGCCCCGGGTCGGACACCTGGCAGTGGGTTGGTTTTTAAGAGAATGGAGTAAACTTAGGGGACCAACGAACGCCCTCTGTCTGCCCCCGGTCTGTCGTTTTACTTTCACCATGCTAGGCGGCCGTCTAAATAGCAGTGCTGTCACTGTTGAATCATGAGCATAACAATGACTCTTCAAACGTCAGAAATAGAACCCACATCAAAATGTCCTGTTTGCAGCCAAGAGATTGTAGGGATTTCTGCATCACGGCCTGGTGAACATTACTATACTTGTGGGCATGAAGCCACAAACGATATTTTGTCTGACATAATTCAAACACCCCTTACGGAGAATTCATTTGAAAGTTCCGTATGGGAGCTACTTACCGGCATACCCGTTGGAATAACTGTGAATAATACTATCTGGAACTAATATTAACCTCATATAGTTGAATATACACCTTGAGTTAAATGAGATAGGTTATATATAGCGGCAATTTAGGCTACTCAATGAGTTTGGAATATATCTCTCGAAGAAACTTACTTGCGACCGCTGGGTCTGTTGGCCTGATGGCTATCGCAGGTTGTACGGCCACACAAGAAACACCCGCAGAAACGGATCATTCGGACCACGATCACGACTCCAAAGCGGTTACTGCAGGAGTATCTATGGATGCACTTCCCCCACTAGAAGGGAGTTTAACCATGTACTCTGGTAGAAAAGAATCGCTAGTCGGAGAACTATTTGTGATGATCCAGGACAAATACCCGAAACTGGACTTAGATATTCGATATGATAAATCTACAGCTTTAGCAAATCAAATACGAGTAGAGGGTAAAAACACACCTGCGGACGTATTCTATACGGTCAGTACGGGAGCCCTAGGACTATTGAAAAGCGAGGGGATGACTGTCCCCGTTAATGCAGACGTAATTTCCGCAGGTCGGGAGGGTTACCTTGACCCAGAGGGACATTGGATTGGGACCTCTGGTAGGCTCCGTTGCATCGCATACAACACAAAAGAAGTTGACGCGTCAGTGATCCCCAAGAGTATTTTTGACCTGCCCAAGGTTGAAGCACTCAAAGATAAGATGGGGTGGGCACCAACATATGGATCTCACGCAGATTTCGTCACATGTATGCGATACCTACACGGGGACGAAAAGACATTACAATGGCTAAAAGACATGAAAGCGGCGGGTGTCAAAAGCTATGCAAAGGAAAGTAATGTGACTGAGGCTATTCTTGCTGGAGAAATCCATGCTGGGCCCGTAAACCACTACTACCCTATGAGAGTAAAGAACGACCCAACAGGACATAGCTATGGATCTGGAGATCACATAGAACTGGCCTTTACGGAAAACGATGCAGGAGTATTCATGAACGTTGCAGGAGCAACAATCGTCAAGAACCCACGGCAAAACTATGAACTCGCATCTAATTTCATTAGGCATCTCCTCTCCAATGAAGCACAACAATTCTTCATTGGGAATATGAAATTTGAGTATCCAATGATCCCCGGACTAGAAGCAGATTCCCGTCTGCCGAAATTATCAGAACAAAAGACACCTAAAGTCGATTTGGTTAAGTTTGCCTCACAAGATATCAACAAAACCGTTGCACTGCAAGAGGAGGCAGGGGTCCTTTAGACTGGGAATTCTCACACAAGCGTGAGAAATCTCTCTTTGTAATTGAAAAACTAATTAAAAGTAATATACAGCGATAATATCTTTAATTTCAATTTTGTTCAATGACTATTTCAATCCGTACTGCATACATTTGACGTGAAAAAATATCCCCGGACGGTCCTGTTTTCCATAATTGCTTCCTCAATTGTTGCAGGTTTAATTCTAATACCTTCAGTATGGTTAGTGATAACTGCGATAACAGTTCCATTTGCAGACTTAATTGCTATACTTTCCCGGGGGAAAACGATTCAGATACTGATTAATAGTGTTCTGATGGTGTCATTGACAACTCTGTGCACTATTTTGATTGCAGTCCCACTTGCATTCATAACGACTTGTACAGACATATCATACAAACGGTTTTGGACCGCCATGGTTTGTTTGCCACTAGTAATTCCAAGCTACATAGGTGCATTCGCCTATGTTTCGACATTTGGTCCACATGGTACTCTTCAAAAGATGCTTTTGCCCCTAGGAGTGGAGGAATTGCCATCTATATATGGTCTTTCTGGGACTGTAATTGTGCTCACATTGTATACCTACCCTTACGTGTACCTTACCACTAGGGCTGCGTTAAAAACCATTGACCCCCAAACGATCGATGTTTCTAGGACTCTCGGGGTCGGTCGGTGGAGAACATTTAGTAAAGTTATCTGGAAACAAATATACCCCGCAGTGATTGCAGGGGCACTATTAGTTTCACTTTATTGCCTATCTGATTTCGGAACTCCTGCGATAATGAGATATGATGTATTTACACGCGCAATTTACATCAAAAGATTTGATTTGGGGTTCTCTGCCATATTGTCATTGATTTTATTATTATTTGCAATTGTGATTTTGTCGATGGAATCTAGAGCTCATAAGTCAGTTGTCAATCGAAAAACTATCGATTTTAAAGGGACACTTCAGATCCCGTTAGGAAAGTGGAAAGGTTTGTCTACGGTATTTCCATTATTTGTAGCTTTTTTTGGAATCGCCATCCCCTTAATAACATTCTTTGGTTGGTTTAGTTTAGATCCTGTTTATGGAAGTGTCTTTGCGATCCCATATAAACACATATTCAACTCAGTTTTAGTGTCATTTGCAGCGGCTACAGTGATAACCTTAGCTAGTACCCCTGTGTCACACCTCATTGTTAGAAAAACGCCATCCTGGTACGGCATTATTCAAAAATCCTCATATATCGGTTATGCGATGCCCGGTGTGGTCATAGGACTAGCTTTAATTTTCTTTGGGTCTAGATATCTTGGCTCCTATTATCAGACGTTGCCCCTTTTAATTTTTGCATATGCTATTCGATTCTTCCCTCTTTCAATTGGTTCCAATACTACTGCAATTTCTAGTGCAGACATTGAATTGGTTCATGCATCGAGAACACTAGGCGTGGGGCCAATCAGATCTTTCCTTAAAGTTACATTTCCCTTGGTCACTCCAAGTTGGCTTGCAGGGTTTTGTTTGGTATTTTTGACAGTAATGAAAGAGCTTCCAATAACATTGATGCTACGGCCCACGGGATTTGAAACATTGGTCACATTGATTTGGATGGCAGAAGACGCAAATTTTTATGGTGATGCCGCATTACCAATAGTAATGCTGTTAATAGTTTCTGGCCTTTCGATGGTCCTACTCTTGATGCAGGAGGATTCAAATGGCCGTGGATGATTCTAAATCATTTGATATATGGCCCCCTCTTCAAAGTGAAGACCCAAAAGATCCAGTTCTAGAAATAGAAAATATGTTTAAAAGCTTTGGGGGGAGCCGAGTGCTTTCAGACCTATCTTTTTCTGTTGGAAAGGGAGAATTATTAACGCTATTGGGCCCTTCAGGGGGTGGAAAAACCACGATACTAAGGTGCATAGCAGGACTACAAGAAATAGATAGTGGGACAATTAAAATATATGATGAATTGGTGAGTAGTCCAGAAATACTGGTCCCCCCAGAAAAACGAGGAGTGGGAATTGTATTTCAAAATTTGGCCCTATTTCCTCACTTGACCGTTGGTCAAAATGTTTCTTTTGGGATAAACAGCTACGACATAGAATTATACCCTGAAAAGGTGGATGACTTATTAGAATTGGTAGATCTTTCTCACAAAAAAGATTGTTACCCAAACGAACTTTCTGGCGGCCAAAAACAACGGGTTGCGCTTGCAAGATCGTTGGCACCTAATCCCTCAATTTTACTATTAGACGAACCATTTTCTAGTATTGATGCAGGGCTTAGAATCGAAATGAGGGAAGAACTTAGAACGATTTTAAAAACTACAGGGACGACCACCATATTTGTCACTCACGATCAGGAGGAGGCACTATCTATCTCGGATAGAGTTCTAATCCTCAAAAGTGGTAGAATAGAACAATCTGGCGCCCCCCAAGAACTATTTAATTACCCCCGATCCAGATTCGTGGCAAGTTTCTTGGGGCATGCAAGCTTTATTTCTGGATTCCTAGATGGAGATACTATTTCGACAATGATAGGGGACATCGATCGAGAAAATATTTATGGACTTTCTAAAGAGTATGATAATCTAAATATGGAAATTTTGTTTCGGCCAGAGGATATAAATATAGACTTATGCAATCCGAAAAATGCTAATGGAACCATTACATATCAACGCTATCTAGGTGAAAAAATACTGTACAAAGTGGCTTTGTTGAATGGGGAAATAATACAATGTTCTGCCCCAACTACTTCGGACATACCCCTTGGCTCATTTGTGTGTGTGTCAATAGATTCTGAAGGCCAATTGGCCTGGTTCCCACCTACTCATATTGACTAAATATAGGTAGATTTGCAGATATAGCAGTATTCTGTTTATTTGTTCCATATCAAACATAAATGTGCACGTATAGCAGTATTCTGTTTATTTGTTTCATATCAAACAATTTGTAAATTGGCATATCGCATTATTTTGTTTATGTGTTCCAAATAAAACAGAATTTTTTTAAATTAGCAATGAATAAATATTTTTTTCATAAACTGTTCGGACGCTATCGCCCCAATTGTGAGTATAAGTTTCAATAACATCATCTGCGACGTCTCCACGTAGATATTTAACTATGCCCCGGTCTCCGGTTTCATTTCTTAAATTTGTAGTAAAAAAGTGACGGAAATAATGGGGAGTTACATTTTCTTCTGCTCCGGCCCCAGGGGAATGCCATCCTGTAGTTTTGGTATATTCCAAAAGTCTGGAACGAACGATACTAGGGGTGATCCTATGCCCCCATTTTGAAGTGCTAAGAAACACAGGTTCTGCCGAAGAATTGGAATCTGGTCGAATAGAAAGCCATACTTTTAAAGTGTGATATAATTCATTGTCGATGGGGACTATGGTGTCCCGTTTCCGTTTATTTGATGCAGTTCGCACCTCACCGTTGTAGATTTCTCCACGAGCAGGTTCCTTGGAGATATACAAAGTCTTTGACCGATCTCCAAGTGCACCTCTTGGTTTGATCTTATATGTAAAAGTCACATCTTGATCTGCTAAATTTAAATCTCGCAAGTCTAGGTTGCAAAGTTCCCCGACCCTCATTCCTGTTTTGAGTAAAGTAACAATGATTGCCCTATCCAAAGGGTGTGAAATATTTTTCAAAAATTTCTGCATACTTTTTAATGAAATGTCCCTCCGTATTGGGTTTGGGTCTATTGATTCTGTCAACTCTTCAACAACTAGTAGCATTGGGTTTGAATTCAACATCCCCACATTGGACATATACCTATAGAATCGGTTTACGTACGACGCGTATGTTGCAATAGTACTTGGGGAAGATATTTTACGGATGCCATGTAGCCAGGCCATACAATCCCTATGAGTAGCATTATTGATTTTAGCATTACATTCATCATTTAAAAATAATTGAAAATCCGTTAGTACGCGGAGATATGCATCTTGGGTTCTTTTAGATCTGCCATGATATTCCATGTCCTGTATGAAATAGGCAATAGGATCATTACGATTTAAATTTAGTTTTTCCATGCTCTAATCTCGCAAAAGTGTGTAACCACCTAGCCTCCCGCTATACCTAATTAAATTCTCTTCTTGAAGTTGTGTCAGTGCAGTTTCCAATTCATCTTCTAAAGCCACCGTGAGCCTTTGGACTAATTTGTCCCAACCCAAACACTCGTCATTTTGGAGAAAATTTAGAAGTTGTATTTTTACTCCAGATACCCCTGGGGTTTTGTCATCAAAATTAACTTTCAATGTATTTTCATTATTTTTAATTCCAATATCAAAATCGCGCCTACCCGCTTGAACCATCGCCCGTACGAATTCACTCAGATTCATGTCTAAAAGTTCTGCGTGTTGTTTCCACAAGTCCCGTTGATATTCTGGGACATATGTATTGATTGTCACACGAGTATCGTTTGAGGTTTCAAGTTCCATCTTATCACAATATATTCTCAAATAACTTAAATTTGACGATAATAATATTTATCGTTTGAAATACAGGTATATTTTTCTCTTATTTATCTAAATTCATTGATAAGTATATTTATAAAGTATATTCATCGATAATAAATATATTTACTATACTTTATAGAAAAGATCCTGCGGATCGAAAATGTCAGATATCAAATGTTGATCATATGCATATTGAATCATGGTTTCTAATTCGGCTTTCACATTTGAATTAAAATCAAAGGATTGGCCCCATATATCTCCAAACACCTCTAATTCCTCTTCAATGTACATAGTCCACCAAGCTAAGGGCCATTTGGTGTCATCGGTGATTCTAGTTAAATGTGAAGCATACGATTTTTGAAATAGCCCATATAATTCAGTAGCAACCCAAGGATCATTTTCAACAATTTCGTTTCTAATGACTATGTCGTGCATTAGTGGGCAGAAACCTGATTTTTGGAAATATGTTTTTTCTGCCTCACGAGGGTCCGAATACATCCGATTGACATTTTTAGGAAGTGGATAGATCCTATTTGTTGTCGGTAGAAATAGGGCGTCTATTTTTCCTTGAGATAATTGCTCTGGTAATGTTTTATGATCAACAATTTCTGGATCGTATGGAACTTCAAATGTTTCTGGGCGAGAGGTAACCCACTCGATAGATTCTAAATCAACATCATAATATTCTGAAAGAATTCCTCTTGCCCAGAGTGCTAGTGTATTTTGATATTGATATATTGCGACTCGTTTATTTTCTAGATCTTTTGGTTTAGTTATATTTGAATTTTGATTGACAAAGATATGAGAATGTGGGAAAAAACGACGAGGGAACACGGGCAATCCAATGAATTCCCAATTAGGATACCCTAGAATGTGTTTAGCTAGAGAAAATTCTGCGACATCAAAATCGCCTCCGACTGTTCGGTCGTGTATTCGATTACTAGGTGCGTCTGTAAAAAATTGCAATTCTAGATCATCCGATTTTACATAGCCATGGATAAGTGGCTCCAGCCATTCGTAATCCTTGCACCCTACGGTTAACTTCATGATGCTGACTTAAAGAGCTCCAATGTTCTTCTAGCTTCGCTTTTATGGTCTATTATAGGTTTGGGATACGTGGAACATCCTTTCCAGTTATGTATTTCTTTAGAAGAATAGTCCCTAAGCTCTGGAATCCATTCTTTGACATACTTGCACTCTTTATCAAATCGTTCTTGCTGCCTCCAGGGATTGAATATCCTAAAATAAGGCTGTGCGTCGCATCCAGTGCTGGCAGCCCATTGCCAACTTCCATTATTTACACAGGGATCATAATCAATTAGATTTTGTGCAAAATATTTTTCACCCCATTGCCAATTGATACGTAGTGATTTTGTTAAGAAACTAGAAACTACCATTCGTATACGATTGTGCATCCACCCAGTGGTGTTCAGCTGCCTCATTCCCGCATCCACTATTGGGAATCCAGTAAGCCCACTGCACCATTTTTCAAAGTGGTCGGCATTGGTTGACCATTGAATTTGGTCATACTTTTTACGGAAATTACTGCCAAAAACGTAAGGATGGTGAAATGCTATGTGGGTGTAGAAATCACGCCATATTAACTGAGTTATCAATGCGTGGTCTTTTCCAAATCGGTTTTTAATGGCATGATAAAATTCTCGGACACTAACTGTGCCGAACTTATTGTGTGCAGAGAGACCAGTGGTACAAGATAAGGATGGATAATTACGTTCGTCAGAATAGTTTTTGAATTGTGTCACATCATCAAGTATACGGATAGCATTTTTTCGACCACCTCTAATGAAAATATCTTCATTATTGTTAGTTTTTAATGCAGTAATAGGGAGTGTATCAAGGTCTATTTTAGAGTAATTAGAATGGTTATTAGAAATGGGGATTGGTATCTCCTTTTGAATTACATTTTTGTAAAATGGGGTGAAAACTTGATAAGTTCCCCCAGTTTTAGTAGATACATTTTCAGGACGGTGTAACAATAAATCATCACAGAGAACAAACTTTTTACCAGATTCTAAACATAAATTTTGAATTGAATTGTCTCGTTTGATACTAAAAGGTGTGTAGTCCCTGTTAAGATACACTGCATCCACTTGAGTCAATATTTGAGAAATTATTTGTTCGCTTTGGCCTTTAAATAGGTATAGTAGAGAATCATTTTCTAAAAGTTCAGAATTGAGCTCGTGTAAGCTTTCAAACATGAATTGAATTGCATTTAAACTCCGATATTCATTAGATTCTAATTGCCGGGGATCGAGTATAAAACAAGGAATTACTTCATCACTATCTAAAAGTGCTTGAATTAAAGCGGTATTATCATCTAATCGCAAGTCCCGTCGGAATACAAATAGACTTTTCATTTTGTTTTATTTAAAACATATAAACAAAATATTGCTATATGGGATTTTACTAGTCGTAAGTTCTGGCAATGACCCGAGTGGGTGCCGCTTCAAATCCAGTGATTGGAAGTGGTAAACAGAATAAATCAATGGATTTCTCTTCAACGACTTTGTCTGTATTGCATAGATACTCAGGTATGGCTATGTCTGCACCGCACAGGAGATTATGTACTGGTCGATCTGCGTCAAATGTTTTAGCTTTTGCATCTTTGGTCGATTCGGTTACAAAATCATTTGCAGCCATTCGGACCCCTTTATCAACTAACCATTTTGCCCCATCTACAGAGAAACAAGCACCTTCTTCAAATAAAGTTTTAATTTGAGGATTTTCTGCACGATGGAAATATTTGTCAACGTCTCCCGTAATCATAAGAAGTCGATCCCCTTCTTCAACGTGGGATGCTTCTTTTTCGAGTATGTTGGAAGTAATATACTCTCCTGAATACTCGCGAAGATCTATTACTTGTGCAGGGCCGATAAGCACATCAAGTTCTATTTTATCAATGGTGCGCCCGCCCCCAATATAGTGTGCTGCAGCATCCATGTGAGTGCCGACGTGTGTACTTTGACTGAAACTATGAACGGCAGCGGCATGTCCTTGTTCTATGCTCAGTATTGTTTCTGCTTTAAACGCATTTCCCCCGCCAGGAATTAATATCGTGTCATCATTAAGAGGAAGTGTTAGATCGTATAACATTCTAACTGAGAAAACGTATTTATCCAAGATATAGGTTCGGATTAAACTATTGGCAAGTGCTATTTTCCCTGAAGTGGATTTTTACAGTATGACTGTAGTTATACATCCAAAAAATATGCCAGACACAGTATCAAGGGGCTATAGCCAAGCTAGAATAGATAACGGACACATATCCATTTCGGGAATGGTAGGGAGAGTTGGAGAATTCAAACCAGTTGGGGCAGATATGACAAGCCAGGCCAGGCAGGTATTTTCAAATATCGAAACCATATTAGCAGAAATGGATAAAAATTTAAGTGACATTTCAAAGGTAACTAGTTATTTAATCGAGCCTCGAAAACATCTTCAAGAATATAGTGATGTTTGGAAGGAAGTTTTTACAGAAAAGCCATACCCCTGTCACACATTAATTGGAGTGCATCAGCTAGTTCAGGAGGCATATTTAGTAGAAATTGATGTCGAAGTTGCTAGTGGTTAATGATCACGACAATTATCTACTTTTACTGCTAAAAAGGAATAATAATGATTGATACAATATTGTATTTGACCACTGAAGATTTGATAGATTTGGCAGATCCAGAAGATTATGTTAATGCGACAAGAGACGCATACAGAGAACGTGGGCACGGTGCCCCATCGAATGCGCCTTCAGCACTAGCAACAGAAGATCCAAATACAGATTTGACAGGGTATATGTCTATGTTGCCAGAAATGGGATACATGGGGTATTACGTGTACTCTGTAGGAGGGCCCGAGAGGGATGGTTGGTTCACATGTCCATTATGGGACATAAAAAGTGGAAAAATGCTCGCTATTTTAGATGGGTCTTATTGGAATCCCCTTAAAACAGGGGCCTCAAGTGCGGTTGCTTCAGAAGTACTTGCAAGGGAAGATTCCGAAAGTGTGGGAATAATTGGAACTAGTCGGGTTTCATATGGTGCACTCCAAACACTAGCTGTCGTTCGAGATATCACTAGTGTGAAAGTATATTCTAGAAAGTCTGACAATCGAGAAGCATTTTGTAAAACAATTGAAAAGGACATGGGATTTGACGCAACCCCTGTCGATTCCAGTGATGGTGCCGTTGATGATGTGGATATTTTAGTTACGGCCACAGTTGCTTCTGATCCCGTTTTTGATGGTTCAAGGCTCAGTCCCGGGATCCATGTGAATGCAATGGGCCAATCGGGGCATGAAAGGGAGTTAGATATAGAAGCGATTTGCAAAGCAGACAAATATGTCCCAGATCTTCGGGAGCGGGTTTTTGCACATGGTGTACAAGAACGACTTCGAATGGCAGGAGGATTTTTGGCAGCGTATAATGCCGGTCGTGTGGGTGAAAATCATATATATGCAGAAATAGGAGATATAATTTCGGGGCGTATTCCAGGAAGAACAAGTGCAGAAGAAATTACAATTTTTGATAGTACAGGAGTGGGTGTTGAAACTGTTGCGTCTGCAGCCATGCTATATGAAAAGGCCATAAAAGAGGGATTGGGGATCGAGCTTCCAATGACATCCTATAAAAATGCCACTCCGGGAACTGGAAAAATATAAATAAAATTACCAGTCGGTTGCGATGTAATCAGTGAATCCAAATGATTCTTCTGCAGAGTAGAACTCGATCTCAGTTCCTATTCCTGCTTTAACAGCTTTATCATATAATAATTTGCCACCAGCAACTGCTTCGGGTCCAGATCCTGTTGAATCAAATAGAGTTACCTCAGTTTCAGATTCCCGGCCAGGATATTTATTTGCTAGAACCTCCCCTAATTCTGCATAGTAGTGAGTATCAAAATCAATGAACCCGTGCTCTGCGGCATAGATATAGGCACCCTGGGATCGTAGAGTTCTTGCTTTTATATCAGAGACCCACTTGGCTTTTTTGACAGTTACTTCGTCTACTTCTCGTTTGTCGGCTTCACTTCCCTGGCCCACTGCATTTACGTGAACACCTTCTTTCATTTTAGACCCATCGAATACGGGATTTGATGCTTTTGTTGCAGTGACAATAATATCAGCATTTGCGATCGCGTCGTCACTAGAATCTACAGAAGTTATATCACATTTAACGAAATCCTGCATTGTTTTAGCAAACTTTTCTCTATGCTCTTTGTTAGGAGAATAGACATAAGCATGTTCTATATCGCGGACATGTTCGATGGCGACTAGTTGGCCTTTTGATTGCTCCCCACTTCCAATTAGGGCAACGACTGAAGAGTCGTCTCTTGCCAAAGCATCCACACCAACTGCACCAACTGCACCTGTTTTAAGAGGATTCCAGCTAGCTCCATCAACGACCGCTAGTGGCTCTCCAATACTACTATATAGTTGATTTAGATACCAGCCCTCGGTCGCAGAGGAAGGACACATTGTGTACATCCCCATGACATTTGAATCGGGCATACTAGCCCCGTAGGTGACAAGACTAGCTGCTTTTCCATATCGAGGTGTTGGGCCTGCATCGCTTGAGATTACTTGCGATGGTTTTGCAGATGCACCTTCTCCTCTTTGACGATAACCATCCCGAATGGCTTCAATAAATTCTTCCATTGTTGCTAATCCGGCAACATCTTTGCCAGAAAGAAATAATGCTTTTTGAGACATATTACTTTCATTTAAAAAAGTCGCGAGGTTAAATCTTATGATTTTCCAAATATTATGATTTTTCCCCTCTGCGATACTATAAGCAAAAAATTAAGGGGTTTTTGAATGGAAACAAGTGAGATTTGTAGAATAGAAATTGATTCAACGGTAAAAAGTTCAGAAGCAAAGGTGCTGGAGAATGCACTTGCTGGAGACGGGTATAAAGTTTCCATAGAAACCTCCAAGGTTTACACGGTGGGGTATGATTTTTCGGAGGGGCAATTTAAACAAATAGCGGCGGCTCTTCACAACCCAATTACAGAGCTTCCACGAATAAATGAGCCCGTGGATAAAAAATTTGATTTTGTACTTGAATTGGGATTACTACCGGGGGTAACAGATAACGTTGCGAACACCGCTACCGAAATGATAAATGATTTATTCAAGATTGAAATTGGAAGAAACAAAGTATTCTCATCTAAGCTCTTGTTTATATCAGGAGACATAACAAAGGAAAATATAAAAAAAATTGCGCTTGGACTCACAAATGTTCTGATTGAGCGGCACCACATTAAGCCATATGCAACATATCTTGAGGACGGCGGAATGGACAAAAAAGTTCCAACAGTTCATCTGAAACAAAGTATGGAGGTTTTAGAGATAGATCTGGACTTGGATGAAGATGAATTGATAGAACTGGGGAAAAAAGGAATATTTGATCCTGAAACAAATGCTCGAAGGGGGCCACTTGCACTGAGCCTAGATTATTTGAAAGCTATAAAAGAGTATTATGAGAAGGAAGGGCGGAAACCTACGGACATAGAATTAGAGTCAATCGCGCAAACGTGGTCAGAGCACTGTAAGCACACAATTTTTGCGTCGCAAATAGATGACATAGAAGAAGGAATTTTCAAACGATACATAAAAAACGCAACAGAGGACATAAGGAAAGATCTGGGTGACAAAGATTTCTGTTTGAGTGTTTTCAAGGATAACTCCGGGGGGATTATTTTCAATGAGGAATTCATGGTAACTGACAAAGCAGAAACGCATAACAGTCCGTCTGCTCTTGATCCTTTTGGGGGTGCAATAACAGGAATAGTTGGTGTGAACAGAGACACACTTGGGTTTGGGATGGGTGCATTGCCAATCGCGAACAAATATGGATATTGTTTTGGGAAACCAGAAGATAAAAAAATCATTTTTAGAGGCCGGGGGAAGAAGAATCCCGCGCTCTCACCTAGAAGGATTATGGACGGTGTGGTACATGGGGTAAATGTTGGTGGAAATTGTTCAGGAATACCCACACCAACAGGATTTGTTTTCTTCGATGACAACTATAAAGGAAAGCCGCTTGTTTTTGTGGGAACGATAGGTCTTTTGCCACGAAAACTTCCGAACGGACAGTCGGCAGAATGCAAGAATGCCAGACCAGGAGATAATATAGTAATAATTGGAGGAAGGGTTGGAAAGGACGGAATACATGGTGCGACATTTTCTAGTGAAGAAATGGATGGTGGGAGTCCTGCTACAGCCGTTCAAATAGGAGATCCAATAACACAGAAAAAATTCTCTGATGCGATCGCAAAAGAAGCCATTGGTCAGTGCCTTTACAATAGCATAACAGACAATGGTGCAGGAGGAATTAGCTGCAGTATTGCAGAAATGGCAAAGGAATGTGGTGGGTTTACAGTAGATCTAGAAAAAGTTCCACTAAAATATCCGGGCCTTCAACCGTGGGAAATATGGATTTCAGAGTCGCAGGAAAGAATGACTTTATCAGTTCCGGATAGTACACTGGAAGAATTCATGAGTTTGATGAGAAGAAGGGGGGTTGAAGCGACCGCAGTTGGGAGGTTTAATGACACAAATAGAGCGGTTGTCAATATGGATGGGGAAAAAATATTTGATCTTGAGATGGAGTTCCTTCATGAGGGTTTATCCAAGAAAAAACTAGTGACAAAACCATACCCATACCAAACAGAAGAGCCATCAATTCAGATAGACGATCAAAAGGAATTACTTCTTAGAATGATTGGCAGTCACAATATCTGTAGCTATGAGTATATATCTAAACAATATGACCACGAAGTGCAAAATAACTCAGTTATAAAACCATTACAGGGCGAAGGTAGGGTTAATGGAAATTCATCGGTGATAAAACCGGTATTTGGCACAGATAGAGGAGTGGTCATGTCACAAGCTCTGTTTCCAAGGATGAGCGAGATCAATTGCTATGACATGGCAGGGGTTGCAATAGACAGTGCAATAAGGAATGCAGTCGCTGCGGGCGGGAACATCAATCACATGGCCTTAATGGATAATTTTTGCTGGTGCAGTTCGGACGATCCAGAAAGACTATGTCAATTAAAAGATTCTGCCAGAGGCTGTTATGAATTTGCAACAGTTTACAGGACACCATTTATCTCTGGGAAGGACAGTATGTTCAATGACTTCAAAGGGTTCGATGGGGAGAACAATCAAATCAAAATATCTGCATACCCAACATTGATGGTTTCAAGTATTGGAGTTATTGAAAATGTACAGCAAAGTTGTTCGATTGATTTCAAAGTCCCTGGAGATCTAGTCTATGTTATTGGAGAGACAAAGGATGAATGTGGAGGAAGTGAGTTTTACAACTTATATGGTGAGATCGGAAGTAAATCACCGAAGGTCGATGCCAAACACGCGAGAAAATTATATGAAAAGATGTATGAAATGCATACGTCGGAGATGTTTAGTGCATGTTCATCGATTGAGAAGGGTGGCCTTCTAACAGCCGTTGCAAAGATGTCAATTGCAGGATGCTGGGGGGTAGAAATTGACTTGATAAACATCCCTGGAGAAGACCTCCCATTCGAAAAAAAATGTTATTCAGAATCGCAAATGAGATTTATTGTTTCCATTGATCCTGCAAAACAAGAAATTTTTGAAAATGGATTGCAAGGTTTCTCGGTGAAGAAAATAGGCGAGGTGAAGGGGGATAATACATTCGTGGTGAAGGACGATGAAACAATTATCTCAACGACAGTTGAGGAACTGGATATGCATTATAAGCAAAGATTTGGGAGTTATTGAAATTGTGAAAGTCAAAGTATTGATCATGTCTGGATACGGAATTAATTGTGAAAGGGAGAGTGCATATGCATTTGAGCTTGCTGGTGCAGAATCCGAGATAGTGCATATCAACGATTTGATAGATGGAAACAAAAATATGGAAGACTACCATATCATGATGTTTCCCGGGGGATTCTCTTATGGAGATGATACGGGTTCGGGGAATGCATTTGCCAATAAGATGAGGAATAATCTTTGGCCAGAATTAAAAAAATTCATACAAGAAGAGAAACTTATACTCGGGGTTTGCAATGGTTTTCAGGTGATGAGTAACCTGGGGTTATTTTCGTTGCCGATAACAGAATATGGTACCAGAATCAATGCAATGGATGCAAATGATTCTAACAGGTATGAATGCAGATGGGTTAACATAAAAAATAACTCAGAAAAATGTGTCTTCACAAGAGGTCTTGGAATCACACACCTGCCAATTGCCCATGGAGAGGGTAGATTCTTCTGCGATGGTGAAATCTTGGAGCGACTTGAAGACAGTGATCAGATCGTGTTTACTTACTGCAATAAGGAAGGGGACGACACCATTCAAGAATATCCAATAAATCCGAATGGGTCGTTGAAGAATATAGCAGCTATCTGCGACAAGACGGGCAGACTAATGGGGATGATGCCCCATCCCGAAAGGGCGATTCATTCGACAAGTGAACCCGAATTCCAGCTCAAAAAGGAACTGTCCAAAAGAAAACAAGAAGAAGTACCAGAATTCATAGACTCAAATCTAACTATTTTCAGAAATGCGGTCGATTACTATAAAGCATAATTATTCCGACGAATATAACCAGTTCCGGGGAGAAGCTAGTGCAATAAAATGCAAGTGAACCTTGTAATTAAGAATTGTGCGATGGCAACTCCAGATGGGTTGATGGAGAAAGAGGAAGGAGCTGCAAAAGATGAAAAAATAAAATGTGCGGAGTAATTGGGATAATAAACGACAAGGATGTCAGTGTAAAACTGGCATATGGACTATTGAGTCTGCAGCACAGGGGTCAAGATGCAGCAGGTGTGGCAACATGCGAGGATGATGCGCTTACACTTATTAAAGACATAGGGCTTGTCAGAGATATTTTTACTGAGGAAAATGTTTCAAAGCTCAAAGGAAATATGGGCATCGGCCAAACAAGATATTCTACCATTGGGTCTCCTTCTAAAAATAATTCACACCCTCTAACGATCAATACTTCCCAAAAAATTGCCGTGGTGCATAATGGGAATGTAACTAACTATGGGTCTTTGAAAGAAGAACTTGCAGAGGATGGGATTTTCTTTGGAACAACAGTCGATTTGGAGCCTATCATGCACATTTTTGCTAGACACTATGATAAAACAGAAAATTTCCTTGACTCGGCTGAGAAAGTATTGAATAATGTGGAGGGCGCGTATTCAATAACTGGAGTCATCGCGGGAAGGGGTTTATTTGCGATTAGAGATAAAAATGGAATCAGACCGCTGGTGATGGGAAAAAAAGATGACAGCTATATATTTACATCTGAAACGATTGTTCTGCAAACACTTGGTTATGAATTTATAAGAGACGTGGAACCAGGAGAAGCAATCTTTATTGACACGGATCTGAACATTGAGAGAAAGGTCATAAAACAAGAAAAAAGAGCCCATTGTATGTTTGAATGGGTTTATTTTGCAAGACCTGAAAGTATGATAGAAGAAAGGGCAGTGTACAAAGCGAGACTCGCCCTAGGTGCTATTCTGGCAGATAAGGTCCGGGGAGAAAATATAGATGTGGTCATACCAGTTCCAGACACCGCAAGAACCTGTGCCGTTAAAGTCGCCGAAGAACTAGGTGTAGATTATCGGGAGGGTCTTGTCAAGAACAGATATATTGGAAGGACGTTTATTACACCATCCCAAAAGGCAAGAGATTATCTTGTTAACATTAAATTGAATTTTGTTACGAGTGTTATCAAAGATAAAAATGTCGCAGTTGTGGATGATAGTATTGTTCGCGGGACGACATCAAAAATGATAGTCACAAAGCTGAGAGAAGCAGGGGCCAAAAAAATAATCTTCATGTCATCATGCCCGCCGGTGAAGCATGCATGTTATTATGGAATAGACATGTCGACAGAAGATGAGCTGATTGCTAGTGGCAAAACAATTGAGGAGATAAGAGATTATATTGGTGCTGACGAACTCGTGTACACAACAGTCGAGGATTTGCAAAAGGCAATACGAAGAGATCTTTGTGTGGCTTGTCTGAACAAGGAATACGTAGTTCCTCTATCGGAAAAGGATAGAGAATTTTTTGAAAATGATAAACAAGAGAGATGTTAAAAAGAAGATGGTAAAATGAAAATCTTAGTTATTGGGTCTGGAGGAAGGGAACACGCTATAGCTTTGAAAATTGCAGAAAGTGAAAAGGCTGAAAAAATATACGCAATTCCAGGAAATCCGGGGATGGCAGAGATTGCCGAATGCCATTCGATTGACATCATGGATAGCGAAGCGATGGTTGTATTTGCAAAAGAGAATGCTATTGATTTAGTAATAGTTGGTCCCGAGAATCCTCTGGCAAATGGAATTACTGACGTACTCGAAGATGCGGGTATAAAATCATTTGGCCCAAAGGCGAAAGCTGCAAAGTTCGAAGCCTCAAAAATATTCACAAGAAAATTTATAGAGAAATATGATCTTCCAGGAGCAGAATTTAAAGAGTTCACAGATTTTGAAAGGGCGAGGAGGTATATCGAAAGAAAGGGGGCACCGATAGTTGTTAAAGCGGATGGGTTGGCAGCGGGGAAAGGAGTTTTTGTAGCCGAAACTATCGAGACTGCAGTTACTTTTGCAGAGGACTGTTTGATCGGGAAAAAATTTGGAGAAGCATCTTCAAAAATCATTGTCGAAGAATGCCTCGCAGGAGAAGAAATCTCATATCTCGTGTTTACCGACGGAAAAACTTTCAAACCCATGGTTTATTCGCAGGACCATAAGCAAGTGCATGAGGGGGACAAGGGGCCCAACACAGGGGGAATGGGGGCGTACTCTCCTGCACCTTTGCTTAAAGGACAGGAGAATTTTCTCAAAGAAGAAGTCATGGATAGATTTCTTAAAGGGATTGCAGCAGAGGGGATCGATTATCGAGGGGTCCTATACATAGGATTTATAATGACGTCGGAGGGGCCAAAGATATTAGAGTTTAACTGCAGGTTTGGAGATCCAGAGGCACAGGTTATCCTTCCAAGAATGAAAACGGATCTTGTTGATGTGTGTATGGCAGTTATTAGCCAAGAACTTGAGCATCAAGAAATTATTTGGAACGAGGAATGCTGTGCAACGGTTGTTCTTGCGTCGGGAGGATACCCAGAACAATACCAGAAGGGGATGGTCATAAATGGGCTAGAGGATGTCGAAAATGTCCAGGTAATTCATGCAGGGACAAAGAAAATTGAGGATAAAATTGTCACGAACGGTGGTAGAGTTTTAAACATAGTTGCAACGGGCCGGACTTTGAAAGAAACTATGAACAAGATCTACAAGGAAGTTCCTAAAATAAACTTTGAGCAGATGTACTATAGAAAGGACATTGCCTGGAAAGAGCTCCAGAGAGGAGTCCCATGAGTCTGAAAATAGCCGTAATGGTTTCAACTATGGGAACTGATTTGCAGGCAATAATAGATGAGATAGAGGCGGGAGAACTTGATGTGGATTTGAGACTGGTATTTTCCAATAAAAAGTGTTATGCAGTGGAACGGGCAGAAAATGCAGGAATCAAAACAAAGGTGTTGCTGTTTGAAAAAGATACAGACACGAGAGAGGGCTATGATAAAAAGACAGCGCAGATACTAGACACTGAAGGCGTTGAACTAATCGTGCTTGTGGGCTATATGAGACTTTTTAGCGAATGGTTCGTAAGGAAATACAAGAATAGAATAATGAACATTCATCCTTCAATACTTCCTAGCTTCCCCGGGATGGACCGTTCAGTGCATGAAGAGGTGCTGAAATGTGGATGTAAAGTTAGTGGGTGTACAATACACTTTGTTGACGAGGGGACAGATACGGGCCCAATAATAGCACAAAGGACTGTAGATATAGAAAATGGCGAAACTGTTGACAGCTTGAAAGAAAAAGTCCAAAGTATAGAGAAAGTTCTGTATCCAGAGATAATACAGGCGTACGCCGAAGGAAAGATAAGCGTTGAAGGAAAAAAAGTTATAATCAAAAAATAATAGGAGGACAAATAAAATGGAAAAAAAATATAAAGAAGAAATCAAAAAGAACCTTTACAACACATTAGACAACGGATACATCCCAGAGTTAGGAACCCATAAAAAAGGAAAGGTCAGAGAAATACATTTCACATCGGGAGAGATCGGGACGCCAATAGTAATGGTTGCTAGTGATAGAGTTTCTTCTTTCGATTATGTCCTAAGTAGACGTATACCGTTCAAAGGTCAGATTCTAAACAAATTCAATGAATGGGCTTTTGAAAACACGGAAGATATTATTCCAAATGCGGCAGTTAAAAGTCCACATCCAAATGTTGTTGTACAAAAGTATTATGAGAATATAATGGTAGAATGTGTTGTTCGAGGGTACTTATGGGGAAGTCTCGCAGGAGAATATGAGAAGGGGACTAGAAACATATACGGGATTGAATTGCCTGAAGGATTGCTCAGGTATGAAAAAATAACTGAGCCACTATTTACACCGACGACCAAGGCAGATGATCATGATGCCCCCATGACTTATGAAGAAGTGGAAAAGAAATTGGGGAAGGCACTAGCAAAGAAGGTTAAAGACACATCGATCGCACTGTATAAAAGAGGGGAAGAACTTGCATTGGAGAACGGCTTGATCTTCATAGATACCAAATTCGAATTTGGGCTAGACGGAAAGGGAGATATATATCTGATTGACGAAGCGAATACACCTGATTCGTCACGATATTGCACAGTTGAAGAATACAAAAAATTTGAAGAAATAAAAAATCAATCTGGAGATTATAAAGATGTGTCTGAGCTATTGAAAGAGAATCCTTCACTAAAGATAAAAGAACTATCAAAACAATTCGTAAGAGATGTCCTTACAGAGAAGGGTTTCAGTTATGGAAGTGAAGGAGAACCGCCAGCATTAACAGATGAAGATGTCATCGAGGTGTCATACAGATATATTAGTTTGTATGAAAAACTCACAGGGAACAAATTTGAGTTTCCAAGTAATGATGTAAAACAAGAGTTGTTGTACGGATTGAAGAAGGAGGGGTATATCGAAGGAGGTGTGGTTGTGATAATAGCAGGATCGGACAGTGATAGAGAACACATAGAAACGATAAAACAAGAACTCGACAAGTACAACATACCCACCATCGTACGGATCTGTTCTGCCCATAAGCAACCATCTACCTGTGAAGCAATAATAAACAAATATAACCAATCGGTTGAGCCTTTGGTTTACATATCGATCGCGGGAGGAACAGATGCATTGTCGGGAGTGGTATCATTCCATTCAGTGCACCCTGTAATAAGTTGCCCACCGGATAAAAAGAAATTTGATTCGTGTATACAGAACCCTTCTGGATCCTCAAATTCATTGATATTAAGACCTGCGAATGTGGCAAGACACGTGGCAAAAATATTAGGAAATAATAGGACTGAATTGCACGAAAAGGTGCTTGAGAACAACAAACAAAAGATTTCAAATCTAGAGGAAGCTGATGGATTATAAGGTTTAACGAAAATGGTAGATGAGTATGCAGGGGCGGGAGTTGATGTTGATATTGAATCGAAAGCGGCTAGAATGATGTTTGAGGCAGCTAAGAAAACATTTCAAAACAGGAAAGGAAAAATCGGCGAAATAATAATTCCATTTGATGATTTTTCAGGGGTACGAGCAATTGATGTGAGCAAGCTCCCCGAAGGGAGTATGATGGGAATGGGGTTTGACGGAGTTGGTACAAAAGTAGAGATTGCCCAGAGGATGAACAAGCATGATACCGTGGCTTTTGATCTTTTGGCTATGGTTTGCGATGATGCGGTCTTAAGAGGTGCTGAGCCCGTGCTTGTTGGAAGTATATTGGATGTCAATACTCTTGGAACAGATAGTACTCGACTTCCTATGATCGAACAATTGGCAAAAGGGTATGTTGAAGCTGCAGAAGCAGCTGATGTAGCAATTGTCAATGGGGAGCTCGCGCAATTAAACCAAGGAGTGGGAGGATATGGAAATGGCCTCGCGTATAATTGGGGTTCGGCCTTAATTTGGTTCGCTGATAAAACAAAGATGTTCACAGGGAGAGAGATCGAGATTGGAGATGCAATAGTTGTATTGGAAGAGAGGGGATTTCGTTCGAATGGGCTATCATTGGTGAGAGAAGTCTTCAGAAAACATTTGGGAGAAGAGTGGCACAACGAAGACTTCAAAGGACAAAAACTTGGACTTCAAGTATTGACACCATCAACAATTTACTCAAAACTATTTGTTCACATGCACGGAGGATTTCGTACAGAAGGAACATGTGAGATTCACGGGGCAGTTCACATCACAGGAGGTGGAATTATAGAGAAAGTTGAGCGGGTCTTGAAACCATCGGGCCATGGGGCAGAATTTAACGATTTATTCGAGCCATGTGATGTGATGAAGTATTGTCAAGAACTTGGAGAGGTACCTGATGAAGAAGCGTATCGAGTATGGAATATGGGGCAAGGTTTTGCAATCATAACACCAGAGCCAGATAAAGTGATAAAAGAGTGCTCAAAGTTCGGTGTAAAAGCAAAAATGGCAGGCCAGATCATTGAAGATAAGAAAATTGGGATTAAAAGCAAAGGATTATTCAAGCCAGGGGAAGTCTTGGATTTTAAAATAGAGTAATATGGTAAAAATCACACCAGACATTGGCCGAACATTTGGAGAGTTTAGTTTGATGCCAGGGTTCACAAAAAAGGACTGTGTGCTAAGAAACATTGATCTGAGCACCGACTTGGCGGGTTTGAAACTTAAGATCCCGTTGATGAGTTCTGCCATGACTTCAGTTACGGAATATGAATTAGCTTTGGCACTAGGAAAAAATGGTGGGATTGGGATTCTTCCAACGAGGCTTTCAGCAGACGCACAAGCAGAGATCGTCGAGAAGATCAAGACTCATGAAATGGCATTTGTGGAAGAACCATTGTCAATTAGAGATGATCAAACTGTTGAGATTGCAATGCGGTTTGTTAGAAGGATAGGGCACTCTGCCATTCCTGTTGTTGATAAGAACAATGTATTTGTAGGAATGTTTTCACTGCAACATTACTGGGATTCAGAGGTATCAATTTCTGATAGTGTAACAAAGGCGATGATTTTGCCGAAGGATTTGCCAATCGTTGACGATCCGAGTATTGGAATTGAAGAGGCGAAGAAACTCCTTGAGAAAAATGGAATTGACAGATTGGTCGTGTTGGACAAAGACGGGCGGTTGGAAAAAATGGCTTTCGGACAGGATATGGAAAAAATCAAGGTAGGCGTGGCGATATCGACTCATAAAGGTTGGAAAAATAAAGTCAAGAAAACGGTAGAAGCAGGTGCAGACTTAGTAGTTATTGACACGTCTGACGCATATAATGAATTCACCAAAGATGTTCTTCAAGAATACAAGGCTATGAAATTTGAAATTCCAATATGTGCAGGGAACGTTGTGACGTATGAAGCAGCAGAGTTTCTAATGGAGAGTGGTGCAGACATGGTGAAAGTGGGCATGTCATCAGGATCAATATGCATAACTCAAAGGGAGAAAGCAACAGGAAGGGCACCAATGACTGCATTGATCGAAGTGGGAAGGGCAAGGGATGACTATTTCGAGAAAACAGGAAAATATGTTTCCGTGATAATTGATGGAGGTATATCATCGACAGCAGACATGGTAATTGCATTGACAGTTGCGGACGCAATAATGATGGGAGGATACTTCAACAAATTTTACGAAGCAGCAGCAGAAAAACTTGACTACAAAGGAAAAGAAACAAGAATAGAAGCAGAGATGTATGAAGTTGCAACGTGGGGAGAAGGTTCACATAGAGCAAGAAACCTTGATCGATATGGACAGAGTAGAAAAACATTTTTTGCAGAAGGGGTAGAGGGAACTGTCAAGTATGGTGGAAGGATTAAACCGGCGCTAAAAACAGACATGATGAAAGTAAAAGGTGCCCTTAGTAACACTGGCTGCATGAACTTGAAAGAATTCCGCGAAAGGGCAGTTATAGAAATAATATCCCCATTCTCAAGTCAAATAATAACCAATCCGCATGATATGAAGAAACAATGATAAAAGATTAAGATGACTCACAAGATTCTTGTCTTAGATTTTGGTGGCCAGTATACTCAGCTAATTGCCAAGGCCATCAGAAAGTGTTCTGTTTTTTCAGAGATTGTTGATTCGAATATTTCTGCAGAAGAGGTATTGGATTTTAATCCTAAAGGAATCGTATTATCTGGAGGGCCTAAGAGCGTATATGAAGATGGCGCCCCAACAATCGACCCCAAGATTCTGGAATTGGGAATTCCTTTTTTAGGAATTTGCTATGGTATGCAATTGATGAATCATTTGACAGGAGGAGGTTTTATCGATGATGAAGAGAGGATGAAAGAATATGGTGAAACAAATGTCAAGCTTGATAGTGACAATCTTTTGTTTGAAGATATCGGTGAGTCAATTTCTGCAGTCATGAGCCACGGCGATAGTGTTGACAGAGATGATCTTTCTCCAGGTTTCGTTGTTTCTGCAGAAACGGAGGTTCATGTCGCAGGTATTGCTAACTTAGAAAAGAACTTATACGGAGTACAGTTTCATCCAGAGGTTACTCATACTGAGGAAGGTTTTGGCATCATAGATAATTTTGTGAAAAAAATCTGCTGTTGTTCTGGCGAGTGGGATATGGGAAGTTACATTGAAGAAGCTAAGAAATATATTCAAGAAACTATTGGAACGAACGATGTTATCTGTTTTGTTAGCGGAGGAGTGGATTCTAGTCTAGTCGCAAGTCTCCTTTCACAGACAGAAGGTATTGGGACGGTGTTTCCCGTTTATATTGGAGCACTAATGCGAAAGGATGAGAATGAAGAAGTGCAAGCTAGCTTGAAAAAAGCAGGTATTAGCGACCTTATTTTTGTGGATGCAGAGGAGAGGTTTATCGAGGTTTTAGCGGGCGTTAATGAACCCGAGAAAAAAAGAAAAATTATCGGGAATTTCTTTGGAGAACTTCAAAGTGAGATTATTGAAGAACTTGGATTGGATGGGGAAAAGACGTTTCTTGCTCAAGGGACCCTCTACACGGATTTAATTGAAAGTGGAAAGGGAGTAGGCAGCAGAGCAGACAATATCAAATCACATCATAATGTGGGATGTAAATTCATAGAGGATTTGAAGAGCTCAGGGAGAGTTGTTGAGCCAAATAGATTAATCTTCAAAGATGAAGTTCGGGCAGCAGCTAGACAGATTGGTTTGCCCCTCGAAATTGCAGAGAGGGAACCATTTCCAGGTCCAGGATTGGGCATAAGAATTGTGGACTGTGCTGAAGAGAGCGGCGACTGGGAAGAGATTAATTCTAAAGTAAATGGGATTGCCCGAGAGGAAGGTTTGAGTGGGTGTGTTCTGCCTGTTAAAACTGTTGGAGTCCAAGGGGATGCAAGAACATATTCATATCTGGGAATGCTTTGGGGTGAGCGGGATTGGACCAGTATCAGGAGTGCTGCAAAGAAAATTCCCCAACAGGTTCATTCTGTTAACAGAGTAGTGTATAGTTTTGAAGAACCAACGGAAATTAGCAAAATCAAAACTTTTGTGACAAGGAAAAACGTCGAATTGCTGAAAGAAGTTGACCATGTGGGAAGGGGAGTTCTTTCGGAGAGGGGGGTAAATGGGATTAGTCAGACAATCTTTGTACTGTTTGGGTCTGGAATTAACTCCGAAAACAGAAGTATTGCGTTGAGAGCTGTTTCAACAGATGATTTTATGACAGTCTCACCTTTTGAAGTTCCATGGGGAATTCTAGATGAGATAAAGGAAAAAATTTCAAAGCTTGAAGGTGTTGGTTCTTTTGTTATCGATGTGACCGATAAACCCCCTGCAACGACTTGTTGGGAGTAAAATTATAAACCGTGGGAAACTATTCCATCCAATGGCAATCGCGATAGGGAGGAAGTTGAGAGGCAGTAACTGGTGACAGATTCGGATCCTTACCAAACTGAAGGACGATCGATTATTCGGAACCATCCATTTGTGTTTTTGATCTCATTTTCGGCTTTGTTGTACGTGTTGTACATTATAGCTCCAAATTTATTCCCATATCTGCCATATTTCTATCTCTATATGAGTAATCCTGTCACCGCCATTATTTTCATAGTTGGTGGATTGGTCGTGCTATTTCTTCTTAGTTGGATCCTCACAGCAATATGGGCAGGTATAACAGGTGGGAAGGGATGGTTCGGGAGAGACAGATCGTATTAAATCCGCATGATAAAAATAACGTTGGCAAAGCAGTATCTATTGCCCAGAGATGGGCTACGGACTTTGCCAACTAATTTATATTGAGTTCAGTGGATATAAAGCATCCCATAGAGTCTATATATTATGAAGAAATCTCACCTTCTTGTCATCGTAGCGGCACTTTGTCTCATCATTTCGGGGTGTTCAGGTGGGGCGGTAGAAGATATTTCTCCAGTATATTTCCCAGATACTCCTACTCCTACTCCCACACCTACCCCTACTCCTCCTGCCCCTGCTCCTACTCCCACACCTACCCCTACTCCTACTCCCACACCTACCCCTACTCCTACTCCCACACCTACCCCTACTCCTCCTGCCCCTGCTCCTTCGGATGTAACCGAATCTATGGACCAAGAATTACCTGATTGTGAAACACTCTATGGATTACAAGGTTATTGGGATAATTGCCAGGGGGCTTACACCTGGGAGGATGGTGACCAATATGTGGGTGAATTTAAAGATAATTTATTCCATGGCCAAGGGACCTACACCTACGATGATGGTCACAAATATGTGGGTGAATGGAAAAATGGTAAGGAACATGGACAAGGGACCATAACCTGGGTAGATGGTGCCCAATATGTGGGTGAATGGAAAGATGGTTTATTCCATGGTCAAGGGACTTACACCCACGCAAATGGTGACCAAGAGGAAGGCATTTGGGAAGATGGTAACTTTCTAGGGTAAAACTATGGTAGAGAAGAAGGCCCTAACACGAAGAGAACTGATTAAAAAGAAGCATGGGACTGCCCAGATTTGAACTGGGGACCTCCACCATGTCAAGGTGACGTCATAACCAGACTAGACCACAGTCCCGTGTAGTTTTCTGGAACCCCTGAGGGCAATTCAAAGTTTCGAATAGGAAAGGGAGTCTCCGTTAAGTTTAATACTATGTACAAAATAGTTCATTAAAGGACATATAAAGTCATTTAGGATATAAAATGCAAGAGTATATTGAGCGCGTGACAGAGGGCAACGATCTGACGCAACAAGAATCAAGGGCTGCAGCTAAAATACTATTTGAAAATGCTACAGATGCACAGATAGGAGCTTTGTTGACAGCTTTGCGATCAAAGGGGGAGACAGAAGATGAAATTGCAGGATTTGCAGAAGGTATGCGGGATGTGGCGCGTAGGATTCATCCAAAAAGAGATCCACTGGTCGATACATGTGGGACCGGAGGAGATGGGAAAAATACAATTAACGTGTCGACGGCGAGTGCAATTGTTGCGAGTGGGGCAGGAGTTGCCATAGCCAAACACGGGAACTATTCCGTTTCATCTTCATCTGGCAGTGCAGATGTGTTATCTGCATTGGGAGTGGGGGTTAATGCAGAACCAGAATTGGTTGAGGCTTCTATAGAAAAACACGGGATTGGATTCATGTTGGCCCCAGTATTCCATCCTGCGATGAAAGCGGTCATAGGACCTAGGAAAGAGTTGGGAATGCGCACTATTTTTAACATACTTGGGCCTTTAACAAACCCGGCAGGGGCTAGTGCACAAACAATTGGGGTATATTCTAAAGATTTGGTCCCTCTAGTTTCTAGGGCTCTGAAAAAAATGGATGTTAAAAATGCAATGGTAGTACATGGATCGGGATTGGATGAAATAACGATTCATGATTCAACTTATGTTTCAGAAATAGAAAAGGGAAAAATCAAAGAATATACTCTAACCCCGGAGGAATTTGGGATAAATAGGAGTTCATTAAAAGAGATAAAGGGTGGGAGTCCAGAGGAAAATGCGAGCGATATACTTGAAATAATTGATGGAAAATTAACAGGAGCAAAGCTTGACATAATCTTATTAAATTCGGCTGCTGCAATTTATGTTTCGGGGGTTGCAGATTCGATGCTGGATGGAATTGAATGTGCTCAAAAATCAATTGCAGATGGATCTGCAAAAAATAAGCTCTCCGCATTAAAAAATCCAGAGATTGATAATGACAAAAGTTAAAATTTGCGGGATTACGAATGAGGACGACTTGGTTGCTTCGATAGAGTGCGGAGCTAATTATGTTGGGTTTATTGTAGATATTTCTGTAGAATCGCATAGGAAAATATCTCCAGAATTGGCGAATGAATTAGTTTCAAAGGCGCCATCGGATGTGACTACAACTATGGTTACTATTTTAGAAGATGTAGATAGAACACTTGATTTTTTTAAGCAAGTTGGTGCAGATGCATTGCAAATACATGGTAATTTTACACTCGATGTAATTCAAAAAGTTTCAGATTCAATTGATGGAAAATTAATTGTTTCGGTGGATCCAAATACCACAATTTCTAATCAACTTGAGGGCATTGTGAATGCTGCACTTTGTGATTCTCAGAGGGAAAAGGGCGCAGGAGGAACTGGGAAGATAACTGACTGGGAATCAGTTAGAGGATTTAGAGAGGCAACTAAACTTCCAGTCATACTTGCAGGGGGTTTAACACCTCAAAATGTGCCTCATGCCATCAAGTTAGTAAAGCCATTTGCCGTGGATGTGGCAAGCGGAGTTGAGGGTCCAAATGGATTAAAAGACCATAGTGCCATTCGTGAATTTATAACCAATGTTCATAAAATAGAAGGGGGGAAATGATGAGTTCATTTGAGGTATCGTTTCAAGAATTTGAAGAGTTGGTCGAAAATCGCCCTTGCATTGTATATGCTTCCGCAGAGATCGTCACAAGTGCGACACCTTTGGCAGCGTATTCTACGATGATTGAAGGGGAGGAACGGGATTACTCCTTTTTACTAGAGAGTGGAGAAAAGGGTGCCCACAGTGCCACGAGTCAAAATGAAAAATCAAGTTCGGAGAAGGGACATGCGCAATATTCATTTATAGGATACGATCCGGATGCAGTGATTACAGTGGGGGCAAAGGGGTCAAAAGTTCTTGTTTTGAAAGAGTCTACAATGGCAGATCAAATAGTAAGGGGTGAGGGGGACATATTAGATATGTTGCAAGGAGCCATTCCGAAATACCCCTTATATGGATTTCCCGATACAAATAGGCAGCAGCTGTTAGGAGGATTAATTGGATTTTTATCATATGATTCTGTGTACAGCTTATGGCTCGAAAAAGTAGGAATACAGCAGAGTGAAACAGAGATCCCAGATGCGCAATTTGTTGTGAATACAAAAACGATTATTTTTGATCATAGTAGTGACAAAACATTCGTTGCATTTACACCCCTAGTGACTGAAGAAACCAACTTAAAATTCCTATATGATTCATTGTGCCAAGAAGCAGAAGAGATAGAGAAGAAACTAGGGGCTGCAGAAGAACCAAGAATGGGAAAAATCACAATTTATGAAGAACGAATAGGTAGTAGAAAGGAATATGAATCCTCAGTGGAACGGGTAATCGAATATGTATTAAGCGGAGACATATACCAAGGGGTGTTATCTAGGAAGCGAGAGATAAGGTGTAGAGTGGACCCTGTGGAACTTTATGCGTCGCTGAAAAGAGTGAATCCATCTCCGTATATGTATCTTCTAAAATTTGGTAATTTTGCCATCGTGGGAGCTAGTCCAGAGACTCTGATTTCAATTAGAGGTAGGCGCGTGATTTCAAATCCTATCGCAGGTACTTGTGCGAGGGGAAAGGATATAGAAGAAGACCTATTATTTTCCCAAAAAATGTTGTCAGATAAAAAGGAGTTGTCAGAACACACTATGCTTGTGGATTTGGCTCGGAATGATGTAAGAAGAGTTTGTTTGCCCGGTACAGTTGAAGTTGAAGAATTCATGAATGTGTTAAAATACAGTCATGTTCAGCACATAGAAAGTACGGTCACGGGAGAACTTGATTTGGAATATACTTCATTTGATGCCACGCGCGCAACGTTCCCTGCAGGGACGTTATCGGGCGCCCCTAAGATAAGGGCAATGGAAATCATACATGAGCTAGAATCCACACCTAGGGGTGTGTATGGAGGGGGGGTTGGATACTATTCATGGGATGGTGATGCGGATTTTGCCATTGTAATTCGAACTGCAACTATTGAATTGGGAGAAGTAGATACTATAACTATACAGGCGGGAGCGGGAATTGTAGCAGACTCTATTCCAGAGAAGGAATATGAAGAAACAGAGAAAAAAATGCATGCAGTTCTAGAATCGGTGTATCGACTAGTGGAGGAGGATCAAGAAGAATAATGACGAAAATACTTTTCATCGATAATTTCGATTCGTTTACATACAATCTTGTAGATTACGTAAGTGCCCACTCAGAAACCGACGTGTTGCTCAACACCGCTACATTAGAAGAAGTATATGAAATGAAACCAGATGCGATAGTGATTAGTCCAGGGCCAGGGCACCCGAAGAATCCAAGGGATGTGGGGGTAACTTTAGAGGTACTGAAAGAAGTAAGTCCCACGGTTCCAACATTTGGTGTTTGTCTTGGGCTGGAAGCTGCAGTTTATGCGTACGGTGGCAAAATTGGCCGGGCCCCATCCCCGATTCATGGGCAATCTTCACAAATAAGCCACGATGGAGAAGGTATTTTTGAAGGAATAGATCAAAACTTTGAGGGTGCGCGTTATCATTCTTTGGTTGCTACAGAAGTTCCAAAATGCTTCAAAGTGACTGCGACTACAATGCAAGGTGAGTCTGAAATTGTGATGGGAATTAGACATGTTGACTTCCCAATAGAATGTGTGCAATTCCATCCGGAGAGCATACTTACAAAAGTGGGTAAGAAAATAATATTAAATTTCACCTCAAAGATTGTCTGACAAAAGTAAAATTAAAGGTATACTTCTACTGGAAAAACGAATTGATGGGCCCAGGTAAGAATTGTAAATTATTACTTTCACTGTGCTCACAAGAAACTTATATTGCCAGGGTTGCCTAAATTAAAACCTCTAATAAGTTGATCGAGGTAACGCGGTTCGCCGTGCAGAATAACTTATAGCGCTGATAGCGCTGCATGTGGAGGAATTTATGAAAAAGACAAACTCAATGATTAAAGTAAATAGTAGAGGTAGAATGGGAAATGAGTGAAACAAGGACTCGCGAGGATAAAGATGCAATTGTGCTTCCAGTGAAGCGCACTGATGGGGCGACTTTGGAAGAGCGCCTTACAAAGAATGCATATCAGAATATCCTCCCAGCAAGATACCTACGAAAGGATGCAAAAGGTGAAATCGTAGAGACTCCTGAGAAGCTATTCAGACGGATTGCAAACAACATCGCCCTGGCAGAGGCAGTGTATGAGGCAGATAGACAAAATGTGAAAATAACAGTTACCCCCGATCAAATCAAACCTAAGCATCCGCGGAGGGAAAAATTAATTAAAGAGGTATTTGGAGCGGGGTCCACTGGCAACGGTGAAATCATAGTTGCAGATAACATGAGTACGGAATTAACGGATCGAAATATAAGTAAATTCAGTTATGAAACAATCGTACCATTGCTTCCAGAGAGTGTTCGAGAACATGTAGAATCTATTGCAGATCAATTTTGTGAATTCATGGAAGATTTATCATTCATACCAAATTCGCCGACTATAATGAATGCAGGAGATGAGCTCCAGCAGCTTTCGGCTTGTTTTGTTGATTCCCCAAAAGATGACATAGTGGACATCCATCACACTGCATTGGAAGCAGCTCAGGTTTTCCAGTCAGGAGGGGGAATGGGTTATGCATTTTGGCGGATACGACCATATGGAGATACGGTGGGATCCACGGGCGGAATTGCTTCGGGTCCAATAACATTTATGGAAACTTTCGATCAGATGTGTGAGACGATCGCACAGGGTGGGTCGAGAAGGGGCGCGCAAATGGCCATTATGCGTATTTCTCACCCAGACGTGATCGAATTCATTCATGCTAAAAATAAAGATGTTTCACTCGCACATTCTCTCAAGTTGAACGATCCAGACGACTATACATACACGACATTTAATGAAGCACTAGCAGAAGCTAGGACTCTTCTTGATGCAGAAGGACGAGTTCCCAAGCATCTTAGGAATGCGGTGGAGGGCCACTTATCCAATTTTAATGTTTCCGTTGGTGTGACTGATGAGTTCATGAAAGCATTGGAAGAAAACAGAGAATATACTTTGTTGAATCCGCGGACAGGAGATCCTCACATTGCTACAAAATATACTTTAGAAATGTATGATAGATATGATTTGGGAGACTATGTAAAAGTTGGAAAGCCATTGTCAATTCCCGCATCGATTTTATGGGAACGTATCGTAGGTGGTGCATGGGAAAATGGAGAACCAGGAATAATATATCTTGACCGTGTGAACCAAGCTCACTCGTTCCCCGTTGAATCTACTCCGACCGGAGATTCTTCCCCGTATGAGATTTTAGCAACGAATCCGTGCGGAGAGCAGCCGTTAATGGAGTATGAAGCGTGCAATCTAGGGCATATCAATCTTTCTACACTTGCGTCTTTGGAGGCCCCAGATTGGAGGACATGGTCGAATGAAAAGGGGAGATCGGATAGAGAACTCAGCGAGTTAATGTCGGATTTCATCCATGTGGCGATGGATGTTGAAGAGTTTGATAGGCGGATTAAGTTGGGCACTCGTTTTCTTGAAAACGTATGTACTATGTCGGATTTCCCGGTAGAACTAATTGAAGAAACGGTTTATAATAATAGAAAGATAGGGTTGGGCATAATGGGCTTGGCCCAGCTATATGTTCAGCTTGGTTTGAAATACGGATCGCCTGAAGGAAATGAACTAGCTAGGCAAGTGATGATTTACATCAACCACATGTCTAAATGGACATCTCATGAATTGGCAGAAGTGAGAGGTTCATTTGAAAATTGGCCAGATTCTAAGTACGCAGATCCGGTGGAGTATGCAGAATGGTTTACAAAGGAAACGGGATTGAACCCAGAGGAGTGGAAAGGCGGATTCTCAATACGGAATCATAATACCACTACAATAGCACCCACAGGAACGACTAGTATGATTGCAAACACGACGGGAGGGTGTGAACCGATATACAGTGTAGCATATTATAAAAATGTGTCAGACGATGTTCAAGGGGATGAAATGTTAGTTGAGTTTGATGATTATTTTTTAAGAACAATAGAAGCCAACGGGATCGATGTGGACGTGGTGAAAGAAGAAGCACTGTCTCAGATGCAGAATAATGAGTTCAAAGGAATTGGAGGGTTGACAACAGTCCCAGATGCAATTGGAGAATTGTTTGTTGTATCTTCTGAAGTTTCGGCCATAGAACATGCGAGTGTACAATGTGCATGTCAAGAAGGCGTGGATTCGGCCATTTCTAAAACTTGTAATTTCCCAAATGACGCAACAGCAGAAGAGATGGATGAAGTGTATCGCTACATTTACCGAAATGGTGGGAAGGGAGTAACAGTGTACAGAGATGGATCTAGAACTAAACAAGTTCTCACAACCCGCGCGCAAAATTCTGAATTTATAGAATCGGGAGAAGGTGGATCTGCAGATCATCTGCTAGAGTACATCGATACTCACTTTGATAGTTTGTCAGAATTTTTGAATCATGAAAAGATTCGTGCTAAAATTACAGAGGAATGGAAGCACCATGGGGAAGATCTCAGTATATGGGATGTTCCAGCACTTGCTTATGGAAAATCTCGGAAAAGGCCCCGTCCAGGCGTCCTATATGGACTTACGCAAAGGATAGACACAGGGTATGGAAAATTATATGTGAATATAAATGAGGATGAACAGGGACGGCCATTTGAGTTGTTTGCAAATATTGGAAATTCAGGAGGGTTTACAGCTAGTTTCACAGAAGCGTTGGCGAAAATAGTTTCGACTGCGTTGAGATCTGGAGTGGATCCCCGGGAAATTGCAGGTGAATTGAAAGGGATCCGATCGCCCAAGATTGCGTGGGATAAAGGGGGTCAGATACAATCGATACCGGATGCAATAGGCACTGCTATGAAACGATACTTAGATGGTGAAATTCACAAGGAGTACCCTCAACAAAAGAACTTATCTGAAATTAACAGGGAAGAAGCAAATCAAGAAGCTGTGAAGAAAGTTGCACCACTGGTAGTGGATGTAACTCAATCGTTAATCGATGCGGGAGAAAGTCCAGAATGTCCTTCTTGCGGATCTTTGACATTGAATTTCTCAGAGGGTTGTAAGACATGTGAATCGTGTGGATGGTCTGAATGTTAGGGCTGTTTTAGAGGAAAAATAAGTACAATAGTTTTTAGTAAACAAAGAGATTATCTAGTAGTATGCATGGCTCGAAACTATTAGTTTCAGTATTAGAGGACACCGGTGTAGATTGTGCATTTGGATTGGCAGGATCTACTAATCTAGGTATTCTTGATGAGATTGCAAAGAGCAAGATTAAATTTTATACTACTCGGCATGAACAGGTCGCCACAGGAATGGCAACCGGATATGCGCTTGCTACAAGGAAACCAACTGCTGCAGTAGTACATGTGGGCCCAGGGGCTGCTAACATGATTTTAGGGATGGCCTCAGCATATAGAGAAAATGTCCCGGTGGTTGCCATAACAGGTAACGAACCTAGCTATAATCTTGGTAGAAATGTAAAGCACGAATGGGATGTGCTCCAAGTTTTTGAACGTATTACTAAATATAATGTTCGAATGGGAAGGGAAAATACACATGACCAAATTCGGGATGCAGTAACACAGTCAGTAACGGGCATTCCCGGGCCAGTGCACATAGATGTGCCTCATAATTTGGAAAATGAAACATTTCCAGATCTTGATGAAAACTTGAGGAAAAAAACGAGATCGCATGAATACATAGCATCGATGAATAGGTGCCGTCCAAGTCCAGAAAAATTGGACCGAGTCATTGAGCTACTTTCCAAAGCAAAACACCCTTTAATAATTGCAGGTAGTGAAACTAGATGGTTTGATTCTTCTAATGAATTGAAAATGCTTGCAGAGAAAATGCAAATTCCAGTTGCAAATACACACAATGCACGAGGTGCCCTGTCAGAGGAACATCCGTTGTCAATTGGTCTAGTTGGTTGGATTGGGCTTAAGCCAACGAATAGCTACCTTGAAAATTCAGATCTTATTATGGCAATAGGGGCCAGCTTGTCAGACTATACCACTTCGGATTGGAAGCGGATTAATCCGGACGCATCTATCGTGCACATTACTATGAGGCCGAGGGAACTAAATCGGCAATATGTGGCTGATGTCAATGTAATGGCAGATTCCACATCTGCAATAGCTGATTTAAATGACAAACTTGCAATGGGTAAGAAAAATATTTCATTTAAAAATATTTCTTCAGTGGCGAGGAAAGAATACGAAGATGCACGGAATTCTATTTTTGATGTTAAAGAGACCCGTGGCGAGGGGGGTGTTGATCCAGCACCGATACTCCACTTGCTAGATAGCTTTGCAGGAGATTATTCATTTGTGACAGGAGGGGGAATACATGCTAAATTTGCGCGTCATTTGCCGGTGACTAGCATCAATGGGCATTTTGGAACTCTTAATTTTTCGGGTATGAGTCAAGGTTTGCCGTTGGCAATGGGGGCTCAAATAGCCCTTGATGACCAAGTGTTCGTATTTGAAGGAGATGGGGGGTTCGCGATGGTTATGCAAGATCTAGAAACTGCAGTTAGAGAATCAATACCCGTGAAAATAATAATTTTCAATAATGATGCATATATGTCTCAAACCGTGAGACAGCATCGGGCATATGAGGGCAGAACCACAGGTTCTGTGTTCAAAAATCCAGATTTTGCAGCTTTTGCCAGAGATCTAGGTATGTTTGGGGAGTCAATTGAAGATAGTTCCCAGATTAAAGACACAGTTGAGCGTTTTGTAGAGGTAAAAGGACCTGCATTAATTGATGCCCATGTCGATCCCTGGATTGGGACTGAGTTTCTCAATGCGGAGTTAAATAAATAAAAATAGAGATCGCAGCGAATCGGTATGATAATAATGGCTGATAAGCAAGTTAAAAGTACATAATGCAGCCATTCAAATTATTTCTTCCAGAATCTTTTGAAGAAGCAATTCAATTAATGAAAGAGCACAGTGCGAAACCAATATCAGGGGGCACTGCAGTTACAACTTTAATCAAGGAGAGAATATTCCAGCCAACGGCCATAGTAAATCTTAGGAAATTGGAAAAGGATCACTCATATATTAAGGAAGTAGATGGGGAAATTCAAATTGGGGCTTTGACCACTTTGAGAGACATAGAAACAAGTGAAGTTGTGAAGAGGGATCTTCCAGTAGTAGCAGATTGCATTTCAAAGATTGCAAGTATTAGGATCAGAAATGTTGCCACAATAGGGGGAAATTTAGCTCATGCGGATCCAGATTTGGATTTGCCTCCTGTGTTGGCAGGATTGGATGCCCGAATTGACATAATAGGAGAAAGTGGAGAACGATCGAGGGACATTAAAGAATTTATACAAGGATATTACGAGACTGATTTAAAAGAGGGAGAGTTGATAAAATCAATTAGGATACCAGTTTCATTGGATAGAAAGGGCATTTATCTTAAACATCGTGCTTTATCAGAAGCGGATTGGCCATGTGTAGGAGTTGCCGCATTTATCGACGATGCCCCCGGGTCAATACCAGAAGTATTCATAAATTCTGTTGCAGATACACCCATAATGAGAATCGAAGGGATAGAAGAAATTTTTTCAGATGGCATCACTTCTGAATCGATTGATAAAGCAGGAGAACTCGCGGCGGAGCAATGCGACCCTATAGGAGATGCAAGGGGTTCCGTGTGGTATAAAAGAAAGATGGCGGGCGAATTTACGATACGTGCGCTGAGGGAAGTTACAGGAGTGGGGGAATCCTTACTATAAAACCAAATAGATCAATGTCTACTCAAATACCCATAATAAAACCAGATAGAAAAGTTGAGAAAACAAGCCTCATAGGAAAGCATGTGCTCCGATTGGATGGGGAGAGTAAAGTTACCGGGGCGGTAGCATATACAGACGATTTTCCATTTGAGGGATATTATGCAGAAGTTATCAGAAGCAATATTCCCCATGGAGAAATAGTCTCGATTTCCACTGAAGCCGCAGAAGCAATCCCAGGAGTTATTGCAGTAGTAACAGGAGAAGATCTCGAAAATGCGGATTGGATATCCCCATATGTGGGGCCTGCGTTTAGAGACCAACCGGTTTTGGCTATTGGGAAGGTTCGTTATGTGGGAGAGCCAGTGGCAGCGGTGGTCGCAGAGCGTCCGGACATAGCGGCATTGGCATCTACAGAAGTCATAGTAGAATGTAAAAAATTACGAAGCGTAACGGATGTTGTCAGGGCTCGAAAGAAAAATGCCCCACTATTACATGAAAGTGGAGATTCTGCGGCAATATTTGAAGACCTAGCAATGGTCCACCATAGTGAAGAGCCGAATGTAGCATATGCGTATGAATTAAATGTGGGAGATTTAGAAAGTGGGTTTGAAGAAGCAGATGTTGTTCTTGAGAAAAATTATGCCACCCCAATGGTGCAGCATACTCACCTTGAACCATTTGTAACCACTGCTAGTTATAATGCGACGCAAAATTCGTTCAGAATAGTGACAGGAAATCAAACTCCACATTTTGTTCGACGAGAAGTTGCCCGTATATTTGGAATACCATCCTCAAAGGTAGAAGTTGAAGTTCCACAGATGGGTGGTGCATTTGGGTCAAAAACATATGTTCGAATAGAACCATTGGTCGCGGCACTATCGAGAGCGGTCGAAGCGCCTGTGAAACTTCGTCAGACATCTAGTGAGTCTTTTGACACTTCGGTCAGGGATGGAACGCAGACGAGAGTTAAAACGGGGGTGACACAAGCAGGGGATATTGTTGCTCAGGAAGTTGAAGTTATATGGGATAGTGGGGCGTATGCAGATATCAGTCCTAGGAAGGTAAAGAAAGCAGGATACACTGCCCCTGGGGCTTATGACATCCCCAATGTAAGAGTGATTTCAAAATCTACGTACACGAACAAACCTCCAGGCGTTGCATATAGAGGATTTGGAGTAGCTCAGACTGCCTGGGCCGTGGAATCACATATAGATGATGTTGCACGCGAAATTGGAATGGATCCCGTAGAATTAAGAATTAGAAACGTCACTCAAGATGGCGGGACTTATAATGGCGTTACAATAGGTACTCATGGGGCGCCTCAGTGTCTTCAGTCCGTTGTCGATGAAGTAGATTGGTTCGGGGCGGAGTTGGAACAACCTTCTAAGAGCCATATTAAGAAAGGAAGGGGGATGGCAGTCACGTTAAAAACTACGATAACACCGTCCACTTCTGAGGCTATTGTCCTATTGGATGCAGATGGAAGTGTGAATGTGATTACAGGAGGAACAGAAATTGGGCAGGGGATAATTACTACTTTGGCCCAGATAACTGCAGATGGGCTAGGGATAGGAATAGAGTATGTGAATGTGAATACACCGAATACCAATAGTGCCCCATTCAATACATCTACGACTAGTAGTAGATCCACATTCCATCTAGGAAATGCAATTCTTAGAGCGATAGATGAGCTAAAAGATCAATTAGTTGAATTTGCATCAGAGGACCTTAATATAGAAAAATCAGGTATAACTGTAGAGGATGGTTTTGTGAAAACTTCTGCAGGTGATTATTCAATAGGCGATGTGGTTGCATCTCACTTTGTGGGAGGGGGAGGGACTTTAATAGGAAAAGGATATTTCTCTACCAAAGCAGGAGGGGAAAATAGATATGAATCTGCGTTTTGGATGACGGGGGCAACATATGCAGAGGTATCTGTAGACATAAGAACGGGAAAATATTCCATTGATAAGTGGGTTAATTCAGCAGACTGTGGGAAGGCAATAGATCCAGTAAGGTGCGAAGGTCAGATTCTTGGTGCTGCGGTTCAGGCTTTAGGTCACACGATGAGTGAAGAAATGGTATTTGAATCGGGACAACAAGTTAACAAATCATTGTTGGATTACAAAGTTCCTGCAATAGGAGACGTGCCCAAGGAATCAAAGATAATCGTGGTGGAATCGGGAGATCCGAATGGCCCCCATGGTGCAAAGGGTGTTGGTGAATCGAATACAGTTACAGTCCCACCTGCAATAGGGAATGCGATCCGAGATGCGTGTGGTGCTAGAGTCCGAGAGTTGCCAATAACACCAAGTAAAGTTTTACAGGCGATCGTGGAGGGATCGGAATGAATAATTACATAGAATCCACCCTTCACGAAATAGAGTTTAAAATTAATGGAGAAGAAGTATCGATGGTGATTCCGGCAAACCTGACTCTATCGGAATTACTACGACAAGAAATGCGTCTTACAGGGACCACAGAAGGTTGTGGAGTCGGGGTTTGTGGTTGTTGTACTGTATTAATAAATAACAAAGTCGTTGCCTCTTGTTTGGAATTGGCCGTCAACATAGATGAGAAGGAAGTATTGACCATAGAAGGATTGGCAGATACATACCAACATGGCGAATTCCACCCATTACAGACCTCTTTTCGAGAATATGAAGGGTTCCAATGTGGTTATTGTACTCCCGGGATGTTGATAGCTTCAAAGGCTTTACTTGATCAAAATCCAGATCCATCTGATGACGATGTAAGAGAATTTCTTTCTGAAAATATATGCAGATGTACAGGGTACGATAGCATCATCATGGCGGTTAAAAGTGCCGCCAAAGAAATGAAAGCATAGAATTATTGGAAATATTAAGAAATGTGTTCGTAGACAACGACCTCTTCATTCTCAAAAACGAGTTTTAAATAAGGATCATTGAAGTGAGATACCCGATAGAGACTTCGCTCATTTTTCCCCACATAAACGTATTTGACATCATAAAAGAGTAATAATTCTTTTCTAAGTTCGGAAGATCCCGTGTATATTTGATTTACATGAGTGACTCTCTGTAAGTACGGTTCTTCTCCACGATATCCCACCTCATGGGACCATCCTGCGATCGTGGGGACCCCTGTGAAACTAGAGGGTGCATTGACCCATCTATAGGGAAGAGTCGTTTCCACAGAATTGCACCAACACCCAGGTGCCGTGACTATAGTCGGTGACCCTGGTTGGTCCCCTATAAATGTAATTGCATCCCATTCATAGGGATGGTTTATAGTAGCGTCCAGAGTGGCATCGAGGGTGAACTTGGGTTCGTCGGAGAAGTGTTCCCCTATAGAAAACCCAGCATAGAATGTGGTGGAAATGACGAGTAGGGATAAAAATAGAGTTGTGAGTAGCTTATAACTTTTTTTCGAAAGAGATCTACTTTTCAAAAATTGATCACTGAATAAACGGGTGAGTGCTATTGAGGCCCCAATGGAGAAGAATACCCAAACTTGCATATATATTTTAAATACAGTGTTCATTCGCCCAGGTCCGGCTTGTTCTTGGATGAATAGAAATTCGGTCAGAAGAATAAGTACTGCACCGGCAAGAAATAAAACTAATTCAAATCCAACTTTTGAGGAGAAATGCTCTAGTAGGAGCCAGGAAACGATGCATAGGGGAAGAAGTATTGCCACAGCAGGGGCGCCGAACAAAAGCCCGGCCAAAAATAATAATATACATAGTAAAAGTATCCTACTGTGGCTTTGAGATAGTTCAGTGGATAGTACAGAATACATATAGATTGAAAATATAAGTATGAAAAATAAATACACAAGAAGAAATTCAATGAGCCCACTTCGAGGGGGGAAAAATGCAATTGTACGTAAAGATGCTGATTGAACAAAAAATGGCATGACTGTTAAAGACCCTAATAAAATTACGAAAAGGGATAGGAATATAGAAGTGATAATACGGAAGATTTCACGTCTGAAACTCTGCAAATTTACTTTTGAGTTAAGAGATGAGGAAATTATAGATAGTGGGTCCGTTGGGGAAAATACCAATGTTAAAAATAAAAGTCCAAATGCAGTGGGGTAACTCCATGTATTTACTACCGCTAAAAGTCCAGATAGGAAGGGAAGCACGACCAAAATTAATAGCCTTCGTTCTCTGATCGAATGTTCAGGTGATAGATAATAGGCAAACATGGTGAATAAAATGAGAATCATAAATGGGGTGCTCATCATGTGTGCATGGAGATCCCCATTTAACCATGCAAAAAATGGAAATTCATTAATAGTTCCTCGGATGACTCTGCTGGAAGTCCAATAGAAAAAGGAATCAGGATGTAGCAAATATAAAGGTTTTAAATCAGTTACATTACCAACAAAACGCGCGATAGAATTCGCCAATCCAAGAGGAAGAGCCCAAAGAAAAATGGAAAATGTAACTACAAAATTGGAAGATATTCCAACTATAATTGCACCGAGAGATCCTGCAAATCTATGAGAATGGCCATAAAAAGTGGAAAGGGACCCAGAGAGGCCATAAGCACCCGAAACGAGAGCGCCGAAGAAACTAGCCAAAGCTAAATTGTATGCGAATTTTGCAGGGATGCCAGATAGCATAGAAAGTATCGCCGAAATTAAATGGCCACCATAGTAATATCGGACTGTCTCTCCCGCGAACCAGAGATCTTCGGGTGGCAGAATAGAAGAACGTAGGATGGACTGTAGAAGTCCAAAGTCTAGAAATTTTTCACCCCCGATGGGGTATATCGAGGGGTCTGCCGAGCGTATGACGACAATTAACATAAATGCCATTGTGAAAACGGCGAAAGATTCTGAAAATCTTTTGAGGGGTAGCTCGGGTTTTTTTAGGAAAAGAACACCTATAGAGAGGAGAATGAGAGTTGCCAATCCTAGTAATACTGTGGAAAGATTAAATGAAAAATGGCCCATCCAATAGATAGAAAAAAAGAGCGTGGTCAAGCTAAAAGTAAGCGCAGCTGACGCCCCTTTGTCTGACAATCTCCAGAAAAGAGAGGATGTTATTGGTAAACCTATAAGTGACAATATAAGTAATAAAATCCACCAGGTGAAAATTAGAGTAAACTCCATTAGGGAGAGAGAACATCCAAAAGTACTAATTATTTTCGTATTCTATACTGGGAGTAATGAAAAATTCTATTGGAGTGGTCATTCCAGCTTACAATCCAAATTTAAAGGCACTAGAGGGATATGTAAAAGATTTGGAAAAAGTACTTTGTCCAGATATAATTCTAATAGAAATAGACGATCCGAGTGAGCTTGTGTTAAGTCAGATAGAAGGGATATCTGCAAATGTCGAGGTGTCAGATAGAAGAGGAGGAAAGGGGGCGGCCATAACACGGGGTTTTAACAAATTAAAATCGGATATTCTGGTCTTTGTTGATGCAGATGGGAGTATTCCAGCAAAATCGGTGAAGAGGGTGTGTGATTCAGTTATAAAATTAGATGCAGACTTGGCAGTTGGTTCTCGTAGACATCCAGATTCAAATATAAAATTTCACCAGAGTAATGTTCGGAAAATGCTAGGGGATGGGTTTTCAGTTTTATCGCGTGTTTTGTTGGACGCAAAGCTGCACGATTATCAATGTGGTGTGAAGGCCATAAATAGAAAAGTATGGGAAGAAGTGCGGAGAGATATAGAAAAGAAGGGATTCTCATGGGATATTGAACTAATTTCAATTGTATCTATGAGAGGATATAAGATTAAAGAAATACCCATAGAATGGGATGATCAGCCAGGATCGACTGTGAAGATAATCCCAACAGTGTTGGAGTTATTTAATGCATTGTTTACAGTTCGTAGAAAAATTAAAAAATTGAAAGGAGAGCAGTGATGGTAAGGGGAATAGGAGGAGAAATGGCTAGAATTTTTAAAATAGGGAATCTAAAATATTTGTTCTCCATCGCCAAATTCTCGAAATTCACAGCAGTGGGAGTTATAGGAGCAGTGATAGATAATGTGGCGTTAAGTTTACTAGTCATTTCAATGAACTTTCCATTAGTCCCTTCTAAACTAATAGGTGCAGAACTTGCAATTATATCTATGTTTTTGTTAAACGAAAACTGGACGTTCTTAGAAGATGGGTTAAGTGGAAAATATCAGAGACTAATCCGGTTTATAAAATCGAATCTTGTTCGGTCTGTGGGTGTTATGGTAGCAACTGGTGTCATGGTTACCATTGTGGGGATGATAGGGACAGGATATGGATGGGTTGGACTCATTTCGGCAAACCTAATAGGTATATTGGCGGGATTGGTTGTCAACTACACTCTTGAGTCACTCATTACGTGGCAAGTTGGAATTAAAAGCAGTTAAGAAGAGGTTGCTTCACTGATGGATTGCCATACCTTTTCATCAGTTATTGGGAGATCTATATGAGAAACTCCAAAAGATTCAAGTGCATCAGATACAGCGTTTGCTATTGAAGCAGGAGACCCGATGGTGCCACTTTCCCCAGCGCCCTTTGTTCCAAGTAAATTGCTAGGTGTAGGAGTGACAATATGGTCTGTTTCGATATCGGGCAGATGCATTGCACGGGGCATTGCATAGTCTTGCAGAGTCCCAGATACTAGATTACCAGAGTTGTCGTAAACAGCTTGTTCAAATAAAGCTTGTCCAATTCCTTGAACAATACCCCCAACAATTTGTCCCTCAACTATCATGGGGTTTAATATAGTTCCAACATCGTCAACCCCGACATAGCGTTTTAATTTAACTTCCCCGGTCTCTACATCGACTTCAACGACGGCTATGTGAGTTCCATAAGGCCATGCCTTTTTATTATTTTCATAAACCGTTGTTATCTCAAATCCATTTTCAACGCCTTCGGGTAGATTGCTCCCATAGGCGGCGGCTGCAACTTCTGCAAAGGTTACGGAATCTTCTGGAGAATCTGTTGCGTGGAATGTGCTATTTTCAAATGTTATGTTGGAGGCAGTAGTATCCAAAATGTGGGCTGCAATTTTTGCTCCTTTTTCCACTACTTGTTCAGTACATCGAAGTAGAGCGCTGCCGGCCATGGAACCAGTTCTACTGCCAAAAGATCCCGTTCCACTAGGTAATATTTCACTGTCACCTGCAACAATTTCAATATCTTTGAATTGTACACCGGTCCCCTGAGAAATTAGTTGGGTGAAGGGGGTTTGGTGTCCTTGTCCACAGTCTGCAGAGCCAACGTATGCAGTTATTGCACCAGTGGGGTGTATTCTCAACTTTGCGGTCTCAGTTCCCCCACCACTTCGTTCTATGAAAGAACAAAGCCCAATTCCAATATATCGCCCTTCGTCTCGGAGAGAAATTTGTTCTTTTCTCAAACCATCGTAGTCAATTGTTTTTAACGCTAGGTCAAGTGCTGCTTCATAATCACCACAATCATATTCCGCAATGATGGGAGTTTTATAGGGAAATTCGTCTTTTGGGACGAAATTTTTTCTGCGAATCTCAACAGGATCCATTCCTAGTTTCTTTGCGGCTAGGTAGACCAGCCGCTCGACGACGAATGCCGCTTCCGGTCTCCCTGCCCCACGGTAAGCGTCCACAGGAGCAGAATTGGTGAATACACCGGTCATTCTAACAAATACTGCAGGGATTTTATAGAGGCCAGAAAGCAGGACACCATATCCACCGGTTTGTAATGGTGCTTTTGTAGAAACGTAGGCTCCAATGTCAAGATGGGTGTGGGCTTCTAGGGCAGTGAAAGTTCCATCGTTATTAAATGCTATTTTTGCATTGGTAACGTGAGATCTGCCTTGGGCATCTGTGATGTGTGCCTCGGAGCGGGTGTTTTGCCATTTAACAGGTAATCCTAGTTGTACAGAGCACCATGCACAAATTAACTCTCCAGCATAGAATTTACTTTTAGATCCAAATCCACCACCAACTGCAGGTACTGTGACATGGACTTTATGTAAAGGAATGCCTAGTGATTTTGAGAAATAATTTCGATGTCCAAATGCACCTTGGCTCGAAAGTTTAATGGATAGTTTGCCAGAAGAGGTGGAATAGTCTGCAAGGGCTACGCGGGGTTCAATTGCATTTGGTATTAACCTGGGCAAAACTAGGTCTAATTCAACTACATGGTCAGAGTTGCTAAATGCAGCTTCTACATCTTTTTTATTTCCATTTTCCCAATCGTAGGAAATGTTTCCAGGAGCACCTTCATGTAATTGTGGCGCGTTGGAGTCGGCGGAAGCGGAAATCCCAGTAACTCCTTTTAAAGGCTCATATTTTACGTTGATTAAATCGAGAGCATCGTATGCAGAATAACGGTCAGTTGCCACTACGACTGCGATCCCTTCACCAGTATAACGAACGATGTCCTTCGCTAGCATTGGCCTGAATGGTTTATGTAGTTCAGTTCGAATGGAAACGGGGGAATCGGGTCCAGGATTAAGAAGTCCAACCGGAGATAGTATTTCTCCAAGCACTCCGGAGGCTTCAACGTCCTGTGCTGTGTAAACGGCTACTACATCCTCATGTGCTTCTGCCAAACTAGTATCCACAGAGGAAATCTTTGCATAGGCATATTGGCTCCGAAGAATGGCTGCGTAGAGCATGCCCGGGGCTGAATAATCATCAGTGTATTGGGCTTTTCCAGTTACAAGGCCCCCGTCTTCTCTACGGACGATTCTATCACCTACATCGACCACGTCTGTTGGATTGGTTACTGTTTCTTCTGCGTGAGACATATGAGTGCCTAGATGATAGGGGGAAACTTAATATTTACTTTACAGGATAGAGGAGGCTCAATGGATAAGTCAAAAATGATAAGTGCCTTCGGAGATATTAAAATTCGAGTGAAGGGATAGAGTATGGACGATCCAGATAAAGAGTTAAAGGGGCATGCATCTAGAGTTGTTGATATTTTATTTCAAGAATATCCGGATGCTGAGATTTCACTGAAATACTCAGATGAGTTTGAATTGCTAGTTGCAGTTATTCTTTCGGCCCAATGCACGGATGATAGGGTCAATATGGTTACTGAGGTACTTTTTAAAAAATATAGAACTATAGAAGATTATGCAAATAGTAGCGCCAAGGATTTTTCAAAAGACATAGCTTCAGTAACTTATTTCAATCAAAAGGCGAGGTGGATAGTGAACACGGCGAAGCGCATTATAGAAATGCATGAGGGAGAGGTTCCGGAAACTATGGAAGAACTTCTTAGATTGCCAGGAGTTGGTAGAAAAACAGCAAATGTGGTTTTGCAGCACGCATATGGAGAAACAGAAGGGATAGTTGTAGACACGCACGTGATGCGACTTTCTCGTCGAATGGGACTTGTGGAAAAAAAGAATCGTGATGCTATTGAAATAGAATTAATGAAGATAATTCCAAAAAAGAAATGGAGAAGATATACCCACTTGATGATTGCTCATGGTAGAGCTATCTGCAACGCCCGAAGTCCAAAATGTGATTTGTGCCCGATGGGAGAAATATGTCCATCTTCATGGGTCTATTCGGAGATAGATCTAGCAAGTGGAAAATTATGGAAAAATAAGGGGAAGAATTAATCAGATATGGTTACTTTCCAAGTGGTTGATCTGCCACGCCCCCACTTTTCAATTTGTACACCGTCTGTTTTGAGGGACAATCTGGCTAGTCTTGCCCCCACTTGTTTTGCAGATAGCCCGAGAACGTCGGCTATGTACTTTGCCCGGAAGTATTCGGATCCACGGGATACATGATCGACTAAATATTCAAGCAATTGATCGTCCTCGTTTGCTATAGTAGACACAGTTGGTATTATAATACAATCAAGTAAGTCCTTTCCTATTCGGGATTTTTGAATACTCACTCTATTGATACATATTCCGAATTCTGATTTAGCGATAAGTTTGTGGCAATTTCTACATTTCGCATGGCATAACCGGCAGAGCGTGTTAAACTATGAAGTACCTCTGTGAGAAGCAATAAATCGACATTTGTCATGGGAGAAGCTTCGCTTATGAGAGATTCCCCCAACTGGTTAATTTCAGAGAAGAGTTCACGGCAAGTGACAGCAATTCCAAAATCAAAGGTTACTACAGATTGGACGGCATTATAGGTCAAATCGTCTACTTTTTCTACAAGTTTTAATAGCGTTTTAGAAGTGCTAGTGTCAAGATCGATTGTGTGGGAATCCGATTCAAGAACCTTGTTAGCTATATCTTCAGAATCGTCTGCAGTTAATTCTAGGTTCTTTGCGATTGAGCGGTAACTAATCAAAGGAAAAACATCCTCAAATCCAACGGAATGGGCTACAACGGGGTTCTGGTAAGAAATATAGATTAAACGCAGGAGTAAAAGGAAAATTTTGTTAGCTTGGTTTTCTCGATTGAGTGCGCGTTGTGCCATGTCTTTATTGCCCGTCATAAACGCATTGATGGACTCGTCTCTCATAGTTCTACCAGTAATTTCAAGTCGGGTTAACAAATCATTTAGATTGAAATCAGTGGGGTCAATTGAACAATTGATAACAATAGCATTTGGAGTTTCTTCTACGACCCCGAGTCCCATCAATTGAGTTTCGGCTTTATAAATGGCATTGATTATTTCAGAGTTAAGAGTAACAGCGCTCTTGATGTAAATAACACGCCTACCTAACACATATTGTGCAATAATAGCACGTTCAATAGTAGAAGAGTTCAGATGTTCCACATGAATAGTTGCGATGGGTTTTTGGTAAGTTGCAGATGCAGGAGAGACTGCCATTACCCCGCTTTTCAGCTGTGTGAGAGATAGTTCGTCTCCTTTTTTTACGCCGAATTCTCGAACCCAATCGGAGGGGAGAGTTATTGCTAATGTCGAAGGGCCAAGTCGTTGTACTTTCCGGGAATCGGTCATGAGACGGTTAGGTTAGGAGATAATATAACCTTCCTGATACAATATAGACTATATTAATAATATAATTGGATTAAACAACTTCTATGAGTCGGGTTTCAAACCGCCCTATGTGAATTCTATGCCACCCACGTATTGCAGAATCGATATCAGGGTCGCCAGTGTCCACTCGAAGTACATCAAGTGTTTCGAGTTTTGCCCGAGATCCAACTAGTTTGATAGTACAATGTTCTAAAACAGAGGGTGATATTTGTCCATTTCCACGTCCGAAAATGAATCCCTGGCCCCCAATGGGGGAGACTATAACAATATTAGTATCTGTTAAAGAGGATAGTATGTCAGATTCATTTGCGTCTTTTGCAATCACAGTCCCAGAAAGGCGAGGGGTGGGAGAGGAAGAAATTGATTGGTTTTGGTTGTCAAGAGATTGGGTCCTCCATATGTCCACTCCAAGTAGTGTTCCTTCGAATCCTATTTCTTTTTTTAGCTGATGAAGTGTGCCCCCAGGCCCTAGTATATAGGTAACGTCAGTAGAAAGCTCAGACAGCAATCCTTCTATTGCACCTTCTACAGTTCCTCCTAAGAGTTGTTTGGATGATTGTAGTTCTTCGGATAAAGGAACGGGGCGGATGGAGTGCAAATGGGGGATAATTTTTCCTTGTCGGTACGCATCCTCATCTAAGTCCATTACCTCACGGAGTTCTGTTGTGGAATAAGAAGATATGATAGAACCAACATCTTGGGGGGAATTGGCGAATACAGAAGAATAAACTTTAACACCAGAAGGGATTCCTAAGAGAGGAATGGGAGATTGTAGTTCGTCCAAAGTATGAGAGATGTCTACCGCAGTTCCATCGCCTCCTGCAAATAGGATTAAATCGACCTTTTGAGATACAAACGATTGGATTGAATTTTGAGTGTCGATGGCAGAGGTTTTTTCGTTTTGAGGATATCCAACGACGGTGGGATTAAACCCAGCTTTAAGGGCGATTTCTTCGCCCATACTAGAGCCATAAACTAATAATTCTGAGATGTTGGCATGAGGAAGTGATAGTAAAGCTATCAAAGCCCTATCAGGAGAACTGGGTTTTGCACCCATTTCAATTGCTTTTTGAACGACGTTGTCAGTCCCTTTTAATCCCACTTTTCCCCCCATCCCAGCGATGGGGTTAATTAGAAATCCAATCCGCATACAGCACCATATCAGATACGAATAGAGAAAAATCTACTCAGAAAGAGGGATTTGGTTTTTGAGCCACGATACGGCTTGCTCAACGTTGGTTGGGTCAGTTCCTTCTATTCTTATTTTTACCCCGCCTTTCTGGGGATAACTGCCAATCGCAACATCAAAGTTTGTTAATAAATAGTCAAAATGTTTGACTAGTCTACTTTCCCCGGTCTGGGTGAATACAAACACTCGTGTTTTGATAGGACCACTGAAATTTGAGGATATTTGTTCGAACATGGCTTTCATTTCAGAAGGTACACCGGGGAGGATGTATAAGGGAACTTCATTTTGAGTAGTTACAATTGCACCAGGTGCAACTCCAACGGTGTTTTTGATCATTAGAGATCCGCGTGGTAAGTCTGCAGTTCCAGGAGATAGCTTTCTGTCTTTATATCTAGGATGTTTTTTGAGCCAACGTTTGGCTTCTTCGTGTGGTTCTAGGGGTTGTCCTACAGCTTTCGAAACTCCTTCAAGAGTGATATCATCGTGGGTGGGACCCAAACCACCTGTGATGATTATTGCCTCATATTTTAATTGGCATTCGTGGATGGCTGAGACTATTTCTTCTATGATGTCTGGGACGACAAGAATTCTTCCGGTCGATGCGCCACAATTGGTGAGTTGGGCGCAAATCCAAGTGGCATTTGTATTCACCGTATCGCCAGAAAGTAATTCATCTCCAATAGTGATGATGGCAATATTCATAGTGATAGTTGATTCTGATCGCCTAAATAGGAGTGGGTTATTGTAGAGGGGGGTCTGCTTCGAATTTGTTTTTCCGTATGCGTTTCATTTGTGACCAGAAGAATAAAGAGTACAAAAGTAGAGATGCCCCGCAAAAGAGCAATAATCCGGCCAATAATTGTGCGTCACGGGCTAGATAATATTGAACGTAGATTGCCTCGCGAGAGGGGTCATCCCAGTGCAGGTGTAGTCGATTTGAAGTGAAGGTGGTAGTATAGTTAGGAGGACTAACTTTACTAAGAAGTGAGATGCTAACATCAGAATCTTTGGGCAAAATGACAACGTAATCCCCAGAAACAATTACAGGTGCTTGAAAAGATTTTCCAGATCTCGGGGAAGTGAATCCAAGTTTACCAGGGCTACTGGGCAAAGTTATAGAAGTTGAAAACCGATTCCGTTCTATTGAAAGCTTGTCTTCAAAAATTACAGTTCCGTTAGAGTGCCTAAATTGAACATTGGACAAATCAAGAGGTTTTTTTGTATTGATTCGATGAATACGGTATAGGTCTATTGTTGATTCGTTTTCAATAGAATATACAGCTTGATATTGTTTTTTTTCTAGTTGAAAGAGTGCGTCTTCACTATGGTCCCAGAGTGAGGTATATGCAAGGGGATCTGGTGCAGAAGGTTCAGATTCCATTATAGAAATTGTTTGGCACCCTGCACAGATGACTATGAACAACAAGAGAGTGGTGGTAAGAAATCGAGATTTCATAATGCGTGCTATAGAGGTATCACACACTTCATTTCAGAAGGGAGGTAAGGACCTATCGCTGCTAGAATTCCAGGAGGGTCTGTTCCCGCAGAACAAATAATACTTTGTTCTAGAAGGCCAACTCGTTCGACAGAAACAATATCTTTTGCGTGACCAGATTTGTTTACTGTTGCCCGGACCTCGCTTTTTGTGGCACTGTTGACATTTACACGTCCGAGTCCACGCCTCCAACCATACAGTCTATCTAATTCTTTCTTAGATAGGGACGGAGATTCCCCTTGAATGAAGGTGAGAGGCATGTGCTGAACAAGTCCAAAACGCTGTCTAATTTCAGCAGGGGTTCCAGGGCCGAGTCCCAAATTATTTGCCGGAATTCGGACGGGTTCGAGTGAATCAAGTAAGAAGCCCTGGTCGTCCCAAGAAGATAAGGTCCCAATATATTCAGAACCATTTTTCACAGGGGGTAAAAGTTCACCCCACCTCTCAATTAAAATACTAGTTGCTGCAATCTCATCTTCTCCGAGTATGGTTATTTCTGGAAAGTGTTGAGGAGTGAACGAAAGGTCATATGACACATTAAGTTGGCCTATGTCGTTGGAGATTATAGAATCGAGGGATCGAATTGCTCTATTTCTCGCATCTCCTTTGACATAAATTTTGGTTGCCAGGGTGACCATTATACATTCATCGATACTACCGCGATTTGGTCTTGAAGGTCATCAAGGCGGGTTTTCATTGAATTGAGAAGTTGGGAATTGTCCATAATATTCAATTGAGAACTGCAGGTGGGGCAAACAAAACTTTGGTCAAGGGCATCTGCAAAACTGAATCGAAGAGAGCACGGCTCACATAGATAAAATTCATTTTGAGATTCAAAATCGTGACGTTTAGAAAGGTACTCAGAAAGAGTAGACATCGCCTCTAAGAGATTTATTTTTATGTGATCATAATTGAATGTCCAGAGGTAAGTTAGCCAACCGGAGTCTTCATCCCGAACACGTCGATAGCTAGCTAGCTCGTTTTCATATAAAATAAATAATGCTCGCCGAACATTGTTTAACTCCAAACCTAATTTTTGAGAAAGCTCTTCGTCGGTAACTTCGCCTTCGGGAGGAGATGCTGCCACGGGCATTCCTCTATCCCCAACTAGCTCGTGGAGATATTTTTGTACTACTTCATCGTGTAGTAGATTGTCGAAAGCCATTATGTAAAAGGGGGTAGCAACTGGGTTTAAAGTTACTCACTCGTGCCTGGGTAAAAAGAATGCCAAAAAATTAATTACCTTCTACAAGTTTTCCTGATTTTTGAGGGATTATTTTTTGTTTTGCACCATCCCAGGATTGATTTAATTCAGTGCCTTGAAATAGTCGGTCTAAGAAGATGGCTAGTGCTGCGATTTCAGAATGAGGTTGGTTTGTTACAGATATGTTCCAATCCGCTGCCTCATAAATGAAAAAGGGGACTTTTTCTGCACCGACAATTACGAGGAGTGGGCCAGAATGATGCGACGTGATTATATCACCCATAAGAGGTTCTATCGGTTGTCCGTACATTGTTAGATGGACGATAGAACCAGTCCAAGACTTAACAAACTTGGAAACATTAGTTATGGATTCCGCTTTAAAAGGTCCGCCGAAGTTCAAAGAAACTTCATTGATAGTAGAAGATGAGGAACTTGCAGCATCGGGGAAAATTACTCTGTCAGCACCAAATGCACGTGCTACTAGACCGACATGAGTAGTGATTCTTTCATCCCTCCCAGGACGATGTCCAATTCTCAAAATTGAAACTTCATGCTTACCATCCATAGAGTAATATTGCCGAAATGAGATTAAATAGCTTAGCTAATTTTTCGAAGTAGTAAGGGTCTTGTTAGCAGATACCTATGAGAGGCTTGTGAACCTTGATGGCAAACAGATTTTGATCACTGGTGGATATGGATTTATAGGATCCCACTTGGCAGAACAATTGGCCTCTAACAACAATGTGACCATTGTAGATCGATCTGAAAATCAAATTGGTATTGAAGGGATGAAGGGAATAAAAGTGATCGAGGGGGACCTATACGATTTATCAGTGGTTGAGATGGCAATTACATCTGAAACAGATATGATTTTTCATTTCGCCGCAGATAAAGCTGTTAATTCAGAGAATATTGCTGCTCAATTCGATTTTAATAATACAATGACGTCGAATATATTATCCCGTATGAAAGAGGTGGGGGTAACGAATATTGCATTTGCATCTTCGTCGACGGTATATGGAGAGGCGGAGTGCCCGACTCCTGAGAGCTATACACCTCTAGAACCAATTAGTGTATATGGAGCATCAAAACTGGCTTCAGAAGCACTTATATCGGCATACGCACACGGATTTGACTATACAACATGGGTATTTCGATTGGCAAATGTTGTGGGGCCCCGTCTGCAAAAGGGGGCAGTAATACCAGATTTTATTGAAAAATTGAAGAGAGATCCAGAATTACTTCATGTATTAGGAAATGGACATCAAGAAAAATCCTACATATACATCGAAGATTGCATAGAAGCTATGTGTTGGGTAATTGAAATGACATCGGATCCTACAAATGTATATAATATTGGCACAAAGACTACAATTTCCGTTAGAGAAATAGCAGAAATAGTGGCCAACCAGATGGATTTGTCTCCAAAGATAACATACACTTCTTCAGATAGAGGATGGGTAGGTGATGTTCCTCGAATGAGTTTGTCGGTTGAAAAATTGATATCATTGGGATGGGGTCCAGAACTTGAAAGCGAGGATGCAGTCAGGCGCACCGTCAGAGAACTGGTGTCAAGTCAATAGTGCAAATTGTTGGATTTGAATCAGGGTTGGATGTACTCGAGTATGACTTAATAGATGGAACGAATAATGAGCCAGATGTCCCACATTTGATACTAGAAAAAAATGGAGAATTGGATCGGATATATCTTGAGCAAGGAGAATTTGTGGACTACAAACTTGGTGAACGTCGATGTGCAGGGAGGATTGCAAATGGCGTGCATGAATCTTGCGGGGAGGATAAAGTCCCATATTGTATAGAACATACAAACGACTGGATATGTGCGAGATGTACAGGTAATTGTGATTTGCCCCTACAATCTTGCAAGGAGGTCCATGCAGTTTACATAGCAGGCTTTTCTCCATCTACTTTCAAAGTGGGAGTGACGCGGATGTCCCGCCTAATAACGAGATTAAAAGAGCAGGGTGCGCGTAAGGCGGCCCATATTGAAACGGTTTCAAATGGCAGAACTGCGAGACAAATAGAACGGGGGATAGCAGATAAAATTAAAGATAGAGTAATTTCTAAAGAAAAGATAAATGGAATTGGCCAATATGTTAGTGAGAAAGAATGGGATGCCATTATAACAGATTATAAAACGGTGAAAACATTCGATTTGGAATATGGATTTGAATTGGAATACCCCCCAATTCCTGCGGTGATATTATCAGGGGAAATTATAGGAATTGAAGGAAGGTTTTTGATTTTAAAAATCTCCAATGATAACTATGCGGTAGATTTGCGAGATTTGATTGGATATGAAATAGAAGAAGAAGGGAGTCAAGAGATTAGCCTTCAAACTAGTTTGAGAATGGTAGCAGAATAGAATTATAAAAGAGATTGGTATAATTGAGATAATTGGTCAATTGTGGCATCGATAGAGATAGAATCTCGGTGAGATATGCAGTTTTTACAAAGATTGTTTCTATTTGAGAGTGAATCCAATGTTTTTTCAATTAATGAGGAGGGGTTGCCAGATTGATAGTGAGTTCCGGTTACGCCCTCAATGACTGTTTCTAAAAGAGCACCTTGGTTTGCTGCTACGACGGGGGTGCCACAAGCAATAGATTCGAGTGCGACTATACCTTGGGTTTCGACAGGGCTGGGGAATATAAATAGATCCAATGCCGAATAAAATGCAGGTAAATCTTCGCGAGGGAGCCGGCCTAAGAATAAGATATTGGCATCAAATTTGTTTGCCTGGGTTTCAAGGTTGTTTCTATTAGGCCCATCGCCCCCGATCAGTATTGTTGCGTCGATGGAAGAGGATAGTTGGATTAGTTCATGGATATTTTTTTCATAGCCATGACGCCCGGTGTATCCTATGATAGTTTGATCAGAGTTTAGACCATGCTTGGTGAGAAAAGATTCGGCTTCAACTGGTTTAAATAGAGAAGTATCGATCCCATTTTTCAGAAGATTTATTGGAGAGGTCACTCCAATTCTTCGGAGATCTTTGAGTGCAGTTTCGCTGTGGACAAGAATTAAATCTGCTCGGTTTAGAAAGCGAGATTCCCAATGGTTGCTAGCTTTAGAAAGAGATCTAGAAATCAAAGCCGAGGGGGAGATATAATCAACGTATTTTGAAAGGGGAGTATGGTAAGATGCCACCAGCGGTAGGTTATATTTTTTGGCCATTCTTTGCCCTGCCAATCCAAGGGAAAATGGAGTATGTGTGTGGACAACATCTATGTTTTCGCGAGGGGCGGGGTTGAGAGGAAGTGCAAGTCGATAGCCGGGATAAAATGGAAAGGGAACACTGCTAACAGGCCACTCGTTCTGTTGCGGGCCGTGTTTGGAGTTGGGGTAGATAACATGCATTTCCCCACCACGGGCATCCCACCACTTTTTCCAAGTGGCTAGAGTATAAGTAACTCCGTTGAGAGTGGGAAGATAAGTATCAGAAAACGAGGCTACAGAAGGTATCATAGAGTGTTATCAAAGGTAGAGACATAAATATCTTCTAAGTTTTCAGAAAGTATATTCAAGGTGTGTTTATTTGCCGTTTTTTGTGCATTCTTACAAAGTTTTTTATATAAGGAATCGTCTTGGTGGAGTAGGTCGATAGCATTTTTAAAATCATCTATAGAATGACACATCAAGCAATCTTTTCCATGAGTATAATATTCTTTAAACACAGGAATGTCACTTAACACAACAGCCTTTCCACACGCCATGGCTTCTAGGACAGAGATTCCTTGGTTTTCAACTTTAGAAGGAAAGCAGAATATGTCTCCCGCGGCATACGCGCCTCTCTTATCTGGGATCCACCCGGTAAAGGTTAGATTTGGTAAGTCGCTCTGAGTCCATTTTTTAACAGAAGGGCTTGCGATAGGGCCTGTTTCATAAGGGCCGAACCAAACAAAATTGTAATTAGTGACTTGGGCGAGTGTGCAGAACGTAGTGAGTCCCTTTCTCTCAAACACATTTCCGACACTAAAAACAGTTAGGCCAGATAGGCCATATCGAGATCTATAATCTTCACGGAGAGATTCAAACCCATGGAGAGAATCTATATCAACTCCATTGCTCATAACAGAAATGGGAGATTTAATAGGATAGGATTGGAGGATGTTTTTTGTATAGTTGCTAGGACAAATCACACAATCTGCTTGGGAGTAAAACCATCTAAGGTAGGATCTTAATGGGCGGGATAATTTGGTAGAACCTCGAAAGCTATCTGCGAAATCTTCTGCAGTAACGTGGGCATGGAGAATAAGAGGTTTCTTGCGACGTAGTGCCGTTTTTGCTACGACCACACTAGAGGGTCCGAAAAGATTGCAATGGGCCATATCAAATTCACATATCACTGGGGGATTGGATTTATATTTAAAATTCCAAGGAGAAGATACCACGTTGAAGTCCGTAGAGTCTAGTGCAATACGCTGGTGTTGAGCCGAAGTTCCGATCCCACTTCGGTGAAGGCGACTTTCCATTTCCAGGTAATTAAGAACTTTCAATACATCGGACGTATGGGTAGAACTTAAAAGAAATTACCGGATATTAGTTAGGAACGGTGTGCTGAAGGTGATAGGGGCCTCAGAGAATATTTAATAGAACACGTTGTGGCAAGGCACGGAGAGATAGAGCTCATTAAGGAAAGGGTTAATTTCGACGAACTAGTAACAATCGCGAAAAAAAATATTGAGAGGGTAGTACTAAAGGTATAAAATGATTGCAGAAGAGCGAATTGAAAGGCTGGCAAAGTTGGCAAAAGAAGCAGGGGTTAGTGGAGAAACCGTTCGGGCGAAACGTTATGTGTATTTGGCCCACAAAATTGCACAAAGGCACCGACTGAAGTTTCCTGCAGATTTAAAAAGATTCACATGTTCAAAGTGTGGCACATATTTGATTCCAGGTAGGAATGCCCGATTTCGTACTAATAATAAATGTGTGGTGGTTTCATGTGAATGTGGAGAATATCATAGATATCCATACAGAAAAGGGACGGGGAGAATAGGAGATGGTGAAGAAAAATATGAATAAAAAAGAACTAAGAAAATTATCTCATGAAACTAATGCGACGATATGGGTAGGAAAAGAAGGGGTAGAGAAAGTAATTGAGGAGTTAAAAGGTCAGTTGAGAGAGAGAAAGGCTGTTAAAGTCAAATTATTGCAGTCTTCAAGGGGAGAAAAGTCGACGGAGGAATTGGCGTCTATTTTGGCAGAAAGGTCGGGAGCAAAAATGTACGAGACGATAGGAAATACCGCCATATTCGTTCGTTAAAATATAATAAATGAAGCGGAAGTAAGGTTTGCCCGACTTCTCGGAACAGGTTTATCCTATCGCCGTCTCCACCCCGCACCCCATTGAGCGACAGATGTTCGACAATTCGCTGTTCACTTCCGTGCCTGACGAGTTGTTGTCGATTAACTCCATATAAACGCACCTTCATGCATTTACTAGAGACCTCTGCCCCCAATGGACAAGGTTTCTCAGTTGGGTCCAGGGACCTGAACCAATTTGGAACAGACGCGCCTTGGTTTCGATTCTCGCTAAAGACCATATTGCGAGCATGAAGCGGGGCCTAACCGCCCAACCTATCCGCTTGTTTTAGTAATAAAGGACAGGGTAAGTGCCTTTCGGCAGGAACTTTAGAGCCCCATAATCCGGCGATGTTCTACCATTAAGCACTCATCTTGGATCACAATTCTGCCCTGAGATTCTGCTAATTTTGCAGCCTCGGGGTGGCTTATTCCCAATTGCATCCAAAGGATATTGGAATCATTCCTATTGAGGATTGCATCAACTACATCTGGCATTTCTGAAGAGGGGCGAAAAATGTTCACCATATCTATTTTAACAGGGACTTCAGCGATGGTGTTATACGTAACTTGGTCAAAAATGTTCTCAGTGGTATGGGGATTTATAGGGATGACAGTGTAACCATGTTCATGCATGTATTTTGGTATGTTATGGGCAGCTTTTGCAGGATTGGTAGAACATCCTATCACTGCAATTGTATCTAATTCAAAAATATCATGGAGTAGATCGTCACCAGGTAAATTCATCTAGAGTACCCCACTGATGATGAGTGAAAATATAGCTAAAAACATACCATATTTTAGATAAAGTTGGCCTTTGGAAGGATTTGTAAAAGAAATGACAATGGCAAATGCCATCAGGGAATCGGCGATGATTATTGCAGATAAATAAAATAGACCAAAAGTTCCATTTAAAAAGGGCAAGGGGCTGATTAGAATGGCTATCAAAAGAGATATTGTAGAGATTACAAGAGAGGGCTTAATCCCAATTGTTAGGGGGAGGGTTTTGAGAGTTTTGATTTTATCACCTTCCATATCTTCAATGTCTTTGATTATTTCTCGTGAAAAGGTGGAAAGTACGATGAGAGAAAAGAGGACCAATAATGTTTGGTATTGAAGAGCTTCCACCCCGATAAGTGAAGCAGATCCAAAAAGAATGGTACTCCCTCCAAGATAAGAGACTACAAAATTTCCTAGGAGGGGCATCCCCTTGAATAAAGGAGTATACAAGATTAGCAAAATAAAATTGAAGATTGCTATGAAAATTGCAAAGGGCGGAAGTGCCAAGCAAATCAGTGTTGCTATGAGAAATAGAAGTATGCTAAATTTTAAGGCACCATTTTTAGAGATTATGCCAAGAGGAATGGGCCTAGATGGGGAGTTTATTTGATCAATATCGCTATCAAAATAATCATTTAGAGAATTTCCTGCAGCGGTTGCCAAGATGGTGGCAAGGAGAGGGAATACAATAAAAACAAGTTCCCAACCATCGTGAAAACTTAGTGTCATCAAGGAGCCAATGAGAGTCAACAATCCAGCTGCAAATGCATTTAGTGGGCGCGATAGGCGCAGATATTCCCCGATGGCAGAACTCATTTGAATGGACCATAACCATGAAAAGGTTAAAATCCTGCGATGATGCGATATCGTCGGGGTTAAGCGGTTGCCTCAATAATTGACAATTTAGGGCATGTAACTCAGCTTGGATAGAGTGCTTGGCTTCGGACCAAGATGTCGGGGGTTCAAATCCCTTCATGCTCGTCTATATTCGAATGGAAAGGTCGCCACAAATGACATCAGAAAAGAAAAAATTTGGAGAGTTGACAAAGGCGGAAATGCCATTGTTCATAGACCTATATGAACTGACGATGGCCCAAGGGCATTTGGAGAGGGGTCACAATATCAGCTCTTCGTTTGATTTGAGTTTTAGAGAAATGCCAGAGGATCGAGGATACATCATAGTAGCAGGATTGGAAGACGTTGTTGAGTACGTTGAATCCATTTCATTCGAAGAAGAGGCGTTGGTGTTCTTACAGGAAATGGGGTTCAAAGAAAGTCTTTGTGAGTATTTAGCCGATTTTAGATTTACAGGAGATATGAGAGCAGTGCCAGAGGGTTCGGTCGTATTCCAACATGAGCCTATCATCGAGATAACTGCCCCAATAGTTGAAGCCCAGATTCTAGAAACTGTATTAATTAATCAGATTGGGTTTCAAAGTTTGATTGCTACAAAGGCTGCAAGGATATATGATACAGTGCAAGAATATGGCCAAGGGCAATCGCTTATAGAATTTGGAGCTAGAAGGGCACACGGTGTTGAAGCAGGGATCAAAGCTTCAAGAGCAGCATACATAGGTGGGTTTGAAGGGACATCTAATTTAGCTGCAGGGGTCATGTACGGAATTCCAGTGATGGGGACTATGGCCCATTCATGGATGCAGAGCTACGAAACCGAAGAAGAGGCATTTGAGTCATTTATAGAAACATATGGTGAAGAATCGATCCTACTTATTGACACATATGATACGATAGTGGGTGCAGAAAGGGTAAACGCAATTGTACAATCCAAGGGAATTAACATAAAGGGCGTCCGATTGGATTCGGGAGATCTTGTATCACTATCTAAACGGGTGAAGGGCATAACAGGAGACTTGGGGATATACATCACATCGGGATTGGACGAGTACAAGATTGATCAATTTTTACAAGATGGAGGGATTGCAACGGGATTTGGAGTGGGTGGAAATTTAGTAACTAGTCGAGAGATCCCGGTTGCAGAGATAGTGTACAAACTAGTGCAGACAGAAGAAAATGGGAAAAAGACACCAAGTATGAAATTTTCAGACGGGAAACGGACGTATCCAGGGGAAAAGAGCATACTCAGGATCATTAAAAATGGAAAGTATCAGAGAGATATTCTTGCGCTAAGGGGAGAGAAACTAGAAGGAGAAGAACAACTAGTTGACATATATGATAATGGAAAACTTGTGTACGAACTTCCTAAATTAAAAGCAATACAGGAAAATGCGATAGAATCTATTTTTTCACTTCCAAAATCTTGTAAGAAAATTAAGAACCACGAACCCTACAGAGTAGAAATTAGTGGCGGAATAAATGCTCTAATTGAGACACTGTTATAAACTCAATTAGTAAAAAGAGAGTTAGTAGTAAGTTTACATATATGCATATATTAGCATATAAGCATACGTAGCTATATTTGCAAATGTTTAAATATATGCATACCTAATAAAATTCGCGGGGGAGGAGGATTGTGAGGAAATGGCGCGTACACGGGCAATAATAACTGAAACTGAAAGGAAATATATTAGTAGAGAAGTCAGAGTTAGTGAGAACAAGAGATATCAGGCCATTTCTAGAGTTCGAGATCGATTGGAGGAATTAAGAGTGGATGTGTCGTTATTGGAAACGTACCATCCACAGCTTCTCTCAGAACTCAGGGAGATTGTTTATGAAACAGAAATTGAAGAAGACACGAGATTATAAGTAGAGAGGACTCCACTTTAAAGTGTTAGGAAAATGATCAAAGGGACGGTGGAGTTAATTCACACAGCTAATGAGGGTGCAGAAAAAGTCACCCCAAGAGAAGAGATTGTAGTCATAGCAGGGAGAGGAATCGAAGGTGATCGATATTATGAAGGAAAAGGCACATTTTCTAAGAGTAATAGATATGCAGAAGGGTCGGATACGAATGGGAGGGATTTGACGTTAATAGAAGCAGAAGCGGTAGAGGGAGTACTTAATGAGTATCAGATTGAGATTGAACC
>CAZQZO010000001.1:188951-339055 GCA_964597855.1 uncultured Halobacteriales archaeon | reverse complement strand
TTCCGCCCATTCCGCCCATTCCGCCCATTCCGCCCATTCCGCCCATTCCGCCCATCATTGCCTCTAATTCCTCGGGGCTAGGTTGACCGCCAGATGGCGCATCGCTTGCAGCGATTACATCGTCGATGCGAAGGATCATAATTGCGGATTCGGTGGCGGATTTAATCGCTTGTGTTTTGACTCGAAGGGGTTCATAAACTCCTTCTTTTGCCATGTCAATAACGTCTCCTGTGTCTGCATTGAGGCCTGCAGAAACACTACCACCATCATGTTGAGATCGAAGACTCACAATCGAGTCGATTGGATCTAGTCCTGCATTCTCAGCTAGAGTTCGAGGTATGACTTCGACTGCATCTGCGAACGCTTCAATTGCGAGTTGTTCTCTACCCCCAACTGATTCAGCAAAATCACGGACTCCAAGAGCGACTTCTAATTCGGGAGATCCGCCCCCTGCTACAACCTTTCCATCTTCGATAGTTGCACGTACTACACCCAGGGAATCGTCGATTGCGCGCTCCACTTCATCGACTACGTGTTCGGTTCCGCCTCTCAAAATGATCGTCACGGCTTTTGCATCTTTTACATCAGTTATGAAGATGTGTTGATCTCCACCGAGATCTTGTTGTACGACTTCTCCGGCATGCCCAATATCCGTTTCTTTTATATCGTCGAAATTGGTGACGATTCTAGCCCCAGTTGCTCTTACTATTGCTTTCTGATCTGAAGCTTTTGTCCTTCTAACAGCTAAGATTCCTGCTTCGGCTAGGAAATGTTGTGCAACATCGTGGATCCCTGCATCAGTGAAAAGCACATTTACGTTTAACTCGATGAGTTTATCGACCATGTCTTTTAGTTGCTGTTGTTCCTGGTCCAAGAAAAGTTGTAATTCGGCGGGATCGGATACGTTAACTTCAGAATCGAGTTCAGTTTCTCTAACTTCAAACTTGCCGCCGTAGACCGCTACGTGAGCATCTTGGACGTGGTAAGGCATGTTTTCTTGTACCCTCTCTTTTTGGATGAGAACGCCTTCGACGAGTTCAGATTCATTGATGGCACCCCCAACTGCTTTTTCAATTCGTATATTATCTAGATCGATGCCGTCTTCATCGCTCACAGATGTCACGGCTTCAACTACTAATTGGGATAAAAGATCTTTTGCGCTTTCGGCCCCTTTTCCAGTCATTGCGGTTGACGCTATTTTTTCTAATATTTCGGTGTCTGATTTAGAAACGTCAATGGCGATTCCATCTAGTATTTCTTTTGCTTTTGCAGCAGCTTGTCGGTAGCCCTGAGTGACTGTTGTGGGGTGGAGTTTTTGAGTAAGAAGAGTTTCAGCTTGGTGTAAAAACTCACCCGCTAGTACAACTGCAGTGGTAGTCCCATCTGCAACCTCGTCCTCTTGGGTTTTAGCTACTTCTACAATCATATTTGCTGCGGGATGGTCTATATCCATCTCAGCAAGAATTGTAGCACCGTCGTTGGTGACGACGACAGTTCCAGAACTGTCCACCAACATTTTGTCCATACCTCGCGGACCGAGAGTGGTCCGGATTGCTTCTGCGACGGCCTTACCGGCCGTGATATTCATAGATTGTGCATCTCGCCCAGAGGTTCTTTGAGCCCCTCCTGCGAGCACAATCAGCGGCTGACCGCCTAGCTGTTGTGCCATAAGTGGATTTGATTTGTTTGTTGTTCTATATATAATTTTCGAAGCGTCAGAATGGCCTTTTTCCATAGGGTAGAGGTAATTCTAGATAAATATTTCTAGAGTTGGCAGGGGAATGATAGCATTTCTGAATGTGCTATAATTAAAATTGTTCAAATTTAGACTCATTTGCTTCTTGTCGTTTGCGTTCGAGAAATCCATATACAGATCCATGGCGAGAGCCATCGATTATCATCTCTACTGCTGATCTGACTAAATCTACTTGTTGATAAGATCCAATAATACCCACAGTCGAACGATAAATCACAATTTTTGTATCTGTTAAGTCTTCCATTGTGGCCCGTGTTCTCCCATGTTTTCCTATTAAGCGGCTCTTATGACGCCTCATATCATTGTCATTTCTAGACAGGCGTTTTAATTCGATTAAATCGAACGTTGTATCATCGTCTTTGAGTAACGAAAGGGCGACTTTTGGAGAAAATCCCCTCCCAATTGCTTTTACGATGTCGGTGGCGGTGAGTTCTTCAAAGGGTGCTTCTGTGTTTTCTATTTGCACTCTATGGTTATCAGAATCGACTTCAATGGTAACATTCGCATGTGATTCTATCTTGCGCAGGGTTGCTCCTCCTTCGCCGATGAGAACGCCGATTCGCTCTCCAGGGATCTTCACATACTGCATGGTATAGATTTTCTTGTCTGAGGCGAGTTAAACTTTGTTTAGGAGGATTTTTGAGTTATATAATCGTATAAAATTTCTTCAGACGTTTCTACCCCTTTTCGGCTGAAAAATTTAGATATGTTCTCGCAATCTCGGTGTAGGTATGTCGATGCTTTTGGGTGGCGGTGAGTGACTGCTTGTCCGATGTCAATAATGCACAATTCTCCATCGTGTACCAGGATATTGTATTCCGATAAATCACCATGGACTAGACCGGAAATATGTAGTTTTTTCATGAAATCTCGAATGATCTCATATGCAAGAATTGGGTTTTCGAGTTCTATGCTTTGTAATTTTGGGGCAACATTGCCTTCGACTCCAATAAGTTCCATGACCAAGACGTTTAGTTTTACAGCAATTGGGTCGGGTACACGGACGCCGCCTTCGCCAGCCCTTTTGAGATTGGCAAATTCTTTCCTCGTCCAAGCCAAAACGATATCTCTTTTGTCAGACCCGATGCCAGAGAATCGAGGATCTCCGGTCAGGTAGTCTTTCATTTGTCGAAATGAGGAAGTGTTTATGCGATATATTTTGATGGCTATTTCACTGTCGTCCTCGCCGTATGCTTCGAAGACTATTGCTTCTTTTCCTGATGAAATAGGACCGCCAAGTGCTGTTATGTGTCCTTCTTGGACTAATTTGTATAATGCCGCATATGTAGAATCATCGAAAACATTTGCCTCGACTTTGAATTGGTCAGTGTCTTTTATTCTTTTTTTGAATGTTGTGAATTTTCTGTCGTTTTTCCGAGAGAGTTTATCAACTTCATCGTCGGTGAAATCTATGTTAGTCCAAGTGTCAAATTCAAAATCTTCTTTTTTTGACGTCATGGCTGTGGCATTATTTTGATATTGATTCTATGGTTCCTTCCCTCCGAAGTCGGTCAGCATCATGTCGATCGTATCGCCACACGACATCGGCTTTTGAATCTTGCCATTCCCAAGGCCTCACCAAAACAACATCGTCTTGTCGGATCCAAACACGTTTCCTCATTTTCCCAGGAATTCTAGCCAATCTCTCTACGCTATCTGCACAGCGGACTTGTATACGATTGGCCCCAAGCATATCGGAAACTACAGCGAACACTTCTCCGTCTTTTGGCATTCTAAGTTTTTTCCGTTGGAGCTCTTCTTCCGTGGGATCGTCTTTGTTGCTCATAATACTATATTGGACGGCGGGGTTTTAAGCAATACCCATCTATATTCGGGGGCATATTAAGACTGATCCGCCAAACCCTCCCTCCCCGAGTGAATGAGAGTATCAAGGTAGTGTGCAAGGGTTTTTTTTGCATCTTGGGGGTGTAAATCTCCAGATTCTAGGTCATGTTCCAGGTCCGTATAAGAGTTATAGGTGATAGTTCCACCATGTTTGTCTTTTCGTTCTACGGTGATTTGTTCAAATCGAGGGAAGATGTGGAACTGAAATATTTGTAGTACTGGGTTTTCGGGGTTGTTTCCATCTTGATCTGTGGGTGGGTTTGCAGTTGGAGGACAGAATGCTTTGTTGATTTTTTTATGGATGGATTCCTGTGAATCTTCCATTGAAATTGTGGTACCTACGCTGGAAGACATTTTTCCGATTCCTGTGGTTAGATTGGACAAGATGGGAGTATGAATCATAGGGCAAGGAGAATATCCTAATTCAGGCAATAATTCTCTAGCGAGTACGTGTACTTTTCTTTGGTCTGTGCCCCCAACCGCCAAGTCTAGGTTTAGATAGTGCATATCAAGTGTCTGCATTATAGGATACACAGCCTGGCTTACCTTGGGTACGTCGCCACTTTGTATTTCTGCCATGGCCCTATTAGCACGATTGAGAGTAACTAAAGTTCCCAGTTTATGCAGATCGAGTATGTATTCTTTTTCTAATTGAAAATCAGATCCATGGACAAATTCGGTTTGGCCTTCGTCCAAACCATATGCTATGAATTGTTTTCGCATGGTTTCTGCAGTATGTTGGATTTCTTCTAAGGACCCTTTTCCATTTAGATATGCGTGCAAATCAGCGAGTAAGACTACGATTTTCATGCCAACTTCTTGGAGATCAATCAGCTTATTTGCGGTTAACATATGTCCCAGGTGGAGAACTCCAGAAGGTTCAAACCCAACATAAGCACGTTTGTCGAGAGGAGATTCTGCCAATGTACGGATTTCTGCATCTGTTATGCTTTCAACCACGTTCTGGGTGATCTTATCGTATGTCGTCAAATTAGATGGAGATTCGTTATGAGGCATCTTATACGTTTGTCCCTGTACATTCCCCGTGCAAAAATCCTGTGGATGGGTATTTGAGTATAGAGAGAAGAAATATTAAAGTCAAAAGAATAGCTTTGATTTTATCAATCTACATAAGGTATATCGATTTCTAGCCCATCGTGAGCTAGAGTTAATTCCCCTTTAAATCTAGTTTTTGCTTCGTTTAGCAAAAGATTAGAATTTCCACTAAAACGTGAGGAAATGTGTGTAAGAACTAAATGAGAGATATCTGCTTTTGTTGCTATTTCTGCAGCTTCTAGTGCTGTGGAGTGTCCAGTTAATTCTGCGCGTTGTCGGTGTTCTTCAGTGAAAGTTGAATCATGGATTAACAGGTCGAATCCAGAAACGGTTTCGATAGTGGTTTTTGTTGGTCGAGTATCCCCTGTGTAGGCTATTTTTCGTCCGGGCCTGGGGGGACCGATTACCTGTTCGGGTGAAACTATACTACCATCTTTTAATGTAATAGAATTTCCTTCATGAAGTATGGAGAAATCTTTTCCCACAGGGACCCCGAGTTCCTCCGCTTTTTCTCTAAAGAATCGCCCTTTACGTTCGGTTTCGATTAGGGCATAACCTGTAGAACTAGTTTTGTGATCTGTTTTGAAAGTTTTAATCTCATAGTCGGGGGTTTTTTTGACCGTTGTGTTGGGATGGGTTTCGGAGATGGTTATAGAGTACCCCAGTCCATCTCCACAAAGGGAAACTAAGTTATCTAAATAATTTTTAGTCCCGGGCGGGGTGTGAATGAAAAGGGACTCGTCCCGGCCATTGAAATCCATCGTTTGTATCAAGCCCAGAAGGCCAAAAATATGGTCTCCGTGGATGTGGGTGAGGAATATATCTTGGATTCCAAATCCAGTTCCGTAATGCATCATTTGTCTTTGAATGCCTTCCCCCGCGTCGAAAAGAAATTTATCTCCGTGGATATTAACGAAAATTCCACTCGAGCTCCTTTCGGTTGTAGGAACTGCACCGCCAGTCCCTAGGAAAGTTATTCTCAATGTCATTTGGAAATCTTGTTACTCGAAGGAGATACCCGCTTCGGACTAGATTGACCATGGTGGATGAATCGACCAATTCTTGTTTTTTGAATACTATCAATATGTAATGGACTCGCCATTGTGGATCGATAAATATGCACCTAGTGTGGAGGATTTTCCTCAAGAAAAACTCCGTTATATTTTGCCGAAGTCCCAAGAGATGCCAATAAATTTTTTATTGTATGGCCCAGCAGGTGGTGGCAAGACTTCGGCGGCTAGAATCATTGCGAGAGGGGGAGAATTGATTGAATTCAATATTGCAGATTTAGTTAATAGCTCAAAAAAAGAAATTGTAGAAAATCCACTTTTTTCTGGTTTTATATCGTCTAAAAAAATGCCTAGCGGATCAAAAGATTCGCTTATTATTCACTTCATAAAAGAAAGTGCAAGTTATCCACCGGTATCAGGGGGAAGAAAAGTTATGATACTTGATAATTTTGAAAGTGCCCAGAGGAGTTTTCAACAAGCTCTCAGACGCATAATAGAACAATATCATCATAATACTCAATTTATCCTCACAACACGTCGATTGGGGAAGGTTATTCCCGCCATCAGATCGCGCTGTTATTCTGTTTCGGTAAGAGGGGCTCAAGATTCGGATATGAATAGAATAATACAGAATATATTGAGAATAGAGGAAATAAAATTTACAGAAGATGGGATTGGATTTATAGTAGATAGTGCGTCGGGCAATATTAGATCTGCAATTATGTACACACAGGCGATTGCAGAACGGGGGGGTGAAATTACTCAGGAGGGGGCGATTGAAATCGTTCAAGAGATGGGACTCGAAGAACCCATAGCAGAGCTTGTGGAATGTTCGTTGAATGGTCAGTTAGGGAATGCAAGGTCCATTCTCGAGGGGTTAATGATAACTAGCGGATATTCGGGTGGAGAATTGTTGGAAATTATAAGTAAAGTTGTGAAAGAGAGAGGGGATGTGGATCCGGTAGAATTTGCATTTATACTGAGCGAGATTGATTTTAATCTTTCAAAAGAAGCTAATTCAATAATTCATTTAACTAATTTTTTGACAAAATTGGGATCGTTGGGATGAAAGAGATAATCATAGCTTTTGTAGTTGTTGTCGTTGCGTTCATAGTGTGGAGTAAAAGAGATCCAAATAGGGAGATTCCAATCACCGGAATTGTGTCTCCAGCAGATGGGAAAATAAGTGTATTGAGAAAGGAAATGGATGGGAGAGTCAGAGTGGGGGTGTTCATGAACGTATATGATGTTCACGTTAATCGGGCTCCTGTGTCAGGATACATTAAAGAGATGGAACACGTACCGGGGGGATTCGTTCCCGCTTTCTCAAAAGAATCGGATAGAAATGAGAGAGTTAGAATTGTGTGTACAGTGGATCCATCGGAGAGGGGCAAAGTAAAAACAGGTGAGGAATGGGAAATCGTGTTGATAGCAGGTGCACTGGCTCGTCGTATAAAACCATATATAAAAGTTGGAGATCGTGTTGAAAAAGGAGAGCGTATCGGTCATATTGAATTTGGTAGCCGAGTGGATGTTATATTTCCCGTAGAGATACGTCTGGAGGACGTACTAGTCAAGATGGGAGATAGAGTTCGGGCGGGAGAGTCTATTTTGATAGAAGGCGGATGATCAGATTATTTATGGAGAATGTGGACATGTCGAGTTAAGGATTTATGGACTCTCCGTGTGAAGTGATTTTTGAGAACCCATCCGGTTTGTTTGGCTAATTTTTCAAGTGAGAAATCAGAAATAACAACTACTTTTGAAGTGAGAAGATATGCTTCTTTAAGGGTGCGTTCTATAAGGACGTCTAACTCATATCCGGTTATTTTTGATTGGCGGCCATAAGGAACGTCGAATAAGATTGAATCTATTTTGGTTGAAAGGGGCATATTTGCAGCATCGCCCCGAATGGTTACGAAATTTTTAATAGAGTAATGTTGAAGGTTTTGGTTCGCTCCTATTACCATTTTTTGTTGTGCATCCATACCATAAACAGTTGCTCCCATCAATGCGGCTTCTATGAGAATTCCACCAGTGCCGCACATAGGATCGAATATTATGGAGTTGGGTCTTGCCCCGGCTAAATTGGCAATCGCCCGTGCTTCGATTGGGTCCATACTTCCGGGCTGAAAGAAAGGTTTTTTTGTAGGGTTGCGATCTGAATGTCCCTTCGAACTCGTTTCGAGCAGGCGTCCCACTATACAGATGTCTCCCGAAAAAAGAACTCTAATTTCATGAAGGGGGTTGTCCAGATCAACAGAAAATCCTTTGTTGACGAAGGCAGTTCCTACTTCTCGTTCGACTTTTTGTGTGTCAATATTGGTGGATCTCCGAATATCTCTAGCTCGGATGGCGATAGCACCTGGTGGGTCTATGCTGATCGCGTCTAAGGAAGAAAGAAGTTCAGATAAGAGAGATGAGGTTTGTAAGAGAACCTCACTGACTCGATGGGTATAGCCTAGATGGATAGTCCGAGGGAGAGAAACTGTTTCCGCGAGAGCCAATCCTGGTGCGATTATGTGTACTCCTTTTGCTGCATTTTGAGCCTCGGTTGCAGCGAAATCGTAGTTTTCACCTGCTAGTTCTAGAACATACACAGCAGCGATTCAGTTCTGATAAATGATGAGGATATCGATGCCCACAAAGTGGGCTAAATATTGAATTTTATTCGACTAATCTGTCGATGGTGGTTACCAAAATGCCAGTTGCTCCTTTTTCTTTGAGAAGTTCAATTGTATCGAAAACATCTGATTCACCCACCACAGCGTGGATAACTACCGTGGAGTCTCCAGTGGTATCGATCACAGTTGGACCAGATAATCCAGGTATTACAGCCGTGATATCTTCTAATTTTTGCCGAGGGGCGTTCATCATCAGATATCTCTTATTTTTAGCTGCGACAACAGAAGAAAGTGCCCCGGCAATTTTTGTGGTTAAAGGATGGTCTTGTACATCATCTCGAGAGATTAATCGGGCACTGCTGCTTAATACCTCTTCTAAGATGATGAGTTGGTTGCTACGAAGGGTTTCTCCAGAGCTGACGATATCTACAATTGCATCTGCCATGTGAACGTGAGGTGTAAGTTCGGTTGCTCCACCGACTTTTACTATTTCGATGGATATATTTTGATTTTCAAAGAATGTTTTAGTTATGTTTGGAAACTCTGTTGCGACACGTTTTCCTTTTAATTTTTCAAGGGAATCGATTGAAGCGTCGGAGCTGACACGGGGATCAAGCGAAGCTACCACTAGTCTGCATTTTCCAAAATCCAAGTCCAAAATATCGACTATATTGTCAAAATTCTTTTCTTTGATTTGATCGTGTCCAGTGATTCCTAGGTCTGCTGCACCGCTGCTAACATATCTAGGAATATCTTCTGATCGAACATAGATGACAGTAGTATCAGGAATGGTTGTATCTGCCCAAAGTTTCCTGTCTTGCTGAGATTCTCTCACATGGATTCCTGCTCTAGATAATAAATTAGATGCAGGGGTGTGGAGACGGCCTTTATTCGGTAACGCGATTCTCATAAGTATACCTAATGTAATCTACGAGAAACACTCTTTCGGTATATTAGGATCATATCGTAGGGGCTAATGTCCTCTATCCCAAAGGTAATATATGAATACTCTAAGTGTCACAGGGGGCAGAGTCTTACAAGAAGACTTGACGCTGGAATTTTCAGATGTCCTCATAGATGTCGATGGGGGACTAATTTTAGAAGTGGGGGAGTCACTTAGGGGTGATGAAGAAATAGATGCAGGAGGGGGGTTGGTCATTCCGGGTTTGGTGAATGCACATACTCACATGGCCATGACACTTTTACGGGGTTATTCAGATGACAAACCTCTCGAGGAGTGGTTGAAAGAAGACATATGGCCTATCGAATCTCATTTGACACCTGAAGATGTTTATATTGGATCTCAACTGGCTTTGGTTGAATTAATTAAATCGGGGACTACTACTTTTTGTGACATGTATTTCCACATGTCTGAAGTCGCAAAGGCTACTGAAAGTTCGGGGATGCGTGCGGTTTTGGGCCAGGGTGTGGTGACGGTCGGTAAAAATGAAAATGATGCTTATTTGGATGCCGAAAAGGGACTAAAATTTGCTGAAGAGTATAGTGGATTCGCAGATGGCAGAATTAAGACGGCGTTTATGCCTCATAGCATGAATACAGTTGATTTAGAATATTTTGAAGAGCACATTCCCCGTGCTAGAGATATGGGAATTCCCATTCACCTCCACACTAATGAAACGTTAGAGGATGTCGAAAAAACTATCAAAATGCATGGGGTGAGACCGATAGAGCTTGCATCGAAATATAATATTTTGAGTTCGGGAGATTTCGCAGCTCACTGTGTTCATGTTGATTCAAATGAAATTGATATTTTGGCAGGTAATGACATAGGAGTTGTTCATTGTCCAGCGTCCAATATGAAATTGGCTAGTGGGATTGCCCCAATTCAAAAATTGCAGAATGCGGGAGTGACAATAGGACTCGGGACGGATGGGGCTGCTTCGAACAATGACTTAGATTTATTTGGAGAGATGAGAGACGCTGCTATGGTAGGAAAACTGTCTGCTAAAAGTGCTAGTGCTGTGAATGCCACATCTGTTTTTTCAATGGCCACGGTGGGCGGGGCAAACATATTAGACCTACCGGCAGGAAGAATAGAATCAGGTTTGGTTGCGGACTTGGCAGTATTGGATCTCGAAGCTGCGCATCTTACCCCAATGAGGAAATGTGTGAATCTCCTGGTATATGCGGCAAAGGGTTCGGATGTGATCCATACTATTTGTGATGGAAAGGTCCTTATGAAAGACAGAAAAGTACTAACTTTGGATGAATCTAAAGTCATAGCGTCTGCTCGCATGTGTGCGAATGATCTTAGTGAACGGGTAGGAAAAAGAGGGTAATTTAACATAGATAGAATCTTGAAACACTTTTCTTTCGTGCGTCGCTTAGAGAACTCATGACAATTTATCCCACGGTTTTAGATTCCCTTGAAAATGTGGATAATTACATAGATACAGGGAGGGAAAAAATTGATTGGGCTGCGGCCAATATGCCTATTCTTTCTTTTTTGCGTGAGCAATTCATTCGCGAGAAGCCCTTTGAAGGTCAGTGTATAGGTGTCGCGCTGCATGTTGAAGCGAAAACGGCTGTGTTATTAGAATTACTAGCAGAAGGTGGTGCAAAGGTCGTAGTGACTGGTTGTAATCCCCTTTCAACCCATGATGATGTGAGTTTTGCTCTGGATGCCAATCCAATGATTTCGAGTTATGCTGCAAATGGAATTACTGATGAAGAATACTACAAAGGGATAGAGGCTGTGATTTCTCACAATCCCACTTTAACATTGGATGATGGTGGGGATCTAATTTTTGCGTTGCATGAAAATCATAAAGAAAAGATAAAGGGTGTAATTGGGGGGTGTGAAGAGACTACTACAGGTGTGCATCGACTCAAGTCTATGGAAGCTGAAGGGAAACTCAAATATCCTGTTTTTGCAGTTAATGACACCCCAATGAAGCGTTTATTTGACAATATTCATGGGACGGGGGAATCAACCATACTCTCCATTGCTGTTACGACTAATTTTTCATGGGCGGGCAAGACAGTAGTCGTGGCAGGATATGGTTATTGTGGGCGAGGAGTGGCCAAGAAAATATCCGGTCAAAACGCGCGGGTAATAATTACAGAGGTAGATCCATTGAGGGGTTTGGAGGCATACATGGAGGGTTATGAAGTGATGCCAATGATTCAAGCGGCTCATCGGGGAGATGTATTCATTACGACGACTGGGAATTGTGATATTCTTAATAAAAATCATTTTGAATTGATGCGAGATGGAGTTGTTCTCGCAAATGCCGGGCATTTTGATGTTGAGATCAATATAAAAGAACTAGAAAAATTATCCACATCTGAACGAATGGTAAGAGATGGAGTTCGAGAGTATCAATTGGGGGACGGTCGCAGGATTAACGTGCTTGCTTCGGGGAGACTTGTCAATTTGGCCAGCCCATTGTCCCTTGGGCATCCAATTGAGATAATGGACCAAAGTTTTGGTATGCAAGCAGTTTGTATGCGCGAAATGGTTGTAAATCCTACTTATGATCCGGGAGTACATTCAGTGCCAAGCGAACTAGATGCACAGGTAGCAGAAATAAAACTTAGATCGGAGGGGATTGAGATAGACTACCTCTCAGAGTCACAAGATAATTATTTGAGAGGGTCGGGGTTCGGGACGTGAGCTCGGCCCAGGCAAAAGGGAGTCGAGTGGAAAGAGAACTGGTAAGATTACTAGACAAAGCAGGTTTTGCGGTTATGCGAGCACCTGCAAGTGGTGGTGCCACATCGCGAGAATTGCCAGATGTATTAGCAGGAAACGGAAAGTTATTTTATGCGTTTGAAGTTAAATCAAGTGCCAGTGATAAGATCTATTTGAGTGGAGAAGAGGTAGAAGCTTTAGTTTATTTCTCTCAGAATTTTGGTGCCAAAGCGCGTATTGGCGTGAGATTTAATAATGAGAAATGGTATTTTTTCCATCCAGGGGATTTGTATATAACAAAAGGTGGGAACTATCGCGTTTCGCGAGGAGACATGTACGAGAAGGGGATTGATTTTGAGGAATTGGTTGGCGAGTCGGAAAAGACAACGTTTGGAGATTATGGTGAGGAGAAATAGGGATCAGAATAGTATTGGATAAGAGATTGTTTTGCTTCGAAGCCCTTTTTGCTATTTCTAAGAAATAGATAGAGTATGAGCATACCGCGAATTAGGTTATTAGAGATAATCGCCTCGGTGGCCTGGGCAAGTGTTTTTGTAGTGGCAGTAGTATATATTGGAAACAAATATTCTATGCAAGATGGAGTTCTTCAGGAAGGGACGTTGTGGATAATTGTGGTGATAGTTGGATTTATAGCGGCGATGATGGGAACGGGATATTTGCTTTCGAGAATAGAAGACTAATTAGATTTCTAAGAGTGTTTTTTAGAGGGGTATTGAAGTGGATGAGATATTGTTTGGCAAATTTCATCCATATTAACACAATCACCATAGGCTTGCATTGTTGAGCATGACGGCGGGGGATATAGGGGTGTCCCATCTTTATTTTGGAGATAATCCATGGTAGATTGAATCAGAGAAGGATGGAAAGAATTGTTTGTTAAATAATCAAGAGTGTCTTGGGGGTTTGTTTGGGTAGAAATGAGAAAAGAGGTCAGTGAGAACAGCGATGGTGGATTGAGTCTTTCGTTGGATTCTATCCGTTGTAAGAGATGCACCATGCAAGGCGGGAAAAAATCGATAGAAACAGGACCCAATTCCGGTTCGAGATCAATTTCGTCGATATAACTATGGATGGATTTTAATTGTGTTTGCAATAGTTTTTCTGCTTCTTTGGGAACTTTGAGAGGAAGATCACTTTTTATTTGCCGAAAAATTCCAACTCCCAAGAGTTTATATAATTCAGATTCTTCGACATTGATCTTTCCTTGAGAAAGTGCTTGAAATACCAACTTCCAGCTAGCGCCGGGTAGATAAGAAATAAAGGAGAGATAGGTTTCAACTGAAATCGAAAAAGTATCACCGTGCTGGACTATATTTTTTGTGACTTGTAATTCGTCTAGGAGTGTTTTTAGAGATAGACGGGCGGGGCTGATACTTTTCAGTTCAGTATGATCTTCTAGATCGTTTTGGAAGTGGGACATAGCAGTTTGTGATTCTGCCCAAGAATATCGGTGTGTTAGACCAGGTTCGTTTACTAGAGAAACTAGAATTCGCGCGAGTGGATATGACAAAAGTTCTACTGTTGTATTTCTATGTTCTGGGCCTATTGATCCTTCTTCTATTGCACACAAAATTCGTTCCAGGGCTCGATTTACAATTGGTTGGTTGGTTTGTATGGTAGAAATTAAATCGAACCCAGAATCCGCTACGCTCTCTTTTGCAGAGGATAAAAACGGATATTTTGCATGTAGAATTTCCATTCACTAGGCTCTCGAACTGCATCCAGGATAAACTTATCCGGTGACGTTTGGAGATTCCTATGTTTTTTAGAGTCTCTGTGTATCGATGTACCTAAACCCTAGGTAAAGGTATAATAGTGTACTATGCTTTTCGCATATCCCTGCCCGGGGTGCCGAACTAGAAGTAGTATGCATGCTCCAGAATGTAAATTTGAATTATATCCCAGAGATGAGATCGAAAAAGCATATATTGATATTATTTCTTTGATTTTGGTTGATCCGAGTACGCAGAGAGAAATGGCGGGAAAAATTCAATCGGAATGGAAGAATCTCCACTCTGCAATAATGTTCATTTTAACAAGAGAACAACGTGTTGAGCAAGGGGAATTGGGAAAAATTAGATTGTTGACTCCTGCGGAAAGGGCAGAAAGGATATCAGAACCAGTATCAGAACCCATGAGAACCATATATGAAAAAGGGAGTTACCCAGGGTGTCACGATAACGCTCTTTTTGCTATGTTGGCATGGCACAAAATGGTTGGATTTTCCTGGGAGGAGACACAAGATAAAGTTACTGAATGGCTTGTGCGGAGTGGCAGTTGGGAGAGAGGTGGATTTGGAGAATCAGTTCCCAAAGACGTAATATATAATAAAAAACACGTATACGAGGGGGGATATGGGTGGATGGAAAAGGCACAAGCTGCAAAGAGAGTAATTGAGAGGATGGAATGAAACTTCCAGAAAAGAGAAAGGGAATTTCCAATCCAAAGAGGGCGTTGTCAATAGTATTTTTTGTCATACTATTAGATCTAATTGGATTTGGAATAATAATACCAGTCTTACCATTTTATGTTAGGAGTTTTGGCGTTAGTGATATTGCAATTGGGTTGTTGGCAGCGTCGTATTCGTTAATGCAATTTGTGTCATCTCCGTTTTTAGGTAAGTTATCAGATACATGGGGCAGACGTCCTATTTTGGTGATTTCTTTATTGGGAAGTTCTGTGGCATGGTTTGTCTTTGGAATTGCAGAAGAGATTGGATCATATAGTATAATGGGAGGGCTAGTATTATTGTTTTTAGCCCGTATGTTTGCAGGGGCGATGGGGGGGAATATTTCTACGGCGAATGCGTATATCGCAGATGTTACTACGGAGGAAGAGAGACCACGGTATCTAGGATATATTGGTGCCGCATTCGCAGTGGGGTTCATAATAGGACCAGCTATTGGAGGAGTCTTAGCTACAGAATATATAATTGGAATTGTCGATTCCATACTTCCAGCAATAATTCCAATAACTATCTATTCGTTGCCGAGTTTTGGTGCTGGTTTGTTGAGTTTTTTGGGGATGGTCCTATGTATTTTTTATCTTCCAGAATCGAATCTATCTGAGGGAGTAGAAAGGCGGGAGAGTAACTTTGCAGAGCTACTAGAGCCCCTGAAGAACTATTCGATTAGAGGGGTGGTCATTGTCTCATTGGTTGGTGCTATCGCGTTTTCAGGGATTACGGTGATGTTCATACCTTTTATCGCCGATGTATATGGGTATGGGGCCGCTACTGCAGGAATGATTCTCACATATATTGGAGTGATTAGTGCAGTTTCTCACGGGATGTTTGGTCCGAGGCTCATTGAGAAATATTCCCCAAGGAATGTTGCTATTGGCTCGTCTGTTGGGTTGATGGCTTCGATGATTCTGATGCCTTTTTGTCCAATAATATTAAATGGAAATGTGATAGACCCAGGGGTGGTTAGTCTTCTCGTGGTTTTGGGAATACTTGCTGTTTCAAATGCCTGTTTTAGCGTGTCGTTGTCGACGTTGATTTCACTAGCTGCTAGGGAAGATACACAAGGAGTATCATTTGGGATTTTTCAAAGTGCAGGAAGTCTTGGAAGAACAATGGGTCCGCCGTTCATGGCTATATTATACACGATAGCTATTTGGTCTCCATTTGTTGTGGGGGCAATCGCATTTATCCCATTAGTCATACTCCTCGCTAGATTACCATACAGACAGGTGGGAAAGGCGAATGGGTAATAAAAAATCTAGTCGCTTTGGATTCTAGGGGCAAGTAAATAAGTTACTTGGCCATTTCCATCTGCGATTGGAAAATTAATTTGGATGGGATACTCTTCCCCCATAGATAGCGTCACAGGAGTGGATTTGGGTATTGCTTTATTCATGTCCTTGAAATAATCTAGGGAAAATAAAGAATGTGCCAACGAGGATTGGAGACTGATCACTTCGTCTTGTTTTAGTTCTAATTGGACATTGTCTGTGTCCCCTTTTGCGCGTATATAGAAGGTTTGAGATTCGGGATCTACGCCTAGGGCTATGTGGTCAGAAACCATGTCTGCAGCTTTGATTCCTTGGTCTAAGCTCCTGCCTTCTATCACAACTTTTGCGGGGAGATCTAGATCAGGTATCTCGGGTTCTTTTCGGATAGATGCGGGATCAATTAAAGATAGTGTATATTGCAATCCACCTGCCCGAATAGTCAGTTTTTGGACCTCTTCATCGAATTCTAGATCAATAGTTTCGTCAGATCGGGCTATGTTTGTGATATCAGATAGTCGGGATAAATTTATTCCCAATACTACCCCATCGGACTCATATGATACGAATGCTGATGTAGAAAGTTCAAGATCGACCATACCTACATTCGCTGGATCGACAGCCCTAATTCGAAAACTATCACTGTCGAGACGTAGTTTACATTCATCCACCAGTACTTTTGCAGAGCTGATTGCTTCTTGTAGAATTTTTGCTTCGATAGTAGCGCTGAACATTATTGAACTCGGTACGAATAGGCGGGATAAAAAGACATCTGTTCCGCTGGGAGAGATTATAAGGTGATTTTAGATAGTTTTTATAGATCACTATATGATGGTTATTGAGCGAAGATTGTATCAACATGAGTTGTATAGTTAAGGTATAATGCCCCGAAAAGATTTCTACTACAACAAGGCAAAGGTCGAGGGGTATCGGTCGCGGGCGTCGTATAAGCTTAAACAGATAAATGAGGTGCACAAGATTATCAAAAGAAATGATTCTGTTGTGGATATGGGTGCAGCCCCAGGTGGATGGTTACAAGTTGCGAGAGAATTATCTAAATCGGGGATAGTGATTGGTGTTGATCTACAAAAAATAGAACCATTAGAAGAAGTAATCACAATAAGAGGAGACATTACGAAAGAAAAAACAAGGGAAAAAATTAAATCAATTGTTGAAGGAAAAAAGAAGAAAAAAGGCGATAAAAAATTGGGAAATGGTGGCCCGATAGATGTTGTGTTATCTGATTTAGCACCGAATATAACAGGAGAATATTCGTTGGATCAAGCTAGATCTATTTATCTAGGGCGAGAGGCCCTTGGGTGTGCTTTGGAAATTCTTTGTCATGGAGGAAATTTTGTTGTTAAGGCATTCTATGGAACAGACATTGAGAAATTTCTGCGAGATCTTAATCAAGAGTTTGAAACTGTTAAAGTTTTCAACCCACGTGCGTCCCGGAAAGAATCTGCAGAAGTGTATATAATTTGTAAAGGAAAATTGACGGCCCCAATCAAAGTTGGAGAAGAGATAGTGGTCGAGATAGTAGGGGTGGGGAAAAGGGGAGATGGAATGGCAAATATAGAGGGATATAATGTCTTTGTTCCGGGATCTAAAATAGGAGAATTTTGGAAGATAAAAATAGAGGAAGTGAGACTAAAATTTGGATTTGCAAGTTGTGTGAGTGAAGTGAAGAAAAAGGATTAACTAGGCATCAAATTTTCTTTTTTTAAGTAGGAAAAGAAAGCATAAATCAAAGGAGTATCTGCGAGGGCGATTAATAGTTTGACGAGGTATTGGCCCAATATGAGTTGTACGATAACAGATAGTGGCAGCCCAATTCCGATTCCAACAATAGAGGGGAGAATTGAAAATGTCAAAGTGATAAATAGAATAGTATCTACAAGTTGGCTAATTGTGGTGGAGCCTATATTTCTCAACCAAAGTTTGCTACCATTGGTCTTCTCGCGGATGGTATCAAATATCAAAATATCCAGATTTTGGCTAATCAGATAGGCAGTTAAACTGGCTATGACTACATTTGCAGAGGGCCCCAATACAGTGGCAAATAGTTCAGGAGAAACCCCTGCTTCAGACCCGGGGGCATTGATAGATATCCAAATAAGAACAAGCATTACAATATTCATTGCAAATGCTATAGAAACTACTGTTCTTGCTGCTTGTTTTCCATATAATTCGGCGTAACAATCAGATGCGAAAAAGGTGATTGCATAAGCTAGTACTCCCGCAGGGACCATGACTGATATTCCGAGATTTAGGGCGGATAATTCTAGGATTTTTACTGCTGTAAGCTGTGCTGTTAAAAGACCAGTTATAAATAGAGCTATCAACCCTATTCGGATGGTTTCTTCGTTGAGAATTTTTGAAGAGAGCGTAGTTGAATTTTGAGTGGACATAGTAGTTGTTAGAGTGGTTTGAGTATTAAAATAAAAGGGTATGAAACATTAGGAGGGAATATCAAACGGTTTTATTTTAGCATAGATGGATAAGATAGATAGCCCAATGCCATATGCAATCATAATAGGAAATGTGACTAGAACCATTGTTATGACACTAGGGGGAGTGAATACGGCAGAAAGGACTAGAGTTCCAACGGTCACTGCACGCCAGTTTTTGTACATGGTGGTGTAAGAAACTATTCTTGCTCTGTGAAACATTATCATTGTTACAATAATATCTATCCAAAGTCCAATTCCGATGGTGCAAAAGAAAATGAGCCAAAAGAAATTAGATACCCGGTAAGTTACAAGCATATTTGCTCGGATTCCATCATATACAAAATATGAAACGAAAGCAGGGGCAACATAAAGATATCCCAATGCACTGCCAAAAAGAAGCCCAAGGGATATGGCCCCGGCCCAACTGAATGCTACGTTTCGATCGCCTTTGATTATACCGCGTTTCTTGAGGGCGGGCCACAGATAATAGAGGATGCAAGGTAATGTTGCAACAATGCCCAATAGGGTCGCAATTTTAATTTCAAAAATGAGTGCTTCTACTGGGTGGAGAGTTATTATACTAACTTCTTCGGGGCGGACTATATCGGGGAGACGTCGAAGAAAATCGTTTTTCAATTGTCCGATTCCCCCCGTATAGAGGAATGTAAAAACACTTACCAAGACTGTTATGAATACTCCAAAAATTCTGAAAGTTTTAGATCGTAAGGTGTCAAATAAGAATGCGATGTCGTAGGCATATCCACCTATGTCTTCTTCCCCAACTTCTTTTTCTGAGACCGAACTTACAATCCCAGCTGTTGCTCGTTTGAAAGATCCTTCGAACTTTCTTTTTCTTTTTTGTTCTAATCTTTCTTTTTGCATTCGGTTCCATTCTTCTTCATCAAAATGGTATAACATATCTACAGCACGCATTTGATTGGCAGAGTCGACTGCTCGTAAGATGGCTTGGGCCCTTTCCGCATCCCCTGCTTCGATTGCGCGGGATGCCATAGCGAGTCCTTTTTCTTCTGTTAACTGAAGGAGAGCTTCAGGAGGGGCCATTTGGAGACCTTCAACATCGAGAGATTCTAGATCTATTGCAGTAGGGTCACCGAAGGTAACTCTAGGCTCTAATTCAGGTATAGAGTGATATAGTAGTACCAAGAGTCCAGAGACAAGCCCGATTAATAGCGCGAATATAAAAGGGGGGACTATCGTTACTTGCCAAGATTGATTGAGAAGGTTGGAAGGTGTGCTAGTAACATAATTTTGGAGTGAGCCTACCAAAGTGAGAATTTGAGTTACCCCAATGGTAGATAACCAGTAACTAACAGCACTAATTATCGCTATGGTGGCTATAATGATTGTAGATTTTTTACGTGCGGTTTTGGTTATATCAATACTGTCTTTTCCTCTGCGAAACGAGACGGCTATTTTGGATAAGTACAAACTAAATCCATATAAAACAACTAGAGGTGCGGCCCATAAAATTTGAGTAAATGGATCGGGTGGCGAAAATATAGCTCCGAATGCAAACATTCCTAAAACTGCGTATTTCCACTTATCTCTGAACGTTTCATATGGAATAAGTTCGGTGTAGGATAATGTTGTCATAACCAGGGGTAGCTGTGCTGCGAGACCAAACGCGAAACCAAGAACGAAAATAAATTGTGTCCATTCTACAATGGAATATGTTGGAGAGAGGCCTGCACTGACTGCATTATAAGCCAAAAAATCAAACATTAATGGGAAAAAAATTCTATAAGAATATGCAATGCCTCCAAAAAAGAGGAATGTAGAAAGTAACCCCATCCCAACTAATTTCCAGATAGGTATGTCCGTTTTAGGATAGATCCCGCGCTCTTTGAGTGCGTCCCTGGAGTAGTACAAGAAAAAGGGTATACAGAAGAGGATACCGACAAGGATACCAATTTTAGCTTGCAGCAAAATAACATCAAAAGGTGTTAGTACAATAACATCTGCACCACGGGAGAGTAAATCTTGTTTTAAACTGGGCCAGATCCATAAACGCATGGCATAGATAGTAGCCAATAGGAAAACAACGAAAACGATAAACACATGGCGTAGTTTCGATCTTGCAGCTGTCAGCATGTCTGATGCTGTTTTTCTGCCTTTATCGAATGTTTTGCGTGCATCAGGATTTAAGAAGTCACTGACACTCATCTTATTGTGATATTTTCTTTCTTGAGGAGAACCTTATCGGTATGCATCTCTACAAAAAGATCTATACCAGTTACCTCGCTTAAGGGTCATGTGGATGGAAAGGTTCCTTTAATGAAATGAAATTGATAGATATACCAGGTGTTGGGAAAATTAAAGCCCAAGCACTTGATGAGGCTGGTTTTAGTACTATTGAGGCTCTTCAAGCTGCAGAAAAGAGTGAGCTTGCTTCAGTTTCAGGAATTGGTGAAAACCTCGCGGGGAAAATTAAAGAAACGGTTCAGGAACTATTGCAAAAAGATAGTGAAGGGGGAGATTTCATCGGTGGCAAAAAAGGACCGAAAGATGACAGGGAGTTGCCGATAGTAGATCACATAGGAGAATTAATAAAAAGATTGGCAGTAGTAGTAGGAGTTGCAGGATTGGTCAGTGTCATTACATTTCCTTTTGCAGATGTGGCAATTAACTTTTTATGGGACTCAATACTTCCGGTAAGTGATGTTACGAGACCTAGGTTGTACGGGATATTGGAACTTAAATTCACAGAATTTAAAGTGGCCAGCTTAGTTGGGCTAATAATTGCATTGCCCATTGGAGTATGGCAAACGTATGTATTCATGCGCCCCGGGCTCTACGAGCATGAGCGCCGGTATTATTTGGCCGCCATACCAACGAGTTTGGTGCTTGCACTAGTTGGTGTTAGTTTTGCATATTTCATCATCTTGCCCGTCATTTTTACATATTTTTTATACTATTCTGAAAGTATAGCAACAATTGGGTTTGGGTTAGGGCAGACGTTTAATCTCATATTGGTATTAATGGGATACCTAGCGATTGTATTCCAAATACCCATTTTTGTGATGCTTGCTTTGTTGATGAGAATTGTGACTAGGAAATGGCTAGTAAAAAGAAGAATTTTATTTTGGGGAGGGTTCTTGGGACTTTCTTTTATTTTCAGCCCAGATCCAACGGGGATGGCCCCTTTGATTGTAACTCTTACAATGGTGGGGTTGTTTGAAGGAACGCTTTTAATAGCAAAATGGGCTGGAAAAGAATAGATCAAATGCGCATAGCGCGAGGTGAATTTGAATCACCGATCTCCGGGTTATGAGCCCGGCGGAATATCCTGGCTATCCTATCGCGCTGCACCTTAGAAACTATACGGTTGAAAAAAAAGGTTTCTACTGAACGTTGATGGGTATTATTTTTTTGTTGAGGGTAAGTTTGCCCCTCCGGTCCTATATCCAGATGGATCGATGATGACCTGATCGAACCCGATAGTTAGTAGAGAATCTTCAGCTTTTTTTGTTAAAATTGGATCGTTTAGACGGCCCAGTTCGTGTTGCCCAACTTCAATTCGGGCGACTCCGTCGTGATCTCTCACGCGAACTTGTGAAAACCCTAGATTGAATATAATTGATTCTGCTTGTTCTATACGTGCTAATCGTTCGGAAGTAACTGAAATTCCGGTTGGGATTCGGGAAGATAGACATGCCATTGCTGGTTTTTCTGCCACAGATAAATTATAAAAACGAGCTATATCACGAACGCCTTCTTTTGTCACATTGAATTCAAGAAGTGGGGAGAAAACTTGGAGTTCTTTTATTGCACGAAGTCCGGGTCTATGCGTTGCATTTAGATCTGAAGCATTGGTTCCATCGCACACTGTGGTTATGTCCATTTTCCTAGCAAATTCATACATTTTTTCAAATCGCATGTGTTGACAATGATAACATCTGAAGCTATCATTTGCGACAAAATCGGGATTATCAAGTTCTGAAAAATTGACTATCTCATGTTGGATTCCAATTTCTTCGGCGATGTTAATAGAATCTAAAAGTTCGGATTCGGGTAGAGTTTCGCTTTTTGCGGTGCATGCTATTGCGTTTTTTCCCAATGCCTCGTGGGCAATTGCAGCGACTACGCTAGAATCCACACCACCAGAAAAGGAAACCAAAACACGGGTTTTTGGAATTAGTGCTGCTTGAATTGAATTAATCTTTTTTTCAATCAGCTTTGTCTGCATAGTATTAAATCAGAGGGATGATGTAAAAATTCATTGCCATGCATTTCTGCCAAGGGAGGTCGGAATAGAGGTAAAATTGGAAGGAAATAGTTGTGGGTTCAGGGGGAAAGTTTGCAAATAGATGCAAAGCTTAAATAGCCACAAGAGTGAAGTGAAAGTGATGAAAGACAGCGCTTCGAGAGATATGTTGTCTTGGGATGAATCGGTTTTTAGGGACGAGCAGTTATTTGAAGTGGACCACATGCCAGAAAAGTTTGTTCATCGGGAAAATCAGATGAATACTTTTACGTTCGCACTGCGTCCAGCAATTAGAAAATCTCGTCCATTGAGCGTATATGCTCAGGGGCCTCCTGGCACAGGGAAAACAACAGCTGTTAAATTTTTATTTGATGAATTGGAATTTTATCCAAAAATAAAGACAGTGCAGATTAATTGTCAAGTTGATTCTACACGTTATTCCGTTTTTTCACGATTGTTTGAATCAGTTTTTTCGTACGAGCCGCCATCTAGTGGGATTTCTTTTAAGAAGTTATTTAGGCAGGTTACAGAGCGAATAGTGGAAGATGATGAGACGCTAATAGTGGCACTGGATGATGTGAATTATTTGTTTTATGAAAAGGAAGCATCGGACACATTATATTCATTATTGCGTGCGCATGAGGTGCAGCAAGGTGCCCGTATTGGGGTGATAATTATATCTTCAGACCCTGCCCTGGAGGCAATGTCTAGACTCGATGCTCGTGTTCAAAGCGTATTTCGACCGGAAGAAGTTTATTTCCCCCCATATGGTTTTGCAGAAATTCTAGATATCCTTGGGACTAGAGTTAAGAGGGGATTTTATGAAGGTGTTGTTTCGGAAAAGGTACTGAACTACGCTGCAAAGCTGACCGCAGAAAAAGGGGATTTGAGAGTGGGAATAGATTTATTAAGGCGTGCAGGCCTTAATGCGGAAATGCGTGCATCGCGAGAGATGATTATTGAAGATATAGACAAAGCGTATGAATCTGCAAAATATGTGCATCTATCGCGGGGTATTCGGAACCTAACAGATTCAGAAAGAGGGCTACTTCATGTTTTGGTGGGTTATTCGGGTGAAAGGGCTGGTGACGTCTACGATGTGTTCCACGAACAGACGGGATTGGGGTATACTAGATACTCAGAGATCGTAAACAAGCTCGAGGAAGTTGGAATAATAACAGCTGTGTATAAACCAATAGAAGGGAGGGGGAGGTCTAGAGAAATAGAACTTTTGTATAAACCAGACGCGGTAAAGGTTTATCTTGACAGGTATTCCGTAAAATCATAAGACATGAGATATACTTATGATCCAACTAGAGATATTTTTAGCAAATCAGTTAGTGGATCGGAAGAAGAAAAGAGATTGGCAGGAGAGAGTGCGGCTGCCATGGTCTCAGAAGGAGATATTGTAGGTCTTGGAACAGGTAGCACGGCATTATATGCCATACAAACACTTGGCAAAGCTATCGAACAAGGATTAGATATACAAGGGGTATCAACATCGTTTCAATCTAGTCAATTGGCAGAAGGGGTTGGAATCCCACTACTGAGATTATCAGAAGTAGACCGCATTGACATCGCTATTGATGGGGCGGATCAAGTTGCTGGTTTTGATTTGGTTAAAGGAGGTGGAGCAGCCCATACAAGAGAGAAAATTGTGGCTTCTGCTGCAGAGAAATTTATAGTTGCGGTAGATTCCACCAAGGTATCAGAGGTTTTGAATAAAACAGTTCCGGTCGAAGTGATATTCTCTTCAAGGACTATCGTCTCATCTAGGATCAAAAATATAGGTGGAAACCCCGAGCTGCGGTATTCGGTCAGAAAGGATGGTCCAGTTTCGACTGAAAATGGAAATATTCTTCTCGATTGTGATTTCGGAGATATAGAATCCCCATTAGAATTAAGCAAAGAAATTTCAAATATTCCAGGAGTGGTAGATCACGGTCTCTTCGTCAAAATGGCAAACGAGATCCACATTGGGAGAGGATCTAGTGTAGAAATTCAAAAAGAATAAGCGGAAACTTTACGGTGTTCACGGGAAAATGTGGGTAGGCGGGACCATGGGTTAGCCTGGTATACTTCAGCGTTTGGGACGCTGCGACCCCGGTTCAAATCCGGGTGGTCCCATCAGAAATATTCTTGATAGTGGGTTCAATGGCCCCCTTCACTTCCAGTCCGCACGCTTGCTAAAGCTACTTATGTGAGATAAGTTTAGAATTGTTAATCATAAGATATGTCTCAAGCAATAAATCAACAACTGGTCGAGCGTTTTGAAGAGTTCATAGGTGCGTATTGTGAAGAAGAGGTTGGGGTTTTACTTGAAAACTATCCAAAAAAACAAAGATCGTTTAACATAGATTGGGGAGAACTGTATAGATTTGATCCGAACATGGCGGATGATTTCATCACACATCCAGATAATGTGAGAGAAGCTGCAAAACAGGCGTTGGTAAATGTAGGGGATTTGCGGTATCAAACGGATGACATGCTAGAGAAAGCCCATATTAGAATTTACAACTTGCAAGAATTCACAGAAATACGGGAGATTAGGTCTAAAGATGTGAATACCCTTGTATCGGTTGAAGGACTAATACGAAAGGCTACTAATGTGCGTCCAAAGGTGGATATCGCCGCATTTGAATGTCAACGTTGTGCAACTGTAACAAATGTGCCGCAGATCAGAGGGTACCAAGAACCGTACATGTGTGGTGGGTGTGAACGCCAGGGTCCATTTGAGATTAAGTTCGAGAAATCAACGTTCTCGGATACACAAACATTGCTCATACAAGAATCCCCAGAAGGTTTGAGAGGAGGAGAACAACCGCAGAGTATAGAAATCCACATAGAGGATGACATAAGTGGTTTGATCAGCCCGGGGGACCGGGTTGTTGCGACGGGGACGTTGAGGCTTGAACAGAGAAAAAGAGGGACTGAAAAATTGAGAGTTTTTGATGTATATATGGAAGGTATTTCTATAACATCGGAAGATTTAGAATTTGAAAATATAGAGATATCAGAAGAAGATGAAAAGGTCATTCTTGAACTTTCAAAAAAAGAAGATATATATCAAAAAATGATAGGGTCTGTTGCTCCATCGATATATGGATATGAACAGGAAAAATTGGCAATTGCATTGCAATTATTTTCAGGAGTAACAAAGCATTTGCCAGATAGCACAAGGATCAGGGGGAATGTGCACATATTACTAGTGGGAGATCCGGGTACAGGTAAATCTCAATTATTACAATATATTCGGCATATAGCACCACGTTCAATATACACTTCTGGAAAGGGTAGTTCGAGTGCAGGTCTAACTGCGGCGGCGGTGAAAGATGATTTTGGAGGGGGTCAGCAATGGTCACTTGAAGCGGGTGCCCTCGTATTGGCAGATAAAGGAATAGCTGCGGTTGATGAGATTGATAAGATGCGGGTAGAAGATCGATCCGCGATGCACGAAGCACTTGAACAGCAAACAGTGAGCATAGCAAAAGCAGGAATCAATGCCACATTGAAAAGTAGATGTTCACTTTTGGGGGCGGCAAACCCAAAATATGGATCTTACGATACCTATGGATCAATTGGGGATCAAATCGATCTCGAGCCCGCGTTGATATCCCGGTTTGATTTGATATTTAGAATTCTAGATGAAGTAGATGAAGAACTAGATAAGAAGATAGCTGCACATATAATTAAAACTAATTACATAGGAGAGCAGGGGACAAGAGAAAAGCATGCAGTTGATGCGGGGAAAAATTTAGTCGAATTGGGGGAAATGGTTGAAGAGGTTAAACCGGAAATAGAACCAGAGTTATTTAGAAAATATATTGCGTTTGCAAAGAGGAATTGTTTCCCCATCATGAGTGAAGAGGCGCAAGAGGAAATCAAGAAATTTTATGTGGGGCTTCGTTCGGTGAGAGAGGCAGGGGGTCCGATTCCAGTTACTGCTCGTAAATTAGAGGCATTGGTTAGATTAGCAGAAGCAAGCGCAAAGGTCCGTCTTGCAGATGTTGTTGAGAAAAAAGATGCTATAAGGGTTATTGAACTCGTTCGTTCTAGCCTCGAAAAGGTAGGTATCGATCCAGAAACTGGAATGTTTGATGCTAGGGTAATTGATATGGGAACGTCGAAAACTCAAGATGAGCGTCATAGGATCATCATATCGATAATACAAGAATTACAGGGAGGTAACCCAGCTGGTGCTGCCATTTTAGATATTATTGAACATGCAGAGAAAGAAGGAATCCCTAAGGATAAAACTGAACACATGGTAAAGAAAATGTCAGAACATGGCAGTATCTTTAGTCCATCTGACGGTTATTTCAGGCTTACATAAGCTATTGATTTGGCGGGTGAGAAACTAAATCAGGTTTTTGATTGACAGCACTATGTTGGATAAATCTGCAGAAGGTGGAGAGGGGTTCTCGACTATAGAGTGAACAGACTTGCCACCATCTTGTTCGAATCGGGGGATAATATGACAATGGACATGGGGAACTTCCTGTCCTGCTGCACTTCCGTTGTTAAAGGCTATTGTGGTGGCAGTTGCACCAACTGCTTCTTCAATTGGTCCAGTTAAAGTATAGATTGTGTTCATCAAAGAAGTTGCAAATGAAATGGGGAGTTGATTGAGTTTTGAAGAGTGATATTTGGGGATTATAAGAGTGTGTCCAGTAGATAGTGGATTGATATCAAGAAACGCCATGGTTGTTTCATTCTCATAAATAGAATGACTAGGGATACTACCTTCAGCAATAGCACAGAAAATACAGGATTCCATAAGGCTAGTTGGTCCTGTCACATGAAAAAATACTCGCTGATCGACTTTGAATATGTAAAATCTCGAACTCGTGTTGAGGGAGAGGGGGGAAGATAACACAAACAATTAATCTTTAGTTACAGGAGGAGAGGAATTAACTATGGAAAAAGATGTAGAAGTTGGTGGGAGATATGAAGCCCAATTGTTAGAGGAACGTGTGAAAGAGTACTGGAAGCAAAGTGGAGCGTACGAAAAGACGAAAGAGCATCGAGCGAAGGGGAAACCATTTTTCTTTGTGGATGGGCCCCCTTACACCTCGGGGGCTGCCCATATGGGCACAGCTTGGAATAAAACATTGAAAGATGGATATATTCGATATAATCGTATGAAGGGATATCGAGTATATGATCGTCCGGGTTTTGACATGCATGGACTCCCCATTGAGACGAAAGTGGAGGAAAAACTTGGATTTAAAAATAAAAAGGACATAGAAGCATTTGGTATTGAAAAATTTATTGAGGAATGCAAAGAATTTGCAGATTTCCAACGGGAAGGATTGCAAAATGATTTTATTTCATTTGGGGTATGGATGGATTGGGAAAATGCCTATAAAACAGTTACGTCAGAATATATGGAAGCTGCGTGGTGGGGGTTTTCCCAGGCCCATGAAAGAGGATTGGTTGAGCGGGGGAAAAGATCTATAAGTCAATGTCCAAGGTGTGAAACTTCTATTGCAAAAAATGAAATTGAATATCACCAAGTGAAGGATCCTTCTATTTATGTTAAATTCGAATTAGAAGATGAGGAAGGATTTCTAGTTATTTGGACTACCACTCCGTGGACTCTCCCGGCAAACACATTTGTGGCCGTGAATGAAGAGTTCACATATCAAAAAGTTGTGGGTGTGAAAGATGGTAAAGAAGAAAGACTCTGGATAGAAAAATCGCTCGTGGAGCCAGTAATTGAAAAGGGAAAATATGATAGTTTTGAGGTAGAGCAAGAATTGAAGGGAAAGGATATGAGAGGGTGGAAGTATAAACACCCGCTAAGTCAGGAGGTTCCCGATCATGCGAAAGACGATGGATCATTGCGGGTTTATTCGGCGGATTTCGTGGAGATAGATAGAACGGGTTTGGTTCACTCTGCCCCAGGTCACGGAGAAGACGACTTTCGTGCTGGGAAAGAAATGGGTTTGGAATTGTTTTGCCCAGTTGGCACTGATGGGATATACACAGTGGATGCAGGAAAATATGAGGGAAAATTTGTTAAAGATACAAACGAAGAGATTATTGAGGATTTGAAGAATTCAGGCTTACTGCTTGCAAAAGAGAAATACACCCATGATTATGGTAAGTGTTGGCGTTGTAATACAAACATAATTCAGATTGTTACAGATCAATGGTTCATCAGAATAACGGAAATAAAAGAAGAACTTATTAAAAATATAACTAAATCAAGTTGGTATCCAGGGTGGGCTAGAGATAATCGATTTTATGAGTTTGTCAAGGAGGCCCCAGATTGGAATGTGTCACGTCAGAGATATTGGGGGATACCCATTCCAATTTGGACTCCAGAAGGAGCTAGTTTAGAAGAAGAATCTAAAGACATGATTGTAGTGGGTACGAGGGAGGAGCTAGCTAAGTTGGTAGATCAAAAAATTGATCCAGAAAGTGTAGATTTGCACAAACCAACTGTTGACAAGCTTACAATTACTAAAAATGGTAAAAAATATACAAGAGTTCCAGATGTATTTGACGTGTGGATTGATTCATCGGTTGCCACATGGGGCACGGTAGGGTATCCATCGAAAAAGGAAGAGTTTGAGGCTGTCTGGCCGGCCAATCTAATTATGGAAGCACATGATCAAACTAGAGGGTGGTTTTGGTCTCAGTTAGGTATGTCTAGTGCTTCGATGGGAAAGTCACCTTATGAAAATGTACTCATGCATGGTTGGGCCCTGGCAGAAGATGGGAGAAAAATGTCCAAGTCGCTAGGTAATATCGTTTCCCCAAGAGAGGCTATAGAAAAATATGGTGCAGATCCAATGCGTCTGTTTTTGTTGTCGGTGAATCCACAGGGAGAAGACATGCGGTTTTCGTGGGAAGAAATTGAAGAGATGAATCGTAGATTAAATATTTTATGGAATGTATTTCGGTTCCCAATTCCATATATGGAAATTGATGAATTTGATCCACAGGATTTCACTTTAGAAGAAGTAGCTTTAGAAACTATAGATAAATGGATTATTTCTCGTTTGCAGACAGTTAAACAAATTGCAAAAGAGGGGTGGGAAGCATACAGACAAGATCAAGCTATAGATGCAATTCTAAACCTTATCGTGGAAGACATATCCAGATATTATATTAAAATTGTTCGAGAAAGGATGTGGACAGATTCGGATACAGATAGTAAGACTGCTGCATATGTGACGCTTCACCACGTGTTGTTGGAAGCTATAATATTACTTGCTCCGTTTGCACCATTCATAGCGGAGGACATATACCAAAATCTAACGAAAAGGAGTGAAAATCTAACAGTGCATATGTGTGATTTCCCAGCTGTTGATCTGCAACTTCAAGATAAAAAATTAGAAGATGAAATCGAAATAGTAAGAATTTTAGAAGAATCAATAGCTCATGCACGTCAAATGGCGGGGAGGAAATTGCGTTGGCCAATTTATGGGGTGGAGATAAGAGCAAAAAATGATAAAATTGGCAAAGTCATAGAAAAATATAAAGTATTATTGTCAGAGAGAGTAAATGCACAAGAAATTAAGTTGATAAAATCAGGAGGACGGGGTTTTGATGTCAGATATTCAGCAATTGGGCGCATGAATATCATTGGTCCAATTTATGGGAAATCAACAGCAGAAATCGTTGGTGTTCTGAATGAAATTGAATTGGAAGCTCCAGATGTAGAAGAATTATCCAAAGTATTGAGCAAGAACTTGAACAAAGAAATTTCAGTTACTGAAGAAATGATTGAGTTTAGAGAAATATTTCCTGAAAATGTTGCTAAATCTACGTGTGAATTTGGAGTTATTTACATAGACACGACTCTGACTGAAGAGATAGAATCAGAAGGATACACCAGAGAGGTAATTAGAAGGATACAAGAGATGAGAAAAGAGCAAGGGTTGGTAGTCGATCAGGAAATTTCAGTTATAGTTTCAATTTTAGATGAAAGAATTTTAGAATTAATAATGTTGCATGAAGGATTGATAAAACAAGAAGTTAGAGCGACTGAGATAATAAAAAAGAAAGAAAAAGACATGAAAGAGTGGGTCGTTGAAGGAATTCCCATAGAGATAAAAATTAAGCAGAGATAAAAATTAGCTACAATAGTTCAGCAAGTAAGGGAGCGACTGATACTTTGGTTTCAGGGGTTACGATAGTATCAGTGGTGTAGATTGCATCAACTCCGGAACCGGACAACATTTTTCGTGCGTCTTCGACCAAAAGTGCATGGACGCAAGTGACAAATATTTTTTTTGCCCCACGATCGTGTAAAATACTGGCAGATTTACTAGTAGTGGTTCCAGTAGAGATGATATCATCTACACAAACTACGTCTCTTCCAGCCACATCCACGGCACTAGGGGATATGTGGACCTCGGTGCTAGAGATGCGGTCCTTTTCGAAAAAATCAGAGTCACCCACCCCATAAGCGTCGCGAACGGATTCTGCTAGTGAAATGGCCCCAGAATCGGGTGCGAGAAAAAGAGGGTTTTCTAAATCGGCGGGGAGGGTTTGTGCCAAAACTGAAGAAGCATCAAGAGCAATTGTAGGTACACCAAAGTAGTCACATACGGTGTTTTTGTGAGGATTTATGACGATGACTCTGTCAGTTCCGGTTCCTATCGATCGTGCCATTGCGCGTGCTGATAAAGACTGCCCGGGTTCGAAAACAGTATCTTGTCGAGCATACCCCATGTACGGCAAAATGGTGGTTATTTTTTCCGCCCCGGCTTCTCGGACTGCATCTTGAAGTTGTAGAAGTTCCAAATGATCTGAAGGAGAACGTGTTGCTGCAACTATAATTCCATGGTTGCCTTGAAAATTTGTCTGTACCATGAATTCCCCGTCAGGGAAAATTTGATGGGTGGTTTTTCCAAGAGGTATTTTGGAATGAGAAGACAAAGAAGATGCAAGAGAAATAGATGCAGAACCACTAATGATCATACAACTACTTTTTTGCGCGGATATTTAAAAACACGTGAATATAAGTTTCAATAAGTTACTATTTTGAGAGAATTGATTTAAAAATTAAATACAAGAACAATATCACAGAACTTAATTCAAGGATAATAGTAATAAGCGCAAAATTATCGTATCGAAGGTGTTCAATAATGGTTAGAAAGGTGGTATTTGGATGCAGATGGAATAATAAATTTCCAGTAACAGGGTCAAATATAGGATGCCCCAGGAGATGCCACGTGCAATATCCCACAATGTGAATAGACATCAGACTCAGGCAGAAAAAATAAATCCAATTTGAAAGGGCATTTCTACGGAAAGTGAACAAAACTACCCAAATTGTAACTGCAGAGATGGTAAGGGCATAGGGCCTCCAATCGGAGAAAACACCGGATTGATAATATAATAAAAGTCGAGGGGCGCCCCAATAGAAATGTAATCCAGAAGCGAGTATGGTTAGATTTAGGGGGAGGAGTGGCAGAGTGAATTGTTGTTTAATGTTGGAAAGGTTCAGCATGGACATTAAATGGGTTCTGTAGAGAATTTTAAAGTAGAAGAGTTGTCAGAAGCGACATTTTTAATTTGGTTATGGAAACAGGACATTTTGCCGGTGTGGCATGCATTATTAGTTTGTGAAACAATATACAAAATTGCATCTCCGTCACAATCCACACGTATTTCATGGACATGTTGGATATTGCCACTAGTTTCGCCTTTTTTCCAGAGTTCATTCCTGCTACGTGAAAAATAATGTGCCAATCCGGTTTCCCGGGTTAGAGATAGTGCGGTAGAATCGGCATAAGCGAGCATGAGAACTTCATTTGTTTCTATATTCTGGGTGACAACAGGGACTAGACCATCAGCTCCAAATGATATTTCGAAAGAGTTAGACACAAATAATTGGACGCGCAGGGTGTAGAAAGATATTTCCCTTATTTAATAGCAATAAAATTACTTTGGGGGTTAAAGAGTAAATTAAATTACTCGATTTTGAAGATAATCCAAATGTTTAGCATTGAAAATTATCTTTATTTCTTCGGATTCGGGAGACCCAATGCACGTGAGACGGACGTTGAGTTCTTCTACTTCGTCGTCTGAAAGAATTTGTTGCATATCCATGTTAATCTCACCGGATTTTAATATGGCAGCGCAATTGGCACATGCACCTGCTCGGCAGGAAAATGGCCAATCAAATCCTTCGACTTCTGCAGCTTCAAGTATGTATTCTCCTTCGTTGACATCAAGAGAACCATAATCTTCACCAGAGAGTCCAGCGTTGGCGGCTTTTTCGAAGAGATCGTCGTCGTCTATGTCCCATTCGTTGTCTGTTAGCGCATCGTAATTTAGATATTCGACTGTTGGCATCGAGTGGTTATTTTACGCGGGTATTGTTAGATCTTGCTGTTCTGATTTTGGCGAGACAGAAAACGGTGACTTTACGTGGAGTAAGACGAACCGAAACGCATGAACCCGCCATTTGAAGTGATCCCGGCTATAGATATTCAAAATGGGAAGACTGTGCAACTCGTGGGAGGGTTAAGAGGGACTGAAAAATATTATGGAGACCCGATAGAATGTGCCTTGCAATGGGAAGAATTGGGTGCAAAAGTGATACACATAGTGGATATTGATGGCGCATTTGAAGGAGAAATTAAGAATAAATCAATAATAGAGAGAATTCTAGAAAAAATTGACATATCGGTGCAAGTGGGAGGTGGAATTAGAACGGAAGAAAGGGTAACAGAATTGTTAGAAATGGGGGCAGAAAGAGTTATTTTAGGAACCGCTGCAATAGAAAATCCAAAATTGGTAGAAATGCTGAGTAATAAACATCCAAAATGCATCATGGTTAGTCTAGACTCAAAAGGTAGAGAAATTGTGGTGGAAGGTTGGGAAAAAAAGACCAACCTGGATCCAGTAAAAGCAGCGAAAATGTATGAAGAATTGGGTGCGGCTGGTATTTTGTTTACAGACGTGGACGTTGAAGGAAGATTAGAGGGGGTACGAGGGGGAGTGATTGAAGAAATGGCTAGATCGGTGAAGATACCAATTGTTGCTAGTGGAGGAGTGGCTTCTTTGAAGGATTTAGAGATATTTTATCAGGCGGGCGCATCTGCGGCAGTAGTAGGGAGTGCGTTGTATGAAGGATCAATTTTATTTGAAGAAATAAGAGAATGGATCAAAAGTATATAATCCGCATATAGAGTCCCCATAAGATGTTTTTAAAAATATATAATCCGCATATAGAGTCCGCATAAAAAGAAATGTTTATGTAAGGTAGTAGCTAAGTGTAGCGACATGCCAACATGTGAATATTGTAATGAAAGCTTTTCGGAGCGGGGTATTGGAACCCACAAAAGGTGGTGTAAAGGTAGAGTTGGTTCTTACAATGAAGAAGGAGGTTCTAGAGCTAGAAAAGCGGAGATAAGAAGAGAAACTAATGAAACTACTATCGAACTTGCATTGAATATCGATGGGCGTGGTGAGTCGGATATAAACACAGGGATAGGTTTTTTTGATCACGTACTAGAATCGTTTGCAACACATGGTTTGTTTGATTTGGAAATACAAGCAGAGGGGGATATAGAAGTAGATAGTCATCACACGATAGAAGATGTCGGGATAGTATTGGGCAAAGCGTTTTGTGATGCGTGGGGAGATAAAGTTGGCATAAACCGTTTTGCTCAAAGGGATATCCCCATGGATGAGTCAATGGCTTCGGTTGTTCTTGATATCAGTGGGAGGCCATATTTCTCATTTGAAGGGATATTTAGTGAAGAGCAAATAGGGAATTTCACAAGTGGCATGGCACCTCATTTTTTTAGGAGTTTTGCCATGAGTTCAGGGGTCACATTACACTGTTCCGTGAAGGGTGAAAATGCGCATCACGAAATTGAAGCTTTATTCAAAGCAGTTGGTAAAGCAATCGACGATGCGAGCCAGATAGATGGGAGAAGAGAGGGGACTCCAAGTACGAAAGGGGGGCTTTAGCCCATACGACTAAGGCTCAGGAGGGTATAGGTAAGATAAAATGTTTGATATAATTATGCGGAAATTTAAAGGGAGTCCTAGTCAGCAAGAAGTTATTCGACTTTTATTAACTAGAGGGTTCTCTGTCAACGATACTGGGAGAGTGGTATCAGGGTCGATTGAAATTCCACACACACAAATTGCAGGAGAGTTGGGGATTGATCGGAGGGTGGTGGATTCGACTACAAATACCATACTTCAGGATGAGGAATTGAGACCCATTTTTCAAAATATTTCATCCATACCTAGTCTTCGGGATTTGGCCCCAGTGTTAAAACTATCTGTGTTAACTGTCGAGGTAAATCACGCTGCTAACCCAGGTATTGTTTCAACAGTCACATCGTTGATAGCAAAACAAAATATATCAATACGTCAAACGATAAGTGAAGATCCAGAGTTTACAGATGAACCAAAATTATATATAATTACTGATGAGCAATTACCAGGTGAACTGGTCAATGAGTTGATATCACTAGATTTTGTTAGAAAGATAGGGATAGAATAGATAGAATTCTAATCAACAATTATATCATCTGTACTAACGACTTGATGGGAAAGTTGCATTTCAGATTCATAACGGCGAATCCAAGATGCGAAGCAATCGGGGCATAATCGTTGAGCATCCACGTCTCTTTGATCGACTATCAATCTGACAGTTCGAGAAAGGGCATCAGATATTGATCGAGAACATCCATCGCATGGTTCGGAATTGAACATGGGAGACAATTGGTGGCAGCGCACATATGCCTTGCTACGGAAGGGGTTCAAAAATATCTCCGAAGATTGTATCTCATACCCGTTCCTCTAGATAGTTGATGCGTCCAGAATATGATTCTTATTTTGAACAAATAGAGAGTCAAGTGGAGGAATGTTTACTTGTTGCTAAAACTGCGAGAAAGATGGGTAAAGATCCTAGTTCTAAGGTGGAAATACCAATCGCGAACGACATGGCAGGAAGAATAGAAAATTTACTTGGGATAAGTGGCCTCTCAGATCGGATTAGGGAACTTGAAGAAAATATGGGGAGAGAAGAAATAGCACTGGAATTGGCCAAAGATTTTGCAGAGGGAAAGGTCGGAGATTATGATACGCATGAGGGAATAATCGAAGGGGCTATCCGAACTGCTGTGGCGTTGTTGACAGAAGGGGTAGTTGCGGCACCACTGGAAGGGATAGACAGAGTTGAGATCTGTGGCAATAGTGATGGGACTGAATTTGTTCGTGTTTTTTATGCAGGCCCAATACGATCTGCAGGTGGGACTGCACAAGCGTTGTCGGTGTTAGTTGCAGATTATGTCCGGACTATACTAGGTATTTCTAATTACAAGCCATTAGAAGAAGAAATTGAGCGCTATGCCGAGGAGGTTGAACTATATGCTAGGGAGACAAGTTTGCAATACCTCCCATCGGCTGAAGAGACGAAATTTATTGCTCGTAATTGCCCTATAATGTTGGATGGGGAGCCAACTGGGAAAATGGAAGTATCGGGTTATAGGGATTTGACTCGTGTGAAAACCAATAAATCCAGAGGCGGTATGTGTCTTGTTCTCGCAGAGGGAATTGCCCTGAAGGCTCCAAAAATTGAGAGATACACTTCGCAATTGAAAGGAATTGAATGGCCATGGTTAAATGATCTTATCAAAGGGAAATTTTCAGAAGAAAATGCGCCGAAAGAAGTGGAGGAAATAACAGATGGAGAAGAAGGTCCCAAACGTGCTAAACCAGAAGATAAATATTTACGGGATTTGATTGCAGGAAGGCCTGTTTTTTCACATCCCTCTCGTCCGGGTGGATTTAGGCTGAGATATGGACGGGCTAGAAATACAGGTTTGTCAACTATAGGAATACATCCAGCCACTATGCACATACTTGATGACTTTCTTGCTCCGGGGACTCAGTTGAAAACAGAATATCCAGGTAAAGCTGCAGGTGTTGTTCCAGTGGATACTATAGAAGGCCCAACTGTAAGATTGAATTCAGGGGAAGTTCTCCGTGTGAAGACTATTGAAGAGGTTGTAGGCATTAAGGGGGAGATAGACAGCATCATTGATGTGGGAGAGTGTTTAATTGGTTTTGGAGAGTTTGTAGAGAATAATCGTGATTTGTTACCCTCGTCGTATGTGGTAGAATGGTGGATTTTAGACGGTGAAAAAGAAGGAATAGATATGCAATCTTTGTTGGACGCAGGGGATATCAAATTTGAAGACCCAACTTCCACCCAAGTTGTTAAGTGGTCAAAAGAATTAAAAATCCCACTACACCCAAAATATACGTATTTATGGCACGACATCACACCGATGCAATTTGAAGAAATTAGTGATGGAGTTTCAAAGGGGCATATCTCAGATGGGGCTTTGTTTATAGAATTTAGTTCAAGTATTAAAGAAATTCTCGAGTCTTTGTTAATAGAACATAAGATTTTAGAAGAGATTGAGATCAAAGATCCCTTCCCTTTTATTATCTCGTTAGGTCTTTCTGAAGACCTAACTAAGTTGTGGGAATCGATTACCCCAGAGGCAGCGGCATGGCCAAATGCTATGAAAGTTGTTAATGAAGTATCCCCATTCACTATTAGAGAACGGGCTCCGACGCGAATGGGTGGGAGAATGGGAAGGCCCGAGAAATCGGAGTCACGTGAAATGAGCCCCTCGGTTCACTCTCTTTTTCCATTGGGAGAAGCGGGAGGAGACAGGAGGAATATATCCCTCGCATCAAAATCATTCGAGCGTGTGTATGCCAAGAAAGGATTGATAAAAACTGAAATTGGAAAGAGGATGTGCACCGGTTGTCATGTAGAAACCCATCGGTTTTTTTGTCAACAATGTGGTGAGAAAGCTTCTCAAATATATCGTTGTGGAAAGTGCAAATCAAGGTATGGTCAAAATAGCGAAGGCGTAGAGATGCCGTGCCCCAGATGTGGGTCGAAATCCCGGCCTGAATTTTTTGATAAGATTGGATTAGAAGAGATATACAAGGAGGCATTAAAGATGGTAAACGAAAGAGAAAGTGCATTTGAGATCCTCAAAGGTGTAAAGGCACTTACTTCTAAGAATAAAACTCCAGAACCAATAGAAAAAGGAATTCTTAGAGCAAAACACAATGTTACCACATTCAAAGATGGGACTATAAGGTATGATATGACAGACCTCCCAGTTTCTAGTTTTCGTGCTGCTGAATTGGGAATTTCAATTGCAAAATTGCAAGAAATAGGATATGAATTTGATATAAAGGGGGAGCCATTAGAAGATGAGCAGCAGCTTATTCCAATACGTGTTCAAGATCTTATATTATCCCAAGGTGCTGCAGAGCATTTGAAACATACTGCGAATTTCATTGATGATTTGTTGGTGAAATATTATGGGTTGGATCCATTTTATGAGATTCAAAGTGATGAGGATTTGATCGGGGAATTGGTGTTAGGACTAGCGCCGCATACTAGTGCTGCTGTTGTTGGAAGGATATTGGGATTCACAAATGCATCAGTGGGATATGCCCATCCATATTTCCATGCAGCAAAAAGGAGAAATTGCGATGGTGATGAAGATTGTGTGATGCTTCTTCTAGATGGTTTATTAAACTTCAGTAGAAGTTATTTACCTGATAAGAGAGGAGGTAAAATGGATGCACCTCTAGTGATGTCTGCGGTGCTTAATCCAACTGAAATTGATGACGAAGCGCAAAATCTTGATAGTGTTGAGAGATATCCAATTGAATTCTACGAAGCGGCGATGTGTTTGGAACATCCGAGCACTGTGAGTGTTAAACTTGCCAGGGATGACATTGAAAAAGGAAAATTGTACGCAGATCTTTTACACACACACGACACTTCCGACATAGCATCGGGTCCAAGATTATCGGCTTACAAAACCCTAGGTCCTATGTTAGATAAATTGGATGCCCAGTTGGGACTAGCAAGAAAAATTAGAGCAGTTGATGAAACAGATGTCGCAGAACGAATTATCGAGTATCATTTTCTTCCAGATCTTTTGGGAAACCTTCGTGCGTTTTCGCGTCAAGAAACTCGTTGTCCTGCATGCAGTATAAAATATAGAAGAATGCCGTTATCAAGAACCTGTAGACAATGTGGAGGGAAAGTTCATTTAACAGTTCATCAAAAATCCATTTCGAAATATCTTGAAGCGGCGAAGTTTATGGCAGATGAATTTGAATGTAGAGAATATACAAAACAACGATTGAATATCATTGAAAAATCGTTGAAAAGCATTTTTGAGAATGATAAGAATAAACAGAGTGATCTAAGTTATTTTAGTTCTGCCCCTGTGGAAATAAAAGGAGAAAATTAATCCAGATAGCCGAGATCTCGCAATCTATCGCGTACTTGTTCATCCATGTTAGAGGTTGTGTCTTCAGTGGGGTCGGTGTCAGAATCCCAATTTGCCCCAGTGGCCGTTTCGAAGGAAACTAGGGAATTTTTAAGAAAGGGAATGGTAGAATTTTTGGAATGAATTTTATTTTTTAATTCACAAGGATCTTCGTCTAGTTGATAAAATTCATCTATGATCGTTTCGTTTTTTATATACTTTGTTTCTTTAGTTCGTATACCCCTCATTCGAGAATAGAAACGAGAATTTTCATCGATGGTTATATTAGATTTTTTTGCTTTCGATTCTAGTTGTTGCAACTCCACAATTGGTTTTGAATATTCAATAAATGCGAATTCGGACCCTTCAAATTTACGATAGTTTGGAGACAAAAGGGATCGTTTTTTATTGAATGGAGTTCCATTCTTCGCAACCGAACCTCCAGCGGCATCTATAATAGTATGGTATAAATCAATTAGTTCTATTTGATAATTTTGGATGTTTTTAGAGATGTCATTGTGTTTGATCAATAAGGGGACGTGGACAAGTTGATCATAAATACAAAATTCGTGCCCATATAGATCGTGTTCTCCGTGTAGTTCTCCGTGGTCGGCGCAGACTATTATCAATGTTTCATCCCATTTTTTGTTTGCTTTCATCCAATCGAATAGCCTACCTAGTTGCGAGTCCAGATGATATATTTCAGCATCGTATAATTGACGGATTTGATCCCACTCATCTTGAGAAATATCTCGGGCTCCAGAATTGTATTCTTTAGAGTTTTGGCACACAGAATTTGGATCGGCATTGGGGGCAAATTTATCTCTACAATTTTGAGGGGGGTTATAAGGAAGGTGAGCATCCATTAAATTAATAAATACAAAATATTGGTCATGTGAATCTATGAAATTGATAGTTTTATCAATGACTGTTGGTGTTTTTGAATCCGATAATTTGCTATTAACTGAGAGATACTCATGGATTTCATTTCCCATTTCAACTAATTTGGTTGCGAAGGAATTGAATCGTGGTTGAGAATTTATTTTTCTCCAAAACCAGGCATAAAATGCTGCTACTGGTTTAGATAGCAGGGGCCGGGGAATGATTTCAAAAAAACTGTCTATGTCCTCAAATCCGGATGTCAAACCAGTATATGGTGTTATCCATGCGTTTGAAGAATAGCAAGCGGTCGAATATCCACTTTTAGATAGGGAAGTGGCTAGAGTGACAGAGTCTTTTGGAAGATATGGTCGCTCTTGACTTGCCCCATGTTCACTAGGGTATAGACCTGTGAATAAAGAAGCATGTACAGGGAGCGTCCAGGGTGCGGGAGAGATGGCATGTTCCAGAACCAGAGCTTCTTTGGATAGTTCTTCCAAAGATGGGCACACTTCTTTATCATATCCATAAATTGAGAGGCGGTCTCTTCGCACGGTGTCCATCACAATGAGAAGTATATTCTGATTTTTGATTACCATATTGAAATGCCCCATTTATAAAAAATAAATTCCCTCATTGTGAGTCCATTCCAAAGATAAATTTTAATTCTCTTGTTAATTCAATCGTGTATTCTTCTAGGATTTGGTTCAAAGTTTCGTTGTCAATTAAAACAGATCCCATTAATGCCCCGGGGTTTTCGGGTAAGATGATCTGAAACTCTCCGTTTTCATAGATGGGTTCACTTTTAACTAGAACTCCTTGATCGATTGCGTGAATAACTTTGGAGTCAAACCGTTCTAACATAGTAGAAAATGCGTTTTTATAAGCGGTTTCTAATTCTAGGAGATAATTGACATATTTATTTTCAAAGGAGGATGGATTAAATTCAGACATATTTGTTAACCTTGGGTGGAGAGTTGAGCTTCGAGTATGGTTTTGATTTGTTCAAGGAATAATTTTTCTGTTTTTAAAGGAATGGTTGCTCCAGCTGCTATGTCATGTCCGCCACCTTCTCCTCCAACAGATTGTGCAGATAATCTCATTATTTCAGATAGATTTAATCCTTGTTTTACTAAGGATAAATTCCCTCTAGATGATACTTTTAAATCGCCTTCTTCGGTTTTTGCAAAGGCAAAAATGGGTTTGTTTGGGTCAGTTCCATCCATTCCCAAAACCATCCCCGCAACAATACCCACGATTGTGTCTCGGATTTTGTCTTCTGCGTGGAACCATTGAAAGTTTTCTTCCATTTGGACACCGTCCCTATTAACTAAACCAATTCCTTCAGCTAGATTTCTTCTATGTATGGCTAGCAAATTTTTTGCCCTTGATAATGATTTATCGCGGTCGCCGAGACATATGGACAAACCAACGTCGGGGCGTCCGTACCTTGCTGTTGCATTTAAAATTGTAGAAAATTCATTTGCCTCTCGGAGTTCGGTTCCTATAATTTCATTTTCTAATTCATAAATAGGGGAAACAAAAGAATTTATTTTATCGGGGGAGATTCCGCGGGAAATTGAATGTCTAACTAAACCGTTAAGTATTGTTTTTTGTTCAGAATGGGAAAGCTCCGCCCAAGCTTTCCACTTACCATTCCCACGTAGGTCGATGTTTAAACTTTTGAGGAAATGGATAGCACCGGAAGAGTCATTAGAGATACCAGGTATCCCAAATTCAGAAGAATATTCTAGTAATTTGGGTAGAGGTCTAGTTTGTTTTCCATAAAAAGCCAAACCAAGTTTTATATTCAATACGCCTTTTTCTGCGCCTTCTTGTGCTATTTGTTTATTTGGGCCAATCAATCCTTCTGTCCTTGCTTGCATATCCCCGATTGCGCCTATAATAGCAAGTGCTGCTAAGTCCCTATTATCGACCCCTTCGGACTCTAAAGCTCTTGCAAGTAAATAACAGGTTCCTGCACCAGACAGCTCAGATGCCCCATCAATTCCAAATAAAAGTGGATTTAAATGAAAGTCAAAATCGTTTGAGAGTGGTGAAGAATCAGAAGGGGTGACTGAGAGTTGGTGGTGATCGCAAATGACAGGTGTAAAGTTTCCTTTTTCACCATATTCTATTATTTGTTCTAATTGCCCACTTCCAAAATCTGTGAAAAGAATTGTGTCATAATTAGTTTTTGTCAATTGTTGTAGTTCTGGTTCGCCTAATCTCTTAGAAAATGCAGTTGAAATTGGAATTCCCGCTCGTTTGATAGCTTGAGTTGCTATTGCTGCGCTAGTTAAGCCATCAGCATCTATATGGGAAATGCATAGGACAGAGTTAGAGTCTAGAATATATTTGGCACATTGTGTTGCTCTATTTTTTAATTGGGTGATTGATGAATCGGTCAAGATTCGTTCACCATTGTGTTCAAATCGGTGGCGAACTCGGTTGCAGACTCTAAATAAGTTCTAATGGGTAAATCTCGGTGTGTATTGATATTTTTATCAGGGAGATCGCTGAAGAATTGAACCATTACATGTACAGTTTCGCCTCTTACGGTTGCGTGAATCCCAGCGGAAGGAACCAATTTTGAGTCTATATGAGATAAGATTACTCTTTCAGTTATTGCCTCGACGCGTGACCGGGGATTGTCTAATAGGTTGTACAGGGTTGTGCTTAATTTGGTGTCATCGAGAGAGGCTATCGACAAAGTTCCTTGGCAGGGCGCTGGAACGAAGTGTTTTAGAGGGACAAAAAAAGTTTTTGCTTGGTTTGAAAATTTTTCAGGATTTAAGTCTTCAAAAGGTAATAGAAGTGCTTTGTTTTTTTGGTCATGTGAAAACCAATTTTCAAATTGAGAGTGTGGTTCTTCGAACAAAAATTCTTGTGCGAGTTCTGGGCGAATAGAATGGAGTTGTTTGGCGTTTCTATGATTAGACAATCCAACAATAGTTTTGTTGGGCAATTTTGATAGGGTGCTTCCGTCAAAAGTGAGCAACACATCTCGGATGACATCTTGTCGGGTTATGCTTGATAAAATCAATTCAGGAGGTGAATTAGTTGGGAAATGGGTTAAAGAGTAGACGGCTCCGTCGACTTCAGATTCCAACACTTTTTGATTTAAATGTTTAATAAATTTCTCTTGTTTTTTGATGCGGTCGGTGAAATTTTTAGAAGGTGGTGTGTCGGGTTTTTTGGTTTTTTGTAGTTCTACAGTATAATTACGGGATTCGAGTTTTGTTTTGATATCATCTACTCGTTGGATAGAGGAAAGTGAATCTTCAATTGCAAGAGTGATTACCTTCCTCTTTTTCATATTGATTAATGGGGATTCCAACGATTAAACACCATTCGATGTTGAAAAAAGAGATGATTTTGCCGGAATCTCTTTGAAGGAGGATGGCTAAAATAAAGATAGTTTTGGCAATAGTTTCAACTTCTACTATTTTTGTGCAAGAATTTTTATCACAATATGGATATTTGGCTTTGTTTTTGGTTTTTATATTAGAGGGCGCTATGTTATTGTATTTTGCACCTTCAGAAAGTCTAGTCCCTATAGCGGTTGTTTTTTTGGCGAATTCTCCAGCAGAATATGCGTTGGTTATTTGCATTGCGGTTTTTGGAGCGACTATAGGACAGTATTCACTTTTTCTAGTTGCAAAGAGGATAGGGAGGGAGGGTTTGTTAAAAAAGAAATGGTTTCGGGTTAAAGAATCCCATTTGGAAAAGTTCGATGGGTGGTTTTATCAATGGGGTGCAATAGTAATACCAATCTCGAATACTATGTTTTTTACAAGAGGTATGTTGACAGTTCCTGCAGGGCTAGCAAAAATGGGAGATAAAAAATTCATAGTTTTGTCCGCATTGGGAACACTCGTTTTTGAAACAATTCTCGCTTTGGCCGCTCTCAAGTTGGTTACGCTTTGGTGAGATTGTTAGTTATGATTGCTTCTGCTACTAATTCTGCCACATCTATGATTTCAAGTTGATTTTCGAATCCACCTGTTTTTCTACCATCTTCATACATCGTCATGCATTGGGGACAAGATACAACAAATTTCTCTGCAGCTTTTTTTGTATCTTCTAACGCCTCTCTTAGACGTTCCTCTGATGGTTTTTTTGTATCGGGGAAATCCATCCAAAGTCCTCCTCCACCACCACCACAGCAAAAAGAATTTCTTCTATTCCGGGGCATTTCGTGTAAAACGCACCCTGTTTTTTGAATAAGTTCACGGGGGGATTCATATTCATGGTTGTACCTACCGAGATGGCATGGGTCGTGATAAGTAACGGAATAGTCCAGAGAAGGGGGTATGGTTAATTTTCCAGAATTGACTAAATCTTCTAACATACTAGTATAGTGACAAACATCTACTTCAAATCCAAATTGAGAATATTCATTTTTGATTGTATTATAAGAGTGTGGATCGGTGCAGACTATGGTTTCGAAATCACATTGATTAAAAAGTTCAATATTCCCTTCTGCTAACATTTCATATAATCCTTCTTCACCTATCCTTCTTACATCATTTCCATCATTTTTCTCAGACTCGTAAAGGATTCCATAAGAAATTCCCGCCTCGTGAAAGATATGTGCCAGGGCTATGGCTATTTTTTGATTGCGTGGATCATAGCTAGGCAAATCTCCCACATACCACAAATATTGTACCTTTGAATCGCGGGCGTCAGGAATCGTAAACGGGAGATCGTTTGTCCACTCTGGTCGTTTTCTCTCAGAAAGTCCAAATGAATTTCCATGAGTAAATATGTCAGTCATAATGGATTGAAGATTCTCATTGAGTTTGCCTGATTCTACGAGTCTCCTATTCATTTCTGTGAATTGGGTTACATGTTCTATTCCGACGGGGCAAGCGTCTACACAAGCCAAACACGACATGCAAGAATCCATAGATCCTATTGAAATCACACTTCCACCATCAGAGATAATGGGACGTCTTGACCCAGATCCAGAATCGAGTTCGTCTTTGTATCGTTTTAAGTCTAGAATAACATCACGGGGGTCGAGGTCCCTGCCAGACGCCTTGGCCGGACAAACCTCGGAACATCTCCCACATTTTGTGCAGGCGTCGTGGTCGAGTAATTGCTTCCAAGAAAAATCTTCAATATTAGTAGGTCCAATTTCCTCGGGTGTTGCGTTTTCAGGGATCCTAGGTAAACGAATTCCAGAAAGTTCGTCTCGGGCTATGACGTTGGCTAAACTGGAGAACATATGGAATGGTTTTGCGTAGGGAATTGTTGCCGTGAACAATAATGCGATTATTGCGTGGCTCCACCACAATAGAGGGTATAGTGATTGAGATACAAGGGGAGAGATACCACTTTTGAAGAGTAATATTGCAACAAACCACCCTACAAAACTAACTTTCTCAAAGGAAGGGAATGACGTTCCCAATATACGTACTCCTTCTAAGAGGTACCCACCTATGCAGAGGTATAATAAAGAAAAAATAAATAAGTCATCTTCAAGGCTAGTGTGTTTGCCATGAAGTCTTTTTGTTCTGACCCAATACCGACGATAAATGACCATCACTAGGCCGATTATTAAAAGAAAACCTAACGCGTCCATTACAAAAGAATATACTAGGTAGAAATCGCCCACGAAAAATGATTTTTTTGTTAAGGGGCGGTAGAGATCTATATCTATTGCGAGAATGGTAGTGCCGATGGTCAACGTGAGAAATCCCCAGAGAATCAAACTGTGCATAATGCCAGCATAAATGTCCCTGTCAAATTGGCCAGTGTTTCTTGCAATGAATTTGATTGAGTATATTATTCTACGGGGTAGATTATCCAATCTATTGGTGGGGTCTTCACGTCCAGATGAATAACGATTCAGGCGTAAACGAATGCCATTGAGAAATATGATTACAGTGAGAATTGCCAAAAAATAGAATATGAGTTCCCCAACAGGTCCTATTTCCCAAAAAATTGGTCTCGTGATCACATCTTCAGGGGGAATAGGAGTCATAGGGTATCAATATTTGATATAATTCAAATGATATCTGATTGGTCTTACGATTATTAAAAGGTAGGTTTTATTCAAGAGGAAATGAAGAATTATCTTCAACCCATGTTTTGATTTCCTCGTAGTGAGAACCTTTCCGGAGGATGGTTGACTCATCTACATCGATTACAGTGCTTTTGCCACCAGGGGTTTGTTGACCATCAATAATAGTGGAAACAGAAGATAGTAATTCAGGATCTATTTCGGATATAGTACATGCCCCGGGTTTTCCACTGATATTGGCACTGGTTGCTGTGAGAGGACTGACTTGAGTTAATAGGTCGAGTGCGAGTGGGTGGTCAGGTATCCGAATGCCTATTTTTCCACATTTGGTTAGGGGTTTGAGTTGGGAGTTTGTTGGTTCACATAAAATGGTTACTGCGCCAGGGAGGAAGTGATCTGCAAAAGATTTTGTTTTTGCAGATAGGAGTACGTAGGAAGATGCGGCGGTGAGTGTGGGGAAAGCGATAGATAGGGGGTTTTTTGGATCTCTTTTTTTGGCGCGGAATAATTTTTGAATTGCTTGAGAATCGAGAGGGTTTGCCCCAAGTGCATATGTGGTTTCAGTCGGGTAGACTATCAGATGCCCAGAGTTTATTGATATTGCAGCATTGTGTATATGATTCATCTTAATTGTCGTTGATTACAAAGATATGTGATTTGAATATATTTAATTTTACAGATTGTGAAGGGTCAAAGGAACTTTTAATAGATCTTAAAGTGTAAATGAGATAGAATCGAATGTCCGCTTGGATTTATGGGCTGTCAATATTGGAAGGCGCAGGGGGGATAATCCCTGCAAATTCGCTAGCGATAATAGTAGTTATAACTTTGATATTGGTTCTACTAGGATTGTCTGCGTTTTTCTCTTCTGCAGAAATAGCCATGTTTTCTCTTTCAAAACATCGGATTGATGCGATGGCGACAGAAAATATTCCAAATGCAAAAATAGTGTTAGGGCTCCGAGAACGTCCGCAAAATTTGTTGGTAACGCTGCTTGTAGGAAATAATATAGTAAATATTGCAATGGCTTCTGTGACTACGAGTGTTTTAGCACTTTATTTTACAGAGGGAATTGCAATTGCGCTGGCCACATTTACCATCACAATACTAGTATTGGTTTTTGGAGAAATAATTCCCAAATCATATGCCATAAAAAATCCAGAATCGTGGTCAGTTAAGATTGCCCGTGTGGTAGATGCTTTTGAGTCAGTGTTTGCCCCCGTTGTGTTTATTTTTATCAGATTGGCCCAAATAATCACAAAAGAAGATTCAGATGCAGTCATACAGAGTCCCTATGTTACCCGAGATGAAATTCAAGATATATTAGAAGTGGGGAAAGTGGAGGGAGTGATAGAAGAAGAAGAGCTTGAAATGTTACAAGGTATATTTGATCTTGATACAACAATAGCTAAAGAGATTATGACCCCCAGGTTGGATATTGATGCAGTTTCTGCGGGATCAAGTGTATCAGATGCAATAAATATTTGTGTGGGTTCTGGTCATATGTGCCTTCCAGTTTATAGGGATAATTTGGACAAAATACTAGGGGTAGTTACAATAGGAAATTTACTGAGAGAAAGTAAATCAAAAGGGGCTGAAACATCATTGAAAAGCATTTTAGAACCTACAATGCATGTGCCTGAGTCTAAAAAGATTGATGAATTATTGGAAGAAATGCAGAATCAGAGGTTGGGGATGGTAATCGTGGTGGATGAGTTTGGCACCGCAGAGGGTTTAATCACATTGGAAGACATACTCGAAGAAATTGTTGGGGAAATTCTTGAAAGTGAAGAACAAGTCCCAATAGAGCACATATCTTCAAATATCATTGCAGTAAGAGGAGATGTCAATATAGATGAAATAAATTCTGTGTTGGGGATTGAACTTCCAGAAGGAAATGAGTTTGAAACAATTGCAGGGTTTATTTTAGATCAGGCGGGAAGAATAGTAGAAGAGGGCGAATCTATCGTATATGAGAATATTAACATTGCAGTAGAGGAGGTCGATAACACGCGCATTTTAAAGGTATTAATAACGCTTCCAGAAGAAGAATAATACCCCAAACAGGGACTTCAACAAATTAATTACAGTTGTGGGAGATGTAATAATATGGAGAAACAAAAATATGGAATATTACTTCCCAATTTTGGTGAACATGCATCGGTGGAAAAATTAGTCGAGGGAACGATAAAGGCGGAGAAGTATGGGCTTGACTCTGTATGGATTAGAGATCATTTGATATTTCAACCGCATGGCATGGAAGGTGCAGACAAAACACACGTGGATACATTTGCCGTATTAGCAGGGTTGGCAACTGTTACGAAAAAGATTGAACTTGGAACCGGTGTAGTGATACCACTAAGGCACCCCCTACATCTTGCACATCAATTTGCGAGTTTAGATTGGATGTCAAATGGTAGGGCAATTTGCGGCCTTGGTGCAGGAAACTTTAAACATGAATTCGACGCCATTGGTTTTCCAGAGGGTTATGAGAATAGAACAGGGGTTGTGCGGGAAAATGTAGACATATTAAGAGCTGCATGGAATGAAGATGTCTTTAGTCATGATGGAGATGTATTTTCATTTGAGGATGTATGGGTTCGACCTCAGCCAGTTAGTGACATTCCCATATGGTATGGGGGTTCAACTCCATTAGCTGTTTCTTGGGCGGCCGAATTCTGTGATGGGTGGCTCCCAGGTAGAATTAATATGCCAACTTTTGTAAAAGCCATTAAAAAGCTCGAAAGGGAAGCAAAAGAACATGGGAGGCCACGGCCAACGGTGGGTGCAATTCCGATTACAAGTCCAGATGAGGACCGACAGAAAGCACTTGATTCTGCAAATGTTCAAGGACTTCTAGATTCATCTAATAAAAGAGATAAATGGGTCAAACCAGAAGGTGGGAAATTTACTAAAGTTGAAGATCTTGATGGAGTATTATTAGCAGGTACGCCAGAAGACATAGTAGAGGGTGTAGAGAAATTTGTTCAAAGTGGGCTTAATCATCTTGTGTTCGACCTACGGATGAGATTTGATGATTGGGACTATTGTTTGGATTTACTAGGGCAAGATATACTCCCTAACTGCCCGAGGTAAGTGAGAGATTAATTGGAAGGGGGTTTCAGTTCTTCTAAGATGTAGAATTCGTGACGCTCGACGTCGTTTTCAATTAGTTTTTTAAAATCAGGATTGCCAGCACGGGCAGCCATCTCTTCCATATCCATATCATATCGTATTAGAATTGCTTTTTTATCGTTTACTTTTGCGTAGATTTGTTTTCCAGAATTAACCGCGTCTTGATTATCAAGGCTAGACAGCATTAATTTTTCCCAGCTTTCAAAATCACTTTTAATGTGTACAACGACTGCTATATTTTTAGTAGGCATATACGGTCTATTGAATGGGAGTGGACAAAAGATAGATTGTTGCTAGTATATACACATGAGAATAGCGATTGTTTTAACAATAGACGGTGGCTATAATAATTAAGAATGATAGAAGAAAATGTTACGTTCTATAGCGAGGGGGACAAAATTGCAGGCATACTTAGATTACCAGATAAAATGGATGGGCCAGCCCCAGGAATCGTGCAGGGACCAGGTTTTTTAGGATTAAAAGGTGGTAAATTATACAAACAATATCATGATTTGTTGATAGATGCGGGTTTTGTGGTATTGGTTTTTGATTATAGAGGGTTTGGAGATAGTGAAGGGGATTCGGTCCTATATCCAGAGCGCCAGATAGCAGATATACGCAATGCGGTTAGTTATATTGAAACTAGAGATGAAGTGGACAATAACCGGATTGGTTTGTTTGGCTCAGGTGGTACGGGTGGGGGGAATGCTGTTGTTGCTGCGGCGCGGGATAAAAGGGTACAATGTATGGTAGCCAACAATGCTGTTGCAGATGGAGCTGAATGGGTAAGGGGAATGCGCAGGGAATATGAATGGCTTGGTTTGCTCGACGCACTGGAAGAGGATCGTAGACAGCGTGCCCTTACGGGGAAAAGTAAAATGATACCATCTAGGGGATTGGAGGGGCTACAGATCCCAACACCTGAAAGAATGACGACAAGTGTGAAAAGTGATGTGGACACAAAAATACCACAAGAATTGCCGTTATCTTGTGCAGAAGCCATAATAGAATATTGCCCAGAAGATGTTGTTGGGCAAATAGAAGGGGGGGTTTTATTTATTTGTGTTGAAAATGACGACACAACACCTGAACGTCAAACTATTCGATTGTATGAAAAGGCGTCGTCGCCTAAAAAAATCATAATCCAGAGAGGAACTTCACATTACGCAGCTTATGGGAAATATATTGACTCGGTTGGGCCTCAAATAGTAGAATGGTTTGAAGAACATTTGAAATATGAAGGATTAAAAATTATTGAAGAATCGTAAAAGTAATTAGTGGAAATACTCGTTTTTATCTACATATTTTCCATATCCAGGGTCGGCGGTTATTTCACCTTCGTCGTAAACAACAGTTCCTCGGACTATAGTTTGTGTTGGAACCCCAACTACATCATAACCATCAAAGCTAGACCATCCGGCTTTGGCAAAGGTTTTCGATTCGTCTATAACAGATTTTCTGTTTAAATCTACTATAGTTATATCTGCGTCAGAGCCTACTTGTATTGCTCCTTTTTTAGGATAGATTCCCAGAAATTTTGCAGGGTTTTCAGAGGTCATTTTTACCAGTTTATTTATCGTCAATCTGCCGTTGTTGACCTCTGTTAGAATGAGTGGTAAAAAGTCCTGTGCCCCTAAAAGTCCAGAAGCGGCGTCCCAGACATCCGATTTGTTTGCCTCCTCCTCTAACTGTGGAGCATGTTCGATTAACATTAAATCAAAAACTTCGTCGTCCAGGGCTTTCCAGAGTTTTTCATGATCTGGTGTGTACCATCTTCGTTTCCAATTAATGCTGGAATCTCGTTGGAGAAATGTGGAAGCTTCTGCTTCTCCATGTAAGTCCCAGCCCCAACTTTTAAGTTTTCTCACAAGATCAACTAGTGTGACACGGTTTTCAAAATCTAGGTGGGGTTTTGGTGTTATTTCGTTGAAACCTAAATGTAGAATATTTAGATGTTTTAATCCAGTTATATGGGCAAGGAATGCGGCTTCAAAACACCCTAGTGTCATGTTCATACCGTCCTTTCCCTCACGCAATGCCGAATAATCATCAGCCCCCATAGCTTTGAGACGGTAAAAAAGCTCATCTGCCAACGGTACATCAGAGGGGTGGATGGATATCGGGATATTCTTATCCATTTTTGAAATGGCGTCAAAAATATTATATAGTCGATTGGTTTCGTAAACGGCTAGTTCTGGAACATAGGGGTATTCTACTTCTGGGTGGCGATGCATGAATATCTTAAAGCCTATATTTCCAGTATTATTGTAAATCTTAACAACTTCGTCTGGATCTGTTGCCCCTGCCCAGCTATTATGGTCAATTAAAGATTTTTCAGATGCAAGAGCAACTTTATCTTGGTAACGTTCAAGTGTGTTTGTTATAGGCGTGCAATTTGGCATGTCCATATACATGGTGTAGCCTCCTGCTGCTGCTGCTTGAGACCCTTTTTCGAAATCCTCTTTATGTGTTTGTCCAGGTTCTCTGAAATGGACATGCTGATTGACCAACCCTGGTAGAATTTCTTTCCCGGTGGCATCTATTGTTTCGGTCGCAGAGGGAGTGGTTGTAGAAGTCCCAATGTGGACAATTATTCCATCTTTAATAGCTATATCTGCCGCATAACTATTACTAGAAGTGTGAATTGTTCCGTTTTTAATAACTAAATCTACGGACATGTGATTATAATTCAAGGGGCGATCTATTAAGTTGCCGATGCAAAGATAATGATAAGGGTATAGTCCCACCCGGATTCGAACCGGGGTCGTCGCGCCCAGAACGCGACAGGATTGGCCACTACCCCATGGGACTGTCCAAAAATAGGTTGGCTCTGATTCATGTTAAAAGTTTTTTGTTGTTTGTGTGCAGGCAGATCGATACATACATGCGGCAATATAATTGATTGTAAAATATGTATGTAGGTCGTTTTATTGTTGTTGGTGAGAATTTTGGAGGATATTGTGTTTGTTCACGTTCTTTCCCAGATCGGTGTGTGGTGAAAAGAGAAGAATGTTTGAGTATTGAACTTAAACCAGAGGCTCAAGAGACAGAAAATCCATATGTTGCATATAATTGTGCTAGGGTGGAGGGGGATTGTGTTGTGATTGGGAATGGGGACCATGTAGACCAAATAGTGGAGCAGCTCGTGTTAAAAAGAAATTCAGAAGATGCATTGACAGAAGGGTTAGTTGTGTCAGGATATGAGAAAGATGAATACGACACCCCAAGGATTGCGGGGATTGTGGGGAAAGAGTCGTTCATCGGGATTATTAGGAAGGATGGAATTGAAGTACAAAAGGTGAGAGAGCCTATGTTTGTTTCAACTTATGAAAAAAATAGCCCAGAGGTATTTAATTTCAAACCGCAATCGGGGAGAGAGGTTATTGATCGAATGTATGGAATGGGGTTTGAACATTCAATATGTGCATTCGGGGTTGTAAAGGGAGAAGTTGTAGAATTTAGTTTGGATAATAAAGAAATTTAATCAAAGTTATCAAACAATTGTTGGACCACACTTAATGCTTCTTTGCGTTGATTCCAATTGACAAAAACGCCTATAGAAGTGGCGCTGGTGATGAGATCGTTTAGACGAATCTTATGTTCTGATAGAGTGAGTATAAGATCCCTCAACACAGTGGTTTGGTCAGTTACAACACCGCCAGAAATTCTAATTACTGCGATGGGGGATTCGGCGGTTACACTAGAGAGAGTGGGTATGTCAATCACAGCGGTGTGTAGAGTGGATTCAACGCCTTTCCCATCCACATTATCAACATAAAAAGTGATACTATCAAGTCCACTAGACACGGCTTGGATATTAACATTAGAATCCCCTAGAATGACAGATAAATCTCTTAAGATGTGGGGTGTGTTTCTCACAGATCTTCCAGCAACAGTAACACCTGTTACGGCACGTTCGCGCATGTCTATCAAATTTTGAAATTTCCCAGTAACATCGGTCCCACCAGTTAGAAGCCCATCATTTTGATAATGGAGCACCCTAAGGCCAAATTCCTCGGTTTTATAAGAAAGTGCAGAAGGTGCTATGACTTCAGCTCCACGGAAAGATAGACTGCGTAATTCATCTACACTTATTTTTCCAACATTCATAGCGCCTTCAACAGCGTTTGGATCCCCAGTCATCACACCAGAAACGTCAGTTACGATTACAACTTCGTCGGCGTTTAGATAGTTGCCGAGCATGACAGCAGTCGTGTCGCTACCTCCACGCCCAAGGGTTGTTACATTTCCAGAAGTGTCCTCAGCCAAGAATCCAGTGACTACAGGTACCGTGTCGTGGAGTATGTCTTTTAATTTGGTAGATCGGGATGTAGTTTCAGTTATAGAAACAATTCCATTTTCATCGAGGATGATTGGCCACTGAGGGTGTTGGGGCTCTAGAAAGATGGAATTGAGGCCTTTAGATGTTAGTGCAGCTTTTAACATCCTCACAGAGGTTCGTTCCCCCATGCTAACTATTTCTGCTTGGTCTTGGGGATCTGCTTCAAATGTGATTTGATCAAATAAATCATCAGTGGTAGACCCCATTGCGCTTACAACTACAATTGCTTCATGTCCTTCTTTGACTAGTTTTTCTATAGAAGTTGCTGCTCGTTCGATGCGATCTCCAGTGGCGACACTGGTTCCTCCAAACTTTACAACTACGCGCACTATATAACCATCAGGGAAGTTGAGGGGACTTGAATCATTCGGTGTTTTCCAGGGATTGGGGTGATAATGAAAAGAAATTAAGAGAATTTTCGAATGGTTAGATCCAACGTATCCAAATCTAAGATGGGCGCATACCCAACATCGGGGGTGATATTAGCACGTTTTTGAAAATCGGTTTGGGATTGCCAGCAGCCGGAATTAACAACCAACACATTACGATATTTCCCACAGCCAAATTTATGAACATGCCCGGAGTGAAAAACGGAGGGGACTTGATCAATGACTAGATAATCTTTTTCCTCGGGGGAAATTCTAGTTCTTGATCCAAATTGGGGGGCCAAATGGCGTTTTTTAAGGAGTTGGATCATGGCATTTTGAGGGGCTTCATAACTAACCTGGGTAGAAGATGTTTCTGCGATTATTTCATCTAAAGATACTCCATGATACATTAGAATGGGGACCTTTTCTACAACCACAGTTGAGGGATTTGATGTGAGGTGAGTATTGGAAGAAGAGAGTAAATTTCTAATTTCAGAATCAAATCCGGGTTGGGGTTCTGCTAGCCTAACAGCGTCGTGGTTTCCAGGGATCATAATAATAGAAATGTCTCCAGGGATTTCTTTTAAACATTCAGTAAACGCCTCATATTGTTTGTATATGTTAATGATCGCAAGGTCTGTGTCTTGTCCAGGGTAAACCCCAACACCTTCAACCAAATCTCCCGCGATTAAGAGATATTCAATAAGTTCTGCTTCGGGGGTTTTGAGCCAATGTGTGAAATCAGACCAAATTTCAGATGTGAAATGTTTAGATCCGACATGTATGTCACTCAACAATGCTGCTTGGACAGATCTATCAGCACGGGGTGGGCGGAAATTGGGGGGAACATCGGGGAAATAAATTATCTCCGCAAACAGAATCTCAGAATCGGGGGAGAGTTTTCCTTTAACGCCGATCACTTCATCTAAGAGTATCTCATCTGCTAAATGGAAAATTTCACTATTATTATTTACCAATATTGAAAATGTCCCGGTAGTGTCTTCCAGTTCGAGTAAAATGTGGTTGGAATTTGTTTTTTGGATGTCAGAAACCATCCCTACAACTCCAATTTCACCAGAATTTTTTCCAAGAGAATTGAGGGGATGTGGTTTTATTCGGTTGGATAGAATGGCTGAAAGTTTAGATAGTCTGTCTTGAAAAATGGAGACGAAATCGTCATAGGTTCCAGAACCAGTACTGTTTCCAGTCATATCATTTAATATAGATATAGAAGGGAGGGAGTGGGGAGGGGGAGTGGGCTTGTCGTAAATATTGGATATATGAGACATGGTGAGGGTGAAAGTTCCCTCAGGGGTGTTGGAAATTAAAAATTGGATTGTAGAATGGGGATCGGGGGTGTTATTGATAAATTGCACCACTTTAGGTTCGGCATTGTACCCATGTTTTACCAACTCTTGGATAACATTAGAAAGTTCGTTTGGCGGCACGTGGAGGGAGAGAACGGGGGGGAAGATAAAAATGTAGCGGCCCGGAAAGGTTGATGTAGAGGTAGTTAGAAGTATAATAGAGTAGAAAATGGAGATTGGAGGGATGATTAGATATATAACAGAAATTTTTGAAGAAGGAGGGATTGGTAGAATAATTTTAAAAGATTTATTTTTTATTTTACTGATCGGAGGGATTTTATTTGGGATTAGTGGAGTTTGGCCGCCGTTAGTAGCCATAGAGAGTGAGAGTATGGAACCAAATCTACATCAAGGGGATTTGGTTTTTATTATGAGTAATGATCGGAGTGGGGGTGTTGTGACAGGAGATGAGGTAGGAGAATATTATAAATTTGGGGGAAAGGGGGATGTTATTGTTTTTGGTGTGGATGGAAATCCAAATAATGGGGTGATACATAGAGCGGAATTTTGGGTGGAAGGTGGTGAAGATTGGTATGATAGGGGAGATCCAAATTGGGTTGTGGGAAAAAATTGTGGGTCAATGTTAAACTGTCCTGCGCCCCATAGTGGTTACATCACGAAGGGGGATGGGAATGAAGTCTACGACCAATCTCAGGGGATTAGTGGACCGGTTAAACCTTCATGGGTGAAAGGGACTGCAGAAGCCCGAATACCGTGGATAGGATATATTAAATTAATTTTTAATGAAATTGTAGGGAATTTTATTTAAAATAAGGTTTAAATTGGCTTTGATATTCGATGGGTATGTCTTCTGAGCCCTCGAATAAATGTTTATCTGCAGATAATACATTCTCAACATGTTTTGGGTCGACGGAGAGGGCGATTTGTTTGGTTCGCCCATATCGACCTTTACTTACAACTACCGCGTTGACAATTCCCAACATATCTAATTCTGAAATCAGATCGGTGACTCTCCGGTGGGTGAGTATAGAATCAGATCTTTGTTTACAAAGTTGGCGATATTGTTTGTATACTTCTCCAGTGGTGATGTGGGAAATATCATTTTGGGTTAAAGTAAGGATTGCGCGAAGTACTAATTTAGATTGGTCTGGTAAAGTTCGAATAGTTTCGACAACGCGGTCGAGTTCTATTTTTTGTTGTGCTGCTCGAACATGATCAGTAGTCACAGTAGCAGAACCCGCGCGCTCTGCGAGTTCACCGGCAGTTCTTAGTAAATCCAAAGCGCGTCGTGCATCCCCATGTTCTTTTGCGGCGAACCCGGAGCACAATCTGATCACACCTTCAGATAGAACACCTTCTTTAAATGCCTCTGTAGCACGATTTTCAAGTATATCATTCAATTGATGGGCATTATAAGGAGGGAAGATTATTTCTTCTTCACCTAATGAAGATTTGACACGGGGGTCTAGATCCTCTGTGAAAGTTAGATCGTTTGAAATTCCTTTAATAGACACTCGGGATTGGTTTAGATCGGAATTCATCCGAGAGAGATTATAGAGAATATTATCTCCACTTTTTTCTACAAGTTTGTCTATTTCATCAAGGACGATTACAACAACACGCTCGCGATAATCAATTGCTTTGATTAAAGTTGAGTATACAGTATCAGTTGGCCACCCGGTCATGGGTACATTTGTGAAGGAATCGAGGTCTTGGTTAAGTTGGGTAATTTTATCCTGGAGAACCGCCCGGTTGTCGAAGGAGGATAAATCCAGAGAATCACCTCTACCTTGAACGCTCCAATTGGCTAATGAAGTTTCAAGTTGAATAATTTGGTTAAGTACATATTCTTTATTTTTATCTATAAAATTATTAGCTAATTCTGCTAAAACTCGGTATTTTGTATCAACAACTTCACAGTTAATAAATTTAACATCACATGGAGTTTCATAATTGGTGGAAGTTTGTTCCAACTCACGAGTTACAAAATTGACACTTGCAGTTTTACCAGTTCCTGTTTTCCCATAAATAAGGATATTTGAGGGAGTGTCCCCACGAAGTGCTGGTACAAGAATACTAGCCAAAGTTTGAATTTGGGTATCGCGGTGGGGTAGAATTTCAGGTGTAAAAGAATGTCTTAGTAGTTCTTTATTGTTAAAAATTGGTTCAACACTAAGTAAATTTTCAAACAAACCACCAGGAGTGGAGGTATTTAAATTTTGGTTGGAAATATATTGGGTATTGTTTTTTTGTGTATTGTCCATCATTTTTGCCCCATTTTTATAAATTTCTAGTAATGTCTTCATATATTTCCAATAGAAATAAAGGTTTCTCTAAAAAATATTTATTAAAAAATGTAAAAATATATAAAAATGTAAAAATATATAAAAAACACACAACCAAACTACATATGTTGTTTTTTTATAATAGTTGTTTTTTTCAGATTCCAATGGAAATGATCCCCCACCCCCCTTTGTTTCAAGTGGAATTATTAATAAAATATATTTTTTTATTACAGGTTTTTTAAAGAGAAATATTTATAACGATTCATCCCTATAAAAGATAAAAATTTCACCGAAAATAATGTGAAATTAATACTTAAAACCATCTGAAAATAATGTGAAATAAAACATATTTAATGTTAATTCCAACGAAAATAATGAATATAAAAACTCCACTGGAAATGGGGGGGTACCTGTAAGATATTATTTATAGGGCAGACAAACGTCTGACATAAGTTTAAGTGATTAGGCATAGGATTTATGTCATAGATGAGAAGATGCCAAATATAGTATAATTTGGTTTCATCTGTGAGGCAATGTAAATGATGGGTTTACTAAAACAACTTAGAGATAGCATTTCGCGAGCTACTGATAAACTTTTTTCTGGGTCCAAACCAAAACGTATTGGAATTTATGGTCCACCAAATGCAGGAAAAACAACACTCGCAAATCGTATAGCACGAGACTGGACTGGTGATATTGTTGGAACAGAAAGCAAAGTTCCCCACGAGACGCGCAGGGCCAGAAGAAAAGAAAATATAGAAATCGAGCGGGATGGTAAAATTGTCACTATTGATATTGTAGACACCCCAGGTGTAACCACTAAAATTGATTATCGTGAATTTCTTGATTTTGGAATGTCTAAGAAAGACGCGATACGTCGATCCCGCGAAGCTACAGAAGGGGTCGCAGAAGCCATGCATTGGTTGCGTGAAGATATTGATGGTGTAATTTATGTGTTAGATTCCACACAAGACCCATTCACCCAAGTCAACACAATGTTGATCGGTATTATAGAAAGTAGGAAACTACCCGTTCTAATTTTTGCTAATAAAATCGATCTGAAGAAGTCAGATCCAACTTTAATTGAACAATCCTTCCCCCAACACAAAACCGTACCACTATCTGCATTAGAAGGGGAAAATATGGATGAAGTATATGATAAAATAGCAGATTATTTCGGGTGATAAAAATGCAAAAATTAAAACATAAAACTGGAATACAAATTGATCTAATTAGTAGCCAAAAAATGGATGAACTAACCACAATGGAAAAAATTAGAATGATTTTAGATGGTGTACGGAGTGATAAAATTGTTATACTAGAAACCGGCCTCTCACCTGATGAAGAATCCAAACTTATTGAGGTAACCATGTCTGAAATTAATCCTGATGGGTTCACTGGAATTGAAATTGAAACACATCTCCCTTCCACCCCGAGTGGGTCTGCATTTATCAATAAGTTAATGGGCCGAAGGACCCCTTCCAAATTAACTGTCATCGGACCTGCTAACCGAATCGAAACACTTCATAAAGATGAAAAGTTGATAACAACTTTCATATCTCAAAGCTAATGCCACACCAATGTACTAGTTGTGGGGAACTATTTTCTGATGGCTCCAAAAAAATGCTAGCTGGATGCACCGCTTGTGGGGGGAAAAAATTTCAATTCATCCCCGTTGGGGCCGACCCAGAACTCTTCCATAAATCACCAATTATTGAAGCCCCTCCTGACCACTCTCCCCCTCCTCCGAAAAATTTAAATTTAAATTATCATTACGAATCTCCTACCCCCACTCCCCCCACTCCCCCCACTCCCGAGTATATAGAAAAACTCCAAGTTGAGTTGAGTACTCAATTTGAAAGTATTAAAATTCTTGAACCAGGCCAGTACGAACTTAATTTAATGGAGCTATACAACCGAGATGAATGTATTATTGCAATTCAAGAAGATGGGCACTATGTGATCCAAGTCCCTGGGTATATCTAATTATTTTATTCCCCTAACCATCACGAATAAATATACTCACCAAATTTGATCAATGAATTCCATCTTTATCTACCGGGGGTGAACCTATTATAAGCCAAATATGTTCTTCTTCTGTGTCATTTACCACTTGCCTCCACGTTTCTGGAGGGACACTAACTATGGATCCCTCTGGCACCTCAACGACCTCTTCTCTATTCTCTCCAAATAATATCTTACCCGGTCCTTTTATCTGATAATATATTTCTTCTTGGACACCATGCTTGTGGAAAACTATCTCTTCTCCTGGTGGGACATACCAAAATTTCCCCCTCATAGTTTTTAATTCCAATACCTCTGTCAAACCTGAATTAAAAACCTCAGTAAATTTTGATTTTACCTTCTCCATCTCTCCAATAGACGCCATTTTATATTTTTCCATATCTGCAATATTCCCCCCGATCAACTTAAAACAAACACATTTTTTAAAAATTTAATTTAAAGGATAACTATCATTATCTTCGACATTAATATCTATAGTATGTCTGTTGAAGAAATTTTTCCAGGTGTTTATGACATAACCTGTCTAGTAGCTGAAGGAAACAACCGATACCGTGCATATCTATTCGATGACGATGTCCCAACTTTAGTTGATTGTGCCCGAAGAGATACTGTTGAGGCATTGCTCAAAGGAATTGAAGAATCTGGCCTAACGCCTGGTAGGTTGATCATCACCCATGGGGATGGAGACCACGTAGGCGCTTTCGACGCGTTGGTGGACACTTATGATGTAGAAACTTGGGTCCCTGTGGAGTCTGATTTTTCCTCCGACCACACCCCTGACCACCGATACCAAGAAGGGGAACAGATTGGTAGGTTCCAAACAATCTATCTCCCTGGTCATAAAGATGACAATTATGGTTTAATAGACGAAAAAGCCAAAATCATCATACCTGGGGATGCAATTTCTGGAGCGGATCAGCGTGGACTGCCCGCTGGCGAATTCCACCTCCCCCCTGCTGTCCATACTATAAATTTAAATCAAGCAGAAGAAACTTTAGAGAAAATACTACAATATGATTTCAATTCAGCATTACTTTTCCACGGTTCAAATGTTTTGGATGATGCCCATGCTAAATTATATCGATATGTAAATTTCCCAGGAAAACCCGCGTCCTCTTATCAGATTGGAACTCCCATTTTCCCCAAATAACCCCTTCTCATATCTGCGAACTCTGATAGTTCCGAATTAATAATAAAGCTGCAAGTAATAAAGCCACCCCCAATCCCGCCATTCCCACTGTATAACTATAATTTTGTATTGCAAATCCCATATACGCCGCACCCAACCCTCCCAATGTGAAGAATATACTCCTCGCCGCACCTATGTGACTCCCCGTCGAATTTTCCGGCGCCGAATCCATCAAAATGGCATCAATAACTGGAAACTGTCCTTTGTACCCTATTGCAAAAATGGCAATAGCAATCATTACTCCCACCACCGAGTCCACCATGATTAACAAACCAACCCCCGCTGTACTTACAAATAACCCTCCTATTGAAATTAAATACCTGGGGGCACGGTCCGATAACGCCCCAATTATCGGCTTGACTACCATCCCTAATAAAAAAAACCAACCAAAAATAGATCCTGCAATTTCAAACTCAAAATCTTTTCCTTCTATCAAATATAATGGGAGAAAATTCACCATCGCAGTGGCAACGAAGATAAACAAAGCAAAAGCCAAGATAGTTTCCCTTTGACCTCTCTCCCCTACTATATACATCACATCACCTCTCACCGATGATTTCACCTTTTCTGCAATCTCCCAATCCCATTTATATTTTTCTCGATTTATTCCCACGAAAGTTCCTATCAACACAAAACTAGCAATCCCGCAAATACCCATAACAATTCTCCAATTAGGTATGCCTTCTACCAATACCAAATATGCCATTGCCAAAACAATTGAAAGTATCCCTGCAAAAATGCCTCCCAAATCACTCCCCGCTGTAAATATGCCCATGGCCCTTCCCCTTCTTCCTGTGTACAGGTCTGAAATCAACGCCCTGGAAGGGACATTATACATGGCCCTTCCTAATCCTAACAACACCACTGCAAATACCAACATAAATGTAGTTGTTATCCCTGCAATAATGAAAAAACTCAACCCTATCAAAACCATTCCTGGGATTATAATAATTGGCCTACCACTCCAGTCCGACAACTTCCCACTTGGATATTGTGCGATTGCATATACCACTTGCATAATTGTTAAAACCACTCCTGCAATTAACACTGATATTCCCACCTCTTCCATTATAACTGGCAACAAAGGTGGTAGTAAGAACCTACCTGTCTGTGTTATCGCCCACCCCATCGCAACAATCACCAACATTTTCCCCCGATATCCTCCGAATACCCTCCCCATTTTTGTATAAATTCCCATTATTATGTTATTAACCGCTAAACCTACGTGTAATTTTCACCACACACCTTTAAATCTAGGGTAAGATTCATGGTACGTGAACCATAACATTTCTATCATGAGTTGGAAAGACATCGGACAAGGAACTCTACTTGGGGATTTGACACTAGCAAAAATGTTCGCAGAGAGCGCAAAATTACATGAAGATCTACCTGCCCAAATGTATAAAGGCGGTATTTATGAAAGAAGTTTATCAAAACTCGCTTTCCCCCCTGCAAAACCCAATGAATTTGCCACATTAAGCTACTCGACTTTAAATTCAACTGTTCAGTACATAGCGACCGGGTTACGCGATTTGGGCCTTCGAAAAGGAAGCAAAATCGCAATATTTTCCAACACTAGGATGGAGTGGGCACAATCCGACCTATCCATTTTATCTGCAGGAGGGGTTCCTGTTACCATTTATCCAAATTCTTCTCCCTCTATGATTGACTATCTACTTACTGATTCAAAATCTATAGGAATCATAGCAGAAAATGAAGATTTAGTTAAAAAAGTATTAAAAACAAAAAGCGCAAAATCTCTTAAATTCATCATCAGTATCGACGCCCTCTCTTCAAAACATCCCAAAAAAGTTCTCACCCTTGGTGATGTCTATTCCCTCGGAAAGAAATCTTTCAAAGATTCTAAATACCAATCTTGGATCGACGCACAATCTCCCTCTGACCTCGCAACATTGGTATACACTTCTGGCACGACGGGAGATCCAAAAGGAGTCATGCTGACTCATTCGAATATAAAATCTAATGTTGATTACTCTCAGTTACGGTTTGGCCCTCGTAGCAGCAACCCAGGAGCCCCCACCCTTGATAGTTCTACACGAATTCTATCTTTCCTACCTTTGTCACATATATTGGAACGAATGGCAGGACATTTCCTAATGCTCCAAAGCGGCGCAACAATAGCCTATGCCGAGAGTCCCGACACACTCAAAGAGGATTTTCTTCAAGTCCGCCCAACCGCAGGATCCAGTGTCCCTCGTGTATATGAAAAAATGTATGTTGCAATGAGGGACCAAGCATCTGCATCTTCTGTAAAACTACGAATCTTTAATTGGGCGGTTAAAATAGCGAAACAAAAAGCACATTCGACCAATCTAAATCCCGCTTTATCAGTTAAACATGCCATCGCCAATCGACTTGTCTATTCTAAAGTCAAAAGCGCACTTGGGGGGAATATCCAATTTTTAATCAGCGGCGGGGGAAAACTCTCTAAAGATTTATGCGCACTATACCATGGAGCCGGAATTTTAGTTTTGGAAGGATATGGTCTATCTGAAACTTCTCCTGTAATTACTGTTAATCACCCCGATGCACCACGTATAGGATCTGTCGGTCCCCCTTTATCAAATCTCGAAATTAAAATAGACCCCACTTCTGGAAAGGATTCTGAATTTTCAACCTTAGGTGAAGTTGGGGAACTTCTCGTTCGTGGCCCTAGTGTTTTTTCTGGATATTGGAATAAACCCAAAGAAACAAAAGAATCCTTCGATGGCGATTGGTTCAAAACAGGAGACATGGTTTTACTAGAATCCGACGGATATGTGACATTTTTAGAACGCATCAAAGAAATATTAGTCCTTTCAACTGGGAAAAACATCGCACCAACCCCCTTGGAAGATGCACTCATCCAAAATGAGTTTATAGAACAAAGCATCGTTATTGGGGACGAAAAGAAATTCATTAGCGCATTGTTGGTCCCAAACACCGCAGCTTTGGAATCTTGGGCAAACGAACCATCCCTTGATATCAATGATTTATGCGCCCATAAAAAAACAATCGATCATTTTTCCAAAATCATAGATGAAATTAATTTAAATTTTGAACCCCACGAACAAATCAAACAATTTCGTATCATTCCCGAGGAATTCACAGAAGAAAATGATCTACTAACTCCCTCTCTCAAAAAGAAACGGAGAAATATCTTGGATAAATATACCAAAGAGATTAAAAGTATGTATTCTTGAATAGTGACTTCAATTTTCCACACTTTCACCTTCCCAATTTAATATGATCGAGTCAAACCTAATTACCATATTTGCAGTTATAATCATCGCAGGAGTGATAGCCCAACTCATCGCGGCTAGATTTTCAATACCTAGTGTAGTTTTTCTATTAACTTTCGGTGTCCTACTCGGCCCCTATGGAATTGGCCTCCTCAATCCACTATCCTTTGGGAATGCTTTAAATGATATCGTGGGGATATCTGTGGCAATAATTATCTTTGAAGGCGCATTCCATATCCGAATAAAAAAACTCCTTAAAGTTCCCACAGAGACGGCAAGGCTTCTAACGATCGGAGCAGCCGTTTCATTAATTGGAACTGCCGCACTCGTGCATTATTTACTCCATGTAAACTGGATGGTTTCTTTACTTGTTGGTTCTTTGTTGATCGCCACTGGTCCAACTGTCATCATGCCAATTTTAAAAGTGGTCCCTGTACGGCAACGGGTCGCTACAATCCTAGAAACAGAAGGGATAGTAAACGATGTTACTGCTGCAATTTTGGCTATTGTCTTTTTTGAAGCAATATTGATGAATACAAGTTCTATTTTCGATCTTTTCCCAATTTTCATTCTTAAACTTGGGGTTGGGCTCTTGGTTGGTATTTTAACTGCACTTGCTTTATTAAATTTCCTCAAATTATCTCTCATTCCCCCTTCAAATGCCCCTCAACTAACCCGATTATTGGTTTTAATGGTTGCAATCGCTTCGTTTGCAATTTCAAATTACATCACTCCCGAATCTGGGATAGTCGCAGCAGCAACTGCGGGGATTATGATAGGAAATTCTTCGATCTCCTACGAACGTGAAATTTCTGAGTTTAAAGGAGATATAACTTTGTTAGTTCTTTCTTTTATTTTTATAATCCTGGCAGCTTTGCTCGACCTACAAATTCTATTGTCCCTAGGCATTTCTGGAGTATTGGTTGTGGTCCTCATCATGGTCTTTGTTCGATCTCTATCTGTTTACCTTTCAATAACTGGAAATCGATTCACTTTGGCTGAAAAAATATTTATGATGGCGGTGGCTCCTCGTGGAATCATTCCCGCATCAATATCTATGTTATTTGCTATACATCTCCAATCTCTGGGCCTCATCCGTGAAGCAAGTGTAGTAGTTGGAACCGTGTTCCTAGTCATTTTCACAACAGTTTCATTAGAAGCCGGCTTTTCTAGATATATAGCAGAATATTTAGATGTGATACCCATGCGTGTAATAATCATTGGAGGTGGGAGAGTAGGCCGTTCCCTTTCTTCCCGCCTATCTGACCGTGGTGAGAGTATTTTGATTATAGAACAAGACGAAGCTCAGATTGAATCACTATCCTCTGGCGGCTTTTCCGCAGTACTTGGAGATGGGACTCGTATAAAGACCCTAGAAAAAGCCAAAGCAAACAATGCAAAAATACTCATTGCGGCCACAGGAGATGATGGGGCAAACCTTCTGATATCTCAATTAGCCAAAAATGAATTTGGCATTGATACAATCTTTTCTAGAGTTAATAATCCTGATAACGTACCCCAATTTGAAGATATGGGTGTAATAGCAGTTTCATCCTCCCACGCCACTGCACTTGCAATAGACAACATAATCGAGCGACCCGCATTAAACGCATGGATGACCGAACTAAGCCGCACAGGAGATGTACAAGAAATAATATTAACATCTTCCCAATTCACCGGAAAAACAGTCAGTTCCATTGCTTCCACTCTACCTTCTAGCTGTCTAATAGCACTCATCAGACGTGATAGTGAAGATCTCATTCCCCATGGAGATTTTACCCTAGAACGTGGAGATCACATTACACTTCTCGGACGAAAAGAAGATGTAAAAACAGCAATAAAACTTTTCCACCCCCACGACTAGTCTTTATTAATTTCCACTAAAATATTTGAATGGAGTTGACCGTTAGAAGCCAACAGTTCGGTGACGTTGTCAATTTTAAAATCTAATATATATTCTTCCCCATTTTTCTTAGTAACTCTTCCCCCTGCACACTTAACCATCAAGATACCTGCCGCAACATCCCATGGATTTGTATCCCACTCCCACACGACATCTGCACTCCCACACGCCAAGTACGCTAGATTGATCGCAGCAGAACCATATCTTCTCACTCCCTTGACCACTGGATATAAGCTCGATAACAATTCTCCTTTTGGATCGTGACCTGTTATCAACATACTTTCTTGAATTTCCTCTCTATTCGTCGTTTTAATAACATTTCCATTAACCATTGCATTTCCCCCTCTCACGGCAGAATACAACTGATCAATTTCTGGAATGTAAATGACCCCGACCAACGGATCATTTTCTTCCAACAAAGCAACAGAAACAGAATAATTGGGATTTTTGTGTATGAAATTCCCAGTCCCATCCAATGGATCTATTACCCACCTATACTTTGAATTATTATCTTCCCAAACAGTTTCTTCCGATATAATATCGTGATCTGGAAATTTATTTCGAATTAAGGATGTGATTATATTTTCAGAAAGATAATCTGCCTCTGTTACCTTCCCTCCTTTTGGATTTTCAAATATCTCTATCTCTTCTTTCCGGTGCAATTCTCTAAGAACGTCCCCTGCACCCAATGCAGCGTTTCTAGCTAGTTCCAAAGCAACCTCTTCAAATGTTTTTTCCCCATATTCATTTTTTTGATTCGCTTCCCCCTCTTGCCCCCCAATTCCCCATCCCAAATTTGTTCCCAATCTATCAAAAAATCCTCTACTTTGAGATGTCTTAATGAGATATGCTGGCATTTTTGAACCGGTAATAGTGATCACTTTTTTGGTCTTAAGTAAATTTGTAGCCCTCCCACCATCAACCAACACATAAACTTCAGTATCTGGTATTATTTTGAGCTCTGTCCCTGCCCCAAAAACCAACGGGCGTACTCCTATATTATGTGTGTGTAGTGGTGTCAACTGAATCGTTTCATTTAACATAGGATAATGTATTGGCCCACCCGCCGACAGAGAAAGCCCTGTAGACCCCGTGGGAGTTGTCACTGCAATGCCTGTGCCATCATATTTTCCTATATGTTCTTCTCCTACAAACACATCAATTGAACTGATTTTCCTTTCAGTTGGTTTTTTTGGCCAGACGTGACCTATGACAACTTCATTAAGACCCTCTGCATCAAAAGAATCAACCTTAACCGAAACCCTTTGAAGTTCATCAATATGTGACCCTCCTTGGAAAATTTCTTCCAATGCGTCAAAAATTTCTTCCGGCTCCACGCGAGCTAGAAATGACAACGTTCCTGAACCCACACCAATAAATGGAATTTTTCTAGGTGAAAATATCCTTACCCCCTCTAGAAATGTCCCATCCCCCCCGATAGTAATCCCGATAGTTCTCCCTTCCCATTCACCATCGTTCTCATCAATATTTTCTCCAGTTTGAACTGCCAAAAACTCAATGCCTTTTTTAGAAGCCCACTGTTTTATATTTTCAACTTGATTCTCACATCCTTGTCTCGAAACAACAATTATTTTCTTCGTCGCAATGAGTCTATTCCCTTCCATTATCTAATCTCTATCAAATATCATGGCAGCCCCTTGTCCTAACCCTACACACATAGTCGCCAATCCCCTCTTTACATCTCTCCTATTCATTTCGTGAATCAGTGATACTGGCAATCTAGCACCACTCGCTCCCAATGGATGGCCAATTGCTATGGCCCCTCCATTTACATTGAATTTTTCCTCTGGTATTTTTAATTCACGCTGGCAGTGTAGACATTGGGATGCAAATGCCTCATTCAATTCAACTAGATCGATATCTCCAATTTGTTTGTCAACACGGGACAGTAATTTTTGTGTGGCTGGGATGGGCCCCACCCCCATCAAACGTGGATCCACCCCCGCAACAGTATGGCCATTTATTGCTGCCAATATTTCTAAACCCCTCTCCTTTGCAAAACTCTCACTCGTTATCATCACCACCGCAGCGCCATCTGAAATCTGAGAAGAATTACCTGCTGTAACCGTCCCATCCCCTCTGAATACTGGCTGCAATCCCTCGAGCTTTTCTATAGATGTATTTTCTCGAATTCCCTCATCCTCATCTTTTATTTCACCTTCCACTTCTATCGGGACAATTTCTTCTTTTAATTTACCACTTTTCGTCGCAGAATCTGCTCTTTCATGACTTCTAAGTGCATACAAATCTTGATCCATTCTCGAAATGTTAAATTCCCCTGCGACAGCTTCTGCAGTCATGCCCATTTGCAATTCAAATATATTGTATTTTTGCATAAATTCTGGATGTATTTTAGTAAATGAAGAAGCTTCATCCATGGGAACTCGGGTCATATGTTCTACCCCTCCTGCAATCACACAATCTCTCTGACCTGCACTAATTGCATCACTACCTGTCATTATGGCTTGCATAGACGACGCACACCACCTGTTAACTGTAGTCGCAGGCACGCTTTCCCCCAATGAAGACATTAACCCAATAATTCTAGCTATATTATTATCTTGCTCCCCCCGTTGCAGTGCGCATCCCCATATGAGGTCATCAATTTCTTTTGGTTCAACTTCTGTTGTTTGGAGGACCTTATTTATGATCTCGATAGACAGATCTTCCGCCCTCGTACTTGAAAACATGCCATTTCTCTTTCCCTGTGGAGTTCTCATGGCCGCAACGACAACTGGCTTGATTTTAGTACTCATTACACTAGTTTAAATAGATTCTCTGAACATAAACATCTCCCCTTTTTACTACGCCAATCTCGATGTACTTATCAGCCCTTGAATACTACTTCCTGGAGAATGAATGATAGCACCATCGCCATTGTTGAGCTATTACTGACCGCAAAACACTACACCAAATTATCAAATTTGACCCCTGATGACTTACCCCCTCAAATCAGGAAAGCATTTGATAAAAAAGGTGAAATAAAACGCCCACTGTCTGTAAATGAAAATATGGCAAAAAAAGCAACAGGAGTCGAATCCCCGTGGGATTCTATTAGCGATTTGATGTTCACCGAAAAAGATAATTTTAGTAGTGAAATGAGCTTAACCCAACTTGATCTTGCAGAAAAATGGTTCTTAAAAAATACCACACCAGATCTCATTCTCACCAATCCCACATTAGCATATGTCTTTCAAGAAAATGATTCTCTAGATATCTCCTACGAGGACTCTAATACATCGAACAGACCGATCCAAGCAGATCGTTTCTGGATAGATAGCCTTCTATCTGAGTATTTTACTGAAGATGATCAAGAAATGCTAGATTTAGTCGATATAAAAGCACCAGAAGAAATAGAAACGACACTTCCCGATTTAGTATTGACAACCAATCAAACAGATGAACTTGAAAAAATACGCTTAGCTATAAAAAACCGTGAATATTTAGCCGAAATCGGGCTTAGGGAGGTCGGAAAATTATTATTCATAGGCCCTCCTGGAACTGGAAAAACTTCTGTCGCCCGTGCCTTGGCACATTCTCTTAGTTTACCTTTTGTAGAAGTAAAACTCTCCATGATGACAAGCCAATACTTGGGCGAAACTTCGAAAAACATCGATCGAACATTTGAAGTCGCCAAACGTCTATCCCCTTGTATTTTATTTGTAGATGAGTTCGATTCAGTCGCAAAAACCCGAAGATCTGATGAACACGCAGCATTAAAACGTGCTGTAAATACATTACTCAAAAGCATAGATGAAATAAGTCTCGTTCGAGACGAAGTCCTTCTTATCGGGGCTACAAATCATCCTGATCAACTTGACACTGCGGCTTGGAGGAGGTTCGACGACATAATCCATTTTCCCCTTCCAGACGTCAACATGCGAGAGAAAATATTTGAAGTCACAACAAAATACATGGCAATCGAAAATTTCGAACCATCTGCTCTCGCAGATTTGACAGAGGGGCTTTCCGGTAGTGATATCCGACTCGTTTTACGAGAAGCCGTACTAGAAGCCTTGAGTGAAGATAGAACCGTTCTAAATCAAGAAGATCTAGTCAAGGCAGTCACTGCAATCGAAAAACGTGATATCCTTAAAAGCATGCCTTTTGAATAACCCTTCCAATCCCTCTATTTCTCAACAACCCTTCAATAACAGCTAGTTATATATTTGCAGACAATCTGAGTTCATTTGGATACGGCTACGCAATCTTCCTCTCCCCGGACAGATTGGGCCATGTCCACTTGAGTGGTTTGGCGGAGTTTTGTCATGATCCTCCCTCATATTATGCCACTCTTTTAATAATCCCCCTTTAGTTAGCTCTTTTTAAAGTTCGAAATCCTTTTTCTTGCTCTCTCCCCATTCAACACTAAGCCGGTTTAGCTCAGCCTGGGAGAGCACTCGACTGAAGATCGAGCCGTCCGTAGTTCAAATCTGCGAACCGGCATTTTTAATCAACAGTAAAAATAGTTGTTACTCTCTTATTAGGAAAGAAAAAAATGAGCGGGTTTCGCTCGTAACTCAGAAGAGTTCTTCAAAGAGTGGCAGGAATGCTGCTGGCTCTTGAATGTATGTCTTTCCACCGTAGACTGGGTTGTTGTACGCGTATGGTAAAATAACCTGGTCGGATGGGATAAATGCAGCAAAGTCTGCATGTGTTGCAGCGGATGGTCCGTGGGCCGGTGTACGACCTGTATCTGCAATTTTCTCTTGACCGTCTTCGGACATCATCCATGCACAGAAAGCTTCTCCTGCATTTGGATGAGGAGCGCCAGCTGTCATGTGGAGTGGAACCATTGAGGACAATGCTGGGTCGATCCACTTGAGTTTGAGTGGGATAGATTCTCCAGCTGCTGTTTGTCCAACAAGGTCGTTGATGTATGTGTTACAGAGAGCTTTCTCTCCAGACACACAGACGTTGTAAGCACCAGTGTTACCAGTGGTAAACTGTGGTTTGTTTGCCATGAAGTCTTTTGCCCATGATGCCATCTTTTCTGCTCCCCATAGGCCATATAGTGTGGCGAATAGAGATCCGATTGAAGATAGTTGTCGTGGGTCTTGCATAACAAATCCGTTTGTCCCTGTGTATTGTCCTCCAGTCCATTCTTCGTATGTACTTGGAACATCTCCTTCAGAGATCATGTCGGTGTTGTAGTGTAGGGTGTATGGAAGCCCATATGCTGGGAATTCGTACGCTGGAGCCTCTGGAGACTGCCAACTACCCGCTGGGTATCCAAGATCATTGGCTACTTGTTTGAGCCAGTGATCATTTGCATACTCTACATACACACCGGCACTTGCTGCAGCACGCCCGGTTGGGAGTGAGTAAAGACTTACATCAGAACTAACGATGTTAGCTTTAAACTCTGCAATGAGTTTAGATGCGATTTCAGAAGAACCTCCTCCCCATGGTGTAAGTTTTACACCAGGAACGGCTTCTTCGAACGCTGGTTTGATTGGATCGAGCATATCTGGCTCGTCCATTGCACCATATAGGGAACATTCTCCCTCTGCTTGTGCAGCCGCTACAATATCACTAGGGATCGTAATAGATCCAACTTGTAATCCTGCAGATGCTGCTGGAGCAGGTGCACTTGATTCTGGTTTCGATGCAGCAGGAGCAGCGGAGGATCCTCCGCTATCGCTGCCTCCACTACCTGTACAGCCGGCTATGCCTGCTGCGGCAGCAGTGGATGTTATTGCGAGGAATTTCCTTCGGGAGCTCCCTCTCTTTGTAATGTTGTCACCTGATGACATACGTCTACCAAGTAGGCCACTTAACTAATAAAGGTTCCTAATATTCTGATCACTCTCATATATACAGTAAAGTATATTTATCGCCTCACAGTGTCCACATTTTCATTTTTTTTATCTTTTACCCTCTGTCTGACACATGTCTGACTCTATATATTTTCAGCATAATTATTTTAGTCTATATAGTGATGTTTCTCTCCCAAAATTAAAAACCAGATAAAAAATTTCGTGAAAATCTGGCCGTTCCGACTTTACCTTCCGCCGAAGTGTTCCTCAAATAGAGGCACAAACGCATCTGGTTCTTCCAGATATGCCGTACCATTGTATTTTGGATTGTTGAATCCTGTTGGTAGTATTGACGTACCCTCTGGAATAACAACCTTGAACAAATCGTGAGTTGCAGCGACCGGGGAAAAGACCGGAGTCCTTCCTGTGTCTCCTACTAACATCTGTCCTAGCTCTGACGCGAACCACGCCGCATAACAGAGACCTGCATTCGGATTTTTTGCCCCTGCGGTAACATGGCCTGGGGTGTTGTTTAACAATCCCGGATCGAGCCATTTACATTGTGCTGGTGGGCTTTCACCTGCTCCCAATTGAGCAGCCAAATCGTTGATATAATTTGGCGATAGGGCCTTCTCACCTTGGAGTAACACACGATATGATGCACTGTTGGATGAGATAATTTGTGGAGTGTTGTCCATAATATTTCCAACAACTTCTACCCATTTGTCATGTCCCCACTTTCCGTATAGTGTTGAGAACAATCCTCCCATGGAGGAGAGCTGAGCTGGATGCTGCATGACAATTCCCTGTTGGCCTGACCATTTGTCGTCCCCAAGATCTTCCCACTTACTTGGCGCTTCTGCCTCTGTGGTTAACTCTGTGTTGTAGATCAACGTGTATGCGTTACCATACCCTGGAACTTCATATGATTTTTCATGGATGGTTGGATCATATCCCATCGCAGCACATTCTTTTTTCAACCAATGGTCCTTTCCAAATCCAACAAAAACACCTTCCGGCGCAATGGATCTTGAGGCACCCAAGTTAAATGTCGTTGCGTCTGACATAACCTTCCCAACACGTTTCTCTGATATCAACTTCGTCGAAAGTTCCCCAGAACCTAAACCTTGAACTGTCATTTTAATTCCTGGGAATGACTCTTCGAAACCTGGAACAATATATTTGAGGAGATCTGGTTCATCCATTGTAGAATAAACCACAACTTCTCCTTCATCATTTGCTGTACTTGCTACTTTACTTGGAATGGTGATACTACCGACTATCACTGCAGAGCTTGCTGGTGGAGCACGATCTGCCCGTCCCGACGAACTAGATCCACCTCCTCCTTTTATAACGCTCTTTGATGTTGTACTACCGGATTTCGCACCACCTGATGATGCTCCACCTCCACCACTTCCACCTCCACTACCTGTACAGCCGGCTATGCCTGCTGCGGCAGCAGTGGATGTTATTGCGAGGAATTTCCTTCGGGAGCTCCCTCTCTTTGTAATGTTGTCACCTGATGACATACGTCTACCAAGTAGGCAACTCAACTAATAAAGGTTCCTAAAATCATAATATACGTTAACATATCTCATTTTTTATAAAATATATTCCAAACCTCATTTATTTCAATCGGTTATATGTCCTAGTTTATCAGGAAACTAAGTTTATATAGTACATGAACATTATCGCAATCGATCATGTCAATATTCAAATCCCAAAATCCGGTGTGGAAGATGCACTAGAATTTTATTCAAATATATTGGGATTTAAAGCAGAACAAATAGATGAGTACAAAAAAGGCGTGCGCACACTTTTTACCTTCCGGCTTGGGGAAAACGCTGTATTACACATCCGCCCAATCGATGATTTTTCTCCCCCTGATAAAAGTAATTATGACCATTTCGCACTCATAGTGGATATACCCATATCTGAAGTTAAGTCAAAACTTTCTGATGCTAATATGCCTATCATGAGAGAAGGAAACCCACTTGGGGCACAAGGGCGAGCACCAGCAATTTATTTACAAGATCCTTTTGGTTATATAATTGAAATCAAAGAAAAATCTGACTAACTTTTCCTAATTTTATTTCAGCCGAAAGCCTTCTTCGAAAACAAAACAACCATCTATTTGTATCAATTCCCCATCAAGCTCTATATGCGAATCCTTTGACATATCTGTAATCATATCCACATGAACCGAACTTTCATTTTTCCTTTTCCCTTCTCCTACTGTATCTGCATAAGCCATGCCCACAGCAATATGAATCGTATCGCCCATTTTCTCATCAAATAGTATGTTATTTGTAAACCGACTGATGCCCCGATTCATTCCTATTCCCAATTCCCCAACTGACTTTGCGCCTTGATCTGCAGATAGAATCTCCCCCAATACTTCTCCATTTTTCACAGCACTGTAATCTGTCACAATACCATCTTCAAATTTGAGATAAGCATCCTCAATTTCTTGTCCTTTATAAGTCAATGGAATATCAAAAGTAACTTCTCCATTCACCGAGTCTATTACTGGGGCTGTAAAAACTTCTCCTCCTGGTAAATTATGATTTCCATAATCATTAATAGGAACCATTCCTCCAATATTCATTTTAATATCCGTTCCACCCCCACTTACAATGCGGATTTCGTCTCCCTTTTCAAACAATTTCAAAAGCTTTTCTTGGTGATTTTTCTGGACATCCCAATCCCTTATTATCGCATCCCACACAAAATTCTCATATTCCTCCGTACTCATGTTTGCCTTTTGGGCATTTTCAGGAGCAGGAAATTGAGTCAAGCACCACCGTTTTGATAACCTCTCATCTCTGATTGGTTTCCTCACAAGACTATGCTCGTTCATTATCTTTTGATCCACGTCTGACATCTCTGAGATATTTCCACCACCTCTGATCACGATGTATACATCCATATTCTCAAACAGAGCTAGTTCATGAGTTGGCATTTGAAATTCCCCTTTTGAGTTATTCAAATAAGCCCTCAAAAATCGGGTCCCGGTTCTCCCCCTGATCACCAATGGATTTGCCCCCCTTTCTGCACAAATTTCACATAAAGCAGTTACTAAATCATCTGCGATGGGGTTCGCATCGATGACAACATTGTCCCCTTTTTCTATGGAAGTCGAATGCATCGAAATAATTTTTGCATGTTCCCTAATTCGCTGATCCATGCCCCTTCTTTTACAGGCCATAGTATACAATTTTCGATGTGATTTGTTATTTTCCCCGACTAGATTCAAATCCTTCTTTGAATCCTACTACTGCCTTCCTAAGAATCAAATAAAACATAAAAAGGACTAACACAAACCCCCCTATCACCAAAAAAACAATCACTTCCATATTATAAAAATTTCATCTCCATCAAAACCGTTTCATAGCAAGAAATGCAATGGCCCCAGCCACACTAAATATGGCCATAGCTGGATATGCTATTGTAATGTCTGTACGTTCCAATATTAAACCAAATACAAATGGTCCGACAGAATTTCCTAGTGCAGATCCTGTCAAAGTCAAAGCGAATAACATACCTGAGAAATCCCTTTTTGCATACACCGACGTTAGTGCATTCATCACTGGAACTGTAGTCCACATCATGGCACCTATCAGGAAAAATAACCCCAACAGAAGTATCTTATTGGGTGGAATTATTCCTGTCAACAAAAGTAAAAAACCTGTTACTAAAAAGGTCAATGCACCAAGATTTCTTTTATCAAACATATCTGCCAAAGGACCTATTACAATCGTAGATACACCTGCTCCAATAAGCATAACAAAAAACACAGTATTTGCAAAACTCACCACTTCCGAACTCCTCAAAAATACATAAGATGTAGTAAACGTTCTCGCAGCACCGATTTCTACGCCCAATAAAAAATTAACAGTCACCAAACCAACTACCCACGGATCCCACGGAAAATCCTTTAGCTGAGTCGTTATGTTTTTCCCTTTTGTTACAATTTTTTTCTCTACATTTTCTATAACAATATCCGGTTCAGAAAACTTACTATGGAAAATCACGGCGTATATCACTCCTACAATCGCGATTAGGGACAGGGCAAGACGCCAAGAATCGGTCACTAGGATAATTCCACCTATCACCGCTGGAGCCAACGCAGTCCCAACAGCTCCACCCAATCCGTGAAATCCCATAGCTTTTCCTGCTGTATTATCCGCTTCTAAATCCGAAACTGCAGACAAACCCGCGGGGTGATAGGTGCTCCCTCCTATCCCCGCCACAACTTGTGATAACAATAACGCCTGATATGTATCTGCTCTACTTGCAAGAAATACCCCAAATGCCAGCAACACCAACCCAAACCCAAGCACATATCTTTTTCCAATTTTATCTGCTATAATTCCTGCTGGCAATTGAAATATGGCATACACCACAAAAAAAACAGTCACCAACCAACCTGCCTGGGCATATGAAATATCAAAATCAATAACAATAAGTGGTATGATTGGTGGCAATGCAACACAATAGAATTCATGCAATGCATGTGTAATAGCAATAAGCCCCATTTGTTTGGGATGCGATAAACGGTAGATATTCTTCCATTCAATCGCTCTCATGCATTCTTAGGGGTAGTTTTCACTCTTGTCTTTTGCGATGTCAAAATTTTTGTTCTTCCACCCAAAACACACACGATATGCGTCACATTTACTTGTGTATGGTTGCTACTCCTCTTTCATGACAAAACCACTCACTATTGGCTTATTGGGATTTGGCCACATAGCGAAATATTTGTACAAAAAAATAAACTCTGATCCACGTTTTGATCTCCGTTATGTCTATGTCAGAAATATAAAAAAGGAATTGCCAGAAGAATTACAAATCATTGATCCCTCCCGTCTAGAAGACATCCCTGTAGATCTCTGCATTGAAGCAGCCACCCACGAAGTTGTCGGTTCTCTTGGAAAGAAGGTTTTGGCTACTAGTGATTTAATGGTTCTCTCTTGTTCAGCCTTATCCTTCCCCGATATTGAATCTCAAATCGTAAAATCTGCAAAAAAATATCATCACAACATTTGGATTCCCCATGGGGCACTTCTTGGAATAGACGGACTTCTAGATTCTCAAACCATGCTCAAAAAAGTTTCTATCACTTCGACCAAATCACCCGAAAATCTTGATTTCAGTTTCACGGATATTGATATCGAATTGCCCATTTCTAAACCCACTGTCCTCTATGAAGGTTCTACTCGGGGACTAGCTCAGACGTTCCCCCGAAATTTCAATTCCCACGCAGCAATTGCTCTATCTTCCTTGGGTCTAGATGAAACCACTTCCAAACTAATAGCAGATCCCGAAACCGATGTCGGACGACATATTATCACTGCAATTGGAGAAGGATTCCAATTTGAGATAACCCGGGACAGTCTCATGACTGGTGTAACCGGGGATTATACCTTATTTTCCACATGGGGATCTATCCAACGTGTGATGGACAAAAAAACCGGAATAAAATTCATTTGATTTTATCTTCACTTATTTTTATCAAGTATAACTTTATTTTTTTTCTTTCTTTTATCCCTGTTCCAAAACTCTAGTGTCTCGGCAGTCCATATAGTCGGGCCCGAAAAACCACTAAAGTCAACATCTCTTACACCGCCACCCCTGGCTATAGTTATATGTGGAATGTAATTCTCTCCTTCCACCCCTTTGACACTGCCAAAAACATCAACTAGAATTTCGTGAAGTGCCTTCATTCCTGGGCTTTTTACCTCTAGATATAACACCGGCGAAGACCCCCGTTCCGCCACATCAAATCTTTCTAAATTTCCAATTTCGATATCAAATGGTTCTACACTCTCTAATAATAATTTTATTTCCGATTCCACATGCCCATCCACGTCCTCTTTTTCAAAACGTTTGATCACTAAAGTTGGATCTTCACAAATTTCTTCCCACCCACTGGCCCCTAGTGTGACTTCTCTGATTGCTCTAACTATATTTTGTGGCATCGAGACGTTTAAACTCCACACAAATACCCTCTCCTATTCATACAATTCCGTATATGAGAATCCCTGTAACAATTATCCCATATATGATGTTCACCACCATAAATTTAATACGGGATTGCATGACTGGTTTGCCCTCCCATCCCCAATCCATTTTCACTCCCAACACAACCTCCATCCCGAACTTATCACCTATTATCCCCACCACCAACCCCACCAAAACTCCCCACACAAGGACATTCACAACAGTCGCCGAGACTATTGGGAGTATTATCGCCACAATTCCCCCCACTAAAGATCCATAAATTATGCTTAGTAATGCCCCTTGATTCAGATATTCATCCGCATCCCCCGAGCCTATGTATTTAGATACAAACAACGACGCCGGTAGAATACTTTTATTTTCTACTCTTTTATCCATCACAGAAACTATTAGTAATGTAATCACAACCGCCCCCACGATCCCAGCTACCATTCCCCCTACAAATGTTGACATATAGTTGATCCTTTTTTTTCTACCCTTTTTTAAGTTTTTATTTCCCCGTTCCAAACATCATATATTATAAGTCGGCACCCCAATATACTGATCATGAACCGTGTGGCACTTGCGTTCTCTGGCGGTCTCGACACGACCGTGTGCGTTTCAATTCTTAAAGAAGAATATGGATATGAAGATGTTATTGGAGTTTCAGTCAATGTGGGCCAACCCCAAAACGAATTCGAACAAGCAAAAGAAACGGCAAAAGAAATTTCTCTAGATTTAAAGATACTCGACGCTAGAAGTGATTTTGCTAATTTATGCCTTGATTCTGTTAGGGCAAATGCAAGCTATCAAGGATATCCATTGGGCACTGCACTCGCCCGACCTATCATAGCAAAAGCCATCTTAGAAGAGGCGAAAAAAACCAAATGTACTGCACTCGCACATGGGTGCACTGGAAAAGGAAACGACCAATTACGATTCGAAGCGATTTGGCGTGGATCCGGCCTTGAAATAGCAGCCCCCATCCGCGATCTGGGCTTAACAAGAACTTGGGAAATACAATATGCAAAAGAAAATAATTTACCCATCAAATCCGGAAACGATGGGGTTTGGAGCATCGATACAAATCTTTGGTCTAGATCAATTGAAGGAGGCGAACTTGAAGATCCTAGTACTATCCCCCCAAGTTCCATTTACGAGTGGACTCAATCCCCTTCTTCTGAATCTAAATTAGTAACCATAGAATTTGCTGAAGGATATCCTGTCGCAGTGGACGGAACTAACTATTCTCCTGTAGAATTAATCGGCCATCTAAACACACTATGTGGCCCTTTCGGAGTCGGAAGAACTGATGTAATGGAAGATAGAATATTGGGACTCAAAGTTCGAGAAAATTACGAACATCCTGCTGCAACTGCCCTTCTTAACGCACATTCTGCATTAGAAGATCTAGTACTTACCAAGGAAGAGCGGAAATTCAAAATCTCAGTTGACAACGCATGGGCAGAACAAGCATACTTAGGACTAATTCATTCGCCTTTTATGGAAGCACTGAACGGCTTCATTTCTACTACCCAAAAACGAGTAACAGGATCTGTGACGTTAGACCTTCAAGGTGGCCACGCAAGAGCAGTTTCCCGAGAAAGTCCCTACGCAGTTCATTCTGCATCAGCAGCTTCTTTCAATACCTCTGGAGTCATAGATGACATAACACAATCAGATGCCATAGGGGTTGCAAAATATCACGGCCTCCAAGAAAGAATGTCTTCAGCACTCTTCGACTCTGAAATCCATACACGCAAAACAAAAAATGACAAATAATTCCGACCCAACCTCATTTGGAAAGAGAGTTGAGAAGTTAGAGAACTTCACAGAACTAATGCAACGTGGAGCGCGCATGGGGATTTCGTTGTCCATTTTATATATATTAGTTCGGGCAATAGCTGAACGAGAAATTGATTGGTTAGTTGCAGATATCGTGGTGGTGTTTGCATTCTCTCTGATCTGTCTCATGATGTTTTTAGGGGCATATGTGGGCCATGCACTGGATATGTTTGAAAATCCACCACAAACAACTAAGCAGATGTTCAAATCACTGGATATCCCTCCAAAAAGTAGCAAAGGGTGGTGGTTTTTGGGAGGTGCAGTTGTGACCATTGTGATGATGACTGTGGTGACTCTGTACTTCCTTGACAGATATTACTGGATGGGTTATCAATGGCAGATAGCACCATTGGTGGGTTTGGCGGTCGTAGTGCTAGAGATGATGCTCATAGGCGCGGGGGGAAGTAATGCTGAATTTGTACTGAAAACTATCCAAGCATCAGGGGTAGTTGGCAGGGGCAATAGACGGGTAGAAAGAAGGTAGGAAATCCACGTCACTAATACGGTTCGGTGTGACATTATATACTGACCAGAGCCTCCCATTATACATGACAGCTGATTATGTCAAAGTGGAGCCGGGAGAATCTATTATTTTACAAACTATGGAAGGAATTTTACAAACTATGGAGGGGCCATTTGAGGACATTTTGCCCAATTTCCCATCTAAAAAGAGCTTTATAGTTCGTAAAACATAAATTTTACAATGGTTAGGAAAGTAGAGTTCCCAAAGAAAAAAGGCAAATTTGCCTGCTGGCTAAGTCGTGAGGAAGTAAAACACCTCATCGAACAATGCACAGAATCGAGAGATGAAGAAATAATCCTCACCCTTTTATCCTCTGGTTTGAGAGTTCACGAAGCCTGTAAAGCCTCCTCAGAGGATATTTTTGAAGACGACCGAGGCCTAATGATAAAAATTTGGGGAAAAAATTCCCGATACAGGGAAGCCCCCATTCCGGCCACCTTGAAAACGGCCGACTTGCCAATCACACGTAAATACAACGGAATCCACAGGCCCATTTCAACCAACACCGCTTTAGCATGGGTAAAGAAAGCAGGGAAAAACTTGGGATGCCCAGAACTCTCACCACATGATTTACGCCGTTCCTACGCCTCGATCCTGCTTGAATCTAATATCGACCCGACCGTTATAATGGAATGGCTGGGCTGGAGTAGCTGGGAGACATTTCAACGATTCAATATGAACGTGGCAAATCTAGATTTTCAAAAGCACGAACGAGAAAAACTGAATTTCCTACACACAAAACAAAAAATGACAAATGACTCCTCCGATATAATACGTGGAACTCGTTTCAGCGGAGGACCTGCTAGAAACTTCCTCTCTTCAATGGATGTAGATCACCACATCTTCGATGCAGATATCGCAGTAGATTTGGCACATGTAGTAATGTTAGCAGAAGAAAATATAATCTCCAAAGACAACGCCAAAGGCATACTAGAAGCTCTTTTTTCCATTCACGAAATGGGATTTGAAAGCTTACCTCCTGCTGAGGACGTCCACGCAGCAATTGAAACAGCGGTAGTAGCTAAAGTTGGAGATTCTGGTGGGAGAATGCACACTGCTAGGAGTAGGAACGATGAAGTTTCAACATGCATTCGTTATCAATTGCGAAGTGACATTTTGTCTCTACTAAATTCGGTTTTATCTTTGCGAGAAACTATCCTTTCCATCGCCAAGAGCCACACCTCTACTCTAATCCCTGGGTTCACTCATCTACAAAGTGCACAACCATCAACCCTTTCTCATTGGCTCGTATCCTACTATGGATCTCTCGAACGGGACACTAACCGATTATTTGATGCTTATAGTCGCATCAATCTATCCCCTCTCGGATCTGCAGCCTTTGCAGGAACTCCCTTCCCTATCAACCGTGAACGAACTGCAACCCTCCTTGGATTTGAAGGTATAATAGAAAACACAATGGACGCCGTTTCTTCTAGAGATTTTTTACTAGAATCTGCGGCAGCTCTGTGCTCTCTTTCTATTACATTCTCAAATATGTCTGAAGATTTAATTTTTTACTCAAATAAGAGCTTTGTTGAGATAGACGATGATTACGCGTCTACTTCTTCTATCATGCCTCAAAAGAAAAATCCAGACACGCTAGAATTAATACGAGCGGCTGCAGCAACAACTCTTGCCACCTTTTCCGGTACTTTTACAACTTTAAAAGGTCTCCCCCGTGCTTACAACAGAGACCTTCAATCAGCGACCCCTTATATTTGGAATTCCGTCGAAAAAATGATCGACTCGGCAGACATTCTCTCCAAAATAATAGAAACTTCAACCTGGAATGTCGAACTTCTTTCTAGTTCTGCAGGAGAGGGATTCTCCACCGCAACTGGCGTTGCCGATACCCTAGCTATGGCCGGAATACCCTTCCGAAAAGCGCACCAAATCATAGCAAAATCAGAAAGCAATTATGAAGATATTTCTTCAAATTTCAACGAAATAATGGGATCTCCACTCAGTGAATTTTGTACCCAGGATTCAATAGAATCTGCTTTAGATCCCCTCAAAAACGTCGATATGAGGGATTCATTAGGAGGCCCTTCACCCACCATTGTTTTAAATTCAATTTCCAATGCTAAAAACAACCTAAAATCAGATTTTTCCCTCCACACAGTCCATAAAGAAAAAATAGACCAATCAAAAGAAAAATTGATTCAAGAAGCTATGAGTTACTTGAAATAACTTCTCACAGTACCAAATAATCAAATTAGGAAATTTTAAACCGAAGTCTTGTTTATTCTCCTACTATGACAAGCACAACTTGTGTGGAATGTGGCTCAGAACTCACAATATCAGACGACGTAGAATCCGGAGAAATTTTGGATTGTGATACTTGTGGAACCGAACTAGAGGTAATTGGCGTGGACCCCGTGGAACTCTCCAAAGCACCCGAGCTCGAAGAAGATTGGGGAGAATAACGGTTTTAGGTATATAGGAACATTTATTAATCGAGTAATCCTAAGTGATCCTCTCATGAATGTCGGGTTTTTATATTCCCAAATTAGGGCGGACGAGAAGTTACTTCTAACTGAATTGAGGTCTAGAGGCCACGACATACTCAAAATTGATGTCCGAAAACATCAATTTTCTATACAAGGTCCCCCATCCGAGTTCAAAGATTTAGATATTGTAATCGATAGATGCATAGCACAAAGCCAAAGCAAATTTGCTTCTCTATTTTTTGCTTCATATGGCATCCCTGTCATCAACGACCCTATGGTGGTTGAACGGTGTTCTGATAAAGTTAAAACTAGTCTCTTACTAGCGAATGCGGGAATACCCACTCCCGAAACAACGATAGCATTTTCCCCGGAAAGTGCTCTCGAAACAATCGAAACCATGGGATATCCATGTGTAATAAAACCAATTGTGGGATCCTGGGGGCGTCTAATGGCAAAAATAGACACTAGAGCTGCCGCAGAGGCAATTATAGAACACAAAGCAACACTTGGGCACTATGAACACAAAATTTTCTATATACAGAAATTTATCAATAAACCCAACCGGGATATCCGTGTAGTTGCAGTCGATGGGAACGCCATCGCCGCAATGACTAGAACTTCAACACATTGGCTAACAAACGCTGCAAAAGGAGCCACAGTCGATGCATATGATATACCTAAAGAAGTAGCATCACTCGTGCAAAAAGCCTCGGAAGTCGTAGGAGGAGGCTTGCTTGGGGTTGATCTTATGGAGCTCGACGATGGAGGATTTACTGTGCACGAAATTAACCCTGGAACTGAATTCAAAGCACTCAATGAATGCGCGAATGTAGATGTCCCTTCTCATATAATTAATTGGATAGAATCAGTTGCTAACAAAAAAGGTGAAACGCGATGACATTTTCAGCCTCTGTAATTGGGGCAAGTGGTTTCACTGGGGGAGAGTTACTAAGGCTACTAACCGACCATCCCCAATTCGAGATAACACAAGCCACTAGTCGTAAATATTCTGGTCGTTCTATCGGATACACCCATCCAAACCTTCGAGATTTGAAATTAAAATATTCTTCTCCCGAAGAACTAGAATCCGTCGACGTACTCTTTGTAGCAACTCCTCATGGGGTTTCTATGAATAGGATCGATGATTTTTCTGAAGCTTCTGACATTGTGGTGGATCTGAGCGCAGATTTCAGACTCAAAGATCCTCAGAAATACGATCAATATTATGATGGCCATTCTTGCCCAGAGCTACTTGAAAAATCTGTCTATGGGCTCCCTGAGATCTACCGAGAACAATTACGATCTGCAAAACTAATTGCTTGTGGTGGGTGCAACTCTACAGTCACCCTTCTTGGTTTGTATCCTTTGTTCAAAACAGGAATACTAACTCCAAAAGACACTATCGTAGCAGATATAAAAGTTGGTTCTTCCGAAGGGGGGGCTAGTGGGAGTACCTCCTCTCACCACGCGATCCGATCTGGCATTGTCCGCCCTTACGCCCCCACTGGTCATAGACATGAAGCCGAAATAGAACAAGAACTCGGCGCAAAAGTAGCCTTTACAGTTCATGCCGTCGATATGATCAGGGGTGCATCTGCAACATGCCACATTTTCCCAACAAAACAAAACTTAGACAAACCAACGATTTGGCAGGCATATAGGAATTCTTACCAAAATGAACCGTTTGTCAATTTATTGAGTGGCGCTGGAGGCAACTATCGCTACCCCGAACCAAAGGTAGTTGCTGGAACCAACAATGTGGATATCGCATTTGAAATCGATGAAAGGAATAACCGAATCGTAGTCTTTTCTGTGATTGATAATATGATGAAAGGGTCTGCAGGACAAGCAATTCACGCTACCAATATAGCACTCGGTCTCGACGAAACCTTGGGGCTTTCATATAGAAGTTTACACCCCACAGGGTCACCTTAATTTAACAGCATTATAACTTAATTATGACTATTGTATTGAAAATTGGAGGGGCGAAAGCAGTTGACCCAGCGGGGGCACTAGATGACATTGCCCACTTATCCACCCAGGGAAACTCACTCATCATAGTCCATGGAGGGTCAACCGCAATAGATGAAAATCTAGAACGAATGGGACTATCTCCAAATTATGTAGAAACACCCGCAGGTGTTGTAGGGCGTTTCACCGACGAAGCCACAATGAAGGTATTCACCATGACCATGGCGGGATTACTCAATACAAATCTCGTAGTAAAATTACAAAATTTAAATATCAATGCAGTGGGCCTTTCTGGTGTCGACGGACGTTTACTATATGGGCCTAGAAAAGATTCTATTCGTACAATCGAAAATGGAAAGAAAAAAATCCTAAGGGGCGATCATTCTGGTAAGATCACTTCTGTAAACACAGACCTGATACAACTTTTACTTGACAATGGCTATGTCCCTGTGATTTCCCCTCCTATGCTGGCCGACGATGGTATAGCGGTCAATACAGATGCCGATAGGGTTTCCTCCTCACTTGCAGGATCTCTATCCGCAACTTTAGTTTCCCTAACAGACGTTTCAGGTATCTACCGCAATATATCTGATCCTACCACTCTCATATCCAATGCAAAAACGCCGGAACAATATTCCATTCTTCAAAACGCGGCAGAAGGATTTATGACGCGCAAGTTAATGGCCGCTACAGATGCACTCCAACAAGGGGCAGAAAAAGCCATAATAGCCAGTGCAAACGAAGAACAACCACTCCTTTCTGCACTCGATGGTGGTGGCACTCATATTTATCCCGAGGCGATATTGTGAATAATTTTATTTTTTCTAGAAAAAATATCCAGATAACCCATGGAAATGGGGTTCATCTCTATGACATTGATGGTACTGAATACTTAGATTTAGGAGCTAGTTATGCATGCGTTCCTGCAGGACACAATCATCCAAATGTACTCTCCGCAATACAAAACCAACTAGAAAAAATAACCTACATACAAGGGTCTTATCCAATTCACATACGCGACGATTTCTGTAATAAACTAATTGAAATATCTCCTGGAGATGTAAAAAATATTTGGCTCTCCAATTCTGGAACCGAAGCCAATGAGGCAGCCATAAAATTCGCCCGCCACGCAACTAAGAGATCTCAAATCATATCGACCAAACAAGCTTTTCATGGTAGAACTATGGGTTCTCTCTCTGCCACTTGGAAACCAACTTACAAGAAAGGATTTGAACCCCTCATCCCCGACGTCGATTTCGTTAAGTTTGGAGATGCCGAATCTTTGGCAGACAGTATATCTGAAAACACAGCTGCTGTTATTGTTGAACCCATCCAAGGGGAAGGCGGAGTCAATCTTCCCCCTTCCAACTACCTACAAGAAGTTAGAAAAATAACTGAAGAAGTCGGCGCAGCTATGATACTCGACGAAATCCAAACTGGTCTTGGAAGGACCGGCTCATTTTGGAACTGTAATCAGACCAATGTAGTCCCAGACATACTTACTTCTGCAAAAGGACTAGCAAACGGATTGCCTATCGGAGTAACTTTATGCAAAGATTGGATTGCAGAGAATCCTGGGAATCATGGAAGTACTTTTAGCGGAGGGCCTGTCATTTGCGCCGCAGGTAACGCCACCATAGATGTCATTTTGAATGAAAATCTACCTGAAAACGCGTCTAAAATTGGTTCCTATCTACTCAAAGAATTAAAAGAAACCATAGGAACAAGAACACGTGATATACGTGGTTCTGGTCTATTAATCGGAATTGAAGTAAAACGTGGATCTGGTTCTATACTCGGCAAACTCGCGAGAGATCATGGAATTCTGGCATTACCTGCAGGAAAAACAGTCGTCCGTATTTTGCCACCGTTAACCCTCGACCGTTCCCATGCAGACGATTTCATATCTGCAATGGATAGTCTCCCGGAGGATATCCTATGAGTTCTAAATGGAACAAAAAAGAAGCAAAATCTTTACTCTTCGATTTGGTATCTACGCCCTCTTATTCGGGAAAAGAAGTAGAATGTGCAGAAAAACTAATGAATTTTTTCCAAACCCACCAACGGGAAGCGTGGGTAGATGAAGCTGGAAATGTACATTCCCCCTCAAATGATGCAGTTCTTCTAACTTCTCACATGGATACTGTACCTGGGGACATTCCCGTCAAACTAGATGGAGATGTGCTTTGGGGTCGTGGTTCTGTGGATGCAAAAGGACCTCTCGCTGCCATGGCCATTTCTGCAGTCTCTACCGGAGTAAGTTTTGTGGGAGTTGTAAGTGAAGAACACAATTCATATGGGGCAAGACATTTAGTCAAAACCCGAGAATCCACCCCTGACAATGTGATCAATGGAGAGCCTAGCGGGTGGGATGGTATTGCTCTTGGTTATAGAGGCCTACTCAACGGAACGTACGTAGCAACAAGCAGATCTGGCCACACTTCCCGTCCTGAAAAAAATGCTCTTCAAGATGCAATAGATTGGTGGTCAACTGTTGAAGCACGTTTCCATGCAGATGATTGGCCATCTGAAATTTCACAAACACATTCTGAAAATTCTATTTTCGAACAAGTAACCCCCAAACCCATTACGATAACTGGTGGTATTAGCGAAGACGGACTTTCTGTAGAAGTTACTTTCGACGTTCAGTTCCGCGTCCCACCAAATTTATCCGTAGATGAGGTCCGTGAAATAGCTGACAACGAATTGACCACTGGAACCGTTCGATGGAAAGACACGGTCAATCCCGTTATGATGAGCGCTAGGACTCCTCCTGCAAGAGCATTCCGCGCGGCAATACGAACTTTTGGAGGAGTTCCTAGACAATTACGAAAAACCGGAACTAGTGATATGAATATTTACTCCGAATCGTGGAATGTTCCTATGGTTACATATGGACCTGGGGATTCTTCACTTGATCATGCCCCCGACGAACGAATTTCAATATCAGAATTCTATCTTAGCATAGATGTTCTTAACAACGTTTGCAAAAGACTATCAAAATTATGACCCACTTACTAGATATAGATGATTTAACCAAAACGGATATTGACTCTATTTTAAAACTCGCAATAGAACTAAAACAGTCCCATATTGATGGAAACGTTCCATCTTTACTCCATGGGAAAACACTATCTATGCTATTCGAAAAACCTAGCACTCGTACACGTGTTTCATTTGAGGTTGGGATGAACCTGCTCGGAGGCGATGCAATAACATTCGATTTATCCCAATTACAATTAAGTAGGGGCGAAACACTTTCTGATACTACAAAATCCCTTTCACTTTATGTAGATGCAATCTTGGCAAGAGTTACTGATCATTCCCTTTTAGAACAATTATCTTCAACATCTAAAATTCCTATTATTAATGGTTTATCAGATAAATCGCACCCCTGCCAAGCCCTAGCAGATTTATTAACTATTTATGAGAATTTTGGAAATTTTGATGTTCAAGCGGCGTGGGTTGGGGACGGTAATAATGTCGCAAATTCTTTCGCCAGGGCATGTTCCATTATGGGAATAGATCTAGTCATGGCCACTCCTAAAGGATATGAACTTTCACCCGAAACTTTATCGAAAATAGAATCTTCTGGAATTTCTTTTTCTGCAACAAATGATCCACAAAAAGCAGTTTCAGAAGCCGACGTGGTGTACACCGACACATGGGTTAGCATGGGCGACGAATCTACAAGAGACAAACGTTTATCCGACTTCGACGGTTTCCAAATAAATTCTAAATTGTTAGACAAAACCGAAGCTTTGGTTATGCATTGTTTACCTGCACACAGGGATGAAGAAATTTCCACAGACATACTTGATGGGGATAGGTCTTTAGTCTGGACCCAAGCAGAAAATAGACTCCACGCACAAAATGGATTGTTAGTTCATATCCTCAACCCCGCACAAGACGCTCCAAAATAAAACCGAATACCTCTTCTCAAATTCATCAACCCATGGAAATTTTTGGTCTTTGGTATTTCTCGATAATCGCCCTATTTTTTTTCGGTTATCTTCTTCATAGACACTACACCATCACAACAAAAATACCCTTTAGTCCACTTTTTGGAAACCTCAAAATAGGAAGCAACTATTTGTCCAACTACGATCTCCCTTCGTTACCCCCTCCCAATGGGGAGGTCGATGATATAAACCATTTTTCTGGACCCAATTTTGATCCAACTCTTCTCTCGCCCTCCGTCAAACATTTTTACGAACAAACTTCTTCTTATTCACTCAATTACCGCGTATTTTGGCATTTTCCATTTAGAACTGGAGCATTTGTGGCTAGCTACTTGACCTCTTACATCGAGCAATTAAACCTCCCCGGAAAAAACAATGGACCCCACGAAATGAAAAGTGAATTTGTCACTATTCCCCCTTCAATTGACCCTCGCAATGGAACCCGGGCCTGGATCCGAACAAATTCTTCCAACGAAACCATCTTCGTCGCATTCTATGCTACTCACAAGAAAGAATCCACAACCTACGTTAATATCGCAGCACCCTTGCCTTTCTCTAATCTGAGCACGGTTTTAAATATCAAAAACTTTGAATCTGGAATTGAGCTAAATACTCTTCCCTCTACCAGTGATGGGGGCATCTATCTAATCACCCCTGTAGGGCCCATTTCACTCCCCCTCTCTCAAAGATTCCAAGTTTTACCCTCTACCTCATTTCCCCCCTCAAACTTCCCCCCCGAAACTATAATCGCAACCCATGAAATGTGGGTATTTGGGCTTAAATTTCTTACAATATCCTACATAGCTAATAAAACCTAACTCGATGAGTTTAATTGCAACTCAAAAGTACTCCGACTATGGTCGAAGACTTTTTGATGCTAAACCCCGGTCCAGTACCTCTCTCAAAAAATGTAAGAGATGAAATGGCCCGCACGTTAGTTTCTCATAGGTCCCCTGAATTCGCAGAAACATATCAACAATTCCGAGATGGTCTGGATTATGTGTTTCGACACTCCACGATCGATGGCAGCTCTAGTACTGATAACGGAATGAGCATACCACTTATGGGAACTGCAACCATGGGGATGGAATCGGCAATCATCAACCTAGCTGGCCCAAAAGACGAAGTAGTAGCACTAGATAATGGAAAATTTGGAGAACGCTTTGTAGATATTGCAGATCGAAATTGTCTGGTAAAACCCATTCGAGCGAATTGGGGTGATTCTTTTGACATGGACTCTATCAAAGAAACAATTACTTCCAATACCCATCTAGTCGCAATGGTACACCAAGACACCTCTACAGGAATCATGAACCCCATCAAAGAAGTCGGGGAAATAGCGAAAGAAAATGGGGCATTTTTCGTAGTAGATGGGGTCTCTTGCATTGGAGGCGACGAATTCAAAATCGATGAATGGGGTGTAGATGTAGTTGTCGCAGATGCACAAAAAGCATTAGCTGCTCCTCCTGGAATTAGCGCAATTTTTGCCACCGAACACGCGCTCGAATCCTTCGATAACACCCACGCTGGATATTACCAAGACCTCCCTGCATATGTCAAAACAACAAAACAAAACAAAACACCATTTACTAGCGCTGTAACTCTAGTACGAGCATTCGTAGTTGCACTAGAGAACATCAAAGAAGAAGGAATTCAAAATAGAATTTCCCGTCACAGAACCCAAGCCCTAGCAAACCGTGCAGCGTTCGCAGATATGGGCCTTCCAATGTTTCCAAATTTAAATGATCATAGTGACTATTCCAATACCGTGACTGTTGTCGATCTACCCACTCCCATTTCTGATAATTCTTCGGACTTTTTCAAAGCGATGAAACAAAGAAATGTTACTGCTAGTGGGGGGCATGCACACCTCAAAAATCTCATCTTGCGTATGTCTAATATGGGAGATCTTTCAACCGCACAGGTACTTCGGGGAATTCAAACAGTCGGAGAAGCCCTATGCGATTGCGAAATCAACGTAGATACTGATTCTGCCCTTGATATTGCGGAAAAAATCCTATAATCTATGTCCAATTTCCGAGTAACTATTCGCAATTATTAGTTATATTTATTCAAATAATTATACGTAACAGTTATATTATCCCCCATAAATATACATAATACAAAACTTTGGTCTACAAAGAGGAAAACACCATGAATACCACACGAGACACAGTGGATTTCGGCGAATTCACATTCGCCTGCGGCGAATCCATCCCAAATCTAACATTGGCATACGAAACTTACGGCGAATTCACCGGAGATAATGCTATCTTAGTCTGCCATGCACTAACTGGAAGCACGCATATAGCCGGCCATCACCGAACCGATACCACTGGCCAAGCACGTGCATGGTGGGACACTATGGTTGGTCCTGGCAAATCAATCGACACTACTGATTATTATATCGTCTGTGTCAATTTAGTTGGATCTTGTTATGGTTCATCTGGCCCTTCTTCAATTTCTCCGGAGACTGGGTCTCCCTACGCCACTACATTCCCTCCTGTAACTGTCACTGATTGGACACATTCACAAAGGATGTTACTAGATCACCTAGGAGTCGGTCGTTTACACGCCGTTATTGGGGGTTCTGTAGGGGGCATGAACGCTCTGGAATGGGCCAAAATTTACCCTGATGATATAAACCGACTCATACCAATTGCAACCGCAGCAAGATTAGATTCCCAATGCATAGCATTGGATTCCATCGCAAGTAGATCTATTACTGGAGATCCAAACTGGAATGGGGGCAATTACTACGGTTCTACTCCCCCCTACCAGGGATTGGCACAAGCAAGAAAAATTGGCCATGTGATGTACCTTTCAAAAGAATCAATGCTAGCTAAATTTGGCAGGAGATCTGCTGGGAGGGATTCTCTCTATGATTTTTCACCATCGGACCAAGCAGCAGCATTCTTTCCCTACACCGAAGTCGAATCTTATTTAGATTATAATTCTGAAAAGTTCACAACTCGGTTCGATCCCAATAGTTACCTCTACTTACTCCGAGCAATGGATAATTATGATTTATCTTCTGGGTATGAGTCCGATTCCGATGCACTTTCCGCATTTACCGGAGAAGTCCTCTTGATATCTTTTACCGGAGATTGGCACTTCCCTAGTTCTGCCTCCGAAGAACTAGCACATTCTTTTAGAGATGCAAATATCAACACAATCCATCATGTAATTGATTCACCATATGGTCATGACGCGTTTCTCGTAGAACCAAACAACGTTGGTCCTCCCATCTCTGGATTCCTCTCAGATGGAGTAAATTCAAGTTCAATTACGGATACACTATCCGAACCAAAAAACAAATTCGCCCCTGTTCATAATAGCCTCTTTTCCAATTAAGTGTCTCTCTCACAAAATATTTTTTTCTGTTAGCAGATCTCCCAATTCTCCCACTGAAGACACAACAACATCACAATACTGCTTCACAATTCCTTTTGGTCCGAATCCTATGGCAAAACCGGCCATTTCTAACATAGGAATGTCATTAGCCCCATCCCCAATGGCGACCACTTCTTCTATTGGTATCTTTGCCATTGTACAAATTTTATCTAGGGCCTCTCTTTTTGATTTATGGATAAATTCTCCCCTAACTTCTCCTGTAAGATGTCCTTTCTCCACCATGAGATCGTTGGCAACAATCCAATCTACACTTGTATCTGAATTTTCTAGTGCCCCTTCTACCCCTTCTAAAAACCCACCCGTTATGATTGCAATTTTTATATTTTTTTCTTTTAAATTTTCTAACAATTCTCCCATACCTGGGCGCAAATATGTATTTTGATAAACCCTACCCGCATCTTCTTTTGAGAGGCCTTTTAACAAATCTGTCCGTAAATTGAGACTCTCACCAAAACTTATTTCACCCCGCATTCCCTTTTCTGTAATTTCACTTATCTGAGATCTGTGGCCCACTTCCGTAGCCAATTCAACTATCATTTCCCCTTCTGATAACGTCCCATCAAAGTCAAATACAACAAGCTGCACAACACTTTCCAGGTCTCTTTATATATATATTTTCTTAAAACTCCGCATTGCTTCCATAAGAAAGTTTTAATAATCGTCGACCAGTCTTCCCAAGTCATGAAGATCATAGTAGCAGAACCTATCGACAACTCTGGCTTGGACACTCTCAAAGAAGCTGGCCACGAAGTGGAATTGGCATATGATTCCACTGAAACAGAACTTTTGGATATGGTTAAAAACGCTAGTGGTCTCGTAGTTAGATCTGGTACTTCTGTCAATAGAACCTTAATCGAGGCTGCACCAAATCTTATCATAGTTGGCCGTGCCGGGGTCGGAATAGATAATATCGACCTGGACGCTGCTTCTGATAATGGTGTCATCGTTGTGAATGCACCAGAAGGAAACATACGTGCAGCAGCTGAGCACACCATTGCAATGACATTTGCAATAGCGAGAAAAATTCCCCAAGCTCATATTTCCCTTAACGATGGAAAATGGGAGAAGAAAAATTTCATTGGGTTAGAACTTGATGGCAAAACCGCAGGAATAGTAGGACTAGGGCGAGTGGGCCAAGAAGTAGCCAAGAGATTTCTTTCACTTGGAATGAATATTGTGGCATTCGACCCTTATATTTCTCAAGACCGAGCAGACCAACTTGGTATCACTCTAATGGACCTTCCCACTTGCATGGATCATGCAGACGTCCTTACAATTCACACCCCACTCACCCCTGAAACAAAAGATCTCATCGGAAAGGACGAACTCACAAAATTAAAAGGTGGTTATCTGATCAATTGCGCACGAGGTGGTATAGTGAATGAGTCTGCATTAGCAGAAGCGGTATCTGATGGCATCCTCGCAGGCGCTGCTATAGACGTTTTTTCTGAAGAACCTGTTTCTCCTGATAACCCTCTTCTTGGCTTACAAAATGTTATTGTCACCCCTCACCTCGGAGCGAGCACAGAAGCTGCACAAGAAAATGTTTCTCTCGATATAGCCAAACAGATAATCGCAGCATTAGATGGAAATCCCGTTGAAAACTCTCTTAACTCCCCCTCCATCGACGAGGCAACTTTCTCAAAAATATCCCCTTATTTGGGCCTCATGGAAACTGCAGGAAACCTCGCTATTCAATTACTCGAAAACCCCGTTAATTCCATTGAATTAACCTATTCTGGGGAGATTGCATCTTTAGATACCAGTCTTGTCACGGCAAGTGCACTCAAAGGTGTTTTTACCTCACTTGAGTGGCGAATTAACTCTGTAAATGCTCTCCGAGTGGCCCAAGAACGTGGGGTCAATATTCAAGAAAACAAACACCCTCATATAGATGGTTTCCAAAGTTTAGTCTCTATCACTCTCCGAAGCGAAAACAAATCTGTATGCATAGAAGGCACCGTCTTTGCCAATAATGACCCCCGAATTGTCAGCATAGATGGCTTCCGAATCGACGCAATTCCTTCTGGCCACATGCTCATATCTAGAAATCTAGACCGTCCCGGAGTTATCGGATTCATAGGCACGATTCTGGGTGAACATACAATAAATATTGGGGCGATGTTTAACTCTAGAGAAAATATCGGTGGCGGAGCCCTCACTGTGTATAATATCGATGATCCAATCTCCGAAGACCTTCGAAAACAATTGATATCTGACGACCGTATTACTGATATCTATTGTATCTCTCTAAACGGATGAAAAATACTTTCAGTTTAAAATAGCTTGCATAACATCTTCCACACTTGCAGGAATTTCTTTTGGAGCCTCCCTAGCAAAACTTGCCGCATCTGGATCTTTTAGTAATATTCCTGTGGCCAAACAAACAACATACTCTTGTTTTCCAACTACTCCCTCTGAACGCAGTTTCCTTAAACCCGCAACTGAAGCAGCAGAAGCAGGTTCTACTCCAATTCCTTCCTCTGCCAACTCACATTGAGCTGCTAATATTTCCTCATCTGAAACAGTCACCGCAGTTCCTCCTGTCCCCCGTATTGCCGGAAGGGCTTTCGGAGCGTTTACCGGATTTCCAATCCTAATCGCTGTCGCCTTTGTTTCCACACTTGGCCATCTTTGAACGTGACTAGCACTACTTTTTATTGCTTCAACAATTGGCGCTGCGCCTTCTGCTTGTATAGCTGTGATTTTTGGCACGTCTTTCACTTTAAGAGCCCCACTAGCCACTAATTCTCTAAAGCCTTTGTACAGTGCTGCCGTATTCCCTGCATTACCCACTGGCAATATAATTCTATCTGGATATCTTCCCACTTCTTCTAGTGATTGTTCTAGTATTTCAAATCCAATAGTCTTCTGACCCTCTAATCGAAATGGGTTTACAGAGTTCAATAAATAAACCTCACCTTCATCTGCCAACTTAGTTACAATATCAAGACACTCATCAAAATTTCCGTCTAATTGTAATATTTTTGCACCATGTAAACTTGCCTGAGCAACCTTACCCATCGCAACCTTACCTGCGGGGAGCAATACGATTACTTCTAAACCAGCCCTCGATCCATAAGCTGCCAAAGACGCGCTAGTATTCCCTGTCGAAGCGCAGGCCAACCTTTTCACACCCAATTCTTGAACTACTCGGACACCCACTGTCATCCCTCTATCCTTGAAACTCCCTGTTGGATTCATTCCCTCATGTTTAATTCTTAAAGCTTCTACCCCTACATCGGACTCTATCCTAGGCACTGTATACAGTGGGGTGTTTCCCTCCTTTATACTGACTCCCATTTCGAATGGCAACGAAGCCTTGTACCTCCAAACACCACTCCCTGAAAAATCTTCAAATGTCGGGAGATTTTCATATCTTACTTCCAATAACCCTCCACATTTTTGGCATCTATATATCACAAAATCGAATGGAGGGTATGTTTTTCCACATTCAATACAAGTTAACCAAACATCTCCTTTAATGGAGCTAGGTTTAATTTGTCCAATACCTTCGATTGTTAGGTCTGCCATCAATAATTCTCAAATGGTGTCTGTGGTCAAAAAAGAAGTGGTCTATACGATCTAACAATCTAACCCTCTGGCCCATCAAGATAGTTTCAAAAACCCCGGAAACATATCTCTTACAATGGATAGAACTGATATCCTTTCTTGGACATCCGATTTCCCCGCAAAACCGGGTGTATATTTATTTTACTCCCAAGACTTTCCAATCTATATCGGAAAAGCAGTCAACCTCCGTTCACGAATCCGATCCTATACTGATCCTAGATCCCCTCGAATCCAACAAATGGTACAGAAAGCAGATCGAATTGATATCTCTATAACCAACACAGAAACCCAGGCGTTACTGCTAGAAGCAAATCTAATCAAACGCCATGCGCCCAAATACAACGTCCGTTTACGAGACGACAAATCTTACCCACTCATCCAAATTTCTAACCATGCATTCCCCCGTATAGAAGTAACACGTGACCCTGATACCAAAGCAAAAGTATATGGGCCATTTACCGACCGAAAAAAGGTGGATGAAACAGTCAAAGCTATACGAGAAACTTTTGGAATCAGGGGATGTTCTGACCACAAATTTTCAGGGAGATCCCGTCCTTGTCTGGATTACGACCTCGGCTTGTGTACCGCCCCTTGTGTTGATTACATCTCCCAAGACGAATACATAGTGGATGTTTCTTCCACAGAAGCATTCTTTCACGGAGCAACTGGAACTTTACTCGAACCTCTATTGGAAAAAATGGAGTCCTCCGCAAACAACCAACAATACGAACAAGCGGCTACTCTTCGAGACCGAATAGATGCAGTCCGAGGACTCCATGGGGGCGGAGATGCGGTTCAAAAACATGGGGAATCAAAAACAACTGATGTTCTTGCTGTTTCTATCGAAGGTACCCATTCTATCGTTTCCCGTTTTCACATTGAAAAAGGAACGCTACTCGACCGTGAACAACACTTACTCGATACCCCTGACCATTCAACTCCTGAAACAGTACTCTCTGCTTTTATATCTCAATACTATACAGACAGAATTCTGCCCAACAATTTAGTCCTATCTGACCGACCTCACGACTCTGAAATTTATACCTGGCTAGATTCGGAAAATGTCGAAATATCGACCCCAACCACAGGAAGAGAAGCCGTCTTAGTCGAAATGGCACTCAAAAACGCCCGTCAAAATTTTGTTTCCACCGATGCCATTCTTGCACTTCAAAATTCTCTTTCAATTTCAAAAGCAACCCGAATAGAGGCTTTCGATATAAGCCATTCTACTGGAGAAGATGTAGTCGGAAGCAATGTCGTCTTCGTAGATGGTTATCCTGAAAAATCTTCGTACAGACGATTAAAGCTCAAAGAAACCAACGACGATTACTCTAACATGTATGATCTTCTCGCTTGGAGGGCGGACCGTTCTATCTCTGGGACCGATTCGCGTCCAGATCCTCACTTACTCATAGTTGATGGGGGTTCAGGCCAACTGAATGCAGCTCTAAAAGCCCTTTCTGATTTCAAATGGGATGTACCTGTTATCGCACTCAAAAAACCAAACGACATAGTCATAACCCCTACTGGAAATCAAACCTGGCCATCAAATGCTTCCCATTTACATCTGATCCAACGCATCCGCGACGAAGCACATAGGTTTGCTCTCACATATCACCGCCACTTACGCGACGACGTCACAACAACCTTGGATTCTGTATCTGGAATAGGACCTGAACTTAGAAAAAGACTTTTCCAAAATTTTGGATCTATAGACGGCATTCGTCGCGCTTCAATCGTCGAACTTTGTGGTATTAAGGGTATTGGAAAACAAACAGCAATCAAACTTAAAAACCAACTTTAATTCGTTCTATTCTTCAGGAAGTATCCAATTATCTTCACTTTTAAATTTTTTCTGCAATTCTCTAATTCTATCCCTAATATCCGCTGCGAGTTCAAACTCAAGATTCTCTGCAGCCTCTCTCATCTTTTCACCTAGAACTTCACATACCTCCAAAGCCTCATCATAATCCTTTGGCTGTGCCTTCCCAATGCCACCTGTATTCGTTCGCATACCTGGCAAACCCGAATCCCCAACTGGTTTTTCAATCGATTTGGGAACATGCCCATACTCCTTGTTAAAAGCTTCTTGTTTCTCACGCCTACGTTCGGTCTCAACCATAGCCGATTCCATCGATCGAGTAATCCGATCTGCGTACAATACAACCTCTCCATTTATATTCCGTGCCGCTCGCCCAATTATCTGAATTAGTGCTCGTGTAGAACGTAGGAATCCTTCTTGATCTGCATCAAGCACCGCCACCAACGAGACCTCTGGAAGATCAAGTCCTTCTCTTAAAAGATTAATCCCAACCAATATATCAAACTCCCCCAACCGCAAACCCCGAATTAATTCATATCTCTCCAATGTTTTTGTCTCACTGTGCATATATTCTGCATCAAAACCAGCCCCCACTAAATATTCTGTTAGATCTTCGGCCATTCGTTTCGTCAATGTCGTCACTAAAACCCTTTCTCCATCCTCAATTTTTAAACGAATTCTCTCCATCAAATCATCTATTTGATTTTTAGCAGGCATAACTACTATTTCGGGATCAACCAAATATGTCGGCCTTACTATTTGTTCTACGATCTGATCTGAAACTTCTAATTCGTAATCCCCTGGGGTGGCAGACAAATAGAGAGTTCGAGTATCTATACTTTCAAATTCTTCAAATGTCAACGGGCGATTATCATAAGCAGTAGGCAATCGAAATCCATTTTCCACTAGTGCCTCTTTCCGTGATCGATCCGCTGCAAATTGTCCCCGGATTTGGGGCAACATTTGATGCGATTCGTCTACGACAATCAAAAATTCTTCTGGGAAGTAATCAATCAAAGTATACGGGGAATCCCCTGAAACCCGATTAGAAAGATGCACTGAGTAGTTTTCTATCCCCGGAACATGACCCATTTCCCTCAACATTTCAACATCGAACCTAGTCCTGTCTTCTATCCTCTGAGCAGCAACCAAATCCCCCTTCCGTTCAAAATATTTTATCTGCTCTTCCATTAGAAATTCAATTTCTGAAATAGCATTGTCCAATCTTTCCATCGGAATGGAATAGTGCTCGGCAGGGTGAATCAAGACCACAGGATCTTCTCCTTTTAATTTTCCTTCTAGTGGATCAAACCTAGTTATTCTCTCAATTCGATCGCCCCAAAACTCAATTCGTATTGAGTATTGCCCATAAATAGGATATATCTCAATCGTATCTCCTCTGACTCTAAATTTCCCATGAGAAAAATCAATATCATTTCGCCGATAGTTTAGATTGACTAGATCTCGAACCACCTCATCTCTATCAATCTTCTGCCCTTTTGATAATCTAATGGCCATGTCCTCATAATCTGCAGGATCTCCCAAGCCGTATATTGCAGAAACAGAAGCCACTACGATAACGTCCTTCCTGGTTAATAGAGAATGGGTTGCAGAATGACGGAGGCGTTCTATTTGTTCATTTATCGACGCATCTTTTCCGATATATGTGTCCGTCTGTTCTATGTATGCTTCCGGTTGATAGTAATCATAATGCGAAACAAAATATTCCACTGCATTATCTGGAAACAATGTTCTAAATTCTTCGTATAGTTGTGCAGCAAGTGTTTTATTGTGGGTAATAACTAGCGTTGGAATCCCTAACTTTTCAATTGCCCACGAAACTGTGTTTGTTTTACCCGAACCTGTTACTCCTAACAATATTTGACGTTTCATTCCCTCTTGGAATCCCTTCACAACATTCTCTATGGCATTTGGCTGATCCCCCGCAGGATCAAACCCGGCATCCACACGAAATTCATTCCCATCCAGCCCCATTATCTCACGCTAGCAACTGTAACTATTTCAGACAAACGTTATTCCACTTGATCTACTATTTCTTCAAACCCATTCTTTCAATACGATGGAATCAAACATAGAAGCACATATCCAAGCCCCATCTTCTGTAATATCTGCTATTATGAGGTTTGGAGTCTTCCCATCCATGTCAATAGAAGCCATGACCTCGTGGCCATCTCTGCTTCTTGATACTCCTACCATATCGTGCGAATTGCTGTCATTTGACATAAACCCGTCGAAATACTTTTCCTTACCCACCTTTCACAAGCTAAAAGACAGTAATTAAAATCCATGACCAATATAGACGTTCTAAACGAACTGGCAAAACGCAGGGGATTCTTTTTTTCTGCAAATGATTCTTATGGTGGATTGGCAGGATTTTACGCGTATGGTCCTATGGGCGCCGCATTAAAAAGTAATATTGAAAATTCTTGGAGAACGAAATTTGTTATCGGAGAAGGTCACTTTGAAATTTCAACCCCCACTATCTCCCCTTCCCCTGTATTCAAAGCATCGGGACATCTAGACGGATTCGATGATCTTCTTATAACCTGCTCAACATGCGAAATCTCCTATCGAGCTGACCATTTACTTGAGAGTCAACACACACTTCTTCAATCCTCAGACGTTTCTGCTAAGGAGTTCAAAAAACTCCTCTCTAAATATTCCCTCGCTTGCCCCTCTTGTAAAAATATCTTGGACGATTCAACCTTGCAGGAATTCAACCTCATGTTCGCCACAAAAGTTGGCCCTGGTTCTCAAACCCCCGGATATCTCCGCCCCGAGACTGCACAAGGAATTTTTGTTGAATTTCCAAGACTATCTGATTATGCGCGTGGAAAATTACCATTTGGAGTGGCCCAAATCGGAACTTCTTATCGGAACGAAATTAGCCCCAGAAAGGGACTCACCCGATTGAGGGAATTCACACAAGCAGAATTAGAACTATTCATTCACCCCGCTGACCTTGGCCCAGAAATTACTCCAACAACTACTAAACTCCCTCTCTATTCCGTTTCTCAACAAGAATCAAATGGGAATATCGAATTTGTAACACCCATCGAAGCGATAGATCAAAACATAATTGAAAATCGATGGCTAGCATATTATTTAGAACTCTCTACCAACTGGTATGATTCCATTGGCATTGACCTCACCCGTTTCCGATACCGGCAACATATGCCCAGCGAATTAGCACATTACGCATCAGACTGTTGGGATGCCGAAGTAGAAATCGATGGGGATTGGATCGAAATAACTGGATTCGCACATCGTGGAAATTACGATCTTTCTAAACACAACACCCATTCATCAGCTGATTTTACAATGTTTATTCCTCTCGATGAACCCCAGGAAAAACTACAAACTAATCTAAACCCAGACATGGGTTACTTCGGACCAACTTTCGGAAAATTAACCCCCGAAATACTATCTAAAATAGATGAAATGGCATCGGAAGATTCCACCATTTTTGATTCCCCTGAGTTATCTGTAGAAATCGATGGAACTACACATTCTATTCCTTCAGAATATCTTCATCCTACAACAGAAAAAATCACCGTGACCGGTGAACACATACTACCTCATGTGATTGAACCATCATTTGGCATTGATAGAATTATTTACTCTATACTTGCCCACACTTTCCATGAAGATACGATAGATGGTGAGGCACGGTCCTTACTTTCTCTCCCTTCTTCAATATCCCCAATTTTTGTGGGCGTATTCCCACTACTAACCCGCGATGATTTAGATACGGTCTCACAAGATATAGCTTCCAATCTCCGTACAAGTGGCCTCTCCGTCCTTTACGACGAGTCCGGTAGTATCGGAAAACGTTACCGCCGCCAAGATGAAGTTGGAACTCCTTTTTGTGTCACCGTTGATCACCAATATTTTGAGGATCAAACCGTGACCCTTCGAGAACGAAATTCAGCGATGCAAATAAGGATAGATTTCGATTCTCTGTCTACAATATTGGAAAGTCTTCGAAACGGATCTTCTATCTTTTCTGATCTTAAATAATCCCAACGAATACCTTAACACCACAGGTTTCGAATTTACAAATTGAATTGGCGATGCAAGAAGAGAATTCAGTTAGTGTTCAACACCCACTCATACGTCCGGGTACTCTCGAATCGAGACCGTATCAATTAAAACTCGCCGAAAAATCACTTTCTGAAAATACTCTAGTTTGCTTACCAACCGGTCTCGGAAAAACTGCAATTAGTCTATTAGTAACTGCCCATCGACTAAATCAAAATGGAGGTAAATCTTTGCTCCTTGCCCCCACAAAACCACTCGTAAATCAACACACAAACGATTACCGAAACTGGCTGAATCTACCCGCACCCGATATTGTATCTTTCACTGGAGAAATCCCACCAAAACAACGTAGTGAGCTGTGGGACCGCGCCACTGTTATTGTATCAACTCCCCAGGTTATCCAAAACGATCTAATCAGCGGGAGAATCTCACTCAAGGATGTAGTTCACTGTACCTTCGATGAATGTCATAGGGCAACTGGAAACTATGCCTACACCTATATTTCAGAACGATATGTCGCCGATGCATCAAATCCCCTTTCTACTGGCCTTTCTGCATCCCCTGGAAACGACGTTGAGTCCATTCTTACCGTTTGCAATAACCTCTCCCTTTCAAAAACCGAGATACTCACAGAAGAGGACCCCGAAGTTGCTCCATTTGCCGGGAAAACCAATATCGAATGGGTCAGAGTGAACCTATCCCCCGAGGCAATAGAAATTAGAAACTTACTCCGTAGCCTAATGAAAAAACGTCTCTCCCGACTGGAATCTATCGGAATTTCAGTCCCTTCCTCAAATAGTTTATCTGAGAGCGATCTCCGAAAACTTAGATCCCAAATCCAATCCCAACTCGACGCGGGAAATGGGGATGGTTATGAAGCCCTTTCTCTCCATGCAGAACTTAGAAAAATAAAAGTCGGCATCAACTACGTAGAAACCCAAAGCGTAGATGCATTAAACCAATACCTTGAACGTCAAAAGAATGCATCCCGAACATCTGGGGCTTCGAAAGCAGCTCAAAGATTTATATCCGATCCATTAACTCAGCAAGCAAAACACCTATCAAAAAAATATCAAGGACTTCCCCCAAAATTTGAAACCACCCGCGTTCTAATCGCAGAGGAACTCGGAATTTCCGGCGGTATGCGTGTCATTGTTTTCACCGAATCACGAGATACTGCAGATTCCCTCACTGAATTTTTATCCCCTATTTTTTTGACAGAACGATTTGTGGGACAAACCACTAGGGACGGATCCACTGGAATGACACAAAAACAGCAACACGAAACAATCTCTAAATTCAAGAATGGAGATTTCAACGTCTTAGTTTCAACCTCCGTCGCCGAAGAGGGCCTAGATATCCCCGATGTAGATCTAGTCATTTTCTTTGAACCTGTCCCCACAGCCATTCGAACCATACAGCGCCGCGGTAGAACTGGGAGGGGGACGCGAGGAAAAGTAGTTGTTATTATAGCAAACGATACTCGCGATGAAACTTATTTTTGGATTTCCCGAAAAAGAGAGCAACAAATGCACAACGAACTGAGATCTTTAAGATCTTCCATTGCAAAATTAGACATTAAATTGCCCCCTACGAACCCCCCACCTACTCCACAACCAACACTCACAGACTTTGCTACCACCGATGACCCCACCACCATGGAAATCATCATCGATCAAAGGGAGCTAAACTCTTCAATAACCAAGCAATTATCTTCCAAAGAAAATATACAAATTAAGCTAGAAACCCTCGCAGTAGGAGATTATATCCTCTCCGACCGTGTTGCAGTCGAACGAAAAACGATCGATGATTTCTTAGATACACTTGTTGGGGCCGACCGATCCTTATTTGATCAGGTGAAAAATCTATCTCAAAACTACTCCCGCCCACTCGTTATCATCGAAGGAGAGGGATCTTTATACTCTAAACGGAATATACATCCCAACGCGATCAGAGGGGCCCTGGCCTCCCTCGCAATAAATTTCGGTGCTAGCGTACTGAGAACATCCGACGAAGATGACACCGCACAAATGCTTGAGCTAATCGCACGCAGAGAACAAATTTCTACAGGGAGATCTATACAGATTCACGGATCCAAATCCCAAAAAACCCTCTCCGAACAACAAGAATATGTGGTTTCTTCAATGGCTGAAATAGGCCCAATAACCGCCCAACTCTTGCTATCTCACTTTGGCACTGTCGAAGCTATCATGTCAGCTAGTGAAGACCAACTTCAACAAGTAAAGGGAGTTGGAAAAATAACAGCAGAACGTATCAAGAAAATCACTTCTTCTTCTTACTCCCCGTAACATTTTGACCATTTACATAGGTTGTATTTGAGCCGCCGCTATACCTATGCCCAATCAGACCCACTATCTTTCATGGTAACTGTAATAGCCATGCAAATAGTAGGCGCAGTCTGCGTCATTATAGGAATAGTAATGAATATCGACCCAGTCGGCTTCAACGAAAGAATAATGGGTAAGGTTGTCAAATCAGCCGTTAAACCCCTTGCTGGCCTGAGGCTCCCACTCGGAGGTAGTCTCATGGCCATTGGTATTATCAATCTCTACTGTAGTTTGACGATAACGAGCAACGATGCGCTGAAATCCATCCTTCTTGCAACCGCAATTGGGTCAGTAGTTATAGCGGCTACTGTCATTTCTGGAAAACTCCGTGGTTTCAGTGACTCAATCCCACCAATTCCAATTGTCGTGTTAACCGTTCTGACAGCCATTTGTCTCTATGCCTCCTTGATCGCATAGCCAGAATATAGACTACTCCAAAAATGGGGCGGCGGGGGATCAAGATTTTGTAGGCCAAATATTGGACCTACTATGAAATTCGATCCACCCTTCTACTCCCTGCTCCATCTCTACTATTTCCATTAAATAAATTCTGTAATAGTGGACAACATATCTCTATTGCACTATGTCCCTTTTATTAGTTTCACTCAACCAATTTCATCCATAACTCGAAGCACTTCCGTGGCTTCTTTTATCGCACTTAAGTATTCTTTCATTTTTCCTATATCTTCTTCTTCTTCTACTTTTTTTGTGAGGTCTTCTATCTTATCTAGTATCGCAGAACGAGCCCCTGTTAGGTTCTCTCCTTTCCTCTCTCGTTCAACTTGACTACTCTGATTATCTACATCTTTTCCAGTTGTAACCTGTTCTCCATTTTTGCAACTTGGACAAAATTCTTTCCCCTCCTGACGAAAAATAGGATCTCCACACGCTTTGCAGTGCTTTCTAGTCATAGTTGCACCTTGCAACAAAAGAGAACTCATCACCCGCGCCGATTCCCTGCTTTTGGCTTCTTTTTCAAATTGCAAACGAAGTTTTTCCCTTTCCGCTTCTTTATCAATTTTTGCCATTGATATCTCTAAAAATCCATCGGCACAAAAAACCTCCGAAGAGCCAGTTATTCCTCCGTTCCTTTCCGAAGCGTTTTAAATATTTGACTGAGTTGTTTCTGATAATGGCAAAAATTTCTATCATTGGAGCAGCAGGAACGGTGGGCTCCTCATTTGGATATCATTTAGCAGTTCAAGCAATAGCAGACGAAATAGTGTACGTCGATATCCCCTCGAAACACTCTTTCACAGTTGGACAAGCAGAGGACACAAACCATGCCCTTGCCTATCATTCCGACACCAATGTCTCCTGTGGGGACTACTCAGACACAGAAAATTCCGATATCATAGTCATAACTGCCGGAAAACCAAGACAACCTGGGCAAACTAGAATCGATCTAGCTGCTGATAATACCGCCATTTTAGATTCTATTATTAATTCCCTTTTAGAATACAACGACGATTTTATATCGATTATAACAACCAATCCTGTAGATTTACTAAACCGATATGTATTCGAATCAGGCGACCGCCCTCGGGAAAGTGTACTAGGGTTTGGAGGCATTCTTGATTCCGCACGATTCCGTTACACACTTTCTAAAAATCTCTCTCTCCCTGTTACTGACATTGACGCAACAATTTTAGGTGAACATGGTGATTCCCAAGTGCCTATTTTTTCTCAAATCAAACTCCCTGGAAACACCACTCCTACATTTTCAAACTATGAAAAAGAAGCCATTCTCTCTAGCTTAAAAGAATCTGCAATGCGCGTAATTGAACAGAAAAAAGCCACCCAATGGGGACCCTCCGCGGGATTATATCACATGGTGGCTTCCATCATAGAAAACAATAATCAGACCTACCCTTGTTCCGTGGTCCTCGACGGAGAATATGGTTTATCTGATGTTAGTCTCGGTGTTCCCATCCATCTTGGCCCCACTGGAATGAAGGACATTCTTGAATGGGATCTATCTACCCCTGAGGCAGATGCTCTCAAAAAATCAGCAGAAAAATTAGCTTCTGAGTACGCCCTTTTAAAATAATTCACCCGAATTCTTCATACAACCCGATTCCCCGCGTCATCATATAATTTTATTGCATCGACTGGACAGACCCTTGCAGCCATTTCCGCCTCAAATTCTTCTCCTTTTGGGACTTCCATTATGAATATGTCTTCTCCTTCCTCTATTGAATCTCTTAAATCTGCTTTTCCTTGTTTAAGATTTTTCTGAAATCCTTCCCACTCATGAACACATTGAAACATCCCTGTGCACGTATATCGATCAAATTCTATTTTCATATTTACCCTTTCGTCTTAGTTTGTCTTATGTATACCGAGATTTCGCAACCAATATCAAAAAATTATATCCACCATACTCATTACTTCTGCTAACTTCTTATTATCAACAGACGTGAATGTAGATGACCTATCTGATCTGCCTAATAATGCAATAGATCTGCTCAAATCTAGCGGAGTACACACACTCTACCCTCCTCAAATAATAGCCGTCGAAGCAGGAATCACTCAAGGAAAAAGTGTAGTAGCCAGTGTCCCCACCGCCAGTGGGAAAACTTTCATAGCCGAATTAGCAATGCTTTCGACAATAGCTCGTGGGGGGAAGGCACTCTACATAGTCCCCTTGCGAGCCCTAGCCAATGAAAAAAAACAAGAGTTCGATAGATTCGATGCCATTGATATATCCGTAGGAAGCTCAACCGGGGATTATGAAAGCACCGACGATTGGCTAGCAACCAAGGATATCATAGTTGCAACTTCTGAGAAAGTAGACTCTTTAATTCGAAATTTTGCCCCTTGGATTTCCGATTTAACTTGTGTTGTCGCAGACGAAATCCATCTCTTAGACGATGCTTCTAGAGGACCAACTCTAGAAATGACTTTGGCAAAACTGATTCATATCAATCCCAATATACAAATAGTTGGCCTATCCGCAACCATCGGGAATGCCAATCAAATCGCAACTTGGCTCGACGCAACCTTGATTACATCATCATGGCGACCCATCTCTCTACGAACTGGTGTTCACCATGATACTTCTATCCATTTTGATGATGGAACTACTCGTGACATTCCTAAAAAATCCAATCCAGTCGAGGACATAATCCACGATGTCCTGCAAGAAGATGGGTCTGCTCTAGTTTTTGTAAGTTCTCGCAGAAATGCAGAATCTGCAGCAAAAAAAATAGCTAGTGTGACTGATGGTTTTACCAACGAAACCAAACCAAATTTAATTGAACTAGCAAACCAAGTCCGGGACGAAGGTGAAACCCAATTGGCAAACACATTGGCAAATTCCATTGAAATGGGATCTGCGTTTCACCATGCTGGGTTGGTAAATAATCACCGCAGATTAGTTGAAAAGTCCTTTCGAGAACGTACAATAAAAGTTGTATGCGCCACCCCTACCCTGGCAGCCGGTGTCAACACACCTAGTAGACGTGTTATAGTCCGAGATTGGCGTAGATACAATTCTTCCCGTGGAGGCATGGAACCACTCTCTGTCATAGAGATGCATCAAATGTTTGGTCGGGCCGGTCGGCCTAACTTAGATCCCTATGGAGAAGCAATATTGTTAGCTTCGACACCCGATGAATTCAATGAACTTTTCGATCGATATATCGGGGCAGAACCCGAATCTGTCGAATCAAAGTTAGCTGTAGAACCTGCTTTAAGAACTCATATTTTATCGGCTATAGCTACTGGATTTGCCACCACCACGGAAGGGCTCCTAGACTTTTTAGACGGAACTCTCTACGCGACACAAGCCACCGATACAAGAAGATTAAACTTTGTCGCACATTCTGTGCTTGAATATTTAGAGGTCAATGGATTTTTAACTATGGTAGACGGCGACCTCTCCGCTACAAAAATAGGAGAAGAAGTCTCTCGAATTTACCTCGATCCAATGTCTGCAGCAGAAATAATTTATGGACTAAAAACTTCTGAAAATCCTAGCTCGTTGGCTCTATGCCATCTCATCAGCCGTACTCCTGATACTTACCCATTATACCTCAAATCTGGAGACCGAGAATTTTATTACCAATTGGCATATGAATCCCAATCAGAATTATTGGGATCTTCACCCTCCGAATTTGACCCCCACTGGGAAGATTGGCTATCCGCCCTTAAAACAGCAAAAATGATAGAAGATTGGGCTGAAGAAACAGACGAAGAAACAATTACCAAACGCTATCGAATGGGCCCTGGAGACATACGTGCTAAAATAGACACCGCAGATTGGCTACTCCGGGCAGCAGAGAGGCTTGCCATCTCTTTAGATCTACAATCCACTTCCACTATCCGAAATCTACAAAGACGGGTCAAATATGGTGTAAAAGAAGAATTACTCGAACTAGTTGCAGTTCAAGGTGTAGGAAGAATTCGGGCCAGGCAATTGTTTAACCACGGAATCCACACACGATCTGATCTGCGCACAGAAGACAAACAACTTATTCTCAATGCTCTTTCTGGAAGAAAACTCACTACCGAACAAATTCTCCGAAACGCAGGACGAACTGACTCTTCATTGGAGAATATCTCTATCAACCGACCATTTTCTTCTATTAAAAACAAAAAAACATCTAACCAGGAAGATGAAGATCAAGCAAATTTAGGAGATTTCAAATGATTCTCATTGAAGGGCACTTAACCGACACAAATACCTCTTCGTTTCTCGAAAATCTCATTGGAATAGCCACTGATCAAGAATGTGTTATTCAATCATTCGACGCGCGGTATATAGCCGGAAAATCCCATCTAATTCTAGCAACAGAATATTCCAAAAGGGCATTCGAACGTGGAGATTCAATTGCAAAAGATCCTGCAGTAGAGCTTCTTTTATACGCTTCTGGAAGGCGCCAAATAAACCGTGCGATGGAGATGTGTATCGGCCCCAAAACCACCGATGTAGTAATAGCGATTTACGGAGAAAAAGAGACCATTTCTTCCGATTTACTACAGGAATTAATTCTACCCTCCGATGTGGTAAACCCCACTAAAAACCTCGAATTACTTTGTACTTTTTTCGACATAACCAAAGAAGAACTTGAAGTTTCCTCTGCTGATATAGAATCATTAGTACTCGAACGTGTGGCACTCCTCAATCTATCTAAATAACCCTCTTTTCATTTCCTGTAGTTTTATGCACTAGCACGTCGTATGGGGGTCAGGTAAAATTCATGCACCGTTACACACAACAAATCTTATTCGCTATAGTTATGTTACTAATAGATCTCCTCGTACTGCTTCCCCTTTTCATCTTCCGCGTCAACGGAATCGCTGGATATGGTGGCTGGGGATATCCTGGCCCAGGGGTCATGTTTGTAAATGTCTTACTCATTTGGCTCCTTTACATTGGAATCTTCAACGTTTTCTTGGCGGATTATGGAGGAAACATAGGAAAGAGTGTTACAAAAGCTCTCTTCGACAAATTTCTATGATGCTTCGCCCGACGTATTCCCTCTCTATTCTTAATTAGAAACACCCCCCCCATGACAAATTCGATAGGATCTCGGATTCCTTCAAAATTAGGGGAAATATTTGTCACTGGATCTGGCAATTTCGTTGATGATATGGCGTTCCCCGGAATGCTCCATGCGCGTTTTGTTCGTTGCCCACACCCACACGCAAAAATTGTTTCAATAGATACTTCACATGCTCTTTCTATCCCTGGAGTTGAATTGGTTTGGACCTGGAAGGACCTATCACCTTATCTAACCTCTAATCATTTTGGGCATGATGTCCTCGATGAAGAACCTCTTGCTACCGACCGAGCCCGTTACGTAGGCGACGAAGTTGCTATAGTTCTAGCCCAAGACGCTCACACTGCACTCGAAGCATCTGAAGCTGTTAGTATAACCTATGATCTCCTTCCTGCAGTCACTAGCGTTGAAGATGCCCTTTCATCTACATCCCCCTTGCTACATCCCCGCCTAGATGAAGATCCTAGTTCGTCTGTCAAAGGAAACTTATTACATTCCTTTTCAATTAGAACCGGAGATATCCCGACAGCTCTAAAATCCCCTCATGTTTCTGTATCTGGGTCCTTCAAAACTAACCGAACTAGTCCATCTGCACTCGAGCCCCATGGAGTCATAGCCAGCTACACACCGGGAAGGGAACTGGCTATTCATTCTCCCAATCAAAAACCCCATTCGATGGTAACTAACTTAGAAACTATATTTGGGTTTGAACCCGGGTTTGTCACCTGGAATGTACCCGACATTGGGGGCTCTTTTGGTACTAAAGCAGAATTACTCTCTCATGAAATTTGCGCCGCTGCACTTACACTCGCAACCCGTAAACCTGTAAAGATAATCCTCGATCGATTAGAAGAATTACAGACGGGAAGGGGCCGACCCGAAGAACATTTTAATGCGTGCTTAACCGCGGATAAAAATGGTAATTTTATATCACTCACAGTTGAAATGATCCAAAACACCGGAGCATACGCTTCATACGGTATCCATACTTCTGAAACACCCGGACTTCTTGCAGCCTGTCCTTATCTAATCGAACATCAACATATATCTGGCAAAGTCGTCTACACAAATGTAGTACCATCTGGGGCTGTTAGGGGGTTCGGCGACTCTCAATATACTTTCGTCAGAGAACAACTAGTTGATGCAATCTCTAGAAAACTCAATAGAGATCCCATTGATTTAAGATTGCAAAATATAGCCACAAAAGATCAAATGCCAATTACAACGGCAACTGGAATTAAATGGAGAAACACGGATTTACCTTCTTGTATTACTGCAGTAAGGGATTCACTTTTACCACCACCCACTCCTCCTTCAAACAATAAACTTCGAGGCATGGGAATAGCTGTTTCTGTCAAACGAAATGGAAAAAAAGGTGCGAACTCTGATTTCTCTAAAGCTACTGTTGAGGTCAATAATAAAGGCACGGTTTACATATACTCTGACGTTATCAGCGTTGGCCAGGGGACAGAGACTGGCCTTGCTCAAATAACATCAGAAATTTTGGGAATTTCTCAAAAGAGAATAAAAGTTATAACTGGAAACACGGATACAATTGCAGATGGGCATGGAGTAGGCGCCGATAGAGGCACGGTCTTCATTGGAAGTGCCACTGCAAAAGCCGCAGAAAATCTTCGAGAAAAAATTATCAAAATCGCATCTAATTTCTTACAAATAGAACCTAAACATGTAACCCTTTCTTCTGATAGGATCTTCGATGCATCCAACCCTGACAATGGAATGGAATTCACAGAATTCGCTCGCCGCGCTAGATTCGACGACCCCTCTACTAAATTAAATCAAAACGAAACTGGGGTGTCCCTAATAGGACATGCAACTTTCGAAAGCTTAGAAGCACAAACCGTAGATCCTAAAACCAGGTTGGGGAACGTTTCTCATACTTACACCCATTCTGCTGTCGGAGTAATTGTAGATGTAGACCTAGGTACTGGGGATATCGACATACTGGATATATGTGTTGCAGAGGATTTGGGTTGTGTAATTAACCCCCTTTTAGTCGAGGGACAAATTCAAGGGTGTATCGGCCACGCAGCAGGGGATGTTTTTCTCGAGAACTTTACGTACGACTCCCATGGACATCCTCACAATGGAACTCTAGTTGACTACCACCTTCCAACTACTATAGACGTACCCTTGCTAACTAAAATGCATAAAATTGAATCTCCCGATCCTGCCACCTCCCATGGCCAAAGAGGAGCTGGAGAAGGTGCATTATTACCATTCCCCGCTGCGATAGCAAATGCTATTCATGATGCCACAGGTGTTCGCTTCAGAGAGCTACCACTCTCCCCTCAAAAAATTCTCCCCTCTCTTATAGACCATGGGTTTTCAACCCACAAAAAATCATAGTTTACTGCTTTAATTTTATTCCACCACATGAAGAGACAAGAACGATTCCTTGTCTGATTCATGATAGATAGTATTGGTGGCAATCTGCATATCTCCCATTGCTGCATCACAGGGGTGAACTTCAGTATTTGAATTCCTATCCCACCTTGGAAAACTACTCGAAGAAATTTCCAATCTAATTCTATGACCTGGCTTAAATGTATGGGCAACATGCCACAAATCCACAGAGATCTCATAAACATCTCCTGGCTGCATTAATGTAGCTTCTTCCATTGAATCTCTATATCTAGCTCTCAAAATACCCTCTGTAACATTTCCACAGTACCCATTTGGTTCCACGTCTACTAGTTTAGCTGTGAAATCTGTGTCCACTGCCGAACTTGATATGAATAACTTTGCCTCAACAGGACCTGCTATCGTAACCGCCCTATCCAAACGTGGTGTTGTGTATACTAACACATCTTCCCTTTCTTCAACAACTGACTGATCTTTTACCCCTGCCTCTTGCACCTCTGGCATTTGAATTCGACCACCCATGGTTGGAACTGGATCAAGTGGATCATACTGGTAACTATCTGGACATTGCACATCTGGGGTATTCAACAACAAGGTCCCATTCCCAAACCTCGTATTTGCCTGTCCAGCGCTATGCAAATAATATTTAATATCTCTGCCCTCTGGGGGCCACGCATCCGCGTTGGTCCACTCTCTAGATCCTATATCAAAATAACGAACAAGAGGCAGTTCTTTGAGTTTCTCAGTTTCTCCTTTCAACCACGCGTCAAACCACGAAAATATAAATGGTCCAACAAAACCTGCAGCGCTGGACGCTATAGGTCCAAATACTTTATCCCCGACCCTATCATTCGCATATCCCATATATGACTCATGGGCCCATGGTCCAATTAACAACCTTTGTTCATTTTTCGGAATATCCTTTCCACTTTCTTGCAAAGCGTTGTACATATCTATATGGCCTCTAGAAAAGAGATCTTGCCACCCTGTTATATCTAAAGTTGGAGCGGACACGGCAGATGCTTTCTGCGTTGCATCAATAGATTTCCAATACTCATCATAGGTTGGATGATCCAACCAATCTTGATAGTAACTCACTAATTCTCTTTCCAATCCTGGAGCATTTCTGTGTGGCAAATAAGACATACTTTCTTGCAAATGAGCGGCCGCATAGGTCAGATGTTTTTTTGCTATTTCTCTCTTACTTTCCTCCAACCCCGACACCGCCCCCAAAGCCAATTTTATTGCCCATCTGTGGTTAAATCCCAATTCAAATGCCCCACCTGTATATGTCCAACCTTGATGATAATTAGCTCCCGTTAGATATGCAACAGCGGCTTCCAAATGAGGTGGATTTGAAACAACAGCCTGCCTGACAGTAACGCCGAGATATGAATTTCCATATATCCCCACTTTCCCATTACACCATTCTTGTTCGGCAACCCACTCAACCGAATCATACCCATCATCCGCTTCGGTATAAAACGGAACGAATTCTCCATCTGATGTAAATCTCCCCCTGGTATCTTGAACAACAATTACATAACCACGCTCTGGTCCCTGGATGGGATTTACCATCGGGGCCCCTGTGGACTGAGCACTAGATTTATTGTATGGAATGCGTGTTAGCAGAGCTGGGTATTCTCCATCTTCACTAGGTCGATAGATATCTGCTCTAAGAATAACCCCATCTCTCATGGGTATCGGCACATCACGTTCTACATAAAATTGCATATCGTGAAAAAGACCTTCCCGAGTCTTATACTTGTATATGCCTACTTAAGGAGCGGAAGAACTTCTTCCCCTATCAAATCCATGCAATAATCATAATCGTGCAATCTAAAACGAAGGTCAAAGACAATATGATCAACTCCGGCTTCAATAAATTTCCCCACTTCTTGTGCAATATCTTCTGGTGTTCCTGCCATAATTACTCCTTCCAAGTCTTCTAGATTCTCGAATTTTCCCGATTTTGGTTTGAGCCACCACCTCTGATTATTTGCAGCATTTAGCAACCCTTCTACATTCACAGGTTCCAAAGCCTTCTCCCGTGTCGTATCTGGGCTGGTGGGGGGCACCACTCCCACAGTTGGCATATCTTTTCCACTCTCATCTGATAATTCTCTCAATTGGCGCATTCTCACTCTAAATGTAGGGATGGTGATTCTCCCTGGAAACCACCCGTCACAATATTCAACCGCCCTTCTCGCAGACGCTGGTGTAGACCCTCCATACCAAATAGGTATTTTCCGCTTTGGTCTTGGGGCAATTCCCAATCCTTCTACTGGAAACAATCTTCCATCATAGGTTATTTCATCATTTTCCCACGCCAATCGCATAATTTCAACCGCTTCTCTCACAGCATCAACTCTATCATCTAAACCCAATCCTACTAGCTCGAATTCATCTTTAAACAATGTCGCACCTGCTCCCATTCCTGCAATAACTCGACCTTCGGATAACCAATCCAAACTAGCAAATAGATGTGCCATATACAATGGATGTCTCCACGGAACTGCAACGGCAGTTCCCAATTTTAATTTTTTAGTCGCCGCTGCCAATCCTGCTAATACAACAAAAGGTTCCACCATTGTGGCACTCGATCCTTCAAATCCGTGCCCATGAAACCGTAAGAAATGATCTCTAACCCACACAGAATCAAATTCTAGTTCTTCTGCTCTTTTTGCCCCTTCTATCAACGACGAAGCAGACGCATGCTCTCCAAAATGTGGTAACAATAATCCATAACTAACTTTTCCCATGTCCGACTATTTGACGACTTGTATATCTATTTCTTTGCTTTGTGCTCACACATCTAGATATACTGTTTGCTCTTCTACCACGACTTTGTATGTTGGAATCCTTATATCTGGATCCCCTGCATGCTTCCCGGTTTTAATATCATATGCCCATCCATGCCAAGGACATATTACCACATAATCCTCTGTGAAATATTCCTCTGGAAGTTTTCCAAGAGGTGGGACGTCTCCTCCCACTCTTTTTCTTATATCTCCTGTACACACCGGGCCCCTTTGATGGCAACAAGAGTTAAGCAGTGCATAAAATTCCCCATCTATGTTAAATATCCCCACTTCGACCCCTTTCACTTTAACCACTTTACCCCCTCCGTGCTCTACTTCTTCTACTTTACAAACCTCAATCATACTCCAAAGACCTCCTCTGCATTTTTCCCTAGTATCCCCTCCTTTTCCTCCTCTGTTAAAAACGCCAGTTCATTTATCGCACTTGGATCATCAAAATCTTCGTGAGGATAATCCGACGCATACATAAGACGATCCGGACCTCCAATCATTTCGATAACATATTGTAGATATTTCTTATCTGGAACTATTTCCATCGGCTGAGTTCCATAATAAAATTCTTTCATATATTCTGAAGGGCGTTTTCTCATTAACACAGCCTCATCTTGCATTCTAAGATATTCCATGTCCATCCGATACATCATCATTGGTATCCAAAACAAACCAGTCTCTTGAAATACAAAATCTAGTTTGGGGAACTTCTCAGGAACTCCTTGGGAAACAACATTCGCGATAGTTGTCATATTGTCAAATAAAAATCCTAGTGCATGCGTCTCCATTATTGTTGTAAAACCCGATAACCATCCAAAGTTATCTAGAGTCGCACTTCCACCATGGAACAACACAGGCAAATCCGCACGTTGGCACGCATCGTAGATCGGATCATATTTCCTGTGTCCCATCGGAGGCTCAATCCGCGCTGTTAGCACACAAGCACCAATAATTGCTTTTTCACTAGCATAGTCATCTATGAGTTCTGCAGCCTTAATCGGATCATTATATGGAACCGGAATTGACATATACATGCCCTCATCAGCGTCCGCTATTTTATCAAGCATATACCGTATATACGCCTCCGAAAATTTCGTCTGGCGCTTGTCTTCCTCTAACATAGCAAATGTGAGAATCTGTTCAGATAACAACAATATTTTGTCAAAGGACATTTCTTCCATTAACTGCACAACTCCCTCCTTTGTATTGAAATCTACATCACGTCTCTTAATACTAGGATAATTAAACCCATCTGGTCTTGATAGGCTCGGCCAAAATGATATGGGAACGCTCCTGTTGGCTGTACTCCCATACTCAAATTTTAATTTCCACGGATCGTCGTCATCAATATAATCCACTATATCATACAACGTCTCTACGTAGTGGGCATCCGTATCAAAAATGGTCTTTCCACCTATTGCCATACCGATCTATTGGATCTTGAAATACCAAATATAAGTCGATTCAGTCATCCAGGAAGATTGGCCATTTCTTGGATGCAATATACTATTTATATATCAATCTGAAAATTTAACATGTATTACCGCAGGTTTCCCATTCTCAGTCGCTTCTATTGCTCCTCCCAGTGCAGCCTCTAACTGATCTAATTCAGCAACCGATTCAGTGTGACTACCTACAATTTGCGACGGGGCTGTAAAGTCAATCGGGTGATTAAATCTACTCTCTGGAATCCCATCTTGAACAGCTATTCCTTCGGGATGAGTTCTCTTAGTTGAACCTCTAACCGCATTCCATCCTTCATTATCATACACCACTGTCAGGGTAGGAACTTTCCTCTCTGCAGATAGCCACGCCGTAACTGAAGGGTGTGTGAAAAGATATGCACCATCTCCTACCAAACACCAAGTTTCTCTATCTGGAAATGCCATCTTAGCCCCCACTGCAGCTCCCCCTGCAAACCCAAGCCCAGATCCATATTTTGCAATATAACTTCCTGGATTGACCAACTCTAAATTATTTAGTATTCCTCCTGTGCTAGTTGTGGCATCCGTTACTACCATTGCATTTTTGTCCTTCACTCGATTTATGACTGCAGAAATAGTTGCAGAGTTTAATTTGTTATTCTTAATTTGTTCATTAACACTTTCTTTCCGTTTTTCCCGTTTTTCCCCACTGAAACTTTCCCAAAACAGACGTCCACTTTCACCATCTGCTGGATCTAACTTTTCAGACACCAATTTTAGCGTTTTAATAGGATCTGCAGCTATTGCCATATCCACTTCAAAATCCCAATGTGGGTATGTGTGCTTCAGTGGATTATTTTCAATTTGAATTATTGGAATTTCTTTAGCCGGAGCTGAAATAGAGGGAACCCATGGGACATCCGTATCGGCTAATATTATTAAATCGGTATGATCAAATACATCACCTGGAACGAAACCCACATGCTGCGGATGATTTCGTGGAAAATTCAACACACATGGTGCATGTTCAACTACCCCTGTCCCTGAAACTTCAACAAATTCTATCAACGCAGAAACATTTTCATTTACAGGGGGCTTTCCCATCCGACTGGTAATTATTACTGGACGATCTGCCGATTCCACAAGTGAAGAAATATCTTTCACAGTCTTTTCGTCTGCACCCGTCGTTCTAATTGAAATTGGACCTCTGGGATCTAATGAACATTTTACTTCTAATGCTTCTCTTGCAGATGTCAAATAGACTGGACCTGCTGGGGGCCCTTTGGATAAAGCAACCGCGCGTCTGATCATAGAAACCGGATTCGCAGGGGGTCTATATTCTGTCACCCATCTGCAGTACTCCCTGACGATATCCGATTGTTGAAAAGTATCCTGTAGATAGTGCACCACATGATCTCTCGATCCAACATGACCCATATCAGTTACCGGGGCCAACCCCGATATTATTACCACTGGAATATTCGATCGGTGGGCATTGTGCATTGCCGCACCTAGATTTTGAGTTCCTACATCTACATGAACCAACACCGCCTGAGGCTTCCCAGTTGCAGCCGCATATCCATGTGCGGCACTAAGTGCAACAAATTCATGGGGGCAAACAACAATTTCTGGCATCTTTCCATCCTCTCTTCTGATCTTTGCAGCTGCTTCTATCAGTGGAGTATGATCCGTCCCATAATTAGCAAACAAATACTCTACGCCCTGGAGAGACAATGAACGAAGAATAGCTTCAGCAGCAGTAATTTTCTCTTTTTTTGAGCTCATCTTTGACTATATTAGTATCTTCACTTGTTTATCACTTCTGCGACATCGATCCCCCAATCTCATCAGGATATTTTTGGGATTCCTCTTTAGTTTTCCGTGCAACAAGCGACGCTACCGCCATCGATCCCCTTTCCACTCTTCGAATTCCCTCCTTATAATATAAGATTGTTAGTTCTCCGAAATGGTTCAGCAGCTCATTTGATTTAAATCGATATTTATCTTTACTTGGACCTCTTTCCACCTGATTTTCTGTTCTAATGTGGTGCTCGTATATGATCATTCCTCCAGGTTTCAGTGATTTCTTAATTGTTTGCATCATATTTTTTTCACAAAAAAAGAAGTCAACGACGATCACATCATATTCTTCCTCGGCAAACTCAAATTCATCAATATCTGCCAATATCCAATTAACATTCACTCCCGCATTTTCCCCTCGCTCCTTTGCCCTTGACAAAGCAATAGTAGAAACATCTATTGCATCCACCTCGTAACCCCTCTCTGCCAAATACACAGCATTCCTCCCATTTCCACAAGCCACTTCCAAACAACGTTTACCGTTCGCTTCTATCCCTTCTATTGCTATCTTTATTAGAGAAGAAGCTTCACTCCTCGGACGATATTCCCCCGATAAATATCTTTCATTCCATTTAGCGCCTTGATCACTTTTATTTGTCATTTCTTGCCATTCTTTCCGATAAACCAATTGTTTCTTGTACCATTTCTTCTATTCTATTTTTCACCTCCGGGTTCTCCAAATCAAAACCCTCGCCCCCAAAATCAGGTTCTACCGCGAAGACGCTCGTATTAGCAACTTCCACCCCCAGATAAACAAACACTGGCCTCAATTGCGAGTCAATTATTAAATTATGCTGTCTATTCCGCCCAGACATAACAATACCGGCAACTCTTTTTTTCTTTTTGAATTCTTGCCATGGTGTGTGGTCAATAAGATTCTTAAGTGCCCCTGAAATTCCTAAAAAATATACTGGAGAACCAATGAAATAAATATCTGCATCAAGATACTTCTTTACAGTCTCCTTAGCCACCTCGTTCCATTCATTTTGATCTTTACTCCTGAAAACTGGCAGTTCTATACTCCCTAGATCTATATTCTCATACTCTAAATTTTTACTTTCTAACACTTCTCCCACATACTCCATCAACGCCCTAACTCTAGATGGCTCCCGTCGACTCCCACAAATCACTGCGATGTTACCTGGATTAGTAGATCCCATACTAGCGATATATGGTTTCATCCCTTTTACCTCTTCTTCATATTTTTTTGTCAATCCAGAACAGTAATCTTTTCACCCATTCGAATAAGATTTCTTTCACAGATACTCGTATAAAGTATATAATCGTGAAACAAAAAACCACCCCCGAAGTCAATATAGGTCTTGTTGGCCACGTCGACCATGGGAAAACAACACTAGTAAAAGCCCTGTCTGGAACTTGGACCGACCAGCACTCTGAGGAATTAAAACGTGGCATTTCGATCCGACTTGGTTATGCAGACGCAACTTTTAGGAAATGTCCCGAATGTGAAGACCCGGCCTCTTATCTCTTAGCCGAAACGTGTCCTCATCATAATAAAAAAACGGATCTTTTACGCACTGTTTCTTTCGTAGATGCACCTGGCCACGAGACCCTCATGGCAACCATGCTATCTGGCGCGGCTCTTATGGATGGGGCAGTATTAGTTGTCAGCGCAACCGAATCTGTACCTCAACCCCAGACAGAAGAACATCTAATGGCCCTAGAGACCATTGGAATATCAAACATAGTCATTGCACAAACTAAGATAGATCTAGTCGACTTGGAAACTGCCAAAGACCACTACGGAAAACTTAAAGAATTCTTTTCTGGAACCATAGCTAAAAATGCACCTATAATTCCTATTTGCGCTGATCAAAATATCAATATAGATTCTCTCATTAAATCCATAGAAGAACACATCCCAACACCCAAACGAGATGGTAAATCCCCGCCTCTAATGTACGTGGCCAGGAGCTTTGATATAAATCGCCCCGGCGCAACCTGGGATCAATTAGTCGGAGGTGTTTTAGGAGGAAGTCTTGTCCAAGGACAGTTCTCTGTTGGAGACGAATTAGAAATTTCCCCTGGGCGACGCATATCCACTTCAGGTAAAGTTGAATATCTTCCCATCATCGCAACAATAAAATCCATCCGAGCTGGTAATTCATCTCTTGACGCAGTTGGCCCCGGAGGACTCATAGGAATTGGAACCGGACTAGATCCTTCCCTTACAAAAAGCGACGGTTTGACTGGAAGATTGGCAGGAAAACCAGGAACCCTTCCTCCTCTTTGGGACTCCTTTACCATGGATGTAGAACTTCTAGATCGTATTGTTGGTACTCCCGAATCTGGGGAAGTTGGCCCAATAAACACAGGAGAAGCTCTGATGCTATCTGTCGGTACCACCACCACCGTAGGAATTGTTACAAGTGCTAGAAAATCTGAGTGTGAGGTTTCACTCAAACGGCCCATAAGTGCACCTCTACAAGCACAAATAGCTATTAGCAGACGTGTTGGTTCTCGTTGGAGGTTGATTGGAATTGGGACACTTTTAAACTGAGTCATGGTTATTGTAGCTCTCGATACCAATGCATTGATGGTCCCCGTCGAACTCGAAATCAGAATATTTGAAGAACTAGAGCTATTACTACCATCTCCCGAATTTGTGATCCCTGAGCCCGTACTCCAGGAACTTTCCTCTCTAAAACATGGAAAGGGAGTAGCTTCTCGTGCCGCCCGTGTCGGTCTCGATTTGGCTAAAATGCGATGTAAAATTATCAAAACAGAGAATGCTGCGGCAGACGAATCATTTTTGGAGCTTTCTTATACTAGTCAAATAGATTACGTTGTAACAAACGATTTGTCCCTGCGCGACAGACTGTTGGGAACTGGTATCCCCGTAGTTGGCGTTAGGGGCCAAAATACGTTACATATCATGGAGCCCTAATATGTTTAAAAAGGTTAGAATAATCGACACAGTAGAAGTACCGCCAGACAAACTCGGAGATGTAAACAAAGATTTAGTCAAAGTGTTGCTTCAAGACAAACTCGAAGGTCGCGTAGATAAATCTGTAGGTAGTGTGATAAGTGTCACTAAAGTACACAATCTCGAAGAAGGTGTTGTTCTCCCTGGACGTCCGGGAGTTTATTACCCAACCGAATTCGATGCTATCACTTTCGATCCATCGATGCAAGAAGTAGTTGATGGAACAGTGGTAGAGGTCGTCGAATTCGGCGCGTTTGTAGGAATTGGTCCTATCGATGGTCTTCTACACGTCTCCCAAATTTCTGATGAATATTTGAGTTTTAATGGAGAAAACCAACAGCTAGCCTCGAACGAGTCCGGTAAATCAATTAAAGTCGACGACCCTGTTCGAACTCGAATAGTAACCAAGAGCATCGACGAACGCAACCCCCGGGAATCCAAGATCGGTTTAACAGCAAAACAACCTGGCCTTGGAAAACACGGATGGCTCAAAGACAAGAGAGAGCGAGAGGCCGAGAGTTAATGCCCGCAAAAAAACGCCTCGCTTGTAGAGATTGTCTCAGAGTCTTAAATGATAAAAAAGCAGAAACATGTCCTTCATGTGGCTCTGCTAGTATCACTGATGATTGGAGTGGATATATCGTTATTATCCATCCCCAACAATCCGACGTAGCAAAAATCATGGGAATAAACGAGCCCGGCCAGTATGCTCTAAAAGTCAGATAACTATTGCCAAATTCAGTCCATCTCCCCCTTCAACTCCGAAATAAATTAAGCGAGCCAATGGGTCCCCTGTATGTGGATATAAACGACTTAATTCCGCATCTAGGATTTCCTATTATCACTATAGGGGATGTAGTAGCTTTCCACTTTGAAACTGCAGGAGTTTCTCCAAATGTATCTATAATTGACCAATTAACAAAACGCGAACCCATTGATTTCCCCCCACCTTTTCAAAACATAGATTTTCACATCGAAGTTAAAAATCCCCCCGGCGTTCTGACAGATGAACTAGTCCATGCTATCAACCAATCACTCAATGACCGCGATGGACCTTCCCAAATTTTAGTAATTGGAGAAGAAGATCTAGCAACTTTACCTGCAATTATGCTAGCCCCCCTCGAATCTAGTATAATCTATGGACAGCCAGATTTGGGAATGGTTCATATACTCGTAACTTCCGATGCCAAACGAGATGCATGGAACCTACTTTCCCAATTTGACGGAGATCTTGATTCAGTGTTCTCTATGATCACGCAATCTGACCTGTAGTGCCTTCGAAATACTTTTGGATGCGACTGGAAAATGTACCCAATAATGGAAATAACTATTTTATCTGAAACTTCCAACCCGTTGTTACACAGGGTAGACGTTTCTTTCCTCATTGACCACACAGACTCAACTCCAAATCGTATTGAAGTTCGAGACAACCTAGCAGCGAGATTGAACAAAAACACAGACGAAGTAATAATCCGAAAACTTAGAACCCAATTTGGAACACGAAAAACCATTGGAGATGCAAAGATTTATGAAAATTCTGATTTTGCTCAGTCAATTGAACAAGATCATATCATCCTTCGAAACCAATCTGACACTGAAGAAACCGAGGAAGAATAAATGGGGGCTCGCAAAAATTATGGCAACGATGGTTCTACCCCCAATGAACATTGCCCAGAATGCGACGATTCTTTTTTAGCAGAACACGACGACCGATTCCACTGCGGAAAATGTAGTTATACTAGATGGAAATAACACCTATTGAAAATTTTCTACACAGAACTCTCAATCAATAGAGATAATCATCTCCCCTTCTTACATCAATAAGAACGGTGCTCTCATTATGACTGTTACTTTGGGCATTGAAGGAACTGCTTGGGCAGCTAGTGCTGCAATTTTTGATTCTAATTCCGACACAGTGAACATAGAGACTCTTCCCTATCTACCCGATAGTGGAGGATTGCATCCCCGGGAGGCAGCGGAACATATGAGAAAAGCATTACCAAAAGTCCTCGAAACTATCTTTACTAACTTAGAAACTCCTCCCGATTCAGTGGCCTTTTCTAGAGGACCTGGACTTGGCCCTTGTCTCCGTATATGTGCAACCGCTGCCCGTGCACTTGCTGGAACTTTCAACGTACCTCTTATCGGTGTTAATCATATGCTTGCCCATCTAGAAGTGGGTAGACATTTTTCAGGATTTTCCACTCCCGTCTGTCTCAATGCGAGCGGCGCGAATGCACATCTTTTGGGCTACCATGATGGCTATTACAGGGTACTAGGGGAGACAATGGATACTGGAGTAGGAAACGCCCTAGACAAATTCGCTCGCCATGTTGGATGGGCACATCCCGGGGGGCCACAAATAGAAAAAACAGCACTAGATGGCAGCTTTTTCGACCTCCCCTATATAGTCAAAGGAATGGACTTTTCCTTTTCTGGATTAACAACTGCAGCAATTGCTGCTTATGACCAGGGCCATCCCATAGAAGACGTCTGCTTTTCACTCCAAGAAACCATATTTTCCATTCTAACAGAAGTTTCAGAACGTGCCTTATCTTTATTACATTGCGACGAATTCATACTCGGAGGTGGAGTTGGAAATAACACACGTCTGCAAGATATGCTAGAAACCATGTGCACCGATAGAGGTGCCCAATTCTTCGCCCCAGAACCACGCTTCCTCAGTGACAATGCAGGTATGATCGCTATTTTAGGATCCTATATGTTCGATGTAGGTGATACAATTCCAATTGAAGATTCCCATGTTCTCTCTAACTTTAGACCAAATACGGTCAAGGTAACCTGGCCCGTCCCTAGTAGATCTCTTTCCACCATCTCCCCGTCTACCATACAAGGATCTGAAGCACTTGTAGAATTCGATGCAAATACTGTGCGGAAACGAAGACTTCCAAAACCCTATCGAAATCCTACCATGGATCTTCGCCTCCGACGTCATCGAACCAATATCGAGGCACGACTTACTCACGAAGCCCGAAAAATAGGTATTCCCACTCCCCTAATCAAAGGCATCGACCCCCTCAATTTCACTCTGGAATTCCAAAAAGTTGGAGACGCCGACCTCTCCGAAGGATTAAACCAACAAAGAGTAGAAAACGTCGTTAATTATTTGTCATTACTCCACTCTTCTGGCATCGTCCACGGAGATCCAACCACTAGAAACATTAGAATCGATTCCACCTCTGATAAGGTGTACCTCATCGATTTTGGTCTGGGATTTCATACAGACAATATAGAAGACTACGCAATGGATCTTCACATATTCAAAGAGAGCCTCGTTGGAACTTCTTCTAACTATGAGGAACTTTGGAATCGTGCTACATCTGTCTACGAGGGTCACGGATCTCCCCATGTACTAACACGTCTCCAAGAAATAGAATCACGTGGCAGATATCTCTAATCATATAATTTACGACGCCTATTTCTCCCCTCGACACTCTCACTGCTCCATGGTGCTTTTTGCTACTACCAACGCCGAAAAAGTTCGCGAGGCACAAGCATATCTAGGACCTGTAGTTGAACAGTTTGATTATGATTATCTCGAATTACAATCTGAGAGTCTATCCGAGATCGCCATCTCTGGTGCCCAAGAAGCCTTCAAAGCCGCAGGTGGAACCCAACCTATAATCACCGATGACTCTGGCATCTTCATCGACGACATAGGTGGATTCCCCGGCCCTTATTCTTCATATGTATATCATACTATTGGGCTCTCCGGAATTCTCACTTTACTCGAAGAATTCGATTCCCCCCGTGCATACTTTAGAACCTCAATCGCATATTGCTCTAAAAACGAAACTGTGGCCTTTGAAGGCTCTATTAGAGGTACCATAGTCCCCCCTCGTGGAACTGAGGGATTTGGATATGATCCTATATTTGAATACAACGGCAAAACATTGGCAGAAATGAATCTAACTGAAAAAAACGCAATTTCTCATCGAGGCAGGGCCCTTTCCAAGCTAGCATCTTGGCTTGATAATGACCCCGTTGAACACCGCGGAGTCAGATAATATTTTCAAATAACTTCACAAAAGCATCTGGTCTTTTAACACTAGTTTCAATTTTTGTTCTAATCGCCACTCCTGCTTTGGCATTAGTCAACCTCTCGTCCCCTGAAATAATATGCTGTGCATTCCCCACATACGCAGAAGCAAGTGCCGGATGATCTCCCTCCGAATGGTCTACAATTTCACACATACTCTCTATGTCTTCTCGCCATTTCTTCGCCAATTCCCCTCCCAACTCTGTTTCAATCACTTTTTGTGCTTCATCTAGTAGGGGAATACTAGCGATAATTACCATCCATGGTGACTTTCGAATGATATCCATCACAATCTTCGCCGATTTCTCTTTTTTGGCATCTTCTGCCAATACTCCCGAATCAACTACAACACGCACTGTAGGTCTACTCATCTCTCTATTTGTGACCTTGCAAATACTTTAACTACTGCACTCCTGCTTCATCTAGTAGGTTTTGGAGGCCCTCTTTTTCGGCCCCACCAACCCCGCGATGCGGACTACGAGCAAACCCAGCAGGTGCGCCTCGCATTTCCATTGCTGCCTTCAAACCAGAAATGCCGTATGTCCCCGTGACTCCTTGGTTCAATTTTACTAATCCCTCGTTTAATATTTTGGCATTTTCACTGTCCCCCTTTTTATACAATTGATAAATTTCAGAGCATTTTTCCGGTGCGATATTTGCTAGTGCCAATACACCCCCAGTCGCGCCCATTTCCAGTGCCTGTGCATAAATTCCTCCTGCTCCAACCAACATATCAAAGTCCTTCTCTTTGGTCACCTCAATCTCTTGTTGGAATAAGTCTGAGTTCCCACTAGAATCTTTCATCCCTTTGATATTCTCCCCGTCTGACAATTCCGCTATCGTATCTGGCTCAAGGCTAACGTGAGTAAATTTCGGCACGCTGTACAAATATACTGGGATCGATACCAATTCGGCCAGTTTTTTATAATATATAGCCATGTCTTCTTGACTATGTGAAAAATAAAATGGGGTTACAATTAGCGCAGCATCTGCACCTACTGATGCAGCCAATTCTGTCTGTATGGTACTTTCTCGTAGACCCGGGTGCCCCGTCCCTGCTAATACGGGTACTGAGGCAGATTCTACCACTATTTCGACTACTCGTGCTCTTTCTTCTGCCGTCATTAATTCTGCTTCACTATTCGACCCACAAGGAACAATAAAATCAACCCCTCTCTCTTCTACCCATCCCACCAATTCAGCAAGTTTCGATTCATCAATGTCTCCCTTTTCGTCAAAAGGGGTAACCAATGGAACTCCTGTGCCTTCCATATAGTTTTCTCCTCGCTCCCAGTAAAAAAACACGCGATTGGACCTCACCAAAATTTTTTACACCCATTTTCACTCACCAAAGTTATCTCTATAATTACCCACAGTAATTAATGCCTACCTATAATATTCCACATAGGCTATTATGACATTTTTCCCTCTTCCCTTCAACCCCCATTTTCACTCCGTCCTTTGACCAAATGAATAAAAAAACGATATTTTCTATTCATTCTTTCACGTCCCAGTCTACCTTTTTTATGCATTTTAGAATCAAAACTTGTTTATATATTCCTACCCTTTCAAACATTGATCTCAAATGCCCCCCAATTCTCCTTTTTTAGAGTCGTATAAACCAAACCAGGGCATCGATTTCTCCATTCTCTCGATAGGAAAGTATTTAACCTAATCTGTAGTTTGTTGGGATTGCAGAGAGGAAGCTGAAGAAGTACCTCTGGATCTACAGGTCGGTTTGCCCGACCACAACGGTCCGTTGCAAACAAAAAAAATAATATGACAAATACAAGCAAAAAAGTTCAGGCATTGCTCTTTTCCGCGTTGATGGTTCTTTCCGTCTTCGCTGGAGTTGTTGCTTTCTCTGGATCTGCATTTGGTACCGCCGTAGGCGATGCTGAGTTAGCCGATTCTGGAGTAACATACTGGCAAGGTCAGGACATTTGGTTAGAAAATGGTACCACCACAGCTACTGGTAACACCCTACAAGTACGTGTTGTAGACGACAACAAAGTTGCAGGACTCGTAACTGAGTTCCAGCTCGACGTTAGTTCGGCTACAAAGAACGTAAAGGGAGATACCCAGAGTATTGGTACCGCCTCGATTTCGACTAGTGGTCTTGAAGGATACTACGTCATCACAGCCGGTGGTGAAGGCAGCAAAGTCTTCATCGCTAACGGAACTGGTGAATTGCTATCCGCAACAGGAACTACGAGCGACCAGTTCGTTCACGTTTCTCCCAACACAACACACATTGGGAACGCTAAATTCGAAGTTACAGTACAGACTCTCAGTGTAGAGCTAGATGACGATTCAATCGACTCTGGTTCAACAACTACACTTGACATAACATCCAACCGTGGCGAATTCCAGATAAGAGTCTCTTCACCTGAATTAGATGAAGATGATCTTTCTGACATATTCGACGCGACTTCATCTACTAACGATGTCGTTAATTCTTCTAAAACAGATGAAGACGACAAAGGTAAGAATGACCGTGAGTCCATCCTCATTAACGTAGAAGCCGGCGAGAAAGTTCAAGTTGAATTTGACGGCGACTTCGATGATGATGGTACATACACATTCGATGTCGAAGTTGTTGACACCGACGCAGAAGCATCCGCAACAATCACTGTTCGCGATGCCGACCCAACATACACATTCAGTCAAAGTGTATTCAGTGAAGAACGTGGTGACGTTGCAAACATCCAAATCGATATGGTTGACGCAACAACAGCCTACGTGTTCATTGGTGGCGAAGACGTCAACTACTTAGAAATGATCCAAGTGACTGACGGAGGAGACAAAGACGGTAAAGTCAACCTCTTGATGAACACTTACAACGTTGGACGAGCTGCAGGTTCGGTTACTCATAAAGAGTCTCCAGACCGAAAATCGTTCACCGCAACAAACGGAACTGGTTACACAGTAGACGACTCTGATGACTCCATCACGAGTTCTACCCGTTACAACACCAGTACCACAACAACCGGACTTGACATTGACCTCGTTCTCAGTGATCCATTGTCCACAGGAAACTATGACCTCCGAGTCTCCTCATCCTCAACCATCAGCGCAGCTGGTGTAGTTGCAGATGAAGAAGACGTCGCAACATTGGCTCTAAATTCCCGTTCGACAAGTGGAATCAGTCTCCACAGAGCTCCTGAGAGTGATGCAAACAAATTCGATCCAGATGACGACTGGGGCGACACAACAGAAGTTGCCGATGGTGGAAGCTTATCTCTAGAAGATCTGCTCATCGTTAAAGTCGACGTATCTGGTGTCTTTGGACACGTTACCAACAAGGACCTAGAAACAGTTCTTGGTGGTGTCGCAGCCGACTCCGGTAAAGCTCACGGAATGAACTTGACAATCAAACAGACCGACGCTGTCAGCAACCAGGATGCAATTGTATTTGCCCTAACCACTGACGACGCAGCAGCCGCCAAAGCTCAGTTGTACACTGACGCAGACGAAAACACATTCTATGTGGTAATCGACTCGCAAGATGCTACAACGACCAATGGTTCGCTAGCAAAAGGTCAAGATTACAAGGTCACTTTCTTCATCGATGAATTCAACCCATACGTTGATGACGACGATGAGGACGACAACAAGAAAGAGATAGAATTCAACTACGTCAAGGAAGAGGCAACCGTCTCTGGCCTAGATGCAGATGATGATCTCCGAATTCAACCAGAAGCTGCAAGTGTCATATCCGGAACTGCATCTGTCGCTCCAGGAACCGAACTCTCTGTTAGAGTCCGAAACACTGGCGACGATCCATTCCTCAAGACCCAAACAGCCGATGTAGCCTCGGACGGAACCTGGACTACAACATTCGACCTATCTGATGTCGAAGTTGGAACCGAGTTCTCCGTCGTGGTCCTTAGATCCGGTACCGAAATCAGTGACGAAGTAGATGTAGAAGCAGTAGCAGATACTGCAACTCCAACTGCAGAGCCAAAGATCGTTACCCGAACTATCGAAGTTATCCGCGGTACTCCAACACCTCAAACCATTGTAGAAGTACAAGTTGAGGTTCAGGAACGAACCGTTGTAATCGAGAAAGTAATCGAAAACGTCAGAACTGTACAAGTTACACCAACACCTGGTCAACCAGGATTTGGTCTTGCTATCGCAGTTGTGGCCCTACTCGCAGCGGCTCTCCTCGCAGTCCGCAGGAAAGCATAACCGAGTAACTTTCTTTCTTCAGCTTTTTCTTATTTTTAAACCCAGAGCGATTGCTCTATTTTTTTATTTACTACCCGTAATAAAAATCAAAGATAATATTCTTTCCGTCGATCGTTTCCAAAGGTCTTTTGGACTCGTTATACCTACTAGTTACAATGATGGACGCAGTCTACCGAGTCCGGGCAGCATCTTGTAGCGCAGTTGATGAAGTCAAACCAACAGGACTAAGAGAAATTATAACTAGTCAAATCGAGTCCGATTCTCCCACCTTTGGATTAGCTACCATCGTAGTATCTGAAGAAGTGAGGCACACTGATGAAGCACCAATTGTTGTGGATTCTAAAGCTGCTGGAGTACAATTAATCTATGAAGGCTTGCGGCTAACACAAGACCTCGTTCGAGGAAACCGTTGGAAGCACAATGAACAAAAATTAAACACCGATATGGATCTGCTTGCTGCAGATGTTATGGTTGCAAGGGGATTCTATCTCTTATCTCATACAAAAGCCGCACACAAAGCTGTAGAAACCATCCGTGCATTTGGAATTGCAGAAACTGAGTGGTCTGATGCGCCCACTGGAACTCCAACACGCCGCATGAGCTTGGAGCGAAATATCTTTGAGTTGGCAATCATCGCTGGATTCGTTTCATCAGATTCAGAAATGCCATCTGAATTTGACACCAAACAACTACTCAATTTTGATATCTCGAAAGAATCCAAAGATCACATTTCGAGGTTGATACAGACAATAGAACAAGGCGAAGAAGAGGATTTTTTGTTGGTTATATCTTCTGGAAAGTAAAGGCAGTTAACCCCGTGAAGCAGAACAACAGAAGTAGAACGATTTAGAAATGCATAAACATGATAACGTACTGCATAACTTGTGCCTGATTGGCTTAGGGGTAAAGCGCGTCCTTGGTAAGGACGAGATCCCGGGTTCAATTCCCGGATCAGGCTTCGAACGATCTTATCTATATGAAAAGATAATTTCTAGGGACTAGGCGGGACGCCTCTCTTGTGTTCACTCAACTCATATAATTTCTGTACTTCTAGTACATTCTTCCCATCTATCTCTAATAATTTTTGTATTTCCCCAGCCGGCATTTTTTGTTCAATCAATAAATATAGAATCAAATCTAAAACATCATATCCCATGCCCAGTTCTTTTTCATCTGTCTGTCCTTCCCACAACCCCGCAGTCGGAGCTTTAGTGATATACTTACTCGGCACTCCTACCCACTCCGCCAACTGCCTAACTTGGCACTTATAGAGATTCCCTATAGGGTGGCAATCCACTGCACCATCTCCATACTTTGTAAAATACCCTATCAATGCCTCTGTTCTATTCCCCGTTCCTATCACTATTGAATTATTAGCATTTGCTATGCGATACAAGATGACCGCTCTCACTCTCCCTCTTAAATTCCCTATTACTCTGTCTCCTGTCTGCTTTATTTCTTCTTTTACCCCATTCTCCATGGCGGATTCTACTTCTTCAACAATGGATTCAATTTCAATGACACTATGTTCTATTTTTATATCATTTGCAACTTGAACCGCATCCCTCATATTTTCTTTTTTATTCACTTTACTTGGCATCACCACTCCATACACACCCCCTGCCCCCAGTGCTTCTGCCGCCAGGTAAGCCGTAAGAGTACTATCAATTCCACCTGACAAACCTATGACCGCCCCTTCTGCCCCTGCATCAACTACGTTTTTTCTAATAAACTGAATTATGCGTTCTTTAGTATGTTCTAACTCTTGTTCTGTCAACTCCAAATCAGAAATCCCATGTCCCGCTAGCATGGGTTTCTATAAGTACTCCAGCAGATAATACCCGATCGATCTTTCCGTTTACATAACAAACGTTACTCTAACGCATCCTAAGTGCGAATCAATCACAATTTGCGCCGATAGTCTAGTGGTATGACCTGAGCTTCCCAAGCTCATAGCCCGGGTTCAATTCCCGGTCGGCGCATTCTACCTATTCCCATTAGTTACTTATTTCACTACCCAACCCATTTCGAGTAACAATGGCAAGTGCTTCCGGGAAAAAACCATCCTGGTTAAAAATATCTCTACCTTCTGGATCCCAATTTACCCACATCAAACAGACTCTGCGAAAATATGATCTTCATACTGTATGTGAAGAAGCACATTGTCCCAACATTGGAGAATGCTGGTCCGGAAAAAAAGCCCCTGGGACTGCGACTTTCATGTTGATGGGCGACAGATGCTCCCGGACATGTAATTTTTGCAATGTAACAACTGGTGGGATGCTACCTCTAGATCCCGATGAACCTCTAAACATAGCGTCTGCCATTTCTGAATTAAATCTAGACTATGCGGTATTAACATCTGTCAACCGAGACGATTTGCCAGATCAAGGAGTGGGCCATTTCGCAAAAACAATCAAAGCAATTCGAAGTCTCAATCCTAATACTTTGATAGAAACTCTGATACCCGATTTCCAATCTGAATTGGGTTTGCTTGACAAAATCATTGCGGCAAAGCCGGATGTGATAGCTCATAATATAGAAACTGTGGAGCGACTCCAATGGCCAATTCGAGATAGAAGAGCCGGCTACGAACAATCTTTATCTGTACTAGATTATATAAATTCAACTTCTGATATCTATACTAAATCTTCTTTAATGCTGGGTCTGGGGGAATATGACGGAGAAGTCTATCAAACCCTATCGGATCTCCGAGAAAACGGTGTAAATTTTGTAACCTTGGGCCAATATTTACAACCCTCCTCCCGGCATTTAGAAGTATTTGAATATGTCTCTCCACTCAAATTTGAGACCTGGAAATATGTCGCTGAAGATGAACTAAAATTTTTATATTGTGCCAGCGGACCTCTGGTCCGATCTTCTTATCGAGCGGGTGAATTTTTCATCCGATCTTTAATCTCCAATTCTACCACCTCCGCCTGATATTGTATTTTCCATTCCTCTACTTTATACGGACAGAAAAGATGATTATTTATGAATAATGGAAAACAATAATGGTCCAATTTCAACAGACCTTCTCATAATTGGATCTGGACCAGGTGGCCATGAAGCCGCACTACGTGCCAGCCAACTGGGCCTCGATGTCACATTGGCAGAAATGAATAAATATGGAGGAGTATGTGTCCACAGCGGTTGTATGCCTTCCAAAGCCCTCATCGGAGCAACCAACCTGGCATATAGTATGTCCCACGCAGAAACTATGGGCATTACCTCCTCCCATTCGATCGATTTCACCCAAATGAATTCTTGGAAAGATGGGATTGTTTCTCAATTGGAACGGCAAATAGAAAAAATGTGTCTGGCCAAGAAAATTAATTTACTCCAGGGTGCAATAACTTTCTTAACTACCACTTCTGCAAGATTAACTCCCACTCACCCTCAGTCCTCTCGTGACATTTCCTTCAAACATGCAATAATAGCGACCGGAAGTAGGCCAACCGAACTACCTGGATTTGAATTCGATTCTAGTAATATTATCAGTTCTAAAACTGCCCTGTCTCTAAAATTAATCCCTAAAAAATTAGTTATTGTTGGAGCTGGGTATATAGGAATGGAGCTATCTGCTTTATTCGCCAAACTTGGATCTCACGTCGATGTCATTGAACTACAACACAAAATACTCCCCAACTATGAGGATGACATTTCCAAACTAGTTCAAAAACATTCCGAACACCTCGGAATAAATTTTCACTTTGAGGAATCTGTTTCGTCTTGGTCTAAATCCAAATCTAGAATCACAATAACAACCACCACCCCCGATGGAGATACTCACGATTACTCTTGTGACAAAGCCATAGTTGCAGTAGGGAGGACTCCTGTAACTGAAACCCTTGATCTAGATGCAATTTCACTCAAACCAGATCCGCACGGTTTTATTCCCGTCGATAACCAGTGCCGCACTTCAATTTCAAATATATTCGCTATAGGGGATGTCGCTGGCCCACCCATGCTGGCCCATAAAGCTAGTATGGAAGGAAAAATAGCAGCAGAAGCCATCTCAAATAAAAACGCCATTTCAAATAACACTTCCATCCCTTCCGTAGTTTTTACTACTCCTGAAATTGGTACTGTGGGTTTGACCAAACTACAAGCCGAGGAAGAAGGTTTGGATGTTTCTATCGGAAAAGTTCCTTATAGTGCCCTTGGTAGAGCACACCTGACGAACGAACCCATAGGATTCGTTCGAATAGTTTCTGAAACATCCACTGGATCTGTCATTGGAGGGCAAATAGTGGGCCCCTCTGCATCTGAACTCATAGCTGAAATTGGACTTGCAATTCAATCAAAGAGTACTACCTCCGATTTAGCAAACACAATTCATGCCCACCCCACCTTCTCTGAGTTAATAGCCACAGCCGCTAGAATTGCATCTAATCGTTAACGAATTATGCCATATAACCTCTAACGATGACCTTTTTACCCTTAATGAAGTAGCCTGTGGAAGATGAGCATACTTACATTAGGACCTGCTGGAACCTATTCTCATAGAGTTTCTCTATCTTTTTCTGACGATATAGTATTCCGCAACTCGGTCGCAGCTATTGTAAAAGATGTTTCTGATGGCACCTTCGATAAAGGCATTATCCCGGTAGAAAATAGTATCGAAGGGTCTGTTACGGAGAGTCTCTCCTCTCTGGTGGATCACGACATAGCTGTACTTGAAGAAGTAGTCGCCCCAATACAACACGCTCTCTTAGCTCAATCAGCCACTTTTGACACTATCACAAGTCATCCCCAAGCACTAGCACAATGCCGCAACTTTATCACTTCAAACTACCCCGATTTAAAACTCGAACCAGAAACTAGTACTGCAAGTGGTATCGATAGAGCAACCAAAGATGATTCTATCGCAGCGATTGGACATCCTGAAAGCTCCAATGAAAAATTAAAAATCTTGGCTAAAAACATCCAAGATCAATCTTCTAATTCCACTAGATTTTTCGTCATAGCTCCTCCTACAAAACGTCAAAAAATTGGGAAAAAAACCTCTGTTATTATATATCCCCACAGTGATTATTCTGGTTTATTACTCAAAATTCTCCAAACTTTCGCTGACCAAGACATCAACTTAACCCGAATTGAATCCCGCCCCAGCGGGAATAAACTTGGAGATTACTTATTTCATATAGATTTTGAAGCAAGTTCTGATGAAAGTAGAACCCTAGAAGTTTTTTCAAATCTTCACACCATCGTAAGTGAAAATGGATGGGTCAGATCCCTTGGTTCTTACAATGTGACTCACCTTTCTTGATAACTTTAAACAAAAAATCAATTAGAAAGGTGTTTTTGTTACCAAGTTCAATTCTCTATCATGACTCTTAATGTTGGAGATCAAATATCTGAAGTAAGCGCCCCAAATCAAAAAGGTGAAACAATGACTCTTTCTTTCAGCGATCCTACGGTCGTGTATTTCTACCCCCGTGACGACACCCCTGGATGTACTACTGAGGCAGTTCAATTCAATGAATCACTCTCTCAATACGAAGCAATAGGGGCAGAAGTATATGGGGTGTCTATGGATTCTGTGGATTCTCACTCTTCCTTTTGCAATAAGTATGATTTAGAATTAAATCTCCTAGCCGACCCCGAGGGAATTGTAGCTACTCACTTTGGTTTTGATATCAGCGATGGTAAACCCGCACGAACCACGTTTATCATCTCTAACGGTTCCATCCAGGCAGTCTATAACAATGTCAAACCAGACGGACATTCCGACGCCGTTCTGTCTAAACTCAATGAAATATTAGAAGACTAATTTCAATTTTTCCCACTTTCAACGTCTCACATCACATCAAGACAAATTTCGAGTTCTTTTAACTCTAGGATATAAAACAATGTACTATGGAATACCAACCATCCTCCATTGAGAACAAGTGGAAGGATAGGTGGATGTCAAATGGGACTTATGAGGCAAACCCTAGTGATAATGAATCCACATTCATAACCGTTGCATATCCTTACCCTAGTGGCGGAATGCACATCGGACACGCACGCACTTACGCTGTTCCCGATGTCTACGCACGATATCGTAGACTTTGTGGAGAATCTGTTCTTTTTCCAATGGCTTGGCATGTCACTGGAACCCCTATAGTCGGGGCAGTCGAACGTTTAAAAAAAAGGGAGCCTGAACAACTATCGGTACTTCAAGATATTTTTGGTGTCTCTGATGAAGAATTAGATGAACTCAAAACACCAATGGGATTCGCACACCATTTTATAGACAACCATTACCGAATAGGCATGAAAAACCTTGGTCTCAGCATTGATTGGAGACGTGAATTCACAACCAACGACGAACGTTATTCAAAGTTTATTACATGGCAGTACGACACCCTCCACAACCGCGAATTACTCGAAAAAGGGTTGCATCCAGTTAAGTTCTGCACGAATGAAAAGAATCCCGTAACTACTCATGACATCCTCCGAGGAGAAAATGCGGAATTTCAAGAGTATACTTTAATCAAATTCAAATGGGGTGATTTTATAATCCCAATGGCAACCCTCCGGCCTGAAACAATCAGAGGAGTAACCAACGCTTTTGTCAACCCAAACTCCACCTATGTTGAAGCAAATGTAGACGGGGAAAAATGGATTATTTCCAAAGAAGCTGCTGGTAAATTTTCTCTCCAAGCCAGGAATGTAACCATTGAACGAGAAGTTCCTTCCGAGACATTAATTGGTGAATTTATACAAAACCCAATCACTGAAGAGCCTGTAATTATTTTACCAGCTACATTTGTCGATTCTGACAACGCAACTGGGGCCGTGATGTCTGTCCCTGCACATAGTCCTGATGATTGGCTCGCTTTGACTGAAGCAAAACAAAATACAGAGCAGATGTCTGCGTATGGAATTAAACCAAAATCACTCGAAAATATCACGCCCATTTCCATTTTAACAGTGGAGGGTTATGGTGAATTCCCCGCAAAAGATATAGTTGAATCCTTCGGGATAACTACCTCAAGCGACCCTCTACTCAAACAAGCAACCCATGAACTGTATAACAAAGAATTCCACTCTGGTATCCTCCGAGATTTTTATGGAATTTATTCCGGTGAAACAGTAGAGAAAGTACGAGATCAAATTAAACAAGAATACCTAGAACTTGATCTATTCGACACCATGTATGAGTTTACAGAAGATGTCGTCTGTCGCTGCGGTGGAAATGTAGAAGTGGCGACCCAAGAAACATGGTTCCTTCGATACAACGACGATTCCTGGCGAAAAAAAGCAATACAAATAGTTGATCAACTAGATGGAATTCCCCAAAACACCAAAAACGAATATTATCGAACGATCGACTGGCTAAAAGAGTGGCCCTGCATTCGAAACTATGGTCTAGGAACGCGTTTACCTTGGGACCCTGATTACGTCATTGAACCCCTTTCTGATTCCACTTTGTATATGGCCTATTATACTATCTCTCATCATCTCCATTCTATTCCTGCAGATGATTTAACTCACGAATTTTTCGACGCTTTATTCTTCGGACCAACAGCAGTAGCTTCCCCAGACCCCCGTGCACTTGAACTTAGGAAAGAATGGGAATACTGGTACCCAATTAATTACAGATGCTCTGCAAACGATCTTATCAGTAACCACCTAACTTTCTTTTTATATCACCACGCTGAATTTTTCGATGAATCCCATTGGCCCAATGGAATAATGGTAATGGGAATGGGTTTATTGGAAGGGGAAAAAATGTCTTCTTCTAAAGGCCACGTCGTTCTAGTTGAAGAAGCGGTTAATAAATATGGATCTGACACCGTTCGATTTTTCCTATTGAGCTCTGCTGAACCTTGGCAAGATTACGATTGGAGATCTGATCAAGTAGATGTAATTAGAACCCAGTTATTCCGCTTCTGGAATCGTTCTTTCGATGTTATCTCACTCCCTGCAGCTGATCAGAATTTGAGTAAACCTGATAAATGGCTACTATCAAAACTTAATCAAATCATTGAAAAAACTACCTCGTCGCTAGATCGCTTCGAAACAAGAACAGCTAGTCAAGCTGTCTTCTATGAACTGGAGGAGCACTTAAAGTGGCACAATCGAAGAAGTGTCTCCACAAAATCCAATTGGGCACTACGAGAAGTATTAAGAACCCGTCTAATCATGCTATCTCCCTTCATGCCGTTCCTATCTAATGAATTACACGAACTCTTGACTGGGGATCCTCTAGACACTGCCAGCTGGCCAAACACCTCTCCTGAATTTGATGCCCCTTTGATAGAACTTGAAGAAGATTTGATACGTGCTCTTCTTTCAGATATACACGAAGTTAAAAATGTAATCAACAAAAATCCAACTTTGATTAGCATTTACACCCCCGCCACCTGGAAATACCAGGTACTAGAAACTCTCATCGATTCCAATTTAGATTTAGGGGTGGCTATGGGCATCTTAATGCAAAACGACGAATTACGTTCATTTGGAAATGAAATCAAGCGGCTTTCAACCACCTTACTAACATACCTCCGTCAACAATCCCCCGAACGATTGTCCTTGTTAAAATCAATCGAAGAATCCAATCTGTATTCTTCTGCCAAAGACTTCTTCGAAAAAGAACTAGGAGTGACAATAGAATTTCACACCGAAGATGAAAATTCTATAGACCCTTCTGGAAAAGCGGCCCAGTCTATCCCCTTCCGACCTGGAATCTATATGGAATAATACCTATAGTTCACTAAATATCTCTATTTTTACAAATTCAAACGTTTATTTCCCCCCTCACATATACTTCCTATATGGACCCCTCCGATACACAACCAAACAAGCTTCTCAGAACCGTAACCGCTCCCTATCTGAGCCGATCAAACAGTGAAATGAACATCATGTCGATGTTGTACGGCCTCGGGTTAATCTTAATTCTAATCCCCCTCCTTCCCTTCATCATAATTCTATGGTCATTATCCTTCCTGCGTACCACCACTCAACGTGTATTTGGTCTAAAATAGCCTGTTAATTATATCTCCTATTGTCTTTTTAATTTCATTTTTATTACTGACTATGTTCACGTTGAATCATTATAATCACTGTAAATATGTCTATATATGTCCAATATTGCCGGTTTATGCGATTACAGTCTGACGTTTTAAGACAATAAACGATCTATAGTACGCCAATCAGCGACGATCAGAAATACTTAAGGCCTTCCCGAATGCGTCTTTTACTGTATGAGTGTCGCAGACTCTCTCGCCGATTATTTTGGCTTTAAAAAAGCAAAGACAGACATAAGAACAGAGGTCATTGCCGGAATCACCACATTCCTTACAATGTCCTACATTGTCATCCTTAATCCCGCAATTTTAGGGGCGGCAATTCAAATCGATGGGTACAGTGCCGCCCAAGTCACGCAAATGCTCGCCATTGTGACTCTACTTTCTGCTGCAGTAGCATGTTTAGTAATGGCATTTTATGCCAACCGTCCATTCGGATTGGCACCTGGATTAGGATTGAACGCGTTCTTCGCGTTCACCGTGGTCCTAGGCATGGGAATTGCGTGGGAAGTCGCCCTAGCCGCAGTTGTGGTTGAAGGGGTAATCTTCATCATCATAACTGCTGCAGGCTGGAGAGACGCCATTATCGCAGCAATCCCAAAACCTGTGAAGTTCTCCGTTGGTGCCGGTATCGGGCTTTTCTTAGCAATTATCGGGCTTCAAGCAATGCAAGTTATTACAGCCGACGCAGCAACTTTTGTAACACTTAATCCAAACCTTGCAGCAGACCCAATAGCACTCCTGTCGCTCCTAGGTCTACTGGTCACATTCGTGCTCTATGCTCGCGGTGTAAAAGGATCCATAGTTATTGGTATCCTAGCAACCACTGTACTTGCATATGCACTCACAGCTGTTGGAATAGGGGGCGACCTCGCGATTCCAGAAATCGCTGCTACTTCTTACAACATCACACCACTCGTCGGTGCGTTCGTTGGAGGACTTACCGGTCTAAGTTCAGCATCGGCATTTGGTTTCGCATTGATCGTTTTCACGTTCTTCTTCGTGGACTTTTTCGATACAGCAGGAACCCTCATTGGGACCTCCCAACTAGGGGGATTCCTAGACAAGAAAGGAAACCTACCTGAAATCGAAAAACCACTCATGGCAGATGCGATTGGTACCACTGTTGGTGGTATCCTCGGAACCTCAACTGTAACTACTTACATTGAATCTGCTACTGGTATTGAAGAAGGCGGAAAAACTGGAATGGTTGCACTCGTAGTTGGTGTCCTATTCCTAGTATCTATCGTTGCAGTACCTATTGCAGCCGCTGTCCCACTCTATGCTTCTCACGTTGCACTTGTCCTCGTAGCTATACTTATGCTACGCGGAGTAACCGATATAGACTGGAAAGATGTCACAAATTCAGTCCCCGCAGGACTTACTATTTTGATGATGCCTCTAACGTTCTCTATCGCCTATGGTATCGCAGCAGGACTTATATCCTACCCCATAGTTAAAGCAGCAAAAGAAGGCAGTATCAGCGCTGCAACCCCTGCACAATGGGGCCTTGCAATCGCCTTTGTGATTTACCTCTATGTAACCACAGGCGGATTGTAGAACCTTCAACAGGGAAGAATATTTTAATTTTAAACAAAAACTTAGAACGAAAAAATAATCTCCTTTTCTTCTAAAACAAGAAAGGTAAGATATTCGTTCTTCGCATTCTTTTATCTGACATTGTATGTCGCGTTTCAGCTTCTTCTCCCGATCACAATTCTTTAGAATTTTAGTCTGTATCTTGGTATTGCTGCTCATTTCCCCGGCCGTTTTTTCAGCCATAACCCATGAACCAACGGCGTCATATTTAGATTTCTCTCCTGGGGTCATTGAGCAACCTGCAGATGGTATTACTATTATCAGTATCCAGGGATTTCATTTTGAAGGAAAAGGCAGCACCAAAAAGCCCGCAAGACTAGTTGCAGTTGATTCTGTTGGAAATGTATTGTGGGTTCATAATGGAAGCTCTGTTGGAGCACGATGGTTCTACGACGCCGATCCACTTCCCAATGGGAATATTTTCGTAGTAGCAACAGAGCCCGATGGAACTCTTTTTTATGAGCTCGATTCCCAAGCTGGAAAACTAAATTGGATCCATCGATTGCCCCTCATTGATACTCATGACGCGGATCTAATTGGGGAGGATAAAATCCTAATAGCAAACATGAGGAATTACAATACTTCTACTAATCTAAACGATGATCGTTTGCTTATTTTTAATATGACTACTGAATCATATGATTGGGAATGGAAATTCAGAGATCATGGGTTTCAAAAACGTGGCGGCGGGCGCTATTCTGAAGATTGGACCCATGTCAACGATATTGATCTAATTGATGAACGATATGTTATGGTGTCTATCAGGAACTTTGATCAAATCATTCTCATCGACCTACTATCCGATGAGATCGTCCTAACATTAGGGGAGGACGGGCAGCATAAGACTATGTATGAGCAACATAATCCCCAATATTTGCTCTCTTCTAAAAATCTTCCAACCATCCTCGTAGCCGACTCTGAAAATGATCGGGTAGTCGAATACGAATATTCTAATGATACTTGGGAACCAACGTGGAAACTTTCTGGAAATTTTTCCTGGCCTCGTGATGCAGATAGATTACCAAATGGAAACACCTTGATAACTGATTCTCTTAATCACCGGGTAATAGAAGTGACCCCTCTTGGAAAAATTGTATGGGAAATCCGTTCTCCTTGGGGTCCCTATGATGCAGAAAGACTCTCTCTTGGAGACGAGGCATCTGGATCTACCCTTTTAACATCTCGAGATATGGGTGTCATAGGTAGCTATCAACTTCAGGAAAATCATCCCGAGAACGAATTCAAAGAACGTTCGTTTAAAGAAACACTCACCACGACATTCGAAGGAACATTTTTAGACCAACATGTGACCAATTTCGCAACCCGCTGGGCACACATAGCACCCTGGATTTACCCAGTTTGGATGTCCGATTGGGATTTCGCTGGGATCGTATCTGCCATGATTATTCTCCTTTGTTGGTTCTCGGTAGAACTTGCATATCAAAGACGGCGAGTCATAGAGTACCTACGAAATAAACTGAATGATATTCCATTCCTCCCTCGGCCTTAATCTATATATTTGTTGGAAATCTCAATACACCAGCCACGCCCCCGAAAGCATGTAACAATTGGCTTCCCTCTTCAAAATCCGTACTAACAAATTCAATTTTTGTTCCTCTATATTCTGCAAGTTCAATAAGATGTTTCACCACATCTTCCCGTTCGATGAGTTCTACCTTTTCTCCACACTCTGGGCATTTTTTCTCTATTTTTTTTGAGCGGCTCTCTATTATCTCATAATTTTGATGTCCCTTCCCACATACAATATTTATGACATCTTTTCTAAGATCTGAAGAAATTAAAAGTCTATCCACGGCACCCATGATCAGATTCTCACGGGTTGGACTAAATCCATAAGTAGCTTTCTCCCCTTGATGAAGTTCTTTGAAAAAACGTTCCATAGTGATTTTTTCTTTAACAATCGCAGCACCGGCCAACACATCACTAGCCGAATTTACCAATTCATGCAATCCCGATTCATCCGTATATGATATATCGAATTTTCCTAGTACTTTTTCACGGAGCTCATGGTGCAAATAATTCCCTTCTAAAAATTCATCCTTTGTTGGTGATGGCCCTCCTACTAATATCCCGTCTAATTCATATCTATCTGGGACAAAAAGATCTCCTGCCAACCCGGCTATCTCTTTATAAAATTGATCTATTGCCTCCAATCGTAGCCGATGGAACCTCTGAGCAGATTGACCACCCTTACGCTGTTTCCCTGGAACACGTGAGGTTGTACCCTTTACCGGCTCAATTCGTTTCCCCTTTAACCACCCCACATGTGCTTCTCTTCGATCTAATACCAGTAATCCATACAAACCTGCATCAAGCAACATATCTCTAAGTGGCTCTGTTAAAAATGTAGAATCGCAATGGTAACGAAACGTTTGAATGGGTTGGGGCGGGCTCTCAAAAATTTCTGTAACCATATCTGTCTGGCCACTACCTACATTCACGGCACCTGAAAACAACACCATTCCATTTACCGGCGGTCTCTTATAATATCTTAGGCGTGCCCGGATAGATGCCAATGCATTTGTCACATTTGTCCGTGTATCTTTAGATTTAATATTTGCTGCCTGAGAGTGCTCTTGTGTGACGTGAGACACTACATCTGAAATTTGTTTATCTTCTGGGACATAGATCGTTACTAGTTGAGTACCCGAACCCGTATGTTCTTCATAATCCTCAAGTAGCCGTTTGAATTCATACTTGCGTTTATCAAGATCAATCGGCATATCCGATTCTTTGTCCATTGATTTCTCTAACTTTTCATCTCGTAAGTAAGTATTGACACAGGTTCACACCCCTTCTCAATATATTTTACATAGAATCTGGAGACTCAATTCCAACCAGGTATAATGAATTTGACATGGCATTCTTTGTCGCAGTAACCAATGACAAACGCGCCGCCATCAATTCAGCATTTGTACCCTTCAATACAGGGCATTCTCGATAAAATATATTGAACTTTTCTGCTAATTTTTGTGTATATGTTACAATACGATGAGGCTCTAGTGCCTCTGCAGCAGATGAAACAACAAATGGCAATCGAGAAATTTCATGTAAGAGATCTAGTTCTTCTTTAGAACTGAGAAGCGTGCTATCTACTTCCTGTATATCTAATTTTTGTTTCGCTAATATCCCACAACAACGTGCGTGAACATATTGCATATATGGGGCACCCTGCCTCTCAAAACTCAGTGCATCATCCCAATCGAATGTTATCCCCTTCCCCGGTTGGGTGGCTACAATTCCGCATCTAATTGCACCAATTCCAATTTGTCGCGAAATCCTGTCTATATCTGATTTTTTTAGTTCTACTTCTCTAATTCTCGACTTCTCTCGAGCCGTAACTTCTCCTCTAGCCCTTTTCACTGATTCATCAAGTAAATCATCTAGATTAATCCCCGTGCCTTTTCGGGTACTCATCCCCCCTTCTGGGAGATTTACCCACGAATAAAACACTTGACGAATTCTACTAGTTTCTGCACCTAAAAGTAACAACGTTTTCGTCAATTGTTCAGCCTGAAATTTATGATCTTCTCCAAGTATTGTAACAATTTTATCTGCTTTCCCGAGTTTCCATTCATGATAACATAAATCTCTAGTTGTATATAGTGAAGTGCCATCAGATCGCAGGAATACCAATGGTTTTTCTTCCCCTGGGATACCTAGTTTCCAAGCCCCATCTTCCTGGAATGAACAATCCAACTGTTTCAATCGGTCTATCATCTCATCGACCGACCCATCCTGAATAAATTTTGTTTCTCGAATAAACTCATCAAATTCAACAGAAATCCGATACAAACATTCTTTCATACCCCCTAATACCATCTCTGTTATCGTTACCATCTTCTGATATACCTCTTCATCCCCTGACTCTATTTTTCCTAAAATATCTGCGATTTCCAGTTCAGCAATATTTTTATCTTCGGTAGAGGAATTCTCCAAATACACATTTGACAGTTGATAATATCGAACTATGTCATAATCCCCCCTATCCTTCTTTAGATCTCCCACGTCCTTTTCACTAAATTTTTCGAATGCCCATATCAAAGTTGCAACTTGTTTCCCCGAATCATTCACATAATATTGCCTCTCTACTCGGTACCCTGCAAAAGATAAAATTCGAGATATTGAATCTCCTATGATTGGATTACGAGCACGTCCCACATGGACCGGTCCTGTTGGATTGGCACTAGTATGTTCTACGATTATTGTTTCTTCTCTCTTTTCAAACTGGCCATAATTTTCTTCTTGCGCCCCTTCTAACGTTTCTTTAAAGTACTTCTCTGATGGAACAAAATTTATATATGGTCCTTCTGCATAAACTCTATCTACATATTGGAAATTTTCTAAATCTAGCAATTCAACAAATATTCCTGCCACTTCTGAAGGAGACTTTCCAATTTCCTTTTGAACACGATATGCGATGTTAGAGGCTAGTATCGCCTCTACCTCTTCTGGAGGCTCTTCTAGTCCAAAATCACTCATACGGAGGTCAAGTTGGGAACACACACGCTCAAATGCATTCTCCACCTCGCTGCGCATTGCGAGGAGCATGGTATTTCCTTATGCGCGGTTTGATAAAAGATCACCCCTTTGTCTCCTATTTCATATTTACTTATATTTTCCTCTCTCTGTGAGATCGTTTTATTTTTGGCATCCGCGAACTACAGTATGATATATATGAGCTGCCCAGATGGACCCAAACAAGTAGATCACCCCAATTATCATCACATTGGGCATACTGCCGCTCAGACTTGCGGCTGGACGGCAAATGCATTGAGGGGCCAGGGAAAATGCTATAAAAATATTTTCTATGGCATCGAATCGCATCGGTGTATCCAAATGACGCCAATTGTCAAGTGCAACGAACGCTGCGTTTTTTGTTGGCGTGACCACCGAGGCCATGCGTACGAGCTTGATAATGTTGAGTGGGACGATCCGTCTGCAGTAGCGGAAGCTTCTATTATTTTGCAGAAAAAAATTCTCTCTGGTTTTGGTGGAAATCAACATGTTAGACCAGAGACTTTTCAGCAAGCAATGAATCCCCGTCATGTTGCTATCTCTCTAGATGGGGAACCTACTCTATATCCTTATTTACCCGAGTTAATTGAGGAATTCCATTCCCGTAATATGTCTACCTTTTTGGTTTCTAATGGAACAAATCCTGATATGATTAAAGAGTGCGAACCTACTCAATTATACATCTCAGTCGATGCAGCCGAGAGATCCACTTTTGATAGGGTCGTAAGACCCGTTGAGAAAAATGCATGGGAACAACTCATTGATACCATGGACATTCTCCACAAAAAATCCTGTAGAACTGTTCTTCGGACTACACTTCTCAGAGGGTGGAACATGGAGAATCCCGACTGGTATGCTGCTTTCTATGAACGAGCAGACCCTGATTTTATAGAACTTAAAGCATATATGCACGTGGGACACTCCCGAGATAGACTTTCACGCGATATAATGCCTGAAACTCAAGAAATAGTCGAATTTGCAAAAGAAGTAGGATCCTACCTCCCCGAGCATACTACTCTCAAAACCGTGCCCATTTCTAGAGTCGCACTTCTCTCAAAATACGAAGATACATGGATCCCCCTGCTTAAAAAATCTAGTAGTTTTTGGGAAAACGAAACAGTAGTTTGCGCCGAATAAATTATTATGGATAAAACCACTTTACCTCTCATAGGAACTATCACAACCGGTATGGGTGATGCAAAGAAATTTCTCTCACTTACTGGCTATTTAGATCAATTTCGATCTCTACTTGGTTATGAACCCTTCCCTGGGACTCTAAATATAACACTGAATGCATCTAGCACACAACTTAAATCGAATTTGTTAGACTTGGTCCCACTCTTGATCCATGAATGGACCGATGGCGATAGGACATATGGGCCTGCTACTTGTTACTCAGCCACCATAACCGAACCCTCAAACAGCAAAAATATACCTGTTCATGTGATTCTTCCGGAGAAAACTCGCCATGGAGCAGACCAACTCGAACTGCTCTCTCCTATTAACTTGAGAAAAACACTATCACTCAACGATACAGACGAATTACATATCTCCATTCACGGTACCAAACGTTAAGCGAATATTCAGTACATAACAACTATATTTTTAACACCACAGGGACTAACAAAAAGAATATGGCAATATTTGATGATATGGACGTTACTACAATTTGGCTGGATGGTTCTTTTGTAGATTGGGATTCTGCACATACTCATGTTTTAAGCCACGGTTTGCACTATGGGGTTGGCATCTTCGAGGGAGTTAGATGCTATGACACAGAACAAGGCCCTGCAATTTTTAGATGGGATGACCACCTCACTAGATTCTATAACTCAGCAAAACCCTATGAAATGGATATCGGATATTCTGCTTCCGATCTAACAGACGCCACACTTGAACTCCTCCGTAGACAAAATCTAAATGCTTGCTACATCCGGCCAATTGCATTTTTCGGATACGACCGTCTTGGTCTCAGCCCTTCCGGAATTCCAGTTCAAGTAGCTATTGCCTGCTGGCCTTGGGGTGTTTATCTAGGGGAAGAGGCACTTTCCTCTGGGGTAGAAGTCATGGTGTCTAGTTGGAGACGATATTCTTCCAACCAAGTCCCAATGAATGCCAAAACAACCGGACTTTATGTAAACAGCGTCCTCGCCAGTGAAGAAGCCCATAGGAATGGCTTTTCAGAAGCAATCCTCTTGAATACCGATGGTAATGTGGCAGAGGGGGCTGGTGAAAATATTTTCCTTATCCGAGATGGGGATATCTACACTCCTGACCTGTCCCAGGGAGTTCTTGCTGGTATAACTCGCGACACTATCATCACGTTGGCTAGAGAAAAAGGCTACACAGTGTACGATGAAGCTATCATCAGTGAAGACGAGCTATATTCTGCAGATGAATTATTTTTCACAGGAACTGCCGCTGAGGTGACTCCTATCAAAAAAGTTAACGAAACCACTATTGGAAAAGGGTCTCGTGGAGAAATAACAAATGATCTTCAATCAACATTTTTTGATGTATTAAACCGCAGAAATAAGTCCCATGATGAATGGTTTACCTACGTATAGCCGATTCCAACATCTCCACTTTTAAAAAAAATTATATTTCCTATTTTTTCGTTTCTGTTTTTTTAACACCAAAACCCGCACTCAATACTCGTGCTAGCGAGTCCTCAACACTTTCATCTGATTCTTCATATTCTTCTGGATCCATCTCTATCACAAACCCGGTTGTAATATTTGGTGATGTGGGCATGAATAATATATCTTTCCCATCATCCGTTGTGTTCCCTGTTTTGAATGCAGTCATTTTCATCCCTGGCCATACTGTAACTTTCACCGGTGCTTGAAGTGTTCCCTCTTCAGATACGGTAGTTTCCACTGCCATTTTCGCAGCGTTATACACTATTCTAATCCCCGGGACAAAATTGATAATATTGTCAATACTAGCTCCAAATACTTCTCCTAATGTAGTCCTCATTAGATACCCTACAATAAATGTTACAGATATAAGCAACACAATTGTCAAACTCGCCTGCGCAACTCCTGCAATAAATTGATTACCTTGGAAAAATCCCCCTATGCTCACAAATGCTAAATTCGAAACCAATCCATATACCCATTTAAGTACATAAACTGTAAGCAAAAGTGGAACTAGTACCACAAGACCACTTGCCATATTTTTCTTCCAAGCTACCATTTTCACTTCTACAATAGTCTCTGTGAGGTAATGAGCCTCCCGCTATCATATTGTGCCGATACATTTACTATTTTATTTCTCTAACTTATTCTCTTCCCAAAATAGAACTACCTAAGTCAAATGATTATGTATTATTTATATTGTGGACCCCCTCTCGCTAATATTTCTGTCTTTATGGATTATGTTACCTGCTTATATTCCCAATAATGCCGCCGCAGTTTTTGGTGGAGGAACACCCTTAGATCTGCGGTACTCTTGGCGTGGAAATAGACTCCTTGGTGACGGAAAGACCATACGAGGATCTGTGTCTGGAATATTTTTTGGGATCTTAGCAGCACTATTATTAAATGCGACAAATCAATCGCTATCCTCTATATTGAACCTCGAGTTGCCTATATTCCCTATGATGGCCATTTTATCTCTCTCAATCGGATCTTTATTAGGGGATGCCGTGGCATCTTTTATAAAAAGGTCATTAGGCATATCTCGAGGAACTTCTATCCCTTTATTAGACCAACTAGATTTTGTAATTGGATCTCTACTATTGGTTCTGTTTATTTCCCCAAACTGGTTTTTCGAAACGTTAACTCTGCCCATTCTCATAACAATATTCCTTCTCACTCCTTTCTTACACCTATCAATAAACATCATCGGATATCTACTTGGCATCAAAAAAGTACCCTGGTAACTCCCAACGAAAGCAGAAACACTTTTTTTGCACCGTGAGCTTTTGGATGTGATGCCTACGATCTCCGATCTAATCCAAAACTCCGGCGCGATCAAACACGGTAAATTCAAATTAGCGAGTGGAGTGGAATCTTCCTATTACATTGACAAATACTTATTCGAGACACAACCAGAGGTTCTCGGGCCAATAGCAGATGCCATTGCAGAAATGCTATCCGGATCCGAACTTGATGTTATTGCTGGACCCGAACTAGGAGCTGTACCTCTGGTAACTGCAGTATCACTCCGTACCGGTATACCTGCAGCCTTCATCCGAAAACATACCAAAGGACACGGGACCCAATCAAGAGTAGAAGGGACTCTCAAAAAAGATCAATCCATAGCACTTATTGAAGATGTAACTACAACTGGATCTACAATGTTAGATTCTATCAACTTCATAGAAACTAATATTGGTGCGCACGTCACTCGCCTCATCGTGGTCGTGGACCGAAACGAGGGGGCAATTGAAAATTTCAATGAAAAAGGATTTGATTTAGAATATCTAGTCCAAATTGGAACTGATATACAAGTCAATTAAAAACCGCATTCGACTATTTATTTTTATTCTAAATTCTAGAACTCACATCATTCCGGGCATCATCTCGCCCATATCCCCGCCAGACTTACCTAAATCCCCTGCGGCAATTATATCATCAATTTTTAAAATGAGGTTAGAAGCTTCTGTCGCAGAACTAACAGCCTGTCTTTTCGCATGTGTGGGTTCTATGACTCCAGCATCAAATGTGTTTACAACATTCCCTGTAAACACATTCAGACCTGCTTTTTGGTTTCCTTCTTCATGGGCTGCCCGAAGATCCACCAATACATCTATCGGATCTAGTCCGGCATTTTCTGCAAGTACTCTTGGAATCAATTCCAAACTGTTTGCAAATGCTTCAATAGCAAGTTGTTCTCTCCCACTAACACTTTCTGCATAAGATCGAAGTCGTGAGGCCAGTTCTATCTCTACAGCACCACCACCTGCCAAAACTTGTCCATCTGTAACCGTTTGAGACACTACATCGATGGCATCACCCACACTGCGCTCTAGCTCATCAACAACATGTTCCGTCGATCCTCTCAACAATAGTGTCACTCCAAAACCATCTTGGTTAGCACTTTCCACATAGAACAATTTGTCATCATCATCACGACTGACTTTCCCCTTCGATAAATCATCACTAGACAAATCATCAATATCTGATACAATCGTCGTGTCAAGCAAGTGCTTTAAGAAATGCATATCACTTTTTTTCATCCGGCGCACCGCAAGAATACCTGCCTTTGCTAGGTAATGGCGAGCAACTTCATCTATGGCCTTTTGACAAAATATAACATTTGCACCAGAATCAATTATTTTTTGAACTTGCTTTCTGATCTCTTCTTCCTCTTGGTCCAATACATGGCGCAATTGTGTTGCATCTGTTATATTGATTTTTGCATCAACTTCGGTTTCTTTAATCTCAATTGCTTCCATTAAAAGAAGGATATTTGCATCCTCCATCTCCGATGGCATATTGTCATGTGTAGCTTCTTTATCAATCACGGCCCCATTAAATAACTCAGACTCCAGTGTCGACTCACCCGATTGAGTCTCAACATTCAGAAAGTCCAAATCAACACAAATCTCACCTTCATCTTCATAAGAAACTTTTTTAACAGCTTCAACAACCATTTTTGCTAGCATTTCTTTGTGTATTTCTGTTCCTTTGCCGGTCATACTAGTTTCCGCCACTTTCTGCAATAAAGATAAATCCTCAACATCAATCGTACTACTAACTACCTCTAGTTCTTCTTTTACCTTCTCATTCGCCAAGTTATATCCCCTTATAATTGCGGTGGCATGGATATCCTGTTCAAGTAGTTCTTCTGCATTTTTCAATAGTTCTCCTGTCAATGCAACTGCAGTCGTTGTCCCATCTCCCGCTTCATCCTCTTGAGTTTGTGCAACTTCTACAACCATTTCTGCTGTTGGGTGTTCTATGTTCATCTCTTTGAGAATAGTGACCCCATCATTTGTGATTGTAACATCTCCCATATTGTCAACTAACATTTTATCCATGCCCTTCGGTCCAAGCGTAGAACGAACGGCATTTGCCACTGCACGAGCGGCTCTAATATTGTATGATTGTGCATCTCTGTCTCTAACTCTCTGGGCACCTTCGCCCAAAATAATCATAGGTCTCCCTCTTAACTGATTACTCATATCAGGAATTAGTTGATTGCAGGTCTATATAAAAGAACCGACTTTATTTATTACTTAGATGAAGCATCAGGCAAACAATTTTTACAAATACCTCTGATCTCAAGTTGGAAACTTTCTACCTTTCCTCCTGTAATTTTTCCTAATGGCAATTCGACTTCTTGTATATGTATACTAGTTTGGCACTCCAAACAATTGAAATGAGTATGCTGTATCTTGTTCTTCGAATATAAGGCACGGCCATCGCACATAAAATGATTAATTTGTCTTTCTTTTCGTAAAGCGGACAAATACCGATAGACAGTTGCAATGCCAATTCCTTCATCTTTCACCCTTTCGTGAACATCTTCGACCCGGAATGAGTGATCGAACTCATCTATTGCTTCTGCGACCTTCTTTTTCTGCCAAGTGTTCCTACCCCTTTTCATTATTGATAATGGTAATCATTAGCTTTATATATAACTTGTG
>CAZQZO010000001.1:1962-188851 GCA_964597855.1 uncultured Halobacteriales archaeon | reverse complement strand
GCCGTTACCTCCCGCGCATTGTTAGCTTTGCAATTGGGGCATTGATAGGTGGATCTTTCTTACATCTATTGCCTCATTTGTTAGAGGTACAAGGATCCTTTACTGTAAACTCGGCGATGTTGGTTGTATTTGGATTTATCACCATGTTTATACTTGAGAATTTAATCGGGCATACACATACACATCCTGCAGATCGATTAGACTCGGTGAAAGGAAAAGGAGATAAAGAGAAAGAGCCGGTTAAATCGAGTGCATTTTTAATCAGTGTGGGTGACGGTGTTCACAACCTTCTAGATGGCCTTCTGATAGGGAGCGTCTATATGGTTTCAATTCCCTCGGGGATTGCCATATCCATTGCAACATTTGTGCATGAAATTCCGTTGGAATTGGCAGATTATAGTATTTTAATAAATTCTGGTCTGTCCAAAGCACAAGCTTTGATGGTAAATGCTGCCACAGGGCTGGCGACTGTAACTGGAGTTATCGTTTCGCTCGTATTAATTAACTATGTGCCAGGGCTACAAGCAATGCTCTTTGCAATAGGAATTGGTAATTTCGTATACATAGCAGCAGCCTGTCTCCTACCTGACTTACTCCGGGAGGAACGATTTAAGAGTAATCTATATAATTTAGCGAGTATGCTCATAGGGGTGCTATTGATGTTGTTATTGATCTTAGTCGAACAAGCTACTCACTGATAAAAACCGCTGTTCCTAAAAACTGTCACCTGAAATCGAATTAGTCCAAATGTTGTAATAGTTCAACTACATATCCGTCAGGATCTTCGATGAATGCAACTCTTGTCTTGATGGTATCATTTTGGAATACAGATCTAACAACTTTACATCCTGTTTTATCTACCATATCCTTGAATTTTTCATCTACGTTGTCTATTACAATCGCTAGGTGGTCAATCCCACCCGGAGTCTTGCCTCCTACCTCTTCATTATATTTAAATTGAATTTCAACACCACCCTCTCCCGCAACGTAATAACTAGTTGTCCCATCTCCTCCAACGAAATCCCAAGTGTGATGCAATCCCATGGCATCGATATAAAACGCCTTCGTAGCTTCTAAGTCCGAAACCCAAAGACATGTATGTGAAACTTCCATGCCTTCATTACTTTATGTACCTAGATATGCATATCGATTTTTCTAATTTTCCAAATCCACTTCTCTTTTACAAACTCCAAAAATAATTTATATATACTTCTGACTCTACTAAAAAAATACTTTATCAAAACACGATATTTGATTGAATCATGCAAACAAAAGAAACAGCCAATTCCAATAAACCAGGTTCTGTCGGTGAGCACCTGCTTCAAAAAGAATATGGAGACACTGACCGTGCAAATTCATTCTATGAAACTCAGATGCTAGATCATCTCAACGATAGAATGAAAAAATTACTCTCTGCACAAGAAATGGTTTTCATCGCAACATCTGACGCCAACGGAGAATCCGACTGCTCATTTCGCGCTGGCCCAGTTGGTTTCGTGCGTATTATAGATTCTAAAACTATAGCATACCCCGAATATCGTGGAAATGGGGTTCACGCTAGTTTGGGAAATATTCTTGAAAATCCTCATATTGGCATGATTTTTGTTGATTTTTTCGGTAGCACAGTCGGTCTCCATGTAAATGGCCGGGCTAGTATTCAAGAAAACCAATATATACGAAAAAATTTCAATTTACCCCCTGAGGCCTTTTCCGAGGCACAGACGAAAAGTGGAAAAAAACCCGAACGCTGGGTCGTAGTTGATATTCAAGAAGCATATATCCACTGTGCAAAACATATTCCAAAATTAAAGAAACTTAGTAAGAAAATCCATTGGGGTACTGATAGCGAAACGCATAAAGGGGGCGATTTTTTTAACGTCGCAACCTCTGCTGAAAACCACTCTCCCATCTCTCCCACCGATCTCAACAATAGGTTGTATTTTGAAAGGGCAAAACAACATTGTGAATGGTGTTTCACTTGGTTAGATAGTCCTCACGTTCACCAATTAACACCCTCTAACTCTGCCCATTCATATACGGCCAATAATCTACTTGTAGTTTGTCAAGAATGTCTGTCAAAAATTGAATCTGGGTCTATCAAACAATCTCACTTAAAATACCGCCTAGATGAACAAATGCAAAAGTGGTCTGATCATTCTTACTCTCAACTATTAAACAAAACTAAAGAAAGTCTGACCTCAACCATTGCTAAAATAGTTGATATTTCCCTATCTGAACTATCCAAAGAAAAAACCATTCTAAGAATCATAGCACTACTTTTCATATTGCATTACCTATCTCACTTTTTCATGCTACACGCATAGATATTATATTTTAATAACATCTTGCACCCCTTTTTAATATCCATCAGATCTTATATCTCCCAATGACCACTCTGATCATCGGTTCATCGGGGTTAGTAGGGCGAAACCTCGCCTCCCGATTACTCCGCGAAGGCGAATCTACTGTCTGCATGGATCTCAACATGGAACTCACACCAGATTTACCTGGTGCAACCTTGGTACAAGGAGATGTATCAAATTTCACCGACGTCTCTGAAACCATCCAGAGGTTCAAACCCGACCGAGTCATCAACCTCGCATATCTCGTAGGCAGAAACGCATGTCTTCAAGATTTCAACCGAACTTTACGTATCAATATACTTGGTATGGACAATGTCTTCCGTGCATCTGTGGATGCAGATGTCTCCCGCGTCATATGGGCAAGTACACTCGGAGTGTACAGTTCCATCGATTATGAACCAGGACTCACCGTAACTGAAGAATATCCTCGACCATATTCTCCGTATTCCTCTTTTGATGGCTCTTATTATAACGCCCTCAAACATTTCAATGAATACCAGGCCCTCCTATATGCTTCCCGTGAATCATTAGATGTGTGTGCCATTCGACCCAGTTTTATTTTTGGGCCAGGAAGGACCACTGGGGTGCCCTGGGCCTGCAGTTTCGTTGATAATGCTATCAATGGAAAAAATACCCATGTCCCCATGCATCCTGACTCTACATTTGGTCTTATATATGTAGACGATGTTGTAGATTTATTTACCAAAATAACTTTGGCAAAAACTCTATCTTCCAATGTCTATAATACGGGGGGGCATCTTCTTTCTATATCTGAAATAGCAGCAGAAGTAGATTCCGTACTGAATGGAACTCTGATCCCCGACCCCGTCCAAACCCCTCTATTTCAATTTGACATCTCCAACGACCGTGCACACAAAGAATTTGGATTCACATTATCCTCATTTTCTGAATCTTTAATTAAACATGCCAATATACTCCGTGCCCAATAGATGCCAGTTACATCTTCTCTCGGAGCAACTCGTTAAATGCCTCTGGACCATCAAGAGCCTCGATTTCATTTTTACCTATCAATATAGTTTCTTCAACGTACTTTTGTTTCACGTTGCTATCTACAAAATAAATAGATTGGGTCTTCGTAACGTACCCAATAGAACCCATAATTTTCGCACGTTTAATAGCCGTTTTGGTGAGCTGAGAATGTCCCGTTATTAAAACTCTATTTGCATCAATAGAATGCTCACTTACTGTTTGGAATGGGGCACGTTCCGTCGGGTGGACTATGAATCCAAATCTAGTCAATGCGTCTATCATCTCATCCCCATATCGGACAGTTTCTTGTTTATTTTCTAAAGGATCTACGCCCGTTTTAGCAGAATCTTGATTAAAAATATCTATCGGAATAGTGACTCTAGGCCCAAATAACTCTTCCAATCGAATGGCAACTTCGATGCTTGCATCCATCCCACTCTCATATTTTGAAACCGTTCTTCGTGACACGCCCAAGACCATTGCAAGCTTTCCAAGACTCCATTTCAATTCCCCCCGCACTTTGGATAAATAGTCTCCATCAATAGGAACATATAGCCCCCCTGGAGCTGCATATATCAACGGTGGAATTTCTTCTACGAATAAGTCGTACGCTGTATCTGGACTGATAACCGGTACCCCATGTCTCAAGTATACTACCCCCGGTTCCAATTTTTTGTCTCTAGTATGAAGTGATATCACGAGGGGCTTTGCACTCAAATGAACCCCCAGATCTTGCATCGCCATTCCTGTCTCTCGATTGAACGCATCAACATTTCCAAGTACCTTTATCAAGAATATTTGATCTTCTCTTCTAGCAGCAATGTCAAAGCTCTTCGGCCGAATAACACACCTCTCACTAACAATAAAACCTGCATCCAAAAGCATGGAAATTATGTTGTCAATTAATACATCTCGGGACATGTATGCTACGGTATGTCCTAGGCTCGTAATTAGATATAGCTGTTGTGTATAGGTGCATATGTAGTAATATTCCAAAAGAAGGGTTATTCTTCTCCAAACAAAGTAAGGATTAATGACCATCTTAGGCGTTGATGATACCGATTCTAGGGATCATGGAATGTGCACCACTTATGTTGCATTTCAAATCGCACAACAGTTGCAAGATGCATCTGCAAAATTAATGCTCATCAGATTAAACCCCGGGGTAATACACAAAACTAGGGGAAACGCCGCGGTTGCTATCTCTACAACCTGCAACACAACCACTGCATTCGAAACAGCAGTTGATATTATAAATGAACTAGCGGAACTTTCAGATCCCCATACTCAGCCAGGCTTGGTAGTGGCACCAAGTACCTTTGATGCGATCCCGAAAACCATTTCTGAATTTAGCCTCAATGCCATTAGAAGCTTCCATGAAAAAGAAGCAGCAGTAGATTTAATTGAAGAAAATGGCTACTTAAGTTCTAGCTGGAATGGAGGGAGAGGTCTCATCGGCGCATTAGCTGCAATCGGGGCACACAACGCGCTGCATGAGTGGACTTATGAATACATAACTTACCGAGACAAAACTCTCTGGGGTACCAAACGAACCGTAGATCCAAATTCTGTTTTTGAAGCCTCAAACGAATTTTATCCATCCGTCTGGGATAGTTTCGATAAAAACGAAGACTATCCCGTCTGCGTCCCCCGAACCCCCTGCCCCGTTTTATATGGAATTCGCGGAGAAACCCCCTATGTCGTTGAAGAAATGGCAAAAAAAATAAAATCCGAATCTCCTACCTGCGGCACAGTATTCACTACCAATCAAGGAACTGATGCCCACATTCAACCAGGGCAGATAGGGTTTTTAGAAGAAGGGCACTCCTATTCTGTAGATGGAATAGTTTCTTCAAAGCCCTATACAATAGAGGGGGGTCATGTTTTCTTTAAACTACAAGGAGAATCTAAGGAAATATTATGTTCTGCGTTCGAACCAACCAAGCAATTCCGTAACTATGTACGAAACCTCGATTGCGGCGACGAACTCACTGCATGTGGTGAAGTAACTCAAGGAACTCTCAAACTTGAAAAATTTGCTGTCAGGAACTTAATCACTACCAAAACCGAAAATCCAATCTGCACTATTTGTAACGATCGAATGGAAAGCTCCGGGAAATCTCAGGGATACAGATGCCGCAAATGTGGGACAAAAAATTCTCATAAACTCCAAATACCTTATTCTAGAGCTATACATATAGGTTGGTACGAAGTCCCCCCTTGTGCAAGAAGACATCTCGCAAAGCCATTAATTCGGGGTGGGTTCGATTCAATGTCCCATCCTGAGATTTAACCATTCCAACAGTTCATTTCTCAAACGAAAAGATATTTTCCGGGGAAACTATATCTTACCCCTGTGCAAAAACAATCTAAAAACACCAAGCACACAAAAAAAAGGTTTATAGAACTCATCGAACTCCGTAGGAATCTCCCCATCGGTCTAACCATCGGGGTCTTGATTTCCGGATTTGCATATTTCTATCGAATCAATGAAATAATGGGGCCTAATTTAGACACAAGAGGAAATCCCACGCTTTTCTTTTTATTGTCACTAGTTCTTGCTTTTTGTATCGCCATTTTGATTGTTTTCATTCTAGGCATTAGATCTCTACTCAAATCCATAAAAAACGAATCTATATAGAATTCAAGAAACTAACGCAACAATTCTTTCTGCGCCTAATCGAGTACCTTTTGCAACCAATACATCCCCAACTTCGAGTCCCGTTCCAGAATTCGGAGACAAAAGCCACTCTGAATTATTAGCCCGGCGAATAGCCAAAACCCGCATCCCAGTTTCAGATGACAGTTCACATTCACCTAGTGTTTTTCCATTCAAATCACAACCAGGTTCTAGTGTAATTCTGACAATAATTTCATCTGAAACCTGAACGGCTTCTGCTACCACTGGGTGCGCAGCTAAACCTCTCAATACCCCATCTGCTATCTCCAACGCTGCATCTGAAATTTCTTCGGTGGCACGTGCAAGATGCACCAACCCTCTAAGACGGATTGGATCTTCAACACTAGCTGCGGCCCGAAGCGTCCAAGCTTCGAATCTAGATTGCAACGCATCAACTTCAGCTTCTAGTTCAAACACTTCTTCTGCTACATCTTCCGAGTTAAACAAGACCGCCCCATATGCTAGATCTACTGCAAGTTCACTCATATTTTTCATCAATACAATCGAATCCACTGCCCTCTCTAAATCAACTAAATCTGGCTCTGTATATGTAGGCAATTCGTAAGTTGTTTTAGTTGCATTTTCATACACCTCAACAAGACGTTCTTCTGGGCCTCTTAAAAGAATCACATCAGCTGTACGAAGTTTCTCTTTTGCACCTGGATTGTAAACCCAATTCCCCTTTCTTCGTATACCAATAATTCTAATCCCTGTATCTGTTTCTAGATTTAATTTTCCTAAAGTCGAATTACAAAATGGAGATGTTTTGTGCACTTCTGCACGTGCGATAGTTTCAATCGCTTCTGGCAATGCGCCCTTGATCTCATCTGGGATTCCACTTTCTGATAAAACAGCGTGTGCTATTTCACCCGCAGCATTTGAAATTTTTTCTGCAGCGCCCACGACCCCAAGAACCGGGGCCAACGCCTCTGCATCTTCTGGTGTTCTAGCTGCTAATAACAAACCCATCCTCGCCCTGAGCTGTAAAATATCCATGTGGGCTTCTAGCTCTAGAACTTCTTCTGCAAGCTCTTCACTCCCATGTAACACAGCTGAATACGCCAAATCTATTATCAATTCTGATGTATCTTTCATTTCTGCCAAAACCAACTTGACACTCACCGGCTCATACTCAACATCACCAGGATCCATTTGACTCTAATTTAGAATTCAGAGAGCAAAAGGATTATTTCAAGAATATAAATCCCCTTAAACAATCTTCACTGTCGATTCAAACCTCGATATACGTCGAATAACGAATGACTGGTCTTTATTATGGTAAAAACAATGCACCATTCAGATTATCCTCGGTGAACCCCTTTGTATCAACATGCCTGACACTCCCATCAAACGTGGACTCGAGGGAGTTGTCGTAACTGAGTCTGATCTGAGTTACATAGATGGACTCAAAGGAATCTTGATTTATAGAGGATATTCTATAGAAGAATTGGCAGAAAAATCAAATTTCGAAGAGGTGTTATATCTGCTTTGGCACGGAACCTTGCCCGATGCAAAATCGTTAACAGAATTCTCTGACAATCTCAAAAATAACCGCGAATTGCCAGATGGTGTTCTACAGACTATTGTAGAGTTAGCCAACCAAAATGAAACCCCCATGGCTGCGCTCCGAACTATAGTCTCTATGCTATCTGGATATGAATCAAATGTGGAATCTCCAATTGATCCAGCCCTGGTTCTACAACAAGGCATCTGCATAACTGCAAAAATGCCCACGATTTTAGCCGCGTTCGACAGGGCTCGAAATGGAGAAAAAATCATATCTCCTCGAAAGGACCTGAGCCACGCTGCTAACTTCTTATATATGTTAACCGCAAGCGAACCCGACGAAACAAAAACAAACACATTAGACACTGCTTTAATTTTACACTGTGATCACGGAATAAATGCCTCAACGTTTGCAGCAAGGGTAACTGTCAGTACACTATCTGATCTACATAGTGCTATCGCGAGCGCTATTGGAACGCTTGCCGGTCCACTCCACGGCGGGGCAAACCAACGAGTGATGACAATGCTGTTAGAAATCGATGCAAGCAGCAGTGATCCTATCACGTGGGTCAAAAAACAGATCGAAAAAGGAAAGAAAATCCCTGGGTTCGGACACCGCGTTTATAAAACAAAAGATCCACGCGCAACAATTCTCGGTGCTATGTCCGAAGAATTAGGAACTGCAGCTGGAGACAGCCGTTGGCATGAATACAGCGTATCTATAGAGGATTACCTGGCTCAAGAAAAAAAATTAGCTTCAAATGTGGATTTCTATTCGGCATCTGCATACTATCAACTGGGCATTCCCATTGATCTATACACTCCCATATTTGCTCTCTCTCGCATTGGAGGATGGGTCGGCCATGTTATAGAACAATACTCCGAAAACAGACTAATCCGACCACGGGCGAACTACACAGGGCCCCTGGATTCAAAATATATCCCAATCGACCAAAGATAGTGATATAGTTCATTTGAACTTTCATTCTGATCTGCTTATCTCCCCTCGGCGTAAACCCTTGATTCATGAGACGTGTTATAAATTCATCAAAAGCCGCAGCACCCGCCGGGGCATATAGCCAAGGAATTGCTCATGGAAATATCATTTTCACCGCAGGACAAATAGCCAAAACCGCAGATGGAACCTCCCACCTATCCGATTCAATCCAAATTCAGACACAAGTATGTATTGAAAATATTAAACACATCCTCTCAGAAGAAGGATTGGACCTTTCCGACGTATTGAAAACAACTGTGTTTCTAGAAAATATCGACGATTTTGCAGAAATGAATGCCACTTACGCCGAATATTTCCATACAGACCCACCAGCACGCAGTGCGTTCGAAGTTTGCCGACTCCCCGGGGGTGCAAAAATAGAAATTGAAGCCGTTGCGGGTAAAAATTAACTTAATTTCCATTCAAAAAACATATGGGAAGTTTTTACTTCATAGCATAGGGATATTCTGAATGGGTCAGGATGGCTGAGCGGTAAGGCGCACGCCTGGAAAGCGTGTTCCCTCACGGGATCCAGGGTTCGAATCCCTGTCCTGACGTATTTTAGTTCAACTATTTTATAAGTTGTTCAAGCTGCAATCTAGCTTTATTGACATTTTTTTTCACATTTGTAGTACTCGATCGCGATAGTTTTTCTAAAATGATCCATGGATCTTTACCTTCATCTATTATGTGCTCAAAAATAGATACGATTTCATTTTTATTCAATACTAGTGATTCCATCAGCCACCCAATTCCAATCGCCATTATCATTCCAATTTCCCCTTTGGGAAGATCTCTATCGATCTCCTCTAATTTTATAACCTCTTCAATAATACTCGATTGGACTATGTTAAAACATCTAGGACACACAGAAACATACTCTTCAAATTCTTTCTTTATGTTCCTCACGACTTCCGGAGTCCTAGACGAACCCATCTTAATATGGCACTCAGAACACTTCATTTATTTCACACACGTCGACACAAAATACTCTCTTACGTATCCCCTGAACTTTCTCTCCCCTTCTTGCCTTTAATTTTCTTTAATCGAAATATTTCTTCCCTCTCTTGTTCTTCAAGCTTTTGCTCAATGAATTTCCGGATTTGATACAGTTCTGGAAGAACTTTGAATTCTAGTGCATTCACACGTCTCTTGGTAATCTCAATTTCTGTTAGTAATTTTCGCATCCCCGTCTCAACTTCTGCTGCCAAAATGGTCGAATCCAAGAGTCTCTCATATGAATCTGCACTTTCATCTATTCTAGCAGTTGTTCCCAACAATCCATATCCCCTTTGATCAATGGTTTTTCTCACTTTATTAGATTTTATTTGTGGCACAACCACGCCCATTATATTTTTTGACTCAACATCTATTTCTGGGTGTTCTTTCAAAGCCTCTGCAGCGCCTCTAACCGCAATATCCCCCTCCATAGCCCGTGCCATATTCATAGTATTCTGGGCTTCTATGTATGCTTGTGATAACTCTTCTCTAACACCTTTTGCATTTTCTAAAATTCCCATAAACTCCATAATCAACCCATCACGTTTTTGTTCCAAAGTATTGTGCCCCCTCTCCGATAGTTTAATTCTATCTTTGACTCGAAGCAAATTTTTTCGGGTTGGTTTGACATCTTCTGACATTTTTAGTTATCCCTCTACTTTGGAACTCTCTGAATTCTCTTCATAGTATTTTTCTATATATGATTCATCAATTCGGTTTAACTCAGTTTTCGGTAGCATTGATAGTAAATTCCACCCTGCACTAAGTGTTTCCACAATAGTCCTTCCAGTCTCGTAACCTTGCTGGATAAATTCTTTTTCAAATCTATCTGCAAAATCTAGATATGTGTTATCTCTCTCCGAAAGTGCTTCTCTACCAACAATATTCACGAGAGCTCGGAGATCTCTCCCCTCTGCATATCCTGCATACAACTGATCCGAAACATTACTATGATCATTTCTAGTCAATCCCTCTCCTATACCTTCACTCATCAATCTGCTCAACGATGGCAACACATTGATCGGGGGCGCAACCCCCTTCGAGTGAAGTTCACGATCTACGTAAATTTGACCCTCTGTGATATACCCTGTAAGATCTGGAATCGGGTGGGTATCGTCATCTCCTGGCATTGTCAAAATCGGAATTTGTGTGATCGAACCTTCTACTCCCTCTATCCTCCCGGCACGCTCGTATAGCATCGATAAATCGGTATACATGTACCCTGGATATCCTCGCCTACCTGGAACTTCTTCTCTAGCAGCTCCAATTTCTCTGAGGGCCTCGCAGTAGTTTGTCATATCTGTCAAAATAACCAACACATGGTAGTTAAGGTCAAACGCAAGATATTCTGCAGTTGTTAATGCCAACCTAGGTGTAATGGTCCTCTCTACTGCTGGATCATCTGCTAGATTGAGAAAAACGACCGACCGCTCGAGTGCACCTGTGCGCTCAAAATCATCCATAAATTCATTGGCTTCTTCAGCCGTTATTCCCATTGCAGCAAATACAACTGCAAACTCTGAACCTCCACCCCCTACATCTTCTTCTGGAACAGTTGCTTGTCTAGCTATTTGCAGTGCTATTTCATTATGTGGCAGTCCTGCCCCACTGAATAGTGGAAGTTTTTGCCCTCTAACCAATGTGTTCATCCCATCAATCGATGAAATTCCCGTCTGAATGAATTCTCTTGGGTACTCTCTAGCGTATGGGTTAATTGCAGTTCCTACTATGTCTCTACGATCTTCTGGTACAATTTCTGGACCACCATCTATAGGTTGCCCCGACCCATCCAAAACACGACCTAACAAATCCCCTGTTACTGGCATTTTTAAAGTTTCACCTAAAAATCTAACTGAACACTTTTTATCAATACCTGTGGTGCCTTCAAAAACTTGAATGGCTACAAATTTATCTGTAGATTCTAATACCTGCCCACGTCTCATACCCCTTCCACTTAGTTCAATTTCTACCATTTCTCCATATCCAATTGGTTCATCTATCTCTGCAAAAACCAATGGACCACTCACTTCGTTAATCGTTTGATATTCTTTCATTTTAGTACAACTCCTTTAGCTGATCTGTAATCTCCTTTTCCAATTGTTCTATGAACTCTCCATACTCTGAAGCGGTCCCTATCCGATTCAATCTAGGAACTGCTTCGATTGCTTGGATTTGTTCAATAGACGCTCCTCCTGATAATGCTTTAAACGCCTCGTCGTTAAACGTTTGTATCGCCTTAAATGTCAGATACGTTTTTCCGGGTTCTGAGTATGTGTCCACATCGTGATACGCATTTTGTTGTAAGAACCCCTCTCTTAGATATCTAGCAACTTCCAATGTCAATTGTTGATCCTCTGGTAATGCATCTTTCCCAACCAGTTGAACTATCTCTTGCAATTTAGCTTCTTCTGCAAGTGTAGTCACAGCCCATTGACGAACATCTGGCCAATCATCTTCTACATTTTCACGTAACCATGGATCGAGTTGGTTTCGGTACAATGAGTATGATTCATTCCAATTAATAGCAGGGAAGTGTCTGCGCTCTGCCAAACTTGCATCCAGCGCCCAAAATGTTTTTACAATTCTCAATGTATTCTGTGTAACAGGTTCTGAGAAATCTCCTCCGGGGGGCGAAACTGCTCCCACAATAGATATGGAACCTGCAGTTTCATTCAAATTTGTAAATAATCCTGCGCGTTCATAAAATGCCGATAGGCGTGCAGATAAATATGCAGGATACCCTTCTTCTCCTGGCATCTCCTCCAACCGACTTGAAATTTCACGCATAGCTTCAGCCCATCTCGATGTCGAATCGGCCATCACTGCAACATCATATCCCATATCTCGATAATATTCTGCGATAGTAACTCCTGTATATACACAGGATTCTCGAGCGGCAACAGGCATATTCGATGTATTCGCAATTAAACAGGTTCTGGACATCAGTGCTTTCCCTGTTTTAGGATCTTCCAATTCTGGAAACACTTCAATAACTTCTGTCATTTCATTTCCCCTTTCTCCACATCCTACATATACTATTATGTCTGCATCAGACCATTTAGCAAGTTGATGCTGTGTCACTGTTTTTCCAGATCCAAATGGCCCTGGAATAGCTGCAGTTCCTCCCTTTGCTATCGGGAATAGGCCATCCAAAATTCTCTGGCCAGTGACTAATGGTATGGTTGGAGTGTGCTTCTGTTTGGTGGGCCTAGGCGAACGAACTGGCCATTTCTGACGCATAGCTATTTTTTCACCAGAATCCAATTCACATATTTCATCTACTACTGTGTGTTCTCCTTTTTGTATTCGAACCACTTTTCCTCCCACAAAATTTGGAGGAATCATAACCTTGTGTTCTATACTTTCTGTCTCTTGGACCGTTCCAATAATGTCTCCTGGATTTACTTCATCACCCTTTTTAACAGTCGGTTTAAATCCCCACTTTTTTTCTAAATCAATCCCTGGAGCATCCACTCCTCTATCCAAAAATGCACCTAGTTGGCCTTCCAAAACAGCCAAAGGACGTTGGACTCCGTCATAGATTGAATTTAACATACCCGGACCAAGATCCACCGATAGCGGTTCTCCTGTATTTTCCACCGGTTCTCCTGGAGAAACTCCTGATGTTTCTTCATAAACTTGTATAGTTGTTAAATCATCTTTTATTCTAATCACTTCTCCCATCAACCCTTCATCACCTACATAAACCATATCATTCATCTTAGCGTCTAGACCTGCCGCAGAAACGACTGGCCCGCTTACTCTTTTTATAATTCCATCTTCGATAGTTTTCTCTTTTGCTTGACTCATTTTTTAATCACTCATTAAATCAATACCTATGGCACGTTTTATTTGGTCTCTTAAACCACTAGATTCTACGCTACCTAAAGTCACGACTGTAGGCTCTACACTCTCTTCTACTAATTTCCTTACTCCTCGCGACAAGTATGCCAGATCCTCTTGATGCATAACAATAATACCTATCTCACTATCCACCAATACGTCTTCTACTACCGCATCAAGTTTCTGGGATTTCTCATCCTCTTGAACACTTTCATTTCGTCTAACTCCTGCAAGTTTGAATCCTGTTGTGAATTCTGGACTTCCTATTACTGCAATTTCTTGACTCATGAAATCACCAATTGTTTTTCTATTTCCTCAGGCGAAAGTCCTGCTTCTTTTCCTCTTGCAATCGCCCGGACATTTTCTATTTCTTTCTCCTTTGAAAGCACAAACGCAATCACTGGACAAATACTCAATGGATATACGTGGGACAAACGGTCACAATATTCTAACAATACGGCTTCCAGCTCATGTTCAAAACTAATCAAACTATCCGTATCTTCTAGTTTTTCAATTGCCCTAGAAAGCTGTTCACCATACTTCGATTCACGTATCATGTTTATCATCTCATCCAAATTTTTCATGGAAGATGCTAACTTTGCAGATGTAAACTGCTTCCCACCGTGTATGTAATATTCTGCAATTGGAATTTCGGACCCACTATGTGCAATTCTAAGTGCATTCATCACATTTTTAAAATCTATTTCTGCACGTAGGAAGTCTGTATATAACACCACAGATGGATCTTCTACCACTTCTATTTTCTTGAGAAGCTGCTGATAATAACATCTATCTATGGCATTCTCTAGTGAAACTAAAAGTCCCGTATCTTCATATTCTCGAAGTCCCTTCCCCAACGCTTCACCAAACATAGTCCCTTCTAGTAAATTTACAAATTCTTCTATATCGTTTGTTCCAATCAATTGCTCTAGGAAGTCACTCTTAAACTCACCCGCAGGAATAAGGTCATCTCTAATCCTCTCAACATCCTCTTTTGCATATATTCCCCTAAGAATAGTCTTCACGTTCCACGAATCAAATTTTTTCAAATATCGAGATATGTGTTCATACAATTCCCCTTCTGACCACCTCAGTAAATCCTCAAATTGACTTGCAAGATTGTGATTCAATGCGTATTCTATTAGGTCCACCCCCTTGTACCTAGCACCAAATTCGTTCACTTCCCGGGCATAAGTTGTCTCCTCCATATATCTAGAAATTTCCCCCGGACCCATACGAACAAATTTTCGATACTCTTCATCTCCATATAAATATGCCCGACGGGATCTAACCCGGGCCGATACATATTCATAATTCCCTGTTTCAGAGCTGCTCATTGATTTGATCCAAATAAAAGTTCACTTATGTTTTTCAGCTCTTCTGTCCACACCGTTTCAATAATCGAATCGAATGTATTGTTCACTCTCATCCGAGCAGATTCACTCTCCATAACTACTCCTCCTATACATTCATATTCTCCTCCATATTTCACACCCTTGTGTTTCTTTAATAAAGATTTGAGGAGTTTCTCATCTTCCAAATTACCGTAAACGACTACGTCTTTTACACCGGTGAATTCTTTTATTGAAGACTCGATTAATTTCCCCGTCAATTCTTCTCTCTCTTTCCCTTTTATTTGCGAAATTTCATTCTCTATCTCTTGTCGAACTAATTCCAAAAGATCTCGTTTCTTTTCAAGTGTTTTTTGTTTCGCTGCTAAATTCGTACTTGAGAATTTTTGTTCTTTTTCCAATTCTATCTTGCGGCTTATTTCTTCTTTTCCTACAGCTCTGTTCACGGAAGCTTCTTTTCTCGCTTTATCTGTAATTTCTTTTCCTTCTGCATCTGATTCAGAGAGGATCCTCTCAGCATCTCCCCGGGCTTTCTCTCGGATATCCTCAACGACAGTTTCGAGACTCATTATTATCTTACCTTTTCACACTAGGAATATAACCACTAGTGCGAGGATAACTAATGTCTCTGGCAACACAGTCATGACGAGACCTATTCCGAAGAACTCTCGATCTTCAGCTATTGCCCCAACCGCCGCGGCACCAATACCACGTTCTGCAATACCTGCCCCCAAAGCAGCTAGCCCAACCCCTAGGGCAGCGGCAGCTTTAGGTAGGGATCCGTGGACAACGTCAGTTGACACGTGTTCTTGGAGCAGTACAGCATTATTTGCGAGTAAGTCTAATATAATTTCAAGCATGGATTTCACTTCATCATCCGTGATGTATGTAATTTAATACACGAACGTCAATAACTCAGTTCACTTCCTTGATAAAACTTACCAAATTCTCCTGCTGGATTTCGCGATTAAATCTCTACCATTCTGTTGCTAGGTATAACGTCGATTTTGCCCAAATGGGGTGTATCTTATTCCCCCTCCTGCATAGAATTTTTGGAAAAACTCCACATATTCTAAACGAACCGACTGTAAGCCTGCACTTGTTACTCCCAGTGCCAATACTATGGCGTGTCCTATGACTAGAATTATCGCCCCTCCAATCAACCCTGCAATACCAAAACTAGCGGGATGAATTAAACCCGGGAATATCATTTCTCCGTGCACTGCTGCCACTGCTGTGTTGTGCATGAAGTGACTTGCACCATCTTCGGCGATATATGCTCCAAAAACCAATAGATTCACCACAAAAGCCATCCCGGCCTTTGCCAATAACACTGCAGGTATTCTGGCATAAGATAGGATGTTGACAAGAACATTTGGACTTTCTAGAATCCCGATTATAGCCCCAAGAACGCCTTGGTGTTTTACCTCTCCTGCGATCATTAACACCAGACCAACAAATGCAATGCCCAATGCTAAGATCCCCGTTTCTGGAGAAAACCCTGTAAATGCCAGAGGTTCTTTTGATAGTTGAACAAACAATAAATCTGGTTTAACAGCTCTCGAATGTGTACTGAATACCCATACCCATACACCTAGCATCAATAAGATCCAAGACCCACGTTCTAATACGGCATCAACTAAACTATGTTTCATCTTATTTATGAAACCCAGGGTGTATCCAATAGTAACATGTACTATCCCTATTAACATGGCCACAACGAGCCAAAGCAGTGCGAAATGTGCTGTTTTGGGTGACAATCCCTTTTCTATTGGAGGATGCCCGCCCCAAACTATTTCTCCCACCACATGCATTCCAAAAAGTTCCCCATAGGCTATGCCAAATATAATTGTAAATATACCTGCCCAAAGGGCAACCCCCCCTAAGCTTTTAATCCCAACACTATCTGACTTGCTCATCAAAAGATAACCAATTATTGCATAACAAATACCATATCCTACATCCCCAATCATGAATCCAAAAAACGCGGGAAACGTTAGAAATATTATCAACGTCGGATCCAATTCTGAATATTTGGGTCTCCCAATAGTCTGAACCAATACTTCAAATGGTTGAACACTTTTGGGGTTATCTTGAATCACTGGGGGCCCCGATTGACCAATTTTTATATCCCCTTCCACCTTCGCTTGTCCCACTGATTCTCCATGTTCTACAAATCCTTCATCATCATACTCTGCACACTCAAGTTCTTCTATATCGATATGACTTCCAACAGACGTCTCTAGCTTCTCTTTCAATTCATCCAAAAGTACAGTTGGTATCCATCCCTCTGCAGTAAATGTATTTTCTGTAGTGGCAAACAGTAGCGGGGCCTCTGTTCTCTGCACATCTATGCTTAACTTCTCTTCTGTCGCGAGCAAGAATCCCTTCACCTCGTTTTTAATTTCTTCCATGCTAATCTCAATCGATTTAAGCTCACTCTCTAGTTCTTTTCTTTCATCACCCAATCCTGAAACATATTTTCCCACTTCCCCCGTCTCCTCCGGAATTTCAACTCGTTCAAATTCAGTCCTTTCTAGTGCAGCTGGAACCTCTGAAGAGTCCTTTTCTGCAACTATTGCTATGGAGCTTTCCCCAGTAAATATCTCCATAGGCTCCTTAATTCCTGCCAATATCTCTTTTATTTTCTCAACATTTCCCTTTCCGACAAACACATCAACAGCATTGTATCCCTTCAACAAATCAAAATCAATTCCTATTTCTGCAAAAACTTCTGCCTCTACAAGAAGTTCCTCTATACGTCGCACCCGCTCCACAATTTCACCCCTGCGGTCCTCGAGCCCATTTACTTTTTCTCTAAGATCTTCCAATCTCTCTCCAATTTCTCCCTCTTTGAACTCATATATTGATTCAACATTTTCGGCTTCAATTCCAAGTATGCTCTCAATAGCCCGCGCAGTGACCAATTTCTCTGATACTTCCTCAGCTAGTACTGCCGGATCGCCTCTCTGGAATCCCTCCCACGAACCATCATATTCCACTAGATGAATTGCATTTAGTTCATGAATCGCATTTATGAACTCTTCCATAATTTCTTTCGACCCCGTCGCCGAGATCCGGCTCATTTGTTTAGGCCTTAGCATCTACTGACTCCTTAAAACGATCTTTGATAAATAAAATAACCCCCTCATGATTTTTAGCCGCCTCTTTATCCAATTTCTTAATATCTTTATCAACTTCTTTGAGAGTTTTTTTACACTCTGCTTCTACCTCTGCCCGCGATTTTTCTAATTTCTCATCGTGATTCTTAGCTATTTTTTCGTTCTCCTTCACTAAGATCCCCTCTGCCTTTTTCTCAGCCTTAGAAATGGCATTCTGTGCCTTTTTCTCAGCATCAACAATTATTTTTTCGACTTCGATCTCTATGTCTTGGATTTTTTCGAGGACCTCTGGCCTTGCCATCTTGTCAATTCTTCTGATGGGTGTATATTTGGTCGTTACGATCGAGTTCAGTTAGATTCTTTGTCAATCCCCCCCGACACCAAACGCATGTTTTTTTCTTGGTCGGAAGAATTACTCTTTTAATGGGACTCTTAGAAGACAAGCGACGCGCTCGAATTTTCTATAAATATTTATCAAAGATATACGATGTAATCAATCCCCTCTTCTGGACGATTCCAATGAGAGAATGTGCCCTAGACCTATTCAATATAGGTCCCACTGATAAAATCTTAGACGTTGGATGTGGTACTGGATTTGGAACCGAAGGCCTCTTGAACCGGGCACCAAATATTCACGGAATTGATCAAAGCATTCACCAACTCAACAAAGCACGTGAAAAATTTTCTAAACCCTCCCTCATTCCACTTTATATAGGAGATGCAGAAAATCTACCATTCCCTGATGGCACATTCGACGCCGCTTGGTCTTCTGGATCGATAGAATATTGGCCAAACCCAATTGAAACCCTTTCTGAGATCCGACGCATAATAAAACCTAGTGGTAAGGTTTTAATCGTTGGACCCAAAAAACCAAAGGGCCTACTGTCTAGAACTTTAGCCACGTCTTTGATGCTTTTTTACACAGAATCCGAAGCGGATTATCTCTTCTCTGCTGCTGGTTTTGAAAACATCCAACACACACTTCTACAAGCACATGTTGGCAGTCCCCCCGCTATAGTAACTTTGGCAACCGTGCCATCCTCTAAGGAATAGCTCCGTTCCGATTTTAATTTTTTACTTCGTTTATCGGTATGGGGTGTATCTGTATCTCTAGAACCTCACCATCTTCTCTCTGGAAAACAATTTTAGTATTTTCTGGCGGGGCTAATATCCACGTTCCCCCTCTGTTTATTTCCTCCTCTCTACTTGTTCCAATTAACATTTTCGACGCAACCGAATTCCCTGTATCCATATCGTACACTTCTACTTTAAGCGGCCCTCCCACAAAACTCCGTGCGACCGCGACTTTCATAGTCCCTCCATCCAGAGAACCGACGCTTCTCGAGTCTTTTGACCCCAAACCCGTGATTCCCAATTTCCTTTCTTGGATTTCGTAGAACACATTCTTAGTCCCTCCATCTAGATACGCAGTCAACGATCCACTATCAAATCCAATTTCAATTTGATACCCTCTCCCTTTGCCCATTATCCCCGTTTGTCGGCTTACCTCTGGATTGTATGCTATTGGATATAAACTCGCAGTTCTAGTGATGGCTTCATCCAAACTTATGCCGCCTGACAACGATTCCTGATCCCATACATATGCCTCTCTCCAGTACGTACTCCCTTCAATTGTGGCCAGAACCATCCCGCTCTTCGATGCAGCAATGTATACCTTTCCAACTTCTATTTCCCCCATTGCCACTTGAATCAAATTATTTTTCACTGGGCCATCAAACGGTATCAATTCCTCTTTAAGCATCATGATTCTCCCTCTCAATTCTATTTGAGAAACCATCTCTGATTCTTCTTCTATGTGGTCCAACAGACCTCCTAGTACCTTTGAATCAGTGCTTATCATCATTAATTCTCTAGTAAACTCTTCTGACCCAATCCAACCACTTTTCCACCGCTCTTGAATTTCCACAAAACGGTCTGTTATATCTGCAGATTCAATTTCTACATCTGTAGCCGCTTGGAAAAGTATCTCTCTTTTTTCATCTTCCCCACTCGCCGATGAAATTCTTTCTTCTAATATATATTTATTGAGCTCTCCCAAAATCATTTTTCGATCCATCGAAATTGAAGTTGCCAAATTGGGTGTTTGAACAACAAAATCTGACCGATCAATCTGACCAATACTAACCATTCTAATCTCCTCCTCTGATAGCTCGATACCAGATGAAGTTTCTCCCGAAACTCCTCCTACCGAAATAGAGGCCAAAACTAGAACTATTACTACTATATTTAACCCCCTATTCATGATCCCCCTTATGTTTTCAACAACCAAAAACGGCCCTATATTATATAATATCGGTTCTAGCAACATTTTTTTTTCTTTAAACTGAACAGTTTCTTATGTCAAATCCATTGATAAGATGCTTTTTCATTTCTATCATCTTATTATCGGCCGTCTGTGGGAGCTCAATAGCCCAAGAAGATATCTCCGATGGAGACTCTGATGTTACCCTCTTCAAAATCACGCTTTCTCCCACTGGGGAAGCTATCTGGACGGTTGAATTAAAATATCCCCTTACTACTCCTTCAGAAGTACAATCATTCAATAGGCTTTCTACCATTTTTGAATCCAATGGTCAGTCGTTTATCTCATTATCCCCCTTCACACATGCTATTACAGTCGCCTCAACTGAAACTGGGAGGGACATGGAACTCAAAGAGATATCTTACTCATCCTCTATGTCCGATGACCATGGCTCACTTTCATTATCCTTTGTATGGACCAATTTCACCCACTCTCAAGCAAACGCGATGAGTGTTGGAGATGCATTTTCTGTAGAATCAGGTGAGGCTTGGATGCCACTTTTATTGGAAAATCAAGAACTTATAATCGAATTTCCTCCCAATTACGTGGCTCAAAGTTCTTCCCACAGTATCGATAATGGAACCCTTCACGTAATCGGACCGACAAAATTCTCCCCCGGGGAACCATTTGCAACCCTCATTGAATACTCCCCCGCCACTCCTGCTATTAGTAAAACCACTCCTCTGTCGTTCACGTTTATCATCGCAATCTTACTATCCGTGTCTGTAGGTTTATTGTGGATTTTAAAACGAAATTTCAACTGGTCTCCACTTTCAACTCTTTTTTCTGCTTTCCCCAATGCATCCCGGTACCCAATTCTAAGAAAATATGCCCCACTCCCCCCTCCTGTCGATGATATGCCCTCCCGGCCGATAAGCCGCGAACCATTGATTTCCGACGAAGAGCGAGTTCTAACTATAGTGCAGCAACATGGTGGTAGAATTAAACAAGTCGACATCGTCGAAAAAACTGATTGGTCAAATGCCAAAGTGTCTCAAGTTCTATCACACCTAGAGGCTAAAGGATTCATAGACAAACTCCGCATAGGCCGGGAGAACTTGATCTCACTCCGCAGGAATGAAGGTCGCGATCGATAATAACAAAAACCCCAGCGATAAACTACTCTCTATTTACTACCATGAGAATACTCGTCGCAATCACCGAAGTCGCCACCCCTGATGACACAATAGAATTTTCTGACAAGTCAATCACTGAAAGCAATTTCACATATGGTCTAAACGAATGGGATGAATATGCTATCGAGGAAGCTATTCAAATTTCAGAATCTACTGCAAATTCTGATGTTATATCCGTCACCATTGCCCCCCCTCGGGCAGAAAAAACTATTAGGATGGCATTAGCAAAAGGTGTCACTAAAGCAATTAGAGTGTGGGATCCAAAACTGGAATCATTACCTTTCATCGATCCTCGGCTAAAAGCAAAAATTCTAGCCAAAGTAGTGTCCACCATTTCCCCTGACATAATCTTCACCGGAGTTCAATCTAGCAACGACTGCTGGGGTTCTACTGGGGTCGCTCTAGCAGCGGAAGTCGGATTCAACTGGGCAACATTGGTCACCGATCTTGAATTATCTGGTGATGTTGCACATGTGCGAAGGGAGCTCGAAAATGGAGTAGACGAAATAGCTGAGGTAACTCTCCCTGCTGTTTTCACTATTCAAACTGGAATTAATGAACCCCGTTATGCCAGTCTAAGAGGAATTAAACAAGCCCAACAAAAAGAACTAGAAACACTGTCTTTCAGTGACCTTTCCCCCGACCCTGATGAATTCCAATCCAATATAAATCTCATTGAATTCTCCCTTCCTACTTCTAATAGCGCAATTCAGTATTTTGAAGGAACTCCCAAAGAACAAGCCACACAAATAGCCACCATCATTAAAGATCTTGGCTTTGGAGGCAGCTAAATGTCTCCCATTTTAATCATAGCTGAACACAGACAGGGGGTTATCAATCCCGACACTTTCGGTCTACTGACTGCGGGAATAGAACTTTCCACCGCCCTTAACACGGAAGCCCATGTTGCCGTCATTGGAAAAAATCCAGAAAAATTGGCCAAAGATATTAACATAGCTGGAATTCATAAAATTCATACATTTTCAACTTCCCTTCCGTATAATCACGACATTTATGTCCAAGTAGTTTCATCTTTATTTGACAAGATACAGCCGTCTTCTATTCTCTCTTTGCACACTTCTACAGGAACCGATTATTGCCCTGCATTAGCATCCATTTTGGATATGCCTCTCCTACCGGATGCAATTGCAATCAATTACACAGATCAAGTAGAAATTCTTCATGAAATGTATTCTTCAAAACTCCAAGCGAAAATAGCTTCGCCCCTCCCTGCGATAATAACCGTTCGTGCCGGAGTTTGGCCAACTGAAACAACCTCTGGAAATGCTTCTATAGAACCTCTTAATATCTCTATAGATGAGGAATCTATTAATTTCAAAGTTAAAGATTATGAAGAAACCCCCGTTGGGGATGTTGATATTTCTACTTCCGATTTACTACTAAGTGTGGGCCGTGGAATTGGGGATGAAGCAAATTTGGAGTTAATTTTTTCTACAGCAGAGGCTATGGGGGCAACAGTCTCTTCTTCCAGGCCCATCGTCGATGCAGGGTGGCTACCAAAAGACCGCCAAGTCGGTCAATCAGGAACAAAAGTTTCTCCATCTATTTATTTGGCCATCGGTATATCTGGTGCTGTTCAACACATAGCTGGAATAAAAAATTCTAAAGTGATAATTTCAATCAACAAAGACCCCAAAGCACCCATATTCGATGCATCTGATTACGGAGTGGTAGGAGATCTTTTTGAAATACTTCCTGCCCTCTTAGAAGAGTTTAGATAAGAAAAACAACCCCTCTCTTTCACGCACCCATCGCCATCTATTTGTTCCTTCTTATCAATCTTCTACCGTGAACACTTCCAATGATCACCGATTACTAATCGAAAACCACATTTCTGAAATAATCGATGAAATTAGTCTACCAAAATTACGAGATTCTATAAAATATTCTACATTATCTGGTGGCAAACGCCTTCGACCCACGCTCACGTTACTCTCTTGTGAACTCGTGGGCGGGGACCTCGCAAAAGCAATCGATTTTGCGGTTGGAATTGAACTAATCCATACAGCATCACTCATAGTCGATGATATAATCGATTCTTCTCCATTTCGAAGAAAACAATATAGTTCCTGGGTCGAGTTCGGTCACAGCGATGCAGTCATTTCTTCTGATGGTTTAATAGGAGAGGCATTCAATTTATTCTCTATCGATCCTATAGCGTTGGAATGTGTTTCTAAAGCAATGGCGGATCTAGGAAGTGGAGAGGCAATGGAATTAGTCTCTCCCCCTCAAAACGAAGAGCAATATCTAGACTTGGCTCGCAGAAAAACCGGATCTCTATTCCGCGCAGCCGCAGAATTAGGCGGGATTGCAGCACAATCTGATCAATCCACAATCACTGCTCTAGGTGATTATGCCGAAGCTGTTGGGATGGCTTTTCAAATCCGAGACGATGTGTTGGACGCAACAGCCGACCCGGAAATTCTAGGAAAACCAACTGGACAGGATGCCATGTTAGAACGCCCCTCTTTACTTCGTGTAGCTGGGATATCCCCACTCGAAGCGAATTCTAGAGCACATCTACAAGCAAATAATGCATTGCGTATTTTAGGAACTATACAAACAACAAATCCCACTACTCTTGATTATCTCTCAGAATTAGTTAACTTCGCGGTAACTCGTTCGTATTAATTCCTTCTCTTGGTTTCTATAACCGAAAATATCAGTGTGCTTGAAAACCCGATAATTGTCCCCATCACCAATACCATGGCCAAGAATTCTAGTGTTACTGCTTCTATCATATACCCACTAGCTGCATAAAGCACTCCTGTTATTGAAATAACATAAACTGGGGCATTCAGATATCTTAATTTCATTTTTGCATTCAAATACTCATCTGTTATATGGCCCAAACTCAAAATAATTCCCGCAGAACCAAACCATTGTACTCCTCCAAAAACAAAAGTAGCAACTGCATTGATCACACTCATATCTAGACCTGAACTATTTCTCATTTCTTCTATTAAATAAACCCCCTCGAGACCACCAATGACAATTACTATTGCAGAAACCACATACGCAACCAACACGACCCTACCTGTGTACAAATCCCGTTTCGTATTCTCTATAGCTTGACGAATCGAATCCTTAAGACCCAACCCCTTGTATAGGACATAAATCCCCATTATTGCAACACCCATACCAAAAATCGAATTACTTCCCACTGCGTTTTCAAAGATAATGGTCATCGGATATATCAAAAACAAAATACCAAGTGGTAACAGCAAAGTCCCTCTTGTTTCTGGGTCTCTTATAAACTGCTTTATAGTGTAATATGCAGATTCAAGCCCTTCTGCCTGGCGGACCACAACTCTGTGCACTCCACTAATTTCCACTCTCGATCGAATTATGGGCATGACACTTTCATCTTGTGCCCCATCCGTTACAACCACGGTCCTCACCTTTTCCCCAGAAAACATTCTATTAAGAACTTCTTCAGTCTCTGCCCCAACCTTTCTTCCGGCAGCCATATCTCCTCTAGCACTCCCTGTCACCACTGCTATCTCAACCGGATCTGGCAGTGTCTTTTCATAAAGTTGCAACCCCTGAAACATAACATTCCCATCTGAATCTGTAGGGTCTGCTATAGCAAGAGCCAGCGCAGCACTCTCTACCGCTTGCCTTCCAATAACTGGAGTTTTAATCCCGGTTTTCCTACCAAGATCATCATCTAGGTCGACACATAGGATTAATAACACAGTTACCTAGTCGATCTCAGAGGGGTTACGTTTTTGGGAACGTAAGCGTTTAGGTAGCGGGATAACTAAATCTCGCATGCCAAATTGTCCTCTAGAGGCCGAATGCCCCAGTTTCTCTGAGCGGTTCGAAGGTCTAGGATGTCAGTTTTATGCCAATCGGAGTGGGATGGAATGGTGTAATCACTATAGCCTCCCAATCCGCGAACTAAAACAGCAACCTGTTAAAATTGGTGAAGAAGTTATAGTAACTGTCACTGATATTCATGAAAGTGGAGCGGGAGTTGGTCACACTGAAGATGGTTTTGTCATTTTCGTTGATGGTGTCTTACCAGACGCAAGATCTCTAGTAAAAATAACTAGTCTGAAAGCCAATCATGCTCGAGCAGAGGAGATCGAGCGCCTACCACTGATCGAAGAAGATGAAGAACCCGCCTCCCCTGAAGAACCCCCTGGAAAACCCCTCCGAACCTCTCGACCAAATCTTGGTAGTCGAGAGGATTTTTGGGGATCTTAACCGCTATAATTTCACTTTCACTCCACTTGGAAAGTATTATTAAACTCTCACACAAAGATTATACTATCTCCTATTAAAAAACGCGGAGATGGTGATAAATATGATTGATTTACGTAAGAAAGCGGAAGAATTACATGACAGACATTCAGACACATTTCAAATTGAGGTAGACGAAATAGAATCTCAATTACGCACCCTCGTGGAAGGCTATAGCGTCCCTCTAGAAGAGGCTATCCGAAGTGTTGTCAATCGAAACGCACCTGAATACAAAAGTTCTACGGCGGAAACAAACAAATCCAATTCTCAGATCAAAGTCGGAGACATTAATATATCTGGCCAGTGGATAGATCTTCAAATCAAAATAGTTGATCTTTGGGATCCTACTAGCGATTCCATTGATCAAGTTGGTCTAGCTGGAGATGAAACTGGAACGATTAAATTTACAAAATGGTCTAAATCCAATCTCCCACCTCTTGAGGAAAATGGGAATTATCTTCTAAAAAATGTCGTAACCGACGAATGGAACGGTAGATTTTCTATAAAACTCAACCGAACAACGATAATAGAACCATTGGACCAAGACATTGAAATTGGAGATGGTTCAACTTCAATTGAAGGGGCACTTGTAGACATTCAATCTGGAAGTGGACTCATCAAACGATGCACAGCTGATTCCTGCACACGTGTCCTTCAAAATGGATCTTGCGCAGAACACGGAGAAGTAGACGGAAAATATGATTTACGCCTAAAAGGGGTGATAGATGATGGGATCAATGTATTTGAAGTTATACTAAATGAACAAACCACTGAGTTTCTCACCGGAATCAACCTCTCCGAGGCCGAGTCAATGGCAACAGAGGCTGTTGATACTGGCGTAGTTCTCACCAAAATGCGCAATATGCTTCTTGGAAAATATTACAAAATCCAGGGATCGAAATTTAGTAGGTACTTAATAGCAAATGAAGCAGAACCTCTATCCGATCCAATTGATACGGATTCAATTTTGATTCAGGCGAGGTCGATCTGATGAGCGTTTCTATCTCTCGTGAAGTTGCCCGTAGGGTTTTTGCAAGTGAATTTAATATAGCAACCCACACTTTCAAAGAATCTGATGACGAACGCGCTCCAAATTATATTTTACTCCCAACAGGAATACATGCAAACCGTGTTTTCATTGTTGGCACACTAACTCAACTAGACAATATAGGAAATGATTCCGAATGGTGGCATGGAAGGATATCTGATCCCACTGGGATATTCCATATCTACTCTGGACAGTACCAACCAAATTCTACAAGTGTCCTCAGAAAACTAGACCCTCCTACATATGTTGCCGTAACCGGAAAACCTAATATCTATTCTCGAGAGGACGAGGGACTAAGTATATCCATCAGACCCGAATCTGTAACTGAAGTAGATTCCTTAACTAGAGATCGCTGGGTTGCCGAAACCGCAATACAAACTCTGGAACGTATATCCTCTTTCAGAGAAAACCCCACCCAGTATGCAGAAAGAGCAAAAACACACTATGGAGAAGATCCAACGATACATCACGACACCGCTTTATTGGCACTAGAAAGTTTGATGGAGCCTTTGTAGCCATCCACCGTCTGACACGTTGAGGTCTGACGAACAATTAAATAGTTGGAGGCCTAGTCTAACCCACTATGAGGAAAACAAACAAAAACAAGACCATATCTTTCCGTGTCAATGAACAGACATTTGAGTCCCTTCAACACATAGCGAAAGAAAATGGAATGTCCCTGTCTACGGTTTTCCGTGATTACGTTAGAATGTTCGTAGAACGAAGGGGTCAAGTCAGGGTAGTTCCTGAAGATCCTCTAACAGATTCCGACGCTGGATTCCCCCCTAGGATTGAAGTCCCAACAAGTTTTCTCCGTGACCACGAGCGCCTAGAGTTGGAAGCAGGCCATTTACGAGAACAACTTGCAGAGTACAAGAGATATATATCCGCTCTCCGAGAGCGAGAAGCAGAATCTGAGGTTATTTTTCTCGAAGATTTAGATGCAGAAAATGATGCCATTGATTCTTGGAATATCTGAATTTTTATATCAGTGATTTTTTCTCTACTCTGACATTTTCCCCCATTTCTTCATTTCCCTCTACCCCTGCAATAGCTTCCAAAACTTCCAATGTTCTAATAGAATCATCTAAGAACGAAACAACATCTGCTGGGTATGAATATACCATGTAATCTTTTCCCATTCTATCTACAATTTCCTCTGGAGATTTTCCCTCTTTCCGCACTTTGAGCACATATTCCATAAACTTTTTTTCTGGATGCTCACAGTAGGGATTCGACTCACAACCACAATCCAAAAAATCTTTTGCAAATGCGTATATGTGCCCACGAAATGATTCATCTATTTTTTCAATTTCTCCTGTAAAAAGAAGATCGAGAGTAGCACCGCTAAACACTTTTTTCGGTATCCTAACGCCCAACTGTGCACATATCTGCGAATGATTCTTGAGATAAATTCGTTCTGTAATCGACACTTCTATTATTTCACCGTCCTCTGTGTTAATAAAATCTCCTTCAGAATCAGAATGTATTTCCACTATGATCAAGTACTCTGATTCGTGTCCGGGTTAGGGTAGTGGTTATCCTTCCGGCTTGTGGAGCCCGAGACGCGGGTTCAATTCTCGCACCCGGACTATTTTACTCATTCAACTATCCAAATTAATCTTGTACATAGATAACTAGCCTCTATATGATTTTTTTAACAAGGGTTTAAATTCTACCATATCTTCAAACAAACCCAATGAACCACCCAAATATTCGTGCATCAGATCCTATTGTTGCAGAACTATTAGAACTAGAATTAAAACGCCAACAGAATACATTATCAATGATAGCTAGTGAAAACCACGTTTCACAAGCTGTCTTAGAAGCCCAAGGATGCATCTTGACAAATAAATACGCAGAAGGATATCCTGGATCTAGATATTATGGTGGATGCGAACACGTTGATGAACTAGAACAATTAGCCATCGACCGCGCCAAAAAAATCTGGGATGCCGAACATGTCAACGTACAACCCCATTCTGGGACTCAAGCAAACATGGGTGTCTATTTCGCTGTACTAAAACCCGGGGATAAAATTTTATCCATGTCTCTGACACATGGTGGTCATCTTAGCCATGGGCACCCTGCAAACTTTTCCGGACGTTTCTACGATATTCAACATTATGAAGTAGACCCTTCCACAGGCTATATCGACTATGATTCTGTGGAAAAAATAGCAAAAAGTTTCAAACCCGATATAATCGTATCTGGATTTTCTGCTTACCCCCGAATTGTTGAATGGAATCGATTTCAAGAAATAGCGCATGATGTCGACGCCTATCACCTAGCGGACATGGCTCACATAACTGGACTTATTGCAGGGGGGCAACACCCCTCCCCTGTGAACCACGCAGATTTTGTAACTGGATCAACTCATAAAACTATCCGTTCGGGCCGTGGAGGACTCATACTGTGCCGCGAAGAATATGCATCTAAAATAGATTCTGCAGTCATGCCCGGTATGCAAGGAGGGCCACTTTTGCATAACATAGTAGGGAAAGCAGTTGGTTTCGGAGAGGCACTCACCCCCGAATTTTCTAACTATGCAGCCCAAACAGTCAAAAATGCACAAGCCCTCGGGAAGTCACTCCAAGATGGTGGATTAAAATTAGTTTCCGATGGTACCGATACCCATTTAGTTTTGGTCGATTTACGACATTCCCATCCTGATTCTACTGGTAAAGAAGTTCAAAATAATCTAGAATCTGTTGATATAGTTCTCAATGCCAACACAGTCCCCGGGGAAACTAGATCTCCTTTCTTAGCTAGTGGTATTCGAGCCGGAACTCCCGCGCTAACCACTCGTGGTTTCACAGAAGAAGATTGCATGACTATCGGAAATCTCATTGTTCAGATGATCAACAATCCAGACGATACTCCTACACAACTTTCTGTTTCAAAAGAAGTTGAATCACTCTGTAAAAACCATCCTCTATATTCTTAATATTTGGTTTATAATTTGCCACCCTATAGCAAATCCAAGGTTTGAAGAGCATCCGTGCCAAATCTCATCCAATGGTCCATATTATTGATGGAAATGCGGTCGCTGCTCTGCTACGAGAAGATCTTAAAACTCAAATTGATACTCTGCGAAATTCTGGAGTTACTCCTGGATTAGCCACTGTTTTAATGAGTGATGATCCTGCAAGTAAAACCTATGTTTCCATGAAACAACGTGATTGTGAAGAACTAGGAATGAATGCTACTGATATAGTTCTCGACCCTACTTCTTCTTCCGAGGAACTTTTTTCGGTTCTCGATAAATTAAATTCGGATTCTGATATACATGGTTATCTAGTCCAAATGCCCTTGCCTTCCCACATCCCCGAACAAGAACTTCTTTTTCGCCTCGATCCGATGAAAGACGTAGATGGATTCCACCCCGAGAATGTTGGCCTCCTCGTTTCTGGAAACCCTCGATATAAACCTTGTACTCCTCATGGAATACAAAAATTACTCGAATCTATTGATGTAGACACCTCTGGAAAAGACATAGTCATCGTGGGAAGATCAAACATTGTTGGAAAACCTCTAGCAAATTTATTATTACAGAAATCATCTGGTGGAAATGCAACCGTGACAATTTGCCATTCTCGAACACGCGATTTGGCTACTAAAACACGAGAAGCAGATATCATCATTGCCGCTCTTGGAGTGCCCGAGTTTATCACTGGTTCTATGGTATCTGATGGTGTAGTCGTCGTCGATGTTGGTGTCAATCGAGTAGAAGATGATAGTGAAAAAGGATATCACCTGGCAGGAGATGTTGAATTTGATAGTGTGAGCAAAAAAGCCAAAGCCATTACTCCAGTCCCCGGAGGTGTGGGCCCTATGACCCGCGCAATGCTCATGTACAACACAGTTCAAGCGGCAAGTTTGCAATCAAACATATCTTTATAGCTTAATTTTTCTTATTCTTGCTCGTTCTTTTCTTCTTAGGTTCAACCCCATTCCCTATGATTTCTGGAAGTATCAATTCTCCAAAATGCAAAATAAGTACACAAAGCATTGGGCCCAAAAATATACCGTACCAACCAAATATCAATGACCCAAATATGTAAGAAAACATGATCATTCCTACATGCAAATTCTTCCCTGAAATATACGGCCGGATAATTAAATCAGGGATGCAATCCACAACTACAAACGATGCTACCAAAAACACAATCGGAAGCATCAATGAATTTTGACCTCCAAAAAGGAATCCTTGAAGTAACAAATATAATGTCGTTGGAATGTAGATTATTTTCATACCTACTATCGGAACTAAGCTCGCCACTCCCGCGAGTATTCCTAGTAATGCTGGATATGGAATTTGAGTGTGACTGTCTCCCAACCAAACTGAGATAACTGTGTATACTATTACTCCTATGGCCGCAGTTGTCAATACGTTCAATATATTCCCTACAAAAACTTGGTGAAAACTCCGGTCAACTTTGGTGACATATTCCTCGAATATTCCTCTATTATCTGCAAAATTTTTCATAATCCATTGAGATAAATCTGGACCACCCGTCAGAAGGTAGAACGCAATAGATAGTGCCAAAAACATATGGAGTACCACGCCACCTATCACCGCTATGTATGATGTTATCTTATCCACGCTCTCCACTATTGCAACTATAACTCCTCCTGAAAGCACCTGTTCAATTGGTGTAGTCATGGCAGATATCTCTGCATATGGTCCCAAATATTGGGCCAAAGTTTCGAGTTGATATTGATGAATCAATTTATCAAATTCTTGAACTCCAATAGAAAGCGTATATCCTGTAACTAATAAGATTGGAAGTGCCACCACCATCAAAGCAGCAAACGCAGCCAAACCTGATGATTTTACATTTTGATTTAATCTGGAGTATACTGGTTTCGATATATAGTAAATAAACAAACCCACGACGAATGTGCCTATGAATTTATACACAACGAACGCTAGTACAAGTGCTAAAACCAACCCCAAAATCCACAACATTATTCGCGACACGTCAGTTTCATTTCTAGCTACCATGTCACCAAAACCTTGCCCCCAAGGAAAAAGTTTTCGCCATTTCCTGTTAAAATTTCATTTTCCAACCGTTACAACTAATTTCTACCATCCCTGCTCTCTTAACATGCCAAAATATGATGATATTCTACATGATTTCATCAATATTGATCTATCACTTGTTCAGGATAATTTAATTGAATGGTATCAGCTACATCATCGTAAATTTCCTTGGAGAGAAACTACAGATGCATATCCGATACTCATATCTGAAGTCATGAGCCAACAAACTCAACTCGCCCGAGTGGTCACCGCTTGGGACGAATTTTTATCAATATGGCCTTCCATCGAGTCGTTAGCAAATTCCCATCTATCCGATATATTGAAATTTTGGACTACACACCGATTGGGCTACAATCGCAGAGCCCGTTTTCTCAGAGAAACTGCAATTGAAATAGTTCACAACTTTAATGGTGAAATCCCCGACTCTATAGATTCGCTACAAAAACTCCCTGGAATTGGTCCTTACACGGCAAATGCAATTGCTAGCTTTGCATTCAATAACGGGGGGCCCACCCTCGATACTAATGTAAAACGTGTTATCTATCGCTTTTTTGGACCCTTGGAAAACCTCTCCGATATAGAACAAGTAGCCAATCAAATCATGCCCCCAAATCATTCTCGAATATGGAACAATGCCATGATGGAGTTAGGGGCCACTATTTGCAAACCAAACCCCCTGTGTGATCTAAAAGCGTGCCCTTGGAGGAATCATTGCAATGCCTATTCTACTCAAGAATTTTCCACACCACTCTCACCCAGATCTCCAAATTTCAAAGGAAGCACTAGACAAATCCGAGGAGAAATTATTAATATTTTGTCCAAAACAGACGTCCTCTCCATCTCCGACCTAGATTCTAAACTTACTTCTTCAATGCCCCCTGAGTACAACTCCGATTTATTACCAACACTCCTTCACACTCTTGAATCCGAAGGACTAATCCAGATCGACAAACTGGAACAACCCCCTACTGTTCGACTTCATCCATAATCTGCACAACTTTGGCTTTTATTAGTGGCTGTGCATTTTCCTTTGGAAGAGACATTATTTTGCCTTCCTTAAGATCATATGTGTTCCCATCAACTCCATAAATTTCCCCCATCTCTTGCACAACTTTGATTTTAATGTTGGACGCTTCCTCATCTCCTGTCTGATCCATATTTTTTTGAGGCGGTTTTTGTTCATCTATTTGGTCTGTTTCCATCTCCTGCTGAGTGTCTTCTCTCTCTTCTGAAGATACACGCTGTAAAATCTCATTTCTATTATTTTGCAATAACTCAACCAAATCCCTAAACAATTCAACTTCTCCCCCTGCCAAACTTCCATCTCTCTCTCCCAACCCTGCAGCTGTCAGACTAGCCCCTTTGAGAATTTTACCAACTCGACGATCATATATGGCTTCTACCACTCCCACCACTGTTTTAATTTCATCGTCTATCCTGCGAACCGTTTTCGCGTCTACAGCATCAACTCCCCCTTGTAAAATATTTTCCTTCTCAACCCGAAGATTTTGTAGATATTTTGATACATCAACATAAAATGAATCTAACAATGGTTGTAGGTCACTTCTAGTTCTTTCCTCAATTTGAATCTCTCTTAGATCTTCTAAATTCATTGTAATAGTTAATTTTTAGTCTCTTTTACTTTCTCGGCTTCCCCCCGCGCCATTAAAAACATCGCGGCATACTCTGGAATTATATTGATGCCATCTGAGATTGTAAATGTTTCCCCTCCGAACTCTACCAACTCGTCTTCCTTACCTTCTACAGAAATTTTAATATCCCTTCCTTTAAACCGATCCGGTATCGCGTGTTCTAATGGGTCAAACTCATCTAATTTTTCATATTTTATTGGTTTCACTTGCAATGCTGTTCCCCCATGCAAACTTAACGGCAAACGAATCAAACGGTGTATGTCTGTAGTCACTGGTTCGTCGATTGATGCAGATTGATTTTCTACAATATTTGGAATTAATTTCTTCATCCACGTAACAAAATCTGGATGGACATCTATATTTCCCATTTCAATCTCTTTATGTTTTTTATCTATAATGGATAAAATATTCAGAGCCTTTTTAGCACCAATTCCTTCAAATTCTTGCAATTTGAGCTGGGCACTTTCATTTTCCATATCTCGCAACTCCCCGATACGTTCCAATATTGCACTATGCACACGTTTATCCCATCCCCCGCCTGCCCCCACACTTCTCTTTTTTGTAGGATTTTTCAACCCTATCCCCGCAACTGTTTCTGTTTGAACTATTGTTTCAAGTTCTACACCTGCTCCAAGTATGTAATCCACCACTTCTCGTCTCGCGGATCGGTCCAATTCTCTAATTGCATCGTGTCGAACGTGTACATGGTATCCTCTCCCCCCTGAAAAAACTATTTCTAGATTCTGAAATGAAAAATCTTCGGTTAGAAAATCAAGCAGTTTCCATAATTCCTCTTTACACGCATATAGCATCTCTGCATAAGTACTTCCCTCTGAAGAAAACGAATGAAGGTGATCTGCATCTAAATCGAATATTAAATCAGACCCCATCCAATTTTTCCCAACCATGGAAGGTGTACCTGGCTTTTGATAGACTCCGGCAGAAAAATAGACATGCTTCGGCCGATTCGACACAAGAAATTCTTGCAATCCACCCATGTCTAGAAGCGATTGATGTCTCTTCATTATGGTCCCTGTTCCCGCAGTCCATGGAATGAATCCCCACTCTCTGCGCTCTGCAGAAGGAGGATTATACGGGTTCATCGACCGATAATAATCTCCAAAACGCCCGCGGAGATATTCTCGAGTTCTATCTTCCATCTCCAGATATCAGACTACCAATGAGTAAAAATCTTTTTTCTATGTATTATTCCAAATTTGGGGAATAAACTAGATACCACGCATCCCCCATATCTTCGTAATAACGCTGAACCAATTTTTCTTTCTCAAATCCGATCTTTTCATAGAAACCTATGGCATCTAGGTTTGTAGTTCTAACATGACATGCAATATTGCCATATTTTTCTCCCATTGAATCGATCAAATATTTCCCAATTCCTTCTTTCCGACGATTTCCATTCACTGCAATAAAAAAGATATACCCGCTATCTTGAACGGCAATAAAACCTAGCCCATCTCCCGTCCCCGAATCAACACACCAAAATTTTTCTGCTTCATGATACATTTGCGCAAAAAATCCCCATTTTTGTTTCAACAAATCCTCTTCTCGACGTATCTCCTCTTTAAGCAACCACGCTTCATTCAACAGACGGCTACTGTTTGGTTCTATCTGTAGTATCTCGAAATTATTTCCCACTGAGTTCTGTAAATATTCCCATTATCATAACTTCATCTTTTCCCATCCCACTGTTCTACTGAATCACCCGCTACCATTCCCCCTGTTGATGTGAAATGCAGACAACTAAATCAAACCATTTCTTATATTCAAATTAAACTACCATGGAATTCTATCTTCGGGACCATACCGCCGACATCGCAGTCGAATCATTAGCCCCAACTCTGGAAGAAGCATTTTCTGGTATTGCAGAAGGACTATCTCACGCACATTCTCCCAATTCTCTTTCTGGAAACAAAAAATTCCATTTAAATATATCTTCAGAGTCTCTGGAATCTCTTTTATTTGATTTTCTTGACATGCTCATTTACGAACGTGACGTCTACAATGTTCTACCAACAAACCACAAAGTATCCATTATTCAAAAAGATGATATGTGGAACCTCGAAGGCACTTACTATGGGGTCCCCCTCGATACCATAGAATCCCGTGAAATCAAAGCCGTCACATATTCTGACATGGAAGTTAAAAAAACACCAAAAGGGTGGAGATTGTATGTCGTATTTGATGTATGATCCATTACCTCCGTAACGAAAGTATATGTTCTAAGACCGTAATATACGCATAATGACTACATTCAAATCGGGAAACATCTCTCTCAACCAAATAGAAGAATTCGTATGGGAAATTCCCCGATCCGGTGATATGCTAGTCCCTGCAAGAATATTTGCAAGTGAAACTTTATTGGAACAAATATCTCAAGATAAAACGCTGGAACAATTAAAAAACACAGCATCTTTACCCGGAATACAAAAGTATGCAATTTGCATGCCAGATGGCCACCAAGGATATGGTTTCCCAGTTGGCGGTGTGGTGGCAACCGATGCAAATAACGGATGTATTTCGCCAGGTGGAGTGGGCTATGACATTAATTGCGGTGTCCGCATGATAAAAACCAATCTTTCTTATTCCGATTTACGTGGAAAAGAAGAATCACTCGGGAAACTTCTCTTCAACAAAGTCCCCGCAGGACTAGGGAAAGGAGGGGTTCTCAATACTTCTTTAGAAGATATAGAAGAAATTCTATCATTGGGGGTTGAATGGGCGCTATCTAATGGTTATGCCGTACCAGAAGATTTGGATTTCTGCGAAGATCGCGGAAGGAGAACAGACGCCGATCCGACTAAAATTTCACTCAGGGCAAAACAAAGAGGAAAAAACCAAGTTGGTTCTCTTGGCTCTGGAAATCATTTTCTTGAAGTTCAACGAGTGGTAGAAATATTTCGAGAAGATGTCGCACATTCTTATGGTTTATCACAGGACCAGATCGTTATATTAATCCACACAGGATCTCGCGGATTGGGGCACCAAACATGCACTGATTATCTGCGAAAAATAGAGATGGAACACGCCACTCTTTTATCAAAACTACCGGATAAAGAGCTCGCAGCTGCTCCATCTGGTAGTCAATTAGCATCGGACTACTACGCCGCCATGTGCGCTTGCATAAATTTTGCGTGGATCAATCGCCAAATAATCACTTACGCCGTTAGACTAGTATTCGAGGAATTATTCAACAAACCATGGGAAGACCTTGGAATGGATTTACTCTATGACGTAGCACACAACATAGCAAAAAAAGAATTCCACATGGTAAATGGAACACAACGTGAATTATTTGTCCACCGAAAAGGTGCAACCAGGGCATTCCCTGCAGGAAACCCCGAATTGCCCTCTGCCTTTAGAACTGTAGGCCAACCAGTCATCATACCTGGAAGCATGGGATCTGATAGTTATATCTTACGAGGTGGGGACGCATCACTGGATTTAACTTTCGGTTCAACTGCCCATGGCGCCGGCAGAATTTTAAGCCGCACAAAAGCCAAAAAACTATTCAAAGCATCTGAAATACAAGCAAAACTCAAGGAACAAAATATCCATGTTACTGCAACCCTTGATGCTACTATATCTGAAGAAGCTCCTGGTGTTTACAAAGACGTATCTGAAGTTGTTAATATATCTGATTTTTTAGGGATTGGAGACAAAGTCGCCCGAACTTATCCTGTTGTTAACATTAAAGGGTGATACAATTAACAAACTATATCTAAGCCTACTACTTCCCAAAAAACAATGGGAACCACATGTAAAACTAGTGCGGTGTACATCGCAAACAAACCACTTCAGGATTTCCTAGATGTAGTGGATTCAATCGAAACTCTTGGATATGAAGATCTATTCATCGCTGATCAGGCTCTCAGAAAGAATATGTATGCATGGGCAACTCTTGCAGCTACCCGAACACGAAAAATTGGGATTGGTCCATCTGTCACAAATGCTTACACCCGAAATCCTGGCCTCACTGCAGCATCGATGGCTACCCTCGATGAACTTTCTAATGGAAGGGCAAAATTAGGGTTCGGTGCCGGAGGCCATGGGGTGGATAAATTTGGATATGACCAATCGAAATTAATTGGGACTATGAGAGACGCCATTGATGCAATCCGGCGCCTAACGTCTGGAGAAACTGTCACTTCAACACGAGATGAATTCTCGTTACATGACGCCAAATTAGAATTTAAACCCATTAGGGATAAAATTCCTATCTACATCGGAGGTAGGGGCCCCCAACTCCTATCTTTAGCCGGCGCAGTGGCAGATGGGGCATTTTTGGGAGGCGGCCTCCTATCCCCTTCGGGTGTAAAATATGCTCAAGAACGAATTTCTATCGGTGCAAATTCAACCGGTAGGGACCCCTCTGATATAGATTTAAGATATTTAGTTTTTGTTTCTGTATCTCAAAATAAAGAAAAATCTCTCAACGCTGCCGCTTGGTTCATTTCCATGCTAACCAAACGGCATGCTAGTCTAACGGCCCTCAAAGCAGCCGGGGCACAAGATTCCCATATTCAAAAAATAAAAGAACTCGGCGATATCGATTCAATTCCTCCCTCTGAACTCCGAACTTCCATCTCTCCTGAATTAATGAATCTATATACTATTGTGGGTAATCCAGACGATTGTCAAACACGAGTCGAAGAACTAGTTGATATGGGAATAAAACATCTGACGTTAGTTCCATTCTCCAATGAAGAAAAAAATATATTGGAGATCTTAGAAACCTTCTCCGATTTCGATTGTATATCTAGCTAATAAATTTAATTGAATTCTTAAACTGAATCCTGTATTTTCTTTACAATCCCTTCCGTATAATCCGTAGTCGAAACCTTTGTTGCACCTGTCATCTGCCTTTCAAAATCATACGTTACTTCTTTTGAGGCAATTTGTGCTTCTATTGCATCTTTTACCAAATCCGCTGCATCGTGCCATCCCATGTATTCCAACATAATCCTTCCAGACAAAATCATGGCAGTGGGGTTAACTTTATTTTGACCCACATATTTCGGTGCAGATCCGTGAGTTGGTTCTGCAAGTATCATTCCATCTCCAATATTTGCCCCTGGGGCAATACCCAAACCACCAACTTGAGCCGCACAAGCATCTGAAAGATAATCCCCATTCAAATTCGGAACTGCTAGGACATCATATTCATCTGTCCTTGTCAACACTTGTTGCATCATGTTATCTGCAATTCTGTCATTTATTACTACCGAACCCTCTGGGACTTCTCCCTGCCTCTCTTCCCATAATGTATTTTCTGCTATGATTTGATCTCCATATTCTTCTGCCAATTCGTATCCCCATTTCGCAAAAGCCGCCTCTGTAAATTTCATTATATTTCCTTTATGCACGAACGTTACAGATTTTCTGTTTCTTTCAATCGCATAATCAATAGCTTTCTTTACGAGCCTCTTTGTTCCAAATTCTGTAATCGGCTTTATACCAATTCCAATCGGGCCTTCGTGCATGGCACCTTTGACTCCCATTTCTTCTTCAATAAATCTCTTAACCTTCTCTACTTCTGGAGTGCCAGCTTCCCATTCTATACCTGCGTATATATCTTCTGTATTTTCTCTAAATATCACCATGTCCATCTTCTCTGGATGTTTAACTGGGGATGGTACACCTTTCAAATGATATACTGGACGAACGCATGCGTATAGATCTAAAATCTTCCTTAATGCAACGTTTAGGCTTCTGAACCCAGATCCAACTGGTGTTGTAAGCGGCCCTTTTATAGCAACTCTAAATTCTCGAATCGCCGCCAAAGTGTCTTCTGGTAAAATATTTCCATCATACAGCTCACTCGCACTTTCACCCGCATGAACTTCCATCCAATTAATTTTTCTACCCGTTGCTTCTGCAGCAGCTTCTAATACCTGCTGAGTTGCAGGACCCACATCCACTCCAATCCCATCTCCATATATAATTGGAATTATGGGGTCGTCCGGAACAATGAGATCATCTGCGTTATCTTTTCCTTTCTCAATCCTAGATCCGCTGCTAGGAACTTCTACTTTTTCGTACTTATAACTCATCTTCACAGAATATTTGTCAAACTACTGGTAAAAACAATTCGTTCTGATAATACACTTTTCACATAATGCCATCATATGGACTAAAATTCTGGACGTGGGCTGTTTTTTTGGAGCACTATTTCTGCAATATTCCCCCCATAATCTGCACACCGAGATATCGAATCTGCAATCAATCCTATCTTTTGAGCATCAATTGGGGACAATGTTTTCGAGTCTATAAACTCTATCATAGAATTTACCATCCCGAGCATCATTCCTTCCATCTCTACTACCCGAGTCCGAGCTTCATTTGCCATACCCCATCCCTTGTTTGTATCTTCTATGTGCATTGATTCCACCGAAAGAACAATTATCTCATTTGCCAGATCATATAATCTATCCAAATCCCCACCAAGTCCTTCTGGTATCTCCTGAATTTCTTTTTTCATATAACCAATTTTCACCGCATGATCTCCTATTCTTTCCAATTGTTCCGCACAAGTGTAGTAATCAAAACAATCCAACCTTGCCATTCCTAAATCTTTCATTTTTGTTGGGCTCATGAGGGATGTTCTAAAAGCTCTTGACACAACGAACCAAAGTCTATCAACCTCATTGTCTCTCTCAATGACATCCTCTGCTAGATCGAAATCATTCCTCCTCAACGCTGCCATAGAGTCAGAAAACATGGAAAGAATTATACTTTGCATCCGCTGAACCGTCCCCTGTATAGACATTTCTGAATTATCCAGCAGATCTTGCAATTTAATATACCTATATGTTTCTTCCACTATCTCTACTCCAACAAGCTGCCTCGTTGCATCTCGAATCGCACGCCTTTGCTCGAGCGTAATCTCATCCGATTCTAGTTTCATCACCTCAAACCCACTGACATACATGGAAAAAATTGCCCGAGTTATCTCTCCGTTATCCATTTTACTTATTTTTATAGATCCCTCACTTCGTTCGTCCTCATTTTCGGTGGTTAATACGATCGAATTCCCTTCTGGATAAAATGTTAACACAGATCCCGCAGTAATTTTATTGTCAACTGCCCAGCCCTTTGGCAATGAAACCGTGTAAGTCGATCCCCCCGTTCTCTGAACCTTTCTTCGATCTACATTAGTGGTCATATGCTACTTTTACCTATCTACATTATTATCTATATATATACCTTATTTATTTAATTTTTTCATATCCATGTCAACTTAATTCGCACCAAATATATCAAAATATATACCTTTTACATTCTTATTTTTCGATATAATGCAACTCTATAAGATAAATTTTTATATTGGGCTATATACTAAGTATTACTTCAATATATTAAAAATAGTTCTTTATTTAACCTCCATTTCCGTCTCTAATGGTGATGGTATCTAAAAATCAATATTCCAGACGCAAATTTCTGGCTACCTCCAGCACACTCGGCCTCGTCGCCGTAGCAGGATGTACTAGTAACAATCAATTATCCGGCAGCACAACTTCCGAAGATCATTCCGGCCCCGATCACCACGAAGAACTCGCTGGTGAAATAAACATTGCAGGAAGTTCTACAGTTTTCCCACTCATGGGGGCCATGGCTGAAGATTTCCAAAAAGCACACCCAGATGTGACTATCACAATCCAGTCAACTGGAAGTGGTGGTGGATTTAAAAACTTTTTCTGCGTAGGCCAGACACATTTCTCCAACGCAAGCCGACCAATAAAAGATTCAGAAGTAGATCTTTGTAAAGGAAACGGAGTTACACCCCACGAAATCAGACTCGCAACGGATGCGTTAACCGTAGTTGTGAACAAAAACGCAGATTGGATTGAAAGTTTAACCGTAGCAGAACTCAAATCTATATGGGATCAAAACGCAGCAGAAAAATGGTCCGATGTAAACCCCGCATGGCCAGACAAAAAGATCGACCGTTACGGTGCAGCAGATACTTCTGGTACCTTTGATTATTTCAACGAAGTTATCATTGGTGAAGATGGTGACACTCACACAACAGATTACCAACCAACAGAAGAAGATCACATCATTGTCACCGGAGTAGAGGGGAGTGAATACGCAATAGGGTACTTTGGATTCTCTTACTACTATAACAACCCCGACTCAATTAAAGCATTGAAAATAGATGGTGGAAATGGTCCTATTGCACCCACTCTTGACACAGCAAAGAATGGCTCCTATGCGCCCCTCTCCCGACCTCTGTTTACCTATGTTTCTGTTGACGCACTGGCAGAAGAACACGTAGCAGACTTCGCAAAATTCTGCATCGAACAAAGTGCAAATGAAACTCTCGTAGCAGAACAAGTTGGATACGTTCCAAACACAAAAGAAGCCATGAATAAAGAAATGGCAGCTCTAGAAGCACTACTCTGAGATTCAACGATAGTCTCAACTTTGTAATCAGCGGTCACCTAAAATTGAGAAGGGTTATTCCTTCTTATAATCAACTAACTCATATTCTATGAAATCCGATCCCGACGAATCTTTAATCACTTTTCCGACTGATTCATATTTTAGGATTCGTAGTGTATTTGAGAGGGTTTATGCCAATTTATTTTTTATTCTTGCAATCCTCACAATCTTTACAACCGTTGGAATAATTTATTTCCTTTTCAAAGACGCTTTATTCTTTTTCGGTGAGTATAGCCCCCTTGAGTTCCTAACTAGTTCGAATTGGAGTCCCGTTATACCCCCAAAAAGCTATGGTATTATACCTCTTCTTTTCGGTACACTTGTAGTCACATTTACTGCAGCATTGGTGGCCGTCCCAATCGGAACCTTAACTGCAATATACCTAAGTGAATATGCCGACAAACGTGTTCGATCGATTCTCAAACCACTATTGGAGATACTCGCGGGTGTTCCTACTGTAGTCTATGGTTTTTTTGCTTTAGCTTACGTGACGCCCGCCTTGAAAATCATCTTCCCCTCAATCAGTCCGTTCAATGCCCTCTCTGCTTCTTTGATGGTTGGGATTATGATTATACCCATGGTTTCCTCTATATCTGAAGATGCAATGAGCGCAGTACCCGATTCTCTTAGACAAGCTGCATTTGGTCTCGGCGCAACAAAATTCGATGTTTCTACTAGCATTGTCGTCCCGGCAGCCCTCTCCGGCATTTTTGCATCTTACATTCTAGCCCTTTCTCGCGCCATAGGAGAAACAATGATCGTAACAGTGGCCATGGGGCTCAAACCAACTCTACCTACCGTTCGATATGTTGGTCCAGTCCCTTATGTCCATCCTGCAGATTTTCTATTAGAAACTGGACAAACAATGACTTCAGCAATGGTCCAACTAGCACAAAGTGATCTGGTTGGAAGTTCAATAGCTTATAACAGCCTCTTTGCAATTGGTATAGCTCTATTCTTTGTTACTCTCTTAATGAATGCACTAAGTAACTTCATCACTGAACGATACAGGGAGGGTTACTAAATGGAAACTACCAAATTCGACATAAAACGAAAACAACATAGCTCTTCTATTTTTTCAAGAGAGGTTCTCTTCCACTATCTGGCTTTTGCAGCATCCATTGTTGGAATCCTTTCTCTAGCACTATTATTGGCAACTGCTCTTTTCAATGCATTTGGCCTCAAAACAGCAGATCTGTTCTGGTACCTCTGTTATATTCTCATAGTCCTCTCACCACTCCTCGCTTTTAGTTGGTATTGCAAGAAAAATCCGGCAGTCGGAAAAGTTGCCATACGTGCAGTTGGAATAATTGTGGGTGGAACTCTGTTTGGAACCCTCCTTCTAGTAATTTTCATACTCTTAGATCCTCAAATCGCATTCCTTTATTTCACATTCACAGTACTACCAACATCACTAGTTTGGTTCTATGCACGATCTCAACAAAAACAATCAGTATATCTGAGTTTTGCCCCCCTCGCCGCGATGATTATGGGCATATTCCTATCCAATTTCTTATCGAAACTTATCCCTTACTACCCCGCAGACTGGCTAATTTTTGTCTGGATATTTGGACCTCCTGTTGCACTTCTTTCCCGACACTTCTTAAAAACTACCCCTCTAAAGTCCCATAGGACCCATCTTGCAATTTCCGTCGTTTTATTTTCAATTATAGTTGGACTCTTCACAAATACTTTCACCGAAATTTCCCCGACCACCTCTGTACTCTATTTTTTAACAATCCTAATTCCAATATTCTTGTATGCCTCTACACTTCTATTTTCACCCGAACAAAACAAACTCGGTCTTCTTTTTCCCCTCTTTTTGATTGCAACTATCTTCATAGCACGTATAGTGGCAACTAGTATAGGAGCTGCCCACCCCACCCCTTGGTTAGATCTTCAATTTATAACTAGTCCTCCCTCAAGATTCCCTGCAGAAGCAGGTCTTTACCCCGCACTCATCGGTTCCATTTTCATCGTTATTCTAGTCGGAATTCTATCCTTAATTTTCGGAGTCGGAGCTGCAATTTATCTAGAAGAATATGCTCCTAAAACCGGACCTCTAGGAAGTTTAACCAGGCTGGTCAGAATTAATATATCCAATCTCGCTGGAGTTCCTTCAGTTGTTTATGGCCTGCTCGGATTGGCATTGTTTGTAAATCTCCTTGGAATGGGATTCGGGACTGTAATTGTTTCTTCGATGACACTTTCTCTTTTGATCCTACCGATTGTTATAATCGCATCTCAAGAGGCAATTCGAACAGTACCAGAAGCTGTAAGACTGGCCTCTTATGGACTTGGGGCTACCAAATGGCAAACCATCCGAAATGTTGTACTCCCCATGTCCGTTGGAGGTATCCTTACTGGAACTATATTATCAATGAGTCGCGCTCTTGGTGAAACTGCACCTCTGCTAATGATTGGGGCCGCCACTACTGTATTTAAGGCACCCACGGGTCTTGATAGCAAAGTCAGCGCCATGCCATTACAAGTTTTCCATTGGGCATTCTCTGCCAAACCTGATCTCCGTGGAGGAGTCGCTGCAGCCGGTATTATCTTGCTACTATTTGTGTTACTATCGATGAACGGTATTGCTATCATTTTGAGGAACAAATACCGAAAAGACAAATAACCCAAAGGAATAATTTCACATGCCATTGTCAAAATTAAAATCTACTAATAGTGACCCGAAAAAGCCAGTATCTGATAAGAGTATCATCTCTAGTCAAAACCTCACAGTCAAATATGGATCAAAAATAGCAATAGAAGATGTGACCGTTGATATTCCTCTTAAAAAAGTAACTGCTATTATCGGGCCTTCCGGCTGTGGAAAATCAACTTTTCTTCGATGCATCAACAGAATGAATGATCTCATTCCAGGAGTATCGGTTGAAGGTAATCTTTTCCTAGGTGATACTAACATTTATTCCGAAGAAGTAGATCCTGTTCTCCTCCGTCGCTTGGTCGGTATGGTTTTCCAATCTCCAAACCCCTTCCCCAAATCCATATACGATAACGTCGCATATGGTCTAAGGATCCAAGGCAAAACTGACAACATGGATGAAGTCGTCGAATCCGCACTTAAGAGAGCTGCACTTTGGAAAGAGGTCTCTGATAGATTGGATGAAAAGGCAACAGGACTTTCGGGCGGGCAACAACAACGACTTTGCATCGCTAGAACGATCGCAGTAGATCCAGAGGTAATCCTCATGGACGAACCCGCAAGTGCACTTGACCCCATTGCAACATCCCAAATCGAAGATTTAATCCAGCAATTGACCAAGGATTATACGGTCGTGATCGTTACTCACAATATGCAACAAGCAGCCAGAATATCTGATAAAACTGCAGTTTTTCTCACTGGAGGAAAATTAATAGAGTTCGACGACACCAAAACCATATTCGAAAATCCACATAATCAACAAGTAGAAGATTATATTACTGGTAAATTTGGATAACTTTAATTTATCATGAACCCATTACCTTAATCATGGCACGTGAGACCTACCAAGATGGACTTAAGCAACTTAAGACGGGCGTCCTCAGCATGGCGGATCTCGTTCTAGAGCGGCTAGATATGGGACTTAACGCTCTCACCAAAAATGATATCAGCCTGGCAAAAACTGTCATTTTTGGCGACGATGAAATCAATGATATGTATCTTGAATTGGAATCTCAGTGTGTCAATTTACTTGCATTACAACAACCCGTTGCAGGAGATTTGAGATTGATAGCATCTTCTTTTAAAATAATCACCGATCTAGAACGAATCGCAGATCTCGCAGTCAATCTAGGTGACTATACCCTAGATGGGCGGGGAGATATCTTCCCAGATGTAGATATAAGTTCTCTCGGAAATCTCGTTCACACGATGCTAGCTGACTCTATGGAGGCGTACGAAAACCAAGATTCAGAAATATGCTTCGAAATTTCAAATAGAGATGCAGAAGTCGATAGTTTGTGCCGAATTGCCAATCAATTTGTCGTCAAATCGCTCATAGAAACCAAATTCGAGGGCGACACGCCCCTTGATACTTTAGATGATCTGATGTCCGATGTACAACGATTTTTGTTAACAATACGTGACATAGAACGCGTAGGTGACCACGCTGTAAATATCGCAGCGAGAACGTTGTATATGGTAACTAACAACGACGAATTATTGTATTAGTTTACTATCTGCCATCCATCCCCTCCGACCAAACCATCCTCTTTGATCACAAACATAGTATTCTCCCCCGCTGGCCTAGATCTGTGTTTCTCGATTGTAATCTTTCTATTCCCCCCTTTAAATCTATCAAGCCTCAGGACGGTCCCATTCCAGTGAGGTAGTAAATTTCCACCTAGTGGCCTAATCTGGTTGGTTTCTGGATGCGTATACACTTGGTTTGTTACAATCACTGCAAGATCGAACCTCCTAGCCAACGACAACAGCGATATCATCTGACGTGCTAGCGTTCGAAGAGCTCCCCCATCTGCCCTTTCGGCCTGTTCAAGTCGATAAAACCCGGTGGCACTATCAAGAACAATAAGATCTACCTCTGCTGCAAATCCGCCCACTTTTTTGATAGCATCAGACTGTTCTTCGAAATCATGTACCTCTGAAATTATTAAATTTTCTCCCAATTCATAAGGGTCTCCTTTATTCCTCGCTAGTTGATGAAACCGATCGATAGAGATCCCCTCTGTATCAATATAAATAACCTTCTTATTTTCTGCTACAGTTTGTGCCGCAGCACTAAGTGCAATGTTTGTTTTCCCCGCAGCAGGGGCACCATATACTTGCGTAATAGACCCCATATCGATGCCCCCTCCTAGTAGGTCATCTATTGGAATGCACCCTGTTGAAAGTTTTCTATCCACATAACTTCGTATCTTTTCCCTGGTGAAAAAAACTCCGATGAATTTATTGCATCCATTTTTCTCTAGCTTTCTCTTCAACCAACCCAATTATTCTTCTAACCGGCCAATTAACTTCACGAGCAACCTTAACCGCGTCTTCATACTCTGCACTTATGTTGTATACTTTCCCTTCTTTTCCAGATGCAATTTTAACAGCAATTGCATATGTTTTATCTTCTATTTCCACTGAAATTTGTTCCATTTTCCGACTTGCTATCCATCTATGTGTCCCCGGAGACTCTCTAATTCCCAATGTACCTGTTTCCTCGGCCAGTCTCTGCGCAACACGGTCTGCATTTTCAGGCTTGACAACAACCTTAACAATATGCCCTGGTCTAGATTTTTTCATCATGGCTGGAATAACTGTGACATCTCTTGCCCCTTCTTCTACTAATACTTCATAGAGATTTCCTATTACCTCTGGACTGACATCATCTATGTTTGTCTCTAACAAGACAATTTCATCCTTTTCTAAATTCTTCATTTCTCCACTTATTACTCTCAATACGTTTGCTACGCCTTCTATCTTGTGGTGTCCCATACCATATCCCGTTCTCATAACTTCCAATGAAGGTATTCTTTCAACCCCCTCTCCAAAGTATGTCAGTATTGCAGCCCCCGTGGGAGTCAACAATTCCCTTTCGACAGGGCCCCCTCTTATCGACCAAGTTGCATTTTTAGCAAGAGCCAGTACAGCTGGTGCCGGAATTGGATATTCCCCATGCCGCATTTTAACCGTCCCACCCCCGACCGATATTGGAGGGACTATTACGGACTTTACATCCAAATCTTCCATCAATACACAAGTCCCCACGATATCTGCAATCGCATCATCTGCCCCAACTTCGTGCAGGTGTATTTCTTCTAATTTTTTCCCATGTACTTCTGCTTCAGCCTCTCCCAACAAATGGAATATCCCGACCGCATCAGAAGCCACCTTTTCTGAAATTGATAGGGACCTAACTACTTTTATTATATCTTTCAAATTCTTACTAGACCTTTCCCCCTCTATGATCTTCCCCTCCCGTGTAACCTGAACCTGTTTCGCTGCGATTCCTTGTTCTACTAATTCTTCTATATCATATTTCACGCCTAGCCCTTCTTCTATTGGAATCAATACTTCTGCATTTGCCCCAACTGCTAAAAGTGCCGCAATTATCATATCGCCACTGGCGCCCATTTTTCCATCGAACACTAGTGTAACCATATTTGTTCTTAGGAGTCTCTCAGGCGAAAAACTCCCCGATCGAATATAGCAAAATCTCCTATTGCGGCCCCTCGTGTATAATCTGTAGCTCTATTTTCGCCACCATAGCCAAATTGTGATAATTCCCGCAATAATTGGAGAAAATACAACCTGAAAGCTGCCAAACGAAGAAAGAGAAATTTGGAATAAAGTAGACATAAAACTAATCATAATCCCAATGAAAATATACAGAATAATGAACAATAAAATATAGCTTAGAAAATTTTTAAGTTCTTTTAATATATTCATAATTCCATTCTGCAATTTTATGCGCAGACCAGGATTCGAACCTGGGAACTCCTACGAGACAGAGCCCTCAACCCTGCGCCTTTGGCCTGGCTTAGCTACCTGCGCGCGCAAGGAGATAGCTCTCGACCCGTTAAAAGTGCTTTCGTTTTGCCCTATGGGTGACCTATTTCTAGATCTCTGCTATACTTAGCCTAATAAGGCGTATTCTGTTAATTTAGAAACAATTTTGTCAATCGCTTCTTCTGCATTTTCTGGTTTTTTCCCTCCGGTTATGACCACTTTCCCCGATCCAAATAAAAGAACAACAACCTTTGGGTCTTGCAGTCGGTAAACTAACCCTGGAAATTGCTCAGGTTCATATTCAATATTTTCCAATCCAAAACTAATGGCAATCGCATTTAGATTCAATGGGTGACCCAAGTCCCCACTGGTAACAATATTTTGGACTTTTATCTCGGGAGATCCTGGAACTTCTATTCCCAAATCTCTCAGAGTGTCAAAAGTCAATTCCACCGCTGCATGCACATCATCAATACTCTGTGCACCTGTTGACACAATTTTTCCCGATCTGAAGATCAGGCACGCAGCTTTTGGCTCTTGCAGTCGGTAAACTAACCCTGGAAATCGATCAGGGTCATATTCAGTCCCCGGTAGATCTGCCGCAAGTGCCTCCAAATTCAATTCTTGATCAATACCTGTTGAAGCGACCACATTTTCAATCTTCAGAGTCCCTTTCGGGTCCCCTTTTGGAAATCTTCCATTCCAATATGGTGGTTTGTCATCTTTTTTCACCATCGTACCCCTATGTTTTACCTGTTTACTTATAAACTGTACATAAATAATTTTCCCCAATTTTCGGGCCTATTTTCGCGATTTCCACCCTCATATATACAAATTTTTCTCAAAATTACCCTTGCTTACCGATAGAATAAAACCATACCCACGTGTTATATTAAAACGTATTTCCATGTCTCGTGAACTTTCCTATCTATTTAGTAGCCTAGTTGAACTCGATGATGAGTCCCATTTTATAAAGTTGCCCTCTCAAGAACTCCCCTCCTTTGATATCGATGCCGATGCCACTTATCGTGTCTTATTTTTACCAAAATCTCCTGGGGAAACCAACACCACTCCCTCCCACGCACCCGACGCCCCCGTTGCAATAGACGATACCCTCGAAGTGCTAATTGAAGATATAGGGAGCGAAGGCGATGGTATAGCACGCATTGGACCTGGGTATATCATATTTATTCCAAAAACAGATATAGGGCATAAAGTTAAAATAAAGATCAATTCGGTCACAAGTCGCTGCGCATTCGGCGAAGTCATCGAACATTTGATGTAGTCTTTAGCGATACATTTCAATTGATTTATTCTTCCTCCAACTAACTATCTCTTGTGAAGAAATTCGTCCGTGACCACATTATTCTAGTTTCTGCCCTCCTGAGCATTGTATCTTTGTCACTTGTATTCGGAGCTGCAGGTGGATACATTCCCGCTGAATACCTCCCACGATCCGATCCCGTGCTCAAAGTCATACCTCATGTCAATGCATTCCTTAGTATCCTGGCAATTGTGACTATCCTAAAAGGTGTCTCCTATATCCGTAATAAAGATATAGAACGCCACAACAAAACAATGCTACTAGCATTTACTATATTCGCCACATTTTTGATTTTATATCTATACAGGGTAGCCATCGTTGGACCTGCAGAATTCGGAGGCCCAGAAAATATTTATCTATTTATTTATCTTCCTTTCTTAGCAATCCATATACTCCTAGCTGTCATTTGCGTACCTCTATTATTTTATGTTTTAACCATTGGATTAACCCACGCCCCCGGGGACATCCCTGGAACCTCTCACCGAAGAATTGGAAAAGTTGCATACAAACTATGGCTCATCGCGTTTATAATGGGATCCATTGTCTATCTAATGGCCTACCATATCTATCCGCATTAATCCGTTTATTAAAATTTATCTATTTTTCCGTACTACCTGTCGCCAGCCATAGATTGCCATGAGTATGATCTCATTTTAGCCGATTTACCAAACCCACAGCTAGAACAAACACCCTTCTTAATATGGTATGCAGCAACACCACACCTTCTACATTTAACATGGATGGTTTTATTCTTTTTACCCTTGCTACTCGTTCCATCTGGCATGATATAGTCAAGACGATGCCCCCATCACGTATAAGCGTTTTTTCTCCAACTTTGGATTCTGCAACCTTCTGAATTTTCTAGAATCTATCCGAAGCCTCTTCCAATTTCATCATCCTTAATCATTTCTTCTAATTTTCGTTCTAATTTTCTATTAACATCATGGAATTCTTTTGCTAAAATGTCTAGTGATTCCGGACGGCTACCTATCCCCCTGTAGTCCAAAGGACCATATGCTGGAGATCCTATGGCGCCCATCACATCTTCAAATAAATCTAGTGAAGTCGTAGGTGCATCAACATGGGCTCGCAAGGTTTCTTCCACGCGCTGGGTAACTTTTTTTACTTCTACCCCTTCTGAGATTGGTTTGTGTATTGCAAATCTTCCATCCACTTCTCTCGGAAACTGATCACTAATTCCCTCATCAATTTTATGTACCAATTGCACACCAACCCCTTGAACTTCAAATGGATTTTTCGCATATGTTTTGAGATGATAGAGTCCCGCCCCTGGATGGCACAAATACAAATCTTCTCCTATCCCTCCCGAACGAATCCCCGAAATAGCACGCCATTTTTGTGGATCAGAATCTTTGGAAATAAGCTCTTGTAACACATCTTGCCAGTTCCGAACACGCATACAAAAATAACAAAGAATTCCCTGTGTATCAAACTGTCGTTTGTATCTTTTACAAAAAATATATCCTCTTATTAATTAACACGAAACCTCAGAAGTGCTGCAATTCCACCCAGGCCCTTCAACTCCCCTCCTGGTCCATATTCTTTTGATACTATCGTAACTTCCCCCCCTTTTTTCCCGACCATTTCTATTATCTCATCCACATCCACTTTCCACAAATTTCTTCCCTCTCGTTCTTCTTGCAATTCCCCATCAACAATTACCAAATTTTCTATAGCTCCATACCCTGAGGCAATTTGAACTTCTTCTGGCCCATAAGCAACTAAACCTGAAATTTTTATTCTCTTTTTTATTTCCTCTACGATTTGGGTTTCCTTCCCAATCCGGGTTTTAACAATAATATCTTTGGCAGTCCCTCCTGACAGAACCTCTTGAACTCCCCTTTCCCCAACAGAACTCGTTTCAGTCAATATGATTTTTTGAGCTAGTTCACCATCTCTCGATTTAATATAATCTAGAGCATTTTCTTTGGTAAATCCTGGCCCAGCAAGCACCATGACATCCACTTCTATATGGGTCAATACTGCTAGAAGTTCTTCAAATATATCCGTTCTATCCGATCCTTCCCCCTTCCCTGTAGACCCTGATAAATTCGCCCGATCGCTAATCCCATATTGATTTATTGTTTGCACAAATGCAGCTCCCTCTTCAATTGTGGCAACTAAAATATCTGGAGAATCTCGTGCTGCAACCGCTTCTTCAATTCTCTGAATCTGATCGGACTTCCATTTTTTCTGGATAGATATTGTATCAAATATTTCTACGTTTAATGTATGGTGTGTTCCGATTTGTTCTTCATAAGGGCACTCTGTAAGCATCCCCGACACTCTCAATCGATTAGAAAATTTATGGAATTCCGATGTCTCAATTTCAATGACCACTCTCATATATTCTCTCTGACCACTTGTCTCTCTAGAAATCTCTTCTTTTCTTCGAACTCTACGTGTCGTTTCTCCTATTACGGTATCTCCTGGCTCTAAGATAAACTGTAGGTGCCAGAGATCATCCAAACTTTCTGGGACGATCACAATTTTTTCCGAATCGGCCCCTATGATCTCTCGAGCTTGGATCCTCATATGGCGGCTACGATGGCCAGATGCATAAATTATCCACTCTCTTTCATGGAACTATCACTTGTCTTATCTCTGCCCCATTCTCTAGCTGGTGCATCGCTTCGTTTATTTTGTCTAGAGGCAGCGAACTGGTGATCAACTCTTCAAGTGATAATTTTCCTTCAACAACAAGATCGGCCAACATTGGAATCGCGATGGGTAGATTGTACGATCCATTAAATGCTCCTATAATCCGTTTTTCATTCTTCACCATTTCTCTGAGGTTTATAGATACTTCATTAACTGGAGTAGATGGAGTCCCCACCAATACTGCTGTTCCTGATACTGCCAATGATTCAACGGCTTGTTCGAATACCCTTGGGTGCCCAACCATATCAAAAGTATAATCTGCCCCTCCTCCTGTTATTTCCCGGATTCGCTCTACCGGATCTTCTTCCATAGAATTAATTGTACTAGTCGCACCCATTTTCAAAGCAATATCAAATTTACTAGGAACTACATCTACCACAATTATTTCAGTGGCACCCCTCAAAACTGCACCTTGAACCCCACTAAGTCCCACTCCTCCTGCTCCAAATATCACCACAGAAGATCCTGGTTCTATATTTGCTGCATTTGCCACAGCCCCCACTCCTGTAAAAATACCACAACCTAGTAACGTTGCTTGTTCAAGTGGAATTTTCTTATTAACTTTTATCGCAACCTCTTGTGTCACATTAGTATACTCAGTAAACGACGAAACCCCATGATAGTGATAATATGAGTCCCCATTACTCCCCGTAAAACTCGTATCTCCCGTTCTCAACGTTCCCTTCGATTGTCTTCTACTTAGACATAAATTAGATTTCCCCATTCTACACCGTATACATTTCCCACATGCTATTCTCCCAAGAACCACATGGTCCCCCACTTCCAATGTTGTCACTTCGTCACCAATTGCAGCAACAATCCCTGCACCTTCATGACCCAAAACTACCGGTTTCGGTTCTCCCGTTTCCCCCACAACACAAGAAACATCTGTGTGACATAAACTCGCAGCTTCAATTTTAACGAGAACTTCTTCTCCTGTTGGTTCTGAAACCTCCACCATCTCTATTTTTGCAGGCAAATCTCCTAAAAAATCATGATTTTTAGTAGGCTCGTGTAATACTGCAGCTTTTGATTCCATATGGTCTTGAGCCTTCGCTAAACAATATATCTTTTGAGAATTTGCCCCTCCCTTTTGGGCCTTCCCACTCGAAAATATTTTGCCCCCCCGTTGTCAGACACAAACGTAGAATGAATCAAAATAGGGAAACAACCGATCTTCTCATGTATTTCGATGGAGATTATCTCCCCGAGTCCCAGCCCCTTTTCGGTGTATCTGATACTGCACAAATGTGGGGCTATAGCGTTAGTGACACAATCCGAACCTTTGGAAAAAAACTACATGGGGCATCTGATCATGTTTCCCGTCTCTTGAATTCATGCTCCGAGGCGAATATAGAATTTGATATCTCCTCCACCGATATCCAAACTATCTTGTCACATTTAGTGGAAAAAAACACCCCCTTAGTATCTCCTGAAGACGAATTCTTAATTATCACTTATATCATTGGAAATTGGAGTTTTAATCCATCTGAGGCTGGCAATTATCCTCCCTCCCGTTTGCTCATCCATTGCTCTACCATCAATTTCACAGAACACGCCAAGTTCTTTATTGAAGGCCAAAAAGTAAGAACTTCCATTATCAAACAAATCCCTTCTGAATCTCTCTCTTCAACGATCAAACACAGATCTAGAATGCATTTTGTCATAGCGGACAAAGAAGTCAAATCCATCGAGCCAGACGCATCGCCCTTGCTCCTAGATTACGATGAAAATATTTCAGAAAGTATCTATGCAAACTTTTTCATAGTCAAGGACAACGCCATCCAAACACCCCCTCCACAAAATATTCTGCCCGGTATCACTAGAAAAAAAATCATCAATTTGGCCAAACAGATGGGACTGAAAGTAGAGGAAAAAAATTTAACACTAGAAGAAGTCCACTCCGCAGACGAAGCATTTTTCACTTCCACTTCTAGAATAATTACCCCCATCTCTTCTATCGATGGAATTTCCATAGGAAATGTCATTCCTGGAAATATGACTCAAAAATTACTCACAGAATATGGTAAGAATGTCGGTGTGGATATAGTAGCCCAGTTCTTAAGAAAATAAATTAATCCATCAAAATCATGGCATCGAAGAAAGCAAAACCACACCCGCTATTATCAACAAAGTCCCCATGACAAATCCCTTTGTTATTCTTTCAAACTTCTTCAATACACTTGCCGCAATTATCACTGTGAACAAAGGCCCCGTTCCTAGTATCGGATCTGCAACAGAAACTGGACCCCTAATTAATGCCTCATAAAGAGTCAACATTGCCAGGAAAACACACACACCACTTAGTCCAAAATTTCGATAACTTTCTCTATTCCCTGCGGCTAGTTCTTTTCCCCTTCCTATCACCACTCCGTACACTCCCACCGCAACTAATGCCGCAAGGTCATTAATAGCGAGAGCCTGAATAGCGGTAATTGCAGCATCTTCCATAAATCCAAATTTTCTTATTACATTCCCTGCAGCAAACGCCACAGCTGCAAAAAGAGGAAATACTATGTCACTTCTTTTCCAACCAGCAATATTTCCACTCTTAGATCTTGTTATGAACACAACACCCATCACTATTGAAATCACGCCAATCACTCCCGAGATCGTCATATTTTCTCCAAGCCACACAACTGCTAACAGCACTGCAAAAAGAGGACGGGAATTAGTAATGGTTGCACAAACACTAGCTCCCATTCGATCTATCCCTCTATAATAACTTAGCTGGCCCATTGCTGCCGCAATCACACCTGCACAAACAAAAAGCAATATTATGGGGATCGAAATACCTTCAAGCATATTTTTCCCATTTGAAATAACTATTAACACACCCCATGCAAGCCCTGTCCGAACCACAAGAGTTTGAAATGTATTCTGAATCCAATTCCCTCCGCTCTCTAGGCCACGTTTAGCAAATATTGGGTCAATCCCTCTAAAAAAAGCACATAAAATTGCAAGAATATAAAATTCAATAGAGAGCAATGCCATTCGATACCATCCAGAGACAGTCTTTCAGTATAGCCGTACCGATGTAGTATTTTTTCACTCCACCATCGCGCTATTTCCTGCCGGTATCAGTTGGGATATCTCATCCGGACCTGTGATTTTTCTAACAAACGTCCCATCGTAAAAACTTTCACAGAAATAACGATAAATCTTTTTAGCAATATCTTCTCGTGAAAACTGACCCGGCTCGATCTCCACTGATATAACTGATTTTGGAACTACGACAGAAGGTGGTCCTCCTATCACCCTAGTTTCTGGGGTGCATGTGACCCCTACTGCAAAACCAATTTCCATGTTTCTAAAATAAGTTCGCTTCCCCCGAATAACAAAAGATCCTTTAGTCAAATATTCTCCACTTTCCGGAGTTTTGCTAATTTGATCTTTGGTAACCATATATACATCATCCGTCCGCCTACCCTCTTTCCATACAGATGAGCATGATAAAGCAAATCTCGCGGCTTCAAGAAGGTCTTTTTCTGGTATTTTTATTTCCTTTGGAGATTCCCCTGGTTCCGAAGCCTTCAAAATAGTAATAGGAGCCCCCGGATTCTGTGTGTGGAATATTTTATCTCCTTTAGATATGTACTTTTTTACTAACTCCTCATTTTGGTCTGCATTCCTCCCACTTATGATCAAAAACCCATCTGAACTCCTAAACCAGCGAAATCGATCAAACCAATATTTAGATTTTTTTATTGGTATGGATGCCCGAGATAACCAATTATCTTGCACTTTTATTTCTTCACTATCAATTCCCTTCAATTCCCTCTCAATTTTATCATTTTTTGCTTTCTCGAGTTCTTTGTTAATCTCCGAAATAGCATTTCTTGCCCCTGCATATTTTCCCTCAACCTTTTTCGCGATATTGTAGTTTAAATTGGCGTTCTGTTCAATACTTTTCCATGGGTCAAGAACAATTTGAATTCCCCCGATTTGAACTTCGACTATTTTTTCTACCTGATTTATCCCCTTTAATTCCACAATTCCAGATTCCTCTAATTTTTTCAGCCTCTCACCAATCTGTTCAAATTGCTCTCCACTTTCCAAACCCAAACGGATCTCTTCAATTACTTCTTCCACAATACTATAATTTGAATACAGAAGCTCTACCCCTTCTCTAATCAACCGAGCATCCTGTGAAAATTGTTTTAGAGCATTTTTCTGGGATGCTAAAATCCGTTCATATTTATTTAACATCTCTTCTTCGATTTCTTCACTTCCATCTGAAATTTCCAATTCCCCATTTGAAAAATAACTACCCACTGCAGAATTAAATGTGTCAAATTCATCGAAATCTAAATGTTCATACAATGCTAGCGAAAATGGAGTGACATCTATCCTTGATCCCTCTTCATAATATATTCTCGGCTGAGTTTTTCCCTTTCTTATTTTTTCATCTAATTTAGTTATTTCTTCGTAGATCCTCTCATACTCTGGCTGGGTCATCGACGAAATCAAACATTGTTTGTCCACCGATGAACGAAGACAAAGTTCTTCTGCATATGTGCCTCCGAAATTTATCTGAGTCGCGAGGCTTCTAACCACATCCGACCCAGAATCATTCATTAATCCCACAAATGAGTCATAATCTAGTGAGAATGGGTCAGTTCTGGAAGGAGGAAATTCAAAATCTCTCCCCGAAGCAACCGTTCGGGAATGGAGCCTCACTGTTCTTAGACACTCGTGTACTTTATCATCCGATCCTACAATTGACAAATTCCCATCTCCAAATAATTCTGCAACAATCAGTGTTTCACTTTCACCACCTTCAAAGATAATTTTTAAAACCCGATCAAATCCATGCTGTTCAATCCCCTTCAAACGCTTCCCCCGCAATTTACTCCTCAACTTCATAGCAAAATCTGCAACTTTATCAGGTGCATTCGGGACGTTTTCTACTTCGGCAAAATGGATGCTTTTCACATTCCCAATCCCTACTAACAGCTCATCCCTTCCCACCCCTGGCCTTCGCATCCTAAACCGTACTAATTCCTTTCCATAACAGTACGACTTATCGAAAATAGATCCTTTATATGCTTCAAATTCCTGTACAAGAGATCGAATATCAACACCTGACATCTCCTGTTTTGGATCCATAACCTCTTTCAGAGATTAACAAGGAAATCCCTATCGTTGTACTCAAAGTTCCACGTAACTTCTAATATTTTTCAACATAACCATTTAGAGACGTATGGTCCATCTTGGTAATACCCCAATTTTTGCTTGTAGTATTCTCTCGCCCCTATACCTGCAAGAACTGCAATTTTTTTATAACCCGCATCCACAGTCATTTCTTCAGCCCTTTCCATCAGTGCCCTCCCATGCCCTTTATGTTGGAATCCGTCCTGCCATTCTCCCGGGCCTATTTCTTCTCCACGTTCTATGAGGCCCATCTCATTCCCGTACACTTTGAGCTCCCGTAAAATGCTTGCATCTTTTAATTCTACCCGTGCAGGTGTTTCTGAAAACCTCAAACGGCAAAAACCAACTAGAATATCTTGGTCAAAATCTTCTATACTAATAAAATTTTCAATCCCCCCTGCAGCTTCGTATTCTAATACCTCCATTTCAAGATTTTGGGGAACTTTTGAATTCAATCCGGCTTCTCTACACCGAATACACTTACAAGATTTTCCCATCGATTTTAGATGCTCTATCGCTAATTGACGAAGATTAGATTTCCATACTCCTGCTTCAATAAAATTAGCTGGAATATCCCGTTGAACTCTTTGTAGTCTAACATACCTAGGAATCATTGATTTTACCTCTGCAACTAGCTTTGCAGCCTGTTCATTGTCCAATGGATCATATTCTTTCCTTTTCCACATATCATATGTGCGCGTACCCTTGACCACCAAAGTAGGATATATCTTCAAATAATCCGGTTTCCATATGGGGTCTGAAAACAACCGACGGAAATCTTCTATACCCATGTCATAAGACATCCCCGGTTGCCCTGGCATCATATGGAACCCAACCTTAAAACCAGAATCTCTCAATCTTTGATTCGATTCTACACTTTCAATAGTACCATGTCCCCTATGCATCGCATGATTGATATGCTCGAAGGTGGTTTGAACCCCCAATTCAACTTTAGTTCCTCCTAGACGGAGCATACGATCAATTTGTTCGTGATTGCACCAATCTGGTTTGGTCTCAAACGTCATCGCGATGCATCTAATATCTGCAGTTTCGTTCACTGAAACCACGTCTTCAAGATACTTGAATTGAGGATTTTCCTGCACAAATATTCTACCCTCTCCCAATGATGGTGCTATTGATAAATCGTAATCATTCATAGCTTCGAGAGCTCGACGAACAAACCATTCTTGGTAGTCCGCCGATCTAGCTGTCATGGTCCCTCCCATAAGAATTAATTCTGCCTTGTCTACTGGATGACCAATTTCTCTAAATTGTTCTAGTCGAAGGGTTACTTGACCATATGGGTCATAGTCAGTTTGTTTCCCCCGTGCGGCTGCAGGTTCATGTCCTGTGTAGCTTTGTGGAGACGAAAATTCCGATGCGGGCCCTCCTGGGCAGAATAGACACTTTCCATGCGGGCACATATGTGGGGATGTCATGATTGCAACTGGGGTTACCCCCGATGCAGTTCGAACTGGTTTCCGGCGCAAAACTTGTTCTAGCTTCCCCCGTATTTCTGAAGGTGCATAATCTAAAATTTCAGTATTTTTTGGAACTTTTGGAGATGAGTATATCGCACAGACCTCCATTTTTACCTCCTCAACCCGATCCACACTAAGCTGGCCATCTAAAATACGCTCTATTATTTCTTCACAAGTTTTAGAAAATGCATCTGCTTCAGTGACCTGCGTACTCATATAATAGCTACTGAGTAGTGATGCAACAATTTAGCCTTCACTACTATAGTTGCTTAACAATTGATTCTACCACTGCCTCTAGAATCTCTTCCCGATCTCCCGAAACAAATGAAATTTTTCCACTTGATATGCCTCCTATATCTATACTACCATTTTCCGCTGCTGTCGATTTAATATCGTCTCCTAGCTCTTTTAGATCAATAATTCCTCCTGCTTCCACATATATGCTGGTGGTATCACTTCCTACCACTGCCGCAACTTGTTCTTTTTCAATCAAACCTAGCAGGAGCAATTTAGTAGCGGGAAATTGATATCTATGTGTAAACTTATCTAGATCTATAGTTGCTATTTCTTTCCCATTTACTACCAACCGATCCAAATGCGGCGACGCGGTCAAAATTCCTTTCTCCATACTCTCAACAAAATAACTATTACATTGTTCTATCAATTCTGCATTTTCTCCAAAGAGCATGTCCGAAATCATTTCTCTCTTGCTACTGTTTCTCTGGTAAAATGCCTCTACTGCAATTGCCCTGTGAATTTTCCCGATCATATCCAATTCATAGCCTGCCTCCTTAGCTAGTTCCATATACTTGTCTGGGGCATTTTTCCAATAACTTATGGCTGGAAGGTGAATAAGTTCATTTCTTCTTCCTGGATCCACCGCAACAGCAACCTCTGCACTCAACGCAGTCAAAGTCTTATCTCCCTCTTGTTCTATAGACTTGATCAATATTTCTGCATAATTTTCTTTCTCTCCATCTTCTATTCCACCCCCTCCGATAATAATCCTATTAGATCCATAGATGCCTATTAGTTTCATCCCTTCGTATCTTTCCGAATCATCACTATCTGATATGAATATGTACAAAGGAACTGGGTCACTATATCGTAACTGGGATTCTAGCATTCTAGAAGTATCTAAAATGGCAGCATTCATCTCTTGGCCATTAGACTGATATGGACGCCTATCTACGTGGCGATGGATCGCTTGTATTTGCCCATATTCTTCCTCTACTTGTCTTATGATGGCATGTTCAATAGTTGCCCCTGCAATGTGCCCATCAACCGTTGCAGGATGTCTGATTATTACCGGAATCGCTTCTAAAATTGCCATTCGAATCTCTGTAGCTGCCCTTTCGACACTTGCAGAATCCACCAATCCTTCTTCTATTGATTCAAATTTATCTGGTCGGGCCTTTTCATAAACCACTTGTGATATTTTCTCCAGAATCGCATCAGCATTTTCTCCACTGAGGGTTTCAATCACATCGGATTCTACTTGAATACTTCCCCTTCTTAACTCAACTTTCCCTTCTATCTGTACAACGTCACCCACTTTTATATCTGGATAAACCCTCTTCCCTGGGGATTCAAAAGCTGAACAAATAATCTTTCCAGATTCATCCTGTATTTCAAAAAGTGTTGGCCCTGTTGTTTGACGAATATCTGAAACCTTCCCTTTCATTTTTATATTTTTTCCTATTTCTTTTTCTAGCATTCCAATAGGCACTCCCGATCCACTTTTTCTCTCTTTTTTAACTTCCCAACTCGGCGTTTCATTTTGTCCATTTTCATTTTTAGACTCTATGCCATCTCCGCCATCAACCAACGCCCCTCTGAATTCATTTTCATCTTGGCGAATTGACCACCCTAGATCAATCTTCCCCTTATCCAGAATCCCTTTCACTTTAACATAAACCACATCTCCAATTTCCCATCCTAAACTTTCTAGTCTCTGTTTCAACTCATTCCTATGTAACAACCCTGTTACTTTCCCATTCAGTTTTACAAACACACCAAAATCAGCAATTCCCTCAACTGTCCCTTGGTAATACCGCCCGAGAGTAAGTTGCTCCGACCTATTTCCTCCGAATTTAAAAAAGACATCCTCGGCGTGAGTTGAACATATGCCACCTTCTGCAGAAATGCCACAAATAATACAAGTATCCATCTTTATGTTCTGTTATACGTTTATGGGGGGATAAAACGGTTTTTAGAACTTCATCAATCATTGTACCTCCGATTTTACAATAACGATTTTATTTTTTGCCTAATTTTGTCCCCCTCCCCTTCCGAAATCGCAATTTCAACTCGGTTTCCTTCCTCATCTTCAAAACACAATTTAATTTGGTCCTTGCCAAATCTTCTTACCTCTGTGTTTTCCACATCAAAAAATTTCACTGAAGCTGATTTTTGCGGTCCGCCTACATTTTTAATTACACCATTTTTGATTTCTATCGAGAAATCTTCGATATCTATTACTATCATGCACTAAAGTGATCTTTGATGACAATCGTTAATTAATCTATCTGGACTATGCCAATAGACTATTTAGTGCCAATATACCTCTAAAAAGCAATCCGAAAACAATAATAGCTGGTATTATAGAAATCAAAAATGCCCTTCTCAAAGAAACATCATGCACTTCTTTCAATCCAATTATTAACAATATTGAGCCATATATCGCACACAAAACACGTAGTGATGGAATTGCAAATCCTGCAAAGATACAGGGAGCAATGGAATATCCTATCACTTGAACAGTTGCCCCAATACCCTTTCTATTTTTTGCCCCCATGCGTAATAACAACGTTTGAATTGCAGCTACAATGTGAAGTAAAATCGGAGTGACTATCAAAACTGCAACGCCCAAAGAGATGAAAAAATAGGTAACTGTCCAGGGGGTGTGTATAATGAGCCGAGATCCTTCTTCTATCATTACCACTACCATGGCGAATATCAGCCCATCCGATTGCTTGCCACTCTTGATTTTTTTCTCAAAAAATCCCTTAGGGTGAATTATAATCGCAATCCAGTTTCTAACCCATTCTTGTGGTAATTCAAATAGAGTCAATGTTCATCCTATAGCTCTCCCACAACTTAGTTTAAAAAAATTGCTATTGGAACGCCATCCCCAATTCATTGTCTTCTTCATTAACCACATCTAGGCGTTTCCCCAACCGAGTTTCCATTTCTTGATAATATTCTATCACGTTTCCATCCACGCTGGGGGCTATTTTCTCAAGCGCCCTGTCAAAATATTCCTGAGTTATTCTAATATTCCCCACCGATTCTGGAATATCTTCTATCTTTACAGAATTTATGTATTCTCGACTTGCCTCTGCGGCCGCTTCTCGGCATATTGCAGCGATGTCTGCACCATTATAACCTTCTGTTTTGGATGCCAAACCATCTAAATCAATATCCTCTGCCACCGGTTTCATCTTGGTATGGATATCAAAAATATTTCTCCGAGCAACTTCATCTGGCATTGGAATGTGAACTTGGAAGTCAAATCTCCCTGGCCTCAATAATGCGGAATCAATTAAATCCGGCCTATTTGTTGTTGCTATCACCACGACATTTTCTAGTTCTTCTAACCCATTCATTTCCGTTAACAGCTGACTCACTACCCTTTCCGAAACACCAGAATCTCCTGTATTTCTACCCCTCTGTGTTGCTATTGAATCAATCTCATCAAAGAAAATTACTACCGGGGCATTTTGACGTGCCTTTGCAAAAATCTCTCTGACTCCTTTTTCCGATTCCCCCACATACTTATTGAGCAACTCTGGACCTTTAAGAGAAATAAAATTAGCCTCTGACTCATTAGCCACTGCTTTTGCCAACAGCGTTTTCCCCGTACCCGGGGGTCCATACAATAAAATACCCGCTGCAGATTCCAACCCCAATGTCTCAAATACCTCTGGATATTTTAGCGGCCATTGAACCGCTTCTCTCAGACGTTGTTTAGTCGTTTCCAATCCCCCTATGTCTTCCCACAAGGTATCTGGAACCTCTACAAAGACCTCTCGCAACGCTGATGGTTCAATTCCTGTTAATGCATTTTTTAAATCTTCATTTTTTATTTTAAGATTTTCCAAAACATCTGAAGGTATTTCTTCCTTCTCCAAATCCAATTCTGGACTCACACGTCTAAGTGCATTCATAGCAGATTCTCTAGCAAGAGATTCTAAATCTGACCCAACAAATCCATGCGTTTTATCTGCATATTGCTCTAGGTCAATATCTTCTTCCAATGGCATATCTCTAGTATGAACTTGTAATATCTCCAATCTCCCCTCTCTGCTAGGGACTCCAATTTCAATCTCTCGATCAAACCTCCCCCCTCGACGCAGCGCCGGGTCAATCGCATTAACACGATTAGTCGCCGCTATTACCACAACCTGTCCCCTCCCTTCTAACCCATCCATGAGAGTAAGCAATTGCGCAACCACTCGGCGTTCTACATCCCCACTAGCTTCTGCCCTGCGCGGGGCAATTGAATCTATCTCATCCAAGAAAACTATGGATGGACTGTTTTTTTCAGCTTCTTCGAACACTTGCCTTAATTGTCCCTCACTCTCTCCATAATATTTCGACATTATTTCTGGCCCAGAAATAGACATGAAATGCGCATCGATTTCGTTAGCAACCGCCTGTGCAATTAATGTTTTCCCCGTCCCTGGGGGGCCATGTAATAAAACTCCTTTTGGTGGTTCAATTCCCAATTGCTGAAACAACTCTGGGTGTCTCATTGGGAGTTCTATCATCTCTCTAATTTGCCCCAGTTGATCTGCCAATCCCCCTATATCTTCGTATGTTATGTCTGAAAGTGGTTCAATAACCTCTCGCTTTGCACCGCCCGGAGTCCCCCCTATCCGTATTGCTTCATTGGAAAATTTCACGATAGTCCTATCTGTAATCTGCACTGGCCCTTCAGGTATTGTCTCCGTAATAATAACTGGCCATCTCATCCCTGTACGGAAAATAGTAACATTGACAGGTACCGTTTGACCCTCACTGACACCTCTCCCCCTCAACCGCTCTCCTATCATCCCTTCGATAAGTTCCGAATCTCCTCTCACATCTATGCCAGAACGTCTTGAAATTGCTATGCCAATACTTTCTGCATCTCTAACTTCGATTTTTTCAATATCTACCTTTTCATCAATTCCCACATTAGCATTATGGCGTGTGAAGCCATCCATTCGGATAACTTTCTGCCCTAAATCATTCGCATACCCTGGAAATACTTTTCCTACCACTGGATTCTTTGGAGGCTCTCTGCCCTTTATAGAAACATAGTCTCCTTCTTGTATGCCTAATTCTGAAAAATCTCCTCGATCAATAAATACTAGACCTTTACCTGCATCTTTTTGGGGTACCTGTTTTACAATAAGTTCCATTTTTATCCTTCATGTTATGATCCATTTATCTAATATATAAATATTACGATTAAAAAACGCATCACTGCGTATAGTTTATAAAATAAAGCTTGTTTTGCGGTCCCCCCTTCTTCATGGACCCCCATTCGCGCTTTTAGTTCGTATCTTCTGGTGGAAATTTTCTTGAAATAACTTCCTCTCGATATTTTTTAATTGCGTTTGACATTTCCGTTCTCACATCACCAAATTTCCTAGCAAACGGGGGTGAAGAATTTGAAAGACCAATAACATCATCTACTACTAGAACTTGTCCGCGCGTGTGTGGTCCTGCCCCAATACCTATCGTTGGAATATCCAATTTCTCCGTGATATTCTTGGCAATATCCGATGGCATATGTTCTAACACAATCGCAAAAGCCCCTGCATTTTCATGTCCCCTTGCCAGTTCCATTATCTCTAGGGCACTACTTTCATCTGTCCCTTGTTGATAATATCCTCCTATCTGTCTAATTCTTTGAGGTAATAGTCCAACATGCGCCATGACTGGTATTCCTAAATCTACCAATCTTTTTGTGATAGAAATAGTGTGGGGTCCGCTTTCTATTTTCACGGCATCTGCTCCTCCCATTTTCAACATTTTTCCTGCATTCATAATTGTCACTGATTCATCCACTCCCACTGAGAGGAATGGCAAATCTGTTACCACTAGGGCTTCCTTCACACCCCGAACAACTGCCGCTGTGTGGCTAATCATTTCTTCTATTGTAACTGGTAATGTTGTCTCATACCCCAGCACCGTATTCCCCACACTATCGCCTACAAGAACAATATCTATCCCCGCTGAATCCGCTATCTCCGCTATCGATTTGTCATACGCAGTTAACATAGTAATCGGAGGCTCATTTATTCCACGTGCCATGATTTCCGGAACTGTTGGCATAGTTTCACATGAGGCAGCCACCAGGTTAAACATGTTCGTATTTCAAACCCCTTCTTTGCCTCTCCAATCCCCGTTATTTAAATCATTTAGAGATACACTATCAGTATATGCATGGTAACTTGGAGTCTGGAAAAGGCGTTGCAAATGTTTTAATCTCTGATCTTGAGGAGCTTTTATTGTCTCACTTATCCTTCCGTCCTTTCCCCGGAACACTCAACCTGACTCAGATAACCCCTTCTCCGTCTCTCTCTTCCACCACCGTAAATGACATAGAAAATGCTTTAGATAACTGCGATGGGATTGAGTTGACCCCCTGCTCCATCAGCGGAATCAAATCTGCTCTCATCCGCCCCCTTACCGATAGCTATCCACAATCTAAATTTGAATTCATAGCACCCATTTCTTTACGGAACTTGTTCTCCCTCAATGATGGAGATTCGGTCCACATTTCTTCCCCTGATGATCTATGGAATTATGAATTAAAATCTAGTTTGAATTCCCTTGATAACTTCGATGGTGTAATTTTCGATCTGGATGGAACTCTAATTGATCTGGATGTCGATTGGAACTCCGTTAGAACTCAAATACATGATTTATTCCCTCCCTCAATCGATCCATTTTCTCTTAGACGTGATAGAAATGATCACACTCCCATTTACGAACTAGCTAGCCAACATGGTATTTATGAAGACCTACTCGAGCTACTCGCTTCACATGAACTTGATGGAACGAAAAGCGCAGTCCCCTTACCTCTGCTCGACATCATTCCTAATTTAGATTGTCCCGTTGGTTTGTGCACAAAAAATTCTCGTATAGCTTCCCAAGAAATAGCTGAAAAGTTCAATGTTAATTTTGATTCTCTGATCACCAGGGAATCTACGTTCGAGGACAAGCCCCACCCTTTACCCCTGCAAAAGTGCATGGAAGATCTAAGCATATCTCCTGGAAATACCTTATTCATAGGAAACGAAAAAACAGACGCAGAGACTGCACATCGGGCTGGAACAAATTTCTTACAAGTCGATCAGTTCTACTAATCAAATCTACGTTCTATACTCTCCGCGTGACCATCCAACCCCTCAGACCTGGCAATTGTGGTTATAACTTTCCTAATTTTTTCTAACGCTGTTTTATCGATCCGTTGTATCGTCGAAACTTTGATGAATGTATCTACAGAAACACCCCCTGAAACGTGGGCGCCCCGATTTGTAGGCAGGATATGATTAGTACCCGATGCATAATCCCCTGCAGCGACTGGGGTATAACCTCCCACGAATATGCTCCCTGCACTACTGATTTTTTCTAAAAGCATTTTTTCACTTTCTTCCGACGTTTGGATGGAAAGGTGCTCCGAAGCATATTCTTCTGCAAAAGTCGCTGCAACTTCCATATTTTTTACCAAAATAATCCCACTATATGGGTTATTTAGAGTTTGATCTATTATCTTTTTCCTGTCCAACGATTTAGTTTGTATTTTCACCTCTTCTACAATTTCTTCTGCTAGTTCTATACTATCTGTTACCACTAATGCGGCAACATTTACATCATGTTCCGCCTGTGCAATCACATCTGCCGCAACAATTTTTGCATCTGCGGTCAAATCCGCAATGATCAAAATTTCACTTATGCCTGCGATAAAATCTATCTCCACATCATTTCTAATCTCTTCCTTTGCCACCGCTACCCACTGATTCCCTGGACCTATAATTTTGTCAACCGCGCCAACCGTTTCTGTACCGTATGCAAGCGCAGCAATCCCTTGTGCCCCCCCTGCAGCGTATATTTTGTCTGCACCAGCAATATATGCTGCAGCTAGCGTTACTTGATTCATTTTCTCTGCCGGAGGCGTCACCATCGCGATGTGCTTCACCCCTGCAACTTTTGCTGGAATTATGGCCATTAATACACTAGATGGATATGCCGCTGTACCTCCTGGAACGTACACTCCAATTTTATTTATCGGCCGAAATCTTTGGCCCATTTCTCTGCCATCAAGATTTCTAACCCAATCCTCTCTAACTTGGTGTTTGTGAAATATTTCAATATTTTCTGCCGCCTTTTTTATGGCTAGTTTCAATCCCTCGTCAATCGCTTCGTACGCGTTTTTTGCTTCCCCTGTGATGTCTATTTCTTTTATTTCTATTTTATCAAATTCCAATGCGTATCTCCTAAGGGCATCATCACCCTGCTCTCTCACATTGTCAATAATAGCACGAACCGTTTTTTGTATTTCTTGACTCACTTGATATCGATTGAATATAACCTCAAGCTGGTCCTCCTTCATCCTTTCGAGGTACCGTATTTCCATATCCCCCCTTGGATCTCTATGTGAAAAACCATTTCTACCCTTAATCCTATCAATGAACTCCTCCGTACTCGAATTCAATTTTCTTTTTTGTAAATATTTCCCAGAAACTAACCTCCAACATCATCGCTTGGCTTCACGCCGCCTCAGCTGGAAGACCCTGTTCCGGGATCTGTAGCGTACCGGGGTTCTCCATATTTTCATCGTGTCCATTTTAGACAAACTCCAATGGGGACTTCGGAACGCAATCTTATTGTGGCACTTTCCTAAGTTAAATCCTTCCTTTACTCTGAAAAATTTCTTTTATGTCCCTCTACTTTTTAATCTATTAAGAATAAACCCACTGTATGGTGATTTTTCTCTCCGAATCTGAAGTTGAACAATGTTTAGACATGAGGTCTTCCATTGAGGCATTAGAACTGGCATACAAGGCCGATGCCGCAGGACGAGTAGTTAGCATCCCTCGATCTGATATGATACTCCCACTTGGGCCTAACGATGCTTATGTCTACAAAATCATGTCTGGTATCATACAAGATTTCGGTGTATCTGCTCTTCGCATTCAATCTGATAGAATCCGCTGGGAAGGGGGTCGAAAATTCAAGTTAGGAATGGCCCGAGATGAAAAATATGTAGAATATGTCCAAGTGTACGATATCGAAACAAACGAACCACTTCTAATCCTCCCCGATGGCTATGCTAGTAAAATGCGTGTTGGGGCTACAAATGCTCTTGGGGCAAAATACATGACCCCCTCCTCCGATGTTCACACAATGGGTCTACTCGGTGCGGGTCGACATGCCGGTGGACAAATAGAGGCATTTGCCGAAATGTTTGACCTCGAGCAAGTGAATGTATATAGTCCTACTCAAAAAAACCGTGAAGCATTCGCCAAAGAATGGGATGCCAAATTAGACCCCGCCGTTCTCCCTGTAGATGAACCTACCAAAGCAATATCAGGAACCAATATCCTCGCATGTGCTTCCAACGCAATGAAGCCTATATTTGATGCATCTTGGATAGAACCCAAAATGCATGTAAGTGCAATCAAAAATCCAGAAATTCCTGGAGAAGCATTTTCCGCAGTAGATCGCATAGCAGTAGCAACAACACAGCTACCTTCTGGCCCCCATAACTACGCCCCCCGATTTTCGGATTTTGCCCAAAATCTCACTGAAAAGTGGGCCATTCCCAATTTCGACATAACTGCTGCTCAAGACATTTCATCCCTCATCGCTGAAAACAAAGATCCCGAATCTGAAGAAACTACTCTATTTCTCAACAACACCGGTATTGGAATGCAATTCGCAGCTGTAGGAAAAGTAGCGTATGATCGTGCAATTGAAGGTGGATTTGGAACTGAAATAGACACTAATCTCTTTTTACAATCCGTTTGGTGAATTCCACCCAAACAAACCATTTGATTTAATGCCACCGAACCCCATAATATAACCATGTCATCAGACTTACCTACCCTAGCGTCATTCGTGAATGATTTCACAGAAGAATATCGCATAAAAATGGAGAACGCAGTTGAGAAGTATTTCACAGATGAATACTTCGATTCACTAGGTGGACCCCTCGCTATGATGCAAAAACAATTCGCATCCCAGGCATGGAGAGAATTCTATATCGGCTGTTTACCTCCTGCACGACAAATGACCCAAATATATGAGATAGGGGATCCTTATGATCGTGATAGGGACTTAATCGTAGGACTAGGTGAACAAATTCGAGATGAAGTAAAACACGCAAAAATTTACGCAAATCTCTCTGAACAAGTTGGAGTACCATGCGATTTGGCAACCTGGACGGCTGATAATTATGATCGATTAGTTGCAAAGTGTCGCCTAGCAACTGAGTGGGACAAACCACAATACATTGCCGCAGGTTTTCAAGTTTCAACCGAAATTGTGGCAGCAGAAACTTCCCGGAGAATGGGTGAATATGTTGAGAATGATTATCCTGAAGTAGCAAAAACACTTTTCGACGTAACTTCCGATGAAGGAGATCACATCCATTGCGGACGTTTGATAGTAAAAAGATTCGCAACAGAGGATGATTTCGACTTCATGCATGAGATCGCAGAAAAAAAATATAACGCAGCACTAAGAATTCTTGAATCTCTCTAATCTATGACACGACGAATTCTAAAATTAACCCCAGAAACTAAAGTACAGTTCTCTGAACCTGCAGAAATACCGGATATACATCTCCATGATTTATCTTTTGTGGCCGGAATAGAAACCGAAGGTGATCTTATTACTTCTTGCACAATCGATGTGTCTCAACTAATACAATCAATGACTCTCTATTCTGCTATGGAAAAAAAGCGAGAAAGTTGGCGCCGTGTACGTAGGTAATTTTTAAACCTACCAGTCCGATAATATATCCTTCCAACTTTTCTCTTCACGTTTTAAATTTTAGTAGAGTATGTTCCCACCATCTACATTCACTACTTGCCCTGTCATCATCCCACTTTCATGGCTCAATAAAAATCCAATAACATTTGCAATATCCTCTGGCTGTATGGCCCTCTTGATCAGCTGACTCGCTTCCGCGCGTTGTTGTATTCGATCTTCTCCTCCCTGCAGCGATGCTGGGGATGCAGTCAAACCTGGCATAATCGTGTTGACTCTAATATCTCGATCTGCTAGTTCTCTTGCCATAGTTCTAGTCATTCCTACAACCGCTGCTTTAGAAGCAATGTAGTGTAAAAGTCCCGCTGTGCCTTTCAAAATAGTTCCCGAAGATATATTGACAATTCGAGCACCATCATTCAGCGCAGGTACCGCTTCTTTTGTGACAATGAACACACCAGTTGTGTTAACTGACATCACCTTCTCAAACTCTTCCACTGTAATATCTGTAAATTGTTTGAAATTCCCAATCAATGGCGCGTAATAAGCCGCATTATTGACTAGTCCATCTATTTTAGTATCCTTAAACACAGCACGCATAGACTCTTCACTCGTTACATCACCTTTGCGAAATTCTGCACTCCCTCCCGCATCTTCTATCTCTTTAACAGCATCTGTCCCATCTTGGATATCTGTTATCAGTATGTGTGCCCCTTTTGCAGCCACATTTTTTGCAATTGCCAATCCGATTCCCTGCGAACCGCCTGTTACCACTATAGTTTCTCCAGCTAGATTTTGCATATCTATCTCCTTACCCATCCTGACTCATAAACCATTTGATCGATTTTTATTTTATCTATGTAACTCGAATATCTACAACAAAATGAGATGTACCTGGGCTGTATCCTTTAATTCTTCTCCTATTCACAATCTTGGCAACTCTTCCAACCTTTGCTGCCACCGTTTTAATTTCACCATACGATTGAGACGGATTTGTGTCAGCTCTCACTTCGTGTAAATGAATTACTCCCCCCTGTTTTACTACCAAGTATGCTTCTTTGAGAAATTCAATCGAATCATAGTGGCCCATTACGATTCTATCAAATAATTTTCCTTTTTCATCCACCCACCCTTCGATAAATTTCCTACAATCATTTCTTATTGGATGCAAATTTTCTTCAACGCAGTTCAGTTGAATATTCTCCTTCAGATATTTCATGGATGCTACATTCTTCTCCACTGCCGTTACCTCTGCCCCTGAAATAGACATTGGGATCGAAAAATAGCCGATTCCCGCAAACATATCCAATACACATTCTCCCCTGTCAACTATCCTTCCCATTCTTTTTCTTTCCTCCCTATTACCTGGAGAAAACATAACTTCTGATAGGTCCAATGAATACTTCACACCCCATTCAGTATGAACAGTTTTTGTTTCTTCCAACCCTGCAATATATTTTATAATTGGTTTTCTTTCGGTCCCTTCAATCCCAACTCTAGATAGCACAGTATTGACTCCCTGTAACTTCATCAAACATTCTCCTATTTCCTTTTTAGTGGTACATTTTTCTGAAAATTGAACTAAAGCTATTTCTCCAATCACATCCCATGACCCGGGGGATATTTTTATTTCTTCTTCAGAAACCCCCTCCTCCCGAAGCAAATCTTTCAACCCTCTGGCCCTAATCTGAGGATTTTTTTGATTTATTACGATCCTGTTTTTCATTTCACCCCCTGCCCCATGAATTGGAATTTCTATTGATTTCTCATCGTGGGTCCTAATCCTCCTAGAATCATCATAATCCTGCCCTTTTTTTAATAACTCTAGTTCTTTTTTAACATCCCCTTTACTCACAACAACGGCGTTTTTATTCATTCGGTAAAACGTACACTCCTCCTTCCGTTTTTACTACTTTTACTTCCTTCCAATCTGAATCAACAAACATTGGGCGGGCTATTGTTATCGGACGATATGATTCTGGATCTAATATTTGCATTGAATATGTATCATCTATGGATACAATAGAGGTTTTTCCCACCTTAGAAATATGCTGCAATCTATTGAATTTCTCATCTTCTACCGACCCCTTGTATGATTCACCTGAGGCGAGACGAATGCCTTTTAAAACATTCCCTGAACTTCTAATTAGAATTGGTCCATTTCCATCTCTTATGTCTATCACGTCTCCAATAATTATTGCTGGAAGACGCACCAAATATGAAATTCTATATACTCTATTTCCATCCCGATCTTCTGTCACTAATGTCTCTGAAGTTGACACCGACCCCCCTAATTCTTCTACAATAGATTTCGATATTTTCTGCCCGAGCTTACTAGTAGATATCCGTATATCTATGCCCTCTTTTTTTTCTACTATTTTTGAGATAAAATCATTCCTGTCACCTAGTAATGTTCTTCGATTCACCACGTCATTAGCAATTTCAATCGAACGATTTTTCTCTACACCCGTCGGTTTCCTCGTTGAAGCTCGAATTTGTATTTCTCCAGCATAGTAACCACCTGATTTTTTTCTACACACATCACAAATTTCGCGTACTATCTGAACTTCGACCATTCTATTTTCTACTATCTTTCTTCCTTTTACATTTCCCTCAAATTCGCATTTAATATTCATTATCTTGGTATCAATATTTTCTAGAATAAATCCCCAACTCATCTCCTTCGCATCATCATGGATTTTTAACCCATCTTCTATCAATTCCAATATTACTTTTTCTTCCAAACCTTCTTTTTTATCTATCCATTTATTTTTCCTACAGATGGCTTCGCAAACTGAACAGATTTGAATACTCCCCTTATCCTTCACTTCTACCAGTTCAAACTGATCAAAATAACACTGATCACACAACATATTCCCTCTACCTCTCTCCCATTCCTCCGATTCCCCTTGAGTAGTTCTCCCCTGCCCCCGCTCAACAGCGGTACCACAGTTTGGACAAAACAACCCAAATTCACTCATTATTTGTATATCATAACTGGGACAAGTTAATCTTGTAGCTATACTCTTCAAAATATATTCATTCAATTCGGTACATTTTTAATTATTCCTCTACGTACCGAACCACATGGTAAGTTCCACAACATACTCTTCCACCCCGGCAAAATGGAAAAAAGACCCTGGTTTGCAATTTCGCATGATCTTAACCACGTTCTTATTATTCGCACTCTATGTCTTCTTCATCGCAGCAATCACCACATATTTTGATGTGGGGCTTATTTCAATGGCCGCGATATTCGGACTTTTTTCCATAGCCCAATGGTATTTTTCTGATACATTGGCTTTACGTTCCATGGGGGCACGTATAGTTGACCAAACCGAATATCCCGATCTCCACGCCTCTGTAACACGCCTCGCCTGGCAAGCCGGTCTCCCCACCCCAAAAATAGCAGTAACATCTACTCAAATGCCAAATGCATTTGCAACTGGCAGATCTAAGAATCACGCCGCTGTCTGCGTTACAGAAGGTCTCCTTAACTTATTAAACGAAGATGAGTTGGAGGGCGTTATTGCACATGAACTTGCGCATATTAAAAATAGAGATGTCACCACTATGACAATTGCATCTTTCTTATCCACCATCGCATTTTTCATCGTCCGTTGGGGGTTCTTCTTTGGCCGTGGGAGAAACAACCGAGCTGCCGCCCCTGTCTGGGCCGCGGTAGTCATTTCTTTGGCCGTTTGGATTATTTCCTATTTATTAATAAGAGCACTCTCTCGATATCGCGAGTTCGCCGCCGATAGAGGTGCAGCAGAAATAACTCAAAACCCCGCCGCACTAGCTTCTGCACTTCGAAAAATTTCTACTGGAATTTCAATGATTCCTCCTGCAGGAGAATTAACATCACAATCCGAAATGAATGCGTTCTTTATAATTCCAATTAAGGTAGGGTTCATTGGTAAACTCTTCTCAACCCATCCCCCCATGGAAAAACGAATCGAACGTCTCAACGAACTCCAATATAATTTCTAAAATCTAATCACTCTTTTTGCAGCGAAATTTGATATGTCTGGATTGCAACTCCTGCTAGGGCAAGCAGTCCCCCTCCCCAAATTAGTTCTTTTTGCTGGATATATTCTCCATATAATAATAATACCAATCCAATAACTATGATTCCTAGTGCTGCCCCAAATACGATTGAACTTTTAACCATACTCAAATTCATGCTGCCAGAGATATAAAATTCATTATCCATCATTTGATAAATAAAATAAAAATTTGCTAGTTCTTTTTCCATTTAACTCCTACCAAATCATCACATGGGGCGACTTTATACTTTTATTTAGTTTACATTTACACTTTCACTACGCTGTATACGGAGGTTTATATCCTCCCTACTCTAACACCAATTCGTTATGGAACCAAGTATCCCTGAACAAGAAGAAACTCCAAAGAAACCTGAGACCTCTTTGGAAGATTTACCCGGCGTTGGACCTGCAACAGCAGAGAAACTCCGAGACAGTGGCTTCGATTCTTATCAAGCCATAGCAGTTGCAAGTCCCATGGAGCTATCTAGTACTGCAGATATAGGGGAAAGTACTGCATCAGATATTATACAAGCCGCTAGGGAAAACTCTGATATTGGTGGATTTGAAACGGCAACAGAAGTCAAAAAACGAAGAGATCTAATTGGAAAACTCACATGGGGTGTCTCTGAGATAGACGACTTGTTGGGCGGTGGAGTTGAGACCCAATCTATAACCGAAGTATATGGTCAATTTGGATCTGGAAAATCTCAAGTTACTCACCAGCTCTCTGTAAATGTTCAACTCCCAAGAGAACTAGGTGGGCTTGAAGGATCTGCAATTTTCATCGACACTGAAGACACCTTCCGTCCTGAAAGAATCGATGATATGGTTCGTGGTCTTGATAGCGATGTCCAGGCAGCAACAATGCGTTTACATGGCATCGATGGTTCTCCAGAAGACGAAGTTGCTCTAGAAGCCCTAATCGCGGTTATACTTGAAAATATCCACGTTGCTAAGGCTTTTAATTCAAACCATCAAATGCTACTCGCACAAAAAGCGAAGGAACTTGTCGGTAAATCTATGGATTCTAAATTTCCCATTCGACTCGTTTCTGTTGATTCTCTAACTGCCCATTTCCGTGCAGAATATGTTGGTAGGGGCACCTTGGCCTCACGTCAACAGAAACTCAATAAACATCTTCACGACTTGATGAGAATAAACGACCTATATAATGTTGCAACTCTCGTAACAAATCAAGTTTCTTCCAATCCCGATTCTTTCTTTGGGGATCCTACCCGTCCAATAGGTGGAAACATTCTTGGACATACCTCTACTTTCAGATTATACCTCCGAAAATCAAAAGGGACCAAACGGGTAGTCCGTTTAGTTGATGCCCCCAATCTAGCGGATGGAGAGGCAATCATGCTTGTCGAAGGTGGCGGACTTAAATCAGAATAACTTGATACCTGTAGAGTTATTCGATATAATTTTTATTTTATTGTAGGTTAGAGAATTGTTCTTGGGCCTGTTGACCTAATTTTACACCCTGGGCCTTTAATTCTTCAATAGCCTTTGAAATATTTTCCATCCGAGATGTTATTGTTTGAGACCTTTCCGTAAGAAGTATTTTCGCTTGCTCTTTGTTTTGGCCTTGAGAATAATTTCCTCCTATCCCTACAATGAATTCATCATCATTTACCACCGAAGCACGAACATAAGTTTCACTTCCAAGGGGGACTTGGATGGTAGATTCTGTAGAAATAGATTCCATCGACATTATTGCCATCTCCACATCTTCCTTTATCATCTGTAAATTTTGCAGTTCACCATGGAGTGCTTCCAATCTACTTTCTATTTCCATCATCATCTGAGACAATGCTTGGAGTTCAGGGTCAGCTTGACTCATCAGATGAGACCTCTTCAATTATAATTTGATTCCGTTTTAAGTGATGTTTACTACCAAAATTAGCATAGCAATGCTCGACAGCAAGATCGGAGCTTTGGGAATCCACCTCCACTTTAAACGGAGCCCATTGAGTCCCTGATCGAAACTGTCCTTGAATTGTGAACATAGGCATACACTCAAATGAGATACCCCATAGGAAGAACTTTACTAATTTCATTCGTTTGAAATTATCTTGATGGATTCTTTTGGAAAACACACTCCCACTGGAATTCCCTGCTCTAAATTTCCAATCTCATTCTGATTTAGAGATATATACGCTCGAATTTCATCTCTTACACCCTCTATGCGCAGTTCCACCGCATATCTATGTCCTTTAAATATTTTTTCAATAATCTCCCCTTCCACCCAATTTTTACCCTCTCCATGTTTCTCCAAAACGATATCTTCTGGACGTATGCATACCTGCACTTCCCTACCACCTTTCAATCCATCCACTTGAGTTTCTAGTTTGCAGGTCCCCCACTCAACCATGTTCCCCCTTCCTCCACTTTGACTCACTACCATCTTTATGATATTTGATTCCCCTGTTATCTCTGCAGCGACTACTGTTTTAGGATTTTTAAATACATTTTTTGGTGTCCCGATTTGGCAGATTTTTCCACCTGACATAATTGCAATTTTATCTCCAATTTCCCACGCAATATCCCTATCATGAGTTACATATATCACCGGTATTTCAATCTGTTTCAATATTTTCCGCAGATCCGTACTCAATTTCTTTCTAACTGGATAGTCCAAACTGCTTAGTGGTTCGTCCAACAACAATATCTTCGGTTTAGAGGCCATTGCACGTGCCAACTCAACTCGATTTTTCTCCCCCCCTGACAATGTATCAATAGACCGATCTAGTATTTTCCCAATCCCAAAAATATCAATAATCTTTGAAATATTTTCCCCTTCCACGTTCGCATACATGATATTTTCTCTAACTGTCATATGTGGAAACAAAGTATCCTCTTGAAATACAATAGCAGTACTTCTATTTTCTATTGGCTCTTCGGATATGTCAATTTCTCCCATTAAAATTTTTCCACCCTCCCTCTGCAAAATCCCTGCAATTACATTCAATAATGTGGTCTTCCCCGAACCAGAAGGTCCTAAAATCACCAAAATTTCATTTTCCACCGCCAACTCCACTGGCCCCAGTGTAAAATCCCCGATAGATTTCACTATTGATTTAATACGGAGCATAGCCACCTCTAACTTCTTGCCCTAATAAGCTAATTAATAAAATTACAACCACGGAACTTCCTAACAACACTATCGCAATTGGGAATGCCTTTTCAATCCCCCCTGTAATGAATGAAACCCATATCTGTGTTGGCATAGTCCTTGGATAATATGCCATCATTATAGTTGCACCAAATTCTCCCATTGCCCTGGCGAAAGCGAGCATCATCCCTGCAATTATGCCTCTCATCGATAGTGGTAATGTAATCTTCCAGAAAGTCTCAATTTTTGTTCTCCCCAGGGCCCTTGAGGCATATTCGAATTTTTCGTTAACCGAGTCGAATCCTACTTTCGCCGCAATCACAACGAATGGAGATATAACAAATACTTGCGCAAGTATTATCCCTACCAGTGATTGGGTCAATGGCACCCCCGAAGCCATAGCCAAAGAGCCCAAAATTGATCCTGGTCCGAATAATGTAAGCAATACCATCCCACTAACTATTGGGGGTAACACCAATGGTAAAAATACTATGAATAAAACAATATTTTTCCACCTGAATTCAGTCCGCGAAAGAAAATATGCGAGTGGAATCCCCAACACACACGAAATCAACACACTACCTATCGAAGTACCCACAGACGTAATCATCGCAGAGATGACTTCTTCACTCATGATACTTGGAATCATGGCGCCATTAGCTTTCCAAAACAACAATGAGACGACAGGAACAATGTAGTATATCATGAGAATTCCTCCCAAAATTCCTATAGTGGAAATTTTTCTTTTCATCTATCCAATACCCCTCCGATCCCATCTGGAACATCTCCAACAATCTTCGGATATGCTTCTGGGATGTAAAATCCAAATTCCTGAAGATAATTTCCCTTAATATGTTCTTCAAAAACATTCATAATCGCTGCATCAAATTCCTCCGGCCAAATAGTCGAACCATATTTTATGACATCCCCTCTAACAATCTCCCCACTCTTCAATTTATATCTGACCTTAGAATACCAATCATTCACTTTCTCTGGAGAACTTAGATTTATTTCTAGGGGTAACTCAATATAGTTGTATCCCCGTTCAACAGCCATATTCTTATACACAATGGCTGCATCAATTCCACCTATTTCAAAATAACTCATCAGTTCAATTTCTGGAAAAACCCAACTCTTAGATAGGATTTCTTTTTTAAGATTTATTTTCCCATAATACAACTCCGCCAGTTCCAATAGGAATAGTGTTCGGTATCCTAATGGGTCTAAATTAGGATCTGTTCTCCCTATTTTTATGTCATTTCTTAATATTGGTTCATACCACTTTTCTTCTCCCCTCTTCGCAACTAATTTTCCACCATCTGTATTTTTATTGTATGCAACAACCATTTGATTTGTAGCGAATTCAACATGCCATTTAGGTTCTATCAATCTTTCAAACAATATTGGATCTGACACCGATATTATGTCTGGATTTTTCAATCCATTTTTAACTAATTGAGCAATGGCTACCGAGCCATGGGCTTCAACTCTCATTGGAACCTCAATCTTATTTTTCATACCCCTTTCTATCGATGTCAGAAGGCTCCCTGCAACTAGCAAATAGACCGGATCCCTACTTGTCCTCCCCCCGCCATTTAAATCACCTTCATTCTGTTTTAAGCACCCTCCTAGTTGTAAAATGGACCACATGGGTGGTAAAAAAACAAACTCTCTACGTGTCATTCCCATTCCTCTTCCCCCTTTTGTCAATCATTATGTCCCTCTTGACATAACAGTTATCATTATGTCCAATTAGACATAACCACTTTTATATCTCTGCCTCTTACGCAGGTCATGCAAAATGAATTCGATCTCCATTTTCGAATTGGTTCTGTTTCTTTCAATTCGAAAGATGCCCTTCTTTTACAAGCTGTAGCAAAGCATGGGTCTCTAAATTCTGCCGCTTCTTCTCTCGGGAGGTCCTATTCTCGAGCACACAAACGTATTCAGGAATTAGAAAAGCATTCTGGACCTTTATTAACCCGAACGCGTGGTGGCCCTGGGGGTGGCGGAAGCTCTCTGACCAAAAATGCTTATGGATTATTAGATCGCTTTTCCCGATTAGAAGTCACTTTCACTGACATTCTTGGAACTGAAGAAATAGTATTACAAGGACAAGTCCTGTCCAGAGATGGTGAACTCGCAACAATACTTACTTCTGCAGGACCAATTAGGGCTCTTCTTTTTACAGACGCAGAACATGTACAAGTATCTTTGAGATCCGATTCTATCACACTTCATTCTCCCCCTTTCACTTCTTCTTCCATAATAACTAGTGCACTAAATCGATTCGTTGGGGTCATCGCTTCGATCAACTCCCATAAAGCAATCGCAGAAGTTACTTTTGATGTAGGGTCTGATATCACAATGACAGCTCTAGTTTCTCTAGAGAGTCTCCAACAATTAAATTTCGAACTTGGCTCACCTGTAGTGGCTACCTTCAAAGCAACATCTACACGCGCAGTACCTTTCCATTCTTGATGTAGTCATTCGAATATTTTCTTGATTTCTTCAATTCCTGCAATTAATTTGTCAACTTCTTCCATAGTATTGTATAAGTAATAAGAAGCTCTAACTGTCCCCGAAATACCCAATTTTCGGTGGAGTGGATGGGTACAATGCTCCCCCGCCCGAGTGGCAATACCATAATCATCAAGAATGGATGCAATATCATGTGCATGGGGAACTTCTAAATTAAATGATACCAATCCCCCCCTCTCCTCACCAACGGGGGGACCATATACTTCTGCCCCTTTGAATTCTAAAAGAGATTCAATCGTATATTCTGCTAGTTCATTGTCATGGCGCCAAATTTTATCGAGACCAATTTTTTCTAAATAATCTGCAGCCTGAGCAAGAGCAATCCCTTGACAAATTGGTGGGGTTCCTGCTTCAAATTTCCATGGAAGATCATTCCACGAAGACGAATCAAATGTGACTTTCCGAATCATTTCGCCACCATACATAAATGGTTCCATTCCTTCTAGTATCTCTTCTTTCCCATAAAGACAACCAATCCCCGTTGGGCCCGCCATTTTATGACCCGAAAAAGCATAAAAATCAACGTCCAATTCTTTAACATCAATTGGCATACTAGGTGCTGCTTGGGCACCATCAGCTAGTACCAAACTTCCATTTTCATGTGCTATTTTTGACAGTTCTTTCACTGGATTCACCGTTCCAAGAACATTAGATACGTGGACTAATGACATCATCCTGACATCTTTGTCAATTATCTCTTTTGCATGTTCCATATCTAGTCTCCCCGAATCATCAATTCTGATATATTTCACGGTAGCTCCTGTTCTCTTCCCAATCTGTTGCCACGTTACTAGCGAAGCATGATGTTCCATTTCTGTCAGTATTATTACATCACCCTCCGCAAGTTCTCTTAATCCCCATGATTGAGCCACTAAGTTAATAGATTCAGTAGTGCTTTTTGTAAAAATCATTTCTTCACGGTCAGACCCTCCTACAAACTCGACTAGTTTATCATGAGCTTCCTCATATGCATCAGTTGCATCCATGCTCAATTTGTGCGTGCCTCTATGTATGTTAGAATTAATTTTCTTGTAGTATTCTTCTATGGATTCGCATACTATATTCGGTGTGTGCGAAGTAGCAGCACTATCAAGGTATACCAGTGGAACTCCCTCTCTAACTTCCACATCTAGTATTGGAAAATCCCTTCTTATTTTTTCTGTATCTAGTATGTTTGACCCTGACATATTTCGTATTGGCAATTTAACCCGAAGCGATAACTAACCTTCGGTCGTGACTACATTTTACCTATAGTCATTTTCATAAACGCACAAATTGCGCATGTTGAACTTCCCCAACTTTCAGAACATGATCTTCGCTAATTATTCCTGTTTCTATCGCCAATCTAACGGATTCTTTCCCCATAATATTTGCTATACTAGCGTTTTTTAAACTTTCTTTGATAGTTTCTTCTTCAGCTTCTTCCCCCACATAAAATGATTCTGTAACTGTCAATGAAACTTTACCTTCTTTGAAAGTTTTCCCTATTATCTCTCCATCACACAACGAAACAAACAATCCTTGATCTGTCATTCTTTCTTTTAAAATCATTTTTTTATCTTTCATCTTATTTCTCCATCAATTCAATCACTTCGCTAATCTTTTGTCCCTCTTCATAATCTCCCAGAGCATCACACGAACGAAGTTTTTCTTGGAGTACATTTACACTACGGTACCCTAGTCCAATTGCATTATCCAAACAATATACTGCTTGATCAAAAAGTCCCCTCTCATTCAAGAAAAATCCTTTATTGTACCACGCTTCTGCAAATCTCTCATCCACTTCAATAGCCTTTTCAACGTGTTCTAGTGCCTCTTCATCCTTCCCAAATTCCCACAATGCAAATGCAAGATTATTTTCTGCAGTCGCGATGTGCTTCCCCTTTTCATCAGTTATTATCGCTTCTCTAAATGATCCTATCGCTTCATCCCATTCTTCTAACTCCGAGTGTGCAACACCCTTGTTCACCCACGCCTCTTGAAGAGCTTCGTTATCTTCTGTAAACCAAATAATACGTGAAAATGAATCAATTGCTTGTTCAAATCGATCTATCATCATGTACGATAATCCAATTTCCATCAAATCATCTACTTCGACTAGATCTTTCGGTATGGTAGATTCATCTAGCAAGTCTGGCAATACATGAGAATCAACCGGATCTATATACCTAGGATCTATGTCTACTGTCAAGACTTTGGGATCCAAATCAAACCCCTCATACGGGTTCTCATTTCCACGTTCTTTTTTCCAACTTTTGTCTTCTTCTTGTCCGACCATATTTATACTATGTTTGGCCCCAAGTTAAGCCCTACGACCTCTATTTTCACTATACTCCTCTTCTCTGCGAACCCCCTATCTCTAATTTGACTTGAACAATTCCTCATAAAACAGAAAGGATAGCGTTTTAATAGACTAAGCAATAGATACACCCCATCCATGGTCAAGAAATCTAAAGCTAAGAAAAAAAGGTTAGCCAAGCTTGACCGTCAGAATAGTCGAGTTCCTGTTTGGGTTATCTTAAAAACCAATCGAGGAACCATCAGGAATACAAAACGACGCCATTGGCGCCTTAGTAATACAGACGAATGAGCTCAAGTAACTTCGACGAACGAGTCGTTACGATCCCCCTGCGCGACGTAACTGCCGTTCCATCCTATAAACGTGCAGATAAAGCTATATCTCTAATCCGACAGCATCTAGCAAAACATTTTAAGGTCTCCCTCGATGAAATCAGACTCGACCCCTCGATCAACAAGATTGTCTGGGCACGTGGCCAAAAGCACCCCCCTCCCAACATACGCGTCCGTGCAGCTTTATTTGAAGAAGATGGACTAAGTGTAGTCGAGGCGGAATATGCAGCTTAGCCGTGTTTCAGACTAATATATCTAGTGCCTCTTGCGTAGGTGTGTTTCTCACAGTAACAGATGAATATCTTTTCATCATGCCAAACATAGATGAAGATCTAATAGATGGCCTCTGCTCCGAATTAAGTGTAGATGCCATCGAAACAACAATAGGTGGGTCTATCACAACAGGTGCACTTCTTTGTGGTAATAATTCTGGCCTCCTCGCAAGTTCTCAGCTAACCGCATCCGAGCGGAAAAACATAACTTCTGAAACAGATCTGCAACTCAAAGAACTCCCTGGAGATATCAACGCTGTTGGAAATATTGTATTAGCAAACGACCAAGGAGCTTGTGCCCATGGAAATCTGAGTGACAAAGCTGTGTCCACAATAGAACAGACTCTCGATGTCCCTGTAACTCGCTGTGCTATTGCGGGTATTCCTACGGTGGGAACTGCAGCTGTGGCCACCAACAATGGTGTACTTTGCCCTCCTCTCACTTCTGACAGTGAACTCAATCAATTACAAAAACACTTTGGAACTCCCGCTGATGTTGGGTCTATCAATTATGGCGGCCCTCTAATTGGATCAGGCCTAGTTGCCAATATTCATGGATACGTTTCAGGGGGAAATACCACCGGACCCGAACTAGGCCGAATTGAAGAAACACTTGGTTTTCTCTTAGATTAATTGATCTAACAAAATAATCATAAATATTTTACTACTCAAGGGCATATCCAACGCAAATATGTCTTTGGGCGCCGATATGTATCGACAGCAAATTCTAGATCATTATAAACATCCACGTAATTATGGGAAATTAGATGATCCAACATTCACTCACACTGGCGAAAATATCTCTTGCGGGGATGAATATACATTCGATATCAAATTAGACGAAGAAAAAAGCACCATCATCGCTATAGCATTTAGAGGCGAAGGGTGTGCAATAAGCAAAGCTGCAGCTAGTATGCTTTCTGAAGTTGTCATAGGAAAAACAATTGATGAAATTTATGATATGGATCGAGATGATATCCTAGAATTATTGGGAGTAGAAGTAACTCCTATGCGTATCAAATGCGCAGTATTGGCGGAGAAAATAATCCAAGATGGGGTGCGGTTATATAAGGCAGAATAGTATACTATGTTCGAAAGCCTGAAATCTTCTCTTAAGCGTTTCAAAAAAGAAATAAAATCCACGTTCGAGGATTCTCCCTCCGAATTGGATGTGCCTCCTGTAAGTGACACCAAAGAAGAAACATCACCAGAAACCATCAGTCTCAAAAATAAAGCTTCTTCTTTGGCACAAGGGAAGGCCATTTTTGATCAGAAAAATCTCGCATCTCCTCTCCACGATCTTGAGCTATCCCTCCTGTCTTCCGACGTAGAGATAAGTGTAGTAGATGTGATAATCGATGCGGTCCGAAAAGATCTAGTTGGAACTACAAGAAAAATAACAACGGGAATAGATAGTGTCGTTGAGGAAACTTTGAAAAAAGCACTACTTTCAGTTTTAGACGAAAGCACATTTGATTTTAAATCATTTTTATCTTCTAATCCTCCTCCTGTGGTGATAATTTTCGTCGGTGTAAATGGGGTTGGGAAAACTACCACTTTAGCCAAATTTGCCCATTTTCTCGACTCTATGGGATATTCCACCGTCTTGGCAAACGGAGATACCTATCGTGCGGGAGCAAATGAGCAACTAAATGTTCACTCAGAAGCCCTAGGAAAGAAACTCATCGTACATCAACAAGGAGGGGACCCCACCGCGGTTCTTTATGACGCTGTAGAATATGCAAAAGCACATAGAATAGATGTAGTCTTATGCGATACCGCGGGGAGACTCCACACAAATAAAGACCTCATGTCCCAGTTAGAGAAAATCAATCGTGTAGTTTCTCCCGACCTAACTATTTTTGTCGACGAAGCAATAGCTGGCCAAGATGCCATCAATAGAGCACGAGACTTCAACGAAATGGCACCCATCAATGGAGTCATTTTAACAAAAACCGATGCAGATACTTCCGGAGGAGCAGCAATCTCAATAGCCCATGCTATAAAAAAACCAATACTTTTCCTTGGATCTGGCCAAGAATATGAAGATTTAGAGCCTTTCAATTCGATTGCCTTTGTCGATAATCTACTGAATTGAATCTTCAGACATGCGATCGCCCTTGTAATGGCATTTTAGAGTAAATGATTTATTTTTCGCAACCCATCTATCTACTATGACCACCCAATTCGAGGAGTTATTATCCTTCCTGACACCTCGGCATGAAAATGCTGTTTTAAAAACATATCAAAATACCACTGCTATCGCTTGTCCATCCTGCGACAAACCTTTCCACAATCTCCTAATTTGTAAAAAAGATCTGACTAGTCTCAATCTAGATGAGCCTATGAACCTTTGTATCACTACAACCCCTAGTGGGTCTCCCATGATTTTCACACACAAACAATAATCTCGACCTTCCTGTACACTTTTCACACTGACAACGATTTAAAGTTCTGACATCTACCATTACTGATGGTACTTGGAGATCTCGGAAATTCACTACGATCCTCTCTCGATAAACTTCGGGGAAAGTCACGTATTTCTCAAGAAGAATTAAGTGAAGTTATCAAAGATATCCAAAGAGCTCTTTTGGGGGCAGATGTCGACGTTGAACTAGTTATGTCCCTTTCTAATTCTATTCGGGAACGGGCTAGTGACCAGGAGCCACCCCCTGGAGCATCTGCAAGTGATCACGTTCTCAAAATAGTATATGAAGAGCTTGTTAATCTAATCGGAGATAGCTCTGATATTCCACTTAGTTCTCAAAAAATACTATTAGTTGGATTGCAGGGATCTGGAAAAACGACAACCGCGGCAAAACTAGCCCGTTGGTTCTCCACAAAAGGACTTTCTTCTTCAATAATTCAAACAGATACTTTCCGTCCTGGTGCATATGATCAAACAAAACAAATGGCAGAAAAAGCCGAGGTACTATTCTATGGTGATTCTAGTTCCAAAGACCCATTCGAAATACTTCAATCCGGGATGGAAGCCACGCAAAACACCGATATTCAAATTATCGATACGGCGGGGAGGCATGCCCTCGAAGATGATCTTATCACTGAGTTACAAAAAATAGAATCAATTGTCAAGCCCGATAGATCCCTTCTGATACTTGATGCTGCCCTTGGCCAAGGAGCAAAAGACCAAGCAAAACTCTTCCACAAAGCAATAGGAATTGATGGCGTCATCATAACAAAGTTTGATGGCACGGCAAAAGGTGGAGGGGCACTCACTGCAATCCACGAAACCAATACTTCTATAGCTTTCATAGGCGCTGGAGAAACTGTCCAAGATATAGACCGATTTGAACCAAATGGATTCATCTCCCGATTACTTGGTATGGGTGATCTAAGGCAACTTACAGAGAGACTCGAGCGCGCCATGCAAGAATTTGCAGATGAAGACGACGAGTGGGATCCCATGTCGCTGCTGAAAGGCCCATTCACACTTCTCGATATGCGCCGACAAATGCGCGCCATGAATAAAATGGGCCCATTGGACCAAATTCTTGACTTAATGCCTAGTCTCGGAAAGGGTTCTCTGAACAAAATTCCCGCTGAGGCAGTTGACTTGACGAAAGATAAAATGGTAACCTATGATATAATCATGAATTCCATGACCCCCTCTGAATTAAAAAATCCCCGCACCATAGGTGCTAGTAGAATAGATCGCATTTCTCGAGGCTCTGGTACAAGCGAAGACGAAGTTAGGGAGTTGCTTTCTCAACATAGAAATATGGAAAAAGGAATCAAACAAATGCAAGGACTTGGACAAGGTGATTTAAAACGTCTTATGAAACGGATGCAGAAAGGAGGGGGAATGGATAATCTAGATTTATTCAAATAATTCCATTTTCCCATTCAAATCGCAATACGGTGCCGTTTTAACATTCCCCACCTCTTCTTGGATAATATGTTAGAAGGAGATGACCCACATGAACCTCCGGAAACTCACCACTCAAGCCTATTTTGAGGGTCTTCCTGCTCTCGTTCTAAGTAGTCTTGGTGGGATCATCGCAGGATTGATTCTTGGAGGTATGAAAACAGAGTTGCAGGCAATCCCTGGGCTACTAGTATTAGTCCCTGCCCTCCTAGCGATAAGAGGAAATGTCTATGGGTCTCTTGGAGCACGAATTTCAACAGGACTCCACCAGGGCCTCATAGAACCAAAAATTTCTTTTTCAGACCATAGAGTCAAAGCTGCAGTTTTTGCATCATTTATCAATGCATTATTTGCAGCAGCAATCGGGGCAATTTTCGCCTACTTTTTACTTACTTTTCTATTCGAACCCGTCGCACCTCTAGGAGTTTTGCTTTCAATAGCATTGATCGCAGGAATATTTTCTGGAGTAGTGCTTATAACCGCTGTCATATCTGTTATCTTCACCGCCTACCGAAATGGACTGAATCCTGACACTATCGTAGGGCCTTTGGTTGCAACTATAGGTGACATTTTTGGACTCTCATTTCTGCTCCTCGCAGTTCGAATAATCATGGGGGGTGGCTGATATGACCTGGTCTATGCGATCTATCACTAAAACAATGTTACCTGTTTTAGCAGTCCTTACTTCTATAGAGATTGCCATGGGACTAGTTTTGTCCTCTTTTGAGTCCACTCTCTTCCAATATCCTTCATTATTGGTTTTGGTCCCCGTCATCATAGGAACTGCCGGAAGCCTCGGTAGTACCCTCTCCGCTAGACTTTCTACGGCATTCCATCTAGGGCTTTTAGAATTCAAATTTAGTAACTACCACTTAACCGGGAATATCCTTTCTACCATGGCCCTATCTGTCACCATTTTCCCCCTCATTGGCGTGGTAACATGGGTAGTCTCAACCATAGTTTTCGAACCTCTCTTGGGGCTATTCCAAATAGTTTTAATCACCACTTTCAGTGGCATACTAATTTCCATTTTCACGGCCCTAATTGCTTTAATTACAACTTACTCTTCATACCTACTAAGCCTAGACCCCGACGATGTTGTCATCCCCACTGTGACCAACCTTTGCGACGTTTTCGGTATCTTTGTACTTTTAACCGCTATATTTTTCTTCATATGATTTCACCCAATCAACTTTGAAATCTCTAAATACAATTCTTCAATCGTTCCTATATTCTCTATTCCCATCTCTGCACTCTCCATCGCATCCCTCAGGCCAAATCCCAATTCCCTATCGTCTCTTTGTTCCAGCGTTTCTACTTCCGGATTATCTCTCCCCCGTTCTCCAATCCTCTTCAGACGCAATTTAAAAGGAGATTCAATTTTCAATAGTTTGAATTTTTTTCCAAATTCTTTTCTAAATGCTTTCACTTCATCCCCCGATCTTATCCCATCTATCACCACTCTATTTCCTTTTTCTATCGCCCCCTGCACCAGAGGAATAGTCAACTTAGCTATCGCATCCCTCCCTAACTCTTCCCGAAGTTTCTTTGCAATTTCCCCATGGTGATCTGCTGGTTCTAATCCTCTCTCCAAACATTCTCTTCGAATAACGTCGCCCATCGATATGACTGGTATATCCTTCCCATGAGCATAATTGGATATCTCCGTTTTTCCACTTCCTGGAAGTCCAACTATCCCAATTATCTCCATAATACTATTTTATTCTGTACGAGCTTAATATCTCGTACTTATCGACATTGAACCCTGCTGTTTTTGTTCCTTGAAAGCACTAGTAAGGCATAGGACACGTAGCTCAGCCTGGACAGAGCGTCGGACTTCTATCCTCTTCACGCATAGTGTTGGGGGGAGTCATCCGATGGTCGCGGGTTCAACTCCCGTCGTGTTCGTAATCGATCGAAAAAGTGATTTCTCAAACTAGTCGATTGAGGTTATTAAATCCTCTACGGATTCTAGTGCTAGATCGAGTTTACCAACTTCTGGACCTCCTCCTTGCGCAAATTCTGCCGAACCTCCTCCTCTTCCTCCTATTATTTCGGCCAAACCATTCAATATTTTTCCTGCATGTAGCCCTCCACCCTTTGGGACTGCCACAACTATCTTTGCCCCACCATTCCCACTACCCAATACTGCAACCTTTCCTTCTTCTACTATTGCATTCGCAATCTCTCTGAGCTGCTCCATATCTGTGTCAATTCTCTGAATCACCACTACCAAGTCATCTATTTCGATTTCTTTCGCCCCCTCTCCGCCACGATTTTTAGCCACTTCACGTCTCAAATTATCTATGTATTTTCCCCTTTCTTTCCATTCTTCAAAAAACCGTTGCGTCGTTTTGGGAACTTCTGCAGGAGATATATTCAGCATATCTGCACTTTCTACCAATATGTCCTCTGTTCTTTGTATCTCTACCAACGCAGCATCACCCGCTGCAAAAATTATCCTCTCAACACCATCTTGAATCCTCTCTGTATTCACTATCTTAATAATCCCTATGTCTCCTGTTCTCTTCACATGTGTTCCTGCACAAGCCTGCACGTCTCCTGCCACATGGATCAATCTGATATCTACTCCCTTTGGTATTCCTCCTTGGTATAAATCAAACCCATATTGTTTTTCTGCCTCATGTCTGTCAAGCCATTCCTGTTCTATCATTGTGTTCTCTACAATAATTTTATTTGCAATCGCTTCGATATCTCTGATATTTTCTCTACTTAATTTTCGATAATGTTGGATATCTATCCTAGAATTGTCTACTCCTTTCTGAGCCCCTGCCTGACGTATATGTTCGCCTAGCAATTGCCTAGCCGAGTGAACCAGAATATGTGTGGCGGTGTGATGCCGCATTAACCGCTGTCTTCTCCCATTGTCAATCTCTCCTCTAACCACACTTCCAACTTTTACATTCCCATCGACATTGTGAAAAATAATTCCACCCTCTGTCTGCACATCTACTACTTTGACCTTTGTTTTCTCACTCGATATGCTACCCATATCTGAAGGCTGCCCACCCCCTTCTGGATAAAACAAAGTTTGATCCAAAACTAATTCGAATGACCCATCCTTGTTGTCTATTACTTCCACTACTTTTGCGTCAAATTGAGTTTGAGTTTGATCGTCGTAGTACAATCTTTTAGTTTTAGGAATACTTTCTTCCACCTTTGATAGTTTCTCTATTTTTGTTTGTTTTTTACTTTGTCTTTTCTCATGACTTGCGGCAACAAGGGAATAAAAATCATCAGGAATTTCCACTATTGCCCCAACCTCTTCTGCTATCTCTTTCACCATCACTGGCTGAATTCCATGAGAGTCATAAAGTTCAATTAATTTCTCAGTTGGTATCGATTCTCCTGTCTTGGAATAATCTTTGCTGATTTGACCTACTTTTCTAGATCCTCTCTCAAGAGTTTCCCCATACCTTTCAATCTCTGTGCATACGATATCTCTAATAACTTCTCGGTTATTGTATCCAATTTTCTCTGCTTGTATGTCTATCAATTCTTCCAATTTCATCTCCACACCGATTGAACTACACAGTCTCTCTGCTCTCCGGATAACCATTCTCGCGAGATATCCCGTTCCAACATTCGATGGAACTATTCCATCTCCCAACATAAATGCCAATGCTCTACAATGATCTGAAATGGCATATATAGCTTCCATGGGTGCCACCAATCGTTCTAATTCTTCTCTCGTAACCGACAGATCTTCTGCAATTTTATTCCTCGCAATCTCAAACGTTTTCGATTTATCTATATCTAATTCTCCAGCCAACCTAGACGCCCCATTCAATAGCTTCTTCTCTTCTTCAGTATGTTCTATTCCCACATCTTCAGCGAGCAATTCTATCATCTCTGGATAGATGGCCTCATAAATTGTAGACGTACCTTGGGATACCCATGCCCATCTCTCCAAACCATAACCCGTATCTACAATATATGTTTGCATTGGGGAATACAATTGCCCATCTTTTAACTCATATTCTCCTTCCGAATCCAGTTTAAGCGACATAAATACCAGTGTAGCCAACTCTAGACCTCTGTATACTACTTCGAAAGCCGGTCCCGCATTCCCGCCACCTACCCATGGATCTTCTATGTATACTACTTCTTGTAGATCTGCACCCATCTCCTTTAAAAATTCATCACAATATCTAACCGTCTCATCTTTCCAATAAATTTTCCCACTATATGCCAATTCGTCTGGCCCCCCTTCTCGCACATTAAATGCATGATGCGCCAACATCTCAAAAGCTATCGTATGTCGACCCGTTCGACCAACATTGTCGATGTCTTGCATCCTTATGCATGGTTGACTTATTGCCAATGGATTTGCAGGAGGTGGAACTTCCCCCGAAGTGACGAGAGGTTGGAAATCATATATAGAAGCCTGAGTTAGCAACACGTCATCTCTCCATCTGTTAGCTGCAACAGGATATGGACTAATTCTCGTATGATCGTTATCCTCAAAGAACGAGAGGAACCTCTCCCGCATTTCATCTACTGTGTATTTCTTATTAAACCCTGGATTCCCGATAAAACTATATTCTTCACATGGGGATTCCCCACATTTATGCCTAGACTCATCTCTTGTCCAAAAGAATACTCCGCAACCTTTGCATTCTCTTCGAAAAAATCCCTCATTTTCAAAATAATCAAGGAAGTATTCTTTCTCCAAATCACTCATTGTGGCCGTATCGTGCCTATCCGAACAAAAGGATTTCGGGCTTGGCCACCTTTCTCTCTACTAACTTTTCATCGATATAGCAGCAAGAAGTGCCTCTAATTGTATTCTTTCACTTGCCCCTTCTGAAATCCTATACTCTGCTTCCCCGATTCTATCAATCATCAGCACTGCACTCTCATTGTCCACTTGAAATTCCCACACCGATCGATATATCTGATCTATTATATCTCCTCCCGAAACTCCACCTTCTATCAGTAGTATTTCCAATATTTTTCTGGCTTCTATGAAATCTCCATCTAGTGCTTTTTCTACCATCGAATGTATATCCTCTGGTCTTGCAGATGCGGCTGTCTTGTACACTCCCTCTTCTTCAACTTCTTCACCTGTTATCGAAGCAGCCTGGAGTGAATTTATCGCCTTTCTCATATCCCCTTGGGATACGTATATAATTGCCCCCACTCCGTCCTCTGTAATCGCTATCCCCTCTTCCCGCGCGATTTCTCTCACATTCTCCGATATGGCTTCATCTGATAATGGTGGAAATCGAAATACTGCACATCTAGATTGGATCGGATCAATGATTCTATTGGAATAATTGCATGATAGTATAAACCTAGTATTATGAGAAAATTGTTCCATTGTTCTTCTCAAAGCACTTTGAGCATCTTTGGTTAGTGAATCTGCTTCATCAAGGAATATGATTTTATAGTCATATTTCCCAAAAGAAGACCGAGCAAAATTCTTTATTCTATTCCTAACAACGTCAATTCCTCTCTCATCAGATGCATTGAGTTCAAGAAAATTTTCCTTCCATTTCTCTCCATATATTTCTTGGGCAATGGCGACGGAGCTAGTCGTTTTACCCACCCCCGCGGGGCCCGAAAAGAGCAGGTGTGGTAGGTCTTTTTTCTCAACATAACCTTTTAATCTAGATGTTATCGCCTCTTGACCAACAATTTGCGATAGTGATCTAGGTCTATATTTTTCAATCCATATCCCCTCCTTCGCAGGTGAGGTAGTACCGTCCATGCTCTCTCGACGTCTTTCCCAATCTTAAACCCCGTGGAAAGTCGACACTCTAAAATCAATCGATATTCTAAAAACTATGTGAAAGCAACACTTTCAATTGTAGGCGGTGACACCCACGAATTTGATGTTTCCAACCAGACATATGTCGACTTATTACGAGACATAGGCATATCTCCAAACGAAGTTGTAATATTGGTAGACGGGATCCCCATACCCCATGATTCTCCTGTTACTGCTTCTCATTCTAAGTTATTAACGGTCCTCAGTGGGGGCTAATCCAGTAAACCTTTGTCCTGCAACGTATATACTCCCCCTGTGGAATATAGTAGATTCACAATCCGAAGTGCCACCATCTCCGATCTACCGTCTGTTATGAATATAATCGACGGATCTATGCTCCAACTAGATTTGGAAATCGTTCAAAGTCGGATCTCGTCCGAAGAAATTCTAGTAGCAGAGTCCCCCGAAACAATTCTTGGTATTCTCGTGTCTACTGAAAACACTATAGAAGCGATTGCCGTTAGATCCAAACGCCGCCATCAAGGAATTGGATCTGCTCTCGTGAAAACTGCCGCTAAGAACTCAAACGAACCCCTCATTGCAGAATTTGATAAGGAATCTCTGCAATTCTACCAAAAATTAGGCTTTTCAATTTCATCTAACACAGATGGAAGATATCTAGGATCCTATTAATCCACTGATCAATTCTTCTCCACTCTTTACTAATTCTTCAACTCCATTCTTGCTATTCCCCTCTGTGTATATGCGCATTTTTGGCTCTGTACCACTAGGCCGTAGGAGAATCCACGATCCATCTACTAGTAGAATTTTCACCCCATCGATAGCATTAATTTGTTTTATTTTCACCCCTGAAAATTCATCTCCTACGCCCTGATGAATTTTATCCAGTACTTCTTTTTTCTTTGACTCTTGACAAACTATATTTTGCGTTAGATTGTGAACTTCACCATGCCTTTCTAAAATTAGATCCACTCTTTCATCCAATGGCCTTTCTAATTCTGCCGAGGCCGCCAATTGCGCAATTAAAATACCATCCTTTTCTCTAACATGCCCTTTCATAGAAAAACCACCAGAGTCTTCTCCTCCAAATAGAGCCGAGTGAGTTTTCATAGCTTGAGCAACCCATTTAAAACCCACTGGAACTTCAACTACCGACTGATCATGGGATTCTGCTATTTTATCAATTAAGTACGTTGTAGATACCGTTCGAACTGCAGGACCTGTATCTCTTTCAAGTAAATATTCATAAAGCACCGCAAATAACAGATTCCCATCAAGGCACCCTCTTCGTGGGGTCACAACCGCCACCCGATCTGCATCTCCATCATTCGCAATCCCAATATCTCCCTCCCCACTTTGAATAGACTCAACTAGCAACTCTAGATTTTCGGATTTTGGTTCTGGAGGGGTTCCACCAAATGTAGGGTCTAAATAATCTCTTATTGATTTAACATCTGCCCCCGACCCTCTAAGAATTTCATCTGTAATTCCCCTCCCACTACCATGCATGGCATCATACACAACCTCCAATCCCTTGAGGTCTGTCCCAACTAACTCATTGACATGTTTAACATATGGGCCCATAAAATCTACCACTTCCACCTTTCCTCCTCCTTTCAACACGCTGTTTGGATTCATTAAATATTTCTCTAGCTCTGTAGTCACTTCTGGAAGGGCTGGAGCACCACCCGCAGGTATGAATTTTATCCCATTATACTCTGGTGGATTGTGTGAAGCAGTTATCACAATTGCACCTGCAAGGTCCCTATCCACAACTGTCCACGCAGCCATTGGAGTTGGATAGTCTCTATCTCCGCATATTACATCTTGACCCAATTGAGTCATCTTTTCATATAGCCCCTTGACAAAAATTGGAGACGATTCTCTGGCGTCATGCACAATTATTATTGGCTTTTTTTCGAGACCGACAGACCTAACATAAGACACAATCGCCTCCCCTACTAAATTAACTCTCTCTGCTGTAAAAATATCAAGAGTTGCTCTCCACCCATCTGTCCCAAATTTAATTTGTTCCATGTTGTTTCACCTCCGACGCCAATTCTATAAAATTATCAAACAGTCGCTTAGTTTCGCTTATTTTATGATATGTATCCTTTGTCGATTTTGCTAATATTTTTTCAATTTTTGTACGAGGAATAAGTGGACCTTCTTTTTTAGGTGTAGTATTTTTAATAGTCTCCAAATCATATTCCGGATGAAATTGAACAGTCCACACATTCCCCTTATTCCACCCTTGTATTCCATATTCATTTTCTGCAATAAGCAGCGATTCAGGTGGGATCTCAACAACCGCATCCCCATGGGTAGAAAACGAGACAAATGTCTCTGAAATTCCCTCCAAAAGCCTACTTTCCCCTACTCTCTGGATCTCATTATATCCAATTTCAAAGTCACCCATAGATTCCACTTTCCCCCCCAATGCCACCGCCATAATCTGATGACCAAAACAAACACCAAGATGGGGAATTCCCCTTTCAATCGATTCCTCAAGCCATTCCATTAGATTTCCAATCCATTCATCTTCCCAATACACAGAAGCACGGGACCCTGTGACGACAATTGCATCAAAGTCAAAAGTCTGCGGCAAGTCCCCTCTTGTAACATCAAACTCAATAGTTTCCACTCCTATTTCTCTCCTAAAGTTCCTACGGGCATGGCTATCGTTGTAAGACGCATCTAAAATGGCTACTTGCAATCTTTCCATTGATCTCTACACAATAGTAGCTTTCAATAAATTTATCCATTCCCTTTAAGGAATATTTCCAAAATTCAGATATTCTTTTTATGATTCGGGATCAAAACCGCCTTAAACTAGCCATCCATAATCCGGAATATGGTTGATTTAATGGGCATGGCAATCGGCGTCTTTCTTACAGCTGCTTTTGTAGGTCTTCATTTTTCTAGAGGGCAACAATGGCAATCTAAAGAAGACATAGCCCCGTCCATTTTAGCACAAAGGGCCCTGGCCATTTCTGAGACGACTTTCCCGGAACCAATGAGTAGGGCCGCAGGTACCATAGTAATTGGAGCCTCTGTTGCCACCGATTCTCCCATTGAAGATATGGGGTCGGAAATCGAAGAATCTTCTAAACACCGGCCCCAGGACATCTCGGACAGTGACGCTAGGGTATTTAAAATTGAGTATGTAAAAGAAGGACTCACGGTCGAAGTCCGAGAAAACCAAACTTTACTTGAAGCTGGAGAGGAACAGGGGTGGGATATGCCCTATGCCTGCAGAGAAGGCAGTTGCCTCTCTTGTGCAGGTAAAATCACCAATGGTTCTGCAGCAGAGTTGGCCTTCCACGATGATCAAGAAATGATATCTCAAGACGAACTCAATTCTGGATATTGTCTCACTTGTGTTGCTTATCCAGTATCTGACTTGCGCCTCGAAACCGGCGAATCTCCTTAGGTCTATCCTCATAGAAACGAGTAATCATCCTTAAGTTCACTTGTCCACAAAGACGACACATGAAAATTGGAGTCATAGGACTCGGTAGAATGGGTGAGTATATGTCCCGCAGATTGCGCAACAATAACCATGAAGTTTGGGGATATCGACGAAATGTCGAAGCAGCCAAGAAGCTCTTCGAAGACGATGCTCTAGATGGTTATGCGAATGATATTGAAGCACTGGTAAGCTCGGTCCACGACACCACCGATTCAAAAAGTGTTTTCCTCATGGTTATTCCTGCAGGATCTGTCGACGACACTCTATCTGAACTTCTCCTCCACGTACGTCCTGGAGATATCATTATCGATCACGGAAATAGTAATTTTAAACACAGCCGGGATAGGGGAATTCGTCTAGCGGATCAAAATATTGGCTATATCGACTGCGGTACTTCTGGCGGAGTTTGGGGATTAGATCGTGGGTATTGCCTTATGATAGGCGGGACAGACGAAGACGTAACTTATTGTAGGCCCATTTTCGATGCGCTTTCACCTGATATAGATTCCATCGATAGAACCCAACCCGATTCTACTGTCACCCCTGCAGAGAATGGATGGTTACATTGTGGCCCCTGGGGTGCAGGACATTTTGTTAAAATGGTTCACAATGGTGTAGAATATGGCATTATGCAATCTTATGCTGAGGGGTTCAATATACTCAAATCTGCAAATAAAGGCAAAGAATATGTTGGCATTGACGCCGAAACAGCACCCATGGAAGATCCTCAAAACTATCAATATGATCTAGACATCGCAGAAGTAGCAGAATTGTGGCGTCGTGGCAGTGTAGTTGGATCTTGGTTACTAGACCTCACCGCAGCCGCACTCCGGGACTCTCCTGGATTGGATACCTATTCTGGAAGGGTTTCAGATAGTGGGGAAGGGCGTTGGACTATCAATTCTGCAGTTGATTTAGGAGTACCTGTCCCTGCTCTTTCAGCTGCTTTGTTTGCTAGATTCAATTCTCAGGGATCAAGTCCTTTTGCCGATAAAATTCTTTCCGCGATGAGATTCATGTTTGGGGGGCACCATGAAAAGAAATAGAAGAGATTTCCCAATTTCCTATTCGACGTATTTTTAACAGAAGTTAGATATGATTGATTTTCCAGAACTTTATAATCCAAAAGAAATCGAACCCAAATGGAGGGACCATTGGTTTGAATCTCAACTATATCGCTACGAAGATACCGGGGCAGAAGACTACGTAATTGATACTCCTCCTCCTTACCCTACTGGAAATTTCCACATTGGAAACTCACTCGGTTGGTGTTATATGGATTTCGCAGCTCGCTACCGTCGGCTTCAGGGCTACGACGTTTTATTTCCTCAGGGCTGGGACTGCCACGGATTGCCCACAGAAGTTAAAGTAGAAGAGAGTAATAATATTCACCGCACTGATATATCCCGAGATGTCTTCCGCAAAATGTGTTCTGAATACACCGAAAAACAAATACAATCTATGAAACAGGTCATGTTGGATCTAGGATTTTCTCAAGATTGGAACTACGAATTTAGGACCATGGACCCTTCCTTCTGGGGGACAACTCAATTATCTTTTCTTAAAATGCATTCTCAAGGGCATATTTATCGAAGTGAACATCCTGTAAATTGGTGTCCTAGATGTGAAACAGCAATCGCAGATGCCGAAGTAGAAACCCTAGATCGCGAAGCGAGCCTCCACTATCTAACATTCTCTGGAACTGAGGAAAAAGATATTCAAATAGCTACTACTCGCCCCGAACTATTGGCAGCATGCGTCGCTATCGCTGTTAACCCCACCGACTCTCGCTATTCCTGGGCACTTGAAAAGTCATTCAAAGTGCCTCTATTCGAACACGAAGTTCATCTATTCGCAGACGATTCAGTCGATCCCGAATTTGGTACCGGTGCTGTTATGATTTGTACTTTTGGAGGTAAACAAGATGTCTCTTGGTGGGCTGAATATAATCTGCCACTCCGAGACGTCTTCACAGAAGATGGTCATCTCGGAGAACTAGCTGGGGACTATGCTGGATTGACAATCAACGAAGCAAAAAGTGCAATTGTAACTTCTTTATCTGAAAAAAAACACTTAGTCAAAAGTGAAAAAACAGACCAATCCGTTGGTGTCTGTTGGCGTTGTGACACGCCCATTGAAATTTTAAGCCGCGAGCAGTGGTTTGTAAAGGTAGACTCTAAAGATATACTCAAAAAATCCGATTCGATAGATTGGATTCCTGCACACATGTTCCTTCGATTAAAAGAGTGGACGGAAAGTATGGATTGGGATTGGGTTATTAGTCGACAGCGTGTATTTGCCACACCCATACCTGCCTGGTTTTGTTCTTCTTGTGATTACATCACCATTGCACAAGAAGACGAATTGCCCGTAGATCCAACCGAAACTAATCCCTCCATTGAAAATTGTCCCAATTGTGGTTCTTCTACTTGGTCCCCCGAAACAGACGTGATGGATACATGGATGGATTCTTCAATAACTCCCCTATATATCCGTGGATGGCCAGAAAATACCTTTACTCCCACGTCGCTCCGAGAACAGGGACATGACATCATCCGAACCTGGGCATTTTATACTATATTGAGAACTGCGGCAATAGTCCAAAAACAACCATGGAAAGAAGCTCTCATCAATGGAATGGTTTTTGGTGATGATGGCTATAAAATGTCGAAATCAAGAAATAATTTTGTCCAACCAAGCGAGGTCATTGAAGAATATTCTGCAGATGCATTTAGACAAGCAATAGCCTTGGGCGGTCACCCTGGAAGTGATATCCAATTCCAATGGAAAGAGGTCATTAGCGCATCTCGTTTCTTAACAAAACTATGGAACATCGTCCGTTTTTCATCAACCCACTTTTCCAATGATTTACCTTCCTTGAAAAATCCACCTTATCGAACTGCTGACTTATGGCTATTCTCTAAACTGAACTCATTAGCACTGGAAGTATCTCAGGATATGGATAAATACCGATTCGATTCCGCGCTGAGAAAACTACGAGATTTCATTTGGCACGATCTTGCTGATAATTATATTGAGTTAGTTAAAGGGCGCATATACGGCGACCAGACCCCCGAAAAATCTGCAGCACTTCACACATTGTATCTGACATTACGCGCACTTATTGTAATGCTGTCTCCTTTCACCCCCTTCATCTGTGAAGAATTATATTCTCGACTTCCTCAAACAACCGATAGTGTCCACACATCACCTTGGCCTAGGGACCTCCCCGAATCATCCGATACTACCGATATCAGTTTTTCTGGAGGGCTCATAATCGATATAGCTCAAAGTATCCGTTCTTGGAAAGCAAATTCTGGAATGGCCCTTAATGAAAAAATAAACAATGTAGAGCTTTATGTCTCCGGCAAAAACAAAATCGATACATTGGACCTATCGGCGGCCATTAATGCCCCAATCTCTTTAAAATCTGGAAAACCTGATCTTAATCTTGTACCCTCTGATATCCAAATAGATTACAGTTTAATCGGCCCAATTTTCCGTGACAAATCAGATACCGTTGTATCTGCAATAATGGAAATGCCCATATCCGACGTAAAACTCCAACTTGAAACAAATGGCATTCTCAAACTCGAAATAGACGGTTCTGAGGTCTCAATAAATCCAGACGCGATTAAAATCATGGAAGAATATCAAACAGACGAAGGAAAAGAAGTCAATGTACTTACGGTTCCAAATGCCACAATTTTACTTCACCTTTGATTCAAATCAACACATTGGGTGACCTTTTTTCCAATTCTCCTTATGGCCCTCTCCCCTCCTTTAAGCCAAAACAAGTATATATCTGAAAATCAATAGTCCCTTTACGAAAAATGGATTCTATTTTCAACCGCGATTTGGACTCCACGTTACAAACACTTTTTTCTGAAAATATCGGACAAATTTTCTTAATCGGTCCCTCTAAGCGACTAATCACTTCTATAACTAATCTCTTATTCACTTCAATCGATCCTCCCTCTATTAGAATATTATCTGATGGGGCCACTGTCAAAGAAACGACAAATGATTTTATTACAGCTAGCTATCTCTCTGAACTGTCCAGTACTGGACTCTTGGAACTCCGAACTGCAGAAACTTTACCTACGAACGGGCTATTGCTAACTAGTACTTCTCTCATCACCCTAATAAACGCCGGAAATTCAACCTTGACACTCACTACCCCTGCCCAACCCATTACAGAAGATGTTTACACTTTCTACAATAATCTGTGGTCTCAATCTATACCTTTCCATATAGCAACTCCTCCCTTTTCTCTCGTCTTGGATTCCCTTCAGTCTCAATTTGGAACTACCCTCGAATCCGATTTTTCCACCGCTCTTTACTCCCTCCAAAAACTGCCATCAACCTATGACTTTTTAGACGAAGTTGCATTGAGTTTACTAATCGCAGCACGCAATCAAATCCTTCTATATGATCTTTCGCGCTGGGGCGAAGACATAGGCATAGCAAGCAGGGCAACTTTTTCACGAACCAAACAACTATTAGAGCAACTAAATTTGATTACAACCGAAACCGTTCCAGTCAATGTAGGAAGACCCCGTCTCCGTCTCCGACTAACTCACCCCCTGCTCGAGACCTGCCCTCCTGAGAAATTATTAGCCACCGCAACCGAATTACTCCCTCGCAATGGATAAACATCTGTGATGCACAGGTTATATCGTGAAAATAGGTCTTATCGGAGATGGAGCCACTTCAACTTCCATCGACTTCGCACTCCAACAATCTGGAATCTCCGTCACCCCCGTTTCTATAGAATCTGTTTCTAAATCTAAATTAAAAGAATTTTCCATTGTTCTGGTAGTTGACCACGTCGGATCTCCACTTTTCGACAAAGTGAATACTGATATAGCTACAAGTTGGATCGCAATAGAACTTGGAGGTCTTGGTGGTTATTCTATACCCTCTGTCCTCGGTTCAATTTCTCTATTTAATCCTGCAACTGCCTGCTATTCATGTCTTCGAAATAGAGTAAAATCAAATTTATCTACTTCGGAAGAATTAAATCCCAAATCCATTATTCCCATTTCCCCCTCCTCCGAATCTTTAATTGGGTCCCTTTCAGCATACATAATGAATTCCGTGCCAATTCCCGATATGACCCATAGCCATGTGTTTGAGATTTCAGATTTATCTATAGAACACATAAGTGGGGGGAATGATGCCATCACACATAGACTTTTACTCCCACTCCCTACTTGTTCTTCAAATGACCATTCCCTCCCGATCTGTATTCCTGGAAACACCATGGAGCGCGCAGAATATGCAATTGACGAACGCATCGGAATTATCAATACAATCTCTGAAGCCGAGTCTTTCCCTGCTCCTTATTATCTAGCAAATTTATGTGACACAACTTCCTTCACTTCCCAGTCAGTCCGAAAACAATCCGCTGGAGTTGCCATCAATTGGGACCAAGCTTTTATTAAGACAATCGGAGAAGCTCTAGAGCGATACAGTTCTGGAGTTTATGACGCCGATTCATTCACATCCGGTCCCGCTTCTAGTTTCAAAAATTCAATTTCTCCTTCTTCTTTCGTCCAACCCTCTCCCGATCTTTATGAAGATGAATCAATAGATTGGATTAGTGGAATCAATCTCCATTCCAATGAAACCGTTTTGCTACCTGCAGAATTCGCTGTATTCCCGCCCCCCTCTGAATATTACAAACCCGCAATAACCACTGGACTCGCAATAGGGAACTCACTCATAGAAGCCCAACTATCAGGCCTCTACGAAGTTATAGAACGCGACGCAACCATGTTGTCTTGGTATTCCAACCGCCCGCCCTCTATATTTTCACCAGACGACCCCGAGTTCGATCTTTTATCCCAGATGGCCAATTCCAAAGGGCTCGATTCTACCGTTCTCTTAGTAACTCAGGATATAGACATCCCCGTAGTTACCGTAGCTGTTCATAGATCTTCAAAATGGCCGAAATTCGCTGTAGGTTCTTGTGCAAATATCAATCCAAACCACGCAGCAATTGGTGCTCTATCTGAAGCATTACAGAATTGGATGGAATTGCGATCTATGGGGCCTGATATAGCAAACAATCAATCATCTGCAATAGGAACTTATTCTAATTTTCCAAAAGAAGCACAATCTTTCATAGGGCATAGTGAACCCTTCTCCTCAAACGATCTTTCCATTCCTACTTTCTCCAAAAAAACTGAAGAACTATTCTTCCTTCTAACTCATTTACATTCATTAGATTTGTCTTCTTATTCTGTCCAACTCACTCCTCCTGATATAGCCACCATAGGATTTGAAGCCGTTCGTATACTTATCCCCAAGGCACAGCCCCTCTTTTTCGAGAAACCCTTTTTCGGATCTCGAGCACGAACTGTACCTGCTTCACTTGGTAACTTTAGATCTAGACTAGACCGGCCCCATCATCCCTATCCTTAGATTCCCAAAACCGCTCTTAGTAAATCCCGCATTCCTGGACCTAAACCCACTGCTATTATTACAATTAAAAGCAAAATAGTCCAGCTCGGGTTTTCTTCCATCGCCTCCTTATCAAAAATATAAATTACTAAAAGTGCAGCACCTATCTTGATCACCAAGAATGGCCAAGCCGTTCCTATTATATTTGTTATCCAATCCGGAAATTGGGACCCTATCTCTACCAACCCTCTATTGATGGGGTGTTTTGGTACTAGATTTTGCTGCATCCCACCTGTTAATCTATACACCCAATCTATGCCCACCACATTTGCAACACCATCTAAAATTTGAGACCACAAAACAACCAACCCAATCCCTCCCACTCCCTCTGTCATCGTACTCCCCCTGCGATTTATTACCTGCCATAAAAATATTGTAATGATGGTTGTCATTACTAATACAACCAATGCTATTTCTAAATACAGGTAAACATGAGGCCACGATAGAACAAGCCAACCTAGATAACATAATATTGCCCCTGTGAGCCCCACTCCTATAGCAAATAGAACCCGGTTATATTTATCCACAAGTTCCATTCTCTCTAGTTTTACGGAAACTAGTATTGCTACCATTGTGACTAAAAACATAGTCCCATACACCACCGGGCTTATTAGAAGTATATTAAGTGGATACCCAATCGTAGCTTCTACACCTGCCGGGACGATGTCATTTGCGTCTTCTACAACCCTAAGAGCCCCTCCAAATAGCATATATGGGATCAATGAAAAGACTAGTTGCGTATCCAGTTCGATTCCCATCTGTGAGAACATCCTGGCCACTGCAAAAAGCAACAAAACTAGTATGAGTGCATATCCAACTTCAGACACGTAGGTATATCCTGGATATGCCACTATTCCTTCTAACTCCGAACACACATTTGTATACTGAACTACTTCAAAACCACGGACTAGCTGTCCTCCATACCCTGAAGCAGTAGAAGTCCCCTTCACAGCACAAGCAGATCCGGTTGCATCCGCAAGTATTGGGCCCCAAAAGTAACGCCAAAAGACGTCATATATTGTTCCTCTAAATATTATACATGGTATTAATACAATGGAAATCAAAGCAATTTTGAACCTAATTGACCACGATCCTAGATTCCCCCATCTGTCCACAAGCAATTTTAATTTCCCATCTTCTGTAGGTTTCATAATAGTTCTACTTAGATACTTTTTATTTGATTTCAGCAAATATAAACCCGAAGTAATCCGAGATCGGAAGGGCGGAAACGAATCTCATTGTATGAACTGTATAAACTATCGTATTTCTATTAATTAAACCAATGACGACGATTGGATGAATTTTGCACCCGCGCCTTTCATTTCTTTAATCGCGTTGGCACAATCTCCCTGATTTACTTCTACACCTCTAATCAAATCTTCAATCACTGAAGTAGAAAACCCATTTTCTACAGCCCCGATCGTGGTCCCGTGAACACAATAATCCGTAGCCAGTCCGCCTATAATCACATTTGATATATTATTTTCTCTTAACTGCTCAGCAAAATCTGTCCCATCAAAACCAGAATATGCTTCTTCACCAGTTTCAGTACCTTTGTTGATTATACCTACTCTGTCATCAATCAATAATTCTGGATGAAGTCTAGCCCCCGGGGTCCCCTGAACACAATGAACAGGCCACAATCCCCCATTTGTCTGAAAACTACAGTGATCTAAAGGATGCCAATCCTTTGTAGCATAAACGGGTTTTCCCTCTGTATGAAATTTATCTATCATTTCATTAAGCCCCCTGATCACTTCTTCTCCATTCTTAACCTCTAATGGACCACCTTTGCAAAAGTCATTCTGTATGTCTACTATTATTAATGCTGTGTCATTCATAATTAACAAGATTTCCTTATAGTAGGCACCACCCGAAATACCCTCCTATTTAACTCTGGAAAATGCATCCAACTTATAGTAAAAATATGGGTGATTTCTACCCTTAACTCTTAGTGGGGGGGACAGGATTCGAACCCGTGAACACCTACGTGAGCAGATCTTGAGTCTGCCGCCTTTGGCCTGGCTTGGCTACCCCCCCGAACTTTCGGACCAGAATACGACTTTCTGTCTATTCATCTAGTTCGCCTTATGATCTTATGACCTCATTTATCTAACCTTTCCGAAAATATATCCAATTTTTACCGATAGAAGTACGTATCAGCACCGCCCTGTATTCAATATATTCCTCATTCTATATATCATGGAAACAAAACACAAAATAATTTTTAATGATAGTCGTGATATGCGCTACATATCCAACGACAGCATTGATCTGATTGTAACTTCTCCCCCCTATCCAATGATCGAAATGTGGGATGATCTATTCACTGCCCAAAATCCAAAAATCAAAGAAGCATTATCCTCTCAAAACGGGATTTTGGCTTTCAATCTCATGCACGAAGAGCTCAATAAAGTCTGGTCCGAATGTTACCGAGCATTGAAAAAAGGTGGATATGCTTGCATAAATATCGGAGACGCAACCCGAACGTTAGGTGGTGAATTCCAACTATATCCCTCACATGCTAAGATACTATCATTTTGTTCTAGCATAGGATTCCACGCTTTACCTGGAATCATTTGGAAAAAACAAACCAACTCTCCCGCCAAGTTTATGGGTTCTGGAATGCTGCCAACTGGGGCATATGTCACCCTCGAATATGAACACATCCTATTACTCAGGAAATCCGGAAAAAGAAAATTTAAAACAGAAGAAGAAAAGAAAAATAGACAAAAAAGTGCAATTTTTTGGGAGGAGCGAAATCAATGGTTCTCTGATTTATGGCAAGATTTAAAAGGAAATCGCCAAAGTCTACATTCAGAAGATCTACGAGCCCGAAGTGCAGCATATCCCTTGGAACTATCTACCCGACTGATTAATATGTTTTCAGTCCAAGGGGATCTAGTTCTAGATCCTTACCTTGGCACTGGAACTACTCTTTTAAGCGCAATAGCTTCTGGAAGAAATAGTGTTGGAATTGAGTTAAATGAATCCTTCGGCGGTCATATAACTCAACGTATAACTGACAATTCTGATGTTCTAAAAAATTATTCCCCTCTCCGATTACAAAGCCACTTCGACTTCGTCCAACAAAGAGAAAATGATGGAAAAACACTCAAATATATCAACACAAATTATTCAACTCCTGTAGTAACTAAACAAGAAATAAATCTAACCTTGCCCACTGTTTTAAATATCCACACCGAAACTGATTGTCTTCACACGGCAACGTATCTCGATTGAAAAAGATTTTTATCACTGGACTCACCACGATCAAGTGAGCTATGGTTTCACACGGATATGTCCTTCCCACCCGTGGTATCACCATGCAGAGTGATTCTTCGATGTCTCTTTCTTCCAATACTGCCGCTTTACTAACTTTAGCTTCCCATGCAGAATCTTTAGATTTTTCCTCATTGTGGGTTGGAGATAGCATCTTGACGCGACACCGACTGGAACCACTCACCACACTTGCTTCAATAGCAACTTTAACAAAAAAAGTCCAAATTGGAACTGCAATTTATTTATTACATTTGCGCCATCCCATTCATGTTGCCCATGCAACTGCAACACTTGATCAACTATCTGGTGGAAGATTTATTTTTGGCGTCGGTGTCGGAACTTCTCATGAATCTACTCTAAACGAAAGCATGAATCTAGGTGTCCCCTTCTCCGAACGTGGAAACATTCTCAATGATTCCCTCGATCTAATTAGAAATTTGTGGCGTGGGGAAACTGTTAGTTCCACTGGGATTTACTCCTTTAACGATGCTTGTCTCAACGTTCCTCCCACCCGGGAACCACCCATCTATGTGGCAGCCACTAAGTTCGATTCAAAATCTGGTTTTCCAAATTCAATCCAAAAAAGAATAGAACAACACGCAGACGGTTTGATGCCCCAAACAGATCCTTCGAACTATTCTAGTATGATCTCTCATGCTCGGGATATCGTGGAAAAATCAGGGAGGGAATCTTCGATTGTTGCAACCAATTATACTGATGTAGTAATAGCTCCCAGTGAAAAAGAAGCATTTGCTCAAGCTAGAGCCTATATAAGTTCTTATTATCCTTGGAATATTCCCGATGCAAATCTAAAAAAAGCGGGAGCCTTTGGCCCCCCCGAACTGGTCGCAGAAAAAATACATTCATTCATTGATGCCGGTGTTGAACATTTCATAGTTCGTTTCCCCACGCTTGATCAAAAAAATCAACTAGATTTGTATTCCGACCTGTTCAATTTATAGAGGTCTTGCAACCACTCGAGTAGGCGTACCTTCAAATCCTTTTATCAACATGGGAAAACACCCAATCCAAATACTCTCGTATCCTGCTATTTGTTCTATATTACAAATATATTCTACTACCGGGATATCTGCTCCCAAAAGCGCTTTATGAACTGGTCGGTCCGGTTCTCCCGGGACAGCTTCGGTGAGAAAATCGTTCACTATCAATTCCACCTCTCGTTCAATAAGCCACTCTGCCGCACCAAGAGTAATATCCGAAGCCTCCTTGAAAAAATTACCTGTAAAAAAATTAGCATCAACGTCTCCTGTAACCATTATGACTTTATCTTTTTTCCCAATCTCACTCTTATGATCATCTAATATTTCCGCTGTAATTGATTTTCCCCTGAATTCCCTCAAGTCCACCACTTTTGTAGGGCCTACTAACTCTTCAAATGTCAATTCATCCACAGTTCTTCCATCTGGAATAAAATGATAAGGCGCATCTATATGTGTACCCTGATGAGTATTCGCTGAGTAATAGTGCATCAACGCCCCGCCCCCTTCATTATGCCCTCCCCACTGTTCATATTCAAAACCCGGATACCCTGGAAATGATGGGAGCTCTCTGCCCATCGGAACTGTAAGATCTATCATATTAATTTAAAGACGACCTATCTGCAAAACATTTCTGTTTTCCTACGCTATGGAGGTTATAATTATTGCTGCACAAATCATTACTATAACTCCTAGCACCAATCTCCATGTAATGCGCTCTATATCTTGTATCCAAATATATGAAAAAATAACCACGAATAGTGGGCTAGTTTGGAGGAACGGGACTACAAACACCACTGGAGCTTTCTCTATTGCAGCATAGTAGAATACCATCATGGCGGTGTTCGCCAATCCTGCTAATATATACCATTTGGCAGTTTCTCTATTTGCTAAGAATTCTTTTACATCTGGTAACTCTTTCTTCCAAACGAAGTAAAGCAAAAATCCAACTGCGGCAATTAATATTTTTATACTCACCCCAACTTGAGACGGGGTTCCTTCTAACACTCCAATTCTAGCAAATATAGGCTCAAAACCAAAACAAATCGCAGCACAAACCGGATATATAATATCTCTCCTCTTCCCTATTACACTCTCCCCCCCTTTCTTCAGCATCATCTCCGACGAAATGATCCACACTCCCATCACGACGGCCAATATTGCAAGTATATGGGTTGTAGTAGGATCTTCTCCTAATACTAATATCGCCGTAATCGTAGCAAATATGGGCATAGTCGCCTTGATGGCATCTGCCCGACTAGCTCCCACTCGGCTAATTCCTTCAAAATAAAATACTCTCCCAGTTAAAGTCCCCGTCAATCCTGCCCCTACGAATGCCAAAAACGATCTCAATGTTATGCCATATTCTGGATAGTATATCACTGCCACTGCCGGAATTATGATAATCAAATTCAAAACAAGACTGACAATAACTGCTGTAAATGCATCCCCTCCTTTTTTTGTAGCCATTCTCACAAAAATCGCCATGGCCGCGATTGATATACCTGCCAACAAAGCAAACAATATCCCTACGGCATTACTCATCAACCTAGTAGTCCTTCACTAGGACGTCACTGTTCCGAAACAATTTCTGCCACATCCCAACCCAGTTAGCTATTTTTTCAGTCCCACCTGCAAAACTTCAACCTCGACATGTATTCCTTTTGGAAACTCTATATCTGTAACTCTTCGAACGGAAGCATCATGTCCTGATATTTCTATCCACCTCTCGTACACATTATATTCCCACGGGGGGAATTTTCTTTCTATATCGTCCAATCTCTTATATTGTGGCGCCCGATAAGTTTGAGGCGGCGGAGTATGTGGTCCTCTAACCCTCACTCCTTTTTTCTCTGCAGAACGCTTGATATCTCCTACTATTTTATCTAGGGAATTTCTATCCCCACTCCTCAGCGTAAGTCTAGTTACAAACGTCATACTCTTACTCTATAAAGAATCCCCTAGGCACTAAATTTGTCCCATTCATCCCGATATTGTGAAATAACCTCGAATTTTAGTATACACCATGATAGAAGCGGTTAGCGCTGGTGCTATAATCTACCGAGACAAACCAACCAAACGAGAATATCTCTTATTAAAAAGCAGAGCTGGCGACTGGGAATTCCCAAAAGGTGGTGTAGAAGGGGCAGAAGAACTTCAACAAACTGCAATTAGAGAAGTCCAAGAAGAATCTGGACTCTCTAATTTTAAACTTTTAGATGGATTCCGAGAAGAGTATGACTATTTCTTTCAAGCAAGTGGCTCTACTATTCATAAAACCGTCCATTTATTCGTTGCAAAATCATTTGATTCCAAAGCAGATATTTCTGATGAACATTCCGATCTCCAATGGCGTGATTATACTCAGGCAATCAATACAATTAATCACGACGGCCCCCGTGCGATTCTTGAACACGCAAACCAATTTCTAATAGATTCTGGATATTGATTTTATCCCCTGTTCCCCTCTCGCTCGATTTTTTTAAGTACTCAGGCGAACTCATATCACCTCTAGTATAATTCTCTCACCATGTCAGAACAAGATAAATATGCCGCAATGTTCCAGAAACTCACCGGTCAAACTGGGACGACCGAAACACAAGAAGAAACTGACATAATTGACACCAGTAATGTCACTGAACGAGGCTTGCCCACTACCAACTCTAAATGCTCTAAGTGTGACAACGACACCGCATATTGGTATTTGCAACAAATACGCGGTGCAGATGAATCTGAAACGCGATTTTTTGTTTGCACAAAATGTGAGTATCGCTGGCGCGAGAATGACAATTAACTATACGTATTTCCTAGCAAAAGTCAAATATCCCGAATGCCCCACACCCCTAGTTTGAGGCCTCGTACCACGTGCACCAAATTCCATTTCGCGCTGAACCGTGTCCATCGTCTTTACATCTGATAAACCAACCTCTTTCGCACATTCAACTACCTTTTTGGCACTTTCTATAAATGGAGAATATGCTACTAAAATCCCACCCGTTCTGAGAATTTTTCTAGCATGCTTTACAACCAACTCTGCATCTTTCATGTCCAAAGTTATTACACTAAAATCATTCAATATATCTAAATCTTCAATCACATCTCTCCCTCGTACTTCTACTCTCTCTTCAACTCTTGCTTTTTTTATATTGGATTGGGCAACCTCGAAAAATTTATCATTCTTTTCATATGTTATTACACTTGCCCCCACCTTCCCCAGACAGATTGACAAAATCCCAGTCCCCGTTCCCACATCCAATATCCGATCATTTGACCCAATCCCCGCCATCCCTATAATCAATCCCACGTCACGAGGAAGTATTGGAGCCCCTGTCCTTTCTAAATGATGGAAAAGATCTGTAACTCTTGGCTCCATAACTGTAAATTTTTTACCAAGATGCGTCTCTATTGTGTCTCCTATTTTCACATCTTCTGGAACTATCAATATTCCCAAATCTGTCCCAATCTCATCCCCTGGGTGGCAAAGATACTCTCTATTCTCTCCAACTACTAACACTATCACTTTAATCTGTATATTGCAGCAGCAAGATCTCCTTCAGTAGCCTCAATCGATTTTCGAGCTGTTTCTTCATCCACACCCGATTTTTGCATTACCATCTCGATATCTTCCTTAGATATTTTCGTTCCACCATCTACTAACTTATCATCTCCTCCAATTTCTGGGTCTCCAATCAACTGATATGTTTTTTGACCTCTTGCTTCCATTTTTGTCACTTCAACTTCTTTAAATATTAATTTTTCACCGCCCACTAGTGTCATTACAACGTCTTCTACTTCTAACTCTTCTAGTTCAATCCCCATCTGTTCCATCATCTTTTTCATTTTTCGAGGGTTCAAACCCCCACCGCTAAACATACCCGTCTACATGTCCCGTCAAAACAAAAATATGGCGCTCGGAATTTTATTCCAATTGACCCTCTCTAACCTTTACAGCCACACCTCTGTTAAACTCCAACATGGCATCTGCACTCATTTTTGCCCTCCCCACTGCCAACAAACAATCGTTTTCTCCTACTACCATCACCTCATCCTTAGGTCTAATATCCGGATCAACCTCTACGACAAATTTTGCAAATGCGTTCTTGCCCCCTCTGACGTATACCTCTGATTCTTCTCCCACCATGACTCTGTATGCTGGAAATTCAAGTGACTCTCTAAGTCTCTTTCCACCTTCTATCCCCAACGAAAGTCTCCCCCCTTTGGTATGTGTCGCTATATACCCTTCTTCTGCATGAATTTGACGAGCCCTGCCCGTTCTCGATCTCTCTATCCTTATATCTCCTGTAAATAGTCCCTCTCCCGCCCCTTTTCCAAACTGATAATCTGCAATATTTTGAAGATCAAGTACCCATTCTTCATCACTTTTTTCTTCCATGACCTTTCTCATATCGTTATCGCATAATCGTATTTCTTTGGAAAAGACTATTTCCTTATACGTCTTACAAGACTCAGCACAAATCTAATCTTTCCAAGCACTTCCCATGACTTCTCCAAACCTAACTGGTGTTTTCCCTGCAATGACCACTCCATTTTTCAATGATGGATCCATCGATTTTGATCAACTCGAACACGATGCAAAACGATTAGAATCCGCCGGAGTTGATGGATTGGTTCCTACTGGTTCCACTGGCGAAAGCGCAACCCTCTCTCACGATGAACATGTAGAAGTGGTGGAATGTGTGGCCAATACTGTAAAAAATATTCCTATTATTGCTGGAACTGGGAGCAATTCTACTAGCGAAGCGATAGCCCTTTCCAAGCGCTCTGTAGATGCTGGTGCGGACGCGATACTTTTAATTTCTCCCTACTATAACAAACCAGAACCCGCCGGTATGGAATCTCATTTTTTGGCTATTGCAGACGCAGTCGAAATACCTCAAATCATTTACAACGTACCTTCTAGAACTGGAAGAAACATAGAAGTACAAACAACAACATCACTCGCTTCTCATGATAATATTATTGGATATAAGGCTGCTAGTGGTGATATAGGTTTTATATCCCAAGTAATCGAAAGCACTAGGGATGAAAATTTTAACATTTTATCTGGGGACGATGAAATGACCCTCCCTCTACTATGTCTTGGCGGAACGGGTGTTATCAGCGTTGCAGCAAATATAGCACCCGAATTGACCTGCGATATGGTATGGTCCGCTCTACCCGGAGAGCGACATAATTTCCCCCACGCATTGTCCCTAAACCGCAAATTATGCCCCATCTTCCGTGGATTATTCGTCGAATCGAATCCAATACCCGTCAAAGAAGCAATGCATTTAAAATATAATTCCCCACCTCACCTTAGATTACCTTTATCAAGAATCTCTGATAACAATCGTCAACAACTTCTTGACCTCTTAGGTGATTTAGCAGAACTAGAGCATACCCTATGAATATAGCAGTAACTGGAGCAACAGGACGCATGGGCAAATCTGTAATTGAAGAAATACTTCAGAGATCGGATTCGACCACAGTGTCCTTTGCCACTTCCCAAAAAACTAAGAACGAACTTCCAAACCATTTATCCTCTGTAGAATTTCCAATCTGCACTCCCTCTGATTTTTCCTCCCAACTCCAAGAATCAAACCCAGATGTGGTTATTGATTTAACAGTCCCAGAAGCAAGTTTATTTTTCGCCGAAAACGCAGCAAAATTCTCAATCCCCATCGTTATCGGTACTACTGGTTTCACGGAGGAACAATTAAACAAGCTACACACACTCAGTGATGAAATCCCCATCCTCTTTGAAGCTAACTTCTCTAGGGGAATTGCAGCATTACATCTAGCAATCAATTCTATTTCTGGAATTTTATCCAATTACGATGTTGAATTAACCGAAACTCATCATAACAAAAAAATAGATTCACCCAGCGGGACTCTCATATCTCTCTTAGATACTATCGGAAAATCTCGCTCAAATTTAGATCCTACATATGGCCGATCCGGTATCAATGAGCGAAAACCAAATGAAGTCGGAATCCACTCTATCCGGGCAGGTAACATTCGCGGGTCTCATGAGGTACTTTTCGCTGGAAACGACGAAATGATCACTTTGAAACATCAAGCAGAAAGCCGCGGAGTGTATTCCTCGAGCGCTATAGATTCTGCAATTTGGCTTTCCAATCAGCCACCTGGCTGGTATGGATTTAAGGATGTGTTGGGGGTCCCGACATGAGTCTCAAAAATAATATCTCTGCTTTATGGGATCAGCAAACATCCGGGGAAATAACTTCCGAAAATTGCACCGAGGAAGTCATAGCCACCCTAGATGAATTTCTTGACTCTCTCGAGTCTGGATCAACCAAAGCCGCAGAAAAAAAATCTGAAGAATGGGAGGTAAACCATTGGGTCAAACATGGAATTTTATTAAATTTCTCCCTCAGGAAAAAGAACCCTATCGTTTATGGGGACATTGTTTACAATGATATTTTACCCCTCGCAGATACTTCTACATTTTCCCAGAAGGGAACTCGAAACACCCCTTCTGCAACAGTCATCAGACGTGGAGCTCATATTGGTTCTAATGCAATTTTGATGAGTCCTTGTTTTGTCAACATAGGTGCATCAATTGGCGATGGGACTCTTGTTGACTCAAATGACGTGGTTGGCTCCTGCGCTCAGGTAGGGGCTAACGTGAAACTTGGAGCGAATGCAGTTGTAGGCGGGGTATTGGAACCTGTAGAATCTTCCCCTGTTATTATAGAAGATGATGTTTCCTTAGGGTCTGGATGCCGCGTGACTAGTGGATTCGTAGTTGGGGAAGGTTCTATCGTGGCAGAAAACACCCTTCTAACCCCTAGAATTCCTGTCTATGATCTAGTTTCGGAAGAAATTATTTATGGCCATCTTCCTCCAAATCGCCGCGCATTTACTCGGTTTGTACATTCCGATGTCGGAAACCATCCTTTGTTCAAAGGAGGCGGGGCATTCAAACCCGCAGTTGTGGCACTATCTATTGAAGACACCACTAGAACTGCAGCAGAGAAAGAGGACCGTTTACGGAAGTGATTCCCTAATGTCAGAACATAGAATCATTTCCGATTGGCCACATGACACGCTATTATCGGTAGTAGAAACCCACGGGACTCCTCTGTATGTAATTGATCTTGAAAGGATTCGCCAAAACTACCACCGACTGTCCTCTGCTTTCGAAAATGCAGATATCTATTATGCAGCAAAAGCCAATACTTCTGGCGCAATATTACAAACACTTGGAAATCTAGGAGCTGGAATTGAATGTGTCTCCGCTGGGGAAATTTACAGGTCTATACGCGCAGAAATACTTCCTGAGAGAATCCTATATACTGCAGTAAACCCTCCTGATTCTGATCTAGATTTTGCAGTTACCCTTTCTGGATTAACAATAAATATTGGGTCTCACGATACACTCCGTAGATTATCTGAGCGGGATTATCGTGGTCGTATATGCCTTCGAATCAATACCGGATCTGGGGCAGGTCACCACAAATATGTATCAACGGGATCCGACGCAAAATTTGGATTTTCCCCCGATCAAGCTATAAGTTTACTCACATCTCATTCTTCTCATGATTTCGATATCGTTGGAATACACGCCCATGCTGGAAGTGGAATCTCCCCTCAAGACATGGACGTCCATCAAAGTCTCTGCAGGACACTTGGAGATATCTCTCGATCTTCGCCAATTGATCTAGAGTTCATCGATGTAGGAGGGGGCTTTGGCGTTCCATACCACCCCGACGACCAGTCTCTGGATCTATCCAAAGTCTCGCTCGAAATACAGAAATCTTTAGGGGACATTTCTGCAAAACTTGTCCTCGAACCGGGCAGATATCTAGTAGCAGATGCCGGAATACTCCTTACGAGAATTAACACAATCAAAAATCTAGATTCTCACACTATAGTCGGGGTAGATGCTGGAATGCACACTTTACTTAGACCTGCTTTGTATGGTTCTTACCATGATATTCAAAATATTTCTTCAACCGAAACTAATCCGTCCTTACCAAACGTCACTGTAACCGGACCAATCTGTGAAAGCGCCGATATTCTAGGAGTCGATATAGAACTCGAGACTTCTGCTACTGGTGACATTTTAGCTATTGGAAATGCAGGTGCATACGGCGAAGCAATGGAAAGTCAGTACAACTCGTTCCCCCGGTCTGCGACCGTGGCAATCGACGGAAATAATATAGGCCTCATCCGAAAAAGAGAGACACTCGAGGATCTTTGCTCACATGAACATGATGTAGGTTGGTTTTGATACCCTTCGATAAATACCATGGCGCTGGGAATGATTTTATACTCATTCACAAAAACCTGGATGGAATCTCCGACCGTTCTGAATTTGCCATAGTTCAGTGCAACAGAGAAAATGGAATTGGCGCAGATGGAGTTCTCTTTTTGACAATTGAGTCTACTTCCTCTCCTCCTCAAATTACTATGGATTTACGTCAACCAGATGGTTCAGTTGGCCCAATGTGCGGAAATGCTGCTAGATGTGCAGTAAAGTGGGCTAGCGAGCTTTTGGATAAAGAAGAAATTATTCTGCACACTGCTGTAGGAACCCTTCCTTGCAAAATTGTTTCTGGGGGCGATGTACAAGTTGAAATGGAACCTTCCACCTTCGAACCTAAAAGCGTACCCATCACCTCAGATATTCCCTTCATAGATCAGGATATGTTCGGTCTAAATATTACCGCAATCAATTCAGGAGGGGTCACCCAAGCTGTAATATTTGTGGACGATATAACTGATCCAATTTTACTCAAAAAAGCATTCGATATTCGCCATTCCAAGATGTTCCCAAAAGGAACAAATGTCACATTTGCCCAAAAAATTCAAAATGGGTTTAAACAAAAAACTTTCGAGCGTGGAGTGGAGGGAGTAACTCTTGCTTGTGGTACTGGTGCATGTGCAATAGCTTCAGTGTTGCACCACTCCAAACAAATTAAACCCAATCAATCAATACGCATAAATCAAGAAGGGGGGGAAGATCTCTTTGTAACTATCAACAAAACAGGTTCTGTGATTTTAACAGGTCCTGCAACAAAACAGTTCTCTGGAGCAATATCGCCGACATGACGAATTTTGATATAGTATCTTTCCTCGAAAAATCCGTACAAATACCCTCTCACGACGATGTTGATGAAATGAGAACTTTCCTTGTAGATACCCTCACGTCGCATGGATTTGAACCTTTAGTTGATTCGGCAGGTAATACAATTACAACTAGAGGGAGTGGATCGCCCCATGTCGTCCTAAATACTCACATAGACACCGTGCCCCCTCATCTTCCCTTCCACAGCGACAGCGACATGGTCTATGGGCGGGGGGCTTGTGATGCAAAAGGCCCACTCTCCGCTTTTGTATATGCATTTATTCATAGCAACCCTTCTGGAAAATTAACACTAGCCATAACTCCCGACGAAGAACTCACATCCCGCGGAGCGAATGCATTACACTTCGACGACGTTCCAGACGCGTTCATCGTAGGGGAGCCGACCAATCTTGAGATCTGCAATGCTTCCAAAGGTAGGTTTGAAGCAAACATAGTGATCAAAGGAGAAAATGCACATGCAGCAGAATCCCATCTAACAAACAACGTAATCGACGTTTGTGTTTCTATCCTTGCAGCACTGAAAACATTCGATAAAGAACAACCCCCTGGCACCGAAACACCCCTCGGATCTCCTCTTCTCACACCTACTATAATTAAGAGTGGAAATTCCTCAAATCAAATACCATCTACCTGTGAAATCACCGTCGATCGAAGAAGTGTCCCTCCTGAGTCTGCAGATAGCTTCAAACTTTCTCTGGAATCTCATCTTAAAAATCATATACCCGATTGGGCTACTCTTTCTATATCTCTATCCGAACGAGAAACTCCATTTCTAGGGCCCTTTTTTACATCTGAAGATTCAAATTTGGTTAAATGCTTTCAACAAATAAGTGGAACCAAAACCCGTCCTTTCACCGCAGCTAGTGAAGCATCTTATTTCTCTTCAATAGCCCCTACAGTTATTTTCGGCCCTGGCGTTCTGACCGACTCCACTGGTGCAGTTGCCCACTCTTCCCGTGAATATGTCACTATTGCAGAAGTCAAAAAAGCCGCCCACATTTTGACGGATGTCATTTCAAAACTGGGATTATGAATGCATCCCACATTTTGTTCACAATTTGCTATATAACAAAAAAGCTATGTTTTTTATCCACTGCCCTCTGTGATCTTCGGTATGAGTTACAGAAACTCTCTGTTGACTAACTCTTCTATTACAAAAACCGAATACATTCTTCTTATCTCTAGTACTCTACTCACGATTTGTTTATTTGGATTTCTCTCTTTACTAATGGGGCCTCAAGATGGACTTTTCTCTAGAATGCCCCTCTATGTTTTCGGAACTTCCATTTCATTTGTGGTAGCCATAATCCTCTACGATGGACTCTTAAAAACGGGCCAATCTTCAATCCGTTCCGCATTTATACTGGGATTTATAACTTTCATTTTTTTAGTTTCATTTGGAGAAGGAATTATATCCATCTTGATGAATTCTTCTCTCGCATTAACCGCGAAAAATCTATTCTATCTTCCTTCTTTAAGCTTATTTTTAACAGGAATTGGATACTGGATTTTCCGGCATAAATCTAATCTTATCTCTAAAAAATAATCAACGAATTTCATCAACTAATTCGTTCGCCAAACCAAAATATTTCTGTGGCACTAGATCTTTTAATTCCGCCCGTACGACTTCTTCTATTTCCAATCTATCCACCATTCTATGCAATTCTTCCATAGTGATATTTTTTCCCCGGGTTTCCGACTTCAAAATTTCATACGCATCTTGGTACCCCTCCCTGCGTAATATGGTCTGATATGCTTCTCCCAATATCTCTACATTTTCTGAAAGACTTTCAATCATCTTCTTTTCATCTGGCTCTATCTTAGCCAGTCCATCTTTTGTTTTACAATAACCCAATAAACAATGAGCAAATGCAGAACCTATATTTCTCTTCACAGTTGAACTAATTAAATCCCGTTGCAATCTCGAAACTGTAACTGATTCTGATAAAAATTTCAAGTCGCTATTTGCCTTTCCTAAATTCCCCTCTGCATTCTCAAATTCGATCGGGTTTACTTTGTGTGGCATCGTAGATGACCCCGTTTCTGATTCATTTTTGCGCAAAGTAATTTGTTTGTTTGAAATATACATCCACATATCCCGATTCAAATCTATTATTATTTGATTGGCAATTTGCACCATTGAAAACAGAATAGCTAGGTCATCCCCTGGATTAATTTGAGTCGTCAATGGTATGTGTTTGAATCCTAATTTCCCCACCACTTTTTTTGAAACTCCTGGCCAATCCACTCCTGGAACTGCAACCACCTGGGCCGCATAATTTCCACTCGCCCCTGACATTTTCCCCACGAGTTCTCCTGTTGAATGTTCAATTTTCTTTTGCATTTGGCCCAATCGAGATGCATAAATAGCCATTTCCTTTCCGAAGGTAGTTGGCGTTGCTGGCTGCCCATGAGTTAGAGACAACATAGGCGTATCTCTGCCCCCTTGAGCAAGCTTTTCTATCTCATCTTTCACGGCATTTATAGCCGGAATCAAAATCTCTTCCATCGACCCTTGTACAAGAATTCGATAAGCAATGTTGGTCACATCCTCACTAGTCAATCCAAAGTGTATCCATGGGTGTATCTTCTCAGGTGTCTTCTCTCGTAAAAAATATTCTATCGCCTTTACATCATGATTCGTCGCTTTGTAACCTTTGTACCCTTTTTTTTCAATTTCTTTCACCATTTCTGCGTCGGTTTCTCCAAAATCCACGTAAACCTCGCGCAATGCTTTTACTTCCTCCTTTGATAACTCTAAAGAAATTTCTTCCTCTTCTGACAGCGAAATTAGATATTCAATTTCAACTTGCACACGCTCTCGCATGAGGGCCGCTTCTCCCATATATTTCCTTAAGGGAAATGTCTCGACTGCATAGCGCCCATCAATCGCTGATATGGCAAAAAGCGGGTCGTCCATAATCTCCCCTTTGTTCTGCGCCCGTAAAAAAGGATCCAGTCTAATTTTCTCAATTACTATGTGCACTCAAAAAATAATCATTCTTCATAAAATCCACCTCCTCCTATTGTAAAAAGCAAAAACGCAACGAATTTGGTACATCAAGCTTGCATTCTAGTATGGATTCCCCCCAAGATGATTTCCCCACCTCTCTAACAATAAAAAACGATCACTACTGTGAATTACGTTATGGAGAAAATCCCCACCAAACTGCAGCTTTATATGCCGACCCCACCGTGAAGGAGGCAAATGTTGTAGCAGCACTACAACTAAACCCTACTGCAAAAGAACTTTCTTATAATAATTACAACGATTCTGACGGGGCTCTCAACCTTATCAAAGAATTCAAACAACCCGCAGCAGCAATAATCAAACACGCAAACCCCGCTGGATGCGCTGTCGCAAAAACCATTTCCGAAGCATATGCAAAGGCACTCTCAACCGACCCTATGAGTGCTTTTGGGGGTGTAGTTGCACTCAATCAAGAATGTGATGTAAAAACAGCAGAACAAATAGTATCCTCTTTCAAGGAAGTCGTAGTTGCTCCTTCTTACACGGAAGATTCCCTGGCCATTTTACGTACAAAGAAAAATCTACGAATATTATCTGTTGGGGAATTGAATTCTCCTTCTGTAACTTTAGTTGAAAAACCTATAGTTGGAGGGCGACTAATCCAACAAAGAGACTTGAGTTCACTATCCTCCGAGGACCTCAAAATAGTTACAAAACTAGAACCAACCCCCGCCCAAATAGAAACTATGCTTTTCGCTTGGAAAGTGGTAAAACACGTTAAATCCAACGCCATAGTTTTTGCCACCGGAACTGAAACCGTAGGATTGGGAATGGGTCAGGTATCTCGGGTCGATGCTGTTAGATTGGCATCTATTAAAGCAGTCGAACACTCCGAAAATAAAACTCCACAAGGGGCTATCATGGCATCGGATGCATTCTTCCCCTTCCCTGATGCATTGGAAAAAGCAGCAGAAGCGGGGATTTCTGCAGTAATCCAACCCGGTGGATCTATAAACGACGATGCTGTTATCGATGCTGCAAATGATCTTGATATCTCAATGGTTTTTACAGGAACAAGATGTTTCAAACATGATTAGCACATTCTCAATTTCAACGTGGTGAATTCAAAAAATGGAATACTTCGAAGCGATAAAGTTTTTATTTAATTTTCCACGCTCCAGAATCGGACCTGGGACTGATTCTACATCAAAGCTTCTGGATTACCTCGAAAACCCCCATATAGGAAATAAATATATTCACGTAACTGGATCAAATGGAAAAGGATCCACGTCTCGAATGATATCTTCCATTTTAATGGAGTCCAATCTCAAAGTGGGACTTTATACCTCTCCTCACCTTTCTGATTTCCGCGAACGAATCCTCGTAAATGATCAACCCATTCCTCACCAATCCATTCAAGATTTTATTGATATTATTTCTCCCTACGCCACCCTTTGCGAACCCAATCCCCCTCTTCCCACATTTTTTGAAGTTACAACTGCTCTGGCACTTTGGCATTTTAACAATGAAGATGTAGATGTTGCTGTAATAGAAGTTGGTATTGGTGGAAAACACGATGCAACTAGCGTTATTACTCCCGTATCTAGTGCCGTCACTAATGTTTCCCTCGAACACACGGATATATTGGGAACTACCGTAGAAGAAATAGCACGGGATAAAGCAACAATCGCATCTAAAAATTCCCCTCTAGTTACTGCAGCAACAGGAGCTGCACTCGCCGAAATCAAACGAGGAGTAAGTAACCTGTTACTCGTGGGAGAATCTGGCGATTTTAAAGTCAAATATAAAGGCAGCTCTTCTTCAGAATCCTTTATAGAAATAACCGCACCAAATTGGGCTATAAAAACAGAACTGGGACTCATTGGACGCCACCAAGGAATAAATGCAGGTATAGCCGCCGCCATATGTGATCAGTCATTTGGTACAACCCCCCAAGATATTTCAACAGGCCTCAAAAATTCTTATTGGCCTGGGCGTTTTGAAATCTTTAGCCAACACCCATTAATCATTCTAGACGGGGCCCACAACCCTGCTGGATGTATGGAAATTAGCAAAACATTATCTGAATTTGAATATCAAGACCTTTTCATAGTTTTCGGGGCCCTTGGTGACAAAGACCATGAAGGAATGATCTCTTCATTACCTCCTTCTAAAAAAGTATTTGTAACCAAACCTAATATCCCTCGTGCAGCAGAACTTCCCCCTCTCATAAATCTATTTACAAAGAATGGATCTCCTGCGATATCCTCTCCCTCCATCGACGTAGCCCTAAATCAGGCTATATCCTCTTCAAATGAAGGAGATTGCATCCTCGTAACTGGATCTTTATATACGATACGTGAAGCTCGTCAAAAGTGGGCTAATCATGTAATCAAAAAAGCAACACAATCTTCTTCTTCATATTCTCTAAAAACAAAAACTTATCCTGTATACGCTAGGCAAATTCAGAAAGAATTCCTAAAACTTGGAGGCTCCTCAGAAATATTCCCCTTCGACAAACTTGAGGAAGAATTAACTGATATAATCCTTTCTGGCTCCCCTTCTCAATTCAAATCTTTACTTAACATAATTGGGGATAAAAATTTTCATTTCCCCACCCTCGTTTCTCAACTTTCATCCACAATTAACTTTCAAAACGCATCTATCAAACCCAATGGATTCCCCTGGGAAAATAGTACTATTTTGATGGGAATTTTAAATCTCACCCCTGATAGCTTCTATGACGGCGGAAACTATAACACAAAAGATCAAGCAATAACTCATGCAATTTCCATGGTTGAATCTGGAGCAAACATAATCGATGTAGGCGGTGAAAGTACCCGGCCCGGTGCAGTCCCCATCTCTTCCAAAACAGAATTAAACAGAATTTTACCTGCCATTCAGAAACTGTCCAAATTGAACGTACTCCTCTCTGTTGATACACGAAAAGCCAATGTAGCCGAGGCTGCAATAAACGCAGGTGCAAATATAATCAACGACGTTTCTGGCCTTTCGGACCCTCAAATGCGATTCATTGCATCTGATTTTGATGTACCTATTGTTTTAACACACAGCATCAATACACCAGTAGATCCCACTTGTATCGTAAATTACAACGATGTTGTCGAAGAAGTCATATCTCACCTTTCTAATCTAATCATTCGAACTGAAAATGCGGGATTAGACCGTTCAAAAATAATTATTGATCCTGGAATTGGTTTTGGGAAAACACCCCTGCAAAATTTTGAAATTCTTCGCCGTTTAGACGAATTCAAAACTCTAGGCTGCCCCATCCTCGTAGGTCACTCTCACAAGTCTCTATTTTCTTCTCTTAAACTCAATCAACATAATCGCTTATCTGCTACCATTGCAACTACTGCTATGGCAGTTTGCAAAGGAGCCAACATAATTCGAGCACATGACGTCTCACAAAACCTTGATGCCATCCGAGTTGCAGAGGCGCTTAAAGAACTCCCATATCCGATTGATCTTTAGCCAATTTATCTGCTTTAAATTCTCCTATATTCTCAATAAGTCCTATATATTCCTCTATAAAATTTTTTTCATCATATCCAAAAAACCCCTCTTCAATTTCTTTTCTAGGCAATTTTGCAGCTTCTCTAATAGTCTGATGCAATACCTCCCCCTCCGTTATCCTAAATCCCCTTTCTCTAGGTCTTATTAATTCATGAGCACTAGAATTCTCATGATATTCTGCAATCCCCACACATCCACAAGCAAGAGCTAGTAGAAAATCCCTGGGGAATCCGCTCTTCAACGCTGTGTGCACGCAAACATGTGCCCCCTTGAAAATTGCTATTTTCCTTTCTATGGGGACATCTCCCAAAAATTCCACCCTGCGTGAAATCCTTAAATCTTTTATTTGCCTCTCATAAATTTCCTTCATCTCGCCCTCTCCAATTATTGCAGCTTTCCATTTCACATCACGAAGCTCTGCTAGGGCCAATAAAAAAGTCTCCAAGTTGCAATTTTTATCCAATACTTTGGAGTAAACAATATCTGCAACCTTCTCTTTCTTTGTATCTTTTATGAGTTTGATCTTGATAGGGTTTGGTAGCTTTTCAATCAGTTTCCCCTCACATCCTGCTTCTATCACACTCGTTTGAATCATTTCCGATGGGACTACTGCCAGATCTGCCAAACCCATAATGAATTCAGATTTTCTACTTTTTCCATTTTCAATTTTAATTTGTTCGTAGAAATCCAATATCAGCGGTTTTCTCAAAAATAGACACGTAAATTTTGATCCCATCACCACCGCCAGTTCCGTCCCATCTGCAATTATCACATCTGGTTCATACTCTTTAATTTTTGAGGGCAATTGCGCCGCAAATCTCCATTCGACATCTTCTATATCCTCTGACACTGCGTAATATCTCACCCCGTTGTGTATTTTCTCCCTATCTTCCCCTTCCCACCACCTAAGACAATAAAAACTAACTGCATGTCCTTTCATAGCAAGCAATTCTGCCACAGTGTGCAATCTTTTTGCAGAACTCTCCCCCTCTTTGTGGATAGTCCGCCGCTCTACAATTGCGACTCGCATGTATATTTATTGAAGATCGAACTCAAAAATAACCATCGATCTGCATTCCTTGTTAAATAACTCCCGTTTTTTCTGCTACTATCTCTGCGTCTTTTTCCCCAATTCCCTTCCCTAATATTGTATGTCTATCTCGTATTTCATGCGCGGTAGATAGGGCCTTAATCACATTTTCTCTTGTGACCCCTAGTTCCTCGGCAGTCGTTGGGCACTCTAATTTTTCTAGTGTATTTTTTATTTTTTTCCATCCCCCCGATTCTCCAGAGTGGAGATATTCAGTCAATATGGTCCCTACCCCCACTTGATGTCCATGAAGTCTCTCTCCTACTGCTACTCGATTCAATTGGTGACTAAACAAATGTTCTCCCCCACTCGCTGGGTGGGAACTACCTGCAATACTCATCGCAACTCCCGATGAAACAAGTGCTTTCATTACCATAAAAATTGACCTCTCCGATTTCTTCAGAATCAAGTCCACATTCTGAATAAGCATCTCTGCTGTCATCTCGGACAACGCAGCTGCATATTCTGAATATTCCGTTGTTCCCTGTAGTTTTGCCAACTTCCAATCCTTCACTGCAGTAAAATTGGATATTATATCTGCGCATCCCGCACTGGTTAGTTTCCAGGGCGAACCTACTATAACTTTTGTATCTGCTATGATTGCAATTGGAGGTTTTGCAGTAATGCTATGTTGCACCCCCTCATCTGGTATTGAAGCCCTGCTACTTGCAATCCCGTCATGACTAGCCACTGTAGGAACTGAAATAAATTCTTTGTGAAGCTCCACGCTGGCTATTTTTGCAATATCTATTGGCTTTCCACCCCCTACTCCAATCACGAAACCAAAATCATCTTTCTTTAGTTCTCGTATGACTCCCTCTACCTCTTTCATTCCTTCTGATTCTACCACCACCATCTTGGGATTATGTCCTTTCTCCTCAAAGTCTCCTACAATTTCTAAACCAGCAACCATCTTTGGAGTTTTAGTAGTGATTACCAAAGGATCTCCCAGCAAACGAAGTTCTTTCACTATGGGGACCATTTCTGATAAAACACCCTCTCCCAGTGAGACTATTCGAGGGAGCTGCTTCCAGGTAGATGTATTCGTCATATCCAAGTCCTATATTAACTTTACTTGTATCACTCAGCTATTTACGTATTGAGTATTTTACTACGCAACATCTGCCACGGCAACTGGGAGTGTTTTTCTGACATCCGCATCCGGCCATTTTCCAATAGCTTCCAAATAAGCTTCGGGCATAACTTTGACAAACGACCTGCGTTCATTTTCCCAGCCTTCTAGTATCCTCTTTGCCAACCCTGATTCTGTATATGCCACGTGATTTTGCAATAGACGTTTTATCATTTCTTCATCCGATTCTTCTAACACCACTGCGATATCACATATCTCTGAATTACAATACTTATTCAATCGTGCCTCTGGATCATACACATACGCAATCCCTCCTGACATTCCCGCAGCAAAATTCTTTCCAGTTTCTCCTAGTACTACAACGACACCTCCCGTCATATATTCGCACCCATGATCTCCGACCCCCTCAACCACTGCTTTTGCCCCCGAATTCCTCACTGCAAATCTTTCCCCCGCAAGACCATTTACGTACAGCTCACCATCAGTTGCTCCGTATAGCGAGACATTTCCTATGATAGTATTTTTCTCCGCAACGAACCCTGAATTTTTGGGGGGCATAATTGCAATTTTTCCTCCTGATAATCCCTTCCCCACGTAGTCATTTCCTACCCCTTCCATTACGAGTGTTACTCCTCGAGCTAGAAATGCACCGAAACTCTGCCCTGCTGTTCCTTTCGATTTAATTATTATAGTATCCTCTGGTAGGCCCTCTTCTCCATGCATTTTCGAGATTCTATTCGATAGAATAGTCCCAAAAGCCCGATTCGAAGTTTGTAACTCCAAATCAACTATTTCCACCGATTCTTTCTTGGATATTGCCCTTTTGCTTTTGTCTATGATATCCCAATCAATTGAATTCTCTACCAAATGAGTTTGTTGACGTGTCTTGTATCTATCTGTTCCAGTTATTCTAGCTGTTAACGGAGACAAATCAAGAGTTTCAACTTTAAAGCCCACCTCCACCTCCCGTTGTTGTAGCAGATTCGCTCTCCCTATCATCTCCTCCATTTTTCTAAATCCAAGAGATGCCATAATTTCCCGCAAATCCCGTGCAATAAATTCCATATAGTTCATCACATGTTCTGGTTCCCCTTTAAAACGATCACGAAGTTTTGGATCTTGCGTTGCAACTCCCACCGGGCAAGTATTATTGTGACACTGACGCGCCATTACACACCCACCCGCGACCAGACTACCGGTACCAAACACATATTCTTCTGCACCCAGCATGGCTGCTATTGCAACGTCCCGTCCCGTTTTTATTCCCCCATCTACTGAAAGTTTTACTCTAGATCTCAATCCCGTAGCACAGAGCATTTGATTGGCTTCAGACAGACCCAATTCCCACGGAGATCCTGCGTGTTTTATCGATGTTCTAGGACTCGCACCCGTACCCCCCGAATGCCCTGAAATATGTATCACATCCGCATTTGCCTTTGCCACTCCCGAAGCTATTTGGCCTATCCCTGCCTCCGCCACCAATTTAACATTTATGTCTGCTTTTGGGTTAGAACATTTTAGATCATATATGAGCTGCTTCAAATCTTCAATTGAGTATATGTCGTGTTGAGGGGGCGGTGATATCAGCCCAACCCCTGGAACAGATCGACGGACCCTCGCGATCATTTCATTCACTTTGTGCCCCGGCAGTTGTCCACCTTCTCCTGGCTTTGATCCTTGGGCCATTTTTATCTGCAATTCATTTGCGGAAGCCAAATAGTACGAAGTAACTCCAAATCTTCCTGATGCAACTTGTTTCACCGAACATCCCCTCTCCGTACCAAAACGTTCTGGGGGTTCTCCCCCCTCACCCGTATTTGACTTCCCACCTATCCGATTCATTCCAATCGCCGTATTTTCATGTGCTTCTTCGGACAGACTACCAAGTGACATGGCCGCAGATGAAAATCTTTGCACAATGGATTCTACTGGCTCAACTTCTTCAATCAAAACCGGCCCTCTATCTGAATTAAATTCCAGCAGTCCTCTCAATGTTTGAAAGTTTCCGTTCTGTTCATTAATGAGTTCTGCAAATTCTTGATACTTGGCGTATTCTCCCGTCCGGACAGCTTGTTGTAACCTGGAAATAGTTTTTGGATTCCACTGATGATGAATGCCTGTCGTTCGAAACTCAAATTCCCCTTGCCTTTCTAGATCCAACCCACTATTAAACCCTGCCTGGTGCCTTTCCCTTACTTGTCCTTCAATTTCTTTTATCCCAATTCCTTCAATCCTATTCGAAGTACCTGTAAAATGTTCATCTATTAACTCTGAATTTAACCCAATTGATTCAAAAGTTTGAGCCCCTTTGTAACTCTCAATAGTTGAAATTCCTATTTTAGACATGACTTTGAGCAGTCCTTCTTCTAGAGCTTTTATGTACGCTTCAATCGATTCGTCCACACTACATTCCTCTGATCCATTCACTATGTCTTCTATTGTCTGATAAGCCAAATATGGATTAATTGCCCCTGCCCCATGACCTATCAATGTGGCCATCTGGTGAACTGTTCTGGGATCTCCTGACTCCACCACAATCCCGACACGTGTGCGCAATCCATTCCGAACCAAGTGATGATGCACGCTGCTTACGGCTAGTAAACTCGGTATGGGAAATTTATTTTTATCTACATTTCTATCTGTTAATACAAGAATTTCAATCCCCGCTTTTACCTTTTCTACACATTCTTCTCGAATGCTTCCAAGTGATTTCTCTATATCCTTTCCATCATATGTAATCTCGACAGTCCCTGCTTTCATTTTGTGCCCTATATGTAGAATGGTGTTTACCTCCTCATCTGTCAATATGGGGCTCTTCAAAACCAGTTGCTTTGCATGCTCCTCTGATTCATTCAATATATTCCTTTTGTGTCCAATTCTAGTTTCTAAACTAAAAACTAAACTCTCTCTTATATTGTCCACGGGCGGGTTTGTCACCTGGGCAAATAATTGCCTAAAGTAGCTCGATAAAGGCCGATTAAACTCTGATAAAATAGCCAATGGTGTATCGTCCCCCATGGATCCAACAGGATCTTTCCCCGTTTCAAGCATAGGTTTGATCAGTCGATCCAATTCATCGTATGTATACCCAAACGCGGCCTGATATTGCCGCAGTTCCTTAATTGATTCTCTTGGTTTTGCATTTCTTTCTGCCAATTCTTCCAATCTAATCTGATTCGATTCTACCCATTTTTTATATTTTGGATCTGAAAATTCTTTTAACACTTCCTCTTCAGAATATATGCCTTTACCCGGCTCCGCTAAAAATAGTTGCCCTGGTTCTAGCCGACCCCTTCTAATTATTTTTTCTGGAGGTATCTCTAAAACACCCGCCTCACTTGCCATGACAAGTATATTATCTGAAGTCACATCGTATCTACAAGGTCTCAATCCATTTCTATCGAGAACCGCACCTACTCGTTCCCCATCCGTTGCAATAACTAGCGATGGCCCGTCCCATGGTTCTACCAACGACGCATGAAACTTATACCAGTCCTTCCGTTCCCCGTCTACTAAATTCGCATCCTCTTGCCAGGCGTCTGGAATCAACATTCTCAACGCATGAGGCAAACTCCTCCCCGTAGCTAATAATAATTCTAGAATATTATCTAATGAAGCACTATCCGATTGATTTACGTTCGCAATTATCGGCTTTAATTCTTCTAGACGTTCTCCAAATTCAGGATGCTCCAAATCAGATTCTCTGGCATTCATCCAATTTACATTCCCCTTAATGGTGTTGAATTCCCCATTGTGGATTAGTCTGCGATATGGATGAGCCAAATTCCAAGACCCACCAGTGTTAGTTGAAAACCGAATATGAACAAGAGCGAAACTAGTTTTTAAATTTTCATCTTTGAGGTCTTTGTAATATCCATCTATCTGATTCCCCCTAAGTAATCCTTTGTACACGATTATTCTTCGGTCAAGGGAACAAATCCAAAAGCTTTCTTTTCCTTTTATGTTCGACGTTTGAACTTCCTTCTCAATTATCCTGCGCCCTAGATATAACCTCCTGTCAAACTCTTCATCCGTGTACCCTTCTCCTGCAATAAATGGCTGGAATATTGCCGGTTCAGAATCCCTCACTGTTTGTGGAAGAATTTGATTGTCCGTTGGAACTCCTCTCCAATATTTCACTTCTAGTCCTTGCTCTGATAGCTTCTCCTCAATTATGTTTTTCAGATTTATTATTTCCTTCCCACCCTGTGGAAAAAAAATCAATCCAGTTCCATATTGACTTGGAATTTCGATAGGAACCACTTGTTTAAAGAACTCATGCGGAACCTGCAACATTATCCCTGCACCATCCCCTGCATCCTTTTCTATCCCAATAGCACCTCTATGTATCATATTGGATAGTACTTCCATTCCCATTTCGACCACAGAGTGCCGCTTCTCCCCTCCTAAATCCATAACAGCCCCCACTCCACAGCTCGACCTTTCTTCTTTTGGATCTATCAGCAGAGCGGGCTCACAGCTCCCCGCTAAATTGGCCACCATACTCCACTAATACTTGTCTTTCTATATAATCCTATTCCTATAATTATATATGTATATATGTATCACATTAACATACTTAATGACATTATATCTTTTATTATATATTAATATTTTCTAGCAAAATAAACAATTTCTTTCGCATCACTTCCACACACCGAACATAAATCTCCTTTTTGCACTTTTCCCTCCGTTCCCGGTGGGATCATAACAATACTCGCTGCAATTTTTTCCTTAACCGTCTCTTCGCACCCTTCTTCTCCACACCATGGCGTTTTTGCATATCCCCCTTGACTAGTCAATTTATCTACAAGATCCCCTTCATTTGACACTTCGTGAATGTTCTCTTGGAGGTTATCCAAAGCACGTTGATATAGTTTCTCATAGATTTTCTCAAGGTGGGATCTCATCACCTCTTCGACACCTTCTATCTCAATCAAATGGCGTTCTCCATCTGGTCTATGTACTAATGTTATTGTTCTGTTTTCTACTTCTTTCGGACCAATTTCAATTCTTATTGGGACTCCTTTTAATTCCCATTCATTGAATTTGAAACCCGGATTTTTCTCATCTCTGTCATCCAATTGGACCCTGAATTCTGACAATGCCTTTTGAATTTCTCTAGCATATTCCATAACCTCTTCTCTTTTATCGCTTTTCCAAATAGGAACAATAACTATTTGTTCTGGGGCAATGGTAGGCGGAAGTACCAAACCCTGATCATCCGAATGTGTCATTATGAGGGCCCCTATCGCTCTCCAGGAAAGGCCCCACGACGTTGTATGAGCAAGCTGATTCTCTTCATTTTCATCTACATATTCTATTTCAAAAGCCTTTGAAAAAGTTGTCCCTAAGTAGTGACTTGTTCCTCCCTGAACTGATTTTCCATCCGGCATTAAAGCCTCTACTGTACTGGTCGTTTCTGCCCCTGGGAATTTGTCATGTTCTGGTTTTCTCCCCTTCAGTACGGGGATGGCCAATATTTCTCGATATAGTCTTTCATATTGATCCAAACGTTGAATGGTTTCTGCCCATGCATCATCTCGATTTTTGTGCGCAGTGTGCCCTTCTTGCCAAAGAAACTCTTTCGTTCTAAAGAATGGTTTAGTTTCTGTAGCTTCCCATCTCACCACTGAACACCACTGATTCAATCTCAGTGGAAGGTCTCTATGACTTCTTACCCAGCGTGCCATAAATGGGGCAATAATAGATTCAGAAGTAGGGCGAACAGCAAGTCTTTCTCCTAGTTCTTCTTCCCCCCCATGTGTGACCCACGCCACTTCCGGATCAAAACCCGCGATAATTTCTTTTTCGCGCTCAAGATATTTCTCGGGAATCAAAACTGGGAAATAGGCATTTTCAACTCCGGTTTCTCGAAACCATGAATCCAAATGAAAACGAATTGATTCCCATAGAGAGATGCCCCTCGGGCGCACAATAATAAATCCTCCCACTGGGGAGTAATCAGCAATCTCAGCTTTCTTGACGACTTCTGCATACCATTCCCCTGGATTTTCATTTTTAGAATTGGAAATACCAAGCTCCTGTTCGCCTCTCATAGACACTCTTTCTACCTCATAAGAGTAACCCCTTCCGATTTTTCCGTTCTCCCCCGTTGAAAAAGTTTTTATAATTACCCGGTGTAACTATACCAGCGGATTTTACCCGTCTCCCATGTTGGGTAATATTCTATCTTTGGTTTTCTAGAGTGCTACTTATCCTAGTGCTCAAGATGCCCAAGATTCCTATAAAAGATTTCATAACAATGAATGAAGTAGATAAAAAACTAGAATCCATCCACGAAAAAATTCTTGATATATTGCCCGAAAACCTTTCCATTTCCTCGGTTAATTATGAAGGACCTGAGCTAGTCGTATATACACCAGACCCCAAAAAATTCGCCGAAAGCGGTGATATTGTTCGAACCCTTGCCAGTAGCCTCCAAAAAAGAATTACAATTCGTCCTGATTTAGATTCCCTTCTTCCTCCTAAACAAACAGAAGAAATTATTCATAAAATTATACCCAAAGAAGCCAATGTGACTAGCCTTGATTTTCATGAAGATACTGGGGAAGTTTTAATTGAAGCAACTAGGCCTGGAATGGTCATTGGAAGGCACGGATCTACTATGCGCGAAATAACACAACAAATTGGATGGACACCCGATGTCGTGCGAACCCCTCCCATCGATTCCAATGTAGTTTCCAACGTTAGAAATTTCCTAAAACAACAGAGAAAAGAACGAAGAACCATTCTCGAAAGAGTAGGGCGCCATATTCACAGACCTAAAAAATCCTCTGATAAATGGGTACGATTGACCACTTTGGGATGTTGTCAAGAAGTCGGACGCGCTAGTTTTTTACTTTCCACACCAGAGACACGAATTTTAATCGATTGTGGCGACAAACCTGGATCTGAAGACGAGTTTCCATATCTCCACGTATCAGAAGCTCTTGGGGCTGGAGCGAACTCCATAGATGCAGTAGTTCTCACTCACGCCCATCTCGACCATTCTGCTTTCATACCTCTTCTTTTCCGTTATGGATACGATGGCCCAATTTACGCCACAGAACCTACTCGAGACCTCATGGGTCTCCTCACTCTTGATTATCTAGATGTTGCTGCCCAAGAAGGTAGGACGCCCCCTTATACGTCCGAAATGATCCGGGAAGCGATAAAACACACAATCCCCATTCCCTATGGAAGTGTCACTGATATCGCACCTGATATAAAAGTCACTTTACACAATGCCGGACATATTCTGGGATCTTCGATCGCCCATTTCCATATCGGGGATGGCTTATATAATATATGTTTTTCAGGGGACATACATTACCGCGGAACCCGTTTATTCAATGGGGCAGTAACTGATTTCCCACGGGTCGAAACTCTGATACTTGAATCTACTTATGGTGGGAGGAATGATTATCAAACTGATCAACAACAAGCCGAACAAAATCTTATTGAAATAATCAAAACAACCACGGAAAAAGGAGGAAAAGTCATCATTCCTGCATTTGCGGTGGGGCGATCTCAAGAAATCATGCTAGTATTGGAGGAGGCAATGCGGACAGGAGGACTCCCTGAGCTCCCCGTTTATCTTGATGGGATGATTTGGGAAGCAACCGCCATACATGCCGCCTATCCCGAATATCTTCGAGACGACCTAAGAAAGCGAATTTTCTACGACGACGAGAATCCATTCCTTGCACCTCAATTTCACCACATAGAGCGCGGAGATGAACAACGTCAGGAAATCCAAGACGAAGGCCCGTGTGTTATCATATCTACAAGCGGAATGATAACCGGAGGCCCGATTATGTCTTGGTTAGAGTATCTAGGCAACGATCCTGCCAATACACTTATTTTTGTTGGATATCAGGCACATGGAACACTCGGACGTAGAATTCAATCTGGCTGGGAAGAAATCCCCGTTTCTGGTTCTGGAGGGCGCACAAGAACACTCAAATTAAAGTTCAATGTTGAGACTGTTGATGGATTTTCTGGACATGCTGATCGCCAAGGACTTTTAGATTTTGTCAAATCAATGCACCCACGGCCCGAAAAAGTTCTATGTGTACATGGAGACGAAAGATCCACCCGGGATCTCTCATCCGCCCTTTACCGCCAATTTAAAATAAGGACATTCGCTCCAAAGAACCTTGAAACATTCCGATTCGTTTAGTGTCTTGTATTCATTCTCAGAACAAATCTATACGCTTCCCCATTTTCCCCTAAAATAAATTAGTACTTCTGATTCAGGCCGTAGAAGTTTTGCATCTTTCACTTCGCCTATATATATTGTGTGGTCTCCCTCTTCTATGCTATCATATAGTGAACAATCTATATATGCAATCGAGTTTTCAAAATACAACGATTCTGTTGGTAATACTTTCGCGATTCCCCCCTCAAATGGATTTTTTTCAGCTTCTCCCATGTTCGCAAAATACTCCCCAATCCATCTTTGATCTGCCGCAAGTATATTGACACAATAAGTGTCATTCATACCCTCTTTTAATCTTTTATAAGCCTCTGAATTATGGTCAAGACAAATTGATATCAGGGCCGGATCTAGAGATACACTAGTAAACGAATTAACGGTAATTCCATGTGGTGGATCTCCTGGTAGTGTCACTACCGTTACGCCCGCAATGAAATTCCCCATTACCCCGCGGAAATTTTTTATATCCATGTTATTTATCTTATTTTCCACAGACCATATCTCCTCCCATATTCCTCAAATCCCCATCTAGTAAACATCAAGTCAAATCCCCTCCAAAATTAACCGTGTCTATAGATTCTACGAATGTACCCGAGGAATCTCTTCTTCGAGGTTATACTGGTAAAATCTCTCTTCTATTAGCATTCGGATGGCTCATGATAATGGCCGGAAGATCTCTTCTCCCCGCTTTACTTCCTCTAATCTCCATTGAACTAGCATTGACTCCCGACAAAGCAGGGTTTGCCCTGACAGTCGTTTGGTTATTTTATTCCGTAGCACAGTATCCAGGAGGAAGATTTTCAGATCAATTATCTCGAAAAACAGTTCTAGTATTTAGTCTATGTGCATTGGTTCTTGGACTTGCCCTCTTAACCCAAACACAATCATATCTCCAATTCCTTGCCGCAGGCGCCCTACTTGGTGTGGGGGCTGGTGGATATTTCTGCCCAACACGCGCTCTCCTTTCTGATTTTTATTCGAAAAAACGTGGTCAGGCATTTGGAATTCAAGTTGCTTCTGGAAGAACCGGAAGCGCCGTTGCAGCGCTATTTGGTGGAGTAGCTCTCGGTGGAGTAGCAATCTTTGGAGGGCCATTTTGGAGGGAAGCATTTTTCCCTGTAATACTACTGCTAATCTGTGTAATTTTCTTATTACATAAATGGAGCAAAGAACCTTATAAATTCAATCGAGTAAGCTTGGACCTTAGCAGCACTGGATCTCGTGTATTCCGTAATAAAAAAATCAGATTAATTTTACTTGCTTATATTTTCTTTGCCATAACTAGCCAAGCATTTTCTTCTTTCCTCCCCACTTTCTTATTAATCGAACGTGGATTCTCAACAACCCTTACAAGTATCGGATTCGCGACATTATTTCTCGTTGGTGTTCCTTCTACTCTACTTGGTGGATTTATTGGGGATAGATTTTCAAGAATGTATGTCACAACAGCTGTACTTTTCATCGGTGCTATCGGCTTAATCATACTCCTTCTTTTCGAGTCACCCACTTTGGTAATTTTTGGAATTATTATATATGCACTTGGAACCTGGGCATTTCCCCCTGTAATGCAATCTTATCTATTCGAACTCTTCCCCGAGGATACCGTGGGAGGTGATTTCGGCGCTCTTAAAACAATATACACTGGAGTTGGTAGTTTCGGATCTACCTATGTTGGAGTAGTAGCTGCATATTATGGCAGTTATGGGTTGGCGTTTGCAGGACTCATAGTTGCATTGTTGTTAGGATCTTCTATTTTATTTTTCATCAGCCGTTCAAAACTCTAACATTTCCATTCTGTTGTAAGTTCTAGTAGCTGAACCAAAATACGTGCTGTAGCTCCCCATATGATATCCTCCCCTATGTAGAAATAAGGTAGCAATATAGTTTCTTTACCATTTGTATGTTCCTTCCATTCAAAACTATCCACTTCAATTAATGCTTCAATTGGATATCTCACGATCTCTGCAACTTCTTCCTTATTCCTATCATATTCTCTATCTGGTATCCTTGCAACAAATGGGGTTATGGTATATTTTGTAATTGTTTTGCACTCATCGAGTTGTCCAATAAACTCGATTTCATGTGCCTGTATCCCTATCTCTTCCTCTGCTTCTCGGGTTGCTGTTCTTTTTAATATTTTATCTTTCTGCTCATACCTTCCCCCTGGAAAACTCATTTGCCCCGGATGTTCATCAAGCCAATCGGTCCTCTTTGTAAATAGTATCTCTTCTTTTTTTTCTTCCAAAATTAATGGAACCACTACTGCAGCCCTTGAATTTCCTTTTACTCTCAATCCCTTTGGCATTGCGTGACTTATTTTTTTAGTATCCATTTCTCCAACTCATTCCTCAATATCCCATATGCTGTCTATTATCCCTTCCAGTTTCTTCCGAATGCCATCGGCATCTATCTCTGCCCAAATCTCCAAATCATAACACACATCTAGCAAACTTTCCATCCGGTCTCTGTCCTTTTCAAAAATTGCCATTTCAATTTCTTTGCTTATCCTCTCCACAACACCTTTTTCCACTTCTTTTCTATTTATCTCTCTTTCTCTCACTAAAATGAGATGGGGCAAATCTTCTCCACCTTCTGGGAGCTCAGGCAAAGCAGATGGGCCCGCCACCAGTAACCCCTGATCCACCACTTCTACCAGATAGTATTTTTCAATCGCCTCGTCAATACGCAAGTTCAATGCTCTAATATCTACATAATCACCCATTCGGGCGCCAATATCTTCGAACCCTCCTATCAACTCTTCCCGCGACAATCCCCCGAACAAATCCACTGCGCCTACAAGCTCATCTAGTGTCGGGTCCATTTCTCACTCCTTTTACTCTATACTCAAATTTACATCTTCTAAAGATGCTCTTTTTATATCTTTCATTTGTATTTCAAGCTCTTTCCAAGATGCCATTCGAGTATCTACTCCTGGGGCCCGAATTGACTCCCCATATTCTTCAACCTGGGCACACTCCTCTTGTACATCATACCTCAGCCCATTGAATTTCGCATCCAATTCATATTGACGAACAAATTCAGTTGCCATAGATTCATACGCTTTACGGGCCACATCATATTTTACTTCCACCCCATCTCTTCGAAGTATGCCAAACAATGCGTCACTCACTTGTAGACTCATTTCAGCCAACCCATTTGGACCACTCCTTTCTCTGTGAAAGTGTTCGTATATCCCCAAATCCACCTGGGCAGTGGACTCAAAACCAGCAAAATCAAACGCCTCCCCTATAAGTCCTACCTCAAGACCAAACCCACGTTCCATTTTAATTCCCTTTACTTCTTGAGCTCTGATGCCAAATTCTCCTGACAATCCGTATCTAAATGCATCTAGGTATCTTAAAATTGGAGCGTCATATAGGCCCTTAAGAGACCTTACTAGAGGTGCATAGAACAATCTACAAAGACGACCATATAATCTGTCATTTTCTATTCTAGCATAGTACCCTTTCACAAATTTATTTCCTTCAGTTAAAGGGAAAAGTAGCCTAGAAATATCTTCTCCAACATACGTTTTCCTGTCGACATCATGGCATATTATGAATTCCCCATATTCAATAGCCAACCCAAGCGCGAGCCAAATATCATGACCCTTCCCATTTCTCCCCTCCAATCCTTTCTCCCTCAACGTTTCTGTCATTCGATTTCCATTACACCAAAGCATCTTCACATCTAGGTCAAATTCATTCAACCACTCATATATATCTCTCACACTCTGCTCCTCACATCGCAATGCTACAATTACCTTTTCAGGCCCAATACGTTCTATTTCCGAAAAGGTCCATTCGGTCGCATCCAAGCGAAAATCCCTTTCCAACATCGGAACCACCACTACCACGTCATCCATTGAACATTCTGGATTTTTTTCAGTTAGTTTATGAAGTGTAGTTACCTCACCCGGAACATAGTCCATTAATTGGTCTCAATTTAGTCTGGTACCACAAAACTTACTCGACTTATTATTGCACTTCACCGGTCATCGCAGTGAACAAACGCTCTGGAAGTCCCTTGCAATATTCGCGATTCTGCTTTTTGGTGTTTGCCATTATTTGACCGGCACCCGCTTTGGGTTTCCCCCCTGCATCTGCCTCAGGTATTCCCATAAGGGCAGCTTGTAATGTATCTCCCATGTGCACTCGGTCATCTCTAGATCTCCCTTTAATATGTGTTGTAGCACCCTTCTGTCCATACACTACCACTGCTGTGGTTCCTTCTAGTCCTAATAACTCATCCGCTGCCTGGGATAATGCATCTACATTAGACACCTCTCCTACATTACTAATCACAAATGGCCCTCTTGCTTCTCGCTTCAGAATAGAAGATGCAATAATCTCAAGCACTTCTGCATCTATCTCTGGATTTGCTATCCTATCTAAACTATCTTCATCAATCCCCTCGTAGAGATAAGCACTTGCAGCAAACTCCGCTGAGGATGCACCTTTAGTAAAATTCTTCGTATCTGTTAATATTCCAAATAATAACCCTGTGGCAATACCCCTTGGAAGATCAATCCTACCCTTTTTGGGTTGAGTAACTTTCCCTGCTACCGCTCCTAGGTCCGAAAAATATTCTGTAACAATAGAAGAACATGATCCATACTCCGGACGGTTATCTGTAAATCCCACACCTCTCCCCTCTCCCGGGTGGTGGTCTATCACGGCATATGGTATCAGCTTTTCTGCCCCTGGAAATCCCCTTGCAACATTGTGATCCACTAGAAAAATAGCCCCTCCTGCTATATCTTCGTCAGATTCTATTTTCTCCATTGAAGTTCCTAACACAGTCTTAAATGCCCTATTTTCTTGGTGCCTTATCTCTCCTGGGTATTGTATAGTCGCCGCAACCCCCATGGACTCTGCTATATGTGCAATCCCTATCGCAGAAGCCATCGCATCAGGATCTGGATTGGAATGAGTTAGTATCACAATCCTCTCTAGTGTACTGAGTTTCTTTTTCAATACCCGGCCACTGGGGCGCTTTCCTATATACCTAGTTACTAAGATTATTAATAGGGCCACAACAGCCGTTATGGCAACTATGATCTCCATCCCTACGGTTTCCAACAATAACTCAGCTGTAGAATTGAAACTCTGCAGAACGGACGACGTTACATTTATAAAAACTTCTCTAATCATGTGGTATTTTCTCTAATACAAAGAATTTCTGTGTGCTTACTTACCATTCCATTCTCACCCTACTAGATTAAACTTTCTCCATCAAACACGGCTGGATCATGCCTTATTTCCATTAATCCCAAGATTGTTGGAGTTATATTATATAAATTTGACCCCTCTATTGACATTCCAGGCTTATCTACAATCAATAAAGCATTTTCAAACGTATGCATTCCATTTCTAGGCCCTTTTCCAAACACGCCTTCTTTTTCTCCAAACCCGGCTTTTAGATCAAAACCATCATTCGGCAGTGCCACCAAATCCGGAGCAATTCCCACATGGTCTCCTCTAAAAATATCTTCACCCCTTTCAACGCTTTTCATGACCTTTCCTCCTTCTGGTCCTTCTATCTCTAGTAACATTTCTTTTAGTTCTTCACGTACACTTTCATAATCTTCTAGCTTAATCTCACCATTGGGCTCTCTGTCTTCCAAATTTATGTAAAACCTACCCGGTATCAGTGAGTATGCTTTGGACCCTAAAGATACATCCTCTAAGTTATTTTTTCTGTTTTCTCTATATTTTACCCAACCCACTCTCTGAAGCCACTCATTAGCATGGAATTCACATATCAACTCCGTAAAACCATGATCAGAAGCTATCATCATTGTCACATCCTCTGATAACATTTCATTCAATTTGCCTATATATTCATCCAATATTCTATAAAATTCGAGAAATTCTTTAAAATATTCTCCCTTTTGTTCATAATCTCCATATAAAAAGTGGTTTACCCTATCTGTCGTCATAAATACCCCAAAAAATAGATCCCAATCATCCTTTTCAATAAAGTACTCGAACGCTTCAAAACGCTTCTCTAGCGTAAACAGGGCATCTTGTAAAAATGCTGTTTTATCTTCTTCATGACCCAATCTCGAATCAACATCAATTCTATATCCCATCGACATTAAATATTCTTTTACCTCTTGTGGTTTTGCTGCATTCTCCACCGAAGTAGACAAAAAACCAGACACCATTCGTTGTGCCCCATCTTCCGGAGGATATGTCACAGGAACGTTCATCACAGTTGCCCTTTTCCCCGTTTCTGCAACCCACTCCCATACGCGCTTGGATTTCACATCTTCTCCCATTGGAATATATGTCTCGTGACTTCCAATCTTTCTTTCCTGGAATCCATATACTCCTGTCGATCCCGGGTTTTTTCCGGTCGTGATGCTAGGCCAGCAGGCGCTAGACTCCGGAGGGACTATACTTCTAATCGGACCCGAAGATCCTTGACTCGAAATAGCTGTTAGATTCTGAAACACGTCTGGATTCTCCGTTACAAGAGAATGTGGAACGCCATCAATCCCAATAAATGCTACCCTTGGGCCCTCTTCCCTGCGTAAACGGTCAAATAATCCCATAAACCTGATATTCTCGTCTACTTAGGTATGTCCTGACTTTGAAAAAACCTGTCTTTTTCAACTAAATTTCTCCAAATATAGTCCAATTCCTTTATTAATAGCTTCAATAGCAGATGATTTATCTCCCCATCCTAATACTTTAACAGTCTTCCCCGGCTCAAGATTTTTATACGTTTTAAAGAATTCATCTATCTCATCTTGTATTTGCTTTGGAATGTCCCCGATGTCTCCTATGTGATCAAAACGGGGATCATCTACTGGAACTGCTATCACCTTGTCATCCCTTTCTCCGCTGTCGTCCATTTTCATTAACGCAACTGGCCGTGCACTAACAACACACCCTGGGAATGTATGATCTTCTACTAGCACCAGTACGTCTAGTGGGTCTTCATCTTCATACCAAGTTCTTGGAATAAATCCATAATCTCCTGGATAGTGCACATTTGAGTGCAATACTCGGTCAAGAAAAATAGCCGAAGAGTCCTTTTCGTATTCATATTTATTCCGTTCACCTTTGACGCACTCTACCACTGCGTATATCTCTTCAGGCGGATTTTTCCCTATCTCTAAGTCTTTCCATAGATTTCCCATGGTCATTAGATATAGAAGCAGGCAAAAAGATGTTACTATACAATTTTCTTGTTTAAAGCATCATTATCACCCGAATCTTAAAGTTATCTTAATTCCTACTCTAAATGTGTCCCTCGATAAACATCTCGAGGGTTTCGAACCCCCCTTAGAAGACAAACGTAAGAAACTCGCGCAGGAAAAATCCTACGCTATCTTAAACCACATAAAAGATACACGGAAACTATTCGATTCCTTCCCATTGAAAAAGAACTTATTTGGGAGTACCTCTCCCTCTGTTTTCGTAGGGCGATCAAATTATCCTGATGTTTCGGCAGGAATTCTTGCTCCATTGAACTCCGACTCCGATGCCTCTCATTTCGCCACCAGCAGTGACTGGTATCATAAAAATCTCCAAATTGAAGACATTCTTCAATATAGAATAGGCCTGCTTAACTCCAATCGATCAACACCTGTAAATGTTTATGATGTTTGGGATGGATTTGTAGGGGTACAACGGGAAGTAGCCATTTCAGCACAGCCCGTCGATGTAGAACTTTCACTAGTAAATAAACCAAAACTAGATTTTTCACCTAATAACATGACCGCGGCAATAGGCTTCCACGCGGATGTGGAATCTGCACGAATAGTAGACAATCCCAAAGTTCCAAAACCTGTAGAAACAACCCTATCCGATGACGACCTTGACGCTAAAGGTGCCATATCCTTTCTCTATAAAAAAGGCCTAGACGTCTATGATATCCATAGAATTTTTTCTGTCGGAGCTATTGGCCTACGCAACCAACGGCGTTTAGTTCCCACAAGGTGGTCCATAACCGCAGTAGATGATATGGTTGGTAAACTTTTGCATAAACAAGTGCTTGCCCTCCCTAACATCGATGGAGTCACCGTCTGGAGGAATAACTATATTGGGAATACATATTGGGTTTTCCTGATCCCTGGAACTTGGGAATTTGAGTTAATAGAAATAAAGTCACCCGGTAGTATCTGGAACCCTAGTCTATCAAACCGCATTTGGATTTCTAGTGAGTATGAAGGATATGAAGGCAGGACTTCTTATGCAAAAGAAACTGCAGGTGCCTATTACGCCGCACGATTAGGAGTTCTAGAACACCTACTCTCAGTAAAAAAACAATGCAAATGCCTCGTCATCAGGGAGGTTTCTGATGCCTATTGGGCTCCAGTTGGTGTTTGGCAAATACGAGAGAGTATTAGAAATGCTTTCAAAGAAGAACCCTATCATTTCGATAATTTCCACACCGCACTAACTCAAGTTTCGAACTCCCTCTCCCTCCCCCTAGATGACTTGAAATCCAAATCCACGATACTAACTGGAATCCAGTCAAAACTAGCCGATTTCTCGCCTCACTCTTAACCCCCTTTAATTCAATTATTTATTTTCCACTTCACTCCGAAACAGAAATAGTTCCTTTCCCTATTTGCTTTTCGATACTTTCCACAAACATTTGTCGCTTAGAGAAGTATGTTGTATCTACTCCCTCTAGCAAATCTTCTAATTTCCTTGCCCCCGTTGGCGTCCTAATAAGTTCTTCTCCTTCCTTCCGCACAATTTCACTTTTTTCTTGTGGCCACGTCAATCTAGATGCGATTCTTTCGATAGGCGCACCCTCCACTGTACCATCCACATCGAGTTTCATATCAACAAAACTAGATTCTTCTTCCATTTCCCCCTTTGTTTTCTTCTTAGCCATACTACCACATTTCTTGGCAAAACCATTAAATTCTTCGAGACTCACTCGAGATACTTTTCCTTACAAAACCATATTCAAATTTTTAATTTCCTTTCGGCTTTTCACTTCTACAGCATCCTTTTGTTATCTGAAGCCAAATAAAACACATTATGACTAGTTTGGCAGAAGCCTATGATCGTACCGGTAAAAAAAGTCGAAAAAATCTTTACACTGGAACTGCACTTTTTGCAACAGGTGGCATTCTAGTTATAGCTGGTATATTGTTTAGTACTACCAACATCCTGGTAAACCTAGATTTTGGATATTTCGTCATACGTAGAATCTCTGGTTTATTGGCCGGACTGGGATTCCCTATATTTCTACTAGGTGTCTTTGCAGTTCTCCCTGCAACAGAATACCAGCGCGCTTCTGCCATAGTTGGGGCTAGCATATCTGTTTTTGGAGTTCTACTTTTTTGGTATGCATATCCTTACAAATGGATAGGAGCAACTTCAAATCACATCACACTCTTCGTTGTGATAATTTACTTCTTGGGATCCATCGTGATTCTCTGGTCTCTCTTCACAGCTGTAGTAAATTTCAAAACCAGAAATGACCCCGGAGGGACTGTAATTTTACAAAGGACAGTAAATGGGAAAACCCAACTTATAGAGGTCCCCGAATCTGCTATTAAGGTAGTCAAAAGTGGAACGCCAGAGGAAAAGCAAGTTGGAACTATTGGAGTTTTTGGCAATCTGTCTCCCACAACTCAAACCTCCGATGTATCCAATGAGGATGTAGACGTAGATCGATTATAATTTTTCACATAATCTGAATTTCACATCCTCTCCAAACCAAACTCATTTTACACCTAAACCCTAAACCCGATCATGGCAATTTGTCAAGTTTGTGGTCAAAACGAAGCCATTCCCTTTTCATGCCGAAACTGTGGGGGTGTTTTCTGTGGCCTCCACCGTCTCCCGGAAGCTCATAATTGCGACGGTCTTAAAAACTGGAACGACCCCCGAATGCCCTCTGAAAATAGCTATTCTTTCTCCTCCGATGCACGGGGAGTCTCTAAATTTTTAAATCTGGTTTCTAACCGTTTCTTGACGTTTACACTCCCTTTTTTTCGTGGAAATTTAACCTATCTATTCCTAGCCTTAATGTGGATCACTCTAGTGCTACAATGGTTGGTACTCATAATTTTTGGGATCAATGCACATAATTCCATTTTTACCGTTTCTACCTATCACCCCGAATATGTTTGGACCTGGATTTTCTCCATTTTTGCCCATTCTCCTTCCTCATTTGGGCACATCATTTTCAATAGTATAGCATTATATTTCTTCGGTCCTATCGTCGAACGATATCTAGGTACTAAGAAATTCTTCTACCTTTTCATGCTTGGTGGTATACTCGCCGCGCTGTCCCAAATAGGAGCTGGACTTTTGACAACAACCCCCGGGTCTGTACTCGGGGCTAGTGGGGCGATACTGGCTATCATGGGCTTCCTCACGGTGCTCAATCCTAATCTCCGAGTACATCTTTATTTTTTCTTACCTCTCCCCCTTTGGGTATTGACAATAGGTTTCGCAATTATCTCTGTATCTCTTATTTCTGTAGGTGGAATTGGAGCTGGAGGGGTGGCCCAACTAGCCCACCTCGCTGGATTGCTAATTGGAATTGTATACGGTGAACGCTTCAAACGGAACAATCCTTCGAATTCTAATAGTCAAAGATCATTCAAACCAAAAATTGGTTTCTAGCCATCTTTCAAAAGCCCCTCTATTTCTTCTTCCCATTCACTCATCAATGATTCATAAGTTGCGTCTATATCTATCTCCAACTCTGCCAATTTTTTTATGTATTCTCGATATCGGATATCACTTGAATTCGCCCCATATGCAAGCATATATTTTACCCTCCGATGCACACCTATGACATGTTGGATTGCAAAAATACCGTCTGGAATTTTCTCCCCACACACTTTACAGGAAACATGAGGATGTTCCTTCATTTGATGGCGAAGTAACCCCTCTATCGTCCCAAAATGAGTTTCACATTCTGCGATCCCACAAATCCATTCTGCCATGGTCTCTTCCCTCTTAACGATCTCCAGAATCTAAGACCCTTATTTGATCCCCTCTGACTGTAACCGGAATTGGAACCGTTGCTTCATAAAGTTCCACAGTCACTTGATCTTTAGCTTCATCTATCCTTTGAACTTGCGCCCTTTCACCTTTAAATGGCCCTGCGACCAATTCAATTATATCTCCTTCTGCAATCCCTTCTACATCTGATTTAGGTGTAAGGAAATGTCCAATTTCTTCAACTGAACTCTCCCCTGGTATTATTGTTCTCGCATGTGGAATTTCTTCAATTATTAACCCAATCGCATCGGGTTCATCTGCTTCTACCATCACATAACTTGTTAGTGAATCTGGAGAAAGAATAGCATGTATTGCAGGATGCTCCTTTATAGCTATCATGTCCGAAACCGCTTGCTCTTGACTAGCTGTAGTTTTAATGGCATATATATTTGATATGTTTTGTTCACTAGCCATTATGTTTTCTCCCTCAACTTGCTCCTTCTCTGGTTCATTTTCATCTATAGACATTTTTATCACTTCGGGATCAATTTCATTATTCCAAATATTATGAACCCTATACTCCCTACTACTAGAATCCCTATCCCTGCAATCTTAGAAATTTGTATAAATTCCTCTTTAGTAGGGACACTAGATAGTTTTATTAGGCGTAAATACGAGGCCAAATCACGTGGGACATCCATAACTTAATCTATATTCTCCTTTATTTCTACTTTTCCTATTCTTCATTCGACGTAATCTATTTTACCAATTCTGCTTTCTTCTCTTTGTCTAGCTGCATCCATCCTCCCATATATCTGCGGAGATTGAACTCCCGTAACCACTATCATGGTCCGTATTCTTCCTTCAAGTTCATCATCGATAGAAGTCCCCCATATGATTCTTGCATCTGGGTCAATCCGTTCGTAAATTTCTTCTACCACACCTTCTGCTTCTTCGATCGACATGTCTGGCCCACCTGTAACGTTTATCAACGCTGCATTTGCTGTTGAAATGTCTACATCCAGCATGGGGGATTTCAAAGCTTCTTTCACTGAATCTTGAGCCTTATTTTCTGAATCCGATTCTCCCAACCCGATCATTGCAACCCCTCCTCTTTCCATAACCGTTCTGACATCCGCAAAGTCTAGATTAACAAGCCCGGGTTTTGTAATCAATTCTGTTATTCCTTTTACCGACCGCATAAGTGCCCTATCTGCAGCTTTAAATGCCTCCTTTACAGGTAGCTTCCCCACAACTTCGAGCAATCGATCATTCGGAACAACAATTACTGTGTCTGCTACATCTCGTAATCTCTCGAGACCTGCATTTGCGTTTATCCTTCTGACTTCACCCTCCGCTGTAAATGGTGTTGTCACAATTGCAATTGTCAAAGCACCTATGTCTCGAGCGGCTTTCGCAACCACTGGCGCGGACCCCGTACCAGTTCCTCCTCCCAATCCTGCTGTGACAAATACCATATCAGATCCTTTCATAACTTCGAGTATCTCATCTTTACTTTCAAGAGCAGCCTCTTCTCCAATTTGTGGCAAAGACCCTGCACCCCTGCCCTTTGTTCTATTTCTCCCCATCAATATCTTAGTGTCTGCCTTCACTTTGACCAAATGCTGAACATCTGTATTGGCAGCTATTAGATCCGCCCCGTGAATTCCCTCTTCAGACATTCTATTGACTGTGTTGTTTCCCCCTCCTCCGCACCCAAAAACTGTGATGTTTGTTTGTAACTCTTCCAAAATTTCAAGGAGCTGTTCATCCGTCATTAGCCCATCTCTTGATGGCATCTCTTCAAGAGCTACATTTTCTTCTGCCTCTTCGATCACATCTTCAGCGGTAAATTCCATTTGTGTGTATATTATGTACTCAAGCTCATTAGTGTTACTTTTATATACCCTGTTAAAATAGTCACTTTCCCCCTCTCTCTTCTTACTTCATTTTATCAAGTATATTGTATTATTAACTTAGCTTGTATCTCTTATTTTTTATTTCTTGTACTTCTTCTGGATTCAATATCTTGCCTTTTACCTCTACAGATTCTCCCGATGCCAACTCTCCAAATTTGGGTCCTTCTTCCACTCCTAACATTCGTGCTTTCTCTGGACTAAATATCAACTCCTCAACAAAAATCTCGCTCCCCTTTCGAGAAACGTGGTCATATTTTTGCTCTAATATGTGACAAAATTCTTCTATTATATCTTCATACGCTTGCCGAGCCTGTACCGCTATTCTTCCCTTAACTAGACTTCCATTTTCAACAGTCTCAAATGCAATTGCATTCTCCAATATCACTTCCCTTACCTTTTTCGAATTTATAACTTGAACATCCTTCAACAGCGATTGATCTAATTCTCTAATTTCCATTCGATCCGACCTAACTCTCCCAAAACGTAACCCCTCCTCAATAGTCGAAATGGACATTTCCATGCGCGAAACAACTTCTAGTCCCACTCCGGTTGTTTCTCTCACCCATTTTTCACTAACCATTTCATATCCTTCTTGTTTTATTATTTTTTCCAATTCTAAATTTTTATCCACTATGATGCATCTATTTGACCCACTTTTCTCGAATATGTCTCTTATCATTTCTGAATTAATTTCTCCCATATCTTCCAAACACCAGTCGGCAGCAACATGTCCAATCGCCCAATCCGTCTCTCTCATGATCCTCTCGAATCGTGGCATATAGTGCCCCCCTCCAAAACCCACAATAGTCTTTTCACAATTAGATTTCTCCCCTTTGACACTCATAACTGCTTTCGCAACCGATTCCGCAGCTTCTACGTTCTCCCATTCTTGTTCTGAACTCCCTATTTCTACAAACATTGAAGGAATATTGACATCCGACGGGCCATGATGTGTACATTCGATACCCACTTCATAATTTTCGGGGGCATATTTTCTAAGTGCATCAACAATGGATTTATGCAAATTTGGGCATGCCCTTGATAATTCTCTAGGCATACCTCCAAATTTTGCTTCTCCAAAATTCCCCGTATAGTGAGCTGTCAATAAAGCCCCGGTCTCTCCCACATGTCTAGAAACAAACATGATGCATTCCACAGCCCCGAAAGCCAATTCAACCTTTTCAAGTTGGATATGTAGTCCTTCAAATTCTCTGAGTTCAAACCCATCTGTGCAGTAATATTTTCCCCCACCTTCTGCATCAATTCGACCCGCATCTATTTTTTGTACCCATTTTCCTATCTTCAATATTTCTTTCCCAATTAGAACTGAAACAGAATCCGACCGACTCACAACAATGCCTATCACATCAATCCATGGGTCCTCATTCGAATAAAACCAATCGGTGATAATTCCCAACAATTCTTATCTGTTGAATAAAGTAACTCTTTAGTAATCCTTCTAATAATTTTATACATGAGTGAACTCTTTTCTATTTCTTCTAATCTACTGAACATATCTACACTAGTTGTTTCGTTCATCGCACTTCTCCTAGGTGCCGCAATATTCACCAATGGAATTGAATGGGTGGGCCACAAAACCAACGTCTCTGAAAGTGCAACTGGAAGTATTCTGGCAGCAGTTGGAACTGCCCTCCCCGAAACCATGATACCTGTCATTGCTATCTATACTGTATGGCGAACTGGTGGGGCAAGTTCTGCAGATGAGATCGGAGTGGGTGCCATCTTGGGCGCCCCTTTCATGCTAGCCACCATCGCCATGTTTCTCATAGGCTGCAGTTTGATATATTTCAAACCCAGAAGATCTTCTGGACTAAAATTAAAAATATACTCCTCCTCAACTAAGAGAGACCTATCCTTTTTTATCATCGCATATTCTCTAGCAATAATCGCCGCACTTGTCCCTTGGAGAATTTTGTCCTTACTCATAGCTTTCACTTTAGTGATACTTTATTTATTTTATCTCCAACGAACTCTTTCTAGTGGTATTGCGATTGAAGCAGAATCTCTCGAGAACTTACAAATTGGTGTTATACTTGACAAACTAGCACAGATAGTACCTATCCTTGCCGCGAAAAAACCCCGAGCTTCCGACCCTACCACTCGCTTGGTTATTTTCCAAGCACTCGCCGCACTTGGAATTATCATCGCAGGTGCCCATCTTTTCATCCATGCGGTAGAGTGGCTTTCTCACGATGTGTTAAACCTCCCCCTCGCAGTAATTGCTCTTCTTCTTGCTCCTTTGGCAACTGAACTCCCTGAGAAATTTAACAGCATAATATGGATATCTCGTGACAAGGATGTTTTGGCTCTAGGAAATATCACCGGGGCATTGGTATTTCAATCAACTCTTCCGGTGACACTTGGAATCGTTTTCACATCATGGAATCTTTCTTTTACCTGGGGTACTGTTGGATTTTTAAATGCAATTTCTGCTGTATTCGCAATTTTAGGTGCTTCTATCCTTTACGTCCGTGCTAGATATTCCACAGACGAGACTCTGAGCAATCTCCCATTTTTGATTGGGGGAGTCTTATATCTTATATTCATCATTCTGTTGGTTTATCATGTAGGGAATTTTGATTTGGCTGTAACTAGCCACGGGTAGTTCTAAAGAGAATTTATGTATCCTGAGATCTGTAATTAACCTATAATGCAGATCTTTGGCCTATTGGGAAATCCTGTAGGCCATTCCCTATCTCCTGTAATGCATCAAGCAGCATATTCCCATTTACTCATGGATGCTAAATATATCACAATGGAACCCGAAGCTTCTGAACTCAAAGAAATTATAACCGAAGCCCCTCAAAATGGAATCTCTGGGTTAAACGTCACTATACCTTTTAAACAAGATGTCTTACCCCATGTCCAACCTGACAAACTAGCAAAAAGAATCGGGGCTGTCAACACAATCGATTTCTCTGGAAAAAAACCAATGGGATACAATACCGATGTGGCTGGTGCTCGTAGATCATTTGAGCACCACGATATCAGTTTATCCGGAAAAAATTCTGTTGTTCTTGGGGCAGGAGGAGCTGGCCGCGCACTGGCCTTCATGTTATCTGACGAAGGATCTAATGTTTCTATTGTAAACCGAACTGAAAGTAAAGCACGTTTTCTATCTGAATCAATACCCAATTCAACTGGATATGGATTATCTAGTTTAACTGAGTTACTCCCAGACGCCGATATAATCGTCAACACAACTAGTGTTGGCATGGAGACTGATCTCTCCCTTATACCTGAAACGTTCCTTCATTCTGACCTTGTCGTAATGGACGCTGTTTATCGCCCTCTCCAAACCAGATTACTCCGAGAAGCAAAAAATTCTGGTGCACTTACTATCGACGGTGTCTGGATGCTTTTGTACCAAGGAGTGGAGGCCTTTGAAATCTGGACTGGTAAAAAAGCCCCCGTGAGTGTAATGAACAACGCAGTACGCTCCCAACTGTAGTATCTCACTTTCAACTCCATTTCATTCGAGTAATACCTTTTGCCATCGGTAATCTATTAGTCACCGTGGACTCTCCCAATCCTCAGATCGAGGTATACACTGACAAACACGATTACCTATCTGTCGCAGCAACTTCGCCATCTAGCTCTAGGATCCCTGTGGAAGTCCGAGTTGTTGTAGACGATCCATTTAAAGCATATCTCAACTCCCGGGAAGGTTCCCAAAGTTTTTATTTAGAAACTACTGGTGGGACACCCGGCTGGGGGTATTTTGGTATCCGGCCCAGTGCTTTCCTCGAGATCAATTCCGATTCCCCAACATCTTCATCTGCACTATCTCAATTATATGATTTTTTTGCCAAAGAACACCTAGTACGGAATGGATGTGAAACCCCGTACCCTTGCGGAGTAGTCGGATGGCTATCTTATGAATTAGCAAAAGAAATAGAAAATATCCCGCCCCGTACTGATACTTTAAACCCCTTCCCTTTACTTCAAGCTGGACTTTACGATTGCATCGTATCTTGGAAAGAACCCCGTGATGAAAAAACAACACTCAGAATTACTTCCTGTCCAATCGTAGAAATTCCCGAAGAAACTTTTGATACCACGTTAACAACAACAATAGATTTAGCTAGGTCTCTCCAAATTCCATCCCCTCCTTTCGACAATCTGTCTGATGCCCCCTCGATAACCGATTTTAAGAGCGATTGTGGGAATGAAATTTTTTGCGAACGTGTACGAGAAATTAAACAGCATATACGTGACGGTGATACTTTCCAAGTCAATACGGCACACAACCTAACTTTGAATTCTGATATATCTCCCAGTCTCTTATTCAGTGCACTTCGACAGATAAATCCCGCTCCTTATTCTTCACTATTCGAATTCCCCAACATCGACCTAATCGGAGTAAGTCCTGAATTACTTTTTCGACTAGAAGATGACTTAATTATAGCAGAACCAATCGCAGGAACTAGACCTAGAGGTGCCAATGCTTCTGACGATCTCGCACTCGAAAATGAGCTTATAAATAGCCCAAAAGAACGAGCGGAACATGCAATGCTCGTTGATTTATGTCGGAATGATATTGGAAAAATAGCCGAATATGGGACCGTCCACATCGACGAATATTGCAGAGTGGATAGATACTCTGCAGTGATGCATCTAGTTTCTACAGTCAAAGGAACTCTGCACCCTACTAAAAATATACTTGACATAATCAAAGCAATGTTCCCTGGTGGTACCATCACTGGTGCCCCCAAACCCCGAACCATGGAGATAATAAATGAACTAGAAACTTCTTACAGGGGTCCTTACACGGGCAGCGTTGGGATCTTTGGTTTTGACAACCGGGCCACGTTGAATATAATCATTCGAACTTTTATCCATCAAAATGAGACTTACTTTCTTCCTGTTGGTTCTGGCATCGTACATGATTCTTCTCCTGAACTTGAATATGAGGAAACTCTTTCTAAGGCTAGAGCCCTAGTCCAAGCAATGAACCTAGCACTTTCGGACCCCTCCTCTCTGGAATGACTTAGAAATTACCAACCACCTACTACCATGGACTCCCCTCACATTTTAATCATTGATAATTATGATTCATTTTCATACAACCTAGTTCAGGGAATTGGAACCATGGCAAGCGTAGATATACACCGAAACGATGCTATAACTATAGATGAAATACAGAAGTTAGGCCCCGATGGAATCATCATATCTCCTGGCCCCGGATTCCCCCAAAATGCCGGTGTTTCTATGTCTATTTTTTCGGAGTTAAATTACCCTACCCTCGGAGTTTGCCTAGGCCATCAGGCCCTGTGCGCCGCAAATGGGGTATCTATTATTCACGCCCCCTCCGTTGTGCATGGAAAAATCTCTCATGTATCTCATGATGGATCTGGTGTTTTATCAGACCTCCCCAATCCCTTTATTGCCGGACGTTATCATTCGTTAATGGCTGAAGAAATCAACATGCCCGATTTCCTCATTCCTACCGCCCGGACCCTTGGCGAACCCTCTCTTCTTATGGGGGTTCGTCACACGAAAAAGCCCCACGAGGGCGTTCAATTTCACCCCGAAAGTTTCCTGACACCATTGGGAACTAAAATATTAGAGAATTTTTGCATCCAGTGCATGAAATAAGGCGTTCATTTAATCACCATTTAAGCTTTAGCAGCTTTATCTCTTCAGTATGAGTACAAACGACATAATAAAACGTGTCCAAAAAGGGGAAATTAAACTCCACGAGCTTGAGGAACACGTAGATCCTGATATGGCAGCTGATGTCCGTCTGCAGATACTAGAGTCAGAATTAAGTGTCAAACTCTCTTCTATTGGAAATTACACTTTCGACGCAAAATTAGCCTCTACCAATATCGAGAACATGATTGGATCTGTACAAATACCTATGGGGATAGCTGGCCCAATCACCGTATTTGGATCTGCAACAGAGGGATCCTTTTATCTCCCTTTAGCAACCACTGAAGGTGCATTAGTAGCTAGCGTAAACCGGGGGTGTTCTGCCATTCGGCACGCAGGCGGGGCCATAACCCGGGTATTCAACAATGCAATGACCCGGGCCCCTGTGTTTAAAGTCGCTAATGTCTCTGAATCTCTAGATTTCATAAATTGGATTTCTACTAATTATTCAGAAATAGAAGAAATAGCCAATTCTACCACTAGTCATGGGGAATTGATAGGAATCAAACCTTATGTAGTTGGGAATTCCATTTTTCTACGATTTTCCTACGACACAAAAGACGCAATGGGGATGAATATGGTTACAATTTCCACAAAAAAAGTATCTGAATTCCTAGAACAACAAACCCCTGCAAAACTCATTTCCCTTTCTGGAAATCTCTGTTCTGATAAAAAACCAGCTGCAATTAACGCAATTGAGGGTCGTGGTAGGACCGTTTCAGCTGATGTTCTAATCCCTCGAAAAATAGTAGAAGAAAAACTCCACACAACTCCCGAAGCCATCGTGGAGATCAATACACACAAAAACCACATTGGTAGTGCTAGGGCGGTTAGTCTAGGCCACAACGCCCAAGCGGCAAATATCATTGCAGCAATTTTCTTAGCAACGGGCCAAGACGCAGCACAAGTCGTAGAAGGAGCAAACGTCATCACAACCGCCGATATCCGAGATGGGGGCCTATATTTAAGTGTCACACTTCTAAGCCTTGAAATAGGAACCATTGGAGGGGGGACCCATTTACCCTCTCAATCTGAAGCCCTCGATATCCTGGGTGTCCGTGGCGGAGGAACCCCTCCTGGATCCAATGCGGATGCATTTGCAGAAATAATATCATCCGGTGTCCTTGCAGGGGAACTGTCATTACTTTCTGCACTGGGGTCTCGGGATCTCTCAACCGCCCACGAGCGACTCGGAAGATAACTATTCTTCTTCCTGTAAGTTTTCTTCATTTTTCGCCGTTCCCATTCTCTCTGATAACATCTGTGTCCGTACCACTCGAGCAACCTCTATGTCTCCTTCCTCTGCGAATTTTCTAAGCTTCCTAAAATTATGCCTTTTGTTACACCTGGGGCATTTAACAGTCTTCGGCCGCATGCCAACTATCCATATCGTCTGACATCTGTCACACCCAATCACGGAGTACATACTGGTTTTCTTACTTTTTTCAATAGATAAAGCATATGTTCTATGAACTCCAGGTGCTAATTACAAAATAATACTATGTCCTCTGAAGATCTACTAGTCGACTTAGAAGTGGCAAAAGCATATTCCAATGATTCTGGCCGCGGAATTGCACGTTTAGATCCTGATACATTTCTTCATTTAAAACTCAGTCCTGGGGATATAATTCGGATCACCGGTGGAAAACAAACTGCGGCAAAAGTTTGGAGGGCGGATCGACAAGATTGGAATACGAATACCGTTAGGATAGACGGTTTCACACGCCAGAATGCTAATGTTAGCCTTGGAGAATCAGTCTCCATCCAAAAAGTAGATGCCATTCCTGCAGAAAAAGTAGTTTTCGCTCCCCCTCCTGCTAGTAATGTTCGTTTCGGTGAAGATGCAGCTAGTATGATCCGAAGGCAGATCCTTAAACGGCCTATCTTTTCAAGGGATGTGGTGCCCATAATGTCTACTACAAGCCACCCATTCATGCGATCTCCTGGACAGGCCATTCCACTCATCGCCGTCGAAACAGTCCCGACCGGGATCGTTGTGATCTCCGAGGAAACTGAAATCCAACTCAGTGAAGTACCTGCGTCTGGGTATGAAAAATCGAGCAACGCCATCACATATGAGGATATAGGCGGGCTGTCTGACGAAATCCACAGAGTCCGAGAAATGATAGAACTGCCTCTCAAACACCCCTCCATATTCGCAAAACTTGGCATTGACCCTCCCCAAGGGGTACTTTTACATGGTCCTCCTGGAACTGGGAAAACACTTCTAGCAAAAGCTGTGGCAAGCGAAACCAGTGCAAGATTTTTCTCCATCGCAGGACCCGAAATTATTTCAAAGTATTATGGTGAATCTGAACAACAATTACGTTCCATTTTTGAAGATGCAGCCAAGGAAGCTCCTTCTATAATCTTCATAGATGAACTAGATTCTATAGCACCTAAACGTGAAGAAGTCACTGGCGAAGTAGAACGTCGCGTAGTTGCCCAATTACTCACTATGATGGATGGTCTTGAATCTCGTGGAGAAGTCATTGTCATTGGGGCTACCAACCGCCTCGATGCAATTGACCCTGCCCTTCGACGACCTGGGCGTTTCGATAGGGAAATCGAGATTGGTGTCCCCTCTGCGATCGATCGCCACGAAATCCTCCAAATACACACACGTGGAATGCCACTTGACGACTCTATTGATTTAGTTGAATTAGCTCGAGACACCCACGGCTTTGTTGGCGCAGATCTAGAATCTCTAACGAAAGAAGCTGCAATGAAAACTCTTCGAAGATATTTGCCAAAAATTGACCTCGATTCAGAAGAAATTTCCGAAGAACTAATTGACACCATGATTGTCACCAACGAAGACTTCGACCTAGCTCTCCATGAAATAAGTCCTAGTGCAATGCGGGAAGTTTTGGTTGAAGTTCCCAATGTCAGTTGGGATGCCGTTGGAGGACTTGAAACTGCAAAAAGAGAACTTCAAGAATCTGTCGAATGGCCACTGACCAATCCCGAAAGATTCACTAGAATGGGGATCTCTCCTCCTTCTGGAATTTTGTTATATGGTCCTCCTGGGACTGGGAAAACACTTCTAGCAAAAGCTGTAGCAACAGAAACTGATGCAAATTTCATCTCCATAAGGGGCCCCCAACTCCTTTCAAAGTGGGTCGGAGAATCTGAAAAGGCAATTCGAGAAGTATTCCGAAAAGCTGCCCAAGTTTCGCCAGCAGTTATCTTTTTCGACGAGCTGGATGCACTTGCTCCTAACAGGGGGTATGAATTCGGTAGCAATGTATCCCAACGAGTTGTTAACCAACTACTCACCGAATTAGATGGACTAGAAGAACTTGCAGACGTAGTGGTCATTGCAGCAACCAATCGCCCAGACATGATCGACCCCGCACTAGTACGATCTGGAAGATTCGATAGACTAGTCATGGTAGAGGAACCGGGGTTAGAAGATCGAAAAGAGATTTTCAGAATCCATACCCAAGATATGCCGTTGGCATCCGAAGTCGGTTTAACCGAACTTGCTGAAATAACCGAAGGCTATGTTGGCAGCGATGTAGCTAGTATAGCCCGAGAAGCGGCAATTGAAGCACTCCGAGAAGACTCCGATTCAACCGAAGTAGAAATGCGTCACTTCCGCAAAGCTTTAGATTCAGTTCGCCCGACGATGACCGCCGACCTTCTAAAGTATTATCACACAATCCAAGATGAGTTTAAAGGCAGTACTGGACTTCCTACTTCCGCTCAGAGAACTCGTGTTGGGTTCCAATAATTAAAGGGCTCTATTCTACTTTTATTCCATAATTTTTATGGATAATCCAACCGAGGACATTTAATATTACAGATACAAAACTTTGTATTATGAAAACTTTAATCATCGGTTCCTCTGGTTTAATCGGGCGAAACCTTACCTCAAAATTAAGTGAACAAGGCGAATCCGTAGTTTGCATGGATCTTGACACAAACGCAACTCCAAATCTTGATGGTGTAGAATTGATCCAAGGAGATGTCACGAACTACGACGAAGTCTCACAGATTATTAATACACATGAACCCGATCGAATAGTCCATCTCGCGTATCTCGTTGGTCGTGGGGCACTTCAAGATCTTAGTTTATCATTACATGTTAATCTTCTAGGTGTCGATAATGTATTCCGAGCATCTGTAGAATCTAGTGTCCCCCGAGTTGTATGGGCGAGTACTCTTGGTGTTTATAGCTCTCTAGATTATGAAGACGGACTCGTAGTAACTGAAGATTCTCCCCGTCCTTATTCCCCTTATACTGCATTCAATACTGCTTCATATTATTCCGCATTAAAACATATGAATGAATATCAGGCGTTGTTATATTCTTCACGTGAAGGTTTAGATGTATGTGCCATTAGACCCAGCACCGTTTTTGGACCTGGAAGATATACTGGATATCCTTGGGTGGGTAGTTTCGTAGAAGATGCTGTTGCTGGAAAAACGACTGATGTTCCCATGCATCCCGATTCCACATTTGGACTCGTCTACGTCGACGACGTTGTTGATTTATTTGAAAAAGTAACTCTGGCAAAAAAACTCAATTTTGATGTTTATAATACGGGGGGGAATCTCATCTCTCTCTCTGAAATAGCAGAAACTGTTAACACAGTTTTAGGTGGCAATTTCGTCCCCGACCCTTCCCGAGAACCCACATTCCAATTTAACATATCTAACGATCGCGCCCGCGACGAGTTTGGATATAAAATATTATCTTTCGCAGATGCAATAAGTCGCCATGCAGATCTCCTCTCGTGATTTCTTTAAAAAATTTACTTGGCTCTGAAGGAAATATACTTTCTGACCGGAGTTTGCAGCTGTTGTTACTGGCCAATATGGTATACCCTATGGGGACTACCATGATTTCCCCCGTTTTAGAATCTCTAATCATACCTTTGTCAACAACCCCTGCCGCCGTCGGATTGCTAGTAACTGCATTTTTTGCCCCTCTGATGATCCTTTCCCCCATCGCAGGAGGGCTCACAGACGCTTATGGACGAAAACCACTATTGATTGTTGGACTACTAACATTCGGAATTTCGGGACTCCTGATGACGTTAAGCACATCTTTCCTGTTGACCCTTTCTCTCCGATTTTTACAGGGAGTAGGTGGGGCTTGTATCCTGCCTGTTATTGTGGCATCTCTAGGCGATCTTTATACTGGATCTGCAAGTGCAACTGCCCAAGGGTTGCGCTCCACTAGCCACGGTTTGAGCGGCGCACTTTTCCCCATCTTTTCTGGTTTCCTTGTACTTATTGCATGGAACTATCCATTTCTTCTATATGCAGTTCCCCTCCCCATCGCACTCATTATCTATCTATTTCTAGAAGAGCCATCTGCTTCTGCCTCTCAAGGCCAATCCAAAAATAGAGTTTCATTTAGAACAATAATGAAAAAAGCACCAGCGCTATTACTCTACCCCCGGCTTTCCGCCGCGGTTCTTGGAATGTTCATAACTTCTTTTGTTTTCACGGCGTATGTGACTTACAGCTCTTTGATAATTGTACTTGGAATAGGTGGATCTGCTGGACAAGCAGGTCTACTGGTATCTCTATTCAGCGGTGCATCTGCAATAGCCGCTTCCCAATCTGGGAGAGTATATTCTTATTTTTCCAACCTAATTTATCCTTTCTCAATTCTTTCTGTGATCATCGGAGGCGGTCTGATGTTAGTTGCATTATCTCAATCACTTCTCCACATGGCCGTTGGGGCGTTTTGCATAGGATTGGGATTCGGACTTTTGTTTTCACTCTGGCGAGTTTTGATAATTGAATTCACACCCGAATCCTTCAGAGGCGTCTTAATAAGTTTTGGAGAAACCGCAAAAGGAGCCGGGGCGACTCTCGCACCTGTCATTATGGGGGTGGTTTTTATTATATTGCAATCTTACTACGAGTTAATATTTGCATTACGTTTGACAAATGCGCTCTTTGGATTCTTGGCGATTATCGTGAGCATATATTTGTCTTTCATAGCCGTTTCTAAAACACCCGAACGGATCTCGATGACTGATTTTTGAATTCTACCTAATTTATTATAGTAGAACTCTTACGTCCAAACTAATGCGAATTGTAATAAATTCAATAAACACGAATCGTGACCCGGAGCAAATATGAATGGAAAAAATAAGAAAACCCCATATGCAATATTCCTCGTAGTCATATGTCTCCTCCTTGCGGGGTGTTCAGATGCCCCCGGAAGTGCAGTAGATCCTTCCATACCCGTGGAGTCTACAAATGCAGTAGCAGACACGACAACAGCACCTGCAAATGCAGTAGCAGACACGACAACAGCACCTGCAAATGTAGCAGAAAAGAAGGACACGAAAAATTCTGTGGAGGCAGGAAACACTGCACCCCCTGGGGGATCCATGAACCCAGAAGAAATGAAGAAAAAGGGAGAATCCATGGGAATGAACATGGAAGACATGATGAAAATGGGAGAATCCATGGGCATGAGTAGAGAAGACATGATGAACATGGGTGGTTCTAGTTCTATGCCTTCTGGGCACTATGGCCCTTCTACAGAAACGGCCCCAAAACTCCAGAATTTGATGATGCAGAACTTGGGTCCTTGGGATTCCTCAAGTGCAACCTTTGGAGATCTAATATTCGATGCAAGATACTCTAAAACAGTTTTTGATGACTTTGGAATGTTGCATAATCCGGGAGCAGCAAATCAATATGATAATCCTACATTTGAGTTCAAAGCACCCGCAGATGCAATAGTAATCGCTCCAATCAGTGGCGTGGTCACTCGAATAACCTGGCAGCCTACGACTAGTTACAAACAGGACGATTGGGATCTAATTATAGCACCTTCGCAGGGTTCCAAATGGGGCGTTAATCTCGATCATATTGTAAGCATAGATTGCGACCGTAGTGGTGTAAACCCCGTTACGTGCGACTTACCACTTACGATAAATGGAAAGGCCATCAAAGAAGGCACCACAATTGAAGCCGGTCAGGTACTTGGATATGTAGGAAACTGGCCCGATACCACTAACTCTGGCATTAATGGCCGTGCTGAACTTACTCTATATGAATACATCCGGGAAGGGGCCATGCCCGGCCAAAATATGGGTGTAATCAACCACTGTCCAACCATGCATCTAGATGACTCTGTCGAACTTATTTACAAAGCAAAAATTCAGGATTTGATGGATAGTTATGAGACATGGTCCGGTGATAGTTCCAATTATCCACAGGGACAAATGGTTTCTCCGGGTTGCAGATATACCGCAATTAAAGAGACCTCCAATGGCGTAACTGAACCTGTAACGGGATAGCTAATTTAACAAGCATTAATCCAGGAAAAAATATGAACGGGAACAATAAGAAAACTCCAAGTATGATTTTTCTCGTAGTCATATGTCTCATTCTTGCTGGGTGCTCAGGAGGATCCATGGGCGGCGCGCAATCCACTTCACCCGAAGAATCTACAAATATAGTAGCAGACCCGGCAGAAACGACGACCCCTGCAAAGATGGAAAAAATAAAAACTATGGCCGAATCTCGTGGAATGACCATGGATGACCTAAAGAATGTTGCCGAATCAATGGGTATGTCTGTGGAAGAAATGATGGACATGGGAGAATCAACGGGCATGTCCATGGAAGAAATGATGGATATGGCTGAATCTATGCACATGAGGCAAACGATGAATACTGGCGCCCATATGGACTATAGCCAGAACATGGGTCCCCCTCCCACGGTGGACCATAGCAAATACATTGAAGCAAATCAACAGAGTGCCCAGCCAAATATCGATCCGGCCAATCCTCCCAAACTCGCCACCAGTAATTTCATTGACCTCGACCCTTATATTCGGATTACTAAAATTCGAGCCGTATATGGCCATAATTATAACTATGGTTCAGCCGATTATGACCCCACGGGAAAGTCCTGTTCGAGTATGAAACACTACTTCGACGCATACACCGAACAACAGCGTTGGGATGGTAATTTCGGCTCTTATGACACACGAGGGGCTGTAAAATTTTATTCTCCCGTGGATGGGAATATGTACCAATTAATACCTCAAGAAATTGAACAAGGCACTGAATATCAATTTTATATTGGCCCAACGGGATATTCGCAACTTGTATTCACTTTCCATCACGTAGATTTACTTGATGAATTCATTGCTGCTGGTGGCGGTAGTGTAACAGCTGGACAACATATTGGCTATATCATGCGCCCCCACGGCCAAGGTGAAATCGCTGTAGCAGTAAGTAATGGGGCCGACACAGAATACATCTCGTTTTTTGATGTTATGACCGATGAAGTGTTCGCCGAATATCAAGCACGAGGTATTACGAGTCGTGCTCAAATGACTATCTCTCGAGAAGAACGGGAGGCAAATCCAATTCCTTGCACCCTAAACGATGGTTCGGGTGGTAAGTTCTATTCTGAATCTGGGGACGAAGAAGCATTTCAGGAGTGGCAAGGTGGTTCAGATAATTGGGTCGAATTAACACGCTGAAAAAATAGTCCTACCCGGATTCGAACCAGGGTCAACTGCTCCAAAGGCAGCTATGATTGGCCACTACACTATAGGACTATTAGACTCGATTGGCCCTGGTCTATGTTAAAAGTTTATGTTCGAAGTCTTATCTCTATTTGATTACGAAGATCATCTCTAAACTCGTCTACTGTTATCTCCTCATATATTGGCCCGAAAAATCCCTTAACTAGCATGTTAGATGCTATTTTCTCTGGTATTCCTCTAGTACGCATATATAGTAGACTATTTTTATCTATTTGGCCAACTGTGGCAGAGTGGCTGGCAGATGTATCGTGATTATTGATAATCAGTTTGGGACTGGCATCTGCCTCTGACTCGTCACTTAACATCAATGTACTTTCTCTCTGGTAAGATGACGTATTCCAAGCCTCTTGTCCTACAAACTGTGTCCCTTCATACACAGAACGGGCGTGATCATCTACCACTCCCCGAGTTACTAGATCTGCAATTGTATTTTCTGCATTGTGCCAAACTTTCGCATCAACATCTATATGTTGATCTTCATGTCCATAAAATGCACATACTATTTTTGTCTCCGATCCATCCCCATTTAACTCCGTTTCTACCGTTGTTTTTGATAATCTAGAACCTACATCCCCTTCGATCCAATTTATCTTTGCGTTCTTATCCGTCGAACCACGTTTCATCGAATATTTGTATGTATCTTCTGACAAATTCTGTAATGATCCATATTTTATCTGACTATTTTCTCTTGCGATCAGTTCCACTATACCTCCATAGTATTTATCCCCCTCACTCCCCTCTCCTGTTTCTTGTGAAGTAACAATTGTAGCAGAAGACGATTTTTCTGCCACGACCAGTGTATAGTCAAATAGAGATTTGGATTCCATTTTTGTTTGTATTAATATCTTCTCAATATTAGTTTTTTCAGGAACTCGAATAACCGTCCCGCCCGTGAATAATGCTGTAGACAGTGCAACCAGATAATTTTCCTTTGGGTCAACAACTGTTCCAAAATTTTCCTGGACAAGGGATTCCTCCGATTTCACAGCATCAGCAAATGATAAAATTTCTACCCCTTTGATTTCATCCCTGAAAGTTTCTTGTTTCTGTGTAAGTGGGTCTATTAAATTCTCAAAATCCAAATCAGCCAAATCTGTCCATATCCTCCCCGGAGTGCTAATTACCTTTGGAAATTCTAGTCTATCCAATGCACTTGCTGCATCCAATCTAGTTTCTAGTAACCACTTTGGTTCTTCAAGCCCTTCCGAAATCTGGGAAATCACTTCATCCGTTAATTCTAGATCAACGCCATTTGCCATTCGATTTCACTTATCCTCAGATATCTGCTGTCGGACCCAATCATATCCTTTATCTTCAAGTTCAATCGCAAGTTCTGGTCCACCTTCCATGACCATTTTTCCATCGACCATTATGTGAACTTTATCTGGTTTCACATACTGCAAAATACGTTGATAGTGAGTAATTTGTAAAATACCAGAACCCTGCTCATCTCTCAATGCGTTAATCCCCTTGGCAACATCCTGAAGACGATCTATATCCAAACCAGAATCAATCTCATCCAATATGGCAATTGCTGGTTCTAGCACTGCAGCCTGGAGTACTTCATTCTGCTTTTTCTCTCCTCCTGAAAACCCTGCATTAAGATATCTCTGCATAAATTTCACATCCATGTCTAACAATTCTCGTTTCTCCTGTAATAGCTTCTGAAATTCCATAACTCCCACTGGGCCATCATCAATAGGGCCTTCCATTGGACTGGGTACCTTTTTAACTTCTCCCTCTTCCTCTTCTTCCTTGCCAAATATCAACTCCGACCTACCTTCTATTGTCGCATTAAGGGCAGTCCGCAAAAAGTTAGTCATGGTTACCCCTTCAATTTCTGCAGGATATTGGAAACCTAAAAATATTCCTAGTGCTGCCCTTTCATCTGGTTCTAGTTCTAAAATACTCCAAGATCTCTTATCTTTTGGTATACTTTCCCCAATCTCCTCAAAATCATTGTCGTCAATTTCCAGTATTATCTCCCCCCCTGTGACTTCATACGCAGGGTGACCTGCAATAATTTTTGATAGTGTTGATTTTCCACTCCCATTTGGCCCCATCAAGGCGTGAATTTCCCCTGAAGATACTACAAGGTCAACCCCTTTCAGTATTTTTTCTCCATCTCCTGCTACTTCTGCATGTAAATTCTTTATTCGTAAAGTTGCCATAATTTGCGTAAGAAAATCTAGCTTTTTAACTGATTTAAACTTTGTCTAGTTAGATTTCATGTCCTCATTTTTCACTCCTCATAAAATCACATATATTGTCCTAATCCCGTTTGCTCCTGTCCACTTCTAATTTCGTCCCACGACATATCTATTCCTTCTAATATTCTTTCAATAGGCCCTTTAATATCTTTTTCCAACATTAACTCCCAATCCACAGCAAAACTATCCGGGATCTGGTCGGCAAATTCAAATGATATCACATCTTGTTTCATTTGAAATTCTGTGAATGTATTTCTCTTTTCTCTTTGTCCTGCCGTCAACCCCCTGTGATCTTCTGTAATTATTCCTTCTGCAGGAAATATGTCTGGATTCTTCTCTCTAAAATTTTCAAAGAACACAGAATCGACCCTCTTAAGATACACGCGCTTTGGCTTTGACCCGCGATCGAAATTTGTCCCCAAAACCGCATTTGCATACTTTGCCCCTCGAATGTGAGCTGGTTCTGTTTCATATTCTTTTAGTTTCTTTCCTATGCCTCCTGGTATTCCAATTTCTTCTATGTCCAAATTTCCCTTTTCAAAATCTTTTATCACCTTTTGGATATATTTCTTCACTTCATCCAATGACCTCCCCCGGACTATTTTTTCTATCACCGCTTGCTGCGTCACTCTCGTCACTAATGAGTTATCCGATCTCCTATATTCAAACCCAACTATGTCAATATCATCCACATCCCTTCCTTCTTTCCAAATTATATGTCCTGCGTATCTTTTTTTTCTGCCTGTTTGGAAAAATCGTCTATATAACTTTTCAAATTCAATTTCAAAATGATGATCATCCGCATTCAATTTTTGCTTTGCAAATTCTCCATATGATTCATTTATTTTACCTTGGACTTCAACCGCAGTCTCCAATGCCCTTTTCTTTAATAAACCCTCTTCAATATTTTCTAAATTTTGAGAATTCATTTTTTGATTTTTTAATTCCAACATAATGGAATCCGTATCTCCATACGCAACTGTGTATCCCATTTCGTTGGCCATTTTTTGAGTATGCCGAATCACTTCCCTTCCTGTTGCAGTAACTGCATCTGCCATGTCTTTGTCATATAGCCTAAAACGTTCCCACCCCAAAACGCCGTATAACGAATTCATTATGACCTTCACTGCCGCTTGCTGACGATCAAATCTATCATATTCTACTGTTTCACGATCATATTTTTCTCTTTGTTCCTTTTTAGCCTCTCGCTCTTTCAATAAATCATCTACCATCTCTCTAATTATGCCAATCGGCTCCCTTCGAAACATCTGGCCATTCGGAGCCCGATATACTTCCCCTTCGTATTGCTCTTCCACTTTCGTTTCTGGAGATGCATTGAGCGTTACCATGCACATTGGATACAACGATTTCAAATCTAGTACTGCTACCATCTCTCTCACCCCTGTTGTTGGGGTAAGAACTTGCCCACCTTCATAATCTTCTGATTGTGCTCTTCTCTTTGATGGAAGTACAAATTTCCCATATACTCTATGAAGCACTAGCATATCCACCGTATCCCCTGGTGTAGTTGCATCCTCTAGTTTGCAACCCACAAATGCTGCAACTTCTTTCCAGAATGGAATGATTCTCTGCTTACGATCAATCTCAACACACAATTCTACATCTCTTATATTATATTTCAACAATTGGGCAGGATCATTTTCCCAGAGAGCTCCAATAGTTCCAATATACCTTTCTTTCCCAATCCCTAGTTCTGTCATGGCCACTGCGTCAAGTCTATATGATTCCAATTCCGAAAAATTGGTTCTCCTATATGCATAGAGCAAATCAAATGCAATTCTGCCTTTGATATTTGGACCCCTCCAATTATTCTCCCAGACCTCATTTACTCTCGATAACCTATTGAAATCAATCTCATATTTTGTACCCTTGCTTAATTTTTTCAATCTCGCTACAAAATATGATATATCAAAATCTACAAAGTTCCAGCCTGTAAGCACATCCGGATCACTCTCATCGATGTAGTCCATAAATGCTTCAAGCATTTCTTCCTCTGTCTCAAAGACATATGTTTCAATAGACGAACTGTCGTCTATTAATTTGTGATCTTTGATGTCAACCTTCTTCTCATCACAACCATGTATCCACGCAGTGTACTCATTTGTGTATGAATCATGGCTCGATATGCACAAAATAGTCTCCTCTCCATTTTCTGGAAACCCGTTTCTATCCTCTACTTCTATGTCGAATGTATTAATCCTCAAACTACTGGACACGTTCACCGCAACCACATCTTCGTGACTCACTTCCAGAGTCCCATCTGGGGCTCTTTTTTCTGGTATTCGTATCCCACTTTCAATACCCTTATCGATCAAAAATCGATTTGGAAATAAAATATCTGCTTCATAGTGATCAAATTCTTCTCTGAATTTTCCCACATCTCTGGGAGTCTGGCCATATATCTTGACTAGTTGCTCCCCCTTAATTCCCACATATGGCTGACCCTTTTCATTTTCACGTTCCCATCCTGTTACTCCTGGAATGCCCTCTGCCACGTCTCTGTTGAATGAAGATTCGAGTGTATATAGATATGGGCGAAACCCATGAACCTGGACACGTTCTGCTTTATTTTCTATAGTCCTTCCAAAAACATGTATTATTGGTTTTTCTACATCTCCAATTCTCTTAAGTGTATAATTCACCTGAAAAACTGCTATTTCTACAAACCCATCTAATTTCTCCTCCCCTGCCTCTCCCAAGTCAATTCCCAATTTTCCCTCTGTATCTCCTTCCGTTTTCATTTCTTCTCCAAAAAAACCTAGATTTGATTGACCCATTTTTTAGCTATTAGGGCGCCACTCCTAAAAAACCCCTGTAATCCCCTTGAATCACTTCGTCCACTTCCCAACAGACCAAATTTTTTAGGCAGATTATTATCCTAGTCCCTCCTGTACTTTCATCAACTCTTATTACCCATGTTCATAGACCACCCCTTCTCAAAACAATTCTGGATCATTGTATTTTTATTCAACTTCTCATTCTTTTCATTCTCCATTGGTCTCCTCTTATTGTGGTTTGAACAAAGATACCTCCCCGGTACTATCTCTTTATTGCTTGGTGCATTCGGATCAATCCATGCTTTGAGATATTATCGAATCGCTAAAAAAAATATTTCTTCAAATTAACACAATAAAAGAAATCTTCTCAATGTGTAGTCACTTCTGATCGATTAGAAGTAGGTTCTTTTTCCACCGTGATAATAGATCCGCCAGAACCAAGCAGCTCATCATCATGACTTACAATTAAAATTTGTTCCACTCCTATTTCTTGCATTGAACTAATTAATTCACCTAGTTTACTAACGTGACCTCCGTCTAGAAATACTGTGGGTTCATCCAATATCAAAGGTGGCATGGGGGCTATCCCTTGAGTCCCCTCTATCAACAGCCTATATATTGCAGATCTAAGACTTAGATTAAACAATGCACGCTCCCCTCCTGACAATTGCCTGGGATTCAGAGATTCACCGTCTTTTTGATAAACCAATAAGTCGTACGATTCATCAAGTTCAATTTGAGAATATGCATCATTTTGATATATTATCTGAAATGTATCATTCAACAAAACTTCTAGGCGATTGAGATTTCTTTGTCGCAATTCCACTCTCAGTTCTTCATAGAATTTTTTTAACTTTTCACTTTCATCTATAACCGATTCTATATTTTTCTTATCTTCTTCGAGAATTTCGAGCCTTTCATTTAATTTTTTAAGCTCTTTCTTTTCCAACTCTTTCTGTACCTTTTCTATACCTATCTCCTCTTTCTTTTTCTTCGATATTTCTAATCCATCTTCAATATTTTTTAATCCAATATCTGCCAATTTGATCTTATTCTCGATGTCTTTCAATTCCGAGTTTTCACTCGAATTTTCTTCTAATTTTTTCAATTTTGTTTGGTTTTTTGTAAGTAACTCTTGCTTGTCTCTAATTCCATTTTTTACTATTTCTTCACCCGAATCTAGTGTATTCAATTGCACATAATTTAGCTTAATTTCACCACTGATGTTCTCATACAATTTTAGTTTTTCTGTTAATTCATTACACACTTTCCATTTTTTATCCATTTCCTCTAACAAACGATTTTTTTCAGACAGTGTTTTTTTATCTTTTTGCAACGATGCAATTTTCGGTGCCCCTTCTATCTCTTTTCCACATTCTGGACATTTCCCTTCTTCTATCAATTTTTCCATTTTTTCAATTCCATTTTGATTAGTCTTTATCTCAATTCTCAAGTTAGTTATTTTATCTATAATGAAATCTATCTGGGATAGTTCGTAGGGCGTTTCTTCTCCACTTTTTTCTAAAATTTTGTCTATCTCTTCTTGCAACCCTCGTTTTTCTCCTGTCTTCTCCTGTATCTTTTGTCGCCCCTTTGATATCCCTTCTCCAATCTTGGAAGCGCTAATCTGCAACTCAATTAAATCTTCACTAAGTTTGTCAATGTTAATTCTCAGATCTCCCATTTCCCTTTGTGCTTCACTGTGAGACTCAATAATTTCTTTAAGTTTTTTCACTTCATTTTGTTTCTTTTCCTGGTCTTTTTCTAGCTGTGCAATTCCTTTATCAATCTTATTTCTTTCTCCTTCTAACTCTTTAATTTCTCTTGATAAATCATCTCTCCCTCTCCGATCCAATTGATTATTTAGTTCCTCAATCGCGCCCTTTTGTTCTGAAGCCATCTCTGCAACAGCCCGGCGGGATATTGAAACCCTGTCTCCATATTTTTTGAGCAAACCGAGCTGCAACAGTCCATCTATTAGCGCCTGCCTCTCAGTCGGGGTTGCCTCTATTAATTTATTTATGTCACCCTGACGAACATATGCACAACTTACAAAGTCTTCAGAACTCATGCTTAGTATTTTTTCAATTTCCTTCCCAACTGGACCGCTACCCGATATGACCTCTTTTGGAGTCTCTAATGTGCATTTTGTAGTTACTGCGGCATCCCCTCTCATCGTGATTTCCCTTTCAACATGAAATAATTTTTCACCCTGGGAAAAAGTTAAACTAATCTGTGATTTTTTTTCACCTTTAGTTATTATCTCTTCCAATTTTCCCCTTGAAGATACCTTCCCATATAGTGCAAAAAAACACGCTTCCAACAACGTCGATTTTCCAGATCCATTTGGTCCATAAATTATAGTTACACCCTCTTTAAAATCGACTTCAACTTCTTTGTATGGCTTAAAATTCCGCAGTTGCAATTGATTGAATTTCATGAAAAATCCCCGAGAGTATATTCATTCTTCTCCTCATTATTTACTGACGATTCTCCCTCTCCTTCCTGAATGAGAACCTTCTCGAATTTTTCTGCTTCGCCCATCATCTCTTCTATTGATTCCTTTACATGCATTTTGAGATTGCTATCTACTATGTTTCTATCCCTCACCAACATATCTATGCACCGTGCAGCTTCACTCAATCCCAGTGACTCCATTTCTTTTTCTACTACTTCTGCTGGGTCTTCAAAATAGACCCATTCTCTCACTCCCAATTCCTCTATCTCCCCTTTACTTGGTTTGACTATTACATGAATTGCACCCACGCCCTTACAATATTCTTCTATTTCTGCAATAGGTATTTTTACTCCGCCGCCTCCTACGGCAACAACCACAATCGCATCTGAAAATTCATGTTCCTTTTCCTTTATCCTTTCGTACAAATATTCAATATTCTCCCCTTCTGGAATTTCTTCTTCCACATATACAAATTTACGAGTTCGAATATTTTTTGTGCCAATTTTCACCCCGCCCTCCAAATCAATAATATTATAACTTCTTCTTTCACGTTCTGATATTGATGCCCTTTCAGTAGAACCACAATACGTTACCCACGCATTCCCTATTTTCTTTTGTTTTTGGATATGTTCATCCCCCAGTAACACCACATCAAATTCAACGTTCGAAGATTTCAACACCAATTCTATGTCCCATGTATTCCTTCCTGGAACGAGTACTAGTGGAGTAAACTGACCATGCGAAACTAGAATTTTATATTTTGATGAGCTCTCTTCAAATTGATAGTCAAGCCCTTCTCTTTTATCTGGATGGACGTAATCCATTCCATATATTGCAATACCCCCCTCCTCATTCTCGATAGTATGTGGATTTTTCCCAAGATGCGTAACCAAACCCAATCTCTCAAATACATCAATCCACTGCAATCCACGTTGCATCTCGTGATTTCCCGCTATTGCAAGAATCGGGATGTCGTCATTTTTAGCTAATTGTAGAATCTCAATCGTACCTGCGATATCTATGAGGTCTGGATTTGCCTTATGAAATAGATCGCCAGAATGAACAATTGCATCGACTTTCTCTTCTATCGCATCTTCTACTACCTTTCTAAACGCATATAAAAAATCTTCCCTTCTAGAATGCAAATGGTATTGGAGATATCCAATATGTGTATCTCCTGTATGTACTATTCGCCCCATATGTGTAACTACTATTCTTCATTCCTAAATCATTTTCTTTAGGCCTCCATATTTTCAGTAGGTTCTATATGTTTATGGAATATATTCTCTTTCGGGCATCCAATGTGGAGAATCTAACCTTGACCAAACGGGCACTTTCTAATCTCGAAAGAGCATATCTCACAGTGCGGGATGGTAGTAATGTCTCTTGTACTAGCTCCTTTTGTGTCAATTCTTCATTATATTCTAAAACTTTCAATACCAATTTCGCACTAGGTGGGAGCCCCTCTTTGCTACTTTTTTCGATAACAACTGCCTGCAAATCCCTTCTAATTCCTGTAGCCATGCTCCTACTATATAATGTCTGGTATTAATATTTTCGATACAATTTTATTACCTAAAAACATATTTCTGTTTCTCTTCACGCATTTCCCACAGGCATGACCAACGTCCGACGACCACCTCCGAAAACGTTCCTATCTCTTGAAACTAGCACCATTCTCCCATCCGAAAACTCATAAGTAATGGCCCCCAATTCCGAACATAATGGATGCCACCGATAGTGTAGATTCTTCTTCTAAAGACGATTTACCACTAGAACAACAACTTGAGGCCCTCGTTCAACAACTACAAGAAGCCCGCGATAAACATAGCGAGATGCAAGACAAGTTGCTAGACATCACTGCAGAAAATAGCAAATTCTTACAGAAATTAGAGCGCCTCAATCACGAGAACCAACAATTGCGCCAACCTCCCTTGTTCATTGCTACTGTTCAAGAAGTATCCAAAGAAGGAATTATAATACGGCAACACGGAAACAATCAAGAAGCAATCACAGTTTCACTCCCTGAACTGCACGACGAAATCAAACCCGGATCTAGAGTTGCAGTCAATAGCGCACTCTCCATCATCCATATACTCGACGAAGAAACCGATCTCCGCGCTCAAGCCATGCAAATAGATGAATGCCCCACGGTTACTTACGACGACATTGGGGGGTTAGACGATCAAATCCAACAAATACGGGAGGCCGTTGAAATACCTCTTGAGAACCCTGAAATTTTCGAAATAGTGGGTGTGGAACCTCCTGCAGGCGTTTTGCTACACGGACCACCTGGGACTGGAAAAACATTGTTAGCCAAAGCAGTTGCAAACAAAACAAATGCGTCCTTTATCAAACTAGCAGGCTCTGAACTCGTACACAAATTTATTGGCGAAGGATCTCGCTTGGTGAGGGATATATTCCAGCTTGCTCTAGCAAATGAACCTGCTATTATTTTCATCGATGAAGTAGATGCAATCGCGTCCCAACGTATAGAGTCCAAGACTTCTGGCGATGCTGAAGTCCAAAGAACTATGATGCAATTACTCGCTAGCTTGGATGGATTCGACGAACGTGGTAATATCCGTCTAATAGCCGCAACTAATCGTTTTGATATGCTTGATGAGGCCATCTTACGTCCTGGTAGATTCGACCGTTTAATTGAAATCCCATTTCCAAATGAAGAAGCAAGAGAGAGAATTTTTGCAATCCACACTCAAAATATGAATCTTGCAGATAAAATAGACTTCAAACTTTTATCTGAGCTTACTCCTGGCAGTAGTGGTGCCGATATCAAAGCAATTTGCACTGAGGCCGGAATGACTGCAATCCGCGAAGAGCGAACTGAAATATTAGCAGGCGATTTCATCACCGCAGTCAATCTACTGACCAGAGACGAGAGGACTTCCGACGATTCTGAGTCTGTCATATATGCCTAACGTCTCAACAATTCTTTTCTAATCCCTTTCTCTACCCTTTACCAACATTTTAACCTTCCAATATCTCCTTTTATTTATAGCAAAATTGTGGGGATTATAAACAGAATTATCGCCAGTATGGATAAAAGCACGATGTATACTATCACCGTCCCCCCCATGATTTTTAATATCTCTTTTTTGACTGGCATATTTTACCTTTCACACCGCAGTATCTTATGCCCTAGCTTTCTCTCCGTAACCACTAAACCCCCTCGTATCTATGTTATCTTCAATGGCAAGTCTCACCGAGAAATACCGCCCAAAAACACTAGATGCAGTCCGTGGAAACGACAAAGCAATTAGTGCATTTTTGGAATGGGCTTCCAGCTGGAATCTCCAATCCCCTGCAGTTGTTCTTCATGGAAGCCCTGGGATCGGAAAAACCTCTGCAGCACATGCACTTGCATCGGACATGGGATGGGACGTGATCGAATTAAATGCTTCGGATCAACGTACTGCAAAAATCATCAATAGAATTGCACGCAATGCTGCCAATACTGGAACAATCTCTGGAGGATCTTCTGGACAAAAACTTGTGATACTCGACGAAGCAGATAACCTACATGGGACCTATGATCGTGGTGGGGCCGCAGCACTCACCAAATTAATCAAAGAATCTTCACAGCCGATCGTTCTAATCGCGAACGATTATTACAATATGAGCAGAGGACTTCGAAATGTCTGTGAAGCAATACGATTTAATGACATCTCTTCCAGATCGATATTGCCCATTTTGCGTGACATCTGTCATAGCGAAACTATCTCTCCTGAAACCGGAGCACTAGAATTCATCGCTGAAAAAAATAGTGGCGATCTACGAGGGGCTATAAATGACTTACAGGCCACTGTTTCTATAGACGGAAGTCTGGCTCGGAAAAATATAGTAACTAGCTCTCGAAATCGTGAAGAAAATATTTTCGAATTCTTAAATAATCTCTTCAAAAATTTGGAACCCCGGGATGCACTTACATCATCTTACGACGTCAATGAAACGCCAGACAACCTTCTGTCTTGGATAGATGAAAACGTACCCAAAGATTTTGATAGCTCCGAATTATCTCGCGCCTATGACCATCTATCCCGTGCCGAAACGTGGCTCACCCGTACTCGTACAACTCAGAATTACTCTTATTGGCGATATGCTAGAGATATAATGGTTACGGGAGTTGCAGTATCTCGAAACCCTTCTCCTAAAGGTGGATGGACGCGATACGGTCCTCCTAGATACTGGCAAAGACTAGGTGCATCTAGAGGCTCTCGTGATCTCCGAGATAATGTCGCAAAGTCAATCTCCAAAATGAGTGGGACTAGCATTGGCACTTCTCGAATAGAAATAATGCCCTTGTTAAAAACTATGGTTCAAAATTGCAAAAATCGACTTTTGACAATTAATGTAGCTGCAGCGTATGAACTAGAACTTGACACCATTTCTTATCTAACCGGATCTGGGAAAACTACTAAAAAAGTTAAAGAGATACTTGAAGAAGCAACTGCGCTAAGAGACTCCGAAAATCACGTTGAAACTTCTTCTCCAGACGTATTTTTCCCCACCCCCGATTCATCTCCAATTGAGGACTCAGAACCCTCTCCAAACGAACAACCCTCTCAGTCCGACTTATCAAATTTTCTGTAAATTTTTCCTTCTTTATTTTCCAATTACAGTTCTCGTTCCCATAACATGGCAGCGAATAATGAAACTAATATCACTACACCAATTGCATTGTGTGACACACTAATCAACGGCTCAAACAAAATTCTGTCACCCCTAGAGAACAATTCGAATTTTACCACCGTCAAAGCACCTAGTATCACTTGCATTGGAAGTAGTAGAACTGCCAACAACACAGCTTTAGTTATTCTAGATTTACTCCCATGAACCTCCCATGATTTATACAATGCAACTAGTATCAATATCCCCACAACAAGCGCCAAAAAACGATGTGACCATTCGATCGCGCTAGGTAAATTTGCGGGAAATAACCCGTATATTGCACCATCACACATTGGCCATTTCATGCCACACGTTAAATCCGCTCCCACTTCTTTAGTATAGACTCCAACCATCAACAGAATAAACGTTAGACCGGTAACTATTTTTAAAAAATAAGACTTCATGATCTATGTTGTCTTGTATCTACTTATTTCTACTTAATTTAGTGCCTTCGTTGTTTTTACGGCTAGCGAATTTCAATTTTATACATATAGAATCCTTTTTACTCCCCCATATCCCCCATTATTGTTATGAACAACGAAGAAACATCCATGCAAGATGAAGCACTTAATTACCATAAGGTAGACCCTCCCGGGAAACTGGCCATTTTTACCACAAAACCCGCCAACACACAATGGGATCTCACCTTGGCATATTCTCCTGGCGTAGCTGCCCCCTGCATGGAGATACACAATAATGAAGAAGATTCCTATGTTTATACCGGGAAAGGAAACCTCGTAGCAGTTGTTTCAAATGGAACTGCAGTACTCGGACTGGGTAATATTGGCCCTTCTGCATCGAAACCTGTCATGGAAGGTAAAGGAGTCCTCTTCAAAAGATTTGCCGATATAAATGTTTTTGATATCGAGATAAACCCAACTACTGTCGAAGAGGTTGTCTCCACTGTAAAAGCACTTGAACCAACCTTTGGGGGAATCAATTTAGAGGATATTAAAGCACCGGAATGTTTCGAGATCGAACGCCAATTACGATCCGAACTTGATATTCCTGTGTTCCATGACGATCAACATGGAACTGCAATAATTTCTGGAGCCGCATTACTCAATGCTGCAGATATAATTTCTAAGGATATTTCCAATCTTAAAATTGTATTCTCTGGAGCTGGAGCAAGTGCAATTGCGACTGCAAAATTTTACGTCTCTTTAGGTGCAAAAAAAGAAAACATTGTCATGGTCGACTCCAAAGGAATCTTATCAAAGAGTCGTGAAGACATCAATGAATATAAACAAGAATTCGCGAGCGAAGAAGATGGAAATTTAGCTGACGCCATGGTTGAATCAGACGTCTTCGTGGGCCTATCTATCGGAGGACTAGTCAGTGAAGAAATGGTTCAGTCAATGGCAAGTGATCCCATCATATTTGCAATGGCAAACCCCGATCCGGAGATAGGATATTATGAAGCAAAAGCTGTTAGAGATGACACTGTGATCATGGCAACTGGGCGGTCCGATTTCCCAAACCAGGTTAACAACGTTCTTGGTTTCCCCTTCATTTTCCGTGGAGCATTGGATGTGCGTGCAAAAGATATAAATGAAGATATGAAAATAGCTGCATCCCAGGCCCTAGCAGATCTCGCCCGAAAAGATGTTATAGGTGATGTAATTGAAGCATATGGTGGTGAAAAAATAGAGTTTGGGCCCGACTATATCATACCAAAACCCGTTGATCCACGTGTCCTATTCGAAGTAGCACCTAAAGTTGCCGAAGCTGCGATTACATCGGGAGTAGCCCGGCATTCAATTGACCTCAATGACTACCGAAAAACTCTTGAAACTAGGCTCAAAAAATCCCAGTTGGCAAACGATTTGGCCCTCAAATCGCTTTAATTCTTTTCTTTACGTACGATCCTGGAAACTGGATTCCCTGATCAGAACCATTTACTGCCCATTAAAAGTTCCCCATTTAATATGCTAGCCCCTGCCGCCCCCCTGATCGTATTGTGAGCCAAACAGTTGTATTGAACCCCTCCACCCGATGTTTCTTTAATACCTCCTACTGAAATAGACATCCCTTCTCCTAGATTCCTATCCAATCTAGGTTGGGGCCTATCTTCTTCCTCAAAAACTTCTATGAACACTTCAGGAGAGGAGTGAAGTTCCAATCCTTTCAATGCCTTAAACGCGTTTTTAACCTTCTCAACTGTGGCCAGTTCTTCTGTTTCCGCCCAAACATTCTCTAAATGCCCATCTATGACTCCTACACGATTGCACGAAGCCGATACTTCCATGTTGTGCATTAAAATTTTATCTCCTTCTAGCCCTCCTAGTATCTTCTGAGGTTCCGTTTCCAATTTTTCTTCTTCACCTTGGATAAATGGAATAACGTTGTCTAAAATCTGCATTGATTTGACACCTTCATACCCTGCCCCCGAAACCGCCTGGAGTGTCGCAACATGAACTCTCTCAAGCCCAAATATATCTAATGCCTTTAATGTTGGTGCCAGGGTTATTACAGAGCAATTGGGATTTTTGATTAGCGCCCCATCCCATCCTCTATTTTCCTGCTGAATCTCAATTAACTCTAGATGATCTGGATTTATTTCTGGAATAATCAACGGAACATCTTCACTCATCCGTTCATTCGACGAGTTAGATGCAATGATGTATCCCTCTTTACACAATTCTGGCTCTGCCTTTGAGGCAATTTGAGAGGGGAGTGCTGAAAATAAGATTTCCACTTCTTCTGGAATACTTTTCGCATCGGTTGGTTTCACCTCAAACTTCGATATATCCTTAGGCATGGGCGTATCCAACCCCCAGTTAACTGCATCTCGGTACGACTTTCCAACACTTCTGTCGCTGGCGGTAACAACCTTGATTTCAAAAAGGGGATGTTTTTCGATTAACTGTATGTACCGTTGACCAACGACCCCCGTGGCCCCAATTATTCCTACCGAAACTACCATGTTAACCGGATAGTGCGACGATGGACAAAACGATTATGATACTCTGACGCATAGAACTCCGTTTCACGTCTCGCTTTCATTTACTAGTTTTTTCTGTTTTTTCTCGTTACGTATCCTGCTATCCTGTTTCTCACTCTCTTGGATTCGACATTAGTAACAAGTGTGACTGCTTCTTTGTTCTCATCAAAATCATCTGAGAACCTTTCAGGATACCTCTCTATTAACTCCCGAGAAATACGCTTGACGTAGGCTGGTTTGATTGGCATACTTCCGGTTTGTCAATTCTCTGGCTTAAACCCATCTAATCAGATATTGTCCCAATCTGGCGTCATTTCATCTAACTCCGTATTCTAGATTTTCTATCAAACGACCCATAAACAAGCCCAATCTTGGTGAAACTGTATCCCTGTCTCCTCCTGGGACAATTTCCGGTTGTGATCTTAAAGTCATTAGAAATTTCCCACCAAACGTCATCGCTTCAATAGTATCTCTCACATCAATAGTCAACCCCTCGTCTGACGTATCCAGATCCATTCTAGCCCGTTCCTGATCATCATACCTAATCGTCCAAGATGGACCCCCTATGATCTCTATCATTGTATCCAAAGGGCCCACCTTTATTCGCCCTAGGTCTGCCTCTACATACACAACATCACTTTCCACTGTAGCCCGATAGCGTCCCATATATTTTCCTCCTATTCTTCCGATTAGCATCTTTGTGAGAACTTGCAACACTAAAACTTTTTTCTTTGTTTATCCTCTTCAAAATTTTGAAAAACTAGTCTTTCAACTAGAACCTTCGCCTCACAGTCGCGCACATTCCCGCACTTTTCTGCAATTTTCAATAAACTTTCAATATTTTGCAGATCTTTCTCTCTATTTTGGGATATCCTTAGCCTAGATGCTATGACTGTTGCTTCTATAATTGCATTATGCCCTCTATTCAATATGGGGACTTCCTTCCTCACTATCTGACTTTCTCTTATATTTATATTCCAATCCTCCCATTCTACACCTTTTTCTTTCCCCACTCCTGTCGATATTGCCTCTACTTCCGCCCATGCGTACGACCCCTCTATATGTGGGCCCTTTTGTTCTTTAATACAAAGTGCAGCTTCTGCAAATAAAACCGAATCACGCACAAAATGAACATATGCATCCCTTCCTTTACTAAAGTTTTCACGTGTTCTTGTTCTGCCCCACGTCCTAGCAGTAACAATTTCTCCCCCATGCAATCCTAAAAGAGCAACATTCCAATATTTTGACGCATCACAAGTTGTCACTATCACTTCTACAATACCTTCAATTTCAGACGGCCATTTTTTCATTTTTTATCCACCTCTTCAAACGCCTTTAGACAAGATTCGTATACCCGTATCGCATCCACTTTGCCATCTATCCTTATATTCGTTTTTACTACCGGGCGATCCATTTTTGTTTTATCAGTGGAATCTATTACAAACGCATCAACAAATGGATACATCTCCATTAAACCCGCTGTATTCGCATCATACCCGTTTGCTATCATCAACTTCTTAATTGGGCCTGAAAAAGATTCACCTCCTATAAATGGGGACACTGCAACAACTTTGGTTTCCGACAGTAATTCTTCAACCCCTTTCAATGACAAAATAGGGCCAATACTAGTTACTGGATTTGACGGACCGATGATAACTTCATTTTTCAGTGCATCTACAACTAGCCTGGTTGCTTTTGCCGTCTTAGATCCTCTGAACTCAACACTTTCCACCTCTGGTTTTCCTTTCCACCCTGCCCAAAAAGCCTGAAAGTGCATCTCTCCTTGATCTGTCTTCAAAATGCTAGAAACAGGATCATCACTCATAGGAAGTAATTTCACACCAGCTTTCAACACCGAACATAGATTTCCTGTGACTTCTGTTAGTGTTTTCCCCTCTTCGATCAAACACGATCTAAGCTTGTGTGTCAAACGATCTCGATCCCCAATTTTCATGAACTCTTCCGCTCCAGAAAATCTACGCCAATTTGCTATTCTTCTCCCACTTATCTGTTCGTTTTTGTTCAGAAAATTTGGATTCCCATCCCATCCATTTTGTTTTGATAGCCCCACCTTACGTTCGTGCGTATCAAAAGTATCTTCCTTTATCCCCCACCACTTTTTTTGATCCAATATCCCTGCTGATAAATACATCACAGTGTCCAGGTCTGGACAAACTAATAAGTCCCCTATCTCAACGTCGTCTCCTGTATTCCCTATGACAATCGTCTCTGATTTTTGAGTTATTCCCGACAATAATTTCGGCGTCCCAGTTCCTCCTGAAAGCAAAGTAATCATAATAGTTTCATTCTTTTAATTTGTGTTAATTTTATCTTATATTTCGCCACTTATCGTTCTATATGTTATTACTTATATGTTATCCTATTCTATCCCTTTCTAGATGAAAACTATTAAGGACAGTGTCCATGACCATATCACTATTGATGGACTCGCATTGGATCTACTAGATGCCTCTCCTGTCCAACGATTACGGCACATAAAACAGTTGGGCACTGTCTCTCTTGTTTATCCCTCCGCAAATCACACAAGATTCGAACATAGCATCGGAGTTTATCATCTAGCATGCGAGGTCACTAACCATCTTGAAATTTCCTCGGAAATAGCTAATCATATACGAGCTGCAGCAATGCTTCATGATATCGGCCATTCTCCATATAGTCATAATATCGAACCCTTACTTAACCATAGAATTGGTTTTGAACATGAAAATATAGAAGAGCTTCTTACTTCAACTCCCCTCTGCTCAGTTCTTGAAACACATAATCTAGATGCCAATCTGATCGCAAATTTAATCATAGGAAAAGGACAGTATGGCCAAATAATTTCTAGTTCGATTGATGTAGATAGGATGGACTATCTAGTTCGCGATGCCCATCACACGGGAGTTCCTTACGGCGCCATTGATCACGGAAGATTAGTTCGGGAGTTGACTTTCGTTGACGATGAATTAGTTTTATCAGCATCTGGTGGAAATGTTCAAGCCGCCGAAAGTCTCCTCCTTGCTAGAACACTTATGGGACCTACTGTTTACAATCATCACGTAGCGCGAATCTCAAAATCGATACTACGCCGAGCAACTGAGTTTTTACTAGATTCTAAAGTCATAAAAGAAAATGATCTCCGCACTATGGATGATCACGATTTACACGCCGCCCTTCGATCGAATTCAATAACCGCTCCTCTCGAGAAGAGAATTTCCAATCGAAATCTCTACAAACGAGCAATCTGGGCGGAAATGAAAGATGTTCCTGACGATGTCATCAACGCGGATTATGATTCTATCCATACATTTGAAAACCATATAGCTTCTAAACTCAGTGTAGATCGACAATCTGTAATAATAGATATACCCCCCTCCCCTTCGACAACCGCAAAAGAAATAAAAATTAAAGTTGGAGATGAAATTCACATGCTCCATGACCATTCTCCCCTCATCGACGCATTGCAGGATGCTCAAAAAGAACAATGGCGCCTCGGTGTATATGCTCCAAAAAATCTAGTAGACCGAGTCGGCAGTGCAGCAGAAAACGAACTCAATCTCGAAACAAATGGGCACTTGATATCTATGCGATCAAAGAAAAATTTTAGTCTTGATAAATTCATTAACTAACAATGCCCATGCGACTCATTCAAGTCTCTACCTAGCAAAGTGTGGTTATGCAGCTTCAGGGTACGATCCTTTTTGGTCATGAATTTGATTTAATAGAGGGCACTCTTATCATTGAAAATGGTCACATTTCTCATATAGAAGAAGAAGCTAACTCCAGTACTGACATAATTCTTCCCGCTTTCATAAATTCCCATACTCATATTGGCGATTCAATAGCAAAAGATGCCGGATCTGGATTATCTCTAGATGAATTAGTAGCACCCCCTAATGGGCTTAAACACCGCCTATTAGCTGCAGCAACCCCTGAAGATCTAATCTCTCAGATGAGGAAGTCTATCCATCTGATGGAAAGCACCGGGGTGGCTGCATTCGCCGATTTCCGCGAAGGTGGAGTTGACGGCGTTAACATGCTACAAAAAGCACACTCCAACTCTAACGTGGACGCGATCGTTTTAGGCCGAGAAACAATTGATGTTTTGGATATTGCAGATGGATTTGGAGCTAGTGGGTCTAGAGATTCAGATTTCACCCATGAACGACAATCAACCAAAACCGCAAATAAATTATTTGGGATTCATGCGGGCGAACGTGATAAAACCGATATAGAAACTGCGCTAGCATTGGAACCCGACTTTGTGGTTCATATGGTCCATCCAACTTCTGAACATCTCGACCATTTGCAAAATACCAATACACCAGTTGTCATCTGTCCCCGTTCAAATATCGTCACTGGAGTTGGGCTTCCTCCCATAGACGATTTACTTTGCCACACTACTATTGCACTTGGAACTGACAATGTAATGCTAAACAGCCCTTCCCTTTTCCGTGAAATGGCGTTTGTTTCAAAACTCTTTGATATAGACCCACGCGAAATCCTACGAATGGCCACTTCATCCGGGGCAACAATTTTCGATCTTAATTATGGTGTCCTCGAACCCAACCGAGAAGCTAAAATCTTGGTACTAGATGGAGATTCTAATAATCTTTCAGGATCTTCGGATATAATTAGCTCTATAGTTAGGAGAGCAAGTCCTTCTGATATTAAACAAGTCTACCTTTAAATCTAGCCCATTTATTTTTCATCTCATCGCCGTTATCACTCCGCCCGCTAAAGTATATATTGTGTCTTTCCCCACTACAATTGACGGTGGACTCACATACATAGATTCCTCCGATATCTTTATCGTTTTATCTATTTCTCTTCTGTGAGTTTGACCTGGGACTGGAGTTCCTTCAGGCAGATCGATCTCAATCACGTTGAAATATGCAATATCTGATCTGTTTGCTCTTCTTTGCAACCCGCCCACATATATTTTACCACCTGCTATTATTGGATTCCCCAGTTCCACAGACGCATATCTCATATTTTCCAATTTTATAGTCCATAACCTAGCTCCCCCATTTCGATCTAGCGCGATCATTTCTGCAGTCCCATATGCATTTTCTGTACTCTCCGTCTGAACAGAAACATAGAGTTCTTCTGGATTTGCGGCCATGCCCATCCATGACTTTCCACCCTTCGATAAAACCGACCATTCCATCTGCCCACAAGAATCGTCTATTGCAAATATTTTCTCCTCCTTCGCCTGATTCGATTTTCCGATTGCGTATACAGTTTCTCCATTTGCAACAATTTGTCCACTTTTATACCCGTGTCCCATTGGAACCGACCAGATTTCTGATCCATCAGCTTTTGAAATTCTATGGATGTTGCCACCCCCTCCTGTATACACCGAATCCCCTTGGATTGCAAAAAGACCAGATATATCACTTGATCTAAATTCCCATTCTATCTCCCCTGTCTCCGGATCAACCGCATACAGTGCGTCTATCTCATTTCTACTAATCCCAAACGCATATAATTTCTCAGTTCCCCTAACTCCTCCTACGAACCTCCAGTCGCCCTCTGGACGGAATGACCACGATAAATCCCCCGTCTCTATACTAAAAGAGTGAATTCCATCTGGGCTCCCTGCATATATGCTGTCTTTCATAACCGATCCTGGCAAAAGTGCTCCACCTTCATACTCCGTAACCCATTTTTGTTCTCCTCGCTTAGCATCTAATGCGTATAGTTTTCCAATTCCTGTGATCGATTGCCACCCCGCATAAACCACGTCATCCCTTATTAATGGCCGCATGGCCGACGTACTTGAAATAGACAATCTATTATTCCACGCCAATTTCATCGTATCTGCATTTGGATCTGCCCCATAATTTTTATGATCTCCTGTAAGATTGCATCCAAAATGAGGCCACCACCCTTCCGTACCATTCCCCTCCTGATATTCATTCTTCTCTTTCTCAGTTCCGTCTAAACATTTATCCGCTTTTGAATTCCCCATACATCCCACTAAACCCAACACCCCCAAACTCGATATTTGAAGGATCTCCCTCCGACTTTTCATTTCATCCATGCCTCTTCCTGTATCCCCAAAAATTTATATTCAGTTATTTTTGTTCACAATACTTGCAATATCAATTCGATCCACCCACCACAAACCCATGATAAGAATTCCTACAATCACACTTGGAATCCAATTGCCATAGAACGTATTAACCAAACCCCATAATAATACAAAACTAACCATGTCATCTAGTCCAAATTCACACTGATCAATACGGGCCAGAAGTTTTTTTCTATCAAACATACTGTTCACCACCAACACCGCTATCCCTCCACTAATTAACCATCCTTGGTAGTTTGTGTGTGGGACTCCATAAAATTCCCCTCCCCCTCCATAAGACCAAAAACCAAGAGAAACTGCGGCAGGGTCTAAAACCAAATCTATCAGAATGACTAATACAATAGCCATTGGGATTATTATTTTCTGATCTAACCTCGACTTTTTAACGATTAACAATGTTAACAAATAGCCATTCAATACCAATGGAATGAAAAATAGTGGGAGTGCCATTGGAATCTCCGAAACCATAGGTCCTAATTCCACTAAATATTGGAAATTACCATATGGCCATCCATGATTTATGCCTATAAATTCAATTATATATACATAACCTGCCAATAGTAACAACAACCCGCCATTTCTTCTATTTATAAGTGGCATGATTGCAACAATTAGTGGCAATCTCATCAATGCAGTCCCCATCAACACAATGTACGGATTAAACGAAAGCCAAGCTGGCAATATCATCTCTTTACTTGCAACTAGTAATATGGCCCCTGCGATTGGCATCACTATTGCCAAAACCAAACGATTTTCACGTACTAATAATTCTAATTTTTCTCTCACGTTGCAATCCTCAAAAGTCCCCCAATGACTAGGAGGAACCCTACTATTGCATTAATTCTTGGATACCACCAATATGCTACTCCAATTTCTGTTTTTCTCAACACTATCACTCCTAAAACCACTAAATAAATTGACAAAAGCATCCCCAATCTGATGTCTACCATCGCAAATAATACTGAAGCAATCAACCAGCAACTTCCACAGTAGACTATGGATCCCATTTGACCCAGAGATGTGGCCAGTGTTTCAATTTTTGATTCCCTGTCTGGTACAATATCGGGAATGGCCGAGAAAGTATGCATCGCCATCGCCCAAAAACATCCTCCTATTATTGCAAGCCATGGCGGATTGGATCCTGAAACTACTATGTATGTAATAACTCCTGGAAATATATACAAAATATTTGAGCAAGAATCTAAGATCGGCTTCGTTTTGAATCTAAATGGAGGTGCACTATATGCCCAGCTTAGGAATAAAAAACCAATCATCCATGGAATGGAATTCATAGTAAGCATACTCATTAATATCACTCCTAAAATTACACTCGATATAACCAAAATAGGCAACCCAATTCCTCCTCTGTATTGAGTCTCTTTAGATTTCTTTTTTGGATTTTTTTGATCAATCTTAGAGTCGAATATATCATTAATTCCGTAGACTAAGAAGTTAGCTGGAACCAAAAAATACAATATAATCAGAACAACTTCTATTCTCATCAGCCCTGCAATCGTATCTATCCCATATGCCGCACCAACTAGTGCCGGACCTGCTAAATACAACCAGAATCTAGGCCGTGAAGTCGCAATTAACTCCATATACTTTTTTACATTCATACTCATCCCTCTAAATCTTCAATAACGGCCTTTGCTGTATGTTCTCCACTTATTAGGCACATAGGAACTCCAATACCCGGCCTAGTATACCCACCTGTAAAATACATACCTTTCATTTTTTTCGAACGATTATCTGGTCTAATTGGACCCGTTTGAATTAATGTATGCGCCAACCCCAAAGCCGATCCCTTTGCACTATTGTACCTCTTAGAAAAATCTGATATGGAAAAATGCTCTTCTAGTATTATCCTATTTCTTATATCTACACCCACATTTTCTGCAACATCTGCTAATATTTTGTCTCTGTATTCTTCCCTCGTCTCTTTCCCATCTTCAATTCCCACTGCGATGGGGACTAGTATGAATAGATTACTACATCCTTCCGGAGCAACCGAATCATCCGTATCTGAGGGTGCGCATATATAATATGCAGGATCAGTTGGCCATGCAGGTTTAGTAAATATTTCTTCAAAATGACTATCCCAATCTGTAGGAAGGACTAGATTGTGGTGAATTAATGGATCGATATCCCCTTTCACACCTAGATATATCAAAAACGCAGATGGAGCATAAGTTCGAGATTCCCAATATTTCTCATCAAATTGCCTTTTTTCTGCTGGAATTAAAACTTGTTCTGTATGATTATAATCTGCATTGCTAATCACCACATCCGATTTGATTTCTTCCCCCGTTTTGCTTTTTACAGAAAATAAACCATTTTCATTCTCAATCGAATCTACCTCGAAACCTAGTTCATACGTGACTCCTAATTCTTTTCCCAATTCTGAAATAGAAGATATGACATTCCCAATTCCTCCTTCTGGGTAGTATACTCCTAAATTAAAATCAACATGACTCATTAAGTTGTACAAAGCTGGAGTATTCTTCGGAGAACCTCCCAAAAATACCAACGTGTATTGCACAATTTGTTGCAACTTTGAATCTAAAAAATACTTATTAACATGATTCTGCATAGAACCAAATAAGCTTATTTTATTTGCATTTAGTAATACATCCAAACTTAGGTAGTCTCTCAAACGTGGCCTATCTTTATACACAAAGTTTTGCATACCCAATTCGTAAGTTCTTTTGGAGTTATCTAGGTATCTCCCAAGAGCTTCACCGGCACCTTTTTCTATTTCTTCAAACACAAGCTTGTTTTGTTCAACATCCGCAACTATATCCACCGTCTCCCGATCCTTGAAAAATATCCTGTAATGTGGATCTAGCCGAATTATTTCATAGTAGTCTTCTGGTTTCCGATCAAAAAATTCAAAAAATCTCTCGAATACATCTGGCATAAGATACCACGATGGACCCATATCGAACTTAAATCCCTCTTTTTCTAAGACAGAAGCCCTTCCTCCTATTTGCTCATTTTTTTCTACTACTGTCACTTGCATACCCTCTTGCGCCAAGTAACATGCACATGATAATCCTCCTACGCCAGCCCCAATTACAATGGCAGATTTATCGGACACTTTGATCTCCTCATTTTTGAAAGTTAACCAACAACCCCTTCACATTAAAAACACGACGTAAAACTTTCTCGTCATGTTGATTTTCTTCTCTCACACCGTTTGACATTCTGGTGGATAAATAAAATGTGGTTGTGGGATCTTTTGTCACTCTCAAATGCCACCAACCTTTGATTAAACATGCAACTTTGTCAGGCATGCTCAATGTAGACCTTCGGGTCAAAACATCATACTCCTGATTTACAATCAAACGATGGTGATCTGCATATAATATGGATGCCAATAACACCGCAAATTGACAATCTTTCGGTAAATATTTGATTCCCTCGATCCCCTCTCTATAAAACTCCTCAGCCCTGGTAATTTCTTCCCGCATCACTTCTGCAAACGATTCTGAAAATTCTAGATCTTCTATATTTTTGTATTCCACTCCATACTTTTCGAGCGTTTCTTTTGGCATGTATGACCGATCATACTCTATAATATCTTCTCTTACATCCCTGAGAAAATTGGTCAATTGAAATGCCTTTCCTAACGCTGCAGCAGAGCTAGTAATCTCTTCAGTCTCTTCCACTTTCATGATCGACACCATCATATTTGCAACAGTAACTGCAGAGCCCCTCATATACTCTTCTACTTCTTCGAAAGTTGTATACCTGTTTTTAGAAATGTCCATCCGCATGGCCTCTAAAAATGATATTATTTCTGCAGTTGGAATGTCGTACCTCCTTCTCAATTCCTCAAATGCTTTTAGGGACGGATCTTCTGTTAAAGATTTACCTAGAACTGCTTCTTGTATCTCATCGAGCTGTTTAATTTTAGTCTGAGAATTTTTGTTCTCGGATGTATCTACAACTTCATCTGCAATTCTAAAAAATGCGTATAAAATATGAGTTGCATATCTAACCCTTCTAGGTAGTAGCAAAGTAGCAAAATAGAACGTTTTCCCCGTTTGCTGCTGTATGCTTTTACTTTTGTTAATTTGTTCACCAGATACCATTTATAACCACCAAACAACCCGCATCTCCCAGCGAAGTTGACTTTCTACTTCTTCTATCAATCTCCCCTTTAAAAACCTGACCAAATATGGCATACGATATATTGCTTTTAATAAATATAACTTACAATTTTAATAATTTCTTTGCATTCTATTGGATTTTCCCTATGGAATGATCACAATTTTTCCCATATTACTCTGACTATATATCCTCTCCTGGGCCTCTCCCGCCGCTTCTAGTGGATATTTTTTTGCCAAGGAAACTTCTAGTAACCCTTCTACCATCATTTTAGAAATCTGATCCAAAATAGTACTAATTTTTGGAGTATTGAACATACTCATCATGTACAGCTCTAGTTCTTTCGACCGAGCAATTGCAAAGTTTGGAATTACTACTTGAGTACCTTCTTGCCCAATACCCACTATCCTTGCATTTTTACCAGCAACTTGGATATCCAATTCCATATACTCATCACACCGATGATCGAGAATTACATCCATCTTCCCCTCATTCCCAATCAATTCTGTAAGATTATCTTCATTGTAGTCAAAAACGTGTTTTGCTCCCAATTGCTTTAATTTTTCATGGTATTCTGATCTAGCAGTGGTAGTTACTTCTGCTCCAATCCCCTCCGCTATTTGAATAGCAACGTGCCCCACCCCCCCACTTCCTCCATGTATTAGGCATTTGTCACCAGATATTAGATTCGCATGATCTACAAGGGCACGCCAAGCCGTAACTCCTACTAGTGCAATCGCAGCACCTTCTTCAAACTCAATCTGATCAGGGAGCACGGCCAGATTATTTTGTGGAGCTATGATGGATTCTGAATATGTCCCATCTATGTCTCGACCTAGCCCTGTACCGTACACTCGATCTCCCACTTTTAAATCGCTTTTTTTAGATCCTATTTCTTCCACTACTCCTGCAAAATCCGATCCTGGTGTCCATGGAAGTCGAGGTACTTTGTATGCACCTCCTCGAAAATAAGTATCAACGGGATTTACCCCAATCGCCTTAGTTTTGATTCTAATTTCTCCCCCCTCTAGTTTTCGAGATTTTATTTCTTCTAATTGTAAAACCTCCACTCCTCCATACTCATGGAAGCACACCTTTCGCATGATTCCTATATCATTCCCATGCGGATAAATCATCATATTCTATTCAAAATAGACTTTTTATCAAATCATGAGATTTAACATCCACAGGGTTTCACTTTACATCAATGCGTTTGCATGAATATCAAGCAAAATCTATTTTCTCAGACGGGGGAATTCCAATCCCCCCGTCTGGACTGGCCAATTCTGTTGAAACAGTATTAGAGGAAACCAATCGAATAGGCTATCCCGCAGTCATCAAAGCACAAGTCCATGTTGGCGGTCGAGGCAAAGCGGGAGGAATCGCTCTGGTACAAAATGATAATGAATCCGAAATAGCTGCAAATAAAATATTAGGAATGGATCTGAAAGGCTATCTGGTATATGAAGTTTTAGTAGAACAGGCCATTGATTTCGTAGATGAAATCTACCTTGGAGTCACTCTTGATCGAAGTTCTGGAATGCCCGTAGTCATGGTGTCTTCTGAAGGTGGCATCGACATCGAACAAGTAGCATCCTCTACTCCCGATGCCATATCTAAAACTTATGTAAATCCTTTACTTGGCCTCTCTGATTCTCAAGCCAAAACTGCAGTAATGGATGCTGGAATCTCTTCAACACTAACTGATAAAGTCGCCAACATACTTCTGTCTCTTTACAACATTTGGGAAACTTCCGATGCGACCGAAACCGAAATTAATCCTCTAATGGTGTCCAAGGACGGAGATGTGATCGCAACAGATGCAGTCTTGAACATAGAAGACGATGCACTTTTCCGACAGAAAAAATTAGCCGATCTCCGGGATACAAGAAACAACAATAAATTGGAATCAAAAGCAGATCTATACGGATTTAATTATGTCCGTTTAGACGGTAATATTGGAATTATTGGAAACGGAGCCGGACTGGTTATGACTACACTAGATCTGGTTGACCATTACGGCGGGAAACCCGCCAACTTCCTCGATATCGGTGGTGGGGCAAACTCAGTTAGAGTCGAAAATGCACTTGAGATTTTATTTGAAGATGAAAATGTTGATTCAATACTTTTCAACAT
>CAZQZO010000001.1:0-1862 GCA_964597855.1 uncultured Halobacteriales archaeon | reverse complement strand
GCCATTACTGAAGGCATTCCCTCTCACGATATGATGAAAGTTAATTTTTCCATCCCTCCCCACGCCCGACTACTGGGTCCAAATTGCCCCGGAATCCTCACTCCCGGGGAGACCAAACTAGGAATTTTACCAGGTGATATTTTTACCCCTGGTCCAGTCGGTCTCGTTTCACGGTCCGGAACCCTTACTTACCAAGTTGCTTCAAACTTAACCAATTCCAATCTCGGACAAACCACTGTAATTGGTATTGGTGGAGATCCTATAATTGGAACAAATTTCATCGACTGCCTCGAACTATTTGAAGCTGATCCAGATACCAAAGTAGTCGTCATGTGTGGAGAAATCGGCGGTGAAGACGAAGAACAAGCTGCTGATTTTATAAAAGAGAATATGACCACTCCCGTTGTTGGATTTATCGCAGGAAGAACGGCACCACCTGGAAAACGTATGGGTCATGCGGGTGCTATCGTTTCTGGGACCGGAACCGGAACTGCCCAATCAAAAATTAAAGCTCTTGAGGATGCAGGAGTTTCTGTTGGACAAACCCCATCCGAAGTAACCGATCACGTCAAAAAATTCCTTTAAACTAAGAGATTGTCACTTACTTCTATTCACAGTTTCCAAGCTTCATGAGCGGATCCTCTGACGTGTCAGATCCTCCTGTACGAACATATCTTTTCTCACCTGAAACTGCAGATACTAGTGCTATTTCTTCACCATTTACTACTACGTGATATCTTGTTAGATCTGATTCTATCATGCTGCATGCCTGATCCACATTTCTTTTTCGTATCTGACTTGCAACTTTAAATCCAATTTTTTCAATAGCCCTGCAATCATCATGCTTACTTTCTTCTCCCAATTCAACACATGTAACTTCCCATGAATGCATACTTAATTTATCCTCTCGACCAGTTGTATTAAACTTGACCCTTACCTATTATGGTTCACTCTTGTAACTTCCATCCGGTATCACTGTCGGAAGATTAAACCCATAATCATTGAGCAGTTCAAATGCTAAGACGTCTTTTTGCTCTAACTCTTCGCGTGTACAAATTCCCCATTCAGGATTGGGGTAGCCATTTCCCTCTGGATCAGTGTACACACATTTACCTGTGAGCGCAGGATCCAATGCACCAATGTTTGTCGCCACTATCCAATAAAAATATTCGTGGACCTGACACCCATATCCACCCTCCCCACAATCGTAGATATACCAAGCACCGTCTGGGTACTGCTTAGGTGTATCTCTGAAGTAACCACCACGAGCCGTGTCCATCGCAACAGTGAGTTTAGAGGATCTGTCCTCTCTATCTCCAAAATATTCTGGATATGCTTCGTACCATCCCGATGAAACAATATGCCATATTTCTTCTATATTGGTATCCCACGGACCTGGAACTCCTTTTTCTTCATAGGACTTTTCAATCCCACCAATTGCCCAGTTATCTCCACTATCTGAACCATAATACACGCCTGCAGCAGTTCTTATACCATCCTCGCAAGGCGTCCCTCTATTTGCTTCCCAAAATTTATCCCTGTCATCGCTCTTCCACACTGGGGCAACAAAACCCCCCTCAACAAGTATATCCAACACCTTTGGATCATCCGGAACCCCATCTTCGTCATTGTCTATGTATTGTGCCAACACATTTGCAGTATGCAGGACATATTCATCTGTTGCATCTTCTGGGGCAATCACATAGACTCCAAATACGTCTACAAATTTAGTTACAACCTCATTATCATTCATACATTTTCTTGGATGTTCTGATAATATCTCAAACGTAGGTATCATTGCTGCCATTTCCCCATGCTCCTCATGATCTTCTTCCCCATGCTCCTCATGATCTTCTTCCCCA